>NZ_QJUM01000017.1 GCF_004327355.1 Phytopseudomonas dryadis
GCCGCGAACCTGTAGGAGTCGCGACCCCGCGGCGATTGGTGGCCATGACGCGGTTTTGCGGGATGGCCACGATGGCATCGCGCCGAGGTCGACGCTCCTGCCCGAACGATGATTGGCCGCGAACCTGTAGGAGTCGCGACCCCGCGGCGAATAGTGGCCGTGATGCGATTTTGTGAGATGGGCCAATTCTGTAGAGGCCACGACCTGCGGCGATGGCGAAGATGGTGTGAGTCAATGCGGCCGTGGCGCAGTCTGTTGCAGAGTACGGATGCCCGGCTTGGAGTCCAGCTCATGATCGCTCCCCAGTTGCTTGCGCCAAGCAGCCTGTTGGTGGGCTGGCTGCTGTATGCCGGCCTCCTGTCATGGGCGCTGTGGCGCGCGCCCTGGCTGGAACTGTTCAGTGATCTGCGTCGCCAGCACCTGATGTTCGGCACCGTGCTGGGGTTGTTCCTGCTGTGGCTGGTGCGCCGCGATTTCGATGTCGGTCTCTCCTATCATCTGCTCGGCATGACGGCGGTTACCTTGTTGCTCGATTGGCCACTGGCGCTGCTGGCCGGGTTCTGCGCACAGCTGGGGCTTCTGGCGCTGGGGCGTCAGGAGTGGATCGGGTTGGGCGCCAATGGTCTGCTGCTGGTGGCGATTCCCGTGGCGATTACCGAAGTCTGCGCGCTACGCGTCGAGCGAGCGCAGCCGGGTAACCTGTTCGTCTATATCTTTTTCTGTGGTTTCTTCCCGGCGGCCCTGGCCGGCTTGTCGTGTGCCGTGTTCGGTTTCGCCCTGCTCTGGCATGGCGGACTCTTCACGATGCCGCTCTGGGGCGCAGATTGGTTCGGCTATCTGTGGCTGATCCTGTTCCCGGAGGCCTTCGTCAACGGCATGCTGGTGACCGCGTTGGTGGTGTTCTGCCCGGAATGGCTGGAGACCTTCAATCGCAGCCGCTATCTCTCGGCGCCCTGGAAGGACGGGCAGGATCCGCCTTGAGAGCACATGCCCGGTCGCTACGGTATGAGAAGCTATCGGACAAACGAAACAAACGTCAGCGACACAGTCACCTGTCGATGCAGCGCTTTCTGCGCAGGATCAGTGCCGGCGTGGCGGCAGGTCGTCGGAGAACAGGTCGTCTTCCAGCGGGTTGCCGGGGATCGCATGTTCCTCGGCCGCCCAGGCGCCGAGGTCGATCAATTTGCAGCGCTCCGAGCAGAACGGGCGGCTCGGGCTTTGCGGGCCCCATTCCACGGGGGCGGCGCAGGTCGGGCAGGCAACGAGGGTCGGGGTGCTCATGGTTGGCCTCCTTTCAAGGTCAGATAAAAGGCATGCAGGTGTTCGACTTCAGCTTTCAGCCAGGCCAGGTCGCGGTCATTGACCAATACGTCATCGGCGTGGCGCAGCCGCTCCTCGCGTCTGGCCTGTGCGGCGAGGATCGCCTGCACCTGTTCGGCGGAGCTCTGGTCGCGCAGCATGGTGCGTTGCACCTGCAGGTGTTCCGGCGCATCGACCACCAGCACGCGCTGGGTCATGGCGTATTGGCCGGATTCGATCAGCAGCGGCGACACCAGAATCGAGTAGGGCGATTGCGCGCGCGTCAGGTACTGACTGATTTCCTGACCGATCAGAGGGTGCAGCAGGCTTTCCAGCCAGCGGCGCTCCTCGGCATTGGCAAACACTCGCGCGCGCAGGGCGGCACGGTTCAACTGGCCGTCCGCCTGCAGTACCTCCTCGCCAAAGTGCGCAACGATGGCCGCGAGAGCCGGGCGCCCGGGTTCGACGACCCAGCGTGCGGCATGGTCGGCATCCACCAGGTGCACGCCGAGGTCGACGAAGCACTGGGCGACAGCGCTCTTGCCGCTGCCGATGCCGCCTGTCAGGCCGAGCGTCCAGGGTTTCATGGTCTGCGTGTGGCCCACATATGCCGAAAACAGGAGTGCAATTGTAAAGGAGCGATCCGCTGCTGGCGAATGATGGCCGAGTGCAGGGGGCTGGCATGTAGGCTCGCTGGGCTTCGCGTAGAGACGGCTGTCGTGGGAGGCGCTTTAGCGGCGATTAATTGATGAGCTCGGCTAAGCCCTTCAAATAGCATCCCGTAGATACCGTCTTGCTCCTTGGCCTGCAAGAGCCCGTTCGGAGTCAGGGTTCACAAGTAGGAGCGTCGACCCCGGCGCGATACGATGGCGGCCATCCGACAAAATCCGTGGTGCGACCCGCAATCGCCGCGGGGCGCGGCTCCTACAGGGGCAGGGCAAGCCGATGTTTTGCGGGCCAAATGTATTGGGGATACTTACTTGAACCCGGCGAACTGCAGGTAGGTTCCGGTGATCCGCTCGCCCCAGAGCAAGGCGATCCAGCCGGCGATGGCGAGGTAGGGGCCGAATGGGATGGGTGTGCTGGTCTCGGCGTTGCGCAACCTGAGCATGATCACACCGAGCACCGCGCCGACCAGAGAGGACAGCAGAATGGTCAGCGGCAGCACCTGCCAGCCGCCCCAGGCGCCGAGCATGGCCAGCAGTTTGAAGTCGCCGTAGCCCATGCCTTCCTTGCCGGTGATCAGCTTGAACAGCCAGTACACCGACCATAGGCTCAGGTAGCCGGCGATGGCTCCCCAGAGGGCGTCCTCCAGGCTGGTGAACAGGCCGAGGCAATTGACGATCAGGCCCAGCCACAGCAGCGGCAGCACCAGGGCGTCCGGCAGCAATTGGTGGTCGGCATCGATCAGGCTCATCGCCAGCAGACCCCAGGTCAGCACCAGCATGCTCGCCGCCTGCCAGGTAAAGCCGAAATGCCAGGCGATATAGGCCGACAGCAGTCCACACGCCAGTTCGACCAGCGGGTAGCGCAGGCTGATCGGTGTCTTGCAACTGGCGCATTTACCGCGCAGCAACAGGTAGCTGAGCAGCGGGATATTTTCCCACGGGCGGATCTCGTGCTGGCACTGCGGGCAGGTGGAGTGGGGCAGCACCAGGTTGAAGGTCGCCCCGGCGGGTTCCGCGGGGAGCTCCAGTATTTCCCGTGCCTGGATACGCCAGTCGCGCTGCATCATCTTCGGCAGGCGGTAGATCAGCACGTTGAGAAAGCTGCCGACCAGCAAGCCGAGCAACAGTGCGCACAGAACTAGGGCCAGCGGTTGGCTGGCCAGGAAGTCGATAACGGGCATGGGATTAAACGACGGAGCCCAATTGGAAGATCGGCAGGTACATGGCGATGATCAGGCCACCGACCAGTACGCCGAGCACGGACATGATCAAGGGCTCCATCAGCGCGGTCAGGCCGTCCACGGCGTTATCGACCTCGGCCTCGTAGTAGCTGGCCACCTTGTCCAGCATCGAATCCAGGGCGCCGGATTCCTCGCCGATGGCGGTCATCTGAATGGCCATGGAGGGGAACACCTCCGTGGAACGCATGGAGAAGTTCAACTGCATGCCGCTGGTGACATCCTGCTTGACCTTGAGTACCGCATTTCTGAACACCACGTTACCGGTCGCACCGGCTACGGAGTCCAATGCTTCGACGAGTGGAACACCCGCCGCAAAGGTGGTCGCCAGGGTGCGGGCATAACGGGCGACCGAAGATTTATAGATGATATCGCCGACAATCGGAGCCTTGAGGGCGGCGCGATCCAGGCTGTTGCGAAACTTCTCCGAGCGCTGTTTGGCCTGGATAAAGGCATAACCTGCCCCCACTATGGCGATCAGGAAGATAAACCACCATTCCTGTAGCGCCTGGGATATGCCGATTACAAACAATGTGAAGGCTGGCAGCTCCGCGCCGAAATTGGCGAACACCGATTCGAACTGCGGGACGACCTTGATCAGCAAGATACAGGAGACGATCACCGCCACCACGATGACCGCGATCGGGTAGTTCATGGCCTTTCTGATCTTGGCTTTCAGCGCTTCGGTCTTTTCCTTGTAGGTCGCTACTCGGTCGAGCAGGTTTTCCAGGGCGCCCGCCTGTTCGCCGGCTTCCACCAGGTTGCAGAACAGGTCATCGAAGTATTCCGGCTTGGTACGCAATGCAGCGGCAAAGCTGTTACCGGCGGCGACGTGCTGCTTGAGCTCGTCTACCAGCTTGCGCATATTGGGGTTGTCGACGCCCTCGGCGATGATATCGAAGGACTGCAGCAAGGGCACGCCGGCCTTCATCATGGTCGCCATCTGCCGGGCAAAGAGGGCGATATCCATCGGCTTGATCTTCTTGCCGCCGCCGAACAGCGAGATGCCCTTTTTGCGCACCTTGGTCGGATTGATGCCCTGCTTGCGCAACTGGGCCTTGACCAGGGCTGGGTTCTGCCCGCTCAACTCGCCCTTGACCGAGGCGCCTTTCCGATCCTTACCTTCCCAGGTAAATACGCTGGTCTTTATCGCTTTGCTCGCCATGGTTAATCCTTGGTCACGCGGTTGACTTCCTCGAGGCTGGTCACGCCTTGCATGGCCTTCAGCAGGGCCGAGGTGCGCAGGTCGTTGAAGCCGTCTTTACGCATTTGCGTGGCAATGTCGATGGAGTTGCCTTCCTCCATGATAATCCGCTGCAGGTTCGCCGTGTTTTTAACCACTTCATAAATACCGACACGGCCCTTGTAACCGCCCTTGCAGTTTTCACAGCCCACCGGGCCGTAAAGCTTGAAGGTGCCGATCCGGTCTTCGGGAAACCCTTCCTCGAGCAGCGTTTCACGCGGGATCTGCACTTCCTTCTTGCAACTGTTGCACAGCTTGCGCGCCAGGCGCTGGGCGATGATCAGGTTGACCGAGGTGGCGATATTGAAGGAAGGCACACCCATATTGCGCAGGCGGGTCAGGGTTTCCGCCGCGCTGTTGGTGTGCAGGGTGGACATGACCATATGGCCGGTCTGCGCCGCCTTCACCGCAATGGAGGCGGTGTCCAGGTCGCGAATCTCGCCGACCATGATGATGTCCGGGTCCTGACGCAGAAAGGCACGCAGGGCCTGGGTAAAGTCCATGCCCTGCTTGGGGTTGACGTTGACCTGGTTGATGCCCTCCAGGTTGATCTCCACCGGGTCTTCGGCGGTGGAGATATTCACGTCCGGGGTGTTGAGGATATTCAGGCCAGTGTACAGGGACACGGTCTTGCCCGAGCCGGTGGGGCCGGTGACCAGGATCATCCCCTGGGGCTGCTTGAGCGCCGCCATATACAGGGCTTTCTGGTCTTCTTCGTAGCCGAGGGCGTCGATGCCCATCTGCGCGCTGGAGGGGTCGAGAATCCGCATCACGATCTTCTCGCCCCACAGGGTGGGCAGGGTATTGACGCGAAAGTCGATGGCCTTGGTCTTGGAGATTTTCATCTTGATGCGGCCATCCTGCGGCTTGCGCCGCTCGGAGATATCCAGCCCGGCCATGACTTTCAGGCGCGCGGCGATACGTGGCGCCAACTGAACCGGTGGGCGCGCCGTCTCGTGCAGAATGCCGTCGGTACGAAAGCGCACGCGGTAGGTCTTTTCATAGGGCTCGAAATGCAAGTCCGAGGAGCCGCCCTTGATCGCATCCAGCAGCATCTTGTTGACGAAGCGCACCACCGGAGCATCGTCGGCATCCTGGCCGCTGCCGTCGTTGATCGGGCCGTCGTCGCTGACTGCACCGGTTTCTATGCCATCGAGGTCGACATCGGCCAGATCTTCCATACCACTAGTAGTGGACTCGAAGAACTTGTCGATAGCCTCGCCGAGCTTGTCGTCCTCGACCAGCAGCGCCTCGGTGGACAGGCCGGTGCTGAACTGGATATCGGTGACCGCCTGGTGGTTGGACGGATCGGAAATGCCAACGAACAGCTTGTTGCCACGCCGCCATAGTGGCAGCACCCGGTGCTGGCGCACCAGTTTCTCGCTGACCAGATCCCTGGGCTGTGTTTCCTTGTCCAGGGCGCTCAGGTCGAAATAGGCCACACCGAATTGATCGGCCGCCAACTCGGCCAGGGCACGGCTTTTTACCAGCTTGTTCTGGGCGAGGTAGGTGACCAGCGACAGTTTATTGCGCTTGGCTTGCAGTTGCGCTTGCTGAGCGGCTTTCTCGTCCAGCAGCTCGGCCAGCACCACCTGCCTGGCCAGGCCGGAAAGGGGAATATTGTCGCTCATGGGCGCCTCGCTAAATGAATGGGGGCGTTATAGCGCAGTTGCCCCTGGCTGCCAAACGTGATGAGAACTGGTGACGGAAAATGTCACAAGGTGCGAAACAATGGAGGACGCCAGGGTGGGCGAGGCAGGCAATGGATGGCGGCTGTGGGCGGCGCTCCGCTATCTGGCTGTATAAAACCCACTGCAGGAGAGTTGGCATGCTTGCTGCTATGGCTACGGCAGGCTGTCTGCCTGACACTTAACCGATTGGAGAGTTATATGAAAGCTCAAATGCAAAAGGGTTTTACCCTCATCGAACTGATGATCGTTGTGGCGATCATCGGTATTCTGGCCGCTATCGCGTTGCCTGCGTACCAAGACTATACTGCTCGCGCTAAAGTTTCCGAAGTAGTTCTTGCCGCTTCTACCTGCCGAACTGCAATTTCTGAAGCATCACAAACCGGTTTTGCAGCCGCTCCTGCTGCTGCTGATAGCTTTGGTTGTGGTGAGGGTGGCACTGTTGCTGCTCCTATCTCTCAGTATGTTCAAAGTGTCAGTACTAGTACTGCCGGTGTAATTACTATCACTGCTCGTAATATTTCGCAGTTGGGTAGTAACACGGTTCTGCAGCTTGTTCCGTATAGCGATGCCACACTTGCTACAGCATCTGTTGCGGCGGATTTTGCTAGTGCAAGCATCAAGCCTGTTCGTGGCTGGAAGTGTGAAGCAGCTAGCACTAATGGTATTGAAGACAAGTACCTTCCTGCTAGCTGCCGTTAAATTGTATTGTGGTATGGGTGGCTCACCTATAACTGCATAATTAGCATGGTAAGACGTATCGATAGAATCGCCGAAGGCGCTTCCGTCGTTTACCGCTAATCTGCTGCTTCCGATGTTGCAACCAACGCCCCGCCCTCGTGCGGGGCGTTGTGCTGTCTTGGGTTTGCGTTTTGGCGGCTATCGATTGGCGGATTACGCCTGCGGCTAGGCTGCGCGTCCTGATACGCCTTAGGGCATGGCTGGAACTGCGTAATCTGTAGGCACCGTTCTTCTACCGAATTCACCGCCGCATGTGAGCAGTTCGCCATCGGACATGGCGTTTTGTCGTGTTGTTATCTACGACATGCCGTTGATATCTGGCAATCTCCAGCCCCGACGCTCTCTGTTTGGCCCATCATCGATAGGGGATTTTCATGTTATCGCTTGCACGGATGTTTTCCAGCGGCCTGCTGCTGGCCCTGGTCGCCGCCAATGCAGCCGCGGCTGACATGGACGAGATTTTCCGCTCGGAGATAGCGACGGCGACGGAGCGATTCCCGTCGAGGAAGCCCGGGCCGCAGCGCCTGCCGTTTCCTGCCCAGCCCGTTGATGGTCGCTGAGGTCGGTTCAGAAGCGCTGCCAGCAACTCCACGCATTGGCTTCCTGTTTGTCCTCTGTCGACAGCGGCTTTCCTTTACCTGCCTTACCGGGTTAGGCTCGTGCAATCAGCACAACTACGCAGCAACAACCGCCGACCATGAGGCGAACTGATGAACCTGCAAAAGATCGAAGCCGAGGCCCTTCACTTGTCGAAAGGGGAGCGCACGATTCTACTGCAAAAACTATTGCTCAGCCTGGACTCGCCGCCAGCGGAAGAGCTGCGTAAGGACTGGCTGGCAGAAGCTGCGTTGCGTGCGCAAGAGCTGGATAATCACAAGGTCAGAGCGGTTCCAGGGCACCAAGTGCTCGAAAAGGCCCGAACACTGCTGAAATAACCTATGAGTTCCATCCAACCGCCGAGGCTGAGTTCTCGAGTCAGTCGGGTTTTATGAGTCCAGGGGGCGAGGGCTCGGTGCCGCATTCATTGCAGAATTTGAGCTTGTCATCGAGCTGATCTGCGATAGCCCAAAAAAAACCGGTGGTTCATGGGCTCGATATCCGCAGTGCGGTCTTGCACAAATTTCCCTTTCATGTGATCTATCGCGAGCAACACTCAGCGATTCAGATACTGGCCGTAGCCCATCAGCGCCGCAGACCACAATACTGGATGTGGTAGACGCTAACTACTCATATTGTTCCGTCATTGCTGCAGCGCGGTAAGACGGATTCATATCCGTAAGATGGATCGGGGCGCGTAGCCTAGCCGAAGGCGTAATCCGTCGTTTACCGCGAACCTGCTGTATCCGTTGATATACCAGAGCGCCTCGCCTTCGTGCGGGGAGTTTTGCTGTCTGGGGTTTTGCGTTGTTGCGAATCTTGCGGCGGATTACGCGCCCTACAGGTGTGGTGTCGTTTGCCGCGCACCTCTAGTAGCCCCGCCTGCGGGAGCTAGCCGTTCTGTCGCTGCCAGCGTTCCGGATTTTGCCGTGTGTGCAGGCATGCCGCAATCACTATGGCGTCGGGCTCGATGCTATAGATCAGGGCGTAGGGAAAGCGACGCAGTAATGCCCGGCGGGCCGTGTCGAAAACGACCTGGTAATATTCCGGGTTGCGTTCGATGCTTGCCAGGCTCGCCTCCACTGCTCGCATGAAGTCGCTACCAAGCCCGGGAGCGCAAGCCTCGTACCAGTCGATTGCCGCTTCGAGTTCCGCCTCGACCTCGGGTCGTAGCCGGATACCCCTTTTCATCCCAGGCGGGCCCATAAGCGGCTGCGAATGCTTTCCCAGTCCTGCGCGTCGCCAGGCTTGTCACGGTAGGCGTCGAGGCGTCGCTGTACTTCCTCGCGTTGCTGTGCCGAGAGAGGCGGGGCGTTGTCGGGCTGCGCAGCCACGCTGTCCCAAAGATCCTCTGCCAGTTGTATGCGTTCGGCAGGGGAGAGCTTGAGCAATTCACTGGTAAAGGTGGCAGCGGTAGAGGAAACGCCGGACATGATTTCGATTCCCAGGATTCGTTAGCCTGACTCTTATGCTAGCACGGTGTCCTGGTCTGGGGGATTTGGTCAATGAGCCCGCTGCAATCATCGCGGTAAGACTGATTCATATCCGTAAGATGGATCGGGGCGCGTAGCCTAGCCGAAGGCGTAATCCGTCGTTTACCGCGACCTGGGGCTGCATCCGCTGATATGCCTGAGCGCCTCGCCTCGTGAACTGCACCCCAAAAGTTGGACGCCGATCCAATCTCTGGGGTTTGTGTCGTACCGGTTTCGTGTAGTGGATCACACCTGCGGCTGGGCTGCATGCCTCGATAAGCCTTAGGGTATGGCTGGAGCTGTGTAATCTTCAGGCACCGGGCGCACGTGAGCAATTCTTCATCGAGCATGGAGTTTTGTCGTGTTGTTATCTACGACATGCCGTTGATATCTGGCAATCTCCAGTACCAACGCTATCTTCTTGGCCCATCATCGATAGGGGATTTTTATGTTATCGCTTGCACGGATGTTTTCCGGCGGCCTGCTGCTGGCCCTGGTAGCCGCCAATGCGGCAGCGGCTGACATAGAGGAGATTTTCCGCTCGGAGGATAGCGACGGCGACGGAGCGATTTCCGTCGAGGAAGCCCGGGCCGCAGCGCCCGCCACCTTCCGTACCATTGACCGGGATGGTAATGGGATGGTCGATGTGGAGGAGATCGCTGCCTACACGGTTGCCGAGAGCGGCCCCGATATGGTGTGGCCGGCCGAGGTGTTGGCTTCGGTGGCGCAGAAGACGCTGGAGTATTGGGATGGCAATGGCGATGGAAAGGTGACCGAAGAAGAGTATGTGGAGGCTTCGGTCGCCTTGATGCTGTTGGCCGATACGGATGGTGATCGTCGAGTGGCCCGTGAGGAGCTGCAGCGGTTTCGGGGTGAGGCGGTAACGCCCTGAGAGAATCTGCGCAGTGACGAGGCAGGCTGCTCCTGGTCAAGCGCGCCTGGAGCATCCTTCGACCAACGCCTTGCCTTGCCCGGGGCGTTGTGCTGTTTGGGATTTGTGCCGGTGTCGAAGTCGTTCGGCGGATTACGCCTACGGTCAATACGTCCTACGGATCGATTGCGGCAGGGCGCTTACCCTGCCACATCGCGATAGCGCAGACTCTCTGCACCTGCACTGCGCAGGATCACGCAAAAACGACTTCTACTCGTCCTGCTTTGCGTGTGCGTGGTGCTTGTTTCACCACTATCTGGACATCACGGCCGAGGCGTGACAGGCAATCCATCATCCGGGCTTCACTGATGCCTCTGAATTTTCCGCGCAGTATGTCGGAAACCTTTGGCTGGGAAAGACCCAGGATTTCGGCGGCTTCGACCTGGGTCAGGTGGCGGGCTTTAATGATGCTGCCAATTTTTGCAGCCAACTGCGCTTTGACTTGCATCTCGTTGGCATCTGCTCTGCCAAGATCGGCGTAAACGTTTCCGGTGCCAGCTTCGATTTCGATCATGTCTTTAAGCCCTTTGCATGTTCTTGCGCATCTCTCAGCCTGGATTTGATCAGGTCGAGGTCGTGCTTTGGAGTCTCTATGCCTTTGGTTGATTTTTTCTGAAAGCAATGCAGGGCATAGACGACTGCTCCGAGCTTGACGGTGTAGACGGCTCGATAAGTATCGCCATCGTAGTCCTCGACAACCTCCAGTACTCCAGCGCCCGAAAAGCCTTTCATTGGTTTCGCCTGGGAATGCTTGTGACCCTCCTGAGCCAGGTGGAGGGCAAAACCGAATATGTCCTGTACCTCGTCGGGCATATCCAAGAGATCCTTTTTGCTGCTACCCACCCAGTGCAAGGGCTTCATTCCAATGCTCGCTCCATGAGATGGCTGGATGTTAATTTATACCAATATGGATATATTGCAAGGCGCAGTAAGATTGATTGTAGAGGGGGAGGGGCGCAAGCCACGTACCAGTCGATTTCTGCTTCGAGTTCCGCCTAGACCTCGGGTCGTAGCCGGCTGCACCCAACGCCCCGACTCGTGCGGGGCGTTGGGCTGTTCGGGATTTGTGCTGGCGTCGGTGTCGTTCGGCGGATCAGGTCTTCGGCCAATACGTCCTACGGATTGATCGCGGCAAGCACGCTGCCGGTCTGCGGTCTATGCTTGCTCCTTTCACATGGAAAGGGTGGCAAGGATGCCGAACTACCGTCGTGTTCATACGCCAGGGTCGACCTGGTTCTTTACCGCCGCGTTGCTGCGGCGTCGCGATAATGACCTGTTGGTGAGGCATGTCGAGGTGCTGCGCGATGCGGTACTGCGGGTGCAGCGCCTGCATCCGTTCGTGATCGATGCCTGGGTGGTGCTGCCCGAGCACATGCACTGCGTGTGGACGCTGCCGCCGGGGGATAGCGCCCGGCCACTGCGCTGGCGCCTGCTCAAGACATTCTTCTGCCGCGCCCTGCCGCCTGCCGAATACCGTGCGATGGTGCACCTGCCGCGAGGTCAGCGCGGTATCTGGCAGCGTGGCTATTGCGAGCATCTGATCCGCAATGAAGAGGATTTCCGCTGGCATGTCGATTATGTGCACCTCAACCCGCTCAAGCATGGGCTGGTGCGCCAGGCGCGGGATTGGCCTCACTCGAGTGTTCACCGTGACGTGCGTGCCGGGTGGTCTCCACTGGAACGGGCGAGCCGTTCCGAGCTCGAGGTTGCAGGGGATGCGTGAGAGGTTGCCGTTTCTTGCGTGCCTTGCTGAGCCTCCGCGCCTCTGTTTAGTAATGGACGCTGCGTGGTGGCTTACACTGTTTCCCGATCACTGGAGCCATTGACGACCAAACAGGCATTGCTTCCAGAGCTTTCATCGCGATATGTGGCATGAGTGCCAGGGAGAACGCGTCATGAGTATCGAATACGGCCAGCGCCCTTTGCGGGTCACCCTGACTGCCTGGGTGGTGCTGGTGCTGGGTGTGCTGATGGTTGCCGGCGGTGGCTATCTCGCCATGCTGGGCGGCTCCTGGTATTACCTGGCGATCGGCATGGGGCTGCTGCTGGTGGCGGGGTTGCTGTTCGCTCGGCGCCGGGCAGCGATCGGGTTGTACGGGGTGCTGTTACTGGCGACGCTGGCCTGGACGGTCTACGAGGTGCGTTTCGATTGGTGGCAACTGGCACCGCGTATAGACCTGTGGTGCATTCTCGGCCTCTGGCTGATGCTGCCGTTCGTCAATCGCCATGTGAGCGCTGGCGGAGGCTGGCGTGACGGTGCCAGTGCTCTGCTGGGGCTCGGCGTGCTGGCCGGGGCGCTGATGGCAGTCTATTCCCTGACGCAGGACTACCATTCCCTGACGGGCGAGTTCAGCGATGCGCAGATGCAACCGTCGCCTCTGGAGCAGGCGCCGCGTTCGCCGCATGAGTGGCCTGCCTACGGCGGTTCCGAGCGGGGCGATCGTTATTCGAGCGCCGATCAGATAAACCCGGGCAACGCCGGCCAGCTGGAAAAGGCCTGGGAGTACCACACGGGCGATTTGCCGGGGCCGAACGATCCTCACGAGCTGACCAACCAGGTCACGCCTCTGAAGGTCGGCGATAGACTGTTCATCTGTACGCCACATAGCGTTGCGATCGCCCTGGATGCCGACACGGGGCAGGAGCTCTGGCGCTTCGATCCCTCTATCAACCGCGATGCCAGGCATTACCAGCATATGACCTGCCGCGGCCTTGCCTATCACGACGGCCCGCGCTATGCCGGAGCGGCTGCTTCTGCAGGTCAGTCGGATCGGCCTGCGGCACGTTGCGCGCGCCGTCTGTTCCTGCCTACCAATGACGCGACCCTGATCGCGCTGGATCCTGGCGATGGCAAGTTGTGCGAGGATTTTGGCCGTGACGGGACGGTCGACCTGAAGGTCGGATTGGGGGACGACGCGCTGGGCGTGTACCTGCCAACCTCGCCCCCCGTGGTCACCGAAAAACTGGTGATCGTGGGCGGTTCCATCACCGACAACGGTTCGGTGGATTCGCCGGGCGGTGTCATCCGCGCCTATGACGTACGAACCGGTCGGCTGGTCTGGAATTTCGATCCGGGCAACCCGGAGGCCACCGAGCCGTTGCCGTCGGGTGCAACCTATGTGCGCAGCACACCCAACTCCTGGACGATCGCCACGGCGGATGAAGCGCTGGGCCTGGTCTATATCCCCACCGGTAACCAGACCCCGGATCAGTGGGCGACTCCCCGCACCGAGCTGGCCGAGCGCTTCACCGCCAGTCTGGTCGCCCTGGATCTGGCCAGCGGCCAGGTTCGCTGGGAGTTTCAGACCGTGCACCATGACCTCTGGGATCGTGACTTGCCTTCACAGCCGACCCTGGTGGATATCGACCGGCCCGAAGGCAGGGTGCCCGCCATCATCCAGCCGACCAAGCGGGGTGACCTCTATGTCCTCGACCGGCGCACCGGCGAGCCCATCGTGCCCGTCGAAGAGGTCGCGGTACCGCAAGGTACCGATTATGGCGAGCACACCGCGCCGACCCAGCCGGCATCGGCGCTCAGTTACGCGCCAGCGCAGCCCTTGCGCGAGCGGGACATGTGGGGTGGCACGCCGCTGGATCAGATGATGTGCCGTATCCAGTTCCGCAAGCTGCGCTATGAGGGTGACTTCACGCCGCCTTCCCTGCAAGGCTCGTTGATCTACCCGGGTAACGTGGGCACCTTCAACTGGCCGTCCGTGGCGGTCGATCCGAACCGTCAACTGCTGTTCGGGGCGCCCAACTACCTGGCGTTCATCTCGCAGATGGTCAAGCGCAGCGAGGTGAACGCCGAGGCGCGCAGCGGTGGCGGCGAAACCGGCTTGCAGCCCAACCTCGGGGCGCCGTATCTGGTTCGCCTGGAGCCGTTCCTGTCGGCGCTTGGCTTGCCCTGCCAGGCGCCGCCCTGGGGCTACGTGACGGCGGTCGACCTGCGCACCATGAAGAAAGTCTGGATGCACAAGAACGGTACCAGTCGCGACAGTGCCCCGCTGGGCTTGCCGTTCACGGTCGGCACGCCGGCGCTGGGTGGGCCGGTGGTGACCGCGGGTGGCGTGGCATTCATGAGCGGCTCTCTGGACTATTACCTGCGTGCCTATGACCTGCAGACCGGCAAGGAGCTCTGGAAGGGGCGTCTGCCAGCTGGCGGGCAGGCCACGCCCATGACCTATGTCTCGGAGAAGTCCGGCAAACAGTTCGTCGTGCAGATGGCCGGCGGGCATGGCTCGTTCGGCACCACAATCGGTGACTCGGTAACGGCCTGGACGTTGGCGGAGGATAAGCAGTAAGCGACGGGGAGGTTCGCAGGGGCCGTGCGTATCGCTGGCGCTCCTTTCATCCCATATCGCGGCCCAAAGGTGGATGGATGAAGCGCTGGCTACGGGCCCCGATCCACCCTGCGTTATGGCTCGCGAGATCAAGGGTCGCCTGACAGGATGCTACAAGGCGGTAGCGGACGAACGTAGGATGGGTGAAAACCACCAATTGCCATGGGTTTCACCCATCCTACGGGCTATCAGATAGATATTTCCTGGTGGGCAGTAAGGCAGAAGCGGATGGTCGTAGGGTGGACGACGCTTGCCTACGCGGCCCGACCCGTCCACCTCTCCGCAATCGCAGTGGTGGACAAAAAGAGCGTTGTCCACCCTACGTCCGCTTGCGCCTCTTTGCAGCCCGTAGGATGGGTGAAACCCATCAATTGCCGATGGGTTGCACCCATCCTACGAACTGTTCGGGGTTGTGCGACGGATTACGCCTGCGGCTAATACGCCCTACGAATCTGAGCTCACGCGCAAAAAAGAACCGGCCTTTCGTGGGCCGGTTCTCGTTTATCTCGCCGATAGATCTGCGCTGATCAATGATGCTCGCGGGTGGCGCGGAATTTCACATCCGGCCAGCGTTCTTCCATCAGTGCCAGGTTGACCCGGGTCGGCGCCAGGTAGGTGAGGTGGCCGCCGCCGTCGAGGGCGAGGTTTTCCACGGCCTTGTTGGAAAACTCCTCCAGCTTCTTCCTGTCGTCGCATTCGATCCAGCGCGCCGACCAGACGGTGATCGGTTCGTAGGCGCACTCGACCTTGTATTCCTCTTTCAGGCGGCTGGCGACCACGTCGAACTGCAGCACACCGACGGCGCCGAGGATGATGTCGTTGCTGCGCTCGGGGAAGAACACCTGGGTGGCGCCTTCTTCGGCGAGTTGCTGCAGGCCCTGGCGCAGTTGCTTGGACTTGAGCGGATCCTTCAGGCGCACGCGGCGGAACAGTTCCGGGGCGAAGTGGGGGATGCCGGTGAAGCCGAGGTTCTCGCCTTCGCTGAAGGTATCGCCGATCTGGATGGTGCCGTGGTTGTGCAGGCCGATGATATCGCCGGCGAACGCCTCTTCCAGTTGCTCGCGCTCGCTGGAGAAGAAGGTCAGGGCGTCGCCGATGCGCACGTCCTTGCCGGTGCGCACATGGCGCATCTTCATGCCTTTCTCGTACTTGCCCGAGCAGATGCGCATGAAGGCGATCCTGTCCCGGTGCTTGGGGTCCATGTTCGCCTGGATCTTGAAGATGAAGCCGCTGAACTTCTCTTCCTCCGGCTCCACGGTGCGCTCGTGGGCGACCCGGGCCAGCGGGCGAGGGGCCCAGTCGACCACGGCGTCGAGCACATGGTCGACGCCGAAGTTGCCCAGGGCGGTGCCGAAGAACACCGGGGTCAGCTGGCCGCTGATGAACTCGTCCTGATCGAAGCCGTGGCAGGCGCCCTGCACCAGTTCCAGTTGTTCGAGGAAGCGTTCGTATTCGTCGCCCAGGTGGGCGCGGGCCTCGTCGGAGTCGAGTTTCTCGATGATCCGGGTTTCGGTGCGCTCGTGGCCGTGGCCGGGGGTGTAGACGATGATGTAGTCGCCTTCGAGGTGGTACACGCCCTTGAAGTCGCGGTAGCAGCCGATCGGCCAGGTGATCGGCGCGGCCTTGATCTTCAGCACCGCCTCGATCTCGTCGAGCAGCTCGATGGGGTCGCGGATGTCGCGGTCGAGCTTGTTGACGAAACTGACGATGGGCGTGTCGCGCAGGCGGCAGACGTCCATCAGGGCGATGGTGCGCGGCTCGACGCCTTTACCGCCGTCGAGCACCATCAGCGCGCTGTCCACCGCGGTCAGGGTGCGGTAGGTGTCTTCGGAGAAGTCTTCGTGGCCGGGGGTGTCGAGCAGGTTGATCATGTGTTCGCGGTAGGGGAACTGCATCACCGAGGTGGTGATGGAGATGCCCCGCTGCTTTTCCATTTCCATCCAGTCGGAGGTCGCATGGCGGTCGGACTTGCGCGACTTGACCGTGCCGGCCACGGCGATCGCCTTGCCCATCAGCAGCAGCTTCTCGGTAATGGTGGTCTTACCGGCATCGGGGTGGGAGATGATGGCGAAGGTTCGGCGCTTGGCGACTTCGGCGGCCTGAGTGGTCATGGGTACGTGCCTGCTTGAAAGCGGTGGCGGGCGATCTAGGCCCGGAAAAACGCGCGATTATAGCAGGCTGTTGAAAAACTACCTGCGTTGCCAGCGCGGCGTTAAAAACAGGCTGGATCGCCAGCCCGGTCAAAGTGCACGGCGCTGGCGGCGGCTTGCTCTGCGCGTTGCTGCGCTGTCGGATAGGATTGCCCCCAGGGTTCTTTCAACGAGGTGATTCATGGCACTTTTTCGGCGCGCCCGCGCAATGCTTCTGCTGTGGGCGTGCGGCGCCCTGCCGGTGACCGCCCTGGCGGACACTGCCGCGTGCAGGGTGAGCTTCGATCAGGGGCGCTCCCTGCGCATGCCGCTGGCCGCCACGGCCGACGAGCGCGCGCTCGGCTTGTCCGGCCGCGACGACATCGGACCCGGCATGCTCTTCGCCTGGAAGGACTCCGCCGTGCGGGAGCTGTGGATGAAGGACACGCGGGTGCCCCTGTCGGCGGCCTTCATCGACGCTGACGGGGTGGTGCGGCGCCTGGTCGACATGCAGCCCTACAGCCTCCAGCGGCACAGTTCGATCGAGCCGATTCGCTACATCGTCGAACTGGCCAAGGGCGATTTCGCGCGGCTCGGGGTGACGGTCGGCAGCCGCGTGGGGATCGATTGTCCTGGCTGATGGGCGTTGCGCGTTTCTGTCAGTGCCGGCAGCGATCATTGTCTATCTTAGTAACCCGCTGCTTTCTGGTGCCGGAATGCAAGCAAATAGACGGCAGATGTATCGGGCTCATGGCGGTACAGTGCAAACGTAGCCCGAGTCGCCAAAGTCGATGATCAACTCGCGCAGTTCTGAAAGGTCGGCGAGCGGGCGACCTATCTCGGGATGGTTTTCCAGGCGGATGATTTGCTGCTCGATGGCCTGCCCGGCACGTCTGGCTACCTGGGGGCTTTTCTCGGCGAGGAACTGGCGGCATCGCTGGAGCCCTGCCATGGCCCCAGCGGTAATGATCAGTCGTGGCATTCGGGCTGCCCCGTTTCCTCCTCGGTACTCCATGTGGCGAGCCAGGCGCGAGCTTCCTGAGCGGTGAGGTGTTGCCCGGTTTCCTGATACGACGCCCAGGACGCCAGGGCCTCCTGCTTGAAGCTTTCACGGGCCTCCTCGCGTGTGACGTACTGCACGATCGCTTCACGCATGATCCAGTGGGCCGAGCGCTGGCGCAGCCCGGCCAGTTGCTGGATACGTTCTTTCAACTCGTCGTCGATCTTGATCGAAGTCGCCATGAGGGGACCCTTGTGATTACCAGGTATTACCTCTGGATAAGCTAGCAGTGGGCGGGCGCTGCTGCCCATGGTTACGGCTATGGAAACAGGGCAATCGCGCTATGGCGTTAGGGCATCGCCCGCACTCGATGAAAAGCGCTGGAGGCTGGAAAGCTGGATGAGAAACCGCTGTTTCGCGTCGTGCTCGAGCCGCCTTTCGTTCAGCCTCCAGCTTTCCAGCGCTGTTTTCGGCTCGGGCTCCTGCTTCGCTCTACCTCCTGCATCCATGCAGTCGCCGGCTCTTCGAGCGCATAGCGCGATTGCCCTGGGTGTGGGAACGAGCCTGGCGTCAGTGAGGCGCATCGCGGTACAGGTACCTGACCAGCGGGCCGATGGACAGGCCCTGGAGCAGGATCGAGGTGAGCACCACGATGTAGGTCAGGCTCAGCAGCAGGTCGCGCTGCTCGCCCAGGGGCAGGGACAGCGCCAGGGCGACCGAGACGCCGCCGCGCAAACCGCCCCAGGCGAGGATGCGGATGGTGCCGACCGGCACCTGGCGGCGCCCGCTGGGGTGACGACGGATGAGCAGGATGGCCGGCGCGACCGTCAGCCAGCGCGCCACCAGTACCGCGCCACCGAGCACGAAGGCGGCGACGATGTGCAGCCAGGAGAACGGCAGGAGCAGCAGCTCCAGGCCGATCAGGGCGAACAGCAGGGCGTTGAGGATTTCATCGATCAGCTCCCAGAACCCGTCCACGTAACGCCGCGACTCGTCGGACATCGCATGGTTGCGCCCCAGGTTACCGATGATCAGGCCGGCGACCACCATGGCGATCGGCCCGGACACGTGCAGCCGCGCCGCCAGTGCCGCCCCGCCGAACACCAGGGCCAGGGTCAGCATGACTTCGACCTGGTACTGGTCGATGCTGCGGATCATCAGGAATACGCCATAGCCCAGGGCGGCGCCGAACAGCAAGCCGCCGACCGCTTCATGCACGAACAACCAGCTGACGCTGCCCAGCGTGGGGGTGGTGCCGAGCTGGAGGATGCCGAGCAGGATGGTGAACACCACCACGGCGGTGCCATCGTTGAACAGCGATTCGCCGACGATGGTGGTGGCCAGCGGCTTGGGCGCGCCCGAGGACTTGAGGATGCCGAGCACGGCGATGGGGTCGGTGGGCGAGATCAGGGCGCCGAACAGCAGGCAATAGAGGAAGTCCACGTGCCAGCCGAACAGGGCGAAGATGCTGTAGGAGAGGACGCCGATCACGGTGGTGGCGATCAGCACGCCCACGGTGGCCAGCAGGCCGATGGGCCACTTGTAGCTGCTCAGGTCGCGCAGGTCGACATGCAGCGCCCCGGCGAACAGCAGGGCCGGCAGGAACCAGGTCATGAGGACGTCGGAGAAGTCGATGCGGCGGATCATCTCCTGCACCTCCAGCTCGATCAGCGGGTAGCCGAGCTGGCTCAGGGCCTGGGCGATCAGCGAGAACACCAGCGCGGTGGCCATGACGCCGATGGTCGGCGGCAGGCGGATGAAGCGGTAATTGACGTAAGTGAGCAGGGTGGTCAGGGCGATGAAGGCAGCTACCAGGTCGAGCACGGCAAGTCCTTTGGCGGTGGGATGACAGTGTGGCGAGAGGGGGATGATAACGGCGATGTAACAGGATATGTGGAACCCGCCGGCATTTTTGTCATGTCATAAGGGTGGCAAAAGCATTGAACCCCTCGCTCGGGACGGCGGTCGAGTATCCATGCGCCGGAAGACCCCCTGGCTCAAGCCCGCAGCGGCATGCGCGCGCCGGTGAGCGACGACAGGGGCGCGAAAAGAGGCTTGGCCTTCTGCTTCCGGCATGGCCGCCGCGTAAGGGGGGCGGATGGATAAGGCGAGCGTTGCGCTTGCGTCGATTGGAGTCGAAGCATGGTGAACACCTATGCCAAGGTCTTGCTGGGAGGCGCTGCCTTGGCAGCTGTACTGGCCTTGCTGGTCCACTGGATCACCCCCGCCATTCTCGTGCAGCACCGCGACGATCTTCTGTTCTACCTGCAGGCCCACCTGTTGCTGGTCGGCGTGTCCATGCTCGCTGCCCTGGCGGTGGGTGTGCCCGCGGGCATCCTGCTCAGCCGGCCGGGCCGCGAGCGTAGCGCCGAGCGTTTCATGCAGGTGTTCAACGTCGGTAATACGGTGCCGCCGCTGGCGGTGCTGGCGATCGCCCTGTCGCTGGTCGGCATCGGCAATGGCCCGGCGATTCTGGCGCTGTTCCTCGCCTCCCTGCTGCCCATCGTGCGCAATACCTACGAGGGCTTGCGCAACGTGCCCGGCTCGCTCAAGGAGGCCGCCACCGGTATCGGCATGACGCCGGGCCAGGTGCTCTGGCAGGTGGAGTTGCCCAACGCCGTGCCGATCATCGTCGGTGGCGTGCGGGTCGCGCTGGCGCTGAACGTCGGTACCGCACCGCTGGCCTTCCTGATCGGCGCCAACAGCCTGGGCAGCCTGATCTTCCCGGCCATCGCCCTGGAAAACCAGCCGCTGCTGATCCTTGGCGCGGCCACCACCGCCTTGCTGGCACTGCTGCTCGACGGCCTGGTCGCCGCGCTCAGCCGCTTCTGCTTCGAGCGAGGCCTGGCCCGCTGATGGAGATCCTGATGAAGTCTTTTGCCCTCTGCCTCGGCCTGCTGCTGGCCGCCACCGGCCAGGCCGCGGAGATCCGTATCGGCGCCAAGGTATTCACCGAGCAGGCGATTCTGTCCGAGCTCACCGCCCAGTATCTGCGGCCCCATGGCTACCAGGCGCGCATCGTCGGCAACCTCGGCAGCACCATTGCCTGGAACGGCATGAAGAGCGGCCAGCTCGACCTGACCTGGGAATACACCGGCACCTCGCTGGTGGCCTACAACAAGGTCACCGAGCGTCTCGACAAGGAGGCCGCCTATGAGCGCGTCAAGGCGCTGGATGCCAAGAGCGGCGCGATCTGGCTGACACCGACCCGGTTCAATAACACCTATGCCCTGGCGCTGCCGGAGCAGGTCGCCAAGGAGCATCCGGATATCCACAGCATCAGCGATCTGGCTGCCGCGCTGCAGCAGCCGGGCGAAGGCAGCCGGCTGCTGGCGCTGGACATCGAGTTCGCCAATCGTTCCGACGGCCTGGCCGGGCTGGTCAAGGAGTACGACCTGCGCTTCTCCCGCGATGAGGTGCGGCAGATGGATCCCGGGCTGGTCTATACCGCGTTGCGCAACGGCCAGGTGTTCGTCGGCCTGGTGTACACCACCGATGGCCGCCTCGACTCCTTCGGCCTGCGCCTGCTGGAGGACGACAAGGGCTACTTCCCCGACTACACCGCGGCGCCGGTGGTCAATGCCGACTACCTGCAGGCGCATCCCGATCTGCGCGAGTTGCTCAAGCCCCTGGCCGAGCGCCTGGACGACGCCACCATGCGCCGCCTCAACGCCCGTGTCGATGTCCAGCGCGAGTCGCCTGCGGCGGTGGCGGCGGACTTCCTGCGCGAGCAGAAGCTGATCGAGGGGGAGCGCTGACATGGATTTCATGACCGCTTTCCAGCACATCGACTGGGCCCAGGTCATGGCCCTGACCTTCGAGCACATCGCCCTGGTCGGTATCGCCGTCAGCCTGGCGATCCTCATCGGCGTGCCGCTGGGCATTCTGATGACGCGCTTCCCGTGGCTCGCCGGCCCGTTGCAGGGCGCCGCCACGGTGATGCTGACCATCCCCTCCATCGCCCTGTTCGGCCTGCTGCTGCCGTTCTACTCGCAATTCGGCCAGGGCCTGGGGCCGCTGCCGGCGGTGACGGCGGTGTTCCTCTATTCGTTGCTGCCGATCCTGCGCAACACCTACCTGGCCTTGAGCAGTGTCGAGCCGGGCATTCGCGAGGCCGGCAGCGGTATCGGCATGACCTTCTGGCAGCGCCTGCGCATGGTCGACCTGCCCATCGCCGTGCCGGTGATCCTGGCCGGCGTGCGCACCGCCGTGGTGATGAACATCGGCGTGATGACCATCGCCGCCACCATCGGCGCCGGAGGCCTCGGCGTGCTCATCCTGACCGCCATCAGCCGTAGCGACATGGCCACCCTGCTGGTCGGCGCGGTGCTGGTGAGCCTGCTCGCCATCGTCGCCGACCTGTTCCTGCAATGGCTGCAGAAAACCCTGACCCCGCGTGGCCTGCGAGCGGCGCACTGAGGAATCCGAGATGATCGAGCTCGACAAACTGACCAAGATCTTCCAGCAGAAGGGCAAGGACGTGACGGCGGTGGATGCCGTCAGCCTGAGCGTCGACGAGGGGCAGATCTGTGTCTTCCTCGGCCCCTCCGGCTGTGGCAAGACCACCACCCTGAAAATGATCAACCGCCTGATCGAACCGACTTCCGGGCGCGTGCTGATCAACGGCGAGGACACCACGGGCATCGACGAGGTGACCCTGCGGCGCAACATCGGCTATGTGATCCAGCAGATCGGTCTGTTCCCCAACATGACCATCGAAGAGAACATCACCGTGGTGCCCAAGCTGCTCGGCTGGGACAGGAAGCGTTGCCGCGAGCGGGCGGTGGAACTGATGGGCATGGTGCAACTGGAGCCCAGGCAGTACCTGTCGCGCTACCCGCGCGAGCTGTCCGGTGGCCAGCAGCAGCGCATCGGCGTGATCCGCGCGCTGGCCGCCGACGCGCCGGTGTTGCTGATGGACGAACCCTTCGGCGCGGTCGATCCGGTCAACCGCGACGCCATCCAGAACGAGTTCTTCCAGATGCAGCGGGCCCTGAACAAGACGGTGATCATGGTCAGCCACGATATCGACGAGGCCATCAAGCTGGGCGACAAGATCGCCATCTTCAAGGACGGCAGACTGCTGCAGTACGATCATCCCGACACCCTGCTGGCGCATCCCGCGGACGACTTCATCAGCGGTTTCGTCGGCCAGGACAGCACCCTCAAGCGCCTGTTGCTGATCCGCGCCGAAGATGCCGCCGACGACGCACCGTCGATCCTGCCCGCGACCTCGGTGAGCGATGCCCTGGAACTGATGGAGGAGCATGACCGCCGCTACCTGGTGGTCACCGACGGCAACCGCAAGGGCCTGGGCTACATCCGCCGCCGGGACCTGCGTGGGCAGAGCGGTCCGGTGCAGCCGTTCCTGCGCGCGTTCACCGCGACGGCGGCCTACGACGAACACCTGCGCATCCTGCTGTCGCGCATGTACGAGTTCAACAGCTCCTGGTTGCCGGTGCTCAGCGCCGAGCACGACTTCCTCGGTGAGGTCACCCAGGAGTCCATCGCCGACTACCTCAGTTCGGGGCGTTCGCGCGGCAAGACCAGTATCGTCTCGCCGGCGGCGCAGGCGGCTGGCACGCCGGCTGGTTAAAGGCGATAGCGGACGATCGTAGGATGGGTGCAACCCATCGGCAATTGATGGGTTTCACCCATCCTACAGGCTATTGCGGAGCGGTGGACGGGTGAAGCGTCGTCCACCCTACGAACGGCCGCTTCTGCCTTGTAACTGCCTTCCCCGAATAAAGCCCCGAAGCCTGGCGAGCGTGGCTGTCATCGTCGTGAAAGCAGCCCATGCCAGGCTGATCGTCAGGCGTTCGGTTCTCTGCGCGGGCCGCGGCTGTGCAGCATTTCGCCGTGTCTTGTGCGAAATCCGAAACGCTCGGGAAACGACTGCGTCGCCAGGGATAATTTTTGATTGATCTGAGCCGGGCCTGGTCTTAAAGTCCGCGCCGAACGTCCATGCTGGCAACGATCCATCCGGCTCAAGTACTGACGACGAGAGGTTGGCGCGCGCCTGTCCACAGGCAGTGGCAATCCTCGGCGACATGCCTTGGGAAGTAGGCGAACCAAAGTGGGGAAACTGATCAGACGTTCCAGGCCTGGCAGCAGGCCGCCCCCGACACCTGGTTGAACCTGTGCCCGGTTCAACTGCCCGAATCATAGTGTTCATGGTTTAGCCATCTGGAGCCCCGCATGCCGATCAAGGTCGAAGATTACTACCCGCGCGAAACCTTCAATAAGATGAAGGCGTTCGCCGACCAGCAGGAAACCCCGTTCGTGGTGATCGACACCGCGATCATCAGCCAGGCCTACGACGACCTGCGTGCCGGTTTCGAATTCGCCAAGGTGTACTACGCCGTCAAGGCCAACCCGGCGGTGGAAATCATCGAGTTGCTGCGCGACAAGGGCTCCAACTTCGATATCGCCTCGATCTACGAACTGGACAAGGTGCTCGCCACCGGCGTCGGCCCGGAGCGCATCAGCTACGGCAACACCATCAAGAAAGCCCGCGACGTGCGCTACTTCTATGAGAAGGGCGTGCGCCTGTTCGCCACCGACTCCGAAGCCGACCTGCGCAACATCGCCAAGGCCGCGCCGGGCTCGAAGATCTACGTGCGCATCCTCACCGAGGGCTCGACCTCGGCCGACTGGCCGCTGTCGCGCAAGTTCGGCTGCCAGACCGACATGGCCATGGACCTGCTGATCCTGGCCAAGCAACTGGGCCTGGTGCCCTACGGCATCTCCTTCCACGTGGGCTCGCAGCAGCGCGACATCGACGTGTGGGACGCCGCCATCGCCAAGGTCAAGGTGATCTTCGAGCGTCTGAAGGAAGAGGACGGCATCGTGCTGCAGATGATCAACATGGGCGGCGGCTTCCCGGCCAACTACATCACCCGTACCAACAGCCTGGAAACCTACGCCGAGGAAATCATCCGCTTCCTCAAGGACGACTTCGGTGACGAGTTGCCGGAAATCATCCTCGAGCCGGGCCGTTCGCTGATCGCCAACGCCGGTATCCTGGTCAGTGAAGTGGTGCTGGTGGCGCGCAAGTCGCGTACCGCCGTGGAGCGCTGGGTGTACACCGATGTGGGCAAGTTCAGCGGCCTGATCGAAACCATGGACGAAGCCATCAAGTTCCCCATCTGGACCGAGAAGAAGGGCGAGATGGAGGAAGTGGTGATCGCCGGCCCGACCTGCGACAGCGCCGACATCATGTACGAGCACTACAAGTACGGCCTGCCGCTCAACCTGGCCAGCGGCGACCGCCTGTACTGGCTGTCCACCGGTGCCTACACCACCAGCTACAGCGCCGTGGAATTCAATGGCTTCCCGCCGCTGAAATCCTTCTACCTGTAAGCGCTCCCGCTACGCCGAACGCCCGCACCCGTTGCGGGCGTTTTCGTTGGCGACCTCGCTGACGTAAGCCTGCCGTTGCCCTGGATGGCGGCATTGTCATGCCTGCGAGCATCGCCCGCAAGCGGGCTCCTACACCTCGTGCATGGAGCATGCTCATTGGTCGCCTCTTTGCCCTTGCATGCGGTTGGCCGTCAGGCGAAAAACACTCAACCATTTCCAGTGTCATGAGTCCTACATGCAAGAGGACGACAATGCCTCCCCGCAGTGACGTGATCGGCACGTCGCGTGGCCAGGAACATGACGGATCAGTGAGAGTCGTTGCCATGAAATCGACCCCAGGAATGCTGGAAGGCGCTTTGGCCGTTCGCTATTACCAGAGCGTCAATGGCCATTTCCCCATCGAGATCGGGGCTGCCGTGCCCGGCTCGAGCATGTCGGCCATCGTCAAGCCCACCGCCGGCTTCGCCATGCTCGATCCCTCGAGCGAAGAGACGCTCGGCCTGTCCCTGCTCGAGGCCGAGGCCACCGGCCTGACGCTGGAGAAGGTCTGCGACCAGCTCAACGAGTTCCTCGCCGGGCGCCGGGTCAACTGTTCGAACAGCGCCGAGGCCGAAGCCATTGCCTGCCTGTTCCAGGCCGGCGGCATCGAGCCGGAATTCGACCTGAGCACGCTGGACGACAGCGCCCTGTACCTGCCCGAAGCCCTGCCGGACGACCAGTACCCGGAAACCATCGCCCGGGATCTCTTCGTGCTGGCCAGGCCGTTCGAGATCTTGCGTGCGGGCTGAGCGATGGCTGCCCTGGACAAGGTCGGTTCGCAGCCAGGCGACGATCCACGCCGAGGATAGCCGGTAGCGCGTTCTTTACAGATGTAAAGATGAGAACGCCTATTGCGTGTTAACAATTATCGAATAGACTTGGGCGCCTTTCAGGGGGCATCGCGCCTTCGCTGGCTCCGGCCCCGTCGTGCTTCTGCCGGCGGGGCTTTCGCGTCTCTGGGGCTGGTCCATCCGCGCCGGCAGCCTGCGCACCCCTGATCCACTTCCCCATGACGCGGTCGACTCTCGTGTTCAAGAAAATCCTCTTTCAACTGCATTGGTTGCTCGGTATCAGCGCCGGGCTGGTGCTCGCCCTGATGGGCGTGACCGGGGCGCTCTACAGCTTCCAGGAAGAGCTGCTCGTGGCCATCAACCCGCAGATGTCGGTTGCGCCGCAGCCGGGGCCGGTGCTGGCGCCGGGCGAGTTGATTGAGCGCCTGCAGGCGCAGGGCCTGAGCGTGTCCGGTATCCATGTGGACACCGCAGGCGGCCAGCCGGCACGGGTCTTCCTGACGCCGCCAGCCGGTGAGCGCCGGGGTGGCATGCGTTTCGTCGACCCCTATAGCGCCGAGTCGCTTGGCGAGCCCCGTGGCTTGCCGTTCTTCGGCCTGATGCTGCAGCTCCACCGCTTTCTGGCCATGGGTCAGAGCGGCAGGCAGATCACCGGTGCCTGCACCATCGCCCTGGTGTTTTTCTGCCTGTCCGGGCTCTATTTGCGTTGGCCGAGGCGTGCGCTGAGCTGGCGTACCTGGCTGACCTTCGACTGGGCCAAGCGGGGCCGGGCCTTCAACTGGGATCTGCATGCGGTGGCCGGTACCTGGTGTCTGCCGTTGTACCTGTGTGCGGCGCTGACCGGCTTGTACTGGTCGTACGACTGGTATCGCAGCGGCCTGGAAACCCTGCTCAGCGATACGCCCCGGGTCGCCGGCGAGGGGCGTGGCCGGCGCGGGCCGCCGCCTGCCGCGGGGCAGCCGGCGCCCCAGGTGGATTATCACAACCTCTGGCAGGGTATCCGCCAGACCGCGGGCGACCAGCTGGGCGTCTACAGCCTGCAGCTGCCGAACGCGGCCGGGCAGCCGGTGCGGGTGTCCTTCATGCTGCGCGATGCCGAGCACGCGCGCGCCTTCAACCAGATGCAGCTCGACCCGCTCAGCGGCGAGGCCAGGCAGGTGCAGCGCTATGCCGACAAGTCGCTCAACGAGCGGCTGCTGGCCAGCATCTATGCCCTGCATACCGGGGAGTACTTCGGCCTGACCGGGCGGGTGCTGATGACGGTCGCCAGCCTGCTGATGCCACTGTTCTTCATCACCGGTCTGCTGCTGTATCTCGATCGGCGGCGCAAGAAACGCGCGGTCAGGACGGCGCGCCAGGCGTTGAGCGGTTCCGAGCAGGGGGAATCCTGGCTGGTGGGCTTCGCCAGTCAGAGCGGCTTCGCCGAGCAGCTGGCCTGGCAGACCGCCGGCCAGTTGCAGGCCGCCGGCCTGGCGGTGGAGGTGCAGCCCCTGGCGCGAATCGATGCCGAGAAATGGCGTCGCACGCCCCGGGCCTTGCTGGTGCTCAGTACCTTCGGCGATGGCGAGGCGCCGGACAGTGCGCGCGGTTTCGAGCGGCAATGGCTCGGCGCAGCGCTGGACCTGAGCCACCTGCGCTACGCCATGCTGGCCCTCGGTGACCGTCAGTACAGCCAGTTCTGCGGTTTTGCCCGGCGCGTCGATGACTGGCTGGAGCGCCTTGGCGCACGGCGTCTCGGTGAGCGGGTGGAGGTCGATGGCAACGACGGCAGTGCCCTCGACCACTGGCAGCGGCAACTGACCGAGTTGACCGGCGTGCAACTGCAGGTGCCGCAAGAGGTGCCCTTCGAGGCCTGGGAACTGTGCCAGCGCCAGTGCCTGAACCCACAGAGCACGGCGGCGGGCACCTGGCTGGTCGGTCTGCGGGCGCCGGCGGATAGCTCCTGGCAGGCGGGCGACATTCTCGAGATCCTGCCGCGCAACGGTGCGGCGGACGTGCAGCGCTGGCTGCGGGCCCACGGCCTCGAGGCGTTGCAGCGGGCCAGGATCGAGCCGCTGGGACAGCCGCTGCGCGAGGCGCTGGCCACGCGTCAGCTACCGCAGAGCGCGGCGCATCTGGTCGGCCTGCATGCCCAGGCGCTGTTCGAGGCCCTGGTGCCGCTGGCCTCGCGCGAATATTCCATCGCCTCGCTGCCCGAGGACGGGCTGCTCGAGTTGATCGTGCGCCAGCAGCATCAGGCCGACGGTCGCCTTGGCGCGGGTTCGGGCTGGCTGACCGAGCATGCCGCTGTGCCCGGGCAGGTGCTGGGGCGGATTCGGCGCAACAGCGGCTTCCATGTGCCGGCCGACGAGCGCCCGCTGATCCTGATCGGCAATGGCACCGGCCTGGCCGGTTTGCGCAGCCTGCTCAAGGCCCGTATCGCGGCGGGGCACTCACGCAACTGGCTGCTGTTCGGCGAGCGCAGCGCCGCCCATGACTTCTATTGCCGCGAGCAATTGCAGGGCTGGCTGGCCGCAGGCCAACTGGCGCGTCTGGACCTGGCCTTCTCCCGCGACCAGGCGCAGAAGGTCTATGTGCAGGATCGCTTGCGCGAGGCCGGCGAAACGCTGCAGGCGTGGCTGGCGGACGGCGCCGCGCTGTACGTATGCGGCAGCCTGGCCGGTATGGCCAGCGGGGTCGATGGCGTGCTGCGCGAGATACTCGGCCACGCGGCGGTCGACCAACTCATCGAACAGGGCCGCTACCGCCGCGATGTCTATTGAGTCCGCTGGGCGGGCTCAGGCGTTGATCGTCTCCGCGTGGTGGCAGGCCACCTGACGGCCATCCAGCGCCCGCAGCGGCGGGACTTCTTCCTGGCAGCGCTGGCTGGCATGGGGGCAGCGCTTGTGGAAGGCGCAGCCGGGGGGCGGGTCCAGCGGGTTGGGCAGTTCGCCGACGATCCTGATCTTGGGTTTGTCCGGATCGGGGTGGATGGTCGGCGTGGCCGAGAGCAGCGCCTTGGTGTAGGGGTGCAGGGGGCGTTCGTAGATCAGCGTGCTGGGGCCCATCTCGGCGGGGCGGCCGAGGTACATCACCAGCACCTCGTCGGCGACATGGCGCACCACGGAAAGGTTGTGCGAGATGAACACGTAGCCGGTCCTGAATTCGTCCTGCAGATCCATGAACAGGTTGAGCACCTGGGCCTGGATCGACACGTCCAGCGCCGAGGTCGGCTCGTCGGCCACCAGCACCTTGGGCGTCAGCATCATCGCCCGGGCCAGGGCGATGCGCTGGCGCTGGCCGCCGGAGAACATGTGCGGGTAGCGCTGGTAATGCTCCGGGCGCAGGCCGACCTGGCTCATCATCGCCTGCACCTTGTCGCGGCGCTCGGCGCGCGACAGGCCGGTATTGATCACCAGGGGTTCGGCCAGTTGATCGCCGATCTTCTGCCGCGGGTTGAGCGAGGCGTAGGGGTTCTGGAAGACCATCTGCACGTCGCGGCGCAACTGCTTGCGCGCCTGTGCGCTGGCGCCGGCGACCTCCTGGCCGGCGATCTGCAGCGACCCCGAGGTTGGCTCCTCGATCAGCGTCAGGGCACGGGCCAGGGTGGATTTGCCACAGCCCGACTCGCCGACCACGGCCAGGGTCCTGCCGGCCTCGAGGTCGAAGGACACGCCGTTGAGCGCCTGTACCGTGGCGCCGGGCTTGAACAACCCGCGGGACACGGCGTAATGGCGCGTCAGTTGGCGCGCCGTGAGGACGGTCGTCATCACGCCACCTCCGCATTCAGGTTGAGGGGGAAGTAGCAGCGCACCGCACCGCGCTCGTGCGGCTCCAGGGCCGGACGTCGTTCTCGGCAACTGGCTTGTACATAGGGGCAGCGTGGCGACAGCAGGCAGCCATGGGGCCGGTCGTAGCGCCCGGGGACGATGCCGGGCAGGGTCGACAGGCGGCTGGCGCCCAGGCTGTGTTCGGGAATCGCCTTGATCAGCGCTTCGCTGTACGGATGGGTCGGCGCGTCGAACAGCGCCGGCACCTGGCCCAGCTCCACGGCTTGCCCGGCATACATCACGCAGACCCGGTTGGCGGTTTCGGCGACCACCGCCAGGTCGTGGGTGATCAGCACCAGGCCCATGTTCTGCTCGCGCTGCAGGTTCAGCAGCAGCTCCATGATCTGCGCCTGGATGGTCACGTCGAGGGCGGTGGTCGGCTCGTCGGCGATCAGCAGTTTGGGCTCGGCGGCGATGGCCATGGCGATCGCCACCCGCTGGCTCATGCCGCCGGAGAGTTGGTGCGGGTAAGCGTCGAGGCGACTGGCCGCGCCCGGGATTTCCACCCGCTCGAGCAACTGCAGGGCGCGCTGCCGGGCAGCCTTGCCCTTGAGCCCGAGGTGCTGGCGCAGCACTTCTTCGATCTGGAAGCCGACGGTGAAACTGGGGTTCAGGGCGGTCATCGGGTCCTGGAAGATCATCGACAGGTCCTTGCCGACGATGTGGCGGCGCTGCCGGCCCTTGAGGGTGAGCATGTCGCTGCCGTCGAACACCAGGCGCTCGGCGCGGACGATGCCGGGGGCGTCGATCAGGCCCATGAGGGCCATCATGGTCACTGATTTGCCGGAGCCGGACTCGCCGACGATGGCCAGCACTTCGCCCTTGTCCACGTTCAGGTCGAGGCCATCGACCACCGGTACGGCGTTGGCGTCACCGAAGCGCACGCTGAGGTTGCGGATCTCGAGCAGGCTCATCGGACGGCCTCCATCTGATAGCGTGGTGCGGCCATGGTGGATGAAAAGAGGCGCCGGCTACGCGCCCCGAGCCACACTGCGGGGCTGTTCTGGCGTAGGGTGGACGACGCTTCACCCGTCCACCGTCGCGGTTCACCCATGGTGGATGAAAAGAGGCGCCAGCTACGCGCCCCGATCCACCCTACGGGCGGTCTCGAGCGGTTGTGTAGGGTGGACGATGCTTCACCCGTCCACCGATGTGCGGTCATGGCGTGGAGGTTGTTCATGGCGGCCTCCTCAGATCGCGTTCTTGAGTTTCGGGTCCAGCGCATCGCGCAGGCCGTCGCCCATCAGGTTGATCGCCAGCACGCTGAGCAGGATCGCCAGCCCCGGCAGGGTGACCACCCACCAGGCACGTTCGATGTAGTCGCGCGCCGAGGCCAGCATGGTGCCCCACTCGGGGGTCGGCGGTTGCACGCCGAGGCCGAGGAAGCCCAGGGCGGCAGCGTCGAGGATCGCCGAGGAAAAGCTCAGGGTGGCCTGCACGATCAGCGGCGCCATGCAGTTGGGCAGCACGGTGACGAACATCAGCCGCGGCAGGCTGGCGCCGGCCAGGCGGGCGGCGGTGACGTAGTCGCGGTTCAGCTCGCCCATCACCGCCGCGCGGGTCAGGCGCACGTAGGACGGCAGCGAGACGATGGCGATGGCGATCACCGTATTGATCAGGCCGGGGCCGAGGATGGCGACGATGGCCACCGCCAGCAGCAGCGACGGCAGCGCCAGCATGATGTCCATCAGGCGCATGATCAGCGGGCCGATCAGGTTGGGAAAGAAGCCGGCGGCCAGCCCCATGAGCACGCCGGGAATCAGCGATATCACCACCGAGGCCAGGCCGATCAGCAGCGACAGGCGGGCGCCGTGGATCAGCCGCGAGAGCAGGTCGCGGCCGACCTCGTCGGTGCCCAGCAGGAACTGCCATTGCCCGCCCTCGAGCCATACCGGCGGGGTCAGCAGGGCATCGCGGAACTGCTCGCTGGGCGAGTAGGGCGCGACCCAGGGTGCGAACAGGGCGCAGAACACCATCAGCAGCATGAAGCCGAGGCCGGCCACGGCGCCCTTGTTATGGCAGAAGGCGCTCCAGAACTCCTTCAGTGGCGAGGGGTAGAGCAGGCTCTGATCGAGGGGCGTGGTGGTGGTCGAGGTCATGGGCGCGCCTCCTTCTCCTGCCGGATGGACGACGCGTCACCCGTCCACCGTGGTACGGCCATGGTGGATGAAAGGAGCGCCATCCACCCTACGCAGGCGTCGGTTTTCCGTAGGGTGGACGACGCGTCACCCGTCCACCGTGGTACGGCCATGGTGGATGAAAAGAGCGCCATCCACCCTACGCAGGCGTCGGCTTTCCGTAGGGTGGACGGCGCTTCATCCGTCCACCGGCACGTAGTAGGTGTAGCCTGGGTCGAGCAACGCGATACCCAGGATGCACTGTCCCGGGTGTCGCTTCGCTCGACCCAGGCTACGCGAGCAGTGTTCCGGCAGGCCAGGGGCAGGGACATGGAAAGATCCTCGTTAGCGCTGATGGCGGATGCGTGGGTTGGCCAGGCCATAGAGGATGTCCACCACGAAGTTGACCATGATCACCAGGCAGGCGATCAGCAGGATGCCGTTCTGCACCACCGGGTAGTCGCGGGCGCCGATCGACTCGATCAGCCACTTGCCGATGCCCGGCCAGGAGAAGATGGTTTCGGTCAGCACCGCGCCGGCCAGCAGCGTGCCGACCTGCAGGCCGAATACCGTGAGCACCGGGATCAGCGCATTGCGCAGGCCATGGACGAACACCACGCGCGCCGGCGACAGGCCCTTGGCGCGGGCGGTGCGCACGTAGTCCTCGCGCAGCACTTCGAGCATGGCCGAGCGGGTCATGCGCGCGATCACCGCCAGGGGAATGGTGCCCAGTACCACGGCTGGCAGGATCAGATGGCGCAGGGCGTCGAGGAAGGCGCCTGGTTCGTCGGACAGCAGGCTGTCGATCAGCATGAAACCGGTCACCGGGGGGATGTCGTAGAGCAGGTCGATACGCCCGGATACCGGCGTCCAGCCCAGCCATACCGAGAAGAACATGATCAGCAGCAGGCCCCACCAGAAGATCGGCATGGAGTAGCCGGCCAGGGAAATGCCCATCACCCCGTGGTCGAACAGCGAACCGCGCTTGAGCGCGGCGATCACGCCGGCGATCAGGCCCAGGGTACCGGCGAACAGCAGGGCGGCGAGGCTCAGTTCCAGGGTGGCGGGAAACAGGGTGGTGAACTCGTCCCACACCGGGGTGCGCGTACGCAGCGATTCGCCCAGGTCGCCCCGGGCCAGCTTGCCGATGTAGTCCAGGTACTGGGCATACAGTGGCTTGTTCAGGCCCAGGCGCTCCATGGCCTCGGCGTGCATCTGCGGGTCGACCCGGCGTTCGCCCATCATCACTTCCACCGGATCGCCGGGGATCATGCGGATCAGGGCGAAGGTCAGCAGGGTGACGCCGAAGAAGGTGGGAATCAGCAAGCCCAGGCGGCGTGCGATGAAACTCAGCATTGGGGGGAGTCACTCCTCATCAGGCGGCAGAACCGGGCCGGCGGGAGCCTTGGCGGCCCCTCTAGGTATAGGATGCAATGAGCTGTTCGACCATGGCGTGGTCCGGGCATTCGCCCGGACTCGCCGTGCAGGGACGGTTGTGCGACAGGCTATCAGTCGTTGCTGACACCGCTGAAGCTGTTGCGACCGAAAGGGCTGATCTCGAAGCCTTTGACGCTGGTGCGCATCGGTTGGTAGACGGTGGAGTGGGCGATCGGCGTGATCGGCACCTCGCGCTTGAGCACGGCCTGGGCCTGTTTGTACAGCTCGCTGCGTTGCTCCTGGTCGGTGGTGCGCTTGGCCGCCACGACCAGCTTGTCGTATTCGGCGTCGCACCACTTGGAGAAGTTGTTGCCGTCCACCGACGCGCAGCCGTACAGAGTGCCGAGCCAGTTATCGGGGTCGCCATTGTCGCCGGTCCAGCCGATCAGCATGGCGTCGTGCTCGCCGGCATGGGCGCGCTTGATGTACTCGCCCCACTCGTAGCTGACGATGCGCGCCTTGATGCCGACCTTGGCCCAGTCGCTCTGCAGCATCTCGGCCATCAGCCGGGCATTGGGGTTGTAGGGGCGCTGCACGGGCATGGCCCACAGGGTGATCTCGGTGCCTTCGGCGACGCCGGCGGCCTCGAGCAGTTGCCTGGCTTTTTCCGGGTCGTATGGCGCGTCCTTGAGCGACTCGTCGTAGGACCACTGGGTCGGCGGCATGCCGTTCACGGCAAGCTGGCCGGCGCCCTGGTACACGGCCTCGATGATCGCCGCCTTGTTCACCGCCATGTCCAGCGCCTGGCGCACTTCGAGTTTGTCGAAGGGCGCGCGGGTGACGTTGTAGGCGATGTAGCCGAGGTTGTAGCCGGGCTCGCTCGGCACGTTGAGGTTGCTGTCCGCCAGCAGGCCCTTGAGGTCGGCCGGGCGCGGATTGAGGGTGATCTGGCATTCGCCGGCGCGCAGCTTCTGGGCGCGTACCGAGGCGTCGGTGTTGATCGAGAAGATCAGGTTGTCGATCTTCACTTCCTCGGGCGCCCAGTATTGCGTGTTGCCCTTGTAGCGAATCACCGCGTCCTTCTGGTAGCGGCTGAACACGAAGGGGCCGGTGCCGATCGGCTTCTGGTTGATGTCCGAGGCCTTGCCGGCCTTGAGCAACTGCTCGGCGTACTCGGCGGAATGCACGGCGGCGAAGTTCATCGCCAGGTTCTGCACGAAGGCGGCGTCGACGGCGTTGAGGGTGAACACCACGGTGTGGTCGTCGGCCTTCTCGATCCTGGCGATGTTCTGGTCCAGGCCCATGTCGGTGAAGTAGGGGAATTCGCTGGGATAGGCCTTGCGGAACGGATGCTCCTTGTCGAGCATGCGCTGGAAGGTGAACAGCACGTCGTCGGCGTTGAAGTCGCGGCTCGGCTTGAAGTAATCGGTGCTGTGGAACTTGACCCCTTCGCGCAGGTGGAAGGTGTAGGTCAGGCCGTCCTCGCTGACGTCCCAGGAGCTGGCCAGGGCCGGCTGGGCCTTGGTGCCGCCGCGCTCGAACTGGGCCAGGCGGTTGAAGATGGTTTCCGATGCCGCATCGAAGTCGGTGCCGGTGGTGTACTGGCCCGGATCGAAACCGGCCGGGCTGCCCTCGGAGCAGTAAACCAGGTTGCTGGCCACGGCCAGGGGCGAACCGACGATCAGGCCTGCGGTGAGCAGAGCCGTGCACAGGGGTGACATGCGCATGCGAACCTCTTTTTTCTTTTTTGTTCGCGCCTGGTTCGGCACGAGCTCGGTATGCGGTGAAGGCGGGTGGCCCACCGGGTCGAGCTCGAAATTAAGTCATGCTGAAATTCCGGTCAACAAAAATTAAGCAGCACTAACATTGCGCACAAATGCCCTCATCTGGGGCAAAAGTCACTCGCTGACGGGGCGATCGTCGAACAGGGCCATGGTGGTCATGGTCAGCACTTCGGCATTGCCGTCGCCGGCATTGGCCAGGCGATGCAGTTTGTTGGCATCGAAGTGCACGGAGTCGCCAGGCCCCAGCGGGTATTCGCGACCCTCGATGGTGTAGACGATCTGCCCGACCAGTACGTAGGAGAACTCCACCCCCTCATGGGCGATCAGTTCCGACTGGTAGCCCACGGGAATGTTCATCTTCACCGCGTTGATCGAGTTGCCGGGAAACGAGCTGGAGAGGCGCTCATAGGCCAGCAACTGGCCGCCGACGGTGTAGCGCACGCGCTGGTCCACGTGGGAGTCGGGTTGCGCCTGCTCGGGCTGGTCGAAGAGCACGTTGAGCGGCACGTCGAGCGATTTGGCGATGCTCGCCAGGGACGACAGCGAGACCCCGGTGAGATTGCGTTCGGCCTGGGACAGGAAGCTGGCGGTCAGGCCGGCATCGGCGGCCACTTCGTTGAGGGTTTTGCCGGCGGCCCGCCGATATCGGCGCAGGCGTTCGCCAATGCGATCTGCGGTCATGGAGGGGCTCGCTGTTCGAATGGCCGCAGTATACCCATCGGGCCCGGCGGCGACAGCCCGTAGACGGGTGCAGGCCAAACCGCGGCGTGGCCGATCGCCGCGAGGGCGCGGCTCCTACAAGGGTAGGGTGGTCCGCGACCGGTAGGAGCCCCGACCTCGGGGCGATGCGATTGCGGTCATTGCACCGGGACAGGTCGTGTCACGAGAAAAAGGATTTCCGATCCTTTTTTTAAGTGTGACTGAAAAATATTTTGACCAGAATTTAAGTTGCACTTAAATTCTGCCGCATCGAGTGCTGACGGTTCGCCCGCGGGCGGCTGGCTGTTTTTGCCCTGGCAACGAGGAATGGACATGACACTGGGAGTTGGCGGCAGTACGCCGGAGCAGGCGCTGGCGCGTTTGCAGGACATGACGGCGGGCAGTACGCCGATCGCCGAGGCCGAGTACCGGGCGCGTATCGCCAAGGCTCAGGGGCTGATGCGTGAGCAGGGTATCGCGGCGCTGTTCCTCGCTGCCGGCAGCAACCTGCATTACTTCACGGGCGTGCAGTGGCATCCCAGCGAGCGCCTGGTCGGCGCGTTGCTGCCCGCCGAGGGCGAGCTCGAATACCTGGCGCCCGCGTTCGAGGAGGGCACGGTTCGCGACTTCCAGGTGCTGCCCGGGGCGATCAACACCTGGGAAGAGCACGAGAATCCCTACCGCCTGCTGCTGGACTGTCTGCAGCGTATCGGCGTTTCCCCCGATGGCGCTCGGCCGCCCCAGGTAGGCCTTTGTTCTTCCTTGCCTTTTTTCATGTACGAGGGCATCCGGCAACTGGCCGACGGTTACCGTTTCGTCGATGCCGGGCGGGTCAGCACGCTATGCCGACAGCGCAAATCGGCGGCGGAAATCGGCCTGATGCAGCGGGCCAAGGACATGACCCTGGAGGTGCAGAAGGCGGCCGCGAGCATCCTCCACGAGGGCATCAGCACCACCGAGGTGGCCGAGTTCATCCGCCAGGCACACCGCCGGGTCGGTGCCCCGGGGTCGATCTTCTGCATCGTCCTGTTCGGTGCCGCCAGCGCCTTTCCCCATGGGGTCAAGCATGCGCAACGGCTCGAGGACGGTGACATGGTGCTGATCGACACCGGCTGCCAGGTGCATGGCTACCTGTCGGACATCACCCGCAGCTACGTGTTCGGCACGCCCAGCGCCCGTCAGCGCGCGTTCTGGGACACGGAAAAGGCCGCGCAACAGGCCGCCTTCGAGGCCGCGCGCCTCGGCGCGCCCTGCGCGGCGGTGGACGCGGCGGCCCGCCGTAGCCTGGAAGCCGCAGGGCTTGGCCCGGGCTACACGTTGCCAGGGCTGTCGCACCGCACCGGCCACGGTATCGGCCTGGACATCCACGAAGGGCCCTACCTGGTCGGGGGCGATGACACCCCGCTGGAAGAAGGCATGTGCTTCAGCAACGAGCCGATGATCTGCGTGCCGGGGGAATTCGGTATCCGCCTGGAAGACCACTTCTACATGACCGCCGAGGGCCCGCGCTGGTTTACCCGGCCGAGCCATTCGCTGGACGACCCCTTCGGCCTGCAGGCCTGACAGCCGCCCGCGCAGCGCCCCGGAGACGGGGCTCCCGGGGCACGGCGAGCACGACAACGCCCGGGCATTGGTCCGGGCGTTGCGTTTGCCGCCTTACTCGATGCTGACGCCATAGAAGGAATTGACGCCGAAGGGGCTGATCTTGAAGTCCTTCACCCGGGTGCTCATCGGCTGGTAGACCGTGGAGTGGGCGATCGGGGTGATCTGCACGTCGTCCTTGAGCAGGTGCTGGGCCTGCTTGTACAGCGTGGTGCGTTGTTCCTGATCGTTGATCGCCTTGGCCTGCTTGAGCAGCTTGTCGAACACCGGGTTGCACAGGCGGCTGTAGTTGTTGCCGCCGATGGCGTCGCAGCCGTACAGCACGCTGAGCCAGTTGTCGGGGTCGCCGTTGTCGCCGGTCCAGCCGATCAGCAGGGCGTCGTGTTCACCGGCCTTGGCGCGCTTGTTGTACTCGCCCCACTCGTAGCTGACGATGCGCGCCTTGATGCCGATCTTGGCCCAGTCGGCCTGGAGCATCTCGGCCATCAGCTTGGCGTTGGGGTTGTACGGACGCTGTACGGGCATGGCCCACAGGGTGATTTCGGTGCCCTCGGCGACGCCGGCGGCCTCGAGCAGTTCCTTGGCCTTGTCCGGGTTGTACGGGGTGTCCACGATGCTCTCGTCATAGGACCACTGGGTCGGCGGCATGCCGTTCACGGCGACCTGGCCGGCGCCCTGGTACACGGCGTTGATGATGGCCTGCTTGTTCACCGCCATGTCCATGGCCTGGCGCACCTCGAGCTTGTCGAACGGCTTGTGCTCGGTGTTGTAGGCCAGGTAGCCGACGTTGAAGCCGGCCTGGTCGGGCATCTGCAGCTTGGGGTCCTTTTTCAGGTTGTCCAGATCGGCGGGGCGTGGGTAGACGCTGACGTGGCACTCCCCGGCCCTGAGCTTCTGCATGCGCACCGAGGGATCGGTGTTGATGGCGAAGATCAGGTTGTCGATCTTGACGTCCTCGGGGTGCCAGTATTGCGGGTTGCCCTTGTAGCGGATCTGCGCGTCCTTCTGGTAACGGCTGAACACGAACGGGCCGGTGCCGATGGGCTTCTGGTTGATGTCCGCGGCCTTGCCGGCCTCGAGCAACTGCTCGGCGTACTCGGCCGAATGGATCGAGGCGAAGCTCATGGCCATGTTCTGGATAAAGGCCGCGTCCACGCTATTGAGGGTGAAACGAACGCTGTGCTCGTCCAGCTTGTCGATGCTGGCGATGTTCTGGTCCATGCCCATATCGGTGAAGTAGGGGAACTCGGTGGGGTAGGCCTTGCGGAACGGATGCTCCTTGTCGAGCATGCGCTGGAAGGTGAACAGCACGTCGTCGGCGTTGAAGTCGCGGCTCGGGGTGAAGTAGTCGGTGGTATGGAACTTCACGCCCTGGCGCAGGTGAAAGGTATAGGTGAGACCGTCGTCACTGATGTCCCATTTTTCCGCCAGGCCAGGGATCACGGCGGTGCCGCCGCGTTCGAACTGGGACAGGCGGTTGAAGACGGTTTCCGCGGCGGCATCGAAATCCGTGCCGGTGGTGTACAGCCCCGGGTCGAATCCGGCCGGGCTGCCCTCGGAACAGAACACCAGGTTGCTGGCGGCCTGGGCGAAGGGGGCGCTGGCGATCAGGCCAGCGGCGACGAAAGCCTGGATGACGGCGTTCTTGTGCATGGTTACCTCATGTCTATTTGTGTTTTTCGTGAGGGGTCTGCTGCAGGGAAAAGGGTCTGTCAGAGCCTGACAAAGCCTGCGTTAACCCTAGACCTTGTGGGAGGCTATGCACGGGATGTGCCGGATTGGCGGTGGGGGAGGGTGTTTCTTGCTTCGAGCGCCGAAGCATCGCGGCTGACGGATTCGCGCCGAACCTCTGTTCGTGTCGCTCGGGTCGAGCGTGGCGACACCTGGGGCAGGGCGGCCCGGGTATCGCCGTGCTCGAACCCAGGCGACGGCCTTATTTCTCGACTGATGCTTGCCGGATGGGATTCAAGCCGGTATCCACGGTCTGCGGAACGCCGCTGATCGTGGGAGGCGCTTCAGCGGCGATCGAGCATCGCCGCTGAAGCCGCTGCCGCGCCGGTCGCCGGCACGCATGGGGCTCAAGGCATCTGCACTTCGATCACGCCGTCGGCGCTGAGGGTCACCTGGCTGGTACCGGCCTCGATTTCCGGGGTGACGCTGTCGTTGGCGAAGGCGGCGGCTTTCATCATCTGCGGGCGCATCGGCGGTTGCATGAAACCGCCGCTGCTGAGGTTCAGGCTGACCAGCTTGTAGCTGCTGCCGCCCAGTGCCTCGGTGGTCAACTGGGCGCGCGCCTTGAAGGCGGCGACCGCGTCCTTGATCAAGGCGTCCTCTTCCTGCTTGCGGGTGGCCGTGGCGATGCTGAAGTTCATGCCGCCCATCTTCAGGCTGGTGAGCATCTCGCCGGTGAGTTTGGACAGGGCCGCGAAGTCCGCGCTTTCCAGGCGGATCTCGGCGCGTTCGCGCCAGGCGCTGATGGTCTCGCCCTTTTCGCTGTAGACCGGATAGCTGTTGCGGCTGCCCTGGGACACGCTGATGCCTTCGACGCCACGCGCCTGGCTCAGGGCCGCATTGAGGGTGCGGGTGATCTCGGCGGCGAGGGCCGCCGGGTCCTTGTTCTGGGCTTCGCTGTAGAGGGTGACCTGCATCAGGTCGTGCGCCACTTCGTGGCTGACCTGGGTGCTCAGCGACACCTGGTTGTAGCGCGCTTCGTCGGCCTGGGCGGTGAGGCTGAACAGACCGGCGGCGGTGATGGCCAGGGCGGTGGCGAGACGGGAAAGTGGCAGCATGGCGGTTCCTTATCGATGGACTGGCACGGAGGGGTTGCCGTGTTCATCAGGGTAGACGAACAGGTAACGGCATCCGGGTTAAGGCTTCACGAAAAAATCGCCGGGAGCGATTTTCGACGTCGTGGGAGGCGGCCCGCAGATACCGCCTTGATCCTTGGCCTGCAAGCGCCGGTTCGCAGTCAAGGCTCATAAGTAGGAGCGCCGACCCCGGCGCGATGCGATGGCGGTCATGCCGCAGAAATCGCGGTATGGCCACGATTCGCCGCGAGGTCGCGGCTCCTACCCCAATGTGGCCATTCTGCGCGCTTGTCGCTGAATCCCCAGGGATGGCGGGCCACAAAAAATCGCCGGCAGCGATTTTCGACGTCTACCCGCCCGCCTGCGACCCCGGTGCCGCTGCGGCGCGTTGCCGCAGCAGGCGCGCAGGCGCCTTGGTTATAATCGCACGGCTCGCCAAAGGGTCTGAGGAATCGTTCATGCTTGCCCCCGTGCAACTGTTGTCGGCCAGCCGGCAGAATCTCTGGCGCCTGACCCTGATCCGCATCCTGGTGCTGGCTGCGCAGGCCGGTTCGGTTGGCCTCGCCTACAAATCCGAGCTGCTGCCGCTGCCCTGGCTGGAACTGAGCGTGACCCTGGGCATTTCCCTGGTGCTGTGCCTGCTCACGGCGTTGCGCCTGCGTGGGCCCTGGCCGGTGACCGAGGTCGAGTACGCGGTGCAGCTGGGCATCGACCTGATCATCCACAGCGTCCTGCTGTACTACTCCGGTGGCTCGACCAACCCCTTCGTCTCCTATTACCTGGTGCCGCTGACCATCGCCGCGGCCACCTTGCCCTGGTTGTTCACCATGATCCTGGCGGGCATGGCGCTGGCGGCCTACACCCTGTTGCTGGTGTGGTCGCACCCCTTGCAGTTGCCGGTAGGCCCGCGGGAAAGCCTGCTGATCTACGGCATGTGGCTGAGCTTCGCCCTGGCCGCGGCGTTGATCACCTTCTTCGTCGCCAAGATGGCCGAGGAACTGCGCCAGCAGGAGGAGCTGCGCGCCGAGCGCCGCGAAGAAGGCCTGCGTGACCAGCAACTGCTGGCCGTGGCCACCCAGGCCGCCGGCGCCGCCCATGAGCTGGGCACGCCCTTGGCGACCATGAGCGTGCTGATCAAGGAGCTGCGCCGCGAGCACGACAACCCGCTGCTGCAGGAGGATCTGGCCGTGCTGCAGGAGCAGGTCAAACTGTGCAAGGCCACCTTGCAGCAACTGGTGCGCGCCGCCGAGGCGGATCGGCGCCAGGCGGTGGTGGAAATGTCCGCGGTGGAGTGGCTGGAAACCACGCTCAACCGTTGGCACCTGATGCGTCCCGAGGCCACCTATCGCTACGCATGCCAGGGTCGCGGCAAGCCGCCGCAACTGATGCCGCCGGCGGATCTGACCCAGGCCTTGCTCAACCTGTTGAACAATGCCGCCGATGCCTGCCCGGACAAGCTGGATATCCGCCTGGACTGGGACCAACAGTGGCTGCGCCTGAGCATCCGCGATTTCGGCGACGGCGTGCCGCTGGCCATCGCCGAACAACTGGGCCGGCCGTTTTTCACCACCAAGGGCAAAGGCAAGGGCTTCGGCCTCGGCCTGTTCCTTAGTCAGGCCAGCGTCACCCGTGCCGGTGGTACGGTTAAACTGTATAACCATGAAGAGGGCGGCACGCTCACCGAGCTCAAATTGCCGCGGGCCTATGGGCGGACCTAAGGAGTGATGCATGAGTGAAGAAGCGCTGTTCGAAGGCGAAGAACAACCCCACCTGCTGCTGGTCGATGACGATCCGACCTTCACCCGGGTGATGGCCCGCGCCATGGGCAACCGGGGCCTGCGGGTATCCACCGCGGCCTCGGCCGAGGAGGGCCTGGCCCTGGCCGAGCGCGATCTGCCGGATTACGCCGTGCTCGACCTGAAGATGGAAGGCGACTCCGGCCTGGTGCTGTTGCCCAAGCTGCTGGAACTCGATGCGGAAATGCGCGTGGTGATCCTCACCGGCTATTCGAGCATCGCCACCGCGGTGGAGTCCATCAAGCGCGGCGCCTGCAATTACCTGTGCAAACCCGCGGATGCCGACGACGTGCTCGCCGCATTGCTCACCCAGCATGCCGACCTGGATACCCTGGTGCCGGAGAACCCGATGTCGGTGGATCGCCTGCAGTGGGAGCATATCCAGCGCGTGCTGGCCGAGCACGAAGGCAACATTTCCGCCACGGCCCGTGCCCTGGGCATGCACCGCCGCACCCTGCAGCGCAAGTTGCAGAAGCGCCCGGTGCGCCGTTGAGGCAGCGGCAAGCTGCAAGCCACAAGCTGCAAGCGAGAGCCGAGACGCCATCGGTATCGGGTCATACTCTGGCTTGAAGCTTGAAGCTTGAAGCTTGAAGCTGTTCCATCGCCTCCGTTTCCGGGACTTCCATGCTCGCTGTGCTTCAGCAAACCATCAGCATCACCGCCCCGGTGTTCTCCATGCTGTTTCTCGGGGTGTTGTTGCGCCGGATCGGCTGGATCGATGCCGCCTTCATCAATACCGCCTCGTCGCTGGTATTCCGTGGCACCATGCCGACCCTGCTGTTTCTCAGCATCGTCCAGGCCGACCTGAGCGCCGCCCTGCAGCCGGCGCTGATCGGTTATTTCGTGGTCGCCACGCTGGCGTGTTTCCTGATCGCCTGGGGCTGGGCCATCTGGCGTTGCCCCAGGGTCGACCGCGGTATCTATACCCAGGGCGCGTTTCGCGGCAACAACGGCATCGTCGGCCTGGCGCTGGCCACCAGCATGTATGGCGACTACGGGCTGTCGGTGGGGGCGGTGCTCGGTGGCGTGGTGATCCTCTGCTACAACGTGCTATCGGCCATCGTCCTGGCGATCTACAGCCCGGACATGAAGTCCGACCCGTGGACGATCTGCAAGAGCATCTTCAGCAACCCGCTGATCATCGGCGTGCTGGCGGCGATTCCCTTCGCCTACTGGGAAGTGATCCCGCCGCACTGGATGATGGTCTCCGCTGAATACTTCGCACAGATGACCCTGCCGCTGGCGCTGATCTGCATCGGCGGCACCCTGTCGCTGGCCTCGCTGCGGGAAAGCAGCGGCATCGCCATCAGTTCGAGCCTGATGAAGATGGTCTGGCTACCGCTGCTGTCCACCGCCGGCGCCTGGCTGTACGGCTTCCGCGATGCCGACCTGGCCATCCTCTTCCTGTACTTCGCCAGCCCCACGGCCGCGGCCAGCTTCGTCATGGCGCGGGCGGTCAACGGCAACTACCAGCTGGCGGCGGCGATCATCGTCATCACCACCCTGGCGGCGGTGGTCACCACCAATGTCGGTCTGTTGCTGCTGCAATGGGCGGGGTGGATCTAGTCATCGCTGGGGGGCGCAGATAGCCGAGGAGGGCAGCTTAGAGGCGCAAACGGCTCTTCGTAGGATGGGTGAAACCCATCAATCGTCGATGGGTTTCACCCATCCTACTGGCTGACCGGCAACAAAAAGGCGGAAACGGACGGCCGATAAGAGCGCTTGAGGCTGGAGGCTGAACGACAAGCAAACCGCACAGGCTCTTTCGTCCAGCTTTCCAGCCTCAAGCGCTTTTGATCGAAGGCTGCTATCGCCTTTCATTGGTCGCTCATCACTGTGAAGCAGTACTGATTCGCACGTGCCACGATTGTCAGTTGCGGGGTAACTCGTTAGCATCCTCGGCCAGCGTGTAACTTCATATGACGCCGCCGTGGGGTAGCCTCGTCGGTGCGCCGTGAGCCTGGGATGTGAAGTGCGGGTGCCCGGCCGTCAGGGTCGGGCCAGGCACAAGGAGTGTGGTGCAGTGGTTGGTCTTTTTCCGCGACGGCGATCGTTTCAGTCCGCTCGGGCCTGCGGCTGCCTGGCAGGACGCTTGTTGTCGCTGTGCGTTCTGCTGGCGCCTTGCCTGGTCTGGGCCGAACCCTCGGTTTCCCTGCCCAGCCCCAGTGGCGGCTGGCGCTATCACGGCCTCGGCGATGGCAGCGAGAATCCCCGCGTCGCCTATCCGACTCCTCCCATCGACCGTGGCGCCCAGCGTGGCCGCAGCATGATCGAGGGCACCCTGCACGACCTGGGGCAGGCGCGCGCGCCGCACCGGCTGGTGGTCAATGGCAATCCACTGCCGCTGTACACCGACGAGCAGGGCCGCTTCGCCCGGCCCTATGCCTTCGGTGCCGGCTCCAACAGCGTCGAACTGGTGGTGGGCGAGGGCAAGTCGCTCAAGCGTGTGCAGTTCTACGAGGCCAACAACCTGCGTACCCCCGCGCGCATACGCATCGTCCTCGGCTGGGACGATCCCAAGGCCGAGCTGGACCTGCATGTGGTCACCCCGGACGGCCAGCACGCCTTCTGGAGGCAGCCGGTGCTGAGCAACGGCGGTGGGTTGGATGTCGACAGCGTCGACGGCCCGGGTCCGGAAATGTTCACCATGACCGCGCCGCTGCAGGGCACCTACCTGATCTACGTGAACTACTGGGGCAACCTGGGCAGCGGCGGCTACAACTTCGAGGCCGGCAGCAACCAGAACGAGGTCATCACCTCGCAGATCAGCCTGATCTTCAACGAGAACACCCTGGACGAAAAGCGCGAGACCTTTCTGGTGCCCTTGCGCGCCATTGGCGAGCTGCTTTTCGTCAAGTCCTTCAATTACTGATAGCCCGATGCTCGGATGAACTGGGGTCTGACCATGAACCGGAATACCACTGCCGCAGCGGCCCACGACACCCTGGTTGCGCCGGGCCTGCGCGGCCTGCGCGCGCTCGCCCTGGGCTTGCTGGCCGTCGGCCTGCTCGGCGGCTGTTCGCAAGAGGCGCGTGAGCTGGGGGAGCGCAGTGAGCTGGGCCTGGACCTGCAGCGGCCCGATGCGCTGATCGAAAGCGCCTCCCTCAGCCGCCTGCCCAGGGATCTGCTGGCGGTGCCGCTGCTGCGCGACACCCTGACCGAGGACTTCGTCTTCTACTACGAGCACAACGCCGACCGCCTGGGCCTGATCGGCAGCCTGCGGCGGATCATCTACGAGCGCGACCTCAAGCTGCGGGACAACCTGCTCGACGAGCTGCTCGACCAGCCGGCCGATGTCGCCCTGTGGCGCGGCGCCGATGGCAAGCTCAAGCACTTCCTCATGGTCATCCAGCGCGGCGGCCTGGCCCGCCTGCTCGAGCCCCTGGCCCACGTGGCCCTGGACGATCGCCAGTTGAGCCGGGCCGGTGAGTTGCGGGTCGATGGCAGCAGCGTGCCGCTGTACCGCCTCACCTACCTGGGCGACCGCTCCCTGTTGCTGGCCAGCCATGGCGACAAGCTGCTGGTGCTGTCCTCGCCGGGCATGCTGCTGGGCGAGGACGAACTGCCGGGACGGGATGCCACCGCCGCGGTGGAGGCGTTGCTCGACGGCGACAACCCGTTCCCCGCCCGTTTCGGCCTCAAGCGGCGCGCCCAGGAGCAGCAGCGGATTTCCCTCAGCGGCGAGTACGTCGCCCTGGGCTACCAGCGTTTCTTCCCGGCCTTCGCCGGCCTGCGCTTCGAAAAGAACGAGCAGGGCTGGCACAGCTTCCTGGCCCTGAACGAGGTCGATGACCAGCCGCGCCTGGACTTCAAGCCGATCTGGCAGGCCATGCCCATGGGCGCCAGCGCCTGCGTCGCCCTGCCGGTGGCGCCCGGCAGCGCCGAGCGCCTGCTGGCGCGGGTCGGGGCGAGCAAGGAAGTCGGCGCCGACCTGGAAAAGCGCCTCGGCAGCGCGGCGGGCCTGTGCTGGTACGCCGACTCGCGCCTGCACTCGCCGCTGTTGGTCACCTACCTCGACGAGGCCGTCACGCCGGAGCTGGATGACGCCATCGGCGGGCTGTTCGACAGCATGATCGGCGCCTTCGAGCCCTATGTGGAGGACGGTCGCTTCCCCCTCGACAGCCGCAGCGAGACGGACGGCCATCGCTGGCAGCGCGAGGTGGGCTCCAATTTCGGCCAGTACCCGGCTGCGCAGAGTTCGGCCCCGGATGCCCTGGCCTCCCGCGGCTTTTTCCGGGTCAGCCTGGCGCGCCACGGCTCGACGCTGTTGTTCTCCCTGGACGATCGCCTGGTGGACAAGGCGCTGGATACCCTCGGCAAGCGCTTCCCGCCCTTGGCCGAGGTCCTGCCCAGGGACGCGCTGGTGCCGGGCTACTTCGCCCCGGACAGCCTGTCGCGGCTGCTCGAGCGGGAAACCCTGGAGAGCCTGCCGGCCAACTACGAGCCGGTGTTCCGTAATGCCGCCGACACCCACCTGCTGCCCAAGCTGCGGGCCATGGGCGGCTATGGCCAGTTCGCCCTGAGCCTGCCGGCCGATACCGCCGCCGGGGATGACTGGCAGTGGATTGCGCTGGAGTGGCGCGCACTGTGAGAGCCCGTTCGACGCCCGCCGTGCATCGACCCTGCGTCATGCTGACCGCCCTCCTGCTGCTGGTCTGCAGCCTGGGCCTGCGCGCCGAGCAGGCGCCGGCGCTGAACGCCGAGCAGTCCCAGGTGTTTCGCGCCTGGTTCGTGCGCATCGCCCAGGAGCAGTTGCGCCAGGGGCCGAGCCCGCGCTGGCACCAGCAGGACTGTGCCGGCCTGGTGCGCTTCGCCGCCAACGAGGCGTTGAAAGTGCACGACGGCAAATGGCTGCGCGCCAATGGCCTGTCCAACCGCTACCTGCCGCCGGAGCTGGAACTGGACGACGCCCAGCGCCGCCTGGCCCAGCAATGGCAACAGGGCGGCGGCCAGGTCGGGCCCTACGTCAATGCGATCAAACTGATCCAGCACAACAGCCGGTTCGCCGGTCGCGACCTCAACCAGGCACGCCCCGGTGACCTGATGTTCTTCGATCAGGGCGACGAGCAACACCTGATGATCTGGATGGGCCGCGACATCGTCTACCACACCGGCAGCAGCACGCCCACCGACAACGGCATGCGTTCCGTCAGCCTGCAACAACTCATGACCTGGAAGGACACCCGATGGATACCCGACGACGCCAACCCCAACTTTATCGGCATCTATCGGCTGCATTTTCTTTCGCGATGAGCACGCGCCGTCTCTGCGCCGTGGCCCTGCTGGCGCTGCTGCCCCTGGGCGTCGGCCAGGCCGGGGACGAGGTGCCGGCGAGCAACTATTCGCCCCTGGCCGGCGAGTCGTTCTTCCTCCTCGCCGACAGCAGTTTCGCCACCGACGAGGTGGCCAGGGTGCGCCTCGAGGCGCCCGGTCGTGATTACCGGCGCTACCGTATGGAAGGCTACGGCGGGGTCGACGTGCGCGTGTACCGCATCGATCAGCCGCTGGAATTCCTCAAGCGGCAGAAGAACCTGCACCGGGTGGTCGCCGAGGGCCAGTTCAAGGGCGAGGGGCTGTCCAACACCCTGGCCTACCTGTGGGACAACTGGTACCGCAAGTCGCGGCGGGTGATGCAGCGCGCCTTCTCCTACGAGTCGCGCAAGCAGGTCACCGAAGAGGCGCCGGAGCTGAAGATGGGTCCGGCCATCGCCGCGCCGACCGAATACACCCCGCAGGTGCAGTTCGCGCCGATGAAGGGCCTGCCGCTGGTGGCCGAATTCCGCTACCCGCTGTGGGAGGCCAAGTCGATCGAGCCGCCCGAGGGCGTCGATCTGTCCGGCTCCTCGAGCCAGTTCCTCAGCGTCGCGCCGGGTAACGTCTACATTCCCCTGGGCAAGCTGGAGCCGGGCCTGTACCTGACCGAGGCGATCATCGGCAAGTACCGGGCGACCACCGTGGTCTTCGTTTCCAACACCGTGGCGGTGAGCAAGATCGCCGGCGGCGAACTGCTGGTGTGGACCGCGCGCAAGCACGAAGGCACGCCGGTGAGCAACGCCCAGGTGCTGTGGAGCGATGGCCTGGGGGTGATGACCAGCGGCAGGACCGACGGCGAAGGCCTGCTGCGCCTGGGGCACGCCAGCCCGGAGCGTTCCTACGTGCTCGGCGAGGACGAGGAGGGCGGGGTCTTCGTTTCCGAGAACTTCTATTACGACAGCGAGATCTACGACACCAAGCTGTACGCCTTCACCGATCGCCCGCTGTACCGTCCGGGCGACTGGGTCGAAGTGAAGATCGTCGGCCGCGAGTTCAAGAACGCCCGCGAGTCGGTGGCGGCCGGTTCCGCGCCGATCAGCCTGGCCGTGCTCGACGCCAACGGCACCGAACTGCAGAGCCTGAAACTGGACTTCGACGGGCAGACCGGCAGCCACGGGCGCTTCCAGTTGCCCGACAACGCCGTGGCCGGTGGCTACGAACTGCGTTTCGCCTATCGCGACCAGCTGTACAGCAGCGCCTTCCGCGTCGCCGAGTACATCAAGCCGCACTTCGAGGTGTCGCTGGATCTGGACAAGCCGGACTTCCGCACCGGCGAAGCGGTCACCGGGGCGCTGGTGCTGCTCTACCCGGACGGCAAGCCGGTGGCGGACGCCCAGGTGCAACTGAGCCTGCGCGCCCAGCAACTGTCGATGATCGACAACGAGCTGCAGTACCTCGGGCAATTCCCGGTGGAGCTGAGCAGCACCGAGGTGCGCACCGACAGCCAGGGGCGTGCCCGCCTCGACCTGCCGGCGGCCGACAAGCCGAGCCGCTACCTGCTCAGCGTGTTCGCCAGCGACGGCGCCGCCTACCGGGTCAAGACCAGCAAGGAAATCCTCATCGAGCGCGGTGCAGCCCGCTATCGCCTGAGCGCGCCGCAGCGCTTCAGCAGCGTCGGCGAGGCAGTCGGCTTCAGCTACCGCAGCGAGGGTGACAGCGAACGGCGCCCGGCTCGTTACGACTGGGTGCGCCTGGAAGACCAGAGCACCGGCAGCGGCGAACTGGCGGCGGATGCCAAGGGCTTCGAGCTGAGTTTCCCGCGGCCCGGTACCTACAGCATCACCCTCAAGGACGACAGCGGCCTGATCCTCGGCGCCACCGGTCATTCGGTCAGCGGCGAGGGCGTCAAGGCGGTGGCCGGCACCATCGAAATCGTGCTCGACAAGAGCGAGTACGCCAGCGGCGAGGAGGCCCTGGCGCTGATCACCTTCCCGGAGCCGGTCAGCGATGCCCTGCTGACCCTGGAGCGGGACAAGGTCGAGGCCACCGCGCTGCTGTCCAAGGGCGGCGACTGGCTGCAGCTCGAGCGCCTGTCCGACACCCAGTACCGCGCACGGATTCCGGTCGGCGAGCGTTTCTCGCCGAACATGACCTTCTCCGCGCTGTACACCCGTGGCGGCGATTACAGCTTCCAGAATGCCGGGATCAAGGTCGCCACGCCGCAGATCGACATCGCCATCGCCACCGACCACGAGCAGGTGCGTCCCGGCGAGATGGTCACCGTGGAGCTGACCACCCGCTTCGCCGGCAAGCCGGTGCCCGCGCGGCTGACCGTCAGTGTGGTGGACGAGATGATCTACGCCCTGCAGCCGGAAATCGCCCCGGGCATCGATCAGTTCTTCTACCACCCGCGGCGCAACAACGTGCGCACCAGCGCCAGCCTGTCGTTCATCAGCTACGACCTGGCCCTGCCGGGCACGCCCAGTGCGCCGGGACGGGCCAACCGCAGCGAGCGCGGGGTCAAGGTGCTGGAGCGCCCGCGCCGGGAAGAGGTGGACACCGCCGCCTGGCAGCCGGACCTGCTGACGGACGCCGACGGCAAGGCGCGCTTCAGTTTCCGCATGCCCGACTCCCTCACGCGCTGGCGCATCACGGCCCGCGCGGTGAGCGCCGATGGCCAGGTCGGGCAGAAGCGCCACTTCGTGCGCTCGGAGAAGCCGCTGTACCTGAAGTGGAGCGGGCCGACCCGTTTCCGCGTCGGCGATAAGCCGGCCATGGGCCTGTTCGCCTTCAACCAGGGCAATGACGGCGCCAAGGCCGAACTGGTGACCCGTTATGCCGGCCAGGAGCAGCGCCGCGAGGTGACGCTGGCCAAGGGCATCAACTACCTGGCGCTGCCGGAGATGGCCCTGAGCGAGGGCGATTTCAGCGCCGAACTGCTGCAGGGCGGCGAGCAGGCGGATGCCCTGGCGGTCGACCTGCGCCTGGTCGCACAGGGCTGGCAGCAACTGCACAGCAAACGCCTCTCGGCATTCCCCGGCAGTACGCCGCTGGAGTTGCCAGCCGATGCCAGCGGCGTGCGCCTGCGCGCCGGCGGAGATCTGTTCGGCGCGGCCCTGGACGACCTGTTGAGCTACCCCTACGGCGGCGTCGAGCAGACCGCCAGCCGCCTGCTGCCGCTGAGCCTGGCCTACCCGGTGCTGGCCGCGGGCGAGCCGCGGATCAAGGATCGCCTGCGTCTGATCATGCAGAACAGCCGCCTGCGCCTGGTGCAGATGGCCGGGCCGGAAGCGACCTTCACCTGGTGGGGCGGCGACGCCGAGGGCGATGCCTTCCTCACCGCCTATGCCTACTACGCCGACTGGCACGCCAGCCGTGCCCTGGCCATCGAGTTGCCGCCCGAGCACTGGCAGCGCCCGCTCGATGTCTATGCGCGCCGGGCCCAGCAAACGCCGCTGCTGCAGCGCGCGCTGATCCTGGCTTTCGCCCGCGACATGGGGCTGCCGGTGAACACCTTGCTCGAAGGGCTGGTGTATGACCTGGATGCCGCTGGCGACGGTCAGGAGCAGGTGCTGGCGGACGCAGACAGCCTGGTCATGGCGGCGCCGGACTCGGCGCTCGGCCTGGCCCTGGCGCGGCAGCTCGGCGTCGGTCTGGCCGAGCGGGCCAGGGTGCCCGTCGGCGATGCACTGAAGGCTCGTGTGGAGCAGGACCGGGCGCCGTTGTATGACAGCGGTTCGCCGTTCGTCGAAGCCGTGGGCCTGTACCTCAATCACCCGGATCGCTACCAGGCGCAGCGCCTGCTCAGGCAAATGGCGCCGGCCCAGGCCGGTCTGGAACGGGCGCTGGCGCTGACCTGGCTGCAACCCTCGCTGGATCTCCAGGCGTCGACGGACAGCCTGGCTCCCGAAGGCGACTGGCGTGCCGGGCAGGGCGCCAGTGGCGACGCCTATTGGCAGTGGCAGGGCGCGCAGGCGCCGGAGGCCCTGGTGCTGGCCGGCGATCTCGATCAGCCGGTCGAGGTGCGCATCGACTACCAGAGCGCCCAGGCCGCGCCGAGCGCCGTGCCGCTCACCCTCAGCCGGCGCCTGTTGCGCCTGGTGCCGGGTGAAGAAGCCTTCACCTTCAGCGTGGAAGAGGTGGACAGGGACGAGATCTCCAGCGCCGACCTGTACCTCGATGAAGTGACCCTCACCTCCAGCGCCGAACACCCGTTGCGCTACGGCCTGCTGGAGGTGCCGTTGCCGCCGGGCGCCGATGTCGAGCGCACCACCTGGGGGATCAAGGTCAGCGGCCTGGCCGGCGAGGAGGCGTCGGCGCTGGAAAGGGCGCGCAGCGAGCCCGGCCAACTGAGCTACGCCGTGCCGGTGGACAGCCTGCAGGGCGAGCTGGTGTTGCGCCATCTGGTGCGTTTCTCGCAGAAGGGCCGCTTCGAGCTGCCGCCGGCGCGCTATCTGCGCCTGTATGCGCCGGGCGAGCAGGCGCTGGAGGCCGAGCCCGCGTTGCAGCAGGTGACCGTTGAGTAACACCCTGAGCCTGATGCTGGCGGCCCTTGCCCTGCTGCCCGGGCTGCTGCGCGCCGCCGATGCGCCACTGGCGCTGGCCTGGCCCACGGCGCAGGGCGATGAACGGGTGCTGATGAACACGCAGCAGGTGATCGGCCGCGGGCCCTTGCCGCCAGACCTGCAGGCGCCCCTGGGCAGCCTGTGGAAACTGTTCGTCTATGCCTACCTGGTCGACAACCAACTGCCGGAAAGCGGCTATCAGTGCCAGGGCCAGCTGCGTGATGAAGTCTATTGCTGCAAGACGGGGGAGCGCATCGAGCGCGATCGTGCGCTGGTGCAATCCTGCGGCCTGTATTTCGAGCCGGACAATCTGCAGCTCGCGCATGCCGACTGGGCGCGTTACTGGCGGGCGCGGCAGGCGCCGGCCTGGCTCGGCGACCTGACACGGCTGCAGCCGCAGACCCGGGTGCCGGTCAGCCAGTTGCTCGAGCAACTGGCGCGCTTGCCGGCCCAGGACGAGGCGCGCAAGGTGCTGCTGGACGTGCCCCTCAATGCGCCGGATGCCTCGGCCCTGGGCGCGCTGGGCGGGCGCCTGCGGGTGAAGACCTGGAGCTGGCTGGCCGATGACGACCCGCAGTCGCGCCAGGGCGGTTTCGCCGGCTGGCTGGTGGACGGCACGCCGCTGTGGGTCGGCGGTTCGGGCACCAGCATGCGCATTCTCAAGGACTATGCCGAGGTGCTCGGCAGCCTGTTGCCATCACCCTGGCCGGCGGACGCCGGCAGCTGTGTCGAGGTGCGCCTGTTCGCCCGTTATCCCGTGCACCAGGTGCGCCACTCGGGCACTGGCAGCAGCGCCGAGCCGGGGGCTCTGCGGGGACGTTACGAGGTCGAGTTCGCCAATGGCAACCGCCTGCCGATCGACAGCGATGGCGAGCTGTTTCTCGAAGGCGACGGCGAAGGGCTGCAGCTCACGGCCCATCTTTCCCGCGAAGAGTACGTGGCCCGGGTGCTGGATCGCGAAGCCTCGGCGCAGCCGCTCGAAGCGGCCAAGGCGCTGGCGGTGAGTATCCGTACCTACCTGCTGCAGAACGCCTCGCGGCGCGGCGACTGCCTGGTCATCGACGACAGCAGTAGCAGCCAGCGCGTGGCGCCGCGCCCGGCCAGCCAGGGCGCGCGCGACATCGCCGCCTGGAGCGCCGACCTGGTGCTGGCCGGCGCCACGGTGACCTACCATGCCAGCCAGCCGGGGCCCGATCGCCTGGCCTGGTCGCAGGCGGTGGAGCAGGCCGCGGCCGGGCTGCGCTACGACGCCATCCTGGCCCGGGCCTTCCCGCGCGCCAGCCTGAGCCGCTGGGACAAGCCCGTGGCCGCCTGCCAGCCGCTGCCGGCGGCCGAACAATGGCTGCGCAAGCAGCGCCGCGACTGGCGCCAGACCCTGGATGCCGAGCCTGGCCACGAAGAGGTCCGCCAGTTCGCCGTGTGCCAGCTGGCATCCGGCCGGCCCTATGTCGACCGCGAGCGCCAGCGCATTTTCGTGCGTGGGCTGTTCTCCCTGCAGGACCGCCTCGACCTGACCCACGAATACCTGCACCTGGCGTTCGCCGCTCACCCCAATGGCCAGGACGAAGACTATGTCGAACGCCTGGCCCGCCGCCTGTTACTGGAATGACCCCATGTCCGCCATGCCCACCGTGCTCGCTTTGCTGCTCCTCGGTCTGACCCCGTTGCTGGCCTGTGCCGAGGTGCAACTCGACACCCCGCGTAGCGGCTGGCGCGAGGGCGGCGGCGCCGGCGCGCAGTTCATGCAGCAGGTCAACTACCCGGCATCCTCGGTCAACAGCTCGGCCAACCAGGCCGAGACCGCGCGGATCAAGGGCGCGATCACGGCGACCGCGAAAGCGGGGCCGGGGCGGCTGGTGGTCAACGGCGTGAGCATGCCGCTGAAGATCGGCGAGGACGGCGGCTTCGACCGGCCCTTCGTGTTTTCCGAGGGCAGCAACAATGTCGAGGTGCGCAGCCCGGATGGCCAGTGGCGGCGGGTGCAGTTCTACAACCGCGGCAGCGGCGAAACCCCGGCACGGCTGCGTGTGGTGCTGTCCTGGGACAGCGACAACACCGACCTCGACCTGCACCTGGTGACCCCCGATGGCGGACACGTCTGGTATGGCGACCGCTCCCTGGCCAATGGCGCCGCGCTGGATGTCGACGTGACCACCGGCTACGGCCCGGAAATGATCGCCTCGCCGACGCCGCTCAAGGGCCAGTACCTGGTCTACGTCAACTACTACGGTGGCGGTTACAGCCGCGACGAAGATGGCAACAGCTCAGCGCAGCAGATCCTCACCACCGGGCAGATCACCCTGATCAGCGAAGAAGGCACGGTCAACGAGAAGCAGGAAAGCTTCCTGGTGCCCATGCGTACGCCGGGTGAGCTGACCCTGGTGAAGAGTTTCAGTTATCCATAGATAGAAGCCGTCTCAGGCTTGAGGCTTGAGGCTTGAGGCTTGAGGCTTGAGGCGGTTATGAGCCTGTAGGATGGGTGGCAACCCATCGGCAATTGATGGGTTTCACCTGCGCGGCCCGACCCATCCTGCGCGGGATTCAAGAACTGTCGCATTTGCGTAGGAGCCGCGACCTCGCGGCGAATCGTGGCCATAGCGTGATTCTGCAGCATGGCCGCCATCGCATCGCGCCGGGGGCGACGCTCCTACTGGTGAACCCTGACTGCGAACGCTCTTGCAGGCCAGGATCAAGACGCTATCTACAGGCTTTCCACGCGCACCGGCGCCACGCCGGCGCGGAGCATGCCCAGGGCCTCGGCGGCCTTGTGCGAGACATCGATGATACGGCCGCGGGTGAAGGGGCCGCGGTCGTTGATGCGTAGCACCACGCTGCGGTTGTTGTTCAGGTTGGTGACTTTGACCCGGGTGCCGAACGGCAGGGTGCGGTGGGCGGCGGTCAAGGCGTTCTGGTCGAAGCGTTCGCCACTGGCGGTCTTGTTGCCGTGGTGGGCCTTGCCGTAGTAAGACGCCTTGCCCTCCGCGCGATAGTCGCCCGGCGCGCCACCGAAGCTGGAGCAGCCGGTGAGAATGGCAGCCATGAGCAGCAAGCCCCACGCGGCAAGTGAAGAGCCTGCACGCCCGGCTTGCCGCTTGTAGCTTGACGCTTGCGGCTGCGCGTTCATCCCTCCAGCTTCTTCTTCAGCAACTGGTTGACCTGCCCCGGGTTGGCCTTGCCTTTCGAGGCCTTCATCGCCTGGCCGACGAAGAAGCCGAACATCTTGCCGCGCTTGGCTTCGTCGCTGGCGCGGTACTGTTCGACCTGCTCGGCGTTGGCCGCCAGCACTTCGTCGAGCATCGCTTCGATGGCGCCCGAGTCGGTGACCTGCTTGAGGCCCTTGTTCTCGATGACCTCGTCGGCCGTGGCGCCTTCGCCGGCGGCCAGGGCCTCGAAGACCATCTTGGCGATCTTGCCGCTGATGGTGTTGTCCTTGATGCGCAGGATCATCCCGCCCAGTTGCGCGGCCGACACCGGCGACTGCTCGATTTCCAGGTTGTCCTTGTTGAGCAGGCTGGACAGCTCGCCCATCACCCAGTTGGCCGCCAGCTTGGCGTCGCCGCAGCTGGCGTTGACCGCCTCGAAGTAGTCGGCCAGCTCACGGCTCGCCGAGAGCACGCTGGCGTCGTAGGCGGACAGGCCGAACTCGCGCTCGAAACGTTCGCGCTTCTGCGGCGGCAGCTCCGGCAACTGGCCGCGCAGGTCGTCGAGGAAGCCACGCTCGATCACCACCGGCAGCAGGTCGGGGCAGGGGAAGTAACGGTAGTCGTTGGCTTCCTCCTTGCTGCGCATGGAGCGGGTCTGGTCCTTGTTCGGGTCGTACAGGCGGGTTTCCTGCACCACCTTGCCGCCGTCCTCGATCAGCTCGATCTGCCGCTGCACTTCATGGTTGATGGCTTTCTCGATGAAGCGGAACGAGTTGACGTTCTTGATCTCGGCGCGGGTGCCGAATTCGGCCTGGCCCTTGGGCCGCACCGAGACGTTGCAGTCGCAGCGCAGCGAGCCTTCGGCCATATTGCCGTCGCAGATGCCCAGGTAACGGACGAGCGCATGAATGGCCTTCACATAGGCCACGGCTTCCTTGGCCGAACGGATATCCGGCTCGGAAACGATTTCCAGCAGTGGCGTGCCGGCGCGGTTGAGGTCGATGCCGCTCATGCCGTGGAAGTCTTCGTGCAGGCTCTTGCCGGCGTCTTCTTCCAGGTGCGCGCGGGTGATGCCGATGCGCTTGACCGTGCCGTCTTCCAGGGTGATGTCGAGGAAGCCCTTGCCGACGATGGGCTGCTCCATCTGGCTGGTCTGGTAGCCCTTGGGCAGGTCCGGGTAGAAGTAGTTCTTGCGCGCGAAGACGTTGCGCTCGGCGATCTCGGCGTCGATGGCCAGGCCGAACTGGCAGGCCATGCGCACCGCCTCGGCGTTGAGCACCGGCAGGGTGCCGGGCATGCCGAGGTCGACCAGGCTGGCCTGGGTGTTGGGCTCGGCGCCGAAGGTGGTGGCGCTGGCGGAGAAGATCTTCGATCGGGTGCTGAGCTGAGCGTGGATTTCCAGCCCGATCACGGTTTCCCATTGCATCTTTAGTGTTCCTCGATCCTATGTGGCGTGCTGCCTTTGCCCTCACCCGGCGCTTCGCGCCACCCTCTCCCGAGGGGAGAGGGGGATGGGCCGCATGGCGACGCCATGACTTAGAAGCTTTTGGGTGTTTGTGTGTGCCAGTCGCTGACCTGCTGGTACTGATGGGCGACGTTGAGCAGGCGGCCTTCCTGGAAGTAGTTGCCGAGCAACTGCACGCCCACCGGCAGGCCGTCGACGAAGCCCGCGGGCATCGACAGGCCGGGGATGCCGGCCAGGTTGGCGGTGATGGTGTAGATGTCTTCCAGATAGGCCGATACCGGATCGGCGTTCTTCTCGCCAAGTTTCCAGGCCAGGTTCGGCGTGGTCGGGCCGAGGATCACGTCGACCTCCTTGAAAGCGGCGACGAAGTCGTTCTTGATCAGGCGGCGGATCTTCTGCGCCTTGAGGTAGTAGGCATCGTAGTAACCGGCGGACAGGGCGTAGGTGCCGACCATGATGCGCCGTTTGACCTCGGCGCCGAAGCCCTCTTCGCGCGAGCGCTTGTACAGATCCTGCAGATCCCGGGGGTTCTCGCAGCGGTAGCCGAAGCGCACGCCGTCGAAGCGCGACAGGTTGGAGCTGGCCTCGGCCGGGGCGATCACGTAGTAGGCGGGGATGGCGTGCTGCATGTTCGGCAGCGAGATGTCCTTGACCGTGGCGCCGAGCTTTTTCAGCTCCTCGACCACCGCCAGCACCTTCTCGCCGATGCGCGCATCGAGGCCGGCGCCGAAGTATTCCCTGGGCAGGCCCATACGCAGGCCGGCCAGCGGCTTGGCCAGGGCGGCGAGGTAATCATCGAGCGGCTGATCGACGCTGGTCGAGTCCTTGGCGTCGAAGCCGGCCATGGCCTGCAGCATCAGCGCGCAGTCCTCGGCGGTGCGCGCCAGCGGGCCGCCCTGGTCGAGGCTGGAGGCGTAGGCGATCATGCCCCAGCGCGACACCCGGCCGTAGGTCGGCTTGATGCCGGTGAGGTTGGTCAGCGCCGCCGGCTGGCGGATCGAGCCGCCGGTGTCGGTGCCGGTGGCGGCGGGCAGCAGCCGCGCCGCCACGGCTGCGGCGCTACCACCGCTGGAGCCGCCCGGTACGCGGCTCAGGTCCCAGGGGTTCTTCACCGCGCCATAGTGGCTGGATTCGTTGGCCGAGCCCATGGCGAACTCGTCCATGTTCAGCTTGCCCAGGGTGACGGTGCCGGCGGCGGCCAGCTTCTCCACCACGGTGGCGTCATAGGGCGCCTTGAAGCCGGTGAGGATCTTCGAGGCGCAGCTGGTCAGCACGCCTTCGGTGCAGAACAGGTCCTTGTGGCCGATCGGCGCGCCGAGCAGGGCGCCGCTGTCGCCGGCGGCGCGGCGCGCGTCGGCGGCCCTGGCCTGCTCGAGGGCAAGTTCTTCGGTGACGGTGATGAAGCTGTTGAGCTGCGGGTCGAGGCGCTGGATGCGCGCCAGCAGGTCGCGGCTCAGCTCTTCGGCGGAAAACTGCTTGTCGGCGAGTCCGCGGGCGATCTCGGCCAGGGTCAATTGATGCATGGCAGGAAGCATTCCTTACTCGATGACTTTCGGAACCAGGTACAGGCCGCTTTCCACGGCCGGGGCGATAGCCTGGTAGGCCTCGCGGCGGTTTTCTTCGGTGACCGCGTCGGCGCGCAGGCGCTGGGTGGTTTCCAAGGGGTGGGCCAGGGGTTCGACGCCATCGGTGTCGACCGCCTGCATCTGGTCGACCAGGCCGAGGATGCTGTTCAGGGTTTCGGTGGTGTGGGGCAGTTCGCTGTCACTGAGGCCCAGTCGGGCCAGGTGCGCGATCTTTTCCACCTCGGAGCGTTCAAGCGCCATCGGATTCTCCATATAAAAGGCAGCCAACGGGGGCGGCCTGGTGTCAATACGCGCGGTTGCCGTGCACGGGGGCCGGGGAACGGATGCGTCGGTACGGCGGTCAAAGGCGGCGTTGAAAGGCCAGGGGGCCTGACAGGCGTTGCATGCTGGCGTTTCGACCGTGTGGCTAGCAGTGTCGATCAGGCCCCAAAGCCGCGGAAAAACAGGCAATCTAACATATTGGTGCCTTGCTCAAAATCCCTGCCGTTGTTAGAGTTTGCCGCACTTTTTACCTGCGTGTTTTCTCACGCTGTATCTTTACCCACGCGTTGCCTAGGGTCCCTATCCCATGTTCAAAAAACTGCGTGGCATGTTTTCCAGTGATCTTTCCATTGACCTGGGCACTGCCAATACCCTTATTTATGTTCGCGAGCGCGGCATCGTCCTGAACGAGCCGTCGGTCGTCGCCATCCGTACCCATGGCAATCAGAAAAGCGTTGTGGCCGTCGGCACCGAGGCCAAGCGCATGCTCGGTCGTACTCCCGGCAACATCGCCGCCATCCGCCCGATGAAGGACGGCGTGATCGCCGACTTCAGCGTCTGCGAGAAGATGCTGCAGTACTTCATCAACAAGGTTCATGAAAACAGCTTCCTGCAGCCGTCGCCGCGCGTGCTGATCTGCGTGCCGTGCAAATCGACCCAGGTCGAGCGCCGTGCCATCCGCGAATCCGCCCTGGGCGCCGGCGCCCGCGAAGTGTTCCTGATCGAAGAGCCGATGGCCGCCGCCATCGGCGCCGGCCTGCCGGTGGAAGAAGCCCGTGGTTCGATGGTCGTCGATATCGGCGGCGGTACCACGGAAATCGCGCTTATCTCCCTCAACGGCGTGGTCTACGCCGAATCCGTGCGGGTCGGTGGCGACCGTTTCGACGAAGCCATCATCACCTACGTACGCCGCAACTACGGCAGCCTGATCGGCGAGTCCACCGCCGAGCGCATCAAGCAGGAAATCGGTACCGCCTACGCCGGTGGCGAGCTGCGTGAGGTCGACGTGCGCGGCCGCAACCTGGCCGAAGGCGTGCCGCGCAGCTTCACCCTCAACTCCAACGAAGTGCTCGAAGCGCTGCAGGAGTCCCTGGCGACCATCGTCCAGGCGGTCAAGAGCGCCCTGGAGCAGTCGCCGCCGGAGCTGGCGTCCGACATCGCCGAGCGCGGCCTGGTGCTCACCGGTGGTGGTGCGTTGCTGCGCGACCTGGACAAGCTGCTGTCCCAGGAAACCGGCCTGCCGGTGATCGTCGCCGAGGATCCGCTGACCTGCGTGGCCCGTGGCGGCGGCAAGGCGCTGGAAATGATGGATCGTCACACCATGGATCTGTTGTCCACCGAATAAGTCGCACGCCTCACGCTGCAGCTGCCCGCACGCTACCCAGGTGGCGCCTGCAGCTTCGGGGCTGGCAGCTGCGAGGTAATCGCCATAAAGCCGCTATTTGCCAAAGGTCCTTCGCTGGGTGTGCGCCTGCTGGTGTTCGCCGTGCTGTCGGCTGCGCTGATGGTCGTCGACGCGCGCATGACCGCTTTGCAGTCGGTGCGCAGCCAGCTCGGCCTGATCGTCGAGCCGGTCTACTGGATCGGGCGCCTGCCCGTGACCCTGTGGGAAAGCGCGACCCAGGAGTTCAGCTCGCGCAACGAGCTGGCCGCCGAGAACGAGAAGCTCAAGGCCGAACAACTGATGATGCAGCGGCGCCTGCAGAAGCTGGCGGCGCTGACCGAGCAGAACGTGCGCCTGCGCGAGCTGCTCAACTCCTCGGCCCTGGTCGACGACGAGGTGCTGGCCACCGAACTGATCGGTATCGACCCCAATCCCTTCACCCATCGCATCCTCATCGACAAGGGCGCGAAGGACGGCGTACTGCTCGGCCAGCCGGTGCTCGACGCCCGCGGCCTGATGGGCCAGGTGGTCGAAGTGATGCCCTATACCTCGCGGGTACTGTTGCTCACCGATAGCACCCACAGCATTCCGGTGCAGGTCAACCGCAACGGCCTGCGCGCCATCGCCAGCGGCACCGGCAACCCGGAACGCCTGGAGCTGCGTCATGTGGCCGATACCGCCGATATCAAGGAAGGCGATCTGCTGGTCAGCTCCGGCCTGGGCCAGCGCTTTCCCGCCGGCTACCCGGTGGCCACGGTGACCGAAGTGGTGCACGACTCCGGTCAGCCATTCGCCATCGTGCGGGCGGTGCCGACGGCGAACCTCAACCGCACCCGCTACATGTTGCTGGTGTTCACCGATCCGCGTACGCCGGAGCAGCGCGCCACCGAGTCGGCCGAAGCCGAAGAAGCGATGGACCGCCAGGCCCGCGAGCAGCCACCTGCCGCGCCGGCTGACGGCGAAACCCCGGCCGCGCCGGCCGAGCCCGCCGCCGCCGCTCAGGAGCCAGGCCAATGATCGCAACCCGTTCGCGCAATGTCTGGGTGGTCTGGATCAGCATGGCGCTGGCCTTGCTGCTCAGCGTGTCGACGCTGCCACGTTTCATGGAGATCGGCCGGCCGCTGTGGCTGGCGCTGTTCCTCACCTACTGGGTGCTGGCCCTGCCGCACCGCGTGGGCATGACCAGCGCCTGGTGCGTCGGCCTGCTGGCGGATGTGCTCAACGGCACCCTGCTTGGGCAGAACGCGCTGATCCTGACCCTGATCACCTTTCTCGTGCTGAGCCTGCACCAGCGCCTGCGCATGTTCCCCATGTGGCAGCAGAGCATGGTCCTGCTGGTGGTGTTCGGCCTGGCCCAACTGGTGCAGCTGTGGCTCAATGCCCTGACCGGCAGCCGCCCGCCGACGCTGGCCTTCGTGCTGCCGGCGCTGGTCAGTGCGCTGCTCTGGCCATGGGTGTGCATGTTGCTGCGCGCCGTGCACCAGCGCCTCGGCGTCAACTGAGCCGGCCGCGCCGGCGCTAGACAGGGAGATGTCCACATGCCAACGCTCTACCTGGCCTCCGCCTCGCCGCGGCGCCGCGAACTGCTGACGCAGATCGGCGTGCCTTTCGTCACCCGCGTCGCGGCCATCGACGAAACGCCGCTGGCGGACGAGGCGCCGCACGCCTATGTCGAACGCCTGGCCCGGGCCAAGGCCGGCGCGGTGCTGGCGACGCTGCCGGCGGGCGACGCCGGCGTGGTGCTCGGCGCCGATACCGCCGTGGTGCTCGACGGCCACATCCTCGGCAAGCCCGTCGACCGCGACGACGCCCTGGCCACCCTGCGCGCCTTGTCCGGTCGTGAGCATCAGGTGCTCACGGCCATCGCGCTGGCGACGGCGCAGCGGCGGGTGGCGCGGGTGGTCACCACCCAGGTGCGCTTCACGACCCTGTCGCCCGTCCAGATCGAAGCCTACTGGGCCAGCGGGGAGGCGTGCGACAAAGCCGGCAGCTATGGTATTCAAGGACTGGCGGCGGTGTTCGTCAGCCAGTTGCAGGGCAGTTATTCCGCGGTGGTGGGGCTGCCGCTGTGCGAGACTGCAGAGCTGCTCGCAGAATTCGCGATTCCGTGCTGGCAGGTGCTGCCAGCGCACAATCCAGAGGTTGCAGGCCGCGACGGCCGGGGCTCGAACTGAGCCCGCCGGTGCCGCTGCTTTCAGCTTCATCTCAACAAGAGATGGGCGCATGAGTGAAGAAATCCTGATCAACATCACGCCGATGGAGTCGCGCGTGGCGGTGGTGGAGAACGGTGTCCTGCAGGAGGTGCACGTCGAGCGCACCCAGCGCCGCGGCATCGTCGGCAACATCTACAAGGGCAAGGTGGTGCGCGTGCTGCCCGGCATGCAGGCGGCCTTCGTCGACATCGGCCTGGAGCGCGCGGCCTTCATTCACGCCTCGGAAATCTCCAGCCGTGAAGGCTCGGCGGTGGAAACCATCAGCGCCCTGGTGCACGAAGGGCAGAGCCTGGTGGTGCAGGTCACCAAGGACCCGATCGGCAGCAAGGGCGCGCGCCTGACCACCCAGTTGTCGATCCCCTCGCGTTACCTGGTGTACATGCCACGCACCAGCCATGTCGGCATCTCCCTGAAGATCGAGGACGAAGGCGAGCGCGAGCGCCTCAAGCAGGTGGTGGCCGATTGCGTCGCCGCCGAAGGCATCGAGGAAGCCGGCGGTTTCATCCTGCGGACCGCCGCCGAGGGTGCGCGGGCCGACGAGATCCTGGTCGATATCCGTTACCTGCGCCGCTTGTGGGATCAGATCGGCGAACAGATGAAGGTCGCGCCCACGCCGTCGGTGATCTACGAGGATCTCAGCCTGGCCCTGCGCACCCTGCGCGACCTGGTCGGCCCGCGCAGCGAGAAGATCCGCGTCGACTCGCGGGAGACCTTCCAGAAGATCACCCAGTTCGTCGCCGAGCTGATGCCGGAAATCGCCGACCGCCTCGAACATTACCCCGGCGAACGGCCGATCTTCGACCTGCACGGCATCGAGGACGAGATGCAGAAGGCGCTGGAGCGCAAGGTGCCGCTCAAGTCCGGTGGCTACCTGATCATCGACCCGGCCGAGGCGATGAGCACCATCGACGTCAATACCGGCGCCTTCGTCGGTCATCGCACCCTCGAAGAGACCATCTTCAAGACCAACCTCGAGGCGGCCACCGCCATTGCCCGGCAACTGCGCCTGCGCAACCTCGGCGGCATCATCATCATCGACTTCATCGACATGGAGGACGAGGAGCACCAGCGCCAGGTGTTGCGCACCCTGGAGAAGCAGCTGGAGCGCGACCACGCCAAGACCAACATCATCGGCATCACCGAACTCGGCCTGGTGCAGATGACCCGCAAGCGCACCCGCGAGAGCCTCGAGCAGGTGCTCTGCGAGCCCTGCAGCCACTGCCAGGGGCGCGGCAAGCTGAAGACCGCGGAAACCACCTGTTACGAAATCTTCCGCGAGATCCTGCGCGAGGCCCGGGCCTATCAGCCCGAGGGCTACCGCGTGCTGGCCAATCAGAAGGTGGTCGACCGCCTGCTCGATGAGGAGTCGGGCAATGTCGCCGACCTCGAGGCGTTCATCGGACGAACCATCAAGTTCCAGGTCGAAACCATGTATTCCCAGGAACAATACGATGTGGTGCTGCTGTGAACCGGCCCGGCGCGGCCGGGGAGTGAACTGAGTGGAGCGTCTGCTGCTGGCTCTCGCGGCGCTGTTGCGCTGGAGCCTGGGCCTCTGCGCCTTCGGCCTGGTGCTGGCCGCGCTGTACGTCAGCCTGGGCCGCGAACTGGCGCCCCTGGTCGCCGAATACCGTGAAGAGGCCGAGGCCAGGGCCAGCGAGGCACTGGGCCTGCCGGTGCGCATCGGCGCGCTGGAAGGGCACTGGCGCGGGTTCTCGCCCTGGCTGATCGTGCGTGACCTGCAACTCGGCGACGGCGCGGACGCTCTGCGTCTGCAGCAGGTCAGGGTGGTGCCGGATCTGCTCGCCAGCCTGCTGGCGTGGCAACCGCGGATCGCCGACCTGCAGCTCGATGGCGTGCGCCTGGCCGTGCGCCAAGACGAACAGGGCGGCTGGTCGGTCGAAGGTTTGCCGCAACGCGCCGATCAGCCGCCGCTGGATATCGCCGAGGTGCTGCGCCAGTCGCAGAGGGTCGCCCGCGTATCGCTGTTCGACAGCCAGATTTCCGTTGCGGTCCACGGGCAGGAGCCGCTGATCCTGCAGGCGATCAACCTGAGCCTGCGCAATGGCAGCGCGCGTCAGCGCCTGGATGCCCGCCTGCAACTGCCCGATGGCCAGCCACTGGCGCTGCAGTTGCGCACACGCCTGCAGGCCGAGCATTGGCAGGACGCCAGCGCCGAGCTCTACCTGAACCTGCCGCAGAGCGATTGGGCGACCTGGCTGCCGCCGGGCCTGACCCGCGACTGGCGCCTCGAGCACCTGCAACTGGGCGGCGAGCTATGGGCCCGTTGGGGCGACAAGAGCCTGCAGCGTGCGGTCACTCGCCTGCAGGTTCCGCAGCTCGCCGGACGTTATGCCGAGCGTGAGGCCGTGGCGCTCGAGAATCTGGCCGTCAATGCCTATGTCGACCGCGTCGACCAGGGCTTCGATGTGCTGCTGGACGATCTGGCCTTCAGCCGTGGCGATACCCGCTGGGGCGAATCGCGCATCGCGCTGGGCTATCGTGCGCCGGGCGAAGACGCCGACGCACAGCGCTGGAGCATCGCCGCCGATCGCCTCGACCTGGGCCCGCTGGTGCCGCTGACCGAAGCCCTGGCGCCCTTGCCGGACACTGCCATGGACGTGCTGCACGAACTGCAACCCCATGGCGCATTGCGTAATCTCAACGCGCGTTTCCGCCCGCAGGTCGACGGGCCGGAGCGCCTGCAGTTCTCCGCCAACCTGGAGCGCATCGGCTTTTCGGCATGGCATGCCTCGCCCGCGGTGGAGAACGGCAGCGGCAGCATCAGCGGCGACCTGGGGCAGGGCGAGCTGAAAGTCGACAGCGAAGACTTTTCCCTGCACCTGGAAACCCTGTTCCCCCAGGCCTGGAACTATCGGCAGGCCAAGGGCCGGCTGACCTGGACGTTGAACGATGAGGGTTTCACCCTGCGTGCGCCCTACCTGCAGGTGGTGGGGGAAGAGGGCAGGCTCGCCGGTGATTTCCTGATTCGCCTGCTCAAGGACCCGGCCGCCGAGGACTACATGGATCTGCGCGTCGGCATGCGCGACGGCGATGCGCGCTTCACCGAGAAATACCTGCCGACGCCGGTTCTCAGTCCGGCGCTGGACGACTGGCTGAAGACCGCCATCCGCGCTGGCACGGTCGACGAGGGCTATTTCCAGTACCAGGGTTCGATCAACCGCAATCCCGATCCCAGCGTGCGCAGCATCAGCCTGTTCTTCGGCGTGCGCGATGCCGAGCTGGCCTTCCAGCCCGGCTGGCCGGCGCTGCGCGATGCCCGTGGCGAGGTGCTGATCGAGGACAGCGGGGTGCGGGTGCGGGTCGCCGAAGGCCATATCCTCGATAGCCGGGTGAGCGATGCCCAGGCCGATATCGCCCATGTCGATGCTGGCAAGGTGCCGCGCCTGAAGCTGCAGGGGCAGTTGCAGAGCAGTGTCGGCGACGCCCTGAAGATTCTCCAGGACGCACCGCTGGGCCTCGCCGACACCTTTACCGGCTGGAAGGGCGAGGGCGCCCTGACTGGCGCCCTCACGCTCGACCTGCCGCTGCAGCAGGGCATGCCGGCCGATGTGGTGGTGGATTTCAGCGCCAAGGACGCCACGTTGTCGTTGAGCGATCCGGCACTGGCGCTGACCAAGCTGAGCGGCGACTTTCGCTACGACACCCGCTCGGGCCTCAGTGCGCCGTCCATCCGCGCCGAAGCGCTGGGCCATGCGCTGCGCGGCAAGGCCGTCGCCGATGGTCAGCGCGGCAAGGCGCGCAGCCGCATCGAAGCCAACGGCGTGGTGCCACTGGCCAATCTGACGCGCTGGCTGGGGGTGACCCAGCCGCTGCCGGCCAGCGGCAGCATCCCTTATCGTCTGCGCCTGAGCCTGGAGGGAGCCGACAGCCAGTTGCGCGTCGATTCCAACCTCAAGGGGCTGGCCATCCGCCTGCCGGCGCCTTTCGGCAAGGCCAGCGGCGACGAGCGTTATACCGACTGGCGCATGAGTCTCGGTGGCCGCGAGCAGCGCTACTGGCTGGACTATGCCGACCTGGCGAGCTTCGCCTTCGTGGCGCCGCCGGGGCAGCTCGGGCAGGGACGTGGCGAACTGCGCCTGGGCGATGGCCCGGCGATTCTGCCCGGCACGCGGGGCGTTCGCCTCAGGGGGCGGGTGGCCGAACTGGATCTGTCGGCCTGGCAGGAGGCCATCAAGCCCTATACCTCGCTGCCGCGCGACGACGCCCAGCAACTGTTCAGCGATGCCCAGTTGCGTATCGGCCGTTTCAGCGGCCTGGGGCAGACCCTCGACGATCTCGAGGTGGGGCTCAAGCCGGCGAATGGCGCCTGGACGCTGAACCTCGACAGCGCGCTGCTCAAGGGCCGTATCGACCTGCCGCAGAAGGACGGGGTGCCGATCGTCGCCGACCTGGAGTACCTGCGCCTGCCGGCGATGCAGCCGAAGAGCGAAGACGCGGTGGACGAGGATACCCCGGATCCCCTGGCCGACTTCGATCCACGGCAGATTCCCGCTCTGGATCTGCGCATCGCCCATGTCTTCCAGGGGCCGGACGACATGGGCGCCTGGTCGCTCAAGGCTCGGCCCGATGCCCAGGGCGTGCTGTTCAGTGCGCTGGACATCAACCTCAAGGGGCTGCAGATGACCGGCTCCGTCGGCTGGCAGGGGGGGGCCGGGCAGACGCGCAGCTGGTACAAGGGGCGCATGCAGGGCAAGCAGTTGTCCAATGTCCTCAAGGCCTGGGGCTATGCGCCCACGGCGACCAGCGAAACCTTCCACCTGGACGCCGACGGTCACTGGCCGGGGTCGCCGGCCTGGTTCAGCCTCAAGCGTTATTCGGGCAGCCTGGATGCCTCGTTGCGCAAAGGTCAGTTCGTCGAGGTTCAGGGCTCGGCGTCGGCGCTGCGGGTGTTCGGTCTGCTCAATTTCAACTCCATCGGCCGCCGTCTGCGCCTGGACTTTTCCGATCTGCTGGACAAGGGCCTGAGCTATGACCGGGTCAAGGGCAACCTGACGGCGACCAATGGCGTGTTCGTCACCCAGGAACCGATCACCATGACCGGCCCGTCGAGCAACCTGGAGCTCAATGGCACCCTGAACATGGTCAACCAGGGCATCGACGCCAAGTTGCTGGTGACCCTGCCGGTGACCAACAACCTGCCGCTGGCGGCATTGATCGTCGGAGCACCGGCCATCGGTGGCGCCTTGTTCATCGCCGACAAGCTGCTGGGTGACCGGGTGGCGCGTTTCGCCAGCGTGCAGTACGACGTCCGCGGGTCGTTGCACGATCCGCAGATTACCTTCGACAAACCCTTCGAGAAGCCGAATTGAAGAAGGGTGTGAAGCCTCCAGCTTTATGCCAGGAGACCCGATTATGACGTTCGCCGTGATTCAGATGGTCAGTCAGGACGATATCGCCGCCAACCTGGCCCAGGCGCATCGGTTGCTGGAGCGCGCGGCGACGCAGGGCGCGAGGCTGGCCGTGCTGCCGGAGAATTTCGCCGCCCTGGGGCGCCGCGACAGCGCGCAACTGGCGCGCCAGGAAGCGCGCGGCGAAGGCCCGGTGCTGCCCTGGTTGAAACGGACCGCCCGCGACCTCAGCTTATGGATAGTCGCCGGCACGCTGCCGCTGCCGCCGGATGGCCAGCCCGAAGCCAAGGCCCACGCCTGTTCATTGCTGCTCGACGAACACGGCGAGCGGGTCGCGCGGTATGACAAGCTGCACCTGTTCGATGTGGACGTGAGCGACAGCCGTGGCCGTTACCGGGAGTCGGACGACTATGCCCATGGCGCCCGGGTGGTGGTCGCCGATACACCCGTCGGGCGGCTGGGTTTGACCGTATGCTACGACCTGCGCTTTGCTGAGCTCTATGGCGCCTTGCGCGATGCCGGGGCGGAACTGATCAGCGCCCCGTCGGCCTTTACCCGGGTCACCGGCGCGGCGCACTGGGAGGTGCTGATCCGCGCCCGGGCCATCGAGACCCAGTGCTACCTGCTGGCGGCCGCCCAGGGCGGCCTTCACCCCGGTGGTCGCGAGACCTTCGGCCACTCCGCCATCATCGATCCCTGGGGGCGTACCCTGGTGCAGCAGGACGAAGGCGAGGCGGCTTTGCTGGCCGGGCGTGACGCCGCCGAACAGGCTCTGATCCGCGAGCGCATGCCGGTGGCGCGGCACAAACGATTTTTTGCAGCGGCCGAACCGCGGCTGCCAGGCTTGGAGTAGTTATGAGCGAGATGTTGATATCCGTCAGCGAGCAGGTGTTGAGTCCCGGCGGCCTGAGCCTGGATCACCTGGCCGGTGTGCTCGGCGAATTGGCCGGCCCGGGCATCGATGCCGCCGATCTGTATTTCCAGAGCCAGGTTTCGGAAACCTGGGTGCTGGAAGACGGCATCGTCAAGGAAGGCAGTTTCAACCTCGACCAGGGCGTGGGCGTGCGTGCCCAGTCCGGCGAGAAGACCGGCTTCGCCTACAGCAATGCCATCACCGCCGAGGCCCTGAGCCAGGCGGCCCGTGCCGCGCGCTCCATCGCCCGGGCCGGGCAGCAGGGGCGCGTGCAGGCGTTCGCCGCCAGCCAGGTGACGCCGCTGTACGGCCGTGACAATCCGCTGGACGTGCTCGACCGGGCGCAGAAGGTCGAGCTGCTCAAGCAGGTCGATCAGGCCACCCGCGCCCTGGACCCGCGTATCAAGCAGGTCACGGTGAGCCTCGCCGGGGTCTGGGACCGCGTGCTGGTGGCCGCCGCCGATGGCAGCCTGGGCGCTGACATCCGACCGCTGGTGCGCTTCAACGTCAGTGTCATCGTCGAGCACAACGGTCGCCGCGAGCGCGGTGGCCATGGCGGTGGCGGGCGTACCGACTACCGCTATTTCATGAGCGAAGATCGCGCCATGGGCTATGCCCGCGAGGCGCTGCGCCAAGCCCTGGTCAACCTGGAGGCGATTCCGGCGCCGGCGGGCACACTGCCGGTGGTGATGGGCGCCGGCTGGTCCGGCGTGCTGCTGCACGAAGCCGTGGGCCATGGCCTAGAGGGCGACTTCAACCGCAAGGGCAGTTCCAACTACAGCGGCAAGATCGGCCAGCAGGTGGCGTCCAGGCTGTGCACCATCGTCGACGACGGCACCCTGGCCGAGCGCCGCGGCTCGCTGAGCATGGACGATGAAGGCACACCGACCCAGTGCACCACGCTGATCGAGAACGGCGTGCTCAAGGGCTACATGCAGGACAAGCTCAACGCGCGCCTGATGGGCGTGGCTCGCACCGGCAACGGTCGCCGCGAGTCCTATGCGCACCTGCCGATGCCGCGCATGACCAATACCTACATGCTGGCCGGCGAGAGCGACCCCGAAGAGATCATCCGCTCGGTGAAGAAAGGCATCTACTGCGCCAACCTCGGCGGCGGTCAGGTCGACATCACCAGCGGCAAGTTCGTCTTTTCCACCAGCGAGGCCTACCTCATCGAGGACGGCAGGATCACCGCGCCGGTCAAGGGCGCGACCCTGATCGGCAACGGCCCGGAAGCCATGGGCAAGGTGTCGATGGTCGGCAACGACCTGGCCCTGGACAGCGGTGTCGGCACCTGCGGCAAGGACGGCCAGTCGGTACCGGTAGGCGTCGGCCAGCCGACGCTGAAGATCGACGCGATCACCGTGGGGGGGACAGGAGCATAAGACCGAAGGAAGCGCTGGAGGCTGGATAAGGTCGTATTTTCACGTTCAGCCTTTAGCCTCAAGCGCTTTGATCGTGCTCCTAGCGTAACCCGCGCTGGGTTTCGTCCAGCTCGCGGATGTACTTGAAGAGTTTGCGCGATGCGGCTGGCGGTTTGTTCTGTGCCGTCTCGTGCTGGGCCTGGCGGATCAGCTGGCGCAGGTGCTGGCGGTCGGCGTCGGGGTAGTCGCCGACGAACTGCTCGAGCAGGTCGTCGCTGCCGCCGATCAGGCGATCACGCCAGCGTTCGAGGTTGTGGAAGCGTTCGTTGTATTGGCGCGTGGAGGCGTCGAGCTGATCGAGCAAGACCAGGATGGCGTCGATGTCCTGTTCGCGCATCAGCTTGCCAATGAACTGTACATGGCGTTTTTTCGCCGCATTGGCCGTGTGCTTGGGAGCCTCTTCCAGGGCACGACGCAGGGCATCGGTCAGCGGTAGTTTGTTCTGCAGGTCGGGTTTCAGGGCGGCCAGGCGCTGCCCCAGATCCTGAAGCGCATGCAGCTCGCGCTTGACCTGGGTTTTGCTCTTCTCACCGGAGAAGTCGTCGTAATTATCAGACATGGGGGTGATCCAATGGAAAACGCCGCCATGATAACAGCAGCTTCAAGCTTCAAGCTTCAAGCTTCAAGCGAAGAGCGAAGGCAGGGCTTTAGGCTGTTACTTGCAGCTTGAAGCTTGCAGCTTGCAGCTGCTTCTAGGAATGTGGAGTCGTTATGAGTGAAGTGGAAGTAGTCGGACCGGCCGCCGTGCCGCACCTGCAGGCGCAGGTCGAGCAGATCGTCGCCGAGGCCAGGAAGCAGGGCGCCACCGCCTGTGAAGTCGCCGTCTCGGTGGAGCAGGGGCTGTCCACCACGGTGCGCCAGCGCGAGGTGGAAACCGTCGAGTTCAACCGCGACCAGGGCTTCGGCATCACCCTCTATGTCGGCCAGCGCAAGGGCTCGGCCAGCACGTCGGCCAGCGGTGATGCGGCGATCCGGGAAACCGTGGCCGCCGCGCTGGCCATCGCCAGGCACGCCTCCGAGGACGACTGCGCCGGCCTTGCCGAGGCCGCGCTGATGGCCCGCGACCTGCCGCAGCTGGATCTCTACCACGCCTGGGACATCAGTCCGGAGCAGGCCATCGAGCGCGCGCTGGAATGCGAGGCCGCGGCCTTCGACGCCGATCCGCGCATCCGCAATGCCGACGGCACCAGCCTCAGCACCCACCAGAGCTGCCGGGTCTATGGCAACAGCCATGGCTTCCTCGGCGGTTACGCCGGCACCCGGCATAGCCTCAGTTGCGTGATGATCGCCGAGAGCGATGGCCAGATGCAGCGCGATTACTGGTACGACGTCAACCGCCAGGGGCAACTGCTCGCCGACCCCGCCAGCATCGGCCGGCGTGCCGCCCAGCGTGCCGTCAGCCGCCTGGGCGCGCGGCCCGTGCCCACCTGCGAAGTGCCGGTGCTGTTCTCCGCGGAACTGGCCACCGGGCTGTTCGGCAGCTTTCTCGGCGCCATCTCCGGCGGGGCCCTGTACCGCAAGTCGTCGTTCCTGGAAGGCAGCCTTGGCCAGCAACTGTTCCCCGAGTGGCTGAACCTCGATGAGCGTCCGCACATCCCGCGGGCCCTGGGCAGTGCCGCATTCGACGGCGACGGGCTGGCCACCTATGCCAAGCCCTTCGTCGAGGGCGGCAGGCTGGTGTCCTATGTGCTCGGCACCTATGCCGGGCGCAAGCTGGGCATGCCCAGCACCGCCAATGCCGGCGGCGTGCACAATCTGTTCGTCAGCCATGGCGACGAGGATCAGCAGGCGCTGCTCAAGCGCATGGGCCGCGGCCTGCTGGTCACCGAGCTGATGGGTCATGGCCTGAACATGGTCACCGGCGACTATTCCCGTGGCGCCGGTGGCTACTGGGTGGAGAACGGCGAGATCCAGTTCGCCGTGCAGGAGGTGACCATCGCCGGCAACCTGCGCGACATGCTCAAGCAGATCGTCGCCGTGGGCAGTGATCTGGAACTGCGCAGCAATATCCGCACCGGCTCGGTGCTGATCGAGAAAATGACCGTGGCAGGTAGCTAGCAACGGTCAAGTGTCGGCCAGGGCAATCCTAAGCGGCCTTCGGCCTTCGATCAAAAACGCTCGAGGCTGGAAAGCTGGACGAAAGAGCCCATGGGTTTGCTTGTCGTTCAGCCTCCAGCCTCTAGCGCTCCTATCGGCCGTCTTCTCCCGGGCGAATCCTTGCTCATCGCTCCCAGCGTATCTTTCATCGGCCTGTGGCTCATTTTCCCGGTCGAGCAGCGCTTCCTGCGCGCATCCCGGGTTCACCCTGATCGAAGCCGATGGCGGGCGATGACTGCATCTTGGCTTCCTTTGGCCCGTACTTGTCCGCGTGCTCTGCCGTGCCCGGCTGGGTGTATCAATGGGCGACCGGTATTTCGATACAATCCAGTATTGATTATTCTTTCTATATAGGAATTAATATTATTCGCTTTTGAGGGCAGACCATGAGATTTCGCTCAAGCAACACGCCTTGCCTGGACTGCTGGTACTGGCAGGGTTTCCGCATCCGCTGCGCCCTGCTTCCCGACGAACCGCGCCTGCTCGAGCTGCATTGGGCGCAGGGCCGGCAACTGGTCGAGCATGGCCGTCTGTGCCCCTGGCGCATGTCGCTGACCACGCTGAACCTGCTCATGGATACCGCCTGCGATACGGCCCTGCCCTGGCACTGGCGCAGCGTCTGCCTGGATCACGCCTATCGCTCCCTCTACGCGCTGCAGCACCTGGCCGCCCGCCGCGATCAGCAGCACAGCCTCAATCAAGCGCGCAATCGCCTGGCCACCTTGCGCCTGCAGCCCTCTCTTTCGATGTCCGAATTGGCAGAAGGAAATCCCTATGAGTAACACCCGTATCGAACGCGACAGCATGGGCGAGCTGGCGGTGCCCGCCGAAGCCCTCTACGGTGCCCAGACCCAGCGTGCGGTGAACAACTTCCCGGTATCGGGGCTGGCCATGCCCAAGGCGTTCATTCGTGCGCTGGTACTGGCCAAGGCCGCCGCGGCGCGGGCCAACGTCGATCTGGAGCAGATCCTGCCGGCCCAGGGCGATGCCATCGTCGCCGCCTGCCAGCAACTGCTGGCGGACGACTTCATGCAGCATTTCCCCGTCGACGTGTTCCAGACCGGCTCCGGTACCAGTTCCAACATGAATGCCAACGAGGTGATCGCCACCCTGGCCACGCGCATTCTCGGCGAGCCGATCAACCCCAACGACCATGTCAACTGTGGGCAGAGCAGCAACGACATCATCCCGACCACCATCCACGTCAGCGCCGCCATCGAGCTGAGCGAGCGACTGTTGCCGGCACTCGGCCACCTGCTGCAGGTGCTCTGCGAGAAATCCCTGGAGGTGCAGCCCTACGTGAAAACCGGCCGTACCCACCTGATGGACGCCATGCCGGTGCGCATGAGCCAGGTACTCGACGGCTGGGCGCAGCAGATCCAGGCCAATATCCAGTTGCTCAGCGGCCTGTTGCCGGCGCTGCAGGGGCTGGCCCAGGGCGGCACCGCCGTCGGCACCGGGATCAATGCCCACGTGCGTTTCGCCGAGCGCTTCTGCCAGGAACTCAATACGCTGACCGGACAGCAGTTCGCACCGGGTGCCAACTTCTTCGCCCTGATCGGTTCCCAGGACACCGCGGTGGCGCTGTCCGGGCAATTGAAGACCACGGCGGTGTCGTTGATGAAGATCGCCAACGACCTGCGCTGGATGAACTCGGGCCCCCTGGCCGGCCTCAGCGAGATCGAACTGGAAGCGCTGCAGCCCGGTTCGTCGATCATGCCGGGCAAGGTCAACCCGGTGATCCCCGAGGCCACCGCCATGGTCGCCGCCCAAGTGATCGGCAACGATGCGACCATTGCCGTCGCCGGGCAGTCGGGCAACTTCGAGCTGAACGTGATGCTCCCGGTGATCGCCCACAACCTGCTGGGCAGTATCGAGCTGCTGGCCAATGTCAGCCGCCTGCTGGCCGATCGGGCCATCGCCAGCTTCAAGGTCAACGAGCCGAAACTCAAGGAGGCCCTGGGCCGCAACCCGATCCTGGTGACCGCGCTGAACCCGCTGATCGGTTACCAGAAGGCGGCGGAAATCGCCAAGAAGGCCTACCGCGAAGGTCGGCCGATCATCGATGTGGCCGAGGAAATGACCGACCTGGGACGTGCCGAGCTGGAGCAACTGCTCAACCCGGAACGCCTCACCGAGGGCGGCCTGTAACTGTCAGGCGCAGGCCATGGGGCCTGCGTGTTGGTCGCCCGCGAGGGCGAGGAGGCGAATCCGATGGAGCATTGGCAACGAACCATTGAAGCCGGCAACCGCTACTTCGCCGAAGGCTCCTGGGTCGAGGCGCGGGAGCAGTACCTGCAGGCGCTGGCGTTGGCCCAGGTACTGTTCGAGCGCTGGCGCGATGCCGATGCGGCCGTCGCTGCACTGGTCGTTTCCCAGCACAACCTGGCCGACCTGCAACTGATGCTGGGTCACCCCGAGGAGGCGGCCGAGCACCTGTGCGCCTGCCACGAGCATTTGCTGCGGAGCATGGCCAACCAGCGCCTCGCGCCAGCGCTGCGCCAGGCTGCGCTGAATCACAGCCGTCGCACCTATACCAGTCTGTTGAACTTTATCGCCGAGCACGGGGCCTACCCCCGTACAGATCGGTTGCTGGGCGTCGACTCGCCTGGCGATGCGTCACCGGTGGCGCGCGCTGCGTCTGCCGTCCGTCAGTACCATTAATCAAGAGGAGCAATACCATGCCGTATAGCCTGCCTGATCTGCCCTATGCCTACGATGCCCTGGAGCCGCACATCGATGCGCAAACCATGGAAATCCACCACAGCAAGCATCACCAGACCTACGTCAACAACCTCAACGCCGCCCTGGAGGGCAATCCGTTGGGCGAACTGCCGGTCGAAGAGCTGCTGACCCGTCTGGCCGAGGTGCCGGAAGACAAACGTGGCGCCGTGATCAACAACGGTGGCGGCCATGCCAACCATTCGCTGTTCTGGACGGTCATGAGCACCCATGGCGGCGGCGAGCCCCAAGGCGAGCTGAAGGCCGCCATCGACGCGCAGCTGGGCGGTTTCGCCAGCTTCAAGGAGGCCTTCACCAAAGCCGCCCTGACCCGTTTCGGCAGTGGCTGGGCCTGGCTCAGCGTAACCCCGCAGAAGACGCTGGTGGTCGAGAGCACCGGCAACCAGGATAGCCCGCTGATGAACGGCAACACGCCGATTCTCGGCCTCGACGTCTGGGAGCACGCCTACTACCTGCGTTATCAGAACCGCCGTCCGGAATACATTGGCGCTTTCTACAACGTGGTCGACTGGGCCGAGGTCGCGCGTCGCTACCAGGCTGCCCTGGCGTGACATTTCCGGCCTCTCCGCCGAGCCGCGCCCTGGCATGAGCCCGTTGCACGAGCTGGTAGCCGTCAACGCCCGTTCCTTGCGCTATGCATTGGGCGTGATGCTGCTGGTAGGGGGCGGGACGCTTCTCGCCCTCAAGGTCTGGGGTGGCCTGCAGAGTCGTCTGGCGCCGGAGCTCTGGTACGCCCTGCAAGGCGGGCTGCTGTGCGCCCTGGGCACCGCGCTCGGGGCGTTGCCCGTGCTGTTCATGCGCAGCATCCCGGCGCGGGTCAACGATGCCATGCTGGGGTTCGGCGGGGGGATGATGCTGGCTGCCAGCTGCTTCTCCCTGCTGGTGCCGGCCTTGCAGGTGACGCAGGAGCAGGGTTTCGGTCGCTGGGGTGGCGGCTTTCTGGTCAGTGCCGGCCTGCTGCTGGGCGCCAGCGCCCTGTTTCTGCTGGGCCGGCGTCTGGCGCATCGTTCGCTGGCCATCGGTTCGTCATCGCCAGGCGTCGGGGTCTGGCTGTTCGTCATCGCCATCGTGCTGCACAACATTCCCGAGGGCATGGCGGTGGGCGTCTCCGCTGCCGCCGGTCTGGCGGATGCCGACGGCCTGACGCTGGGTATCGCCCTGCAGGATGTGCCGGAAGGGCTGGTGATCGCGTTGCTGCTGGCGGGAGCCGGCATGCCCCGGCTGAAGGCGGTGGCTTTCGGCGCGGCTTCGGGCCTGGTCGAGCCGCTGTTCGCCATACTGTGCGCCTGGCTGGTCGGTGTTTCCCAGCACTTGCTGCCCTGGGGGCTGAGCCTGGCGGCGGGGGCGATGATCTTCGTAGTGGTTCGCGCGATCATTCCCGAGCTGCATCGACGTGACAACGTCACGCTCGCGATACTGGGTTTTGCCCTGGGATTCTGCCTGATGATGCTGCTGGATAACGCGCTGGGACGGGCCTGAGCCGAACGCGACGCTTTATTATTCGCCTTCGTCGAAGTAGTTGTTGATCAGTTCGACAAGCGCCTTCAGCGCTTCCTCTTCGCGTTCGCCTTCGGTGAGCAGGTGCACGACGGTACCTTTTCCGGCGGCGAGCATCATCACCGCCATGATGCTCTTGCCATCGACGAGACTCTCCGCGCTTCTGCCGATCCTGACCTGGCACGGGAATCGCCCCGCGACGCCGACGAACTTGGCAGCGGCGCGCGCATGCAGGCCGAGCTTGTTGATGATGGTGATTTCGCAGGCGGGCATCGCGGCGTTTCCTTAACTGAGGTCGCGGTGGCGGATCTGAACGTTCTTCAGCAGCGGTTTGAGGGCATTGCCCAGGCGGTTGGCCAGGTACACCGAACGGTGATGGCCGCCGGTACAGCCGATCGCCACGGTGACATAGGCGCGGTTGCTGGCGGCGAATCGCGGCAGCCATTTGTGCAGGTAGGCGAATATGTCCTGGTACATGTCTTCGACGTCCGCCTGGGCCGCCAGGTAGTCGATCACCGGTTGCTGCAAGCCTGAAAAATCGCGCAGCTCCGGTTTCCAGTAGGGATTGGGCAGGCAGCGCACGTCGAATACCAGATCCGCATCCACCGGCATGCCACGCTTGAAGCCGAACGATTCCACCAGGTAGGCGGTGCCCGGCTCCGGCTGGTTGAGCAGGCGCAGCTTCAGGGTGTCGCGCAACTGGTAGAGATTCAGGTGGGTGGTGTCGATCTTCAGGTCGGCCCGGTCGATGATCGGGCCCAGCAGCAGGCTTTCATCGGCGATGGCTTCGGCCAGCGAGCGTTCGTCGTTGGTCAGAGGATGGCGCCGGCGGGTTTCCGAAAAACGCTTGAGCAGCGTTTCCTCGGTGGCGTCCAGGTACAGCACGTCGCACCGGATATTCCGCGAGCGCACTTCATCCAGCAGTTCGGAGAAGCGCTTGAGCTGGCTGGGCAGGTTGCGTGCATCGATGGATACCGCGACCTGCGGCTGCAGCAGTTCGGTATGCAGCAGCGCACGTTCCGCCAGTTCCGGCAGCAGGCCGGCGGGCAAGTTGTCGATGCAGTAGAAGCCGTTGTCCTCGAGTACGTCGAGGGCTGTGCTCTTGCCCGAACCGGAACGACCGCTGACGATGATCAGGCGCATGTTTATTGACCGTTCTGTACGTCCACCACGACCTGGTAAAGCGCTTCGCTGCTGGTGGCCTGGCGCAGCCGTTCGCGGACGTCGCCGCGGTCGAACATGCTGGCGACCTGGCGCAACAATTCCAGGTGTTCGTCGGTGGCGGCTTCGGGTACCAGCAGGACGAAGAGCAGATCGACGGGAGCCCCGTCTATCGCATCGAAGTCGACTGCGCTGCTCAGCTTCAGCAGGGCGCTGATCGGCGTGTTGCAACCGGGCAGGCGACAGTGGGGGATGGCGATGCCATTGCCGAAACCGGTCGAGCCGAGTTTTTCACGGGCGATCAGGCTTTCGTAAATGGTCTGGCCGTCGAGATCGGGCAGGTCGCGCGCGATCACGCTGGCTATCTGTTCGAGAATGCGTTTCTTGCTGCCTCCCGGCACGTCCACGAGGGAACGGCCGGGGGTCAGTATGGCTTCAAGTCGGATCATAGGAGATAGACGAGGTCAGCGGGCCATTGCACCCTGCTGGCGGTCGAGCTGTTTTTCCTTGTGCTTGATGAGTTGACGGTCGAGTTTGTCGGTCAGCAGATCGATGGCTGCGTACATGTCGTCATGCTCGGCGTTGGCGACCACTTCGCCGCCCGCGATGTGCAGGGTGGCTTCGATTTTCTGCTTGAGCTTCTCGACCTCCATGATGACTTGCACATTGGTGATCTTGTCGAAATGTCGCTCGAGGCGCTCGAGCTTCTCTTCGATATAGCTGCGTAGTGCGTCTGTCACATCCAGCTGGTGTCCACTGATGTTGACTTGCATACCGCTTCTCCTTGTTGCCGTGTGTGAGAGACAGGCTATCGGGCCTGCCGCCGGAACACTTTGGCTTGCAAGGGACTGGCGAGTGTCCTCCGGTTCGCCAGCTCTTGCGCTACAAGGGCGCGTTACATCAGTCGCTTGCGTTCGCTCGAAGGCGCTATACCGAGGGATTCACGGTATTTGGCGACTGTGCGGCGTGCCACTTGAATGCCCTGTGCCTCCAGTAAACCAGCGATCTTGCTGTCACTCAACGGCTTTTTAGCATTTTCCGCGGCAACCAGTTTCTTGATGATCGCGCGGATCGCGGTGGACGAACATTCGCCGCCTTCGGAGGTGCTGACGTGGCTGGAAAAGAAGTATTTCAGCTCGTAAATGCCGCGTGGCGTGTGCATGAATTTCTGCGTGGTCACGCGTGAGATGGTCGATTCGTGCATGCCCACCGCCTCGGCGATATCGTGCAGGACCAGGGGCTTCATGGCTTCGTCGCCATAGTCGAGGAAACCGCGCTGGTGCTCGACGATCTGGGTGGCGACCTTCATCAGGGTTTCGTTGCGGCTCTGCAGGCTCTTGATGAACCAGCGCGCTTCCTGCAACTGGTTGCGCATGAAGGTGTTGTCGGCGCTGGAGTCGGCGCGTTTGACGAAGCCGGCGTACTGGGCGTTGACGCGCAGGCGCGGCATGGCGTCCTGGTTCAGTTCCACCAGCCAGCGGTCGTTGTGCTTGCGCACGATGACGTCGGGCACCACGTATTCCGGCTCGCTGGACTCGATCTGCGAGCCCGGGCGTGGATTGAGGCTCTGGATCAGTTCGATGACGTGGCGCAGTTCGTCTTCCTTGAGCTTCATGCGCCGCATCAACTGGTTGTAGTCGCGGCTGCCGAGCAGGTCGAGGTAGTCGCCGGCCAGGCGCTGGGCTTCGGCGAGCCAGGGCGTGCTGGCGGGCAATTGGCGCAGTTGCAGCAGCAGGCACTCGCGCAGATCGCGCGCGGCGATGCCGGACGGCTCGAACTGCTGGATGCGGTGCAGCACGGCTTCGACCTCGTCGAGTTCGACATCGAGCTCCGGGTCGAAGGAGTCGACGATCTCTTCGAGGGTTTCTTCCAGGTAGCCCTGATTGTTGATGCAGTCGATCAGGGTCACCGCGATCAGGCGATCCTTGTCGGACATCGGCGCCAGGTTGAGCTGCCAGAGCATGTGGCTCTGCAGGCTTTCGCCGGCCGAGGTGCGGGTGGTGAAGTCCCACTCGTCGTCATCGCTGCTGGGCAGGCTGCTGGCGCTGGTCTGGTAGACGTCTTCCCAGGCCGTGTCGACGGGCAGTTCGCTGGGGATGCGTTCGCCCCATTCGCCTTCTTCCAGGTTGTCGACGGTCTGCGCGTTTTCCTGGTAGCTGGGTTCCTGAAAGGTTTCTTCCTGGGCGGGGGTGGCGGGCGCACTTTCCGCGCCGTCGGCCAACGGATCCGAGTTGTCGAAGTCGTCGCCTTCTTCCTGCCGCTCGAGCATGGGGTTGGACTCCAGCGCCTCCTGGATCTCCTGCTGCAGATCCAGGGTCGACAATTGGAGCAGGCGAATGGCTTGTTGCAGCTGCGGTGTCATCGTCAGCTGCTGGCCCATTTTCAGGACTAGCGATGGTTTCATTGCAGACCTTATCTACCGGCGTCTGTGCGCAATCCACTACAGGGCGTCGAAGCGCCACTAGGAAGCAAATTATATGCCTGACCCTGAGTGATTTGCCTAGGGCGTACCATCAATTATTTCCCGCTTCTGTGTCGCGGCCCGGCTGCCCGGCGCTGCCGGGCGAGCCTGCGCGGCCGCTACAGGCGGAATTCGTGACCCAGATAGACTTCCTTGACTACCTGGTTGGCCAGGATGGCGGCCGAGTCGCCTTCGGCGATCAGCTGGCCGTCACTGACGATGTAGGCGGTCTCGCAGATGTCCAGCGTTTCACGTACGTTGTGATCGGTGATCAGAACGCCGATGCCCTTGGCCTTGAGGTGATGGATGATCTGTTTGATGTCGCCGACCGAGATCGGGTCGACACCGGCGAAGGGTTCATCGAGGAGAATGAATTTCGGCGCGGTGGCCAGGGCGCGGGCGATTTCCACGCGGCGGCGCTCGCCCCCCGACAGGCTCATGCCCAGGTTGTCGCGGATATGGGTGATGTGGAATTCCTGCAGCAGGCTTTCCAGCTCCTGATGGCGCGCGGCGCGGTCGAGGTCCTTGCGCGTTTCCAGGATGGCCATGATGTTGTCCGTCACGCTGAGCTTGCGGAAGATCGAGGCCTCCTGCGGCAGGTAGCCGATGCCGGCGCGGGCGCGGCCGTGCATCGGCTGGTGGCTGACGTCCAGGTCGTCGATCAGCACGCGGCCCTGGTCGGCCTGCACCAGGCCGACGATCATGTAGAAGCAGGTGGTCTTGCCGGCGCCGTTGGGGCCGAGCAGGCCGACGATCTGACCGCTGTCGATGCTCAGGCTGACATCGCGGACGACCTGGCGGCCTTTGTAGCTTTTCGCCAGGTGCTGGGCTTTCAGAGTGGCCATCGTCATTGGTCCTGCTGGTCGGCAGGTTTGTTCTTCGGCTGGATCACCATGTCGATGCGCGGGCGTGGCGTGGTCACGTTGCTGCCGGTGGCGCGGCCCGCGTTGACGATCTGGCGCTGGGTGTCGTAAACGATCTTCTCGCCTTCGAAGGTGTTGCCTTCCTGGACGACCTTGGCCTGGTCGAGCAGCACGATGCGTTCGTTGCTGGCGAAGTACTGGATGGTCAGGCCGTAGGCCTTGACGATCTGCTTGTCCGCCGCAGGTTTCTGTTCGTAGTAGGCGGGCTTGCCCACCGAGGTGAATACATCGATATCGCCCTGGGCATTCTGGGTGATGGTGACGGTGTCGCCGGTGATCTTCAGGGTGCCCTGGGTGATGACGACATCGCCGCGGTACACGGCGACGCCCTGCTTGTCGTCCAGTTCAGCGCTGTCGGCCTGCACACGGATCGGCTGCTCACGGTCGGTTGGCAGCGCCCAGGCGCTTGTGCTTCCGAGCATGGCGCCGAGGCTGAGGAGAAGGGGGAAGGTTTTAACGAACCTCATGCTGGCCTCTTACGTTGGACTGCAGGAGCATCCTGCCGTCATTCAAGTACGCTTTCATTCCTTGTGCCGTGGTCACCCCATTGGCCGCGTCGATTCTAACGGCTTGCTGGGTCTGCGCATATTCCTTCTGCGGGAATACGGTCAGGCGGCTGGTGGTCAGTATAGTGGGCCGGCCCTTGGCGTCCGTGCGTTCGACGCGGACCTGGTCGATCAACTCCACTTCGATGCCGTCGGGACCGACCTCGGCGCGCTCGCTGCGCACCTTCCAGGGCTGCTCGGTGCCCCGGTACAGATTCATCCTCGGGTCGCTCAGCAGGGTGATGTCGGAGCTCTGCACGTGCTCGAGCAGGCTGCTGGTCATGTCGTACTGCAGCTTGCCGTCGGCCTGATACTGCACGCTCCTGGCATTGACCGCGTAGAAGTCCACGGGGTTTTCGTTGCGCGTCTGGCTGGGGGGGCTGGAGAAACTGTCCGGGTTGATGTTCCAGTAGCCGGCGGCGACCAGCAGCAGGGCGGCGAAGGTCAGCAGGACGGGGGTGAGCAGTTTGCGCAGCATCGGCAGGCCCTAGAGGTAGGCGGCTTGGGCAGCGTCGAGGCTGCCCTGGGCGCGCATGATCAGTTCGCAGAACTCCCGCGCGGCGCCTTCGCCGCCACGAGCCCGGGTCACGCCGTGGGCGTGTTCGCGGACGAAAGCGTCGGCGCTGGCCACCGCCATGCCCAGACCGACCCGGCGGATCACCGGCAGGTCGGGCAGGTCGTCGCCGAGGTAGGCGACCTGTGCGTAGCTCAGGCCCAGCTCGGCGAGCAATTCGTCGAGCACGTCGAGTTTGTCCTCGCGGCCCTGGTACAGGTGCTGGATACCCAGGTTCTGCGCCCGGCGCTCGACCACCGGGGTCTTGCGCCCGCTGATGATCGCGGTGCGCACGCCAGAGTTGATCAGCATCTTGATGCCCTGGCCGTCGAGGGTGTTGAAGGTCTTGAATTCGCTGCCGTCGACCAGGAAATACAGCTTGCCGTCGGTGAGCACGCCGTCGACATCGAAGATCGCCAGCTTGATGGCGCGCGCGCGCTGCAGCAGGTCGCTCATCACATCACCCCCGCGCGCAGCAGGTCGCCGAGGTTGAAGGCGCCGATCGGGCGCTCGCTGTCATCTACCACGACCAGTGCGCTGATCTTGTTGTCTTCCATGATCTTCAGGGCCTCGGCAGCGAGCATTTCCGCACGGGCGGTTTTGCCGTGCGGGGTCATGACATCGTCGATGCGCGCATCACGCACGTCGACGCCTTTATCCAGCGCGCGGCGCAGGTCGCCATCGGTGAAGACCCCGGCAAGCCGGCCATCGGTTTCCAGTACGGCGGTCATGCCCAGGCCTTTCTGGGTCATTTCCAGCAGCGCCTCGCGCAGGCTGGTGCCGCGGCGAACCTGGGGCAGGCTGCTGCCGGCGTGCATCACGTTCTCGACCTTGAGCAGCAGGCGTCGGCCGAGGGCGCCGCCGGGGTGGGAGAAGGCGAAGTCTTCCGCGGTGAAGCCGCGGGCCTCGAGCAGGGCGATGGCGAGGGCGTCGCCGAGCACCAGCGAGGCGGTGGTGGAGGAGGTCGGCGCCAGGTTGAGCGGGCAGGCTTCCTTGGCCACGCGGGCGTCCAGGTTGACCTCGGCGGCCTGGGCCAGCGGCGAGTCGGGGTTTCCGGTCATGCTGATCAGGGTGATGCCCAGGCGTTTGATCAGCGGCAGCAGGGTGACGATTTCCGCCGTCGAGCCGGAGTTGGACAGGGCCAGCACCACGTCATCGCGGGTGATCATGCCCATGTCGCCATGGCTGGCCTCGGCGGGGTGGACGAAGAAGGCCGTGGTGCCGGTGCTGGCCAGGGTCGCGGCGATCTTGTTGCCGACGTGCCCGGACTTGCCCATGCCGACCACCACCACGCGGCCCTTGCTGGCGAGAATCAGTTCGCAGGCACGCACGAAGCCGGCATCGATCCGCGGGAGAAGATCGTTGATCGCCTCGATTTCCAGGCGAATGGTACGTTGGGCGGATTGGATCAGATCGTTGGGTTGGCTCATAGCGTCAGAGTAGGCGTGCCGAGTAAAAGGCGGCGATTATAGCGGGAAAGGCCACGGGACTCATCATCCATGGCGCCGGACCAACGGCAAAGCTGTCGCAAGGCTGAACGTCAAGGTTGCCGGGCTTTGGTGGCAACGGGGCAAATGCTATAGTCCGCAGCCCTTTTTCGACCCGCACGGACGAACATCGTGCCCTTATCCCGATGCGGGGCATCTGATTAGGACGACAGTACGCAATGGAGTTCCGATGAGCGCCGAAAATCAGTACGCGGTCGAGCTGAAAAGCGTGAGCTTCAAGCGCGGCGAGCGGGACATCTTCAACAACGTCGACATACGTATCCCGCGCGGCAAGGTTACCGGGATCATGGGGCCGTCCGGCTGTGGCAAGACCACGCTGCTGCGCCTGATCGCCGCCGAACTCAGGCCGAGCAGCGGCGAAGTGTGGGTCAATGGCGTGAACCTGCCGACCCTGTCGCGCAGCGAGCTGTTCGATATGCGCAAGCAGATGGGCGTGCTGTTCCAGAGCGGTGCCCTGTTCACCGATCTGGACGTGTTCGAGAACGTCGCGTTTCCGCTGCGGGTGCACACGCAACTGCCGGAGGAAATGATTCGTGACATTGTCCTGATGAAATTGCAGGCGGTCGGCTTGCGCGGCGCCATCGAATTGATGCCCGATGAACTCTCCGGCGGCATGAAGCGCCGCGTCGCACTGGCGCGGGCGATTGCCCTGGACCCGCAGATCCTCATGTATGACGAACCGTTCGTCGGGCAGGACCCCATCGCCATGGGCGTGCTGGTTCGCCTGATCCGCTTGCTCAACGACGCCCTGGGCATCACCAGCATCGTGGTTTCCCATGACCTGGCGGAAACCGCCAGCATCGCCGACTACATCTACGTGGTCGGCGACAGTCAGGTGCTGGGTCAGGGAACACCGGCCGAACTGAGGGACTCAGAAAACCCTCGGGTGCGCCAATTCATGCAGGGAACGCCGGACGGGCCGGTGCCGTTTCACTTTCCGGCACCCAGCTACCGCGACGATCTATTGGGAGGGCGCTGATGCGCAGAACATCTCCGCTCGAACGGATACGACTGTTCGGACGTGCCGGTATCGATGTGGTCGCCACACTGGGGCGTTCGACGATCTTTCTGCTGCACGCCCTGTTCGGCCGCGGCACCTCGGGCAATTCGCTGCAACTGCTGATCAAGCAGCTCTATTCCGTGGGCGTGATGTCCCTGGCGATCATCGTCGTCTCGGGCATCTTCATCGGCATGGTGCTGTCGCTGCAGGGGTTCAACATTCTCTCCAGCTACGGTTCCGAGCAGGCGGTCGGGCAGATGGTCGCCCTGACCCTGCTGCGCGAGCTGGGTCCGGTGGTCACCGCGCTGCTGTTCGCCGGCCGCGCGGGCTCGGCGCTGACCGCCGAGATCGGCAACATGAAGTCCACCGAGCAGTTGTCCAGCCTGGCCATGATCGGCGTCGACCCGCTCAAGCACATCGTCGCCCCGCGGCTGTGGGCCGGCTTCATTTCCATGCCGCTGCTGGCGATGATCTTCAGCGTGGTCGGCATCTGGGGTGGCGCCATGGTCGCCATCGACTGGCTGGGCGTCTACGAAGGCTCGTTCTGGGCCAACATGCAAAACAGTGTTTCGTTCCGCGAAGACGTTCTCAACGGGGTCATCAAAAGCCTGGTCTTCGCCTTCGTCGTCACCTGGATCGCCGTGTTCCAGGGCTACGACTGTGAGCCGACCTCGGAAGGCATCAGCCGCGCGACCACCCGCACGGTGGTCTATGCCTCGCTGGCCGTGCTGGGGCTGGACTTTATTCTGACCGCTTTGATGTTTGGAGATTTCTGATGCAAAACCGCACCCTGGAGATCGGTGTCGGCCTGTTCCTGCTGGCCGGCTTGTTGGCCTTGCTGCTGCTGGCCCTGCGCGTCAGCGGCCTGGCGCCGGGCACCAGCGTCGACACCTACAAGGTCTATGCGCACTTCGACAATATCGCCGGTCTAACCGTGCGTGCCAAGGTGACCATGGCCGGCGTCAACATCGGCAAGGTGACGGCGATCGACCTCGATCGCGACAGCTACACCGGGCGCGTGACCATGGAGTTGGACAACAGCGTGAACAACCTGCCGCTGGATTCCACGGCCTCGATCCTGACCGCCGGCCTGCTCGGCGAGAAATACGTGGGTATCAGCGTCGGTGGCGACGAAGAGCTGCTGACCGACGGCGGCACCATCCACGATACCCAGTCTTCGCTGGTGCTCGAAGACCTGATTGGCAAGTTCCTGCTCAATTCGGTCAACCGGGACCAGGACAATCAATGAGGGACGCGACGATGACCAAGATGCTGCGCAACAGCCTGATCGCCCTGCTGACCGCCTTGCCGCTGCTGGCAGTGGCCGCGCCGGCCGCCCACGAAGTGGTGCAGGAGACCACCGACACCCTGCTGGCCGACCTCAAGGCCAACAAGGAGCGGTACCGCAACAACCCCGACGACTTCTACGTCTCGCTCAACGACATTCTCGGCCCGGTGGTGGATGTCGATGGCATTTCCCGCGGGGTGATGACCGTGCGCTACTCGCGCCAGGCGACCCCCGAGCAGATGAGCCGTTTCCAGGAGAACTTCAAGCGCAGCCTGATGCAGTTCTACGGCAACGCCCTGCTGGAATACAACAACCAGGACATCCGCGTGATCCCCGCTTCGGGCAAGCAGGACCCGCAACGCACCTCGGTCAACATGGAGATCAGGGATGGCAAGGGCGTGGTCTATCCGCTGTCCTACACCATGGTCGCCCAGGACGATACCTGGAAGCTGCGCAACGTGGTGATCAACGGCATCAACGTCGGCAAGCTGTTCCGCGATCAGTTCGCCCAGTCGATGCAGGCCAATGGCAACAACCTGGACAAGGTCATCGACAACTGGGCCAATACCGTCGCCAGAGCGCGCCAGGCCCGGGGTGATTCGTGAGTCGAGCGCTGATCGTCGAGCAGGCGCCAGGCGAGCTGGCGCTGTCCGGCGTGCTCGACTACCGCAGCGGGCCGGCCTTGCGCGAGCAGGGCGGGCGACTGATCCGGGCCACGGTCGGCGAAGCCTGTGTGATCGACTGTGCGGCGGTGGAGAAGTCCAGCAGCGTCGGCCTGTCGTTGCTGCTGGCCTTCATGCGCGACGCCAGGGCGGCGGGCAAGCGCCTGAGCATCCGCGATCTGCCGGCCGACATGAGCGGGATCGCCAAGGTGTGCGAGTTGCACGAGGTGCTGTCGCTGGAGTCCCGATGACGCCTGCAGCCGCTTTTTTGCTATGATGCTGGCCCCGCGTCTACAGGCCTGTGCCTCGTGCCGCCGATGAATCGCTCGCCCGCGAATGTCCCGGCGGTGGATGCTCGAGGTAGTAAACGGACATCGCCGAGCGACGCCCACGCTAATGGTCATGGTGGCTGATACCGCCCCGGAAGATGAAAGGTACGTTGTTTCACGCCATGCCGCGTTGCGGCCGCCAATCGCCGCGCGGGCGCGGCTCCTGTAGGAGCCCCGACCCCGGGGCGATGCGATAGGCGCTGAGACACGCTAATGAATTTGGCTGATCGAGGTTGAGCATGCAGGCCCTTGAGGTAAAACGTTTCTTGGAGGCTAAACTGCCGGACACCCAGGTGGAGGTCGACGGCGAAGGCTGCAACTTCCAGCTGCATCTGATCAGTGACGAGCTGGCCGGCCTCAGCCCGGTCAAGCGCCAGCAGCAGATCTACGCTCACCTGAATCCCTGGATCGCCGATGGCAGCATCCACGCCGTGAGCATGAAATTCTTCAGCCGTGCCGATTGGGCCGCGCGTTCCTAAGGCGACGAACTAGCTATGGATAAACTGATCATTACCGGTGGTGTGCGCCTCGATGGCGAAATCCGCATCTCCGGCGCGAAGAACTCCGCACTGCCGATCCTGGCAGCCACCTTGCTCGGCGACGCGCCGATCACCATCTGCAACCTGCCGCACCTGCACGACATCACCACGATGATCGAGCTGTTCGGGCGCATGGGCATCGAGCCGATCATCGACGAGAAGCTCAGCGTGGAAGTCGATGCGCGGGCCATCAAGACGCTGGTGGCGCCATACGAACTGGTCAAGACCATGCGTGCCTCGATCCTGGTGCTGGGGCCGATGGTGGCGCGTTTCGGCGAAGCCGAAGTGGCGCTGCCCGGCGGCTGCGCCATCGGTTCGCGTCCGGTCGATCTGCACATCCGCGGCCTCGAAGCCATGGGCGCGCTCATCGACGTGGAAGGTGGCTATATCAAGGCCAGGGCGCCGGAAGGCGGTTTGCGTGGCGCGCACTTCTTCTTCGATACCGTCAGCGTCACCGGTACCGAGAACATCATGATGGCCGCGACCCTGGCCAGGGGCCGCAGCGTGCTGGAAAACGCCGCCCGCGAGCCGGAAGTGGTGGACCTGGCCAACTGCCTGATCGCCATGGGCGCTAAGATCGAGGGCGCCGGCACCGACACCATCACCATCGATGGCGTCGAGCGCCTGGGCGGTGCGCGTTTCAGCGTGATGCCCGACCGCATCGAGACCGGCACCTACCTGGTGGCCGCCGCCGCCACCGGTGGCCGGGTCAAGGTCAAGGACGCCGATCCGTCCACCCTGGAAGCCGTCCTGGCGAAGCTCCAGGAGGCTGGCGCCGAGATCACCTGCGGCAGCGACTGGATCGAGCTGGACATGAAGGGTAAGCGGCCCAAGGCCGTGAACCTGCGCACCGCGCCTTATCCGGCGTTCCCCACCGACATGCAGGCGCAGTTCATCGCCCTCAACGCCATTGCCGAAGGCACCGGCACGGTGATCGAAACGGTGTTCGAGAACCGTTTCATGCACGTCTACGAGATGAGCCGCATGGGCGCGCAGATCCAGGTCGAGGGCAACACCGCCATCGTCACCGGCACCGAGCAGCTCAAGGGCGCGCCGGTGATGGCGACCGACCTGCGTGCTTCGGCCAGCCTGGTGATCGCCGCGCTGGTCGCCGAAGGCGATACGCTGATCGACCGCATCTACCACATCGACCGTGGCTACGAATGCATCGAAGAGAAGCTGCAACTGCTGGGGGCGAAGATTCGCCGGGTGCCGGGTTGATCACATGCTGACTATCGCCCTGTCCAAAGGCCGCATTCTCGATGACACCCTGCCACTGCTCGCCGCGGCGGGCATCGTGCCGACCGAGAATCCGGACAAGAGCCGCAAGCTGATCATCCCCACCACCCAGGACGACGTGCGCCTGCTGATCGTGCGCGCCACCGACGTGCCGACCTATGTCGAGCACGGCGCCGCCGATCTCGGCGTGGCCGGCAAGGACGTGCTGCTGGAGTACGGCGGCCAGGGCCTGTACGAGCCGCTGGATCTGCGCATCGCCAGGTGCAAGCTGATGACCGCCGGCGCGGTTGGCGCCGCCGAACCCAAGGGCCGCCTGCGGGTCGCCACCAAGTTCGTCAATGTGGCCAAGCGTTACTATGCCGAGCAGGGCCGCCAGGTCGACATCATCAAGCTGTACGGCTCCATGGAGCTGGCGCCGCTGGTGGGCCTGGCCGACAAGATCATCGACGTGGTCGATACCGGCAACACCCTCAGGGCCAATGGCCTGGAGGCGCAGGAACTGATCGCCCACATCAGCTCGCGGCTGATCGTCAACAAGGCGTCGATGAAGATGCAGCATGGCCGCATCCAGGCGCTGATCGACACCCTGCGCGAAGCGGTCGAGTCGCATCATCCGCATTGATCGTGCCTCGCGCGACTTCCGGGTCGCGCAACGCCTATCCGGGTCATAGCCAAATTCTCAGGTGCCCGCACGGTGGGCTTGCTACGCTAGCGGCGCCTGAGAGCCTGTTCAACGTCTGCCGCGCTTCGGCCCTGCGGCGTTAAAAACAGGCTCGGAATGCTCATTTACTGCAGTAAACTCCGCTTGCTCGCCTGTTTTTGCGGGGACGCCCAGTCCTTGCATTGCTCTAGCTCGCGAGACCTAGAAACAGGCTCTGAGAACACGCCATCCAGATGAGGCCTTAGCCATGACCGCTCCCGTTGCCATCCGCCGACTCAACGCCACCGACCCGGATTTCGCGCGCCATCTGGATCATCTGCTGAGCTGGGAAAGCGTCTCGGACGACGGCGTCAATCAGCGTGTGCTGGAGATCATCAAGGCCGTACGCGAGCGCGGCGATGCGGCGCTGGTCGAGTTCACCCAGCGTTTCGACGGCCTGGACGTGGCCGCCATGGCCGACCTGATCCTGCCGCGCGAGCGCCTGGAGCTGGCCCTCACGCGTATCACCGCCGAGCAGCGCCAGGCGCTGGAAACCGCCGCCGAGCGCGTGCGCAGCTACCACGAGAAGCAGAAGCAGGATTCCTGGACCTACACCGAGGCCGATGGCACGGTGCTGGGGCAGAAGGTCACGCCGCTGGATCGTGCCGGCTTGTACGTGCCGGGGGGCAAGGCCTCCTATCCGTCGTCGGTGCTGATGAACGCCATCCCGGCCAAGGTCGCCGGGGTGCTGGAAGTGGTGATGGTGGTGCCGACGCCGCGTGGCGAGATCAACGAGCTCGTCCTGGCCGCCGCCGCCATTGCCGGCGTCGACCGGGTATTCACCATCGGCGGCGCCCAGGCCGTCGCCGCGCTGGCCTACGGCACCGAGAGCGTGCCGCCGGTGGACAAGATCGTCGGCCCGGGCAATATCTACGTGGCCACCGCCAAGCGCCACGTGTTCGGCAAGGTCGGCATCGACATGATCGCCGGCCCCTCGGAAATCCTCGTGGTCTGCGACGGCCAGACCGATCCGGACTGGATCGCCATGGACCTGTTCTCCCAGGCCGAGCACGACGAGGACGCCCAGTCGATCCTGGTCAGCCCCGATGCGGCTTTCCTCGACAAGGTTGCCGACAGTATCGCCCGCCTGCTGCCGAGCCTGGAGCGCGAAAGCATCGCCCGTACCTCGCTGGAAGGGCGCGGCGCGCTGATCCAGGTGACGGACATGGCCCAGGCCATCGAAGTGGCCAACCGCATCGCCCCGGAGCACCTGGAACTGTCGGTGGAAAACCCCGAGCAGTACCTGGCGCAGATCCGTCACGCCGGCGCCATCTTCATGGGCCGCTACACCGCCGAGGCATTGGGCGATTACTGCGCCGGGCCGAATCACGTGCTGCCGACCTCCGGTACCGCGCGTTTTTCCTCGCCGTTGGGCGTCTACGACTTCCAGAAGCGCTCGTCGATCATCCAGTGCTCGGCCGAGGGCGCCTCGGAGCTGGGCAAGGTGGCCTCGGTGCTGGCGCGCGGCGAGTCGCTGACCGCCCACGCGCGCAGTGCCGAGTATCGGATCAAGGACTGAACGGCCGATTAAATGCGCTGGAGGCTGAAGGCTGGACGGGGCACGTGCTGCTTTTCGTCCAGCCCTCCAGCCTCCGGCCTCCAGCGATTTTTTAGAGGAGAGAAGGGCAATGAGTAAATTCTGGAGCCCCTTCGTCAAAGACCTGGTGCCTTACGTGCCGGGTGAGCAGCCCAAGCTGAGCAAGCTGGTCAAGCTCAACACCAACGAAAACCCCTACGGCCCGTCGCCCCGGGCGATTGCGGCGATGCAGGCGCAACTGGGCGACGACCTGCGCCTGTACCCGGACCCGAACGGCGACCGGCTCAAGCAGGCGGTCGCCGATTTCCACGGCGTGCAGCCGGCCCAGGTGTTCGTCGGCAACGGTTCCGACGAAGTGCTGGCCCATGCCTTCCACGGGCTGTTCCAGCACGGCAAGCCGCTGTTGTTCCCCGATATCAGCTACAGTTTCTACCCGGTCTACTGCGGGCTTTACGGCATTCAGGCCGAACCGCTGGCGCTGGACGAGCACTACCGGATCCGCGTCGAGGATTACGTGCGCCCCAATGGCGGCATCGTCTTTCCCAATCCCAACGCGCCGACCGGCTGCCTGCTGGCGCTGGATGCCATCGAAACCCTGCTGCGGGCCAATCCCGACAGCGTGGTGCTGGTGGACGAGGCCTATATCGACTTCGGTGGTGTCTCGGCCATCGGCCTGGTCGACAAGTACCCGAACCTGCTGGTGACCCAGACCCTGTCCAAGTCCCGTTCCCTGGCCGGTCTGCGGGTCGGTCTGGCGGTGGGCCATGTGGATCTGATCGAGGCCCTGGAGCGGATCAAGAACAGCTTCAACTCCTACCCGCTGGATCGCGTCGCCATTGCCGGTGCCGCCGCTGCCTTCGAGGATCGTGCCTATTTCGAGCAGACCTGCGCGGCGGTGATCGCCAGCCGCGAGCAGGTCACGGCCGGCTTGCGGGCGCTGGGCTTCGAGGTGCTGCCGTCGGCGGCCAACTTCGTCTTCGCCCGCCACCCGCAGCGCGATGCCGCCGGGCTGGCCGCCGGCCTGCGCGAACAGGGGGTGATCGTGCGGCACTTCAAGCAGCCGCGGATCGCCCAGTTCCTGCGTATCAGCATCGGCACGCCGGAGCAGAACCAGGCCCTGCTGGACGCCCTGGCGACGCTCTGAGCGACAGCCGCCGATTTGGCCCAAGACGGCGGTTTGCCTTGGCCCTGTAGGAGCCGCGCCCCCGCGGCGATTGCTGGCCGCACCACGGATTTGTTTCGATGGCCGCCATCGCCTCGCGTCGAGGTCGGGGCTCCTACACGGGCGGCTGTTTGCCGCTCTGCTGTAGGCGCCCCTGCTAATTGCTGGTGGCGACTGGCGGACGCACGCCGATTTCGGCCTTCAGCTCCATCATCTTGCCGTTGCGCATAATCTCGATGCGAATCGACTCGCCGGGTTTGGCGCGGGCGACCTGGTTCATCGAGCGGCGCGCGTCGCCGGCCGGCTCGCCGTCGATCTTGAGGATCAGGTCGTTGGGCTGCAGCCCGGCCTTCTGCGCCGGGCCGTTGCGGTAGATGCCGGCGACGATGATGCCCTGGCGGCCCTCCAGGCCGAAGGATTCGGCCAGCTCCGGGGTCAGCGGTTGCACTTCGATGCCCAGCCAGCCGCGGATTACCTGGCCGTGCTCGATGATCGCCTGCATTACCTCCAGCGCCAGCTTCACCGGGATGGCGAAGCCGATGCCCTGCGAGCCGCCGGACTTGGAGAAGATCGCCGTATTGATGCCGACCAGGTCGCCATAGGCATCGACCAGGGCCCCGCCGGAGTTGCCGGGGTTGATCGCCGCGTCGGTCTGGATGAAGTCTTCGTAGGTGTTGAGGCCCAGCTGGTTGCGCCCGGTGGCGCTGATGATGCCCATGGTCACGGTCTGGCCGACGCCGAAAGGGTTGCCGATGGCCAGGGTGACATCGCCGATCTTGATGTTGTCGGGGCGCCCGAGGGTGATCGAGGGCAGGTCCTTGAGGTCTATCTTGAGTACCGCGAGATCGGTTTCCGGATCGCTGCCGATGACCCGGGCGAGGGTTTCGCGGCCATCCTTGAGCGCCACCACGATCTGGTCGGCATCGGCGGTCACGTGGTTGTTGGTCAGCAGGTAGCCTTCGGGGCTCATGATCACCGCCGACCCCAGGCTGGACTCCATGCGCCGCTGCCTGGGCAGGTTGTCGCCGAAGAACTTGCGGAACTGCGGGTCCTCGAACAGCGGATGATTCGGCTTGCTGACGTACTTGGTGGTGTACAGGTTGGCCACCGCCGGCGACGCGGTATTCACCGCCGTGGCGTAGGACACCGGGCCTTCCTGCGTACGGTTATAGGCCGGTGCCTGACGCAGTTGCACATCCTGCGCGGGCAGGCCGACCCACTGCGGGTAGTGCTGCATGATCAGCAGCGACAGCAGAACGCCGACCAGTAATGGCCAACCGAAGAAACGCAGGGCCTTGAGCATGGATACGATCCTGAGAGTTGCGAGGGCCTGATGAGCCCCTTAAGGTGCGCCATTATAGAGGGCCGTTCGGCAATAAAGCAGCGGTCTGCAACAGCTCGTGAGGAATCTCTATGGCCATTGCCTTGACAACCCTGGTGGCGGAGGCCGAGCGCTATCTGGGCGCCGCGCGCATCAGCGATTACTGCCCCAACGGCCTGCAGGTCGAGGGTCGCCCCCAGGTGCTGCGCATCGTCAGCGGGGTGACCGCCAGCCTGGCGTTGATCGAAGCGGCCGTGGAGGCCCGGGCGGATGTGCTGCTGGTGCACCATGGCTACTTCTGGAAGGGCGAGAATCCCTGTGTCACCGGGATGAAGCAGCGCCGGCTGAAAGCCCTGCTGGCCAACGACATCAGCCTGCTGGCCTATCACCTGCCCCTGGACGTGCATGCCGAGGTGGGCAACAACGTGCAGCTCGCCCAGCAGTTGGAGATCACCGTCGAGGGGCCGCTGGAGCCGGACAACCCGCGTACCGTCGGCCTGGTCGGCTCGCTGGCACAGCCGATGAGCGCGCGGGATTTCGCCAGGCGTGTGCACGACACGCTGGGACGTGAGCCGCTGCTGGTGGAGGGCGAGCGCATGGTCAGCCGTATCGGCTGGTGCACGGGCGGCGGGCAAGGCTATATCGACCAGGCCATTGCCGCGGGTGTCGACCTCTACCTGACCGGCGAGGCGTCCGAGCAGACCTACCACAGCGCCAGGGAAAACGGCATCAGCTTCATCGCGGCCGGGCACCATGCCACTGAACGCTATGGCGTGCAGGCCTTGGGTGACTACCTGGGCAGGCGTTTCGCCATCGAGCATCTGTTCATCGACTGCCCGAATCCGATCTGAGTGACGGAGCTCTGCGTGCGAACCGGGGCGCCGGTCGGTCGGCAACGGCTGCAGCTCGATGCGCGCACCTGACGCTTGGGGCGGCGCGATGTCTGGCGGCCTTTTTCATCGGCATAATGCTAGACCGTTTCGATCTAAGTGCCTTCCTGAATAGAATGAGGCGCTGTGCTAGAGTGCGCGCTCGTCCAAGGCCCGCCGGCCTGAATAAAATACCGTTATCCCGTGAGTAGCCATGCTCGACAAACTGACGCACCTGAAACAGCTCGAGGCGGAAAGCATCCACATCATTCGTGAGGTGGCCGCCGAATTCGATAACCCGGTGATGCTCTACTCCATCGGCAAGGATTCCGCCGTGATGCTGCACCTCGCGCGCAAGGCGTTCTTTCCCGGCAAGCTGCCGTTCCCGGTGATGCACGTCGACACGCGCTGGAAGTTCCAGGAAATGTACCGCTTTCGCGACCAGATGGTCGCCGACCTCGGCCTGGATCTGATCACCCACGTCAACCCGGACGGCGTGGCGCAGGGCATCAACCCCTTCACCCACGGCAGTGCCAAGCACACCGACATCATGAAGACCGAGGGCCTCAAGCAGGCACTGGACAAGTACGGCTTCGACGCCGCGTTCGGCGGCGCACGGCGTGACGAAGAAAAATCCCGGGCCAAGGAGCGTGTCTACTCGTTCCGTGACAGCAAGCACCGCTGGGACCCGAAGAACCAGCGCCCGGAGCTGTGGAACGTCTACAACGGCAAGGTCAAGAAGGGCGAATCGATCCGCGTGTTCCCGCTGTCCAACTGGACCGAGCTGGATATCTGGCAATACATCTACCTGGAGCAGATCCCCATCGTGCCGCTGTACTTCGCCGCCGAGCGCGACGTGATCGAGAAGAACGGCACGCTGATCATGATCGACGACGAGCGCATCCTCGAGCACCTGTCGGACGACGAGAAGGCCCGTATCCAGAAGAAGATGGTGCGCTTCCGCACCCTGGGCTGCTACCCGCTGACCGGCGCGGTGGAGTCCCAGGCCACCAGCCTCACCGACATCATCCAGGAAATGCTCCTGACCCGGACTTCCGAACGCCAGGGCCGCGTGATCGATCACGACGGGGCCGGGTCGATGGAAGAGAAGAAACGCCAGGGGTACTTTTAAAGCCGATAAAAGCGCTGGAAGGTTGGAGGCCGAACGAAATGGATTTCGAGCGACTCGACGTATGGAAACTCTCCGCAAGACTTTCGGTGGATGTATATCGAGAGCTGACTGGTTGCCGGGATTTCGGCTTCAAGGATCAGATAACCCGCTCGGCCTTGTCCGTTCCCAGCAACATTGCCGAAGGCATGACGCGCGATGGTGACAAGGAAAAACGTTACTTTCTGAGCATGGCCAAAGGGTCGTGCTCGGAGTTGAGAACTCAGATTTATATAGGTGTTGAGGTCGGCTTTATTTCGACCGAGATCGGTCGGGACTGGATTGACCGCTGCAAGCGCATCGCGGCGATGCTCTCCGGTCTGCTCAGGTTGCTTCAGCGTCCATGAATTATCGGCTTGCTCGGTGTGCTTTTTCGTTCAGCCTCCAGCTTCAAGCCTTTAGCGATTAGAGAAAACCATGTCTCACCAGTCCGATTTGATTTCCGAAGACATCCTCGCCTACCTGGCCCAGCACGAGCGCAAGGAGCTGCTGCGCTTCCTCACCTGCGGCAACGTCGATGACGGCAAGAGCACCCTGATCGGGCGTCTGCTGCACGACTCCAAGATGATCTACGAGGATCATCTGGAGGCCATCACCCGCGACTCGAAGAAGAGCGGCACCACCGGCGAGGAGGTCGATCTGGCGCTGTTGGTCGACGGCCTGCAGGCCGAGCGCGAGCAGGGCATCACCATCGATGTCGCCTACCGCTATTTCTCCACGGCCAAGCGCAAGTTCATCATCGCCGACACCCCCGGCCACGAGCAGTACACGCGCAACATGGCCACCGGCGCTTCGACCTGCGACCTGGCGATCATCCTCATCGATGCCCGCTACGGCGTGCAGACCCAGACCAAGCGGCACAGCTTCATCGCCTCGCTGCTGGGTATCAAGCACATCGTCGTGGCCATCAACAAGATGGATCTCAAGGACTTCGACGAAGGCGTCTTCGAGCAGATCAAGGCCGACTACCTGAAGTTCGCCGAGGGCATCGCCCTCAAGCCGAGCTCGCTGCATTTCGTGCCGATGTCGGCGCTCAAGGGCGACAACGTGGTCAACCGCAGCGAGCGTTCGCCGTGGTACAGCGGGCAGTCGCTGATGGAAATCCTCGAGACGGTCGAGGTCGCCGGCGATCGCAATTTCACCGACCTGCGCTTCCCGGTGCAGTACGTCAACCGTCCCAACCTCAACTTCCGCGGTTTCGCCGGCACCCTGGCCAGCGGCATCGTGCGCAAGGGCGACGAAGTCGTGGCGTTGCCGTCGGGCAAGGGCAGCAAGGTCAAATCCATCGTCACCTTCGAGGGCGAGCTGGAGCAGGCCGGTCCGGGCCAGGCGATCACCCTGACCCTGGAAGACGAAATCGACGTGTCGCGCGGCGACATGCTGGTGCATGCCGACAACCGTCCGCAGGTGGCCGACAGCTTCGACGCCATGCTGGTATGGATGGCCGAAGAGCCGATGCTGCCGGGCAAGAAGTACGACATCAAGCGCGCCACCAGCTACGTGCCCGGCTCGATTGCCAGCATTGCCCACCGGATCGACGTCAACACCCTCGAGGAAGGTGCGGCGAGCAGCCTGCAACTGAACGAGATCGGCAAGGTGAAGGTCGCCCTGGATGCGCCCATCGCCCTGGATGGCTACGCCCACAATCGCACCACGGGCGCCTTTATCGTCATCGACCGCCTGACCAACGGCACGGTCGGCGCCGGCATGATCGTCGCCGCCCCCCGTGACGGCGCAACCGGCGGCCATCATGGCCCGTCCGCCCACGTCTCGACCGAGGAGCGGGCGTCACGCTTCGGCCAGCAGCCGGCCACCGTGCTGTTCAGCGGCCTGTCCGGCGCCGGCAAGAGCACCCTGGCCTATGCCGTGGAGCGCAAGCTGTTCGACATGGGCCGGGCGGTCTACGTGCTCGACGGGCAGAACCTGCGCCACGACCTGAACAAGGGCCTGCCGCAGGACCGCGCCGGGCGTACCGAGAACTGGCGACGTGCCGCCCATGTGGCGCGGCAGTTCAACGAAGCCGGCCTGCTGACCCTGGCGGCCTTCGTCGCGCCGGATGCCGAAGGCCGTGAGCAGGCCCGGGCACTGATCGGCAGCGAACGCCTGATCACCGTCTACGTGCAGGCATCGCCGCAGGTGTGCGCCGAGCGTGACCCGCAAGGCCTGTACGCCGCCGGTGGCGATAACATCCCCGGCGAGTCGTTCCCCTACGATGTGCCGCTCAATGCCGATCTGGTGCTGGATACCCAGAACCTGTCGGTGGAAGAGGGCGTGAAGCAGGTACTCGCTTTGCTGCGCAGCCGAGGCGCGATCTGACTTAGCGACAAGCTGCAAGCTGCAAGTGAAAAGCATGGCGTCGATCTTGCCTTTGCTTATGGCTTGAAGCTTGAAGGTTAATAAAAATGCCCGCTCTCTCACGAGGCGGGCATTTTTCGTTCGATGTGGCGGCTAATCAGATGCCGTGACCACGGGCGCGCTCGCGCTCGTTGATCTCCATCTGCTCACAGCTCAGGAAGCCTTTGCCATCGACGCGATCGGCGGAGTTGAACGACACGTAGTAGGGCTGCTGCTTGCCGTCCTTGTTGAGTACGTAGTTGTTGCAGGTGCCCGGACTGACCGTACGGTTGATCTCCGAGGAGGGTGGGCCACCGAGTTCGAGCACGGTCGACTTGCTCATGTCCTTCTCGACCTGCTTGACCAGCGGCTCGTTGCGGTAGGTGAAGTGGTCGACCGGGTTTTCCGGCTTGCCGGCACAGCCGACGAGCACGGTCAGTGCGCAAACGGCACCCAGGCTTTGCTTGAACATGGTGGTTTTTCCTTGTGATGAACCTGACAGTTTTTCGAGTTGGGCGGGGCTGGATTAGTTCGCCCTAAATCTCGTGCGTGGCGCCGGCCGACTGGCGCCGCCGCTCTGTGGGTTCTTCCACTGGCAAGCAGGGTGGTCATGCGCGCAGGCGGCGCAGTATCAGCACTCGTTCTGTAGCGGCTGCAGGCTGTCCCTGGCTTCGCCGAGTATGGGCGGCGGGTCTCTGCTGGGCAGGGCGAGCACATGGGCGCTGAAGAGGCTGAGGGCCAGGGCGATGGTCAAGGCTTTCATGGGTGCACCTCGTTCGTGTGCGTTCGGTGTTTCACGGAACCATGCTAAGGGCGAGGCAGTCAGGGATGAAGTCGACTGCCTCGATAGTGGCCATCGACGATCATGATGTGCTTTCCCTGCTGCTCGCCTGATGCCTGCCGTTGGCCAGGCGACGCCCCTCCATGGAGACTGAAATGGGTCATCGTGCAGTTCCCCGGTATCCGCTGGTGCTGGTTCCCGGCTTCCTGGGCTTCGTCAGCCTGCTCGGTTTCGAATACTGGTATGGCATCGTTACCGCTTTGCGCAATCAGGGGGTCGATGTCTACCCGGCGCGCTTGTCGCCAGTGCATGCCACGGAGCTGCGTGGCGAACAGTTGCTATTGCAGATCGCCGAGGCGCGCCGGCGCAGCGGTGCGGAAAAGGTCCATTTGATCGGTCACAGCCAAGGTGCCCTGGTATGCCGCTATGCCGCCGCGCACCGGCCGGCGTGGATCGCGTCGGTTACCTCTCTGGCCGGCCCGCACCAGGGTTCGGAGCTGGCCGATCATGTGGAGCGCAGGGCCGCGCCAGGCAGTCTGCGCCATACGCTGCTGCGACTGGGCGTGCATATGCTGGGGCGGCTGTTGACGCTGCTGGATAGCGGGGCGCGGGGCGCGACCATGCCGATCGACGCCGTGGCCGCCCATCGCTCGCTGACCTCCGAGGGCGTGGGCATCTTCAACCACCAGTATCCCCAGGGCTTGCCCCTGGCGTGGGGCGAGGACGGGCCGGAAGAGGTCAACGGCGTGCGCTACTACTCCTGGTCCGGCACCCTGCAGCCCGGCATCACCGACCAGGGCGGCAATCGTCGCGATCCCTCGAACTGGTTCTGCCGCCGCTTCGCCCGTACCTTCGTGCGCGAGGCCGGACAGAACGATGGCATGGTCGGCCGCATCAGCTCGCACCTGGGCAAGGTGATCCGCGACGACTACCCGCTGGATCACCTGGATATCGTCAACCAGCACTTCGGTCGTGCGGGCGAGGGGGTCAATCCGGTCAGCCTGTACATCGAGCACCTGCGTCGGCTGCACGAGGCGGGCCTGTAGCTGGCGCGCGTTGCAGGCGTAGCCCGGGTCGAGCGAAGCGATACCCGGGAAGGACGGTCGCCATCGGTGGAGCGGCATTCAGCAACAAGCGCGCGGAATGGCCACAGGTGCGTAGGAGCGGCAACCTCGCGGCGAATCGTGGCCATACCGCGCTTCTTGCAGCATGGCCGCCGTCGAATCGCGCCGGGGGCGACGCTCCTACGTGTGAACCCTTTGACTGCGAACGGGCTCTTGCAAGGGTCAAGACGGTATCCACGGGACGCCTGGGCTCATTGCCCGGATTGCGCCGCCTTGAGCGCTTCAAGGGCCGGTGCGGCGTAGATGCCCACGGCGACGGCCAGCTCCATCACCCGCGGCAGGTCGGTGCTGTACACCAGCACGGCCTGCAGGGCGTCGTCCAGCGGCTCGCTGAAATCGAGCAGTACATAGCCCCGGGTTTCCCTGGACAGGCTGCTGAGCTGCACCTGGATGCGGTTCAGCGCCTTGAGCGCCTCGACCTTGTGCAACTGCTTGGGCGTGAGCACGAAGCTGACCTGGGGGCCGAAGGAGGCGACGATCTGGCTGAACAGTTCGTCGTAGCCGTCGGCCTGGAACAGCACGGTATCCGGCAGGCTGCCGACCACCACCCATTCGCCCAGGGGAATGGGGAAGCTGTCATCGTAGTTGATGTCCGGATTGGCTGCCAGGAACGCCTGGGGGTCGGCATAGGCCTGGGCGGCTTCGTCGGCGATGCGGGCGATTTCGTCCTGCGGCAGGCAGCCCGAGCTTATTTTTTCGATCAGTTCTTCGAGCTGGGCTTTCATGGGGCGATCCTGAGAGAAAAACGGGAGGGCAAGGCTGCCCGTTACGGCGGCTCAGCGCAACTGGCTTTCCGCCAGGGTGCGGCTGCGTGGAATCAGCGTGGCATCCCAGTGGCGTGCGCTCCAGGCCAGTAATGCCTCCGGCGTGGCATCGTCCAGTTCGGCCGGCGCCGGCTGGCCCAGGGCGCGCAGGGCGCGGATCAGCAGCGGCGTGGCCTGGTCACCAGGGAGTGGCGGCGAGCGGTAGGACTTGCCGAGCTTGTGGCCGTCGGGCTGGATGATCAGCGGCACGTGCAGGTAGCGCGGCTGCGCCAGCCCGAGCAATTCCTGCAGGTACAGCTGTCGCGGCGTGGAGTCGAGCAGATCGGCGCCGCGTACCACGTCGGTCACGCCTTGCCAGGCATCGTCGAGCACCACGGCCAGTTGGTAGGCATACAGGCCGTCGCGCCGGCGGATGACGAAATCACCGACGTCCCGGCCGAGGTGCTGCTGGTACTCGCCCTGCACCCGGTCGTTGAAACGGTAGGTGAGCTGCGGCACGCGCAGGCGGATCGCCGCATCGTCGCAGCCATGGCCGGCATTGCGGCAGGTGCCGGGATAGATGCCGCCGCAGCCTTCGAGCTGCTTGCGCGAGCAGATGCAGGCGTAGGCCAGGCCCTGGTCGAACAGACGCTGCACCAGGGCCTGGTAGGCGTCGTGGCGCTCGCTCTGGCGCACCAGCTGGCCGTCCCAGTGCAGGCCATAACGCTCCAGAGTCTGCAGAATCGCCGCCTGGGCGCCAGGGGCTTCACGGGGCGGGTCGAGGTCTTCCATGCGCAGCAGCCAGCGTCCGCCGACGGCGCGGGCATCGAGGTAGGAGGCCAGGGCGGCGACCAGCGAGCCGAAATGCAGGTAACCACTGGGCGTGGGAGCGAAGCGGCCGATGTAATCGGAGCTGGGCATGGCGGGGCGTGTTATCGGGTGGTGAAAATGCAACGGGGCGCCTGAGCGCCCCGTTCGACCGGCTCAGGAGCCGATCTGCTTTTCCTTGATTTCCGCCAGCGTCTTGCAGTCGATGCACAGGGTCGCGGTGGGGCGGGCTTCCAGGCGACGGATGCCGATCTCGACACCGCAGGAGTCGCACCAGCCGTAGTCTTCGTCTTCGATCAGCTGCAGCGTTTCGTCGATCTTCTTGATCAGCTTGCGCTCGCGATCACGGGCGCGCAGTTCCAGGCTGAATTCCTCTTCCTGGCTGGCGCGGTCGGCGGGATCAGGGAAGTTGGCCGCTTCGTCCTGCATGTGGTGCACGGTACGGTCGACTTCCTGCATGAGCTCCAGCTTCCACTTGTTGAGGATGCTGGTGAAGTGGGCGCGCATCGCCTCGCTCATGTACTCCTCGCCCTTGGTTTCCTGGTAGGGTTCGAAGCCACGAATCAGTTGGCTGCTTGTTGCTTTTGCTTTGGTGGGCATGGATGACCGCCTCTCACTCTCTCTAATCCACTGCGCAGGATCTGTGTCCATTGCCGTTTACAACAACGGCCCTGCGGCTGCAAGCGGGCGAACTTACCAGATCGGTTCGAGCCGCGCCACTCCCGGTTGTCGCGCTTACGCGCGTTTGTGCCGCAGGCCGTCTGCGCGGCGCTTGAAATAATCCTGGCGGCCGCTCGAGAAGCCTAGCCGGTCTGGCTCCGCCCGCGGGCGACCGCCATCGGCCGCAGTGTAAAGGCGTATTTCGGCAGCGCCTGGCAGGTTAGACTTTCTGCTTTTCAGCAAGGCAAGAGCATGGCCCAGTCCTACAGTGCCCGCAGTCGCGCGATCGAACCCTTCCACGTCATGGCGTTGCTGGCGCGGGCCAACCAGTTGCAGGCCGATGGCCACGATGTGATCCACCTGGAAATCGGCGAGCCGGATTTCACCACCGCGGCCCCCATCGTCGCCGCCGGGCAGGCGGCGCTGGCTGCCGGCCATACCCGCTATACCGCCGCCCGCGGGCTGCCGGCGCTGCGTGAGGCGATTGCCGGGTTCTATGCCCAGCGTTACGGCCTCGACATCGACCCGCAACGCATCCTCATCACGCCGGGTGGTTCCGGGGCGCTGCTGCTGGCGGCCAGCCTGCTGGTCGACCCGGGCAGGCACTGGCTGCTCGCCGACCCGGGCTACCCGTGCAACCGGCACTTCCTGCGCCTGGTGGAAGGGGCCGCGCAACTGGTGCCGGTCGGCCCACAGGAGCGTTATCAACTGACCCCTCAGGCCGTGGCCAGCCACTGGAACGCCGACAGCGTCGGCGCCTTGCTCGCCTCGCCGGCCAACCCCACCGGGACCCTGCTGACGCGCGCCGAGCTGAGCGCCCTGTCCGTTGCCCTGAAAGCGCGGGGCGGGCACCTGGTCGTCGACGAGATCTACCATGGCCTGACCTACGGCGTGGAGGCCAGCAGCGTCCTGGAAGTGGACGACGAGGCCTTCGTGCTCAACAGTTTTTCCAAGTATTTCGGCATGACCGGCTGGCGCCTGGGTTGGCTGGTGGCGCCACCGGCCGCCGTCGCCGATCTGGAGAAGCTGGCGCAGAACCTCTACATCAGTGCGCCGAGCATGGCCCAGCATGCCGCCCTGGCCTGCTTCGAGCCGCAGACCCTGGCCATTCTCGAGGAGCGTCGCGCGGCGTTCGGCCAGCGCCGCGACTTCCTGCTGCCGGCGTTGCGCGAGTTGGGCTTCGGCATCGCCGTGGAGCCGCAAGGGGCCTTCTATCTATATGCCGACATCAGCGCCTTCGGCAACGATGCCTTCGCCTTCTGCCAGCACTTTCTCGAGCATGAGCACGTGGCCTTCACCCCGGGCCTGGATTTCGGTCGCCACCAGGCCGGCCACCATGTGCGTTTCGCCTATACCCAGAGCCTGCCGCGCCTGCAGCAGGCCGTCGAACGTATCGCCCGTGGCCTGAAGCGCTGGAGGGCCGATGCAGTTTGATCCGCCGCTGGAGGAGGCCCGTCTGCTGCGCCGCTACAAACGCTTCCTGGCCGATGTCGAAACCGCCTCCGGCGAGCGGCTGACCATTCATTGCCCCAACACGGGGTCGATGCTCAATTGCATGAGCGAAGGCTGTCGGGTCTGGTTCAGCCGTTCCAACGACCCCAGGCGCAAGCTGCCGGGGACCTGGGAGATCGGCGAAACGCCTCACGGCCGGCTGGCCTGTATCAACACGGCGCGGGCCAATGGCCTGGTCGAGGAAGCGCTGCGCGCCGGCTCGATCGGCGAGCTGGCCGGTTTCACCGGGCTGCGTCGCGAGGTGCCCTACGGCCAGGAGCGCAGTCGTGTGGATTTCTGCCTGGAGTACGCCAGCGGCGTGGCCTTCGTCGAGGTGAAGAGCGTCACCCTGGGCTTCGCCGACAGCGCCGTGGCCGCCTTTCCCGATGCCCGCACCGAGCGGGGCGCCAAGCACCTGAGGGAGCTGGCGGCGTTGGCCCGCAGCGGGGTGCGGGCGGTGCAACTGTACTGTGTGAACCTGTCGGGCATCGAAGCGGTGCGCCCTGCCGAAGAGATCGACCCGGCCTACGCCGCCGCGCTGCGCGAAGCGGTGAGCGCCGGGGTCGAGGTGCTGGCCTATGGCGTGGATATCGCGCCGCAGGGGATTCGTGTGGTGCGGCGCCTGGAGGTGATGCTCCAAGGCTGTTGAAAAACTACCTCGGCGTTTGAGCTGCAAGCCACAAGCTTCAAGCTGCAAGATAGAAGCAAGAGCAATAGAGCGCTCCGAGCCGCTTTTAACTTGTAGCGCGTAGGGTGGATGACGCTTTTTTCATCCACCCTTGCGATTGCGGAGCGGTGGACGGGTCGGGCCGCGTAGGTAAAGCGTCGTCCACCCTAGGGATTGTTGCAGACCCTAGGGCTCGACCCAGATGCCGTCGTCGGTTTCCCGGCTGGCGACGGCGCTGAGCGACTGGCCTTCGCAGGGGCCCGCCACGCATTCGCCGGAGTCGATGAGAAACAGCGCGCCATGGCGGGCGCAGCGGATCAGGCTGGCGCTGGGGTCGAGAAACTGTTCGGCGTGCCACTCCAGCGGTACGCCCCGGTGCGGACAGCGATTGCGGTAAACGAACACGTCGCCGTCCTTGCGCACGGCGAACAGCTGCGTTCCTGCAACAACGAAGCCCCGACTCTGCGCCTCGGGCAGTTCATGCGGGGCGCATAATCGAATCATCGCGATCTCCAGGCCAAGGCCTGGATTATCCCGCATGCACAGGGCGCTGGGACAGGGGCGCGCGGAGCGCCAGATCGATAGATTAACTGAACGAAAATCATTATCAACAATATTGGGCTTTGCTGCTCTTTGCGGTAATCTTGCGACCTTGCAGCGTTGCGTGTCGTTGCCCCGGCGCAGGGCGATCCGTTGCGTAACCCGCCCCCTGATCCTGAAGGAATTGCCATGACCATGCCCGACCCGTCCCCAACCCCTGGCGCCAGCCCGCTGTATCAGGCCTGGCAGGACCTGCGTGCCGAGCAACCGCAACTGCGTGCCCGGGATGCCGCGCGGCAACTGGCGGTCAGTGAGGCGCAGCTGACCGCCAGCCGGCTCGGTATCGATGCCGTGCGCCTGCAGCCGGCCTGGGCGGCGCTGTTACCGGCGCTCGGCGAGCTGGGGCAGGTCATGGCGCTGACGCGCAACGAGCACTGCGTGCATGAGCGCAAAGGGGTCTATCGCGAGGTCACCGTGACCGCCAATGGGCAGATGGGGCTGGTGGTGTCCGCCGATATCGACCTGCGCCTGTTCCTCGCCGGCTGGGCCAGCGTGTTCGCCGTCGAGGAGGCGGGCGCGCGCGGCGTGCAGCGCAGCATCCAGGTCTTCGATGCCCAGGGTGTCGCGGTGCACAAGGTCTATCTCACCGAGCACAGCGAGGTGTCGGCCTGGGCGCCGCTGGTCGAGCGTTTCCGCGCCGAGCCGCAGAGCGCCGAGCTGGAGCTGCAGCCCTTGCCCGTGCGCGAGGCGCCGCGGCACGACGATCTGATCGACGTGAATGCCCTGCGGGTGGGCTGGTCGACGCTCAAGGACACCCACCATTTCTTCGCCTTGCTGAAGAGCCACGGCGCCACGCGCACCCAGGCCTTGCGCCTGGCCGGTCGCGAGTGGGCCGAAGCGCTGGAACCCGCCGCCCTGCCGGTATTGCTGGAGCAGATCGCGGCCAGTGAGGTGCCGGTGATGGTATTCGTCGGCAACCGGCACTGCATCCAGATCCATACTGGCCCGCTGCACACCCTGCGCTGGATGGGCGACTGGTTCAACGTGCTCGATCCCCTGTTCAATCTGCACCTCAAGGCGCACGAGATCCGTGAGTTGTGGCGCGTGCGCAAGCCCAGCAGCGATGGTGTGATCACCAGCTGGGAAGCGTTCGATGCCGACGGCGAGCTGATCCTGCAACTGTTCGGCGCCCGCAAGCCGGGGATTGCCGAGCGTGACGACTGGCGGCGTCTGGCCGAGAGCGTGCCGGCGCTGGCACGCTGAACGGATCGCGCTGCACACCTGGGCCAGCGCTGCGGCTACACTGCCAGGCTTTGGCCACTACCGACGCATACACCGACGGGTCGCCATGCCGACCTGGCCAGGATCACCGATTTTTGCTGGAGCCCAACCCATGACGCGCCGTATTGCCGCATTCGCCCTGTTCGCCAGCCTGCTCTGCCCATTGCTGACGAGTGCCGACACCTTGCCACAACGCTGGGTCAGCGCCGGTGGTTCCTTGAGCGAGTGGGTGGTGGCGCTGGGCGCTGAAAGCAAGCTGGTGGGGGTCGATACCACCAGCCTGCACCCGGCCTCATTGCAGACGCTGCCGAGTATCGGCTATCAGCGCCAACTGGCGGCCGAGGGCATCCTGGCGCTGCGTCCTCAGGTGCTGCTGGGCACCGAGGAAATGGGCCCGCCGCCGGTGCTGGCGCAACTGAGCGCCGCCGGGGTACAGGTCGTGAGCCTGTCGGCCAGGGCCGATCTGCAGGTGCTGCAGGACAACCTGCAGCGCATCGGCGCGCTGCTGGGGACCGAAGCCCAAGCCGAAGCCCTGTTCACCGCCTATCAGGCGCGCCTGCAGGCCCAGGCCGACTGGGTCGCCAAGGCCCAGGCCGGACAACAGGCGCCTGGCGTATTGCTGTTGCTCGGCCATGCCGGCAGCAGCCCCATGGCCGGTGGCAAGGATACGGCCGCCGCCTGGCTGATCGAGCAGGCCGGTGGCCGCAACCTGACCACCCACAGTGGCTACAAGGCGCTGTCCAGCGAGGCGTTGCTGGCCCTGGACCCCGAGGTGGTGGTCTTCGCCGACCGGCGTCTGACGGGCGATGAAGCCAGGCAAGCGCTGCTCAAGCAGAATCCGGCGCTGGCCTCGACCCGCGCCGGCCGTGACGGGCGCCTGGTGGCGATCGACCCGACCCTGCTGGTCGGCGGTCTCGGCCCGCGTATCCCCGACGGGCTGGCCGAGCTGTCGGCGGCCCTGTATCCCGATAGCGTGCCGCTGACCCAGCCCGCCCCATGAAACCGCTGCTCAGCCCGCGCTCACTGTTCATCGCACTGAGCCTGCTGCTGGCGCTCGCGCTCTGGCTGTCGTTGGCCCTGGGGCCGGTCAGCCTGCCGCTGGGCGATACCCTGAAGGCCGCGCTGCGTCTGCTGGGCCTGGACCTGGGCAGAGAAGAGCTGCAACAGGCCGAGCTCATTCTCGGGCAGATCCGCATGCCGCGTACCCTGCTGGGCCTGGCGGTCGGTGCGGTGCTGGCGCTGTGCGGCGTGGCCATGCAGGGCTTGTTCCGCAACCCGCTGGCCGACCCCGGCCTGGTCGGCGTGTCCAGTGGCGCGGCACTGGGCGCCGCCGTGGCCATCGTCGGCGGGGCGGCACTGGGCGGTATTCCCGAACTGATCGCGCCCTACCTGCTGTCGCTGTGCGCCTTTATCGGCGGCCTCGGGGTGACGGCGCTGGTCTACCGCCTCGGCCGCCGCGACGGGCAGACCAGCGTGACCACCATGCTGCTCGCCGGCATCGCCCTGAATGCCCTGGCGTTCGCCTGCATCGGCCTGTTCACCTACCTGGCCGATGACGCCACCCTGCGTACCCTGACCTTCTGGAACCTCGGCAGCCTCAACGGCGCCAGCTACGCCCGGCTGTGGCCCTTGCTGCTGGTGACCGTCGCCGTGGCGCTGTGGCTGCCGCGTCGGGCCAAGGCACTCAATGCGCTGCTGCTCGGCGAGTCGGAGGCCCGGCACCTGGGCTTCGCCGTCGAACGCCTCAAGCGCGAGCTGGTGTTCTGCACCGCCCTGGGCGTCGGCGCGGCCGTGGCCGCGGCGGGGATGATCGGTTTCATCGGCCTGGTGGTGCCGCACCTGGTGCGCCTGCTGGTCGGCCCGGATCATCGCGTGCTGCTACCGGCCTCGGCGCTGGCCGGAGCCAGCCTGCTGCTGCTGGCCGACCTGTTCGCCCGCCTGATCCTGTCGCCGGCCGAGCTGCCCATCGGCATCGTCACGGCGCTGATCGGCGCGCCGTTCTTTCTCTATCTGCTGCTGCGGGGGCGAACCTGATGCTGCGTGCACGGAGCCTGTCGATCCTGCGGGGCAGCCAGCTGGTGCTGGCCGATATCGATATCGAGCTGGTTCCCGGCCAGGTGCTGGGCGTGCTCGGCCCCAACGGTGCCGGCAAGAGTACCTTGCTCGGCGCGCTGTGTGGCGAGCTGGCGCCGGCCCAGGGCAGCGTTCATCTGGGCGATAAGCTTCTGGCCGACTGGCCGGGTGTCGAGCGCGCCCGGCGCCTGGCGGTGCTGCCGCAGAGCTCGACCCTGAGTTTCGCCTTTCGCGTCAGCGATGTGGTGGCCATGGGGCGCATGCCCCACGACAGCGGCCGGCAGCGCGATGCCGAGATCATCCAGCAGGCGCTGCAGGCCGCCGATGCCGCGCACCTGGCCGAACGCAGCTACCTGGAGCTGTCCGGCGGCGAGCGCCAGCGTGTGCACCTGGCCCGGGTGCTGGCCCAGCTCTGGCCCGGCGGCGCGGCGCAGAGCCTGCTGCTCGACGAGCCGACCTCCATGCTCGATCCCTTGCACCAGCACACCACCCTCCAGGCGGTGCGCCGTTTCGCCGAGCAGGGCGCGGCGGTGCTGGTGATCCTGCACGACCTGAACCTGGCCGCCCGCTACTGCGACCGCCTGTTGCTGCTGGAGCAGGGGCGCGCCCACGCCATCGGCGCGCCGGCCGAGGTGCTGCGCGCCGAACCGCTGCAGGCGGTGTTCGGCCTCGAGGTGCTGGTGCAGCGGCATCCCGAGCGGGGGCATCCGCTGATCGTTGCCCGCTGAGGAGGATTACCATGCGTTCGGTGCTGCTATCCATGCTGCTCGTACTGACTGCCTGCCAAAGCCAGCACGTGCTGGCACCGTTGCCTGCCTGGCAGAGCCCGCTGGGCCGTGAACAGGCCGAGCTGGGGCAGATCCGCGATCTGCGCAGTGGCGAGCGGCTGACTCCGGCGCAACTGGTCGAACGCCTGGCCGCGGCGCCCCGTGTGCTGGTCGGCGAGCAGCATGACAACCCGGATCACCACGCCCTGCAGCTGTGGTTGCTGCGTGCCCTGGAGCAGCAGCGGGCGCAAGGCAGCCTGCTGCTGGAGATGCTGACGCCCGGCCAGCAGGCCCTGGCCGACACGGCAGGGCAGCGGCTGCGCACGGGGCAGCCGGTCGCAGACCTGCCCAGGGCCCTGGCCTGGGACAAGGGCTGGGACTGGTCGCTGTACGGGCCGATCGTGGGCCATGCCTTGCGCCAGGACTATGGGCTGACGGCGGCGAATCTCGAGCGTGCCGAAATCATGGCCATCTATCGTGAACAGCCCGTTCTGCAGGGCCATGCGTCGACTGCCGCAACGGTGCGTGAGCCGCTGCTGGCGCAGATTCGCGAATCCCACTGCAACAAGCTGCCAGAGAGCCAGTTGCCGGCGATGCTCGCTGTACAGCAACAGCGTGACCGGCGCATGGCCGAACACCTGCTCACGGCGCCACCGCCGGCGATGCTGTTCGCTGGCGCCTTCCATGTGCGGCGTGACCTGGGCGTGCCGCTGCACCTCCGCGATCTGGGCGCGCCCGATAGCGCTCAGGTGCTGATCCTCGCCGAGGTGGGCAAGCCGGTGACGGCGGGGCAGGCGGACTATGTGTGGTACACCGCCGCCCTGCCGGACGAGGATCACTGCGCGCGGTTTCACTAGCGGCAAGGCTTGGAGCGACACGTTCGTGTAGGCGTTGCGACCTCGCAGCGAACTGGCGGCCGCGCCGCAGGCTCTGCTGGATGACCGCCAGCGCATCGCGCCGAGGTCGACGCTCCTACAGGTGAACCCTCTGACTCCCAACGAGCTCTTGCAGGCCAAGGAGCAAGACGGCCCTTACCAGCGAGCCCTTCGTAGGGTGGGTTAGGCACCTGGTGCGCGCGATTGCCGCCGCGCCGGGTGTGACAGCGGCTATCGCCTGGTGGGTTACGCGACGCGCCACGATGGCTGTGCTTGACACTGCTCTGCCTGGCGTTGCTCACCCACCCTACGTCCTAAAGCGACGCGCTACGGGATTCGACAATAAGCGCAGAATTGCCCGATTCGTGTAGGAGCCGCGACCTCGCGGCGAATCGTGGCCATACCGCGACTTCTGTGGGATGGCCGCCATCGCATCGCGCCGGGTCGACGCTCCTACGTGCGAACCTTGACTGCGAGCGGGCTCTTGCAGGCCAAGGGGCAAGACGGTTCCCACGAGCGAGTCCAGCGCGTTACGTTCGTTGGCCAACCCGGATTTCAGAACCCTTCCAGTACGATCTTGCCCTTGGCCGTGCCGCTTTCCAGCAGGGCGTGGGCGCGGCGCAGGTTGCTGGCGTTGATCGTGCCGTAGTGCTCGCCGAGGGTGGTTTTCAGGGTGCCGGCATCGACCAGGTCGGCGACCCGGTTGAGCAGGCGGTGCTGTTCGATCATGTCGGCGGTGGCGAACAGCGAGCGGGTGAACATCAGTTCCCAGTGCAGGGACAGGCTCTTGCGCTTGAGCTTCATCACGTCCAGCGGTTGCAGCGGATCGTCGATCAGTGCCAGGCGTCCTTGTGGTGCCAGGGCCTCGATCAGTTGATCGTAGTGCTGGTCGGTCTGGGTCAGGCTGGCCACGTGGGTTACCTGGGGGATGCCGATACGCTCGAGTTCTCCGACCAATGGCTGGCTGTGGTCGATGACGTGGTGGGCGCCGAGTTCGCGCACCCAGGCCTGGGTTTCCGGGCGCGAGGCGGTGCCGATCACCGTCAGTCCGGTGAGCTGCCGCGCCAACTGCACCAGCATCGAGCCGACGCCACCGGCCGCGCCGACGATCAGCAGGCTCTGGCCCTGATCGGCGTTGCCGTTGGCCACCTGCAGACGCTCGAACAGCAGCTCCCAGGCGGTGATCGAGGTCAGCGGCAGGGCCGCCGCTTCGGCGAACGGCAGGCTGCTCGGCTTGCGCCCGACGATACGCTCGTCCACCACATGCAGTTCGCTGTTGGCGCCGGCGCGGTCGAGGGCGCCGGCGTAGAACACCTCGTCGCCGGGCTGGAACAGGGTCACCTCGCTGCCGACAGCCTTGACCACGCCGGCGGCGTCCCAGCCGAGCACCTTGGCCTGGCCGGCTTCCGGCGCCACGTTGCGGCGGATCTTGGTGTCCACCGGGTTCACCGAAATGGCCCTGACCTCCACCAGCAGATCGCGCGGCCCCGGCGTCGGTGCCTCCAGCTGCACGTCCTGCAGGGCTTGGGGGTTATCGATGGGGAGCGACTGGTGATAGGCGATGGCTTTCATGGGAGTGTCCTGTCGGGTGACGGAAATGAACGCAGCTTGCGCCAATCCATTGCCAGGAAAAACAGGATGAAGGTAGAGTCTCTTTCAATATTTTTTTGAAGATCAGACGCCATGCTGCGTTTTGACGACCTGCAACTGTTCGTGCGTATCGCCCAGGAAGGCAGTCTGTCTGCCGCAGCGCGCCTGCTCGATATCTCGCCAGCGGTGGCCAGCGCCGGACTCAAACGGCTGGAGCGGCAGCTGCAGGCGCGGCTGTTTGTCCGCTCGACTCGCAGCCTGCGCCTGACCGGCGAGGGCGAAGCCTTTCTGCTGCATGCCCGGCAGGCATTGCAGAGCCTGGAGGCTGGGCGCCAGCAGTTGGCCGGGAGCAAATCCGCCATCAGCGGGCCGCTGCAGCTCTCGGTGCCGTCCGATTTCGGGCGCAATACCTTGCTGCCGTGGCTCGATACCTTCATGCAGGCGCATCCGCAGGTACAACTGCGGCTGCTGCTTGGCGACCGGGTTACCGATCTGTTTCGCGAGCCCGTGGATATCGCCCTGCGCTACGGCGCGCCGGAAGACTCGAGCCTGGTGGCGCTGCCTGTGGCACCCGACAATCGCCGGGTACTGTGCGCGGCGCCGGCCTATCTGCAGCGCCATGGCGAGCCGCAGCAGGTCAGTGACCTGCGCGAGCACAATTGTCTCATCTACATGCTCGGTGGCCGTGCCTACGAGCGTTGGCGCTTTCACGATGATGGCGGTGAGCACAGCCTGCAGGTCGCTGGCGACCGGCTCAGTGACGATGCCGATGTGGTGCGCCGCTGGGCGGTTGCAGGAGCGGGCGTGGTGTACAAGTCCTGGCTGGACGTGGCCGGCGATGTGCACGCCGGGCGCTTGAAGATCCTCTTGCCGCAGGTGCTGGGCGAGCCGACACCGCTCAATCTGATCTGCACCCACCGCGAGCAATTGAGCAAGCCGGTGCACCTGTTGCGCGACTTCGTCCACGCGCGCTGCGCCGAACTGCTGGAGCAGGCTCCTTGGGGAGCTAGGCTCTGTTGACGCTCCGGCGCGGTCGCGCTGAAGCGTCAACAGACCCTATACTGCGGCAATCCACCGCAGCACCTGACAAGCCACAGGCCCTAAAATCGCTGCCCATGAACCTGTCCCGCTCCGACCGCTCGTTGCTCGCCTGGGTGCTGTATTTCAGCGTCCTGTTCAGCGCGTTCGCCTGCAGCATCAGCCATGGGCAGATGACCGGGCTGCAGCTCAGCGGCATGGACGGTGGCTATTGCGCCCTCGACGCCAGCGGCGGCGCGGCCATGGCCATGGACGACGTCGACTCGGGCATGCCGATGCCCTCGACGGGGTCCGGCTGCCCCTTGTGTTCCACCTTCGCGGCCCTGGCGCTGGCAGCCTTCTTCGCCCTGCTCGGGCTGTTGCCGCGCCTTCGTTCGCTTCATCCACGCCCCGGCGCCGAGCCCGGCGGGGCCGTCCGCTATCTCTGGCCCTCGGCCAACCCCCGCGCCTCCCCCCTGATCGCCTGAAGCCTCGGACGAAGCGACAGCTTCGCCACCATTGCCTGTTGCGCGTATAGCGCCGCGGGTGATTCGCTCATGCACACGATCGGGCTCATGATGAAAAACTCGCCTCCATCCTTCTACAACCTGGCCTGGCGCTGGCATTTCTATGCCGGCCTGTTGGTCATTCCCTTCATGATCATGCTGTCGCTGACCGGCATCATCTACCTGTTCAAGCCGCAACTCGACCGACTGATGTACGCCGATCTGCTGCAGGTCGAGGCCACCGGCCAGCCGCTCACCGCCGATGAAATGATGAGCCGGGTGCAGGCGGTCTACCCCCAGGGCAGCGTCAGCCAGTACCTGCCGCCGGCGGATGTGGACCATAGCGCCCAGTTCGTCGTCGGCGTTGGCGAGCGCACCCGCAATGTATTCGTCGACCCCTACAGCGGCGCCATCCTCGGCACCCAGGATGCCCACGACAATCTGCAGGCGCTGGCCCGCGCGCTGCACGCCGACCTGCTGATCGGCACACCGGGAGACCGGCTGATCGAACTGGCCGCCGGCTGGGGCGTGGTGCTGGTGGTGTCCGGCCTGTATCTCTGGTGGCCACGGGGCAGCAACAAGGCGGGCGTGCTATGGCCGCGGCTGTCGGCCCGAGGCCGGCTGTTCTGGCGCGACCTGCATGCCGTCACCGGTTTCTGGGGGGCCTTGCTGCTGCTGTTCATGCTGCTGACCGGCATGACCTGGACGGGGTTCTGGGGCAAGCAGTTCGCCGGGGCCTGGAATCACTTTCCCGCGGCCATGTGGGACGAGGTGCCGACCTCGGATCGTCAGGCCGGCGAACTCAACCACAGCCACAAGCAAAGCGTGCCCTGGGCAGTGGAAAATACGCCGATGCCGGTGTCCGACCCCCACGCCGCGCATAACGGCGGTGCCATGCCGGCTTCCACGGCGAATCCGACGGTCAGCCTGCAGGCGGTGGTGGATATCGCCCGCGAGCGGGGCGTGCACCCGGGCTACAGCATCAGCTTCCCGACCACCCCGGAGGGCGTCTACAGCATCGCGCTGTTCGCCGACGATCCGCGCAACGATGCCACCCTGCATATCGACCAGTACAGCGGCGCCGTACTCGCCGACATACGCTGGCGCGATTACGGCCTGGTGGCGCGCACCGTGGAAAGCGGGGTGATGCTGCACATGGGCAAGCTCTACGGCCTGCCGCACCAGTTGTTCATCTTCGCCGTATGCCTGCTGATTCTGCTCAGCTCGATCAGCGGCCTGATCATGTGGTGGCGCCGCCGGCCCAGCGGCCGCCTCGGCGTGCCGCCGCTGCGTCACGACCTGCCACGCTGGAAGGTCGGCGTGGCGATCATGCTCGGCCTCGGTGTGGTGTTCCCTCTGGTGGGAGCTTCCTTGCTGCTGATCTGGGCCCTGGATTTTCTGCTGCTGTCGCGCCTTGCGACACGCCGGCTGGCTTGACCTTTCGTTGCCGTGCCCGCGGGTATGGCCCTGTATTCCATTCGATCCACGGAGAATCACCATGTCATTGAAGAAAATCGCTCTGAGCGCCGCGCTGCTCGCCGCCAGCCTGCTGGCCAATGCCCACGAGTACAGCGTCGGCGAGCTGCATATCGACCATCCCTGGTCGCGGGAGATGCCGCCGGTGGCGCCGACCGCCGCCGCCTATTTCGTGGTGCACAACAAGGGGGGCCAGGATGATCGCCTGCTGGCTGTCGATACGCCGGTGGCCGGCAAGGCGGAGATCCATGAGCACGCCCATGTCGGCGGGGTGATGAAGATGCAACGGGTACCGAACGTGGTGATTCCTGCCGGCGGCGAAGTGAGTTTCGCCCCCATGGGTTACCACGTGATGCTGTTCGACCTGAAGCAACAGGCCCGGGACGGCGAGCGCTTCCCCCTGACCCTGACCTTCGAGAAGGCCGGGCAGGTACGGGTCGAGGTGGCGGTACAGAAGGATGAGCCGGCCGCCGAAGGCGGGCACAAGCATCACTAGTGCGTCGGACGCTGAGTTCATGTGGGGCGGGTACGCCCGCTCCCACATGTGCCGCAGGTATTACTCGGGAATACGCAGCGTCTGCCCTGGATAGATCTTGTCCGGATGGGACAACAGCGGCTTGTTGGCCTCGAAGATCCTGTTGTACTGGTTGGCATTGCCGTATACCGCCAGGGAAATCGCGCTCAGGGTGTCACCCTTTTTCACCACGACGAAACGGGCAGCGGCAACCACCGGGCCGGAGACGCTGATCTGGTCATCCACACTGGCTACGCCAGCGATATTGCCCAAGGCCAACAGAATCTTCTCCTTCTCTTCCTGGCTGCTCACTTCGCCGGTCACGGTCACCTTGTCGCCATCCACGGCGGTCTGCACGTTCGGATTGCCCAGCCCCACCTTGGCCACATGCTCCTTCAATTGCTCGCTCGCGTTCGCGTTGTCCGGCGTCAGCAGATCGATCAGCTTCTCGCCTGCTTCCTTGACGAAACTAAAAATACTCATGGTGCGCGCTCCTTGTGGTTTGATTTCCTCATGCTCAAGACTAGACCAGTCCTGCGGAGGCGGGTTCAGGCCCGATCAAAGACCCGAACGCGCGAGTGTCGTATTGTCGGGCTCCCGTGGATACCGTCTTGATCCCAGGCCAGCAAGAGCCCGTTCGGAGTCAGGGTTCGCCTGTAGGAGCGTCGACCCCGGCGCGATGCGCGGGCGGCCATGCTGCAAGAACGCGCTATGGCCATGATTCGCCGCGAGGTCGCGGTTCCCACACGAATGTGGCAATGCTGCACGCTTATGGCTGAATCCCGTGGAGATACCGCACGACCGACATCTGATCTGTGTCGCGACACTAGAAGCCCCTATCTCTAGCGCTTGCCGGCTTATCTTATGCCAGCCGCGCGTCCAGGCTGTTCTGCGCCAGGCGCCGGGCCTGGTCTTCGCTCATGCCCAGGCCTTCGTACAGGGCGGCGAAGTTCTCGGTGACGTAGCCGCCGAAGTAGGCCGGGTCGTCCGAGTTGACCGTGACCTTCACGCCGCGCTCGAGCATGGCGAGGATGTTGTGCTGGCCCATGTGCTCGAACACGCAGAGCTTGGTGTTGGACAACGGGCACACGGTCAGCGGGATCTGTTCGTCGATGATGCGCTGCATCAGGCGCTCGTCCTCGAAGGCGCGCACGCCGTGGTCGATGCGTTCGATCTTGAGCAGGTCCAGGGCTTCCCAGATGTATGCGGGCGGGCCTTCCTCACCGGCATGGGCGACGGTCAGCAGGCCCTCGCTGCGGGCCTTGTCGAACACGCGCTGGAACAACCGTGGCGGAAAGCCCTGCTCGGAACTGTCCAGGCCCACGGCGATGAAGGCGTCGCGAAACGGCATGGCCTGTTCCAGGGTCTTGAAGGCCTGCTCTTCGGGCAGGTGACGCAGGAAGCTGAGGATCAGGCCATGGCTGATGCCCAGTTGTTTCTCGCCGTCGTCCAGCGCCTGCTTGATGCCACGCAGCACCACTTCGAAGGGGACGCCGCGGTCGGTGTGGGTCTGCGGGTCGAAGAAGGGTTCGGTGTGGACGACGTTCTGCGCCTTGCACTTGAGCAGGTAGGCCCAGGTCAGGTCATAGAAGTCCTGCTCGGTGCGCAGCACGTCGGCGCCCTGGTAGTAGAGGTCGAGGAATTCCTGCAGGTTGTTGAAGGCATAGGCGCCACGCAGGGCTTCCACGTCGCCCCAGGGCAGGGCGATGCCGTTGCGCTCGGCCAGGGCGAACAGCAGTTCGGGCTCCAGCGAACCCTCCAGGTGCAGGTGCAGTTCGGCCTTGGGCAGGGCATTGAGCCAGTCGTACATGGTGAAGTCTCGTTATCAGGCTTGGTCGTGGTGACAGTGTAACGCCTGCTCAAGCGCTGGGAGAGGCTTTAGCAGGCCGTTGAAAAACTACCTGCGTTGCCATCGCGGCGTTAAAAACAGGCTCGTGTGCGAGTCCAGGCTAGGCGCCCCCATCAAAATGCTCATTTACAACACGTAAACTCGCGTGCGAGCCCAGTCCGTTTTTCGCCTGTTTTTGCGGGGCCGCCATCGGTATTGCGCTGGCTGCCTCGCCAACGTTTTTCAACGGCCTGTTAGCCGCGACAACGGTAGCGATGGATCGCCGCCCGGCCCCTCCCACGCTTCAGGCCTCGCGTCGATAGGCATAGGTATCGGCGAAGCGCGACAGCAGGTACTCGGCGCTGGTCACCGGCGGGTACTTGGCCGGGTTGTCCGGGCTGGAACAGTTCGGCAGGCAGTCGATCAGGGTGTCCGGGTGCGGCTCGGCGAAGAACGGCATGGAGTAGCGGTCGACGCCCAGGGGGCTGATCACCCGGTGCGGCGTGGAGGTGTAACGGTCGTTGCTCCAGCGCGCCATCATGTCGCCGAGGTTGACCACGAAGCTGCCAGGGATCGGCGGTGCGTCGATCCACTGGCCGTGCACGTCGCGCACCTGCAGGCCGCCGGCCTGGTCCTGGTAGAGCAGGGTGACGCAGCCATAGTCGGTATGGGCGCCGGCGCCTTGCTGGGCGTCGCTGCTGGCGGTGTGCCGCGGCGGATAATGGATCAGGCGCAGCACGCTGATCGGCTCGACGAAACGCTGGTCGAAGAAGTCCCGCTCGATGCCCAGGGCGATGGTCATGGCGCGCAGCAGGGTCTTGGCCAGCTCGTGCATATCGGCGTAGTGGCGTTCCATCAGCTCGGCCCAGCCCTGCGGCCGCTCAGGGTGACGATTGGGGCCGCGCAGCGGCTTGCCGGCCAGTACCTCGGGATGATCGCCGGGCAGGTGCAGGCCCATGTCGAAGGTTTCCTTGAGGTCGCTGGGGCTGGCCGGGTCGAGCTGTTCGGTGGCGATGGCGCCGTAGCCGCGATGGTGGCTGCTGCGGGTGATATCGATCTTCAGCTTCTCTGCGCTCGGCAGGGCGAAGAAGGTTCGCGCCGCTTGCAGCAGGGCGTCGATGCGCTCGGCGCCGATGGGGTGGCCGACGATGTAGAAGAAGCCCCATTCGCGGCAGGCCTGGTCGATCTGCATGGCCACGGCGGGCCAGGCGCTTTCGTCGGCGCTGTACAGGGGGGCGATATCGATGATGGGCAATGTGTTCATAGAGGCTCCGGGTGGGGCGGTGCTGCGAGTCTTCTCGTACCCAGGGCAGCGGAAAAGAGCGCCTCCGGCAATGGGGAGCGCCCTTCTGATGCGGTTCTGCCGGTGGCCGGCAGGGACGGCATCGGTCATTGTGGGAGTCGTCTCTGCGTCTTCGACGCAGCGCTGTCGCGCAGCAAACAGGTCGATGCCGACCGGGTAGGATGGGTGCTAACCCATCAATTGCCGATGGGTTGGCACCTACGCGGCCCGACCCCTCCCACAGGTTATTGCCGGTTGATCACTTCGGCAGTTCGGCCTTCACGTTTTCCACGTAGTAGTTCATCGACGCCAGTTCGGCGTTGCTCGCCACCACGCCGGCGGCGATCTTCTCGTTGCCGCTCTGATCCTTGATCGGGCCGGTGAAGGGGTGGAATTCACCGCTGCGGATAGCGGCGATGAGCTGCTCGGCTTCGGCCTTGACCGGCGCCGGCACCACGTCGCTGATCGGCAGGTCCACGGTGTCTTCGGCCAGCCCGCCCCAGAAGTCCGCGGGCTGCCAGCTGCCGTCGATGACCGCCTGCGCCGATTTGATGTAGTGCGGGCCCCAGTCGTTGACGATGGAGGTGAGCACCGCCTTGGGGCCGAAGTGGGCCATGTCCGAGGCATAGCCGACGGCGTAGATGCCGCGGCGCTCGGCGGTCTGGATCGGCGCCGGGCTGTCGGTGTGCTGGAACATCACGTCCACGCCCTGGTCGATCAGCGCGTTGGCGGCGTCGGATTCCTTGCCCGGATCGAACCAGGAGTTGACCCACACCACCTTGATCTCGGTACCGGGGTTGTACTTGTCCAGCGCCAGCTGGATGGCGTTGATGTCACGGATCACTTCCGGGATGGGGAAGGAGGCGACATAGCCGACCTTCTTGGTCTTGGTCATCTTGGCGGCGAGGAAACCACCGACGTAGCGGCCCTCGTAGGAGCGCGACAGGTAGGTGCCGACATTCTTGTCCTGCTTGTAGCCGGTGGCGTGTTCGAAGGTCACCTTGGGAAACTGCTTGGCCACCTTGATCGTCGGGTTCATGTAGCCGAAGGAGGTGGTGAAGACCAGGTCGTAGCCACCCTTGGCCATGTTGCGGATCACCCGCTCGGCGTCGGCGCCCTCGGGCACGTTCTCGACATAGCTGGTGGTGACCTTGTCGCCGAGGGTCGCCATCAGTTGCTGGCGCCCTTGTTCATGCTGGTAGGTCCAGCCGTGGTCGCCGATGGGGCCGATATAGACGAAACCGACCTTGAGCGGGTCGGCGGCGCTGGCGCTCAGGCTGGCGCTGACGGCCATGGCGCAGAGCAGGGTTTTCAGCGGGCGTATTGGCATGAACGGGAAACTCCTTTTTATCGGTCGGTCAGGGCTGGGCGGTGACGGCGGCGTGGCGCCAGGCCGTCGCCCCGGGATGAGGCGGCGGCCCCGCGCTTTGCATGGCGAGAGCTCGAATGCAAAAAACTGACCAACAGGACAACAACACGGACGCGCGGCTTGCGCCGCGGATCGGCCATCGGCGGACCCTCGGCTGGTGCACGCGAGCCAGCCGACGCCTCGGCCTGGTGCATTGACGGAATCATTTGCCGCGCGGCGCAGTCGGAGCAGGATCAGAGCACTCCCTCAGTGGCAGGAATCGCCATGCGCCGCATCTTCGAACAGGAACGTTTTCTGCTGGTGGCCGTGTTGGCCGCGCTCGTCGCCCTGCCGCTGGAGCACTGGCTGCTGGCCCAGGGCCAGGGTGTGGCGCTGCTGGGCGCCGTGGCGCTGATCGCCGCCATCGTCTGCGCTTCGATGCGCGTGGCCCACCATGCCGAGCAACTCGCCGAGCGCGTGGGCGACCCCTACGGCACCATGATCCTCACCCTCTCGGCGGTGCTGGTGGAGGTGGTGATCCTGGCGATCATGATGAGCAACCAGGCATCGCCGACCCTGGTGCGCGACACCATCTATTCGGCGGTGATGCTCGACATCAACGGTATCCTTGGCCTGGCCGCGCTGATGGGTGGGCTCAAGCATGGCGAACAGTCCTACAACGACGATTCCGCGCGCAGTTACAGCGTGATGATCCTCACCGCCATGGGCATTTCCATGGTGGTGCCCGAGTTCATTCCCGAGTCGGACTGGAAGGTCTACTCGCTCTTCACCATCGGCGCCATGCTGGTGCTCTACGCGCTGTTCCTGCGCATGCAGGTCGGGCCGCACAGCTACTTCTTCAGCTACAACTACCCGGAGAAGAAGAGCCGCGGCGGCGAAGCCCGGGTGGCCAGCGCGGCGCCGGTCAACGTCGCCTGGTCGGTGGCCGTGCTGGTGTTCGGGGTGGTGGTCATCGGCGTGCTCGCCGAAGTGATGTCGCAGACCCTGGACGTCGGCCTCGAAGGCAGCGGCGCGCCGCCGGTGCTCACGGCCATCGTGGTGGCGGCGATTTCCGCCGCGCCGGAAATCCTCACCGCCTTGCGCGCGGCCCTGGCCAACCGCATGCAATCGGTGGTCAATATCGCCCTCGGCGCCTCGCTGTCGACGGTGATCCTCACCGTACCGGCGATGGAGGCCATGGCCCTGTACAGCGGCCAGCCGTTCCAGATGGCCATGACCCCGGTGCAGACGGTGATGGTGCTGATCACCCTGGTGGTCTGCGCGATCAACCTCAACGACGGTCAGACCAACGCCATCGAAGGCATGACCCATTTCGTGCTGTTCGCCACCTTCCTGATGCTGGCCATGCTCGGCCTGTAGCGGCGGTGGCGCCTGCCGCCTGCCGTTCGCTACCTGGCAGGCCTATGCCCTGAGCCAGGGGGCGCTGATCGCGGTATTCCCGTTCTTCGATCTGGCCGGGTGCGTGGCGCCGCTGTGGCCACTGAGATCGCAACAGCCGGGTCGCGGCTAAAGCCCCTCTCATCAAATATCAGGTAAACCGTTGATTTATATTATTTTAAAAAGCCAAGGAAGGGGCGGGCCGCGTAGGATGGGTGCCAACCCATCGGCAATTGATGGGTTTCACCCATCCTACGACCTGAATGGGGCATTCCTATAGCCGATGAACTGATGCCGCGACCAGGGATGGTCAATGCCCCGGCTGCCAGGGCTTGCCCAGCGACACCGGCGCATACAGGCGGGTCTTGAGGGCATCGCGCGACAGCAGCACCAGCACCACGATGGTGGCCACATAAGGCAGCATCGCCAGCAGGTTGGACGGCACCGCCAGGCCGACGCCCTGGGCCACCAGGTGGAGGATGCTGGCCAGGCCGAACAGCCAGGCGCCGAGCAGTACGCGGCCGACGCGCCAGCTGGCGAACACCACCAGGGCCAGGGCGATCCAGCCGCGTCCGGCGGTCATGTTCTCGGCCCACATCGGCGTGTAGGCCAGCGACAGGTAGCCGCCCGCCAGCCCGGCCATGGCGCCGCCGAACAGCACCGCCAGGGTGCGTACGCGCAAGACCGGCAGGCCCATGGCGCTGGCGGCGTCGGGGTTCTCCCCGACCGCCTGGATGATCAGGCCGATACGGCTTTTCAGCAGCACCCAGGCCACCAGCGCGAACAGGGCGAAGGACAGGTAGACCAGCACGTCCTGGGCGAACAGCATGCGGCCGATCAGGGGAATGTCAGCGAGCAGGGGCAGGGCGATGGGCTCGAAGCCGACCAGGGGCTTGCCGACCCAGGCCGCGCCGATGAACGACGACAGACCGACGCCGAAGATGGTCAGGGCCAGGCCGGTGGCCACCTGGTTGGCGTTGAAGCCCAGCGCCACCGCGGCGAACAGCAGTGCCAGCAGCATGCCGGCGGCCATGGCCAGCAGCACGCCGAGCCACAGGCTGCCGGTGGACAGGGCGACGATGAAGCCGATCACCGCGCCGAACAGCATCATGCCTTCCTGGCCGAGGTTGAGCACGCCGCTCTTCTCGCACACCAGCTCGCCCAGGGCCACCAGTAGCAGCGGCGTGCCGGTGCGCACCATGGCGTAGAAGATATTGGTCAGCAGGTCGATATCCATGAGCGTCAAGCCTCAAGCCGCAAGCGACAAGTAAAAAGCGAAGGGGTAAGGATCATGCGGCGGACTCCTGCTTGCGGCTTGTGGCTTGCAGCTTGAGGCTCCGCGCGAAGCGCGGCCGATAAAGGATCAACACATCGCAGGCCAGCAGGAAGAACAGCATCATCCCCTGGAACAGCTGGGTGATCGCCTGCGGCAGGTTCATGTTCATCTGCGCGTTCTCCCCGCCCAGGTAGAGCAACGCCATCAGCAGGCTGGCGGCTAGGATGCCGAGCGGGTTGAGGCGGCCGAGGAAGGCCACGGTGATCGCCGCATAGCCATAGCCGGGCGAGACCTGCGGCACCAACTGGCCGATCGGCCCGGCCACTTCGCCGACCCCGGCCAGGCCGGCCAGGGCGCCGCTCAGCAGCAGGGCGAACCAGACCAGGCGTTTCTCGCGAAAGCCGACGAAGCCGGCGGCGCGGCGGTCCAGGCCGAGCACCTTGATCTGGAAACCGAGAAAGCTGCGTTGCAACAGTACCCACACCGCCACCAGGGCCAGCAGCGCCAGGTACAGGCCGGCGTGCAGGCGGCCCTCTTCGTCCACCAGCGGCAGGCGGCTGGCATCGCCGAACATCGCCGACTCGGGGAAGTTGAAGCCGGCCGGGTCCTTCAGCGGGCCGTGGACGAAGAACAGCAGCAGGTTCAGGGCGATGTAGTTGAGCATGATGCTGGTGAGGATTTCGTTGGCATTGAAACGCGTGCGCAGCCAGGCCGTGATGCCGGCCCACGCCGCGCCGGCGGCGATGCCGGCGAGCACCACCCAGACCAGCGCCCAGCGGCTTTCCCAGTCGATCAGTTGCAGGGCCATGGCGCTACCGGCTAGCGCGCCGATCAGCAACTGGCCCTCGGCGCCGATGTTCCAGATGCGTGCCTGGTAGGCCACCGCCAGGCCCAGGGCGCAGAGCAGGATCGGCAGGGCCTTGACCAGCAATTCGGAAATGCCGTACCAGTCGCTGACCGGGGCGATCAGCAGGGTGTGCAAGGTTGCCAGCGGCGCATGGCCGAGGGCGAGAAACAGCAGCGAACCGCTGAGCAGGGTCAGGGCCGCGGCCAGCAGCGGCGACAACCAGAGCATGGCGCGCGATGGCTGGCCACGGGATTGCAGGGATAGCAGCATGAGAAGCTCCGGTCAGTGCGCTGCGCTGGCGGTCTGCGCGGGGTGGATGTCAGGCGAAGGTTCGAACTGGCCGGCCATCCAGCGGCCCACGTCGATGGGGGTTATCGCTGTGGTTTCGCGCAGCGGCGACAACCGGCCGCTGCACAGGGCGCCGATGCGGTCGCTGATCTGGAACAGCTCGTCGAGGTCTTCGGAGATCACCAGGATCGCCGCGCCGGCATCACGCAGGGCGATCAGCGCGCGGTGGATGGCCGCTGCCGCGCCGACGTCCACCCCCCAGGTCGGGTGCGCCGCCACCAGCAGTTTCGGTTGCTGCAGGATCTCGCGGCCGAGGATGAATTTCTGCAGGTTGCCGCCGGACAGGCTGCGCGCCGCCGTGGCGGCGCCCGGGGTTTTCACGGCGAAGCGCTGGATGATCGCCTCGGTCAGTTGCAGCACCCTGGCGCGTCTGATCAGGCCCTTGTTCAGCAGCCCCTGCTGAAAGGCGGTGAGCAGGGCGTTGTCGCTCAGGCTCATGTCCGGCACCGCGCCGTGGCCCAGGCGCTCGGCGGGGACGAAGGCCAGGCCGAGCCGGCGCCGGGCGTCCGGGTACAGGTTGGCCAGCGGCTGGCCGTCGAGGCTGATGCGTTCGCGTTCGCCACGGGGCAGGCGTGCTTCGCCACTGAGCAGTGCCAGCAACTCGTCCTGGCCGTTGCCGGCGACGCCGGCCAGGCCGACGATTTCGCCGCTGCGTACTTCCAGGCGCAGGTTGCTCAGGGAGGTGCCGAACGGGTCGGCGTTGCGCCAGCTCAGGTCGTCGACGCGCAAGCGCGTCCGTGCGCCGCTGACCTTCGGGTACTGGGCGTGCAGGCCTTCGGCGGCGCCGATCATCAGGCGCGCCAGTTGCAGGTCCGAACACTCGGCCGGCCGGCAGTGCCCCGACACCCGGCCCGCGCGCAGCACCGTGGCGCTGTGACAGAGCGCGCGCACTTCGCCGAGCTTGTGGCTGATGAACAGGATGCTGCAGCCCTCGGCGGCCAGGCGGCGCAGGGTAACGAACAACTCGTCGGCTTCCTGCGGGGTGAGCACCGAGGTCGGTTCGTCGAGGATCAGCAGCTTGATGTCCTGCATCAGGCAACGCACGATCTCCACCCGCTGGCGTTCGCCGATGGACAGGCCGTGCACCAGGCGCTGCGGCTCCAGGGGCATGCCGTAGCGCTGCGAGACCTCGCGGATGCGCGGTTCGAGCTGGTGTGGCGTACCGGCCTCACGGCCCATGGCCAGGGCGATGTTCTGCGCCACGCTGAGGGTTTCGAACAGCGAGAAGTGCTGGAACACCATGCCGATGCCCAGGCGGCGCGCCATGGCCGGATCGCGCATGCGCACGACCTGGCCCTGCCAGCGGATCTCGCCCTCGTCGGCCTGGGTGATGCCATAGATGATCTTCATCAGCGTGCTCTTGCCGGCGCCGTTCTCCCCGAGCAGGGCACGGATCTCGCCGGGTTCGATGCTCAGATCGACCCGGTCGTTGGCCAGGCAGCCGGGGTAGCGCTTGCTGATGCCGTGCAACTGCAGGCGTGGGGACGGGGAAGAGCTGGGCATGGGCACGACTCGCAATGAGGTGGCACTGCCTGTAGCAAAAACCTGGCCAGAGAGTCAGGAAGTGCGCGGGCAACGGTTGCCGAGCGGGCGCGGCGGATAAAGGCGAGGTATCTGCGTCGTTGTGGTGCGGGGGCGCACGCAATGGGGGCGCCTGGAACGCAGGGGCCTGTCGCCTCTCAAGCGCGGCTGCCGTCGCTCCCGGTGTGCTTGGCCGCGTCATCGATACGCCGCAGGCGACTCCTGCCGCGGCTGATATCCGCCAGCAGCCGTTGCAGTTCGGCGAAGCGCGCCTCGGGCACCGCCAGCCGCAGTTCGGCGCCGTGGGCGTCGAAGGTTTCTGCTTCCAGCACGGCGTCGAGCTCGCTCAGGCGGGCCTTGAACAGGGCCAGTTCGGCGAAGCCGCAATGGCCGGCGCAGGCCGTGCGCGCGACCTGCTCCTGACGTTCGCCGGCCTGCAGGCACTGGTTGGCGCTGCCGCCGTAGGCGCGGGCCAGGCCGCCGGTGCCGAGCTGGATGCCGCCGTACCAGCGGGTCACCACCACGGCGACCCGGTCGAAACCCTGGCCCTCGATGGCGGCGAGGATCGGCCGGCCGGCAGTGCCGCCCGGTTCGCCGTCGTCGCTGAAGCGGTACTGCTGGCCGATCTTCCAGGCCCAGCAGTTGTGCGATGCGCCGGGGTCGCTGGCCTGCTCGATGAAGGCCTGGGCCTGGGCCGCGCTGGACACGGCGCCGGCCCGGGCGAGAAAGCGGCTCTTGCGGATCTCCTCGCGATAGTCGCAAGGCGCGAGCAGGAGGAACGCCATCAACTGCTCGGCGTCAGCCCGCAGCCCTTGAGGATGATGCGGATCAGGTTGTCGGTGGCGGCCTGGAAGTCCTGCTTGGTCAGGCGCGAGCGGCCGGTGACCCGGCAGATCTGCGAACCGAAGTCGGCATAGTGCTGGGTGCTGCCCCAGAGCAGGAAGATCAGGTGCACCGGGTCCACCGGGTCGATCTTGCCGGCGGCGATCCAGCTCTCGAACACCGCGGCGCGACCGCGGAACCAGGTCAGGTAATCCTGGTTGAAATACTGCGACAGGTACTCGCCTCCGCCGATCACCTCCATGGCGAAGATGCGCGAGGCTTTCGGGTAGCGGCGGGAGAATTCCATCTTGGCGCGGATGTAGCGCTCCAGCGCCTCGGCCGGGTCGTCCTCGGCGGTCAGGCTGTTGAAGGTGCTGTCCCACAACTCGAGGATATTGCTCAGCACCGCCAGGTACAGGCCCAGCTTGTTGTTGAAGTAGTAGTGCAGGTTGGCCTTGGGCAGTCCCACCGTCTGCGCGATGGTGTTCATGCTGGTGCCTTTGAAGCCGTGGCGGGCGAACTGCTCTTCCGCGGCGGCGATGATCGCTTCTTCGTTCTTCTGCCGGATACGACCGGCCGGTTTGTCGGGAGTGGCGCGATGGGCAGGAACGTCAAAGGTCATCGAGGCGATTCCGGGCTGGTCATGGAGCGGTGCGGATGAACAGATACCCCACCGCCGGCGGAGTGACAAGCACTGGATGCAGAAAAAGTGCCGCCAGTGCTCACTCCGGCGGCGCAACCTGCCGGCGCGCCGATGCCGGAGGCCGCCGTGCTCAGGAAAAGGCCTGGACGATCCGCTCGCGCATGGCCGCGTCGGGCAGCCGGCCCTGGCCGGCCTTGAGGTTGTCGACCATGTAGCGCGGGTTGGAGGTGGCGGGAATCACCACGGTGACCGCCTCGTTGGCGAGGATGAACTTGAGCAGCAACTGCGCCCAGGAACTGGCGTCGATCTCGTTGGCCCATTCCGGCAGCGGCTTGCCGCGCACCCGGGCGAGCAGTTGCGAGCGCTGGAAGGGGCGGTTGATCAGGGTGGCGATGCCATTGTCGGCGCAGTAGGGCAACAGGCGCTGCTCGGCATTGCGCTCGCCCACCGAGTAGTTGAACTGGACGAAGTCGACCTTCTCCCTGGCCAGTACCTCGAGCAGATCGTCGTGGGCCGATTCGATGTAATGGGTGATGCCGATGTAGCGCACCTTGCCCTGCTCGCGCAGTTCGCGCAGCAAAGCCAGTTGCGTGGTGGTGTCCTGCAGATTGTGCACCTGTACCAGGTCCAGCTTGTCGGTCTGCAGGGCGGCGAGGCTGGCCTGGAACTGCGCCAGGCCACGCTCGCGGCCGGTGCTGGACAGCTTGGAGGCGAGAAACGCCTTGCCCTGGGTCCTGGTGCGCTTGAGCAGTTCGCCGGTGACGGCCTCTGCCGCGCCATAGCTGGGGGCGGTGTCGATCAGCCGCGCACCGCCGTTGATGAAGGCGCGCACCACCTCGTCCAGAGGCTTGAGGGCGGCGTTGTCCAGGCCGACGTTGAAGGTCTGCGAGGTACCCAGGCCGATCACCGGCAACTGTTCGCCACTGGTGGGAATGGCCCGTTGCAACAAGGGCGCGGGCGAGGCGGCGAAGGCTGTGGACGGCAGCCAGCGGGCGCTGGCGGCGAGGGTGATCAGGGCGGCACCGCCCTGGAGGAAATGGCGACGGCTGGGCATGTGTCCTCCGTGCATCTGCAGGGGTGGAAAGAGGGTCGGAAATCAATCTGACAGACTAGCTGTCCGACCCCCACTGCACCGCCGTCGCGACCGGGTCAGTTGTTACCTGTTGTGTCTCCTCACAGGGCGCTGCTCTCGCCACGGTGCGCCCAGCCCGTCAGGCGCTTCTCGAAGAAGGCGAACAGCTCGTACATCACCACGCCCATGGCGCCGATGACGATCAGCCCGGCGAACACCAGGGCCATGTCCATGGACGAGCTGGCGGCCATCATCAGGTAGCCGATGCCGAGGTTGGAGGCCACGGTCTCGGAGATCACCGAGCCGACGAAGGCCAGGGTGATGGCCACCTTCAGCGAGGCGAAGAAGTACGGCATGGCCCGCGGCAGGCCGACCTTGCGCAGGATGTCCAGGCGCGAGGCGCCGAGCGAGCGCAGCACGTCCTCCAGTTCCGGCTCCAGGGTGGCCAGGCCGGTGGCGACGTTGACCAGGATGGGGAAGAAGGAGATCAGGAAGGCGGTGAGGATCGCCGGCACCGTGCCGATGCCGAACCACACCACCAGCACCGGCACGAAGGCCACCTTGGGGATGCTGTTGAAGCCCACCAGCAGGGGATACAGCGCCTTGTACACCAGCGGCGACAGGCCCACCGCGATGCCCAGCAGCAGGCCCACGACCACGGCGATGGCGAAGCCGGCCAGGGTGGTGAACAGGGTCTGGGTGGCGTGCATGAGGATCGGTTCCCAGCGCGCCAGGCCGGCCTGCCACACCGCGCTCGGGGCGGGGAACAGGTATTCGGGCACCTTGAAGCCGGTGCAGATGGCTTCCCAGAGGATCAGCAGGAACAGGATGACCAGCCAGGGCGCCAGACGGATCAGTTGTTTTTCAGTGAGCATGGCAGTGGATCTCGTGGAGGTTCAGGACTCGCGGATACGCCCGATCTGTTCGCGCAGCAGGTGCACGTCGGCGGCGAAGGCTTCGCTGTAGGTGGCTTCCAGGGTGCGCGGGCGCGCCAGTTCGATGGGCTTGCGCAGCAGGATGCGCCCGGGGCGCTTGCTCATCACGTACACGGTGTCGGCGAGGAACACCGCTTCGCGCAGGTCGTGGGTCACCAGGATCACGGTGAACGGCTCGCTGCGCCACAGCTCCTGCAGCAGGCACCAGAGTTCCTCGCGGGTGAAGGCGTCGAGGGCGCCGAAGGGTTCGTCGAGCATCAGCAGGCGCGGTTTGTGGATCAGCGCGCGGCAGATCGAGGCGCGCTGCTGCATGCCGCCGGACAGCTCCCAGGGAAACTTGTCCTCGTAGCCGGCCAGGCCGACCCGCTCCAGCAGGTCGCGGGCCTGCTGCTCGTAGGCCTTGCGTTCGCGGCGCAGGTTGGAGCGGTACGGCTCGACGATCTCCAGCGGCAACATGACGTTCTGCAGGGTGGTGCGCCAGGGCAGCAGGTTGGAGGCCTGGAAGGCCATGCCGATGCATTTCTGCGGGCCGCCGATCTGGCGGCCGCCCAGGTAGACATAGCCGGCGCTGGGTTCGCGCAGGCCGGACACCAGCTTCATCAGCGTCGACTTGCCACAGCCGGACGGGCCGACCACGGCGACGAACTCGTTCTCGCGCACCGTGATGTCGATCTGCTCGATGGCCAGCGGCCCGCCTTCGTTGTAGGCCAGGCTGACGTTCTCAAATTTGACGAATTCCATGGAACACTCTCGGGCTGTGCTGCATCCCCGGCGCGGCAGGCGACGCCGGGGACGGCTTTCAGGGCAGTTGGCGATCCGCCGCGGCGGGCAGGTAGGCGGCGTCGAACAGGCTGTCCGCCGCGGGGGCGTTTTGCAGGCCATAGGCGCTGACGGCTTCCTCGATGGCGCGCTGCAGGCGCTCGGCCTTCACCGCGCCGAGGCCGATCTCGCGCACTTCGTCGGTGGCCACGTTGGCGTCCAGGGCCAACTGCAGGCGGCTCAGCTCCAGGTCGGCCTTGGCCAGGGGGTCCTGCTTGACCACGTAGGCCACGGCGCTGTCGGGATCGGCCAGGGTTTCCTGCAGGGCCTTGTTGAAGGCGCGCAGGAAACCTTTGACCAGTTCGGGTTTATCCTGCAGCAGCTTGTCGCTGGCGATGATGGCGTTGCCATACAGCTCCACGCCGTACTGCGGATACGGCAGGCTGACGATGTCCTCCGGCTTGACCCCGCGGGCCTGCAGGTTGAGCAGGCTGGTGAAGTAGAAACCGGTGATGGCGTCCACCTGGCCGCGGGCCAGCAGGGTCTCGCGGATCGCCGGGTCGACGCTCTGCCAGGTCACGTCGTCCGTTGCCAGGCCATTGTGCCGGGCGAAGGCTGGCCAGGCCTTGCGTCCGGCATCGAACACCGGCGCGGCGAGGGTCTTGCCCTTGAGGTCGGCGGGGCTGGCGATGCCCGAGGACTTCAGCGCGAACACCGCCGCCGGGGTGTTGTTGTAGACCATGTACACGGCCTTGAGCGGCGTCTGCGGGTTGCCCGCGCTGTATTCGATCAGGGCGTTGAAATCGGCGAAGCCGATGTCGTAGGCGCCGGTGGCGACCCGGGTGACCGCACCGGCCGAGCCATTGCCGGCGTCGATGCTCACCTCCAGGCCCTCTTCGGCGAAATAGCCTTTCTGCGCGGCCAGCAGGAACGGGGCGGAAGGGCCCTCGAAACGCCAGTCGAGGGTGAATTTGACGGGCGTCAGGGCGGCGGCCTGGGCGCTGCCCATCAGCCCGGCCAGGCCCAGGGCGCCAAGCCATTTGCCGGTGGCGGCGAGCAGGCGCCGTGGTGGGATGGATGCTGTCATCGAGGCTTCTCCGGCGCCGCGCGAGCGGCGCGTTTTCCTTGGCTTAGAAATGCACCTTGAGCATGGCGCTGGCGGTGTTCTGGTTGGTGCTGAAGGCCGAGCTGTCCTCGATGCCGAACTTGTTGCTCCAGTAGTCGTACTCGATACCGACGTAGACTTGCTGCTCACCCCAGTCCAGCGCCTTGCCCAGGTCGTACTTGATCTGCGGATTGATGTGCAGGTTCCTGGCCAGGTAATCGCCTCTGGCCTTGGAGCCGGCATCGTTGACCACCCAATCGATGTAGCCGTCGATGAGGATGTCCGACTTGCCCACGGGAATGGTGATGGCCCAGGTAGGCGTGATCTGCCACTGGCCGGACGGTTTGCCGGTGATGCCGTCGGGCTTGCGGTAATAGACGTTGATGCCCAGGCGGTCGAAACCGGGCACGTTCAGATCCACCGCCGGGCCCAGCAGGTAATTGCGATTGCGGTTCTCGCCGCGCTCGTAGGTGGCGCCGATCAGCACGTCCTGGATCGGGCCGAAGGACAGGTCGCTGCCGCTGATCTTGCCCAGCGACAGGCGCGGGCTGAACTCGCCGTAGTAGGTATGGCCGGCATTGCCGCTCTCGCCGTTGAACCACTTGTTGTCGACGAACAGGAAGATGTCGCCCCAGCTCCAGCCGCTGGCGTGCTCGAAGGTGACGGTCTGCTGGATCGGTTCCTCGACCTTGAAGTTCTTGCCATACAGGTACGACAGGCTGTTGTTCTGCCACAGCAGCGGGCTGTCGGCATACGCCTGGCTGGCCAGCAGAGCTGCGCCGGCCAGTACCAGGGACTGGGCTTTACGATTCATGTGGGCTCCTTTGGGCGTGCTTTTCTGGTTTTTTTCCTGTCCGTTCGGACAGGTGCCAGCCCAAGTGCAATTTTCTGTCCAGTTGATCAGATTCGTGAAAATAAATGTCTACGATTTTTTCGGTGATTGTCGAAAATGCCACCCACTCAATTGCATACGATCGTTAACTCGAAGTGATGACGGCAGGGCGCGCGGGCGACAGCGGGGTGGCAGATTCCCTGCAACTCCGATTTCGTGCTTCGAACTGGGGCCTGATGCACTGAATGGGGGCGCTGGCAACGTGCGCGGGCAGGGCGTCGAG
>NZ_QJUM01000018.1 GCF_004327355.1 Phytopseudomonas dryadis
AAAACCGCTCAACCTCTGGCAGCCGATCCCCAGACGGCCGCAGCCCGTAGCCTGTGGTTGAGCGCAGCGATACCCAGGGAACAGACCCCGGGTATCGCTACGCTCGACGCCGGGCTACCTTGCTGCGTTCAACGCATCAGGCTGCGGCGAAACGCCGGGTCGTCCAGGTAGGCGACGTTGAGCCGCGTCCAGGGCACCGGGGTGCGGCGGTCGACGGCGAAGATCGCGCCCGGGGCGAGCATCACGCCTTGCGCCAGGCACTGCCGGGTCAGGGTGTTGGCGTCGTCGATGCCGGGGAAGCGCGCCCACAGGTAGAGGCTCTGCTGCGGCCGGCAGAACACCTCGGCGCCCAGTTCGTCGAGTACCTCGAGCCCGCGTTGCGTGGCGGCGCGCAGGCGATCCTGCAGGCGTGACAGGTGGCGCAGGAAATGCCCTTCGCCGAGGATCACGTCGATGGTGCGCTCGCTGTATTCGGCGCCACTGTTGTGCAGCAGCATTTTCAGGTCGGCCAACTCCTCGATGCGCTGTTTGCTGCCGGCGATGAAGCCGACGCGCAAGGCGGCGGAAATCGATTTGGAGAAACTGCCCAGGTACAGCGTGCGTTCGCACTGATCCAGCGCCGTGAGTTTCGTCGCCGAGCTGGGTTTGAAGTCGGCCATGGCGTCGTTTTCCACCAGCAGCAGGTCGTGGGCTGCGGCGATCTGCAGCAGGCGGTGGGCCTTGGCCGGGGAAATGTCCGAGCCGGTGGGGTTGTGGCCCACCGACTGGAGGAAGAACAGCTTCGGCTTCTCCCGTTTCAGCACCCGTTCCAGCGCGTCCAGGTCCGGGCCGTCGGCCTGCCGTGGCACGCCGAGCATGCGCGCGCCCTGCAACTGCAGCTTGCCGAACAGCGGGTAATAGCCCGGATCCTCGACCAGTACCGCGTCGCCGGGTATGACGTAGCGGCGGATGATCAGATCCATGCCGTGGTTGGCGCCCAGGGTGGTGACCAGTTGCCGTGGCGAGACGGCGATGCGGTAGTCCGCCAGCTTCTGCGCCAGGCGCTGGCGCAAGCCGGGATTGCCCAGCCGCGTGCCGTAGCGGAACAGGGTGGTGACGCCGCCGCGCACCACCTGGCGGTGGAACTTGTCCAGGCGCATGTCCATCAGCCACTCCACCGGCGGGAAACCCTCGCCCAGGTGCGAGTGGCCCGGGTCGCGGACGAACTGCTGGCGCATCATCCAGATGGTGTCCAGCGCCCGGGTGTAGGGCTGCGATTCGTCCTCCTCGACACTGGCGCTGACGTTCTTGCAGACGAAGAAACCCTTGCCGTGCCGGGCTTCCACCAGGCCCTGGGAGGCCAGGTGTTCGTAGGCGGTGATCACCGTGTTTTTCGAGTACCCGTGCAGGCGCATGTATTCGCGCAGGGAGGGCAGCCTGCTGCCGGTCTGCAGGGCGCCATCGGCGATCTGCCGGGCAATGGCGTCGGCGACTTTCTGCGCGAGGGTCGGTCGGGGCATGGCGCAAATCCCTGGGTACAGGAATGAAGTGTCCGGGCAAACTGTACCTTCTTTCAGGGATACAGTGAGGATAACGTTCGTCCCAACCAAGAACAAACGACTCCCCGAGGAGCGCCCATGTCGATCGATTCCCGCTTGCCCGACTTCCGCAATCTGTCCCCCTCCCAACGCCTTGATCAGGTGCAACGCCTGCTCGGTCTGTCCGCCGAGGACACCGCGCTGCTGCGTGACGCCGGCGCACTGCCGCTGGAGATCGCCGACGGCATGATCGAAAACGTGATCGGCACCTTCGAGCTGCCTTACGCCCTGGCCAGCAACTTCCGCATCAACGGCCGCGAGATGCTGATCCCGCTGGTGGTGGAGGAGCCTTCGGTGGTCGCCGCGGCCTCGTTCATGGCCAAGCTGACCCGTCCGGCAGGTGGCTTCCAGACCTCCAGCAGTGCGCCGCTGATGCGTGCCCAGGTACAGATCATCGCTGTCAGCGACCCCTGCAACGCGCGCCTCAGCCTGCTGCGCAACAAGGACGAGATCATCGCTCTGGCCAACAGCAAGGATCAGTTGCTGAACACGCTCGGCGGTGGTTGTCGCGATATCGAGGTGCACACCTTCATCGACAGTCCACGCGGGCCGATGCTGGTCGCCCACCTGATCGTCGACGTGCGCGACGCCATGGGCGCGAACACGGTGAACACCATGGCCGAAGCGGTGGCGCCGCTGATGGAGCAGCTCACCGGCGGCAAGGTGCGCCTGCGCATCCTCTCCAACCTCGCCGACCTGCGCCTGGCCCGCGCCCAGTTGCGCATCGCCCCGGAGCATCTGGATACCGCCGAGTACCAGGGCGCGGAGGTCATCGAAGGGGTGATCGACGCCTATACCTTCGCCGCCATCGATCCCTACCGCGCCGCGACCCACAACAAGGGCATCATGAACGGCATCGACCCGTTGGTGGTGGCCACCGGCAACGACTGGCGGGCGGTGGAGGCGGGCGCCCATGCCTATGCCTGTCGCAATGGTCATTACGGCTCCCTGACCACTTGGGAGAAAGACAGCCAGGGCCATCTGGTGGGCACCCTGGAAATGCCCATGCCGCTCGGCCTGGTCGGTGGCGCCACCAAGACCCATCCCCTGGCGCAGCTGTCGTTGCGCATCCTCGGCGTCAAGAGCGCCCAGGAACTGGGCGAGATCGCCGTCGCCGTCGGCCTGGCGCAGAACCTCGGGGCCTTGCGTGCGCTGGCCACCGAAGGCATCCAGCGTGGTCACATGGCCCTGCATGCGCGCAATATCGCGCTGTCGGCCGGTGCCCGTGGCGATGAGCTGGACTGGCTGGTCAAGCGCATGGTCGAAACCCGGGACGTACGCGCCGACCGTGCCCAGGCGTTGCTGCGCGAAAAGCGCGGGCAGTGAGCATGGATAGCGTCCGCCTGGTGGAGGTCGGGCCACGCGATGGCCTGCAGAACGAAGCGCGCAGCCTGCCGGTCGAGACGCGCATCGGCCTGATCGAACGGCTGGCCGCCAGTGGCCTGCGCCGCATCGAGGCGGGGGCCTTCGTCTCGCCCCGCTGGGTGCCGCAGATGGCCGATTCGGACGAGGTGCTGCGCCGACTGCCGGCACGTCCGGGTGTCGTCTACAGCGCCCTGGTGCCCAACCTCGAGGGCCTGGATGCCGCACTGCGGGCGGGCTGCCGGGAGGTCGCGGTATTCGCCGCGGCCTCCGAGGCCTTCTCGCGGAAGAACATCAACTGCTCCATCGACGAGAGCCTGCAGCGCTTCCAGCCGGTGCTGGCCAAGGCGCGCGAGCAGGGCGTGGCGGTACGCGGCTACGTATCCTGCGTGCTCGGCTGCCCGCTCAGTGGCGCGGTGCCGCTGGCCGACGTGGTACGGGTCAGCCGCGATCTCTACGCCATGGGCTGCTACGAAGTCAGCCTCGGCGATACCATCGGTGTCGGCACGCCGGGCAAGACCCGCGAGCTGATCCAGGCCTGCGCCGGCGAAGTGCCGCTCAGCGCGCTCGCCGGGCATTTCCACGACACCTACGGCATGGCGGTGGCCAATGTGCACGCCGCCCTGGAGAGTGGCGTGCGGGTGTTCGACAGCTCGGTTTCCGGGCTCGGCGGCTGCCCTTATGCACCCGGCGCCACCGGTAATGTGGCGAGCGAGGAACTGGTGTACCTGTGCAACGGTCTCGGTCTGGCCAGCGGCGTCGACCTGGACGCGCTGATCGAGGCCGGGCGCTACATCGATCAGGCCCTGCAGCGCAGCACGGCGTCGCGGGTCGCCCGTGCCATGAGCCGGCCGGGTGCCGAACAACAATAATGAATGGAGCAGGCGCATGAACCCTCTCAGCGATACCCTGGCGACGTTCGCCAAGCCCCTGGGCCCACTCAAGGGCGTGACCGTTCTCGACCTGACCCGGGTGGTCGCCGGGCCCTACTGCGCCATGTTGCTGGCCGACATGGGCGCCACGGTGATCAAGATCGAGAACCCCAACGATCCCGACCTGACCCGCGACTTCCCGCCACTCAGCCGCTCGTCCAGCGAGCCGCTGAGTGGTTTCTTCGCCCAGTTCAACCGTAACAAGATGGCGGTCGGCCTCGACCTGAAGAAGGCCGAGGGCAAGGCCACCTTCCTGGAGATGGTGCGCAAGGCCGATATCGTCATCGAGAATTTCCGCCCCGGCACCATGGCCAAGCTGGGCCTGGGCTATGACGTGCTCAAGGCGGTCAACCCGGCCATCGTGTTCACCGCCATCAGCGGCTTCGGCCAGCATGGCCCGAACTCCTTGCGGCCTGCGTTCGACAGCAGCGCCCAGGCCAGTGGCGGTCTCTGGTCGATGAACGGCACGGTGCAGGAACCGATGCGCGTGGGCACCGTGCTGGGCGACCTGTCCGCCGCGCTGTATGCCGCCATTGGCACCCTCGGTGCGCTGCGTGAAGCAGAGCGCAGCGGGCAGGGCCAGCTGGTCGATGTGTCGCAGCAGGACGCCATCGTCTCGCTGACCGAAAACGCCCTGGTGACCTACACCGAAACCGGCAAGGTCACGGTGCCCGAGGGCAATGGCCATCCGTTCGTGCGTCCCTACGGGCGCTACGCCTGCAAGGATGGCTATGTGTTCTTCGGCGCCTACACCGACAAGTTCTGGCGCGAGGCCTGCCTGACCTTCGGCGACGAGGCGATGGCCAGCGACCCCGAGGTCGACAGCATGGCCAAGCGTTTCGACAGCGAGGTCTACCTGCGCAAGGTCAAGCCGGCCGTGGAGCGCTGGCTGGGCGCATATACCAAGGCCGAGCTGGAGGCCATGACCGGCGACCGTTTTCCGCTGTCGCCGATCAAGGGCATCGACGAAGTGGTGGCCGATCCGCACCTGCGCGAACGCGACATGGTGGTGCCGGTGGACTATCAGGGCGCGCGTTTCGAGGTGTTCGGCAATCCGATCAAACTCTCCGGCGGCACCCTGGAACGCGGCGCATCGGCCCCCGGTGTCGGTCAGCACAACCCATCGATCTACCGCGAGTGGCTGGGCCTGGACGAAGCCGAGTATGACGAGCTGGTTCGCCTGGGGGTGATCTGATGGGCTTGCTCAACGAAGCCATCCGCAGCCATATCGGCGTGTCGCTGCCGGCGGTGCGTTTCGAGGTACAGCGCAACGACATCCGCAAGTACGCGGTTGCCACCGGCCAGCAGCAAGCGCGTTACCTGAGCGGTGACGAAGCGCCGCTGCTGTTCCTGTTCAGCGCCCTGATGCCGGTGCTGCCCCTCGACCAGTTGCTGGCGGACGGGCACAAGCCGGGCGACGCACTGATTCCCGAGTTGCCGCTGAAACGCATCCTGGCCGGTGGCAGCGAGTTCGAGGTTCATCGCGCCATCCGCCCCGGCGATGTGCTGCTCTGTCGGCAGACCCTGGTGGACATCCAGGAAAAACAGGGCAGCGAAGGGCCGCTGATCTTTCTGCTCTTCGAAAACCGTTTTGAAAGCGAACAGGGCGAGCCGGTCGTGACCGAGCGCCTGACGCGAATCGCGAGGTGAACATGACTCGAGCAAGCACTGTCGAGGTGGGCCAGCGCCTGCCGCAGCGACACCATGCGCCGGGCACGGTGCAACTGTTCCTGTACAACGCGGCGATCTGGAATGCGCACCGTATCCACTACGACCTGCCCTATGCGCAGCAGGTCGAGGGGCATCCGGGGTTGCTGGTGGACGGGCCACTGCAGGGCGACTGGCTGACGCAACTGGTGGAGGCCTGGATGGGTGAAGGCGGACGAATCCTGCGCTTCAGCTACAGCAACCGGCGTGCGGCCTACGTCGGCGACGCGCTGACCGCCGAGGGCGAAATCACCGGCGTGGATGCGCAGCAGGTGACGCTGGAACTGCGCCTGGTCAACCAGCATGGCCAGGTCACCACCCAGGGACGAGCGGTCGTGGCGCTCCACTAGCTCTTTATCGAACACCAATCCCGGCATTGGCCGGGCAGGGGCCGGCAAGGCCCTGGATCACCACGCTGTTTCCTCGATAACAACAAGAGCCCGAACGGGCGGAGGACACCATGAGCCAAGCGCTTGCCAAACCGGCCGCGACACCGCCCAGCACGGACGCCAGCCGCAACACCGACAACCTCTACGAAGTGTGGGGCGACACCGTCGATGCCAGGCATCTGGTGTTGTCCATCATCGTCGGCGCCATCGTCAGCCTCGGCGCCTATGCGCTGGCCCTGTGGCTGCTCGGCGGCATCGTCGAGTCGGCGCAGATGGCCAAGGCCTACGCCATGCTCTTCGGCATTCTCGGTTGCCTGGGCGGCGGGGCGATCAGCGCCATGCTGTTCAAGCCCAAGCGCGATGTGGTCGAGCATGTGGCGGACCCGGCCTTTCGCGAGCAGGTGGTGGGTGACCTGCTCAAGGAGTACGGCAGCCTCGGCCGTCTCGAGGACACCTCGCCCGAGGTGGTGGCCGAGTTGCATGAGCTGGGGCTCTACGAGCTGTTCCGCGAGGCGCAGGCCAGGGAAGCGCGGGAAGGGGGCGCGGCGCCCGAGGCCGAGGCGGATGTGCGCGCCTCCCTGGCGCTGAGCGGAGGACGCTCCTGATGGACGGCCTGCTCTATGAGATTCTCATGGCCTTGAGCCTCGGCCTGTTCGGCGCGGTGCTGTTCTCTGCCATCGGCCTGGTCTCGGGAACCGACGAGACCACCACCCTGGCGCCACTGACCATGCTGGTGGTGCTGCTTGGCGCGCCGCCGGCCGGCATCCTCACCTTCTTCCTGGCCGGGGCGGTGGCCAAGCACATGACCCACGCGGTGCCCACCGCCTTGCTCGGCATTCCCGGCGACACCTCGGCAACCGCTCTGATCGGCGATGCCAACCACCTGCGCCGCCTCGGCGTACCGCATGTGGCGCTGCGCAAGATGATCTCCGGCGGCGCCGTGGCGGCGGTCATCGCGGTACCGCTGGCGGTGCTGTTCGCCGTGCTGCTGGCGCCGTTCGGCGATGTCATCAAGCAGTTCGCGCCCTGGGTGTTCCTCTGCGCCGCCTTCACCATCGCCTACTTCTCGGCCGGACGCTGGGCGGCGGTGCTGGCGCTGCTGCCCTTCGTGCTGGTCATCGTCGCGCTGCAGACCCTGACCGCGCAGTACGACGTCAAACTGGCGGTCAGCTACTTCCTCGGCATCGCCGTGGCGCCGCTGATCACCTCGCTGTTCTCGCTGCTGGCCCCGGCCGAGCGCGAGCGGATGCGCCGCGACGAGTTCCGCACCTTCTCCCTGGCGCCGGACATGAAAGGCTGGCGTGGCTATTTTCCCAATCCCTTCCGGGTGATCAACAAGCGCCAGGCGCGCATGACCGCCATGGCGGCGAGTGTGACCAGCGCCACCTTCGTGTTCAGCCCGGTGGCCATGACGGTGATCATGGGCGAGCTGATCGGCGCCCGCATCAAGCAGGCCTACGAGCGGCTGACAACGGTGATCACCGCCCGCAACGGGGTGACCGAATCGACCTACATCGCCGAGGCGCTGATTCCGCTGATCGCCTTCGGCCTGCCGCTGAGCCCGGTGGCGGCGGGGCCGGCCGCGCCTTTGTTCAACGCGCCGCCACGTTTCAGCGTGGACAGCGCCAGCGGCGAGATCAACAACCTGCACAACCTGCTGAACAACTGGGAGTTCCTCGGCTACGGCATGCTGGCGGTGATCGTCGCCATCCTCATCGCCTATCCCTTCACCATGAACTTCGCCCACCAGGCGGCCTCGTTCGTGGCGCGCAAGATCAGCCACGAGGCGGTGATCGCCACCTTCATCGGCCTGGTGCTGGTGGTCGGCATCTGGGAGGGTGGCCTGCTCGGGCTGCTGGTGATCGTCACCATCGGCCTGCTCGGCGGCTTCCTCGGGCGTTTCCTCGGCTTCAATATCGGGGTGCAGTTCATGGGCTATTACACCGCCGTGCTCAGCGTACCGGCGCTGATCGCCCTGCTGGGTTGAGGGCCGTATCCTAGGGTCTGTTGCCGTTTCAACGCGAGCCGCGTTGCAGCGAGAAATCTCGCCAAGCGAGGCGGAGGACGCAGGGAATGGCGTTCCCTTTTCAAGTCCTCCAACGAAGCATGGCGAGATTTCCCGCGCAACCCGAAGGGCTCCGGCGCGGCCGTGCGTGAAACGGCAACAGACCCTAAAGGACGGTCAGGCCCAGGCCCGCCAGCAGCATCGACGCCTGGGCTCGGGAGATGATCGCGCCCTTGAACAGCTTGGCGTCGACCAGGCGCAGGCCGTCCAGGCTGGCCTCGCGCAGGTCGGCCTGGTCGAAGCGGGCATCGTTGACCCGGGCCAGGGACAGGCTGCCGCCTTCGACGAAGACCGCCTTGCGGAAGTCGCAATGGCTCAGATCGGCCTCGGCGAAGTCCAGGTTGTGCAGTTCGCTCTTGTAGAACGACAGGCCCGACAGGCAGGCGCTGCGCAGTACGCAGTCGTTGAAGGTGAGGCCCAGGGAAGCGCAGTCGACGAAATTGGCGCCGGTGAGCTTGCAGCCCTCGAACGAGGCCTGGGCCAGCTTGCTGCGCTGCCATTTGCTGTTGTTGAGGTCGCAGCGCAGGAAGGTCGCGTCCACCAGCGTGGCCGAGACGAACAGCGCCTGCGCCGCGCGGCAGTTGAGCCACTGGCTGGCATCCAGCTTGGCGGCGGTGAGGTCGCTGCCGGCGAACAGGCAGCGTTCGAAGCGGGCGCCACGCAAGTCCAGGCGCGACAGGTCCCGAGCGCTGAAATCGACGCCGCTGAACGCCAGCGGCCCAGGCCGTGCCGCGATCAGTTCGGCCAGATCATGGCCCTCGAGGTCGTCCTGACCGATATGAAAATACTCACCTGCGCTGGGCATGAACCCTCCCGAGTGATTGATTGAAGGCCGCGCCGCTGCCATCGGCTGAAGGCGCGGGCCAGGCCGCCAGACTTGCGCAGAACCGCCTTGCGGCAGGCGCTGGCAGGCAAAGCAGCGACGAGACTGCCAGCAAATGGCCCGGCTGTCTCGTCGTACTGAGCGGCCGGGGTGATTCGCCGTTCGCCGCCGAACCGGATCAGCGTGGATCGCTCGGTGAAAACGTTGCGCCGGCTATCGAGGTCATGCTGATCAGGCGGCAAAGCCCCCGTCGATGGTCAGCGCTGCGCCGGTCACCAAGCCGGCTTCGGCACCGGCCAGCCAGGCGACCAGGCCGGCGATTTCGTCGCTGCGGGCGTGGCGCTGGATCGCCATGAAGCTGTGCATCAGCTCGTTCAGCGGGCCGTCTGCAGGGTTCATATCGGTATCCGTGGGGCCTGGCTGCACGACATTGACGGTGATCCCGCGTGGGCCGAAGTCACGCGCCAGGCCTTTGACCATGCCGGTCAGTGCGGCCTTGCTGGCCCCGTAGGCGGCCATGCCCGGCATCGGCGTGCGCTCGGCGTTGGTCGAACCGATGAAGATGATGCGGCCGCCTTCGGGCATCTGTCGCGCCGCGGCGATGGCGGCGTGGTAGGGCGCATGGATGTTGATGCGAAACAGCAGGTCGATGGCGTCGGCGTCCAGCTCGAGCGGATCGCCGGCGATGAATACGCCGGCATTGACCACCAGAATGTCGAGGGGGCCGAGGTTGGCGATCTCTGTATCCAGTGCGCCGCGATCGGCGCTGTCCAGGTGCACGGCGTTGCTGGCGGTGGCCGTGGCCAACGCCTTCGCGCTTGCGCCCGAACTGGCATAGGTGAAGGTCACACGGGCGCCGTCGCTGGCGAAGCGGCGCACGATGGCCGCGCCGATCCCACGGCTGCCGCCGAGTACCAGAACCGATTTATTGCTTGAATCAGACATGGGCGTATCTCCTGCAGTGGAGCATGAGTGGGAAAAGGAGGCGGTCAGTGGCCGGCCAGCACTGCATCGCTGCGCCGCTGCCCGGACGGAAAGCCATGGCTGCTTGCCGTGGCGGCGATCCATAGACCGCTCAGCAGCAGGGCCAGCATTACCCAGGGGAACGAGCCGACGCCGAGCTGGCCAAGCAGCACGCCGCCCAGTAGGCCTGCGCCGGCAATGGCGCCGTTCCAGATGACGACGTTCATCGACAGCGCTACATCGGCGCCACGACCGGCGGCGTCGGCCAGTGCCGTTTGCAGCAGCGTGGCGGCGCCACCGAAGGTCAGTCCCCAGATGAATACGCCGCTGTACACCAGTAGCGCGGACTCGGCATGCAGGCCGAAAAGCAGCGCGACCAGGGCGAAGGTGGCGAGGCTGGCGAGCACCGCGCGGCGCAGGTGACGGTCGACCAGCCGGCCGGTTATCCCTATGCCTGCCAGAGCGGCGAGGCCGAAGGCCAGCAGAACCACATCGACCTGTGCGGCGAGCCCGGCGGGTGCCAGAAAGGGCGCGATGTAGGTGTAAAGGATGTTGTGGGCAAGCATCCAGGTCATCACCACGCCCAGAACGGGGCGTACCCCCGGGGTCAGGAACACCGCACGCAGTGGCAGGCGTTGCGCACCGCTCTGGCCGGGGTAGTCCGGTACTTTCGCCAGCACCCAGACGATCAATGCCATGCTGAGCACGGACATCAGGCCGAATGCCGTGCGCCAGCCCACCAGGCTGCCGAGCCAGGTGCCCAGTGGCACACCCAGCGAGAGGGCGATGGGTGTGCCGACCATGGCCAGCGCCAGGGCGCGGCCCTGCTGGTGCGGGGCGACCATGCGCCGGGCATAGCCGGCGAGCAGGCTCCAGGCGAGCCCGGCGGCTACGCCGGCGAAGAAGCGGGCGATCAGGGTCAGCACGTAACTCGACGAACAGGCCGTGATCGTGTTGAAGAGCAGGAAACCGACGATAGATAGCAGCAGTACGTTGCGCCGCCGCCAACCCTGGGTGGCGATGGTCAGAGGGATGGCGGTCAACAGCGAGCCCAGCGCATAGAGGGTGACCAGTTGACCTGCCAGTGCGGAGGACACGCCCAGGCTACGGCTGATCTCCGGCAGCAGGCCGGCGGGCAGGGTCTCGGTGACGATGCAGATGAAGCCGGTCATTGCCAGTGCAAGCAGCGCGGCGACCGGTAGCCGGTCGGGTTTCGGGGGAGTGGAAGGCATGGCGGGTTCTGTGGATATATATCGATTGGTATAAATGTAGGCGGATGGGAGTCCATGGTCAATGACTTTTGTATCGACTAGTATTTATATGATCACCAGGAGGATGGATATGGCACAGATGGGGCGCCCACGCACATTCGACCGCGATGCGGCCGTCGTCCAGGCCATGCACCTGTTCTGGGAGCATGGCTATGAATCCACATCGCTGAGTCAGCTCAAGGCCGGTATCGGTGGCGGTATTTCCGCGCCCAGTTTCTATGCGGCTTTCGGTTCCAAGGAGGCACTCTTCAAGGAAGCGCTGCAGCACTACCTGAACACCTATGGGCGGGTCACCGAAAGCCTGTTCGACACCGCGCTGCCACCACGTGACGCCATCGAGCTGGCCTTGCGGCGATCCGCCAGGATGCAGTGCGAGGCAGGGCACCCGCGGGGCTGCATGGTCGCGCTCGGGGTGATCGGCGTGTGCTCGCCGGAGCGGGCGCAGGGCCCGACGCCGCTGAGCGAGGTCAGAAGCCGTACCCGAGCCGCTATCCAGGCCTGCATCGAGCGCGGACTCGCCGCCGGCGAACTGGCGGGCACGACCGATGTGCGAGCCCTCACCTCGGTGTTCGACAGCTTTCTGCTCGGCCTTTCCACCCTGGCCCGGGATGGTGTCGAGCATGCGGCACTGGATGCGGCGGTGGGGCAGGTCATGGGGGTGTGGGACAGCTGCCGCCAATAGGCCGCGGCGTTGACGATATCTGCGAACAGGACGACCGCCGTGACCTGCGCGGGCTGGGCGGGTTCATCGGTGCGGTCGCGAGGGTGACGACGTCATCATCGCCAGGAGCGCGTCGAGCGCCTGGGGCAGTTGCACGAAACCATCCGAGGCGAGGAAATGGCCGCCCTGTTCCAGGGTCACCAGCTTGGCGTCCAGCTTGTCCGCCAGGCGTGCGCTCAGCGGATAGGGCACGATGGGGTCGTCTTGGGCGGCGATCACGCTGCGCTTGCCGATCCGGCCACGCAGGGCGGCGAAGTCCAGCGGGCGGCTGGTGAAGGCGTCGAGCTGCGGCAGCGCCGGCAGGGCTTCGGCGAAGCCTGACACCAGCACCGCGCCGCCGACCCGGCTGCCGCCCGGCTGACGCTGCAGGTGATCGAGCAGGGCGATGCAGCCCAGGCTGTGGGTGACGAAGTAGCTGTCGCCATCGTGACGGTCGATGGCCGTGTCCAGGTAATCGGCCCAGCCCTGTACCGAGGGGCGTTGGGAATCGGGTAGCGCCAGCACCCGCGCCTCGATGCCGCGCTGTTCCAGTTGTTCGCTCAGCCAGGCGAACCAGTGGTCGCTCGGCGCGGCGCCATAGCCGTGAACGATATAGACGATGGGGGCAGGCGCGCGTTCGGCGGCCATGGCGGAGGGCAGTGGCCACAGCGACTGGATGTACAGGCAGAGCAGGGTAGCGGCAAGCAGACGGCGGATCATGGTATGCAGAGTTCCCTCGTGCTCATCGCCGAGCAGTAATCGGCATCGCAAGCTCGTATCGGTGTGTACGAGGAGACGAGCTTGCTCCTATGGATAAATGGCTAGGTGGAGCGAAGAAGCCGACCGAGCTTCTGCGCTGTGTTCCCTTCCTGGAGCGGCGTGTAGATGACGAGCTTCAACTCGGAGTGATCGAGCACGGCAAGCCTCGTGTACTCGAACACCATGCGCCCCACCATGGGCTGGTCGATGCGTTTGCATCCGGCCACGGCACTCGACACGTCGTGCCTGGGCCACCAGTCCCGAAATTGAGGGCTCAGCGCATTCAGCAGCGTGATCAGGCGCTCGAAATCGGGATCGCCGGCGAAACGCACGCTATCTGCGCGGAAATTGGCGAGTGCGATCGGCGCCAGGATCTCCCAGTCCACCACCTTGCGGCGGTGATCGGGATTGGCGAACACCATGTGCATGATGTTGCGCTCGTCGCCCGACAGCTGGCCGTAATCGCCGAACACCGCCGCAGCCGCGTGGTTCCAGGCGAGGATGTCCCAGCGACGCCCCAGCACGTAGGCCGGCTGTCCGGCCATGCTCTCCAGCATGCGCCGCAGCGCCTCGGGAACGGCCTCCGGGCCGCAAGGGCGCAGGCCCGGCGGGGGACGATCACTGAGCTGGAAAAGATGCCGTTGCTCGTCGGCATCGAGCCTCAAGGCACGGGCGATCGCCGACAGCACTTCGGCGGAAGGACGCACCTCGCGTGCTTGTTCCAGCCAGGTGTACCAAGTCGTGCCAACGCCTGCGAGCAAGGCGACTTCTTCGCGGCGCAGGCCGGGTGTGCGACGCCGCCGCCCCTAGGGAAGCCCGACGTTCTCCGGCGACAGGCGTTCCCGTCGGCTACGGAGAAAGTCGGCCAACTCGCGGCGCCGCATCTCTTCGCTCGTCACTTTGGCATCCATGGATTCATCGTAGCAGTATCGATACCGGAATAAAGCCAGTCCTGTTTACGGTTGCAGGTCAATGCCAAAGTTCCGCCAGCACCGTGGAAAACCCCGCTATCGTCAACCTTCCCGTTAAGGAGCGCTCGAAGATGCCCGAGAAACCCACACTGGCACCAGGCCCCCTCCGGGCGATCCCGTTCCTGGACTCCGGCGCAGAGGAACGCCGGCAGTTCCTCAAGCTCCTCTCGCTCGCGGCCGGCACTGCCTTGTTGTCCCCGGCGTTCGCGTCAACCGGCGCTCGGGCGGGCGGGGGCAACGCCGGCGGCAAGCGAAACATCCTGATCACCGGGGCCACGGATGGTCTCGGCCGCCGCCTCGCCGAGCGCCTGGCGGCACCGGGAGTGACGATCCTCGTGCATGGCCGGGATCAGGCACGGGCGCAGGAGGTGCTGACCAGCATCCGCGATGCAGGCGGGACAGGACAGTTCTACCGGGCCGATTTTTCTTCACTCGCCGCAGTAGCCGAACTCGCCGAGGCGGTCTCGCAGGATCACCAACGTCTCGACGTGCTGGTGAACAATGCCGGGATCTATACCGGCAAGCCAGGCGAAGGCCGCCGGCTCAGCCAGGACGGCCACGAATTGTGCTTTGCCGTCAATTATCTCGCGCCTTTCGCCCTGACTCGCCGTCTGCAGCCCTTGCTGAGGTCGAGCAGCCCCGCCCGGATCGTCAATGTCGCTTCGGCCGGCCAGAACGCGATCGACTTCAACGATGTCATGCTGGCCCGCGACTACAACGCCCAGCGTGCCTACGGGCAGAGCAAGCTCGCGCTGATCATGTTCACGATCGATCTGGCGCAGGAATTACGGGGTTCAGGCGTTACGGCGAATTCGCTTCATCCGGCGAACTATATGGATACGGCCATGGTGCGTGAGTCGGGGATCAGGCCCTGGAGTAGCGTCGATGAAGGGGCGGATGCGCTGCTTCAGCTCATCAACGCGCCCGAGCTGGCGGATCGCACGGGTCTCTATTTCAGTGGCCGGCGCGAAGCCCGGGCCAATGCGCAAGCCTATGACGAGCAGGCCCGGGCCCGACTGCGTGCGCTCAGCATCCAGCTCACGCATCCATGATCGGCCCATGCCCGGGTGCTGCGCCCGGGGGGGATGCCGTCGATCGTAAAGCCCGGCACAATCGGTAATGCCGGTCAGTTAAGCATTTGGCCCGCAAAACGGCGGTTTGCCCTGGCCCTGTAGGAGCCGCGACCTCGCGGCGAATCGTGGCCATATCGCGATTTCTGCAGCATGGCCACCCTCGCATCGCGCCGAGGTCGACGCTCCTACACGGGCGGCGATTTGCCACTCTTGCTCCTACAAAAACCTTATCTGATCAGCATTACGGCACAATCGGGGCCTGCCAGATACGGCAGCTGTCGAGCGTCTTCGTCGAGCAGGCCGAGGCATGCGCCGTGGCGGTGCTGGTGGACTCAGTCGCGCTCGAGCAGCAGCGCCACGCCCTGGCCGCCACCGATGCACAGGGTGGCCAGGCCCTTGCTGGCGTCGCGCTTGAGCATTTCGTGCAGCAGGGTCACCAGCACCCGGCAGCCTGATGCGCCGATGGGGTGGCCGAGGGCGATGGCGCCGCCGTTGACGTTGACCCGGGCGGCGTCCCAGCCCAGTTCCTGGCCGACCGCCAGGGCCTGGGCGGCGAAGGCTTCGTTGGCCTCGATCAGGTCGAGCTGGTCCAGCGACCAGCCGGCCTTGTCCAGGCAGCGGCGGGTCGCCGACACCGGGCCGATGCCCATGACCGCCGGGTCCACGCCGGCGTTGGCGTAGGCCTTGATCCGCGCCAGCACCGGCAGACCGAGGGCGGCGGCCTTGGCGGCGCTCATCAGCAGCACCGCGGCGGCGCCATCGTTCAGGCTCGAGGCGTTGCCGGCGGTGACGCTGCCGTCCTTCTTGAAGGCCGCATTCAGCTTGCCCAGGGATTCGGCGCTGGTTCCGGCGCGGGGCTGCTCGTCGGTGGCGAAGGCGAGCGCGTCGCCCTTGCGCTGGGGAATCAGGATGGGGGTGATCTCGTCCTGGAAACGACCCGCTTCGATGGCGGCCACGGCCTTCTGCTGCGAGGTGGCGGCGAAGGCGTCCTGGGCTTCGCGGCTGATGGCGTATCGGTCCGCCAGGTTCTCGGCGGTGATGCCCATGTGGTAGTCGTTGAAGGCGTCCCACAGGCCGTCGCTGATCATGCTGTCGAGCAGTTGGCCGTGGCCCATGCGCAAGCCGGTACGCGCCTTGGGCAGTACATAGGGCGCCAGGCTCATGTTCTCCATACCGCCGGCGATGACCAGTTCGGCGTCGCCGCAGCGGATCGCCTGGGCGGCCAGATGTACCGCCTTGAGTCCGGAACCGCAGACCTTGTTCAGGGTCAGCGCCGGCACGGCGTGGGGCAGGCCGGCGCCGATCGCCGCCTGGCGGGCGGTGTTCTGCCCGGCACCGGCGGTAAGTACGTGGCCGAGGATCACTTCGTCGACCTGATTGCCATCCAGGCCGGTCTGCTCGAGCAGGCGGCGGATCACCGCGGCGCCCAGTTCGGTGGCGGGAACGCCGGCCAGCGCACCCTGGAAGCTGCCGATGGCGGTGCGGGTGGCGGCGACGATAACGACATCTTGCATGGGGGTTCTCCTGGCCGTGACAGTGTCGGCCCTGTTGTTCTTGTCATGGTTCGCGCCGCGCAGGCGGTGGCCCGGTCTGCGCTGTACAGGAACTCGGACGGTCATTTCCCGTGCGTCGGGCGAGATGACCAACTGGCGATCCTGGCGGCGATTGCCTCGATGCTGACGCCGGGCGCGTACTCATGCAAGACAAAGCTGCCGTTTCGCGGGTCAGGCCGCCCAGGTCGGCGAGCACCTGGCGGATGCAGGCGCAAGCGTTGCAACGCTCGAGCCTCGCCGAAGGCACGACCACGCAGGGTGGAAGGCGCTTTTCCCTGCCACCGGCAAGCGTTTCGTCTCCGCGCCAACCGGCATGGGCCGTGAGACCCTGGGCATCGGCCGCCGGACAGAATCTCCCGAGTCGCCAAACCGGGTGGGCGTAGCTGCTAGAATGCGCGGCTTTGATCGTTTGTCCGGGATCGTCAATGGATCGTCCAGTGTTTCGTGGCTACTTCCTTCACCCGCGCTTCTGGCCGCTGTGGCTGGGCCTGGGGCTTCTCTGGCTGACCGTGCAGCTGCCTTATGGCGCACTGCTGGGGCTGGGCCGTGGTCTGGGCTGGCTGATGTACCGGGTGGCCGGTTCCCGGCGGCGGATCGCCACGCGCAACCTGGAGCTGTGCTTCCCGCAGATGTCCGCCGCCGAGCGCCAGGCGCTGCTGAAAGAGAATTTCGCTTCCACCGGCATCGCTTTCTTCGAGATGGCCATGAGCTGGTGGTGGCCACGGGAAAAGCTCGCCCGCCTGGCCCATATCGAGGGCATCGAGCACCTGCAGCAGGCCCAGGCGCGAGGCCAGGGCGTGATCCTCATGGCGGTGCACTTCACCACCCTGGAGATCGGCGCCGCGTTGCTCGGCCAGGTGCACACCATCGACGGCATGTACCGCGAGCACGGCAATCCGCTGTTCGATTTCGTCCAGCGCCGTGGCCGTGAACGCCACAACCGGGATGCCACGGCCATCGAGCGCGAAGACGTGCGCGCCATGATCAAGGTGCTGCGTGGCGGCCGGGCCATCTGGTATGCGCCGGATCAGGACTACGGTCCCAAGCAGAGCCTGTTCGCGCCGCTGTTCGGCGTGCAGGCGGCCACGGTGACCGCCACCACCAAGTTCGCCCGCCTGGGCCGCGCCATCGTGCTGCCGTTCACCCAGGTGCGCCTGCCCGGTGCACAGGGCTATCGGCTGACCATTCACCCCGCCCTGGCCGATTTCCCCGGCGAGAGCGAGGAGGCCGACTGCCTGCGTGTCAATCAGTGGGTCGAACAGGCGATCGCCACCTGCCCGACGCAGTACCTGTGGGCTCACCGACGTTTCAAGACCCGGCCACCGGGCGAGCCCAGGCTGTATTGAAGCTTCAAGCCGCTAGCTTCAAGCTTCAAGCTGAAAGCGGATCCATGGTTAAGCGAATTTCTTGCTTGCAGCTTGTGGCTTATAGCTTGCAGCTTTTGTTGGGAATCGATCGATGACGCAGGATGCTTCCCCCGGCCCGGCTACCACCGGGCTCATCCTTTCCGGCGGCGGTGCGCGTGCGGCCTATCAGGTCGGCGTGCTGGCGGCGATCGCCGATCTGTTGCCCGATGCCACGCGTAACCCGTTCCCGGTGATAGTGGGCACCTCGGCGGGGGCGATCAATGCGGTCGGTCTGGCCTGCGGTGCCTTGCACTTCAGCGAGGCGGTGCGCCGGCTGGGTACGGTGTGGCGCAGCTTCCATACCCATCAGGTGTATCGCAGCGACTGGCCAGGGGTATTGCGCCAGGCCAGCCGTTTCGTCGGCCACAGCCTGCTCGGGCTGGGCGGGCAGGTGCCGGTGGCCTTGCTCGACAGCTCGCCACTGGCCGAGCTGCTGGCGCGGGAGCTGGACTTTACCGGCATCGCCGCCGCGGTGCGCCAGCGTCAGCTGCGCGCGGTGGCGGTCACGGCCTTCGGTTACGAGTCGGCCCAGGCGGTGACCTTCTATCAGGGCCGCGCGGCCATCGACCCCTGGTTCCGCCATCGCCGGGTCGGCGTGCCGACACGCCTGGCCTTGCCGCACCTGCTGGCCAGTGCCTCGATCCCGCTGATCTTCCCACCGGTGAAGATCAACCGTGAATACTTCGGTGACGGCGCGGTACGCCAGACCGCGCCGATCAGCCCGGCCCTGCACCTGGGCGCCACGCGGGTGCTGGTGGTGGGCGTCAGCGGCAATCCGCTGGGCGAGCAGGCCGCCGCCGAAAGCCTACGTCCGCTGCCGGCGGCGAGGCCGCCGAGCCTGGCGCAGATCGGCGGGCACCTGCTCAACAGCACCTTCATCGACAACGTGGAAAGCGATATCGAACTGCTCGAGCGGCTCAATTACCTGGGCCGCCTGATTCCCGCCGAGCAGCGGACCCGCGGCCTGGGCCTGAAGCCGGTGGAGGTGCTGGTGATTTCCCCGAGCCAGCCGCTGGACGTCATCGCCGCCCGCCATCGCCGCGAGCTGCCCGCGGCGCTGCGCCTGTTCCTGCGCGGGCCGGGCGCGACCAAAGCCAGTGGCGCGGGGGTACTGAGTTACCTGCTGTTCGAGCCCGGCTACTGCAACGAACTGATCGAGCTCGGCTATCAGGACGCCATGGCCAAGAAGGGCGAGCTCGGCGCTTTTCTCGGGTTCGCGCCATAGCGCTGCAGCGGAGACGGCCTCAAGGTGCGAGCGGCTGCCGGGATGCAGCTGTCTCCACGTCTTCGCCGCAGCGCTGTCGCGCAGCAAACAGGTCGATGCAGACAGAGTAACGCGATGGGCTCGCTGGCGAGTCCATACGTAGGATGGGTGCAACCCATCAATTGCAGCTACGCGGCCCGACCCATCCTGAAATTTTTAAACGCCCATAAATCAATGGGTTACCTGATATTTGATGAGAGGGCGGGTAGGTGTCCGCTTTGCTCGCGAGCACATCGATAGAGCGCGAAGCGCTCGCGGCCAAAGCCCCTCCCACAGAGGCCCGGGTGAGGCGTCATCCACCCCACCCGGGCTGCGTGTTGCAGGCTGCTCGCCTACAGGCCGAACAGCCGTGTCGCGTTGCCGTGGAAGAACTTCTCCAGCACCTCGTCCCTGAAGCCCAGCGCCTGGGCATCCTCGATGCTCTGGCGGATCGGCCGGAAGCTGTAGGAGGAGCCGAACAGCAACTGCTCGGCGAGGAAGCCATTGGCCGCCTGCACGTAGGCTTCGCTGCCGGGCAGGAACAGGTACATGTCCGGCACCAGGTGGATGTTCTCGTAGCGGAAGGCCACGCCGAGGGCCTGTTGCACGTTGGGCCAGAAGCCGTGGTAGACGACGATGGCCAGCTCGGGAAAGGCCCGGGCCACGGCCGCCAGCCGGCCCGGGTCGTTGTACGCCGGGTCGGGGGTGGTCGGCCCGCTCATCAGGAACAACGGGATGCGGCGTTTCTGCAGGTGGGCGTAGATCGGCCAGTACAGGGTATCGTCGGCATGCCGAGCCGGTTCGCCGAAGCCTGGCTCCAGGTCGATGCCTGCCAGGCCGAGGCTGTCGATGGCGCGGTCGATCTCCGCCAGCGCGCCCTCGACGCCCAGCAGCGCCGGATCGATGCCGGCGATGCCGAGCAGTTCGTCGTGGCCATGGACGATGCCATGGATGGTGTCGTTGGGCAGGTGCTGGCTCGGCGTATGGCGGCCGACCACCACCGCCTTGCTCAGCCCGGCATCGCGCACTTCGGCGAGGAATCCGTCCGCCGTCAGCGAGCGTTCGAAGTGATCGTCCGGGCCACGGGTGCCGACCCGCCGGTTGAGCCAGCGGGCGCTCGCGTGCTCGGGGCTGCCCGGCGTGGCGCCGAAGAAGTCGTGCAGGTAGGCCGGGCGGCAGCGCATGTCGATGATCTTCATGCCGCGCTGTCCTCCTTGTCGACCTTGCCGGCGCGGACGTCGAAGGCGCCACCGGTGAATGCCCCGGCCACGGTCACCTTGCCCTTGCCGGGCAGCAGCGGGAACACCAGTTCGGCGAAGCGGTAGGCTTCCTCCAGGTGCGGGTAGCCGGAGAGCACGAAGCTGTCCACGCCCAGGTCGGCGTATTCCTGCAGGCGCGCGGCCACCGTCTGCGGATCGCCGACCAGGGCGGTGCCGGCGCCACCGCGTACCAGGCCGACCCCGGCCCACAGGTTGGGCGACACCTCGAGGCGGTCGCGACGGCCGCCGTGCAGCTCGGCCATGCGCCGCTGGCCCACCGAATCCATCTGCGCGTAGTTGGCCTGGGCGGCGGCGATGCTGGCGTCGTCCAGGTGGCTGATCAGTTCCTCGGCGGCGGCCCAGGCCTTTTCGCTGGTTTCCCGGACGATGACGTGCAGGCGCACGCCGAAACGCACGCTGCGGCCGTGACGGGCGGCGCGCTCGCGCACGTCGGCGATCTTCTCGGCCACCGCCGCCGGGGGCTCGCCCCAGGTCAGGTAGGCGTCCACGTGCTTGGCCGCCAGTTCGTGGGCCGCTGGCGACGAGCCGCCGAAGTACAGGGGCGGATAAGGCGTCTGCAACGGGGCGAAGAAATTCTGCGCGCCCTTGACCTTCAGGTGCTTGCCGTCGAGGTCGACGGTTTCGCCTTGCAGCACGCGGCGCCAGACGTCGAGGAACTCGTCGGCCGCCTCGTAACGTTGGTCATGCTCGAGGAACACGCCGTCGGCGGCCAGTTCGGTGGCGTCGCCGCCGGGCACCACGTTGAGCAGCAGGCGTCCGCCGCTGGCCTGGTCCAGGGTCGCGGCCTGCCGCGCCGAGGCGGTGGGGTTGCCCAGGGAGGTGCGCAGCGCCACCAGCAGCTTGATGCGCTGGGTGACCGGAACCAGGCTGGCGGCGGTCACCCAGGGGTCCAGGCAACTGCTGCCGGTGGGGATCAGCAGGCCGTCGTAGCCGAGGCTTTCCGCGGCCACGGCGATCTGCCGCATATAGGCGTTGGTGGCCGCCCGGCCGCTGTCGGAAATGCCCAGGTAGCGGGTATCGCCGGAGGTGGGCAGGAACCAGAAAATATCGAGACTCATGATCAATCATCCTCGTTGCGCGTAAGCGGGATGGAGCCCTCGCGAGCTCCTGTTCATGCAACGCATGGCGCTATCTTGTTATGGGTTCATATCGACAGGTTGATCACCCGCCGGTCCTGAATGCTGTGGGCGGGGCGGCGCTTGTTCACCACCAGTTCGCCGATCCTGATCAGTTGCGCGCGGGTGACGTTGCGCGTCAGGCCGAGCAGGTTGGCGGTGTGCACCTGGTTGTAGTGGCAGAAGCGGTAGGCCGAACGCATCAGGGCATCCTCGACCTTTTCGTGCACGGCGCCGGTATGTTCCTCGAAGAGTTTCTGGAAGGCGCGCTGCAGCAGGGCGTCGGCCGACTCGTCGTGCAGCCGGTGGCTGTCGTCCTGGCGTTCCAGGCGCAGGTTGGACAGGTGCAGATCATTGGCGCCGACCACCTGGTCGCGGCAGATCAGCAGGGTGTGGTGGATGACGTTCTCCAGCTCGCGGATATTGCCCGGCCAGCTGTAGCCCACCAGTTTCTGCTTGGCCGCATCGTCCAGGGTGACCTGTTCGTAACCCAGGCGCCGGCTGTATTCGGCGATGAAATGGCGGGTCAGCGGCAGGATGTCGCCAGGGCGCTCGCGCAGCGGATGCAACTGCAGGCTGACCACGTTGAGGCGGTAGTACAGGTCCTCGCGAAAGTGCCCGGCATTGATGGCCTTTTCCAGTTGCACGTTGGTCGCGGCCAGCACCCGCACGTTGATCGGGATGCTCTTGCGCGAGCCCAGGCGCACCACTTCGCGCTCCTGCAGCACGCGCAGCAGCTTGACCTGGATAGGCATGGGCAGATCGCCGATCTCGTCGAGGAACAGGGTGCCGCCGTTGGCTTCCTCGAACCAGCCGGCCTTGGCCGCCAGGGCGCCGGTGAAGGCGCCTTTCTCATGGCCGAACAGTTCGGCCTCGACCAGCGACTCGGAGAAGGCGCCGCAGTTGACCGCGACGAAGGGGCCGTTGCGGCGGCCACTGAGGTTGTGGATGTGGCGTGCGACCAGCTCCTTGCCCGTGCCGGTCTCGCCAATGATCAGGACGCTGGCCTCGCTCGGGGCGACCTGTTGCAAGTGGGCGAGCAGCGCCTGCGATTTCGGGTCTTCGAAGACTTGAGCGGTAGCCCTGATCGAGGTGGCCAGTGTCGGGGACGGGGGCAAGGTCAGCAGTTGCATGGTGATCCCTTATGAGTAGAAAGACGGCGTGGGGCGCGTCTGGTTCAGCGCCCAGTCGCCCAGCTCGTGGATCTTGTAGTCCACGGGGTCGTGCAGGCTCTGGGTTCTGAGGTTGCGCCAGTGGCGATCGAAACGCAGCGAGGCATGGGTCGCCCGCGCGCCGGTGACTTCGAACAGGCGGCTGCAGATGTCCAGGCCGGTACGGCTGGCGGTGACCTTGGCGGCGGCGATGGCCAGCGCCAGTTGCGCGCGCTCTTCGCTGCCCAGGGCGTTTTCCTTGCGCCAGGCCTCATCGAGCAGGTGGGCGGCGCGTTCGACCAGCAGCCGGGTGCCTTCCAGGCCGACCCAGAACTCGCCGTAGTGACGCAGGATGTAGGGGTCCTCGCTGACGTGCTGGGCCTTGGACTTGAACCAGGGACGGCTCTCCTTGAGGGTGTAGCGGCGGGCTTCGTCCAGGGCGCCTTCGGCGATGCCGAGGAACACGTGGCTGAAGTGCAGTTGCGCGATCAGCGGGCGCAGGCTGGCGAAGGGCGTGCTGAGCGGGCCCGGATCGAGCAACAGTTCGTTCTCTTCGACGCGCACGCGCTCGAAGGTGGCGCTGCCGCTGTCGGTCTGGCGCTGGCCCATGTTGTCCCAGTCGCCGTGCAGGGTGATGCCGGTGCGACCGCTGGGAATGGCGGCGATCAGCAGCTTGCCGCCGGCGCTTTCGTCGATCGCCGAGGCGATCAGCATTTCCGAATCGCTGGCGCCGGAGCAGAAGCTCTTCTTGCCGGAGAACTCGCGCCAGCCGTCGAATTTCCTGACCACGGTACGGGTGTCCAGCGGGTTGAGGGCGTTGCCCCAGAACCAGTTCTTGCGCGCGGTCTGTTCGAACCAGGGCTGCCACTGGTCCGGACGCGAGAACAGCCGCACGGTGGCCAGCATCAGGTGCTGGAAGCCGAATACATGGGCGACGGAGCTGTCGACCTTGGCCAATTCGCGGACGATATCCAGGGTCTCGCTCCAGTTGGCGCCGAGGCCGCCGAACTGCCTGGGAATGCTCAGGGCGAGCAGGCCGCTGGCGCGTATGGCGTCCCGTTCGGCCTTGGGCGTGCCGCCTTTCTCGTCTCGCTCGACAGCGGTCTCGGCGAACTGCGCCGCCAGTTTTCGAGCGGTCTGCAGGGGGCTGATCACGCTGCTCTGTTGTTGTGCGCTCACGCGGTTGTCCTCGAATCGTTCGTGTTCGTCGCGCTTCGGCCGTTCACGGCGGCGGCTGTCCGACGCTGGAAGCGGATGCGCCTCAGGCGATCCGGCGTGCTGCCTGCGGGCCGTTGGCGAACAGCGGCAACGCCCGCTCGACCGCCAGGCGAATGCGGATGCGCAGGGCGTCGTCGCTGACCTGGTAATCCTGGAAATCGCTTTCGCTGCCGTATACGCCCAGGGGCAGGGTCAGCGCCTGGAAGAAGCCGAACAGCGGGCGCAACTGGTGTTCGATGACCAGCGCGTGGCGGCTGCTGCCGCCGGTGGCGGCGAGCAGCACCGGGGTCTGGATCAGGGCGTCCTGGTCGATCAGGTCGAACAGGTGCTTGAACAGGCCGGGGTAGCTGCCGCGGTACACCGGTACGGCGACGATCAGCAGGTCGGCGTTCTCGATGGCGCGCAGGTGACGTTCCACCGACTCCGGTAGTTCGTCGCGGCGCTGCGCGGCTCCCAGTCCCCGGGCGATGTCGCCGAGGCTGACCCGGTGCGGGGCCAGCGGCAGGTGGGCGGCGAATTCGCCGAGGATGGCTTCGGCCAGGGCCTGCGTCCGCGAGGGCTGCTGGGGGCTGGCGGCGACAGTGACGACATTCAGCGGGGTGGACATGTTGAGTTCCTGTGCGGTTGCTCGGTGCATCCCTGAGAGCAAGAGCCATACCAGGGGCGCAAGCCCCTGTTTGCGGGGTGGACAGGCTGGGCGGTTGTTGTTTTCCGGCGTATCTGTTGCCGGTCTGTTGCCTGGGCAACAGTCGTTTTCCGGACAGTTCGCGCAGAGGGCAGCCGCTGGCCCGGGGCATGGTTAGGGTTATACGGCGTTGCTTTTAATAATTAAAAGAACTAATGCGGATATAGATATGTTTGCTTTTTATATATCTAGGGCAATCGCCCTGGCGTCGTGCCGTGGCCTGGCCAACTGTTGCTCGGGCAACAATCCGGTCGCCGCCGCTGTGGCCTGGCGGTCCACGCGATAGGCGTTTTTTGCATATTCAAATAATCAATGGATATTGGGAGGCGCCACAGGGGCGCCTCATCGTCGACCGAGCCCGGTTACACTGTGCCTTTGCCGCCAGGGCGGCCGTCCGCACAGGCGGTACGGCGCGCGGCGCGGCCTTTTTCACCCACAGAGGATTGTCATGAACAGCAAGTTCGCCAGCACCGACAGCGCTGGGGCCGATGCCGAGACCCCCATCCAGTCGATCAACTGGGAGTTGGAGCAGATCGTCGGTGGTTTGCGTTCGGCCCGCGCCGAATGGCGCAACCGCACAGGGCGCGATCCTGAGCAGGGCGGCCGCGAGCTGCCTTCGCGCCAGGCCGTCGCGGCGCTGCTCGGCGGCTTGTGCGGGGTGCTGTTTCCCATGCGTCTGGGCCCTGCGGAACTGCGCGAGGAGAGCGAGGATTATTATGTCGGGCATACCCTCGACCGGGCCTTGAACAGCCTGCTGGCCCAGGCGCGCCTGGAACTGCGCTACGCCGCCCGCCAGCGCGGCGAGGATGGCGCTGCCGTCGAGGCGCAGGCGGTGGCCCTCGTGCGCGAGTTCGCGGCCGCGTTGCCGGCGTTGCGCCGGCTGCTGGATCTCGATGTGGTGGCCGCCTACAACGGCGACCCGGCGGCGCGCAGCGTCGACGAGGTGCTGCTCTGCTACCCCGGCGTGCTGGCGGTGATCTACCACCGCCTGGCCCATCATCTGTACCGCGCCGGCTTGCCGCTGCTGGCGCGTATCGGCGCGGAAACCGCCCACGGCGCCACCGGCATCGACATCCACCCCGGCGCGCAGATCGGCCACAGCTTCTTCATCGACCACGGTACCGGCGTGGTGATCGGCGAGACCGCGATCATCGGCGACAACGTACGCATCTACCAGGCCGTGACCCTCGGCGCCAAGCGCTTCACCAGCGACGAGAGCGGGCTGCTGCACAAGGGCCAGCCGCGTCACCCCATCGTCGAGGACAATGTGGTGATCTACGCCGGCGCCACCATCCTGGGGCGCATCACCATCGGCAAGGGCTCGGTGATCGGCGGCAACGTCTGGCTGACGCGCAGTGTTCCGCCGGGCAGCAATGTGTCCCAGGCCAACGCGCAGCAGCGCGAGGGCTAGGCTGGGGGCGACGTTCCTGTACGGCCGGTGATTTGCCGCGATTCCGTAGGAACCGCGACCCCGCGGCGATTGGCAGCCATGCCACGGACTTTGCAGGATGGCCACGATCGTATCGCGCCGAGGGCGGCGCTCCTACAGGGCCGGTGGTTTGCCGCGAGTTACTGTAGGAGCTGCGACCCCGCAGCGAATGGCGGCCATACCGCGATTTCTGCAGCATGGCCGCCATCGCTTCAATGGGCCTGGCCGTGCCAGGGCACCAGTTTGCGTTGCAGGGCGCGCAGGCCCATCTCCAGCACGAAGGCGATCACCGCGATGACCAGGATGCCGAGGATCACCACGTCGGTGACCAGGAACTGGGCGGCCGATTGCACCATGAAGCCCAGGCCGCTGGTGGCGGCGATCAGCTCCGCCGCCACCAGGGTCGACCAGCCCACGCCCAGGCCGATGCGGATGCCGGTGAGAATCTCCGGCAGGGCGCTGGGCAGGATCACGTGGCGGATCAGTTGCAGGGGCGTGGCGCCGAGCGATTGCGCCGCGCGCAGTTTGCTCGGATCGACATTGCGCACGCCGGTCGCGGTGGCGATGACGATCGGGGCGAAGATGGCGAGGAAGATCAGCAGCACCTTGGAGAACTCGCCGATGCCGCACCAGATGACGATCAGCGGCAGGTACGCCAGGGGCGGGATCGGCCGGTAGAACTCGATCAGCGGATCGAAGATGCCGCGTACGATACGGTTGTAGCCGATGGCGATACCCAGGGGAATGGCGCTCAGCACGGCGGCGAGCAGGCCCAGGCCGATGCGCTCGAGGCTGGCGGCCAGGTGCTGCCACAGGCTGGCGCCCATGTAACCCTGGGTCATCAGTTGCCAGCCGCGGGCCAGAACCGCCTGTGGGCTGGGCAGGAACAGCGGCTCGATCAGGCCGGCGGCGGTCACCGCCCACCAGGCCAGCAACAGGCTGCCGACGCTCAAGGTGCTGATCAGCACCAGGCTGAGGGGGCGCCTGGGCGCCGCCACCGGCTGCTCGGATCGAGCCAGTTCCAGGCTGCTCATGCGGGCCTCCGTTGGCGTTCGGCGAAGACCTGGGCCAGCACCTGTTCACGGGTGGCGATGAAGGCCGGGTCGGATTTCAGGCCGCGGGCGCTGCCGCCGCTGGCATAGCGTCTGCCGAAGTCCAGGCTCAGGCGTTCGCTGATGCGCCCGGGGTTGGGCGATAGCAGGATCAGGTCGGTGGCCAGGAACACCGCTTCTTCGATGTCGTGGGTGATCAGGAAGATCGGCTTGCCGGTGCGCTGCCAGACTTGCAGCAGCAGCTCCTGCATCTGTTCGCGGGTGAAGGCGTCGAGGGCGCCGAAGGGCTCGTCCATCAGCAGCACCTGCGGATCGGCGGCCAGGGCGCGGGCCAGGCCGACACGCTGCTTCTGGCCGCCTGAGAGTTCCCAGGTGCGCCGCTGGTCGAAGCCGTCCAGATCCACCAGGCTCAGCAGTTCGCGCGCCCGCGCTTCGCGCCGCGCGCGGGGCACACCGGCCAGCTGCAGGCCGAAGGCGACGTTGTCCAGGACATTCTTCCAGGGCAGCAGGGCGTCGTCCTGGAACACCACGCCACGCTCGGCGCCAGGGCCATGCACCGGCTGCTGGTCGAGGGTGAGGCGTCCACTGCTGGGCGCGACGAAGCCGGCGATCAGGTTGAGCAGCGTGGTCTTGCCGCTGCCGGAAGGGCCCAGGGCGACCACCAGTTGGTCGGGCCCCAGGCTCAGGGATATATCGGCCAGCACCGGCTCGGCGGCGCCCGGGTAACGCGCGCCGATGTGCTGCAGTTGCAGGAATGCCATGCTACCTCTCTCGCGGATGGCGTTCGCCCGCCCGTGCATCACGGGCGGGGCGACGGCGCTCAGTCGATGTACTGGTTGCTCACGTAGGGGGCGTAGTCGGGCAGTGCCGCGTCGATCTTGCCCTGTTCCTCGAGGAAGCTGGCGGTGGCGGCGATGGCCTCGGTGGTCGGCGCACCCAGCGCGGTTTTCTGCTCGTCTGCCAGGGGGAATACGTTGCCCTGCAGCAGTAGCGGGATATCGCTGGCCTTGGCCCCGGAAAGCTGCACCAGCTTGTCGATGTTGCCGCTGTCGGCCAGCCAGGCCTGGGGATCCTTGCGGTAGTCGGCGTAGGCCGCCAGGGTGACCTTGGCGAAGGCGCGGACGACTTCCGGGTGACGTTCGGCGAAGTCCTTGCGCACGATCCAGGCATCGAAGGTGGGGGCGCCGAGTTCGCCCAGTTGCCCCGAGGTGATCAGCACCTTGCCGTTGGCCTTGGCCACGCCCAGCGCCGGGTCCCAGACGTAGGTGGCGTCGATGTCGCCACGCTGCCAGGCCGCGGCGATGGCGGGCGGCGCGAGGTTGAGAATCTGCACCTTGGACGGGTCGATCTGCCAGTGCTTGAGCGCCGCCAGCAGGCTGTAGTGGCCGGTCGAAACGAAGGGAACCGCGACCTTCTTGCCGACCAGGTCGGCGGGCTGCTCGATACCGCTGCCGTTACGCGCGACCAGGGCCTCGGCCGCGCCGATCTGCGTGGCGATGAGGAAGGTCTGGATTGGCAACTGGCGAGAAGCGGCCGCGGTCAGGGGGCTGGAACCGAGGTAGCCGATCTGCACGTCGCCCGACGCCACCGCGGTGATGACCTCGGCGCCGCCGTCGAATTTGCGCCAGTCGATGGTCGCGCCGCTGGCCTTCTCGTAGGCGCCGTCGGCCTGGGCGACCTTGGCCGGGTCGACCGTGGTCTGGTAGGCGACGGTGAGGTCGGCGGCGTTGGCGCTCAGCGTGGCGCTGGCCAGCGTCAGCGTGGCCAGCAGGCGGCGCGGTGAGAAGGTATTGGGCATGGCGGCTCCTGGAAAAGGGGGATCTGGATCGATCTGGGATGGAACGGTTGGTACAAGCTAATCGATCTAAAAAATCTCTAATAAATAATATTTAGGAATTAGCATATGTGAGTCTTCATCGGCGCTCGGCACGGGCGACGGCCGCTGCAACGCACCGGGCGAGGACTGAACCACCCTGGCTTGATCTGTGTCACAGCACGGTCACCGGAGTTTTCTAGACTCGGTTCAAGATCGGAGAAAGGAGAAGAGAGATGGACGATTATCAGGAAGAGTTGCTCGAGTCCCGTGCCTTCGAGCAGGACATCGCCGAACAGGCCGAAGACGCGACCGAGCTCTGAGGGTTGGCAGCAAACAGCCTTCACCGTGCATCCCGTGCTCGGATTGCGAGCCCGTTTAGGCGCTGCGCCTTCGTGGCGATTGGTGGCCATACCACGGAACCTGTTGAATGAGCGCAACCGCATCGCCCCGGGGCGGGGCTCCTACAATGGAAATCGGCTTTGCACGCCGACAATCGGGCGCTATCTGAAATCTGTTTTCCAATAGATCAGTGGATTGCTCGGTGGGGGTGGCTGCGGCAGCGATGCTGGCAGCCAAGTGTGCATCGACTGGGCTTCAGCCCGGCTGAGCGTGAAGGCTGCATCGGCAACATGAGCAAAAGCAGAAGGCCCGGCGCTTGCGCGTCGGGCCTTCTTGTTTACTGCACCAGGGCCTCGAGCAACTGGCCGACATTGCCTTCCAGTTCCGTCAGCGGGTCGTCGCTGTCGGTTTCCAGCACCAGCAGGGGGATGCCGGCGGCCTTGACCGCGTCCTGTACCGGTTGTGCGGGCTGGCGGTGGTGCAGCACCAGGGCGACGTCGTCGTCCTGCAGCGCGCTGGTCAGGGCGTGCAGGGACTCGGCGTCCCACTCGCGGTCGTCACGGTCGTCGCTGCCGATCAGGTCGAGGTTGAGGCCGCTGACCAGGTAATCGAGGCGGTTGGACAGGCTGAACACCGACAGGTTATCGGCCTTGGCCAGTTGCGCTTCGCTGTGGGCATTGAGCTTGAGCAGGCGCTGTTTCAGCCGGGCCAGGTTCTGTTCGACCCGGGGCTTGGCCTCCGGTGCCAGGCGCACCAGGTCGGCGGCCATCACATCGGCCATGCGTCCCATGTTGTTGATGGCCAGCCAGGGGTGGCTGGCCAGGACGTTGTCGTCGGCGCTTTCCGCCTGGGTGGCGATACCGGGCAGGGCACCATCCACCGGGCGCGCGGCGTCGATCTCGACGATGCGGATGTTGCTGCGCCGCGCCATCGGATAGAGCGGATCGTCCGCCCACAGCGAACGCAGGGCGATCACCGCGTCGGCCTTGGCCGCGGCCTTCTGCAGCGACGCGGCGCCACGGCCGGCGAAATAGGAGATCTGCCGGCTGGCGGGCAGGTTGGCTGGCGCCGCGCGTTCGATACGCACCTCGGTACCCTCGAGCAGAGCGCTGCCCAGGCCGAAGGTGATGGGCTGCGACACCAGTACGCTGGTGTCGCCCGTGGCCAGGGCCAGGCCGGGCAGGCCGAGCAGCAGGGCGAGGCCGATATGGCGCAGTGTGTGGGTCATCCCAGGTTCCCTTTCAAGCTTGGTACGGTACCGCGGGCGATGGCGGCGAGGGCGAAGGCGAAGCCGGCGACCAGAATGATCGCGGCGCCGGAGGGGATCGGCAGATCCAGCACGATGGGCATGAGGATGCCGACCAGGGTGCTGACGGTGGCGATCAGCGCCGACAGCCAGAAGAAGCCCTTGAGCGACTGGCTGAGCAGGCGCGCGGCGGCGGCCGGGATCACCAGCAGGGCGCCGACCAGAATGGCGCCGATGACCTTGACCGCGGCCACGGTGATCAGCGTCACCAGGATCACGAACAGGTAATCCAGGGTCTTCACCGCCACACCGCGCACGGCGGCCAGTTGCGGGTTGAAGCTGGCCAGCATGATGCGGTTGTACAGCGGCAGGGCCAGGCCCATGACCAGCGCCCCGACCACCAGCAACACCAGCAGGTCAGTGCCGTTGACCGTCAGCACCGAGCCGAACAGCACGTTTTCCAGAATGTGCACGTTGATCCGCCCAGCGAGAATCAACAGCAGGCTGGCGCCCATGGCCAGCGACACCGAGAGGAACACACCGATCAGCGTATCCGGGGCCAGGCCGGTGCGGTTGCGCAGGTAGTTGAGCAGGATGCCGAACAGCAGGGCATAGCCGAACAGCGCGCCGTAAGGACCGGTGTAGGGTTCGCCGAGGAGGATGCCGATGGCCACGCCGGTGAGCGCGGCATGGCCCACCGCTTCGGAGAAGAAGGCGAAGCGTTTGACCACCACCAGGGTGCCGAGGCCGCCGAGCACCGGGCCGATCAGCACGCCGGCCAGCAGCGCGTTGATGACGAAGCCGTAGGCCAGGGCCTCCGGCAGGTAGCCGGCCGAGGCCCAGCCCTGGATCATCAGGCGGAACTGTTCGTAGTCGATCATGGCTGGAGCGTCTCCGCGCTGCGGGGATGGGTGGAGAACAGGCCGAGCAGGCGTTCCGGGGTCAGCGCCTCGGCGGGCGGGGCGTCGAACAGCACGCGGCGGCTGAGCCCGGTGACCCGGTCGGCCAGGCGCTTGACCGCCGCCAGGTCGTGTTCGATCCACAGCACGCTGACACCGGCCCGGCGCCAGTCGCCGAGCAGGCGCTCGAAGACCTGGATGCCGGCCTCGTCGAGGGCCGACATGGGCTCGTCCAGCACCAGCAGCTGTGGTTCGGGAATCAGGCCCTGGGCCAGCAGCACGCGCTGGCGTTCGCCGCCGGACAGGGCGCCCATGCGGCGCTTGCGCTTGGCCTGCATGCCGACCCGCCCGAGGGCGTCGTCGATGGCCCTGGCGTAGTGCCGCGACAGGCCGAGAAAGGCCGGGCGCCGCTGGCACATGGCGGCCATGAAGTCGTCCACGGTCATCGGCAGGCCACGGTCGAACTCCAGCGCCTGGGGCACGTAGCCGATGGTGCCGACCGCGCCGGGCCAGTTCAGGCTGAGCTTGCCCTGGTGCGGCATCTGCCCGAGCAGGGTCTTGATCAGCGAGCTCTTGCCGCCGCCATTGGGGCCGACCAGGGCGTGGACGCTGCCCGGGCGCACCTGGAAGCTGACGTTCTCGAGGATCTGCGTGCGGCCCAGCACCAGGCCGACCTGCTCGAAGTCGATGGTCGGGCCGATGGCCGCTGGCGCCTGGTGCCCGGCGCCGAGGTGTTCGGCGGCGGTCATTGGCCGCCTTCCTGGATGGCGCGTACCACGGTGTTCATGTTGTTGGTCATTTCCTTCTCATACTTCTCGGCGCTGTACTCGCCGTAGGAAATATGCGACAGCGGGTACAGCTTGACCCCGGACTCGCGCTGGATGGTGTCCACGTAGGTGGAGGGGAAGTCCAGCTCGGAGAAGATCACCTTGACGTCCAGCGCCCGCAACTGGTCGATGGTCTTCTTCAACTGGCTGGGGCTCGGCTCGATACCGTGGGCCGGCTCCACCACGGCGGTGACTTCCAGGCCGAATTCGCGCAGCAGGTAGTCATAGGCGGCATGCACCGTGGCCACCCGCAGGTCGGCGTTGGGTGCCTCGGTCAGTTGCGCCAGGGCGTCGGCGCGCATCTGCCGCAGACGCTTGCCGTAGGCCCGGGCGTTCTGCGTGTAGAGCTTGGCGTTGGCCGGGTCGAGCTTGCCCAGCTCGCGGGCGATGTTGTTGACCTGGGCGATGGAGGCGCTGATCGACAGGAAGGTGTGCGGGTTGACCACCTTGCCCGCGCCGCGGGCGGCGATGCCGGTGGCGGCCAGCAGCGGCACGTTGGCGTTGGCTTCGATGACCGCGATGTCCGGCTTCTCGCTGGCGGCGATCATGCGGTCGGCGAAATCGTCGTGGCCGACGCCGTTGAGCACCACCACATCCAGCGAGCCGATGCGCTTGATGTCTTCCGAGCGCGGCTCGTAGGCATGCGGGTTGAAGCCGGCCGGAATCAGCGGCACCACCTCGGCCCTGTCACCGACGATGTTGCTCACATAGCTGTAGTAAGGGTGCAGGGTGATGCCGATGCGCAGGCGCTTGGCGTCGGCGGCGCTGGCGGCACCGACGACGAGCAGCGTCAGCAGGGCGATGGACAGGCGTGCCAGGCGCGAACGGGCGCTGAACAGGCGGGCAAGGCGGGAGATGGGCATTGGCGGGCAGTCTTCTGTCGGGTGAATCGGAGGCGATCAATGCCGGTGTTGCCGGGTAACGCCTGCGTCGTACTGGGAGGCGATCTGCTGCCATCCTGCGTCGATCAGGCTCTGTGCATCGAGCCCGGCGGGTGGGCCTGGATCGCTATCGCGGTTGAGCCAGATATCGGCCTGGGGGGCCGCGGCGTCGGCGGCGTCGAGCAGCATGACGAAGGAGCCGGCCACCGCAGGCGCCTGGCTGGCGCCGAAATAGGCCGGCGTGCCGCTGGGCTGCAGCAGGTGCCAGCGATGCTGGCCACGGTTGATCGCGCTGGCGTCGTCGGCGAAGGGCGGGAAGCCCTCCGCGGCCAGCTCTTCGGGCGCCAGCAGGGTCTGCTCTTCGTCGCGGCGCGCCTGGATCTCGTCGAAGGCGACGCGCAGGTCGGCATAGATGCCCTGTTCGGCGGCGCTGAGATCCCGGCGGGCATCGATCTGGTGGCTTTCGACGCTGGCCACCGTCTCGCTTTCGCCGTGCCAGGCCACCACCGAGCCGGCCGCCAGCAGGATGCCCAGGCACAGCAGCAGGACGTAGAGGGTTTCGTGGCCGGCACCGGCGGGGCGTACGACCTGAACCGTCATGGGGCCTCGATTTCCGTGTGGTCGATTTCGACGATATGACCGGGGCCGGCATCGAACAGCACGTAGAACTCGCCATCGGGGCGTTTGAAGGTCATGGTCGAATCCTCGGCCAGCTTGCCCGGCACCAGGATGCTCTCGTCGTAGCCGATCACGTCCAGGGTCACACCGGGGGCGCCGCTGCCGTCGGAGAAACCGCCGGTGCAGCGGATATGCTGGTCGTCGACGTCTTCGCACTGGCACATCGGGTTGTGCGCCAGGGCCGCGCCGCTGAGCGACAACAGCACGCTGGCCGTAGCCAGGCGTAGGGACTTGCGGGTGGGGTCGATCATGGTTTGCCTCCTTGTTGTCTCTTCAGCCAGGCGACGGTCGAGGGGGATGCCTGTTGCAGCGGGATGGCGGCCTGGTGCATGGAGCCGTCCCAGCCCTCCATGGTGATCCACAGTTCGGCATCGGGTTTGGTACGGGGCGGTAACGGCACGGTCGCGCCCATGCGGTAGGCGCTGCCGAAGAAGATCGCGCCGGCGGCGCGCAGGCTGCGCGGCTTGCCGATACGCAGGTAGGTGGCCTTGACCTGGCCGGCGCAGGCCTGGCACAGGGCGGCGTTGAAGCTCTTCATATAGCCGGCCGGGCCATCGAGGGTCGGCGGCTCGGCGCGGAATTCCGCCAGCCGCAGCGACCAGGGGCCGACCACGACCTCGCCGGCTTCGCGCTCGCCCAGGCCGCTGGTGCCGCGGAACAGGGCGACGTCCTTGAAGTACTTGGGCATGAACGCCAGCGGGATGATCACCAGCAGGATGTTGATGTGGAAGCGCCACTTGTACCACAGGCGGCTCAGGCTGGATGACGGCTGCGCTGCGACTGCCTTGCTCATGCGTTGGCCTCCGCGTTGTTCTTGACCCGGGTGGCCGGCAGGGCCCGGGTATCCTCGTCACGGCGACTGCGGGCCGGTTTCTTGAGTGCCTTGGCGGTGGCCTGGGCGGTGCGCTTGCTCCAGATCAGCAGGCCGCTGAGCACCATCATGCTGAGAATCAGGCCGAAGAAGAACCAGATCAGCTTGATCCAGATGCCGCCGAAGTCGCCGGTGTGCAAGGGCCGCATCGACTCGGTGACGAACTCCAGCCTGGAGCGGTCCTCGAGCAGGCGCTGGTGCTCGACTGCGCCGGTGTAGGGGTTGATCGAGGCGCTCTGGAACATCAGCGGGTACCAGCCCCGGCCGCCGACCGAGATGTGATCGTAGGCGTTGCTCGGCAGGCTGGCGAAGCTCACGTCGAGGCTGGGCACCTTGTCGATGGCGATGCTGGCGGCCTCGTCCAGGCCGATCATCGGGATCGGCTCGCCGGGCCGGGTGATGGGCACGTCCTCGCGGGCGACCACGGCCGGCACCCCGGCGGTGGAGATGGAAATCTGGTTGTCGAAGAGGATCGCCTGGATCAGGAACCAGATGCCGGTGATGGAAATCACCGCGATGAACCAGATCGACCAGATGCCGCTCAGGCGATGGAAGTCGCCCCAGAAGATCCGGGCGCCCTGGTTGAAGCGCAATTTCGGCTTGAAGAAGCCCTTCCAGAATTTCTTGTAGACCACCAGGCCGGTGACCAGCGAGGCCAGCATCGGCAGGCCCATCAGCGACACCAGGTACCAGCCCCAGCTGAAGCCGTTGGTGAAGGGCACCAGCCACCAGCCATGCAGGGCCCGGGTGAACTGACGGAAGTCGAATTGCGGGCTGACGCCCTGGATGACCCCGGTATAGGGGTTGACGTACAGCGTCGGCGTGCTGCCGTCCGGGTAGCTGACCCGGGCGGTCAGGGCGAAGTGCGACTCGTCCGGGCGGCTGATGGACTGCACGATGATCTGCGGCTCGGCCTCGTTGATCGCCGCCAGCACCTCGCCGAAGGTCAGCAGCTCGGCATCGCTGGACGGCTTCGAGGCGCGCACGTCCGGGTTGGCCAGCCAGACGATCTCCTGGCTGACCACGGCCAGGGTGCCGGTGACGCAGACGATCAGCACGAAGAACCAGATGGGCAGGGCCAGCCAGCTATGGACGAGGAACCAGATTTTCGAGCGGGACTTCTTGGACATTGAATATCGGTCTTGTTTGCAGGGCGTGGTCGCCGCCGGGCGGCGAAAATGCGCTCTTTATGAACGGACAAAACCCCGCCTGCCGCGAGGCATGCCGGGGAAATAATCAGTATCGGATCGAGCCTTGGCGCCCGCCCTCGATGTGATCGCTTACCTATAGGACGAACGAGAAGCGTAAAACCTGCCGATGTAAATGAAAATAATTATTTCAAAGATTCGGATGCAAGGCCGTCGGGGCGACGATAGCCGCGGCGCGCTTCGCCCGGTGTCTGCTGCAGCCAGCGTTTGAAGGCGCGCTGGAAGGCTTCGGCCGAGGCGAAACCGAGCAGGTAGGCGATCTCGCCGAAGGCCAGTTCGGTATCGCGGACATAGGCGATCGCCAGGTCGCGACGGGTTTCGTTGAGGATGCTGCGGAACTGCGTGCCTTCTTCCGCCAGCCTGCGGCGCAGGGTCCAGGAGGGCAGTTGCAGACGCCGGGCGATGTCGCGCATGTCCGGCTCGCGACCGTGCAGCAAGGGACCGAGCAACTGGCTGACCCGCTCGCGCAGGCTGCGGGTACGGGTCAGTTGCTGCAGTTCCTGCTCGCAGAGTTCGAGCAGGTGCTGCCAGGTGCCGGGGCTGTGCTCGGGATTGCGCAGGTTCAGCGCCTGTTGCCTCAGGCGCAGTTGATTGTGCGGCGCGTCGAACTCGACCGCGCAGCCGAGCTGCGTGGCGTACTGCGTGGCATAGGCCGGCGCGGGGAATTCGATCTGCACCGCCTGGGGCAGCAGGGCGCTGCCCGCCACCGTGCTCAGTTGCTGCAGCCAGCCGGCGATCACCGAGTCGACCACGAAGCGGTTGTAGGCGTTGTACGGGCTGATCGAGTAGAAGCGCAGCCAGGCGCCGCGGCTGTCTTCATGGAGGCTGGAGTGGCCGCGGTAATTGGCGGCGTACAGCGGCTCGAAGCGGATCAGCGTGCGCGCCGCCTCGCGTACGGTCGGGGCCTGGGCCGCGGCGATGCCGGCCAGGCCGATCTGGCTGAGGCGGCTGAGACGGCCCATGGCCAGACCCAGGCCCGCTTCGCCGGTGGCCTGGATGGCACTGTGGCCCAGGCGCATGTAGCGCGGGATCGACAGGCGGGCGCGGGGCTGGGCCAGGCGCGCGGCATCGAAGCCGTACTGCTCGAGCAGGGTTCGTGGGTCATGGCCCAGGTCGCGCATGGCATCGCCCAGGCTCTGGAGGAAGCCCACGGAAAGATCGCCCAGGCGGATGCGCGGGGTTGTCATGGCAGCGCCTTGGCGGTGCGCGGAGGGAATGGACGGGGCGAGGCTGGACACGGTCGGCTGGGCGGTGAGGGAACTGTGCGCAGCCTAGTACGGGCGCAGGCGCTTGCCAAGGCTTCGTGTCGTATTGGGTTAGCAAGTTGTCAATCAGGGTCATTGAGCCCCTGTCCGCGGACATTATATCGTCTGCTCCATATCGACCGCGGCCCACGAAGGCCGCGGCGTTCCGTGAACACCGCCGATGAGAATCCCGCCATGACCGCCTCCTATCCGCACCTGCTCGCCCCGCTGAATCTGGGTTTCACCACCCTGAAGAACCGTACCCTGATGGGCTCGATGCACACTGGCCTGGAAGAGAAACCCGGCGGGTTCGAGCGCATGGCGGCCTACTTCGCCGAACGGGCGCGTGGCGGCGTCGGCCTGATGGTCACCGGCGGCATCGCGCCGAACGAGGAGGGTGGCGTCTACGCGGGAGCGGCCAAGCTGAGCACTCCCGAAGAGGCCGACCAGCATCGGATCGTCACCCGGGCGGTGCACGCGGCGGATGGCAAGATCTGCCTGCAGATCCTGCATGCCGGCCGCTATGCCTACAGCCCCAAGCAGGTGGCGCCGAGCGCCATCCAGGCGCCGATCAACCCGTTCAAGCCGCGCGAGCTGGACGAAGAGGGTATCGAGAAGCAGATCGCCGACTTCGTCAATTGCGCCGCGCTGGCCCAGCAGGCCGGTTATGACGGCGTCGAGATCATGGGGTCGGAAGGCTACTTCATCAACCAGTTCCTCGCCGCCCACACCAACCAGCGCACCGACCGCTGGGGCGGCAGCTACGAGAATCGCATGCGCCTGCCGGTGGCGATCGTGCGCCGCGTGCGCGAGGCGGTCGGCAGCGATTTCATCATCATTTACCGGCTGTCGATGCTCGACCTGGTCGCCGGCGGCAGCGACTGGGACGAGATCGTCCTGCTGGCCAAGGCCATCGAGCAGGCTGGTGCCACCCTCATCAACACCGGTATCGGCTGGCACGAGGCGCGCATTCCGACCATCGCCACCAAGGTGCCGCGGGCGGCCTTCACCAAGGTCACCGCCAAGCTCAAGGGCGAGGTGTCGATCCCGCTGATCACCACCAACCGCATCAACACGCCGGAAGTGGCCGAGCGGGTGCTGGCCGAAGGGGATGCCGACATGGTGTCCATGGCGCGGCCGTTTCTCGCCGACCCGGAGTTCGTCAACAAGGCCGCGGCCGGGCGCAGCGACGAGATCAATACCTGCATCGGCTGCAACCAGGCCTGCCTGGATCACACCTTCGGCGGCAAGCTGACCAGTTGCCTGGTCAATCCGCGGGCCTGCCACGAGACCGAGCTGAACTATATCCCCACCACCACGGTGAAGAATATCGCCGTGGTCGGCGCCGGCCCGGCGGGGCTGGCCGCCGCCAGCGTGGCGGCGCAGCGCGGCCACCGGGTCAGCCTGTTCGATTCCGCCAGCGAAATCGGCGGCCAGTTCAACCTGGCCAAGCGCGTGCCGGGCAAGGAGGAGTTCCACGAAACCCTGCGTTATTTCGGGCGCAAGCTGCAAACCACTGGCGTCGACCTGCGCCTCGATACCCGGGTCGGCGCTGCCGAACTGGTCGCCGGAGGCTTCGACGAAATCATCCTGGCCACCGGCATCGCCCCGCGCACCCCGGACATTCCCGGCATCGATCACCCCAAGGTGATCAGCTACCTGGATGCGATCCTGCAGCGCAAGCCGGTGGGCCAGGTGGTGGCGGTGATCGGTGCCGGCGGCATCGGTTTCGATGTGTCGGAGTTCATCACCCACCAGGGCGCTGCCAGCAGCCTCGATCGCCAGGCGTTCTGGCGCGAGTGGGGCATCGACCAGGCGCTGCAGGCGCGGGGCGGGGTGGCCGGCGTTCAGGCCGAGGTGCAGGCGCCCGCGCGCCAGGTGTTCCTGCTGCAGCGCAAGACGTCCAAGGTCGGCGCCGGCCTGGGCAAGACCACCGGCTGGATTCACCGCGCCGGCCTGAAGAACAGGCAGGTGCGGATGCTCAATGCGGTCGAGTACCTCGGGATCGACGAGGCCGGCCTGCATATCCGCGTTGCCGAGGGCGAGCCGCAGCTGTTGCCGGTGGATACGGTGATCGTCTGTGCCGGTCAGGACCCGCTGCGCGAGTTGCAGGAGGAACTGCTGGCGGCCGGACAGAGCGTCCACCTGATCGGCGGTGCCGACGTGGCCGCGGAGCTGGATGCCAAGCGCGCGATCGATCAGGGGGCGCGCCTGGCCGCGCAGCTCTGAGAGCGGGCGCCACCGAGTTCGTCACAGTTCGACGATACCGTTTGTCCATCGGTCGAGTGACTGCCAACCGAGTCACACCGCGTTGTCCGGTTCTCCCCTAGACTGGCGTCACTGCAAGGATCGTCGCTCGAACGGGGCGACGCCTGTTCGCTCATCGCCGGGCCTGCCCCGACGGTGAGCCCGTTCATGTCCGGTTTTCAGCAGCGCTGCTGCGCTGGTCCGGGACGGTTCAGGGCGCAGTGCAGCCAAGATCGCAATCATCCCGGAGGACATCGATGAGCAAGCCGCAACTGGTAGAGGCCGTGATGTTCTTCAGCGATGATGGCGGCATCTGCAAGCAGATGTTCTTCGCCGAGTTCGAGGCCCTGCTCGATGGCCTGGTGAACATGCCGGCCTTCGCCGATCAGCAGGTGCGGGTGGTCTACCTGATGATCAATGCGCGGCTGCAGGTCCGCTCCGCGGTGTTCTTCTATCTGGATTTCGATGAACAGGGGGCGCCCGACAGCGGCTGGAACATTCCGCTGCAGCAGATGGCCGAGCGGGCCGGGCGCGGGCCGGATCTGGGCGGTGGGCCGATTCGCCTGGCCTGCCGCAGCCAGTGCCCGGTGTCCTGGCAGCAGATGCACCTGTGGGACCCGAGCCTGGCCGCGGGCAACAACGATCTGGCCTTGCTGCGCGATACCGTCAAGCGCAACAGCCTGGGCATCCTGGTCGAAGAGGAGGGGCCCCAGGGCGTCGTCGCCGAGCGCCTGCAGGTGGCCCCCGAAGACCAGTGGTACGCCAGCGATGCCTCCCGCGAAGTGGCCGAGAAGCTCGCCGAGCGCCTGGCCCAGGAATACCGCCTGAAGGCTGCGCAACTGGTCAAGCAGCAGCGCGAGCGTATCGCCGTCCTGGCCCGCGAGCATGCAGCCGAGATCGCCGGCCTCAAGGCCGCTGGCGACGAGCACGAGCAGGGACTGCAGGCGCAGATCCAGGCGCTGCGGCAGGCCCTGCGCCAGCAGGAAGCCCTGGTCCAGTCGCTCAAGGGGCAACTGGCCGAGCAGCAGAACGCGCAACGGCAGGAGCGTGACGACATGCTCACCCGCCTGCGCGCCATGGAGCGTTACGGCCGCACCGAGCGGGAAGTCCTGCGCACCCAGTTCGACGAAGAACTGCGCACACGGATTGCCGCGACCCTCTCCGCCGCCGAGGAGCAGGCGCTGCTGCGGGAGGCCCGGGCCGAGCACCTCATGCTCGAGCGCCTGGCCGGGCAGGGGGTGGTGTTCGTGGTGTTCCATCCCGGTGCCGGTCATCTGACCGTGCCGCTGCAGGATATCGGCCGCTATCTGGCCAGTCCCATGGCCTACGCCGCGAGCAAGTGCTGCGTGCCCGAAGCGCAGTACCGGCAGTGGCTCGAGCACTATCAGCAGCCTACCTGCGATGGCCTGCAAAGCAATGGCGAGCGTTGCGGCGCCAGCCTGGAGCGGGTCGAGACGCCGGGGCGTTTCGTCGCGGGCGACTCCAACTGCTGCATGCGCCACAAGGCGGTCGGTCGCTTACGCACGGTGGGGTGAACGCGGGCAGGCCGTGCCGGTATGATCAGCGCCCAGCCCATCGTCAGTCGGTAGCCGTGGATACTCGCCCTCCGCCCATCGTCGCCAGCTCCTGGCGAGCACTCCACGAAGTCCCCCTGGCACCGTTGCAGACGATGCGGCTGGACTGGCTGGCCACGGCCGGTGTCGAGCTGGCGGTGCTGCGCCTGGATCTGATCGATCCGCTGCTCAGCGGCAACAAGTGGTTCAAGCTCGCGCCGCACCTGCAGGCCGCCATGGCCGAGGGCGCGCGGGGCATCATCAGCCTGGGCGGTGCCCATTCCAATCACCTGCACGCCTTGGCGGCCGCCGGTCGCTACGGCGCGTTCCCTACCGTGGGCCTGCTGCGCGGCCATCCCCGGGACACACCGACCGTCACCGATCTGCAACGGCTGGGCATGCAGTTGCACTGGCTGGGCTATGGTGGCTACCGGGATCGCCATAGCCCGGCTTTCTGGGACAGTTGGCGGGCCCTGTATCCAGGCTTTCATCCCGTGCCCGAGGGCGGCGGCGGGCTGGCGGGCGCCCGTGGCTGCATGGTCTTGCCGGATCAGCTTCGCCAGCAACTGCCGGCCCTGGGCTGGACGGATTACCACGGCTGGTGGCTGGCCGCCGGCACCGGCACCACCCTGGCCGGCCTGGTGCTGGGCGAGGCCGGCCGCCAGCCGGTGTATGGCGCCCTGGCGGTTCCGGCCGATCATGGCGTGGCGCCACAGGTACGTGCCTTGCTCGAGCAGGCCGGCGCGCCGGACAGGGGCTATCGCCTGTTCGATGCCTGTCGCGGTGGATTCGCCCGTCAGGATGCCGAACTGCTGGCCTTCATGCGGGACTGCGAAGCCCAGAGCGGCGTGCCGCTGGAGCCGCTGTACACGGCCAAGGCCCTGCTGGCGCTGCGCGACGCCGTCGCCAGCGGCGCCATCGCCACGGGCACCCGGCTGGTGTTCGTGCATACCGGAGGCCTGCAGGGGCGGCGCGCGGCGTTGGCCGGTCAGGCGCTATTCACCGCGGGAGCGTAGCTCCCACCGGTTCGCGGCCAACCACCGCCCGTGTAGGCGCGCCGACCTCGGCGCGATACGATCGTGGCCATCCTGCAAAAATCGCGGTATGGCCGCCATTCGCCGCGAGGTCGCGGCTCCCACCGGTTCCCGGCCAACCACCGCTCGTGTAGGCGCGTCGACCTCGGCGCGATACGACCGTGGCCATCCTGCAAAAGTTGCGGTATGGCCGCCATTCGCTGCGAGGTCGCAGCTCCTACGAGATTGCGGCGAACCATCGATCGTGTAGGAGCGCCGACCTCGGCGCGATACGATGGTGGCCATTCCGCAGAATCCGTGGCGTGGCCACCATTCGCCGCGGGGTCGCGGCTCCTACGAGGCCGTGGCAAGCCACCGCCCGTGTAGGAGCGCCGACCTCGGCGCGATACGATTGTGGCCATCCTGCAAAAATCGCGGTATGGCCACCATTCGCTGCGAGGTCGCGGCTCCTACGAGATTGCGGCAAACCATCGATCCTGCAGGCGCGTCGATCTCGGCGCGCTGCGGCATGGCGTTAGACGCCCTCTCTTTCATCGTTGCGGGGCGACCGGCGCTCATGATTGCTCCGATGGCCAAGCGTCGGCGACCAGGAACAGGCGCTGGCTTTCCTGAACGTATTCCGCGCTCTCGGGCTCCAGCCTGACCAATAACTGCGCGCCGGCGTCGTTCGGCAGGGTATCGAGCCACTGCTGCAGTCGCTGCCGCGACCAGCACTCGGCCAGGGCCAGGCGTGCGGGGGCCAGCCAGGCCTGGCGCGGCAGCGGTTGCCAGTGCGCATGCCCATCTCGGGCATGGAAGGCCGGCCAGTCACGCCGGCGCAGCCACAGGCCGCGCAGGTGTTCGGGGTTGGCATCGCGAGGCGCGGCGCAGGCGCGCGGCCAGGGGTAGAACAGGTAGCCGGCCATCCACAGTTCGGCCTGGATGGCGTCCGCGGCCAGCTCCCTCAGGAGCGGCAGCGCCTCGGCGCGAGCGGAGAGCGGCAACTGGTGTTCGCTCAGATGAGCGAGTTTCAGGTCCAGGCGGTCATGGCTGCCCGGGCCTATCCAGTGCGCCGGCGACTCGCCGCCCTGGTCCGCGCTGCCCAGGTAGAGCTTGATCGCCAGTTCCAGGTGGTGCACGCCGGCGGCGTCGCGCAGCAGCAGGTCCAGTTCGCCCAGGGTGTGTCCGGCCTGGCGGATGGGCAGGTTGGCGGCCAGTACCTCGACGCCGGGAGCGGCATATAGGGCGAACTGCCACAAGCGCTCGTAGTAGAGGCCGAGGCGGCGTACCGAACGCTGCGCCAGCCACTGCAGCAGCGGGCCGCTGTCGCGCTCCAGGTGCAGCAGCCAGTCCGCCAGCAGGCCGGGCGTATGCGCCCAGGCGCTGGCTGCCAGGGGGTGGCGCTGTGGCCAGGGCGTGTGTGCGAGCAGCGGTGGTGACAGCAGCACCCAGGCCAGATCCCTGACCGCGGGTTGGCTCAGGCGTCGGGGCAGGTCGTCGAGGGCGTCGAAGGGCATCATGCTGCGAGCATAGCGCCTATACGGCAGCATGTTTGCCGCTGTCGCGGCCTTTCGCCCATAATCGGGGCACCAGACCCTGAGCGTTGCGGGAGCACCATGGAGCAGTTTCGTAATATCGGCATTATCGGTCGCCTGGGCAGTACGCAGGTGCTCGACACCGTGCGCCGACTGAAAAGGTTTTTGCTCGAGCGCCAGTTGCACGTGATCCTCGAGGACACCATCGCCGAGGTGTTGCCCGGGCATGGCCTGCAGACCTCGGCACGCAAGCACCTCGGCGAGTTCTGCGACCTGGTGATCGTGGTCGGCGGCGACGGCAGCATGCTCGGCGCCGGCCGTGCCCTGGCCCGGCACAAGGTGCCGGTGCTCGGCATCAACCGCGGCAACCTGGGCTTTCTCACCGACATCCGCCCCGACGAGCTGGAATCCAAGGTCGCCGAGGTGCTGGAAGGCAATTACCTGACCGAGAACCGCTTCCTGCTCGAGGCCGAGGTGCGCCGTCACGCCGAGGCCATCGGTCAGGGCGATGCGCTCAACGACGTGGTGCTGCACCCGGGCAAGTCGAACCGGATGATCGAGTTCGAGCTGTACATCGACGGCCAGTTCGTCTGCAGCCAGAAGGCCGACGGCCTGATCGTCGCCACGCCGACCGGCTCCACCGCCTATGCGCTGTCGGCGGGCGGGCCGATCATGCACCCCAAGCTGGATGCCATCGTCATCGTGCCGATGTACCCGCATACATTGTCCAGCCGGCCCATCGTGGTCGATGGCAACAGTGAGCTGAAGATCGTCGTGTCCAAGGATCTGCCGCTCTACCCGCAGGTCTCCTGCGATGGGCAGAACCACTTCACCTGCGCGCCCGGCGATACCATCACGGTGCGCAAGAAGTCGCAGAAGCTGTGCCTGATCCATCCGCTGGATCACAACTATTACGAGATCTGCCGGACCAAGCTGGGTTGGGGCAGCCGCCTCGGCGGCGGGGGCGACTGATGCAGCTCGACCCGGCTCGCGGTTACGACCTGATCGGTGACATCCATGGCTGTGCCAATACTCTGGTGCACCTGCTCGAGCGCCTGGGTTACCGCCAGCAGGGCGGCGTCTGGCGCCATCCGCGACGCATGGCGATCTTCGTCGGTGACCTGATCGATCGTGGCCCGCGCATTCGCGAGGCGGTGCACCTGGTGCACGACATGGTGCGTGCCGGCGAAGCGCTGTGCATCATGGGCAATCACGAGTTCAACGCCCTGGGCTGGAGTACACCGGCGCCGCCGGGTAGCGGGCGCCAGCATGTGCGCGAGCACACGCCACGCCACGCCCGTCTGATCGGTGAAACCCTGGAGCAGTTCGCGGCCTATCCCGGGGAATGGCGTGAATGCCTGGCCTGGTTCTACGAGTTGCCGCTGTTCCTCGACGCCGGGCATTTTCGCGTGGTGCACGCCTGCTGGGACAACGAACTGATCGAGCCGCTGCGCAGGCAGTTCCCCGATGGCTGCATCGACGAGCACTTCCTGCAGGCCTCGGCGGTGGTCGGCAGCTTCGCCTGCACGGTGCTGGATCGCCTGCTGCGCGGCACCGACATGCGCCTGCCCCATGGCCTGAGCATGACCAGCGGCGACGGTTTCACCCGTTCCTACTTTCGCACCAAGTTCTGGGAGGAGAGCCCGCAGACTTACGGCGACGTGGTGTTCCAGCCCGATGCCTTGCCCGAACTGGCCGCCCAGACGCCGCTCAGCGAACTGCAGAAAACCGAGTTGCTCAAGTACGGCGCCGAACAGCCGCCGCTGTTCGTCGGCCATTACTGGCGCAGTGGCACGCCGGCGCCGATCCGCCCCAACCTGGCCTGTCTCGATTACAGCGCGGTGATGTACGGCAAGCTGGTGGCCTATCGCCTGGATCGGGAAACCTGCCTGGACCCGCGCAAGTTCGTCTGGGTCGACGTGGACAAGCCGGAAGTGCCGCGATGAGTGCGGTGGTGGCGCTGCGCGTGCCACTGGATCAGGACCTGTCGGCCTTCCTCGACCTGCTGCGCGAGCTGCGGATCGCTCACCGGGTAGCCGAAAGCCTTGGCGAGCAGGCGTTGTGGGTGCCCGACGAACAGGTGGCGGAGCGGGTGCGCGAACTCTATGGCCGCCACCCGCAGGGCGACCCGAACCTGCAGCGAGTGGCCCCGGGCGTCCCGAACGGACGTCCGCGGTTGTCGCAGCAGGCCCGGCGCAGCCCGCTGACCCTGGCGGTGCTGGCCCTGACCCTGCTGGTCGCCGTGCTGACCTGGGGCGGCACGGACTATGAGCTGATGCGCTGGCTGAGCTTCGTCGATTTCCATATCGAGGGTCAGTACATCTATTTCAGCCCGTTCGCCGCCATGGTCGACAGCGGGCAGTGGTGGCGTCTGCTGACGCCGATGCTGCTTCACTTCGGCGTGCTCCACCTGGCCATGAACAGCCTGTGGTACTGGGAGCTGGGACGGCGCATCGAGGCCCGGCAGGGCGCCTTGATGCTGCTCGGGCTGACCCTCTGCTTCGGCCTGGCGGCCAATGTCGCCCAGTACCTGTATGCCGGGCCGGCCTTGTTCGGCGGTCTGTCCGGGGTGCTCTACGGCCTGCTCGGGCACTGCTGGCTGTTCCAGTGGCTGGCGCCCAATGCCGCCTATCGTCTGCCGCGCGGCGTGCTGGTCAGCATGCTGGTGTGGTTGCTGGTGTGCATGACCGGCATCTTCGAGCTGTTGCAGTTCGGCGCCATCGCCAACGCGGCCCATGTCGGCGGTCTGCTCGCCGGCTGCCTGACCGGATTGCTCGGCGGTCTGCTGGCGCGGCGTTTCGCGCAGCGCTGAGCGCACCCGGGCAGCGGCTGTTCGGGTTGCCGGGCGAGTTGAGGTAGAATCGCCCCTTTCCCAGCCAGGAGCCGGCCATGTCCTCCTTCATCGAATTGATCCGCAATATCACGCCGGATGTGTACGAAAGCCTCAAGCTGGCCGTGGAGATCGGCAAATGGCCGGACGGGCGCAGGCTGACCCAGGAGCAGAAGGAACTGAGCCTGCAGGCGATGATCGCCTGGGAAACCCGCAACCTGCCGGAAGACCAGCGCACGGGGTACATGGGCACTTCCGAGTGCGCGTCGAAAGCCGAGCCGATTCCCAACCTGCTGTTCAAGTCCTCGGAAACCCTGCACTGATGCTCGAAGTCGCCCGTGGTTCCATGAGCAAGATGAGCACCCAGCTCGGCGCGCCGGTGCAGTACGCCTTTCGCCTGGGCGAGGAGCAGGTCGCGGTCAACCCGATGATCGGCAAGACCGTGCGCCTGGAGTTCCTGGGGGCGATCCACTGCTCGCACTGCGGACGCAAGACCAGGACCAGTTTCAGCCAGGGTTATTGCTACCCCTGCATGCAGAAGCTGGCGCAGTGCGACCTGTGCATCATGAGCCCCGAGCGCTGCCACTACGACGCCGGCACCTGTCGCGATCCGGCCTGGGGCGAGCAGTTCTGCATGACCGATCACGTGGTCTACCTGGCCAACTCCTCGGGGATCAAGGTCGGCATCACCCGTGCCACGCAGATCCCCACGCGCTGGATCGACCAGGGCGCCACCCAGGCGCTGCCGATCCTGCGGGTGGCCACGCGGCAGCAATCCGGTTTCGTCGAGGATCTGCTGCGCAGCCAGGTGGCGGACAAGACCAACTGGCGCGCGCTGCTCAAGGGCGATGCGGCGCCGGTCGACCTGCCCAGCGTACGCGAGCGGATCTTCGACGCCTGCGCCGAGGGCCTCGGCGCGCTGCAGCAACGTTTCGGCCTGCAGGCCGTGCAGCCGCTCAACGATCAGCCCGTGGTCGAGATCCGTTACCCGATCGAGGGCTACCCGGCCAAGATCACCAGCTTCAACCTGGACAAGAATCCCGTGGCGGAGGGCACGCTGTTGGGCATCAAGGGCCAGTACCTGATGTTCGACACCGGCGTGATCAACGTCCGCAAATACACCGCTTACCAAATAGCCGCAAGCTGCAAGCTCTAAGCTTCAAGCTAACGGCCATCACACATTGCTTGCAGCTTGAGGCTTGAAGCTTGAAGCTGCCTCGAAGAGGCCCCGCTCATGCGTACCGAACAATCGAAGACCATTTACCTGAAGGACTACCGGGCGCCGGATTATCTGATCGACGAAACCCACCTGACCTTCGAGCTGTTCGAGGATCACACCCTGGTCCACGCGCAGCTGGTGATGCGCCGCAACCCCGAGCTGTCGGCGGAGCTTCCCGTGCTGAGCCTCGATGGCCAGCAACTGGAGCTGCTGCGCATCACCCTGGATGACCGTGAACTGACGGCGGCCGACTACCAGCTCAGCGACAGCCACCTGACCCTGCAGCCCACCCAGGCCAGCTTCGTCATCGACAGCACGGTGCGTATCCACCCGGAAAGCAACACCGCGCTGGAGGGGCTGTACAAGTCCAGCGGCATGTTCTGCACCCAGTGCGAGGCCGAGGGCTTCCGCAAGATCACCTACTACCTCGACCGCCCGGATGTGATGAGTAAATTCACCACCACGGTGAGCGGCGACAAGCAGAAGTACCCGATCCTGCTGTCCAACGGCAACCCGATCGCCAGCGGCAGCGAGGAGGGCGGTCGGCACTGGGCGACCTGGGAAGATCCGTTCAAGAAGCCGGCCTACCTGTTCGCCCTGGTCGCTGGTGATCTGTGGTGCGTGGAAGACAAGTTCACCACCCTGAGCAGCCGTGAAGTGACGCTGCGCATCTATGTCGAGCCGGAGAACATCGACAAGGTGCAGCACGCCATGGACAGCCTGAAGAAGTCCATGAAGTGGGACGAGGAGGTCTACGGCCGCGAGTACGACCTGGACATCTTCATGATCGTTGCGGTCAACGACTTCAACATGGGCGCCATGGAGAACAAGGGTCTCAACATCTTCAACTCCAGCTGCGTGCTGGCCCGTGCCGAAACCGCTACCGATGCGGCGCATCAGCGGGTCGAGGCGGTGGTGGCCCACGAGTATTTCCACAACTGGTCCGGTAACCGGGTGACCTGCCGCGACTGGTTCCAGCTGTCGCTCAAGGAAGGCTTCACCGTGTTCCGCGATGCCGAGTTCAGCGCCGACATGAACTCGCGCACGGTCAAGCGCATCGAGGACGTGGCCTACCTGCGTACCCACCAGTTCGCCGAGGACGCCGGCCCCATGGCCCACCCGGTGCGCCCGGATGCGTACATGGAAATCTCCAACTTCTATACCCTGACCATCTACGAGAAGGGTTCCGAAGTGCTGCGCATGATCCACACCCTGCTCGGCAATCAAGCCTTCCGCAAGGGCTCGGATCTGTACTTCGAGCGCCACGACGGCCAGGCCGTGACCTGCGACGATTTCGTCAAGGCCATGGAAGACGCCAGCGGCATCGACCTGACCCAGTTCAAGCGCTGGTACACCCAGGCCGGCACGCCGCGCCTGGCGGTCAGCGAGGCCTTCGATGCCACCGCCAGGACCTATACCCTGAACTTTACCCAGAGCTGCCCGGCGACGCCGGGACAGAGCGACAAGCTGCCCTTCGTCATTCCCGTGGAGCTCGGCCTGCTGGATGCCCGGGGCAACGACCTGCCGTTGCGCCTGCAGGGCGAGGCCGCTGCCAGTGGTACCAGCCGCGTGCTGTCGGTGACCGAGGCGCAGCAGTCGTTCACCTTCGTCGATATCGCCGAGCAACCGCTGCCGTCGCTGCTGCGTGGCTTCAGCGCGCCGGTCAAGCTGAGCTTTCCCTATGACCGCGACCAGTTGATGTTCCTCATGCAGCACGACAGCGACGGCTTCAACCGCTGGGAAGCCGGCCAGCAGCTGAGCGTGCAGGTGCTGCAGGAGCTGATCGGCCAGCAGCAGCGCGGCGAGGCCCTGGTGCTGGATCAGCGCCTGGTCACGGCGCTGCGCAGCCTGCTGCAGGATGGCCGCCTGGATCAGGCGATGGTCGCCGAGATGCTGTCGCTGCCGGGCGAGGCCTACCTCACCGAGATCAGCGAGGTGGCCGATGTCGAAGCGATCCACGGGGCCCGCGAGTTCGCTCGCCAGCAACTGGCCGAGGCGCTGTTCGAGCCGCTGTGGCAGCGTTATCAGGCCAATCGCGAGGTGTCGAAAGGCACGCCGTACGTGGCCGAGGCCGAGCACTTCGCGCGCCGCAGTCTGCAGAACATCGCGCTGTCCTACCTGATGCTGACCGGCAAGCCCGAGGTGCTGGCCGCGACCCTGGAGCAGTACGAGGCGTGCGACAACATGACCGAACGCCTGACGGCGCTGGCGGTACTGGTCAATTCGCCGTTCGAGGCCGAGCGCGGCAAGGCCCTGGAAGCCTTCGCCGAGCACTTCAAGGACAACGCCCTGGTCATGGATCAGTGGTTCAGCGTGCAGGCGGCCAGCACCTTGCCGGGTGGTCTGCAGCGTGTGCAGGCGCTGATGCAGCACCCGGCGTTCACCCTGAAGAACCCGAACAAGGTGCGCGCCCTGATCGGCGCCTTCGCCGGGCAGAACCTGGTCAACTTCCACCTGGCCGACGGCAGCGGCTATCGCTTCCTGGCCGATCAGGTGATCACCCTCAACGCGCTCAATCCGCAGATCGCTTCGCGCCTGCTGGCGCCGCTGACCCGCTGGCGCAAATACGCCGCCGCGCGCCAGGCGCTGATGAAGGCCGAGCTGGAACGGATTCTCGCTTCCGGCGAGCTGTCGGCGGATGTGTACGAAGTGGTGAGCAAAAGCCTGGCTTGAGCAATCGGGATGGGCGACCGGCCCCATCCCAGTAGGAGCGTCGCCCTCGGCGCGAAACGATAGCGGCCTTGCCGCGCCATCTGTGTTGCCTGCGCGATTCGCCCCGGGGGCGGGCTCCTACGAGATCGAGGTGGCCGCGGGATGGGCGAGTGTCGCCATCCGTGTAGGAGCGTCGCCCCGGCGCGATACGATAGCGGCCTTGCCGCGCCATCTGCGTTGCCTGCGCGATTCGCCCCGGGGGCGATCGATGTGTCCATCAATCGCGTAGGAGCCCGCTTGCGGGCGAAGCGATAGTGGCCTTGCCGTGCCTGCCCGAATCGCCGCGGCGGCGGGATTCATTCGACTGCTGGTCCCGTCCATGTCCCTTGCAGCCTGCGGAAACTATCCGCAGGGCTGAAAAGTCCGTTCTAGAGCGGTTTGACTTGATTTAACCCACATCATCGGGCCGAATGTTACCGTTCGTTCCCGCAGTAACGTTTTTTCGTTACCTGCCGGAATCAAAAGTTACCCTCTTATCAAGTCGACACACTAATATCCTGCGCTATCGATTGACGAGCGCGTGTGGCTGTGTGCGCTTCGCAGTGCTTCCTGGGGAGGGAGCCGGTTTGATTGGCTGTAATCGACAACTATTGGTCAGTGGATGATCAGTCATAAATGGACGGTACGGAGCTGCTCTGGAAAAGCGCTTTCGGCTAATACGATCGTTTGAATTGGCACCAAGGTTGCACTGCAACAACGGAGTGATGCCAGCCAGTTCAGCGCAATGACAGGATGCCGACAAGGTGTCCGCCAGGCCCACTAAAAAACGGGCCGGATAGAACAACGACTGTCTGTCAGCGGAGTAGAGATTCAATGCGTATCAAGTCCTTTGAGCCGGCCTTGCGCCTGGTGCCGGCGAAGGCGGGCTATGCCCTGGCCAGCGTGTTACCGCTGCTGGTCGCGGTACCCGTGCAGGCGGTGGAATTCAGCTTTGCCGACAACGAAGTCAGTGGCTCGCTCGACAGCACGCTGTCCTACGGGCAATTGTGGCGCGTCCAGGGCCAGGACAGGAACAACGACGATGTCAACGTCAACGACGGCAATCGCAATTTCGATACCGGCCTGGTTTCCGAAGTCTTCAAGATCACGTCCGACCTGGAGGTGAGCTACCGCAACTACGGTGCCTTCGTGCGCGGCACGGCGTTCTACGACACGCAGATCATGGACAGGCGCAACCATTACTACGGCGCCAACGATCCGAGCCAGCCGAGCCAGAATTTCCCCAACGACGACAGCTTCACCCGCGAGACCCGGCACAAGGCCGGGCGCAATGCCGAGATCCTCGATGCCTATGTGCACGGCAGCTGGGATGTGGCCGAGCGGCCAGTCAGCGCGCGCCTGGGGCGCCAGGTGTTCAACTGGGGCGAAGGCCTGTTCTACCGCAACGGGGTGAACACCACCAATGCCGTCGACGCGGCCAGGTTCCGCCTGCCCGGTTCCGAGGTCAAGGAAGTGCTGATCCCGGTCGAGGCGCTCAGCTTCAACATCGGCCTGAGCGACAACCTGTCCATGGAAACCTTCTACCAGTTCAACTGGAAGGAAAGCGCCATCGACCCGGCGGGGACCTATTTCTCCGAGACCGATCTGTTCGCCGATGGCGGCAACACCGCCTACTCCCGGCAACCGAACCTGATTCCCCTGGCGGGGCTGTACACCTCGCTCAGCCAGTCGGGAGTGGGCGGCTTGCAGGGCGGGCGTACCGTGGATGCCAACGGCAACATCAAGGTGGCCAGCGTCGGGCCGGATATCAATGCCAGGGACGACGGCCAGTTCGGCGTCGCCTTCCGCTACATCGCCGAGCAGCTCAACGCCACCGAGTTCGGCGTCTACTTCGTCAACTATCACGCCAAGGAACCGACCCTCTATGCCGACTTGGGCGACTACCAGGGGCTCGACATGGCCACGCTCATCGGCGCGGTGGGGGCCATAGGCGCCGGCGGCCTGGCGACCCTCGACGTCGCCAACCAGGTCAACGCCCGCCGCGAGTATGCCGAAGACATCCGCATGTACGGTTTCAGCTTCAACACCACCCTGGGCGACGCCTCGGTATTCGGCGAACTGGCCTACCGGCCCAACCTGCCGATCGGGGTCGCCACCACCAACGACCTGCTGGGCGATCTGTTGCGCCAGGCGCCGCAGTTGGCGGCAGGCCAGCAGGTCAATATCGGCGGCAGCATGGTCCAGCTCGGGGACGAGATCCATAACCACGATCGCGTCGAGGCCTTCAACACGTCCCTGGGCGCCATCTACAACTTCGGCCCGGGCCTGGGCTTCGACTCGCTGACCGGGGTGGCCGAGCTGGCATCCGAGCACCTGCGTGGCAGCGACCTGAAATACACCGCCTTCGATGGCTCCACCCGCTACTACGCGGGCCGTGGCGACAGCTCCTACGTCAACGGTTACGACCGCAGCGATCAGGTCGACAGGAACGCCTACGGCTATACCCTGGTGCTGTCCGGCACCTGGAACGATGTGCTGGCCGGGGTCAACCTGTCGCCTTTCGTCGTCTACCGGGACGATTTCGCGGGCAACTCCTACCAGACCGGCAGCTTCATCGAAGGCCGCAAGGCCTACACCCTGGGGGTTCGCGCCCATTACCTGAACAGCCTGGAAGCCGAGCTGCAGTACACCGAGTTCTATGGCGCGGGCAATAACAACGCCGTTCGGGATCGCGACAATATCGGTGTCAACGTCAAGTACTCCTTCTAACAGTGCACCCGAGGTTCCGGGTGCTGCAGTACCCGGTCATGCGTCATCACGGAGACATACGATGCTGAAAAAGCACGCGCTGGTGGGCACCGCGATTGCCCTGATTCTGCTGGCTGGCTACACCCGGGCGGCGCTGTCGCCCCAGGACGCGGCCCAGCTGGGCAGCAGCCTGACGCCCTTCGGTGCCGAGAAGGCCGGCAATGCCGCCGGCAGCATTCCCGAATGGACGGGCGGTCTCACCCAGGCGCCTGCCGGCTACCAGGGTTCGGGTCATCACCATGTCGATCCCTTCGCCGACGACAAGCCGCTGTTCACCATCAGCAAGGCCAATCTGGAGCAGTACAGGGCCAACCTGACCCCGGGGCAGATCGCCCTGTTCGAGACCTATCCGGACAGCTACCAGATGCCGGTCTACCCCAGCCGCCGCTCCGCTTCGGCGCCGCAGTGGGTCTATGACAACACCCTGAAGAACGCCACCAGCGCCAGGCTGCTCGACGGCGGCAATGGTTTCGCCGATGCCTATGGCGGCATCCCGTTCCCGATCCCGCAGAACGGCGTCGAGGCGCTGTGGAACCATATCGCCCGCTATCGCGGCAGCTACATCGTGCGGCGTGCCTCCGAGGTGGCGGTGCAGCGCAATGGCGCCTACTCCCTGGTCACCTCGCAGCAGGAGGCGTTGTTCAGGTTCTACGATCCCCAGGGCAGCTACGCGAACCTGAACAACATCCTGTTCTATTACCTGTCCTTCACCCGCAGCCCGGCGCGTCTGGCCGGTGGCGCGGTGCTGGTGCACGAGACCCTGGATCAGGTCAAGGAACCACGTCAGGCCTGGGGCTACAACGCCGGCCAGCGGCGGGTACGACGCGCGCCGAACCTGGCCTACGACACGCCGATCGCCGCGGCGGACGGCCTGCGTACCGCCGATGACACCGACATGTTCAACGGCGCGCCGGATCGTTACGACTGGAAGCTGGTGGGCAAGAAGGAAATCTACATCCCCTACAACAACTACAAGGTCACCAGCCCGGCGGTCAAATACAAGGATCTGCTGCAGGTCGGCCACCTCAACCCGGCGTTCACCCGCAACGAGTTGCACCGGGTGTGGGTCGTGGAAGGCACGCTCAAGCCAGGGGCGCGGCATATCTATTCCAAACGCACCCTGTACCTCGACGAGGACAGCTGGCAGGCCGCTGTCGTCGATCAGTACGATGGCCGTGGCGAGCTGTGGCGGGTGTCCATGGCCTACCTGAAGAACTACTACGAGCTGCCGACCACCTGGTCCGCACTGGACGTGTTCCACGACCTGCAGGCGCGCCGCTACCACGTGCAGAACCTGGACAACGAGGAAGCGAATACCATCGACTTCAGCCAGGCGACGCCCGGCGACAGCTACTTCACCCCGGCAGCCCTGCGCCGCCGCGGTACCCGTTGAGCCAGGTTCGATGAGCCCGAGATGGCCTGCGCATCGTGCATCGATTGGGCAAATGAGGCGTCAATCACGCGGCTTTGCCTTACAAAACATAACGTCGCGGCGATTGTCAGGCTTTTCCAAAGGCCGATAGCATGGGCTACTGCTATAAAGGCACTGCCTATAACAATAAAGGGGAATGTATATGAGTGAGCCCGTCACGCGGCGCACCCGAACCGGAGAAGGGACGCACGCCGTGCGCAAGCCGGCGCTTCGCCTCCACTCGCCGCTGGCCAGGGCGCTCTCCCTGTGCGGCTTGCTGTCGTTGCTGGCGCTTGGCGTATCGCCGGCCCAGGCGCAGATCCCCGCCGATGAAGCCAGCGTCTATTCCGTGCCATCCGCCAAGGCCGCTTCCAGCCTGTTGCTGGACATCGCCAGCGCCGGCAAGCGCCTGGTGGCGGTGGGCGACCGCGGCCATATCCTCTATTCCGACGATGACGGCGCCAGTTGGCAGCAGGCCAAGGTGCCGACCCGGCAGATGCTCACCGCCCTGTTCTTCCTCGACGAGCAGCACGGCTGGGCCGTGGGCCACGATGCGCAGATCCTCGCCAGCAGCGATGGTGGCCTGACCTGGAGCAAGCAGTTCGAGGACCTGCAGCGCGAGGCGCCGCTGCTCGACGTGTGGTTCGAGGACCTGCACAACGGCTACGCTGTCGGCGCCTATGGCGCGCTGCTGGAAACCCGCGATGGCGGCGCGACCTGGGAAGACTTCAGCGATCGCCTCGACAACGAGGACGCCTATCACCTCAATGCCATCGCCGAGGTCAAGGATTCCGGCCTGTTCATCGTCGGCGAGATGGGCAGCATGTTCCGTTCCACCGACGCCGGGCAGAGCTGGGAGCCGGTGCAGAGCCCCTACCAGGGCTCGCTGTTCGGCGTGCTGGCCACTACCGAGGCGCACACCTTGCTGGTCTACGGCCTGCGTGGGCACCTGTTCCGCTCCGACGATTTCGGTGATACCTGGCAACAGGTGCCGCTGCGGACCGCCAATGGCGGCACCCTGGAGTTCGGCCTGGCCAACGGCACGCTGCTCGCCGATGGCCGCATCGTGGTGGTGGGGCATGGCGGCAGCGTGCTCGACAGCACCGACGGCGGACGCAGTTTCAGCGTGTCCAACCGCCCTGACCGCATCTCGCTGGCCGGTGTGGCCGCCGATGCCCAGGGGCGTCTGATTCTGGTGGGGCAGGGCGGCGTACGTGTCGCCGCGTCGTCGGGCCAACAATAATAAGCCGGGGTAGTGTTTGATGAGTAACCATCACCAGGACAAGGCCAGCTTGCTCGAGCGCCTGATCTTCAACAACCGGCCGGCGGTGATTCTGATCTGCCTGCTGGTCAGCGTCTTCCTGTTCTACCAGGCGACCCAGGTACGGCCCTCGACCAGTTTCGAGAAGATGATCCCGCTGAGCCATCCCTTCATCCAGAACATGATGGAGCACCGCAACGACCTGGCCAACCTCGGCAATACCGTGCGCATCTCGGTGCAGGCCAGGAACGGCGACATCTTCAGCCAGTCGTACATGGAGACGCTGCGTCAGATCAATGACGAGGTGTTCTACATCCCGGGCGTCGACCGCTCGGGGCTGAAGTCGCTGTGGAGCCCCAGCGTGCGCTGGACGGAAGTCACCGAAGAAGGCTTCGCCGGTGGCGAGGTGATTCCGCAGACCTACGATGGCAGCCCGCAAAGCCTCGAGGAGCTGCGCAGCAACGTGCTCAAGTCCGGGCAGATCGGCCGCCTGGTGGCGAACAACTTCCAGTCGAGCATCATCGACGTACCGCTGCTGGAGTCCTACCCCGATCCCGAGGACCAGGGGCGCCTGGTCACCCTCGACTACCAGGCCTTTTCCCATCAGCTGGAAGAGAAGATCCGCGACAAGTACCAGGCGCAGAACCCCGACGTGCAGGTGCACATCATCGGCTTCGCCAAGAAGGTCGGCGACCTGATCGACGGCCTGATCATGGTGGCGCTGTTCTTCGGCGTGGCGCTGCTGATCACCTTCGTCCTGCTGTACTGGTTCACCTGGTGCATCCGCAGCACCATCGCCGTGCTGATCACCACACTGGTGGCGGTCGGCTGGCAACTGGGGCTGATGCACACGGTGGGCTTCGGGCTCGACCCGTACTCCATGCTGGTGCCGTTCCTGATCTTCGCCATCGGCATTTCCCACGGCGTGCAGAAGATCAACGGCATCGCCCTGCAGTCCAGCGGTGCCGACAACGCCCTGACCGCGGCGCGGCTGACCTTCCGCCAGTTGTTCCTGCCGGGGATGATCGCCATCCTCGCCGACGCCGTGGGCTTCATCACCCTGTTGCTGATCGATATCGGGGTGATCCGCGAACTGGCCATCGGCGCCTCCATCGGGGTGGCGGTGATCGTCTTCACCAACCTGATCCTGCTGCCGGTGGCCATCTCCTACATCGGCATCAGCAAGAAGGCGGTGGAGCGCAGCAAGCGCGACGCGGTGTGCGAGCACCCGTTCTGGCGCCTGCTGTCGAACTTCGCCAATCCGCGGGTGGCGCCGGTTTCCCTGGTCATCGCCCTGGCGGCGGCGGTCGGCGGCTTCTGGTACCAGCAGCAGAACCTGCAGATCGGCGACCTCGACCAGGGCGCGCCGGAACTGCGTCCGGATTCGCGCTACAACCTCGACAACGACTTCGTCATCCGCAACTACTCGACCAGCTCCGACGTGCTGGTGGTGATGGTCAAGACCGCGCCGGAGGGTTGTTCCAGCTACGAAGCCATGGCCGCCATGGATGAGCTGATGTGGACGATGGACAACACGCCCGGGGTGCAGTCGGCGGTTTCCATGGTCAGCGTGTCGCGGCAACTGATCAAGGGCATGAACGAGGGCAACCTGAAATGGGAAACCCTGTCGCGCAACCAGGATGTGCTGAACAACTCCATCGCCCGCGCCGATGGCCTGTACAACAGTGACTGCTCGGTGGCGCCGGTGCTGGTGTTCCTCGAGGATCACAAGGCCGAAACCCTGAAACGGGCGGTGGCGGCGGTGCAGGGCTTCAGCGCCGAGCATGCCTCCGAGGACGTGCAGTTCCTCCTGGCGGCGGGTAACGCCGGTATCGAAGCGGCGACCAACGAGGTGATCGGCAAGTCCGAGTTGCTGATCCTGATCCTGGTGTACCTGTGCGTCGGCGTCATGTGCATGATCACCTTCCGCTCCTTCGCCGCGACCCTGTGCATCGTCCTGCCGCTGATCCTCACCTCGATTCTCGGCAACGCCCTGATGGCCTTCCTCGGCATCGGCGTCAAGGTCGCGACCCTGCCGGTGATCGCCCTCGGCGTGGGCATCGGCGTGGACTACGGCATCTACATCTACAGCCGCCTGGAAACCTTCCTGCGCGCCGGCCTGCCGTTGCAGGAAGCCTACTACCAGACCCTGCGCTCTACCGGCAAGGCGGTGCTGTTCACCGGCCTGTGCCTGGCCATCGGCGTCGCCACCTGGATGTTCTCGGCGATCAAGTTCCAGGCCGACATGGGCCTGATGCTGACCTTCATGTTCATCGTCAACATGTTCGGCGCCCTGTGGCTGCTGCCGGCCCTGGCACGCTTCCTGATCAAGCCGGAGAAGCTGGCGGGCAAGGCGGGCAACTCGCTGTTCGCCCACTGAGCGGCGCCATGAAATCCGCGGCCTGGCCGCGGTTTTTTATGCGCCCGGCACGTGTATTTCCTTCAATACCGGTGCGGTTTCACTGGGTAATTTCAGAGGCCTCGAGCATGCCGAATGGAGTTATCGATGAACCTGTTCCTGTCCATGGCGGCCTTTGCGTTGGCCGCTTCTATTTCTCCCGGCCCGGTCAATCTGGTTTCCCTCGGTGCGGGGGCGCGGCATGGTTTGCGCGTGGCGTTGCGGCATGTCGCTGGCGCGACCCTGGGGTTCATCCTGCTGCTGGTGCTGGTCGGCCTGGGGTTGCACGAGGTGTTGTCGCAATGGCCCTGGCTGACCCGGGGCATCCGCTTGGCCGGTGTGGTTTTCCTGCTGTACATGGCCTGGCGGCTGGCCGCTGACGACGGGGCGTTGCAGCCGGGCGACGGCGTGCGGGTCGCCTCGTTTCTGCACGGGGCGTTGATGCAGTGGCTCAATCCCAAGGCCTGGCTGGCCGCGATCGCTGGCATGGGGGCCTTCGTCGCCGATGGCGACGTGTTGCTGGTCTGGCAGTTCGCGGCGATCTATGGCGTGGTCTGCTACCTGTCGCTGGCCTGCTGGGCCTACGCCGGCACCTGCCTGCGGCCCTGTCTGCAGGAGGCGCGCAGGGTGCGGGTGTTCAATCGGGTTCTGGCTGGGCTGCTGGTCGGTAGCGCGGTATATCTATTACTGGTTTGAGTCGGGGTGGTTGGTGCCGGTGGAAGAAAAGAGCGTCTTCCACCCTACAGGATCCAGCAATCAGCGCGCAGAATTGCCACATGTGCGTAGGAGCCGCGACCCCGCGGCGAATGGCGGCCATACCGCGATTCTTGCAGGATGGCCATGATCGCATCGCGCCGGGGGCGACGCTCCTACGCGGTCGGTGGTGTGCCGCGATCCCGTGGGAGCCGCGACCCCGCGGCGAATGGTGGCCATACCGCGATTCTTGCAGGATGGCCTCAATCGCATCGCGCCGGGGGCGACGCTCCTACTTGTCAGCCATGGCTGCGAACGGGCTCTTACAGGCCAAGAATCAAGACGGTATCCACGATTCTTGGCTTCAACCGCGGTATTGGCCCGGCGTTGCCGCCAGAAATTGCTTGAAGGTGCGCTGGAAATGTGCCTGGTCGGCGAAGCCGGCTTCCAGGGCGACTTCGGCCAGTGGAGCGCCGCTCTTCAGGCGGGCGTGGGCGAACTGGATGCGGCGGTTGAGCAGGTAGGCGTGGGGCGTCATGCCGTAGCGTCGCTTGAAGCCGCGAATCAGCTGCGAGGGCGACAGCTGTGCGGCCTCACACAGGGTGTCGAGGCTGAGCGTTGCGCCGCAGTGCCGATGAATCAGGCGGGCGGCCTGTTCCAGCCGTGGGTTGATGTCGTCGCCACTGTCGCCTTCGAGGGCCAGCCGTTCCAGCGCCAGGCTGAAGAAGGCCGTGGCCTGGGCGGCCTTGGCGCTCGAGTCGAGCGCAGGGGCGAGCAGCATTTCCCCTAGCTGCAGCAAACGCTGGTACAGCTCGTTATCCTCGCTGGCGATGCAGGCGAAGCGCTGGAAACTGGGGGTGTCGGCCAGCCCCCGGGCGTGTTGCAGGCGCCCCAGCCACTGCGGGTCGACGTACAGCATCAGGTACGACCAGGGCTCGCCGTCGATGGGATTGCAGGCATGCACATCGCCCGGGTTCATCAGCACCACGGTGCCTTGGCTGACGAACTGGTCGACGTCGCGGTTGCTGTAGGTGCTCTGGCCGCGGGTGATGGCGCCGATGGAGAAGATCTCGTGGGCATGCCGCCCGTAGCAGACCTGGCGGCCATCCTCGATCGAGCGCAGTTCGATGAAGGGCAGGGCGGCGTCGCGCCAGAAGCGCGGGACGATGGCTTGTTTGGGTGTGTGGTCTCGATGTTTCATGATTAGCTTCCAGCTTCCAGCTTCCAGCTTCCAGCTTATAGCTGCTGTAGGCCATTAACGTGGATACAAGGGCGGCAGTGAACCGCTGTCCTGGCTGTTGTCCTGCACCGCTTCGGCGGCGGGCAGGTCGCCGATGGCCTGCCACAGCTGGGCGCCTTGCCAGTGCAGCCCGCTTTCGCTGTAGAGCGCGCCGTTGAGGCCGTCCAGGGCTTCCGACAGGGGCGCGAAGCGCGCCGCCATGTCGGCCAGGGTTTCCGGTTGCTGGCGGGCCCAGGCGTCGAGGGCCTGGCGGGTCGCCTGGGTGTCGTTGGCCAGGCAGGCGCGCTTGAGGTCGTCGAGCAGGGTTCGCGGGCTGGGTCCGCTCTGGGCCACGCGCTGGATGGCCGGCTGGCGCCGGGCATGCCACCAGAGGCCGAAGCCGAGCAGGGTGGTGAGGGCGAGCAGGGCACTGCTCAACTGCCAGGGCCAGAGGCGGGCGTCACTGCGGGCGTCGCTGTCGCCGCGCGTCGCTTCGACCGGCACCACGGCGTCCAGGCTGGGGTCGGCCGCCACGTCGATACTGCGGCCCGGCAGGCTGGTGCGTTCCAGGCGGTCTTCATGGGTGTTCCACCACACCACCTCGACCTTGGGCAGCTCGAGACGCCCGTCGCGGCCGGGCACCAGGGCTTCGCGTTCCTCACGGCTGCCGATCAGCCCGCGCTCGTTGGCCTGGTTGCTCAGTTGCGGCTGATCCGGGTAGCGGCGCAGGCCGTCCACGTCGGTCGTCGGCAGGGGCGGCAACTGGGCGCTGGACAGGCCATCGGCCTTGAGCATCAGGCTGCGGGTCAGGGAGTCGCCGACCTTGGCCTGGGTCGGCTCCGGGTTCCAGGCTTCGGCCAGGCTCAGGGCCCGTGCCGGCAGCCAGGGCGCATCGGCCGGGTAGTCGGCGGGCTTGGCCTTGACCGTCAGCGGGATTTCCGGCGATTTGACCCGGGTCACCTTGCCCGGGCGTGGGCCGAACGGCAGGTAGTCGTTGCGGTTGGAGCGGTCGACCAGGGTGGCGCTGAAGACCTGGCCCGGGATGATCAACTGCCCGCTTTTCTGCGCGAAGATGGCGTAGCGCAGCTCGATCACGCCATGGCGTACGCCGCCGATGTCCTGCTCGAAGGTGCGTGGCTCGCCGAGGGATTCGACCCGGGCGTCGGCGATCTCCAGCGGCGTCAGGCTGCTGTCGTCGTAGAGCGATACGGAATGGTAGATACGCAGGGTGAGTACGCTTTGCGCCTGCACGTAGACGCTTTCGTGATCCAGACTGGCGTCGATGAACACCGGCGCCATCTGTTCCTCGGCCGTGTGGCTGCCGGATTCGAGTACGTGCAGGCTGATCGGCTGGCTCTGCAGGTCGCCGAGCTGCAAGGGCGGTATCACCACGTAGCCGCTGTGGCGTGGCTGCAGGGTGACGATCCAGCGCGTGGTGGCCCGGGCGGCACCGCTGAGGCTGGTGAGACGGTTGACCTGGCGCGTGCCGAGCACGTCGAACAGCTCGTTGAGCGGGTTCAGGTCGGGCTTGCCGAACAGGGTGACGTCATCCGACTCCAGGGTCAGGTCGACCGTTTCGCCGAGGTTGAGGCGCGTACGGTCGACGCTGGCGAGGAGGTTCTGCGCGCCGGCCTGAAACGCCAGCAGGCAGAGAAGCAGGGTGCAGAGCAGGCGGTTCATCGTGACTGTTCCTGACGCTGTTGCTGTTCATACCAGAATTTTCGCCGCAGCAGTTCGCCCGGGTCGTCGGGGATCTGTCGCAGCCACTGTTCCAGGGCCTGGCGCCGTTCATCGTCCAGCGGCGTATCGCCGTCCTGCGCGTCGCCGCTGCCGGACGGGGTGGCCGGTGCGCTGTCGGCGGGCTGCCCGCTGGTTGCCGGGGCGGCCGTCTGCGGGGCCTCGGCAGCGCTGGGGTCGCTCTGGTTCGCCCCCGGCTGGGTCGACTCGCTGCCTTCGCCCGGGCTGGACGGCTGTTGCGGCTGGCCGGGCGGATTGTCCTCCGCAGCGGGCTGGCCGTCCTGGTTCTGTTGGCTGCTCTGTTGCTGCTCGCGCTGACGCAGCAGCGCTTCGACCAGGGCCTTGTTGTGCTGCGCCGGCAGCAGGTCCGGCTGCAGTTCCAGGGCGCGATTGTAGGCGTCCAGCGCTGCTTCAAGTTCGTTGCTGTGGGCCAGGGCGTTGCCCCGGTTGTACAACGATGGCGCACTGTCGTCCGCGGCGAACTGCTCGGCGGCGGCGGCATAATCGCCGGCCTGGTACAGGGCCAGGCCACGCCATTGCGGGTCCTTGAAACGTTCGGCGGCTTCTTTCGGGCGTTGTGCTTCGAGCAGGCGCTGGCCCTGCTGGTCGGGGCGTAGCCAGAGGTCGTCGAAGCTGAAGGCGTAGCCCGCTTGCGGCGCGCTCAGGAGCAGCAGCGGCAGGCCCAGCAGCCAGCCGCGACGACCGGCGCAGGCCGCCAGCAGGAGCAGTGGCAGGAGCAGCCAGTGGCCCTGGTCGGCCCAGGTTCGCAGTTGGGTCTTCTGGCCGTTGTCGCGCATCTGCGATGGCCCGTCGAGCAGGCCCAGGTTGCGCAGATCCCGTTCGTCGATGCTGACCGGCTGGTAGCGGCCGCCGAGGTCGCTGGCGAAACGGCTCAGGGTGGCGCTGTCCAGGCGCGGTATGAGGATCGCGCCCTGCTCGTCCTTCATGAAGGTGCCGTCTTCCTGGACGATGGGCGCGCCTTCGTTGCTGCCCACACCGAGGATGTGCAGGCGTGCGCCACGGCTGCCGAGGGCCTGGCGAATACCCTGGCGTTCCTGCTGATCCAGGCTGCTGGCGATCAGCAGCAGGCGCCCCTGGCCCTGGGCGCCGCCGGCGAGCAGTTCGAGGGCCTTGGCCACGGCCAGATCGGCGCGCTGGCCGGCTTCGGGCATGATCGACGGCTTCAGCGCTTCGAGCAGGTTGCGGCTGGTGGCCAGGTCGTCCGACAGCGGCACCACGGCATGGGCGCTGCCGGCGTAGACGACGATGGCGGTCTGTGCGTCGCCACGCGCCTGCAGCAGGTCGAGCAGTTTACGCCGTGCCTGGCTCAGGCGGTTCGGCGAGGCATCGCTGGCGAGCATCTGCGGTGTCAGCTCGAGCATCACCACCAGCGGGTCGGCGGGTTTCAGGTCGTTCTGTTCCACGCGCTGCCAGCTGGGGCCGAGCAGGGCCAGCACGGCCAGCAGCCAGGCCAGGCCGAGGGCGATCCAGGGCAGCCGGCTGCCGCGGCCCTGGCCACCGCGCAGGAGCACGGCATGAAAGGCCGGGGGCAGCAGCGTCTGCCAGCGGCCGCTGCGTTTTTCCCGGTGCGCCAGCTGCCACAGCAGCCAGGCCATCAGGGGCAGCAGGAGCAGCCAGGCGGGGCGCAGCCAGTGTGGCCAGAGGGCGGACAGCATCGCTTCGATCATGATGGCTTGCGCCCCAGCCGTTGCAGCGCCCGCCGGGCCTGCTGGCGCAGTTGCGGCCAGAGGCTGCGCAGCGCCAGGATCAGGCTGAGCAGCACGGCGGCGCCCAGCGGCCAGGGATAGAGCGCCAGGGCGGGGCGCGCCAGGGTCGGTTGCTGGGCGACCGGTTCGAGGCGGTCGAGGGTGGCTTCGATGGCCTGCAGCTCGTCGCGGTCGCGGGCGCGGAAATATTCGCCGCCGGTCAGCTCGGCGATGCCGCGCAGGGTCGGCTCATCCAGGTCCAGCCCGGGGTTGAAGCCGAACATGCCGAAGGCGCCAGCCTGCTGCGGATCGGCGCCGATGCCGATGGGGTAGATCTTCACGCCTTGCTCGGCGGCCAGGCGGGCCGCGGTCATCGGCTCGATCTCGCCGCCATTGTTGGCGCCGTCGGTGATCAGCACCAGCACGCGGCTGTTCGCCGGACGCAGGCGCAGGCGTTTGACCGCCAGGCCGATGGCGTCGCCGATGGCGGTGTTGTTGCCGGCGATGCCGATCACCGCCTCGTCGAGCCAGGTGCGCACGGCCTGACGGTCGAAGGTCAGTGGCGCCTGCAGGTAGGCCTGGCTGCCGAACAGGATCAGGCCGACCCGGTCGCCGCTGCGGCCGATGATGAAATCGCCGAGCAGGTGCTTGACCAGGGTCAGGCGGCTGACCGCTTCGTCGTCCCAACGCATGTCGGCGTAATCCATGGAGCCCGAGACGTCCACCGCCACCAGCAGGTCGCGCCCGCTGGCCGGCAACGGCAGGGGCTCGCCGACCCATTCAGGACGGGCGCTGGCGGTGAGCAGCAACAGCCACAGCAGGGTGAAATGCAGCTGCTTTTTCCACGGCGGCAACTGCAGGCGCGCGCGGCGTCCGCTGAGGCTCTCCAGTTCGGCGAGAAAAGCGACCTGCAGCGCCGCCTCGCCACTGTCGGCGACGGGCAAGGCCAGACGCAGCAGCCAGGGCAGTGGCGCGAGCAGGAAGATCCACGGCCAGGCGAACTCAAACATGTTTGCGGATCCAGGTGGCGACGGCCTGGTCGAGGCCGGCGATGGCCTTGTCGTCGAGCACGCAGTGCGGGCGATAGGCGCCTTCGACCAGGATCATCCAGCGGGTCAGCCCGGCGGCCGGACAGCGGTTGTCGAGAAAGGCCAGCCAGGCGCGGCTGCTCAGGGTGTGGCTGTTGCTGTCCGGGTAGCGCTCGCGGCACAGGCGTTTGAGCAGGCCGTTGAGCTGCTGCAGCCAGGGGCCGGCATGGGCGCCGGCATAGGGCTTGGGCAGGTGCTGCAGTTCGACCAGGGCGGCTTCGCGCAGGGGATCGAGCGGCTGTTCGGCGGCCTTTTTCCGGGCTGGCCTCGGTAGCCGCTTGAGCAGGCGCAGCAGGCCCCAGGCGAGCAGTGGCAGGAGCAGGGCGAGCAACCACCAGCCGGGCGCCGGCGGCCACCAGCCGATGGCGGCCGGGGCGATCAGCGGTTCGAGAGCGTCGAGGGGATTCATGCGGGTTTACCCGGCTGCCGGGCGTTGAGGTGGTCGCGCAACTGGTCGACCAGGTCACGGCCGGTGGTCAGCGGCAGCAGCGGCACGCCGAGCTTCTGCGCCAGGCGCTGCCAGCGCGCCGTGCGGGCCTGGCCCTGAACGCTGTAGCGCTGGCGCAGGTCGCTGTCCTGGGTGTCCAGTTCCAGTTGTCCGTCGCCTTCGGCGAAACGCAGCAGCCCGGCCTCGGGCAGGGCGTGATCGAGGGGGTCGGAGAGCGGCAGCAACAGCAGGTCGGTATGCCGGGCCAGCAGGATCAGTTGCTGCTCGCTGCTGTCGCCCAGGGTGCGCTCGTCGCACAGCACCACCACCAGGCTGCCGGGGCGCAACACTTCGCGGGCGCGGCGCAGGGCCAGGCCGAAGCCGTCGCGCTGGGCCGGGGTGTCGGTCGCCAGCGACTGGTTGGCGCGGGCCAGGCGGTTGAGCAATTGCAGCAGGCTCTGCTTGCTGCGCCTGGGCTTGATCTCGTGATGATCCTGGCTGCCGAACACCAGGCCGCCGATACGATCGTTGTGGCCCAGCGCGGCCCAGCCGATCAGGCTGGCGGCCCGGGCGGCGAGCACCGACTTGAACATCAGGGCGGAGCCGAAGAACAGTTGCCGGCTCTGTTCGGCGAGGATGTAGATCGGCCGCTCGCGCTCCTCATGGAACAGCTTGGTGTGCGGTTCCTGGGTGCGCGCGGTGACGCGCCAGTCGATGGTGCGCACGTCGTCGCCGGCCTGGTAGACCCGCACCTGGTCGAAGTCCACGCCCCGCCCGCGCAGCTTGGAGTGGTGCAGACCGATCAGCGGGCTGCGCTGCGCCGGCGTGGAGAACAGCTGCACCTCGCGCACGCGGTGGCGCATGTCGATCAGCTCGGCGAGATCGACGCGGATGCCGGGTTGCGCGGGCAGGGCGTGCATGGGCTCAGCGCATGGCCCGGATGCAATCCGGGAGCGGCATGGGGAGACGCCCGGATGGCAGCCGGGCTAGCTCTTGTGGTTTGTGGCTTGTGGCGTGCCGCTGCATTCAGGCCACCGCGACCACATCGAGGATGCGCTGGATCACCCGGTCCTGGTCGATACCCGAGGCTTCGGCCTCGAACGACAGGATGATGCGGTGGCGCAACACGTCGAACAGCACCGCCTGGATATCCTCCGGGCTGACGAACTCGCGGCCGGCGAGCCAGGCGTGAGCCCGTGCGCAGCGATCCAGGGCGATGGAGCCGCGCGGGCTGGAGCCATAGGCGATCCATTCGGCCAGTTCGGCGTCGAACTTGCCGGGTGTGCGCGAGGCCATCACCAGTTGCACCAGGTATTCCTCCACCGCGTCGGCCATGTACAGGCCGAGGATTTCCTTGCGCGCGGCGAAGATCGCCTGCTGGCTGACCCGATGCTCCGGCTTGGCTTCGCCATTGAGCGCGTCGCCGCGGGCCTGGGCGAGGATCTTGCGTTCCACGCTGGCGTCGGGGAAGCCGATCTTGACGTGCATCAGGAAGCGGTCGAGCTGGGCTTCCGGCAGGGGGTAGGTGCCTTCCTGCTCGATGGGGTTCTGCGTGGCCATGACCAGGAACAGCGGCGACAGGTCGTAGGTGCTGCGGCCCACCGACACCTGGCGCTCGGCCATGGCTTCGAGCAACGCCGACTGCACCTTGGCCGGCGCGCGGTTGATCTCGTCGGCGAGCACCAGGTTGTGGAAGATCGGCCCCTGCTGGAACACGAAGCTGCCGGTTTCCGGGCGATAGATTTCCGTGCCGGTGATATCCGCCGGCAGCAGATCCGGAGTGAACTGGATACGGTGGAATTCGCCCTCGATGCCCTCGGCCAGTTCCTTGATCGCCTTGGTCTTGGCCAGGCCGGGGGCGCCTTCGACCAGCATGTGGCCGTCGGCCAGCAGGGCGATCAGCAGGCGATCGATGAGTTTTTCCTGACCGAGGATCTGGCTGGCGAGAAATTGTCTGAGGGCGAGCAGCGCTTCTCTGTGTTGCATAGGTGTGTTCCAGGGTGGAAATCGCGAGCGACGACTCCCGCTCGTCAGGATCGCCCATCTTAATCGAAGCGAGGGGAGGGGGAATAGCGGCAAGCTGCGAGCTTCAGGGCAATTGCACGAGATGACGCCTGCGCATTGACCTAGCACGAGTGGGTGCACAGCGTGTGCATGCATCCGCCGCTTTGCCTGTACGGCGTCTATCGGTTGCGCCCTTACGGCGCCTTACTTTTTCTTGCTTGCCCAAGAAAAAGTAAGCAAAAAGAAGGGCACCCCTGCATCCGGGTCTCGCTGCGCTCGACTTCCCTCGTTGCATCGTCGCTCCGGGGGCCGGCGTACATGGGCCATCCATGGCCCACTACGCCTTTCGCCGCTTCCATGCGGCTCATCCCCCTGCACGGCGATTTCACTCGGCCTCCTGAAGGGGAAATGGGCGTCGCCTGTACCGTCCAGGTATCAGCGGGAAAAGTGGCGCCCAGCGCCGGCATTGAGCCAGAAATGGGAACCTGTCTCTTCGTGCGATTGCCCTGCTTCAAGCTTCAAGCCTTGCTCCTGCTTGTGGCTTGCCGCTTGAAGCTTGCCGCTGCCTCTGCTGCCTCTACGCCCACTGCGCCAGCAGCGCGCGCTGGCTGCGCTGGGCGCTTTCCTGCTGCCGTGGCGCGAGCCGGACCCGCTCGCCGGGCAGGCACTGGGCCAGGCGTGCCACGGCCTGTGGGGTGAGGGCGCCGAGGCGCGGGTAGCCGCCGATGGTCTGGCGGTCGTTGAGCAGGATGATCGGCTGGCCGTCGGCGGGCACCTGCACGGCGCCGAGGGGGATGCCTTCGGAGACCATCGCCGAGCGCTGGCACTGTAGCTGCGGGCCGTTCAGGCGCACGCCCATGCGGTCGGCACGGGTATCGACGGTCCAGTTGCTGTTGAAGGCATCGAACAGGCTCTGCCCGGTGAAGTCGCCGATCTGCGCGCCGAGGATCAGTTCCAGGCGCGGCGAGGGCGTGAAGCGCGGTATCCGCGCCGGAGGAATCCGCCGTGGCGCGCAGGCCTGGCCCTGCCAGTCGAGGCAGTCATCCGGCGCCAGGGGCCGGCCATCGCCGTGCAGCCCGCCGAGCGCCTCGCGCGCCACCGTGGCGCGGCTGCCGAGCACCGGCTCGGCGAGAAAGCCGCCAGGCGCTGCAAGGTAGGCCCGTGCGCCGTTCAGCGGCTGGGCGAAATCCAGGCGCTGGCCCTTGCTCACCCTGAAGCTGCGCCAGGGCGCCAGGGGCTGGCCGTCGAGGGTGGCGCCCAGGTCGGCGCCGGCCAGGGCCAGGTCGCCATCCTGCTCGCAGTGCAGGCTGAGGTTGCCCAGGGTGATTTCCACCACCGCCGCATCGAGGTCGTTGCCCAGCAGCCAGTTGGCCCAGCGCAGCGAGATCCAGTCCAGGGCGCCGCCCTGGGTCACGCCGAGGTGGCGCACGCCGAAGCGGCCGGCGTCCTGCAGCAGGGCGAACGGCGTGCTGCGCAGCACACGCAGGCCGGCGCAATCGTGCTGATGACTCATGGCGCGGGCTCCAGTGGGGTGTCGTCGCCGCCGAGACGAATGAATTCGGCCTGTTCGATGGCGACGAAACGCACGCGGTCACCGGGCTGCATCAGGCTGTAGCCTTCGATGTCGCGGTCGAACAGTTTCGCCGGGGTGCGCCCCAGCAGGTTCCAGCCACCGGGCGAGACCACTGGGTAGACCGCGGTCTGGCGATCGGCGATGCCGACGCTGCCCGGCGCGATGCGCTTGCGCGGGGTACTCAGCCGCGGTGTGGCCAGGGCATCCTCCACCAGACCCATGAAGGCGAAACCCGGCGCGAAGCCGAGGGCGAACACCTGGTACTCGCGCGCCGTGTGACGCTGGATCACTTCGGCCTCGCTGAGCCCGCTGCGTTTGGCCAGCAAGGGCAGTTCCGGGCCCACGCTGGCGTCGTACCAGGTGGCCAGGGTGTGGCAGCGCCCGGCGCCGGTAGTGGCTGGCTGCAGGTCACTGAAAGCCTCGACGATCAGCGCTTTGGCCTGCATCGGATCGAGGGCTTCGAGGTCGTACTGCAGCAGCAGGGTGGTGTAGGAGGGCACCAGGTCGATCAGCGCGTCGCCGAAGCACTGGCGCAGGCGCTCGCTGGCGGCCAGCAGCCAGGGCATGTTGCGTTCATCGATCTGTTCGAACAGACGCAGGATCAGGGCGTCGATCCCGGCGATCTCGATCTTCGGCGTGGGTGCGTTCACGCTCATGCCTGGGCCAGGGTGTCGAAGGCTTCACGGATGCGGCGTACCGCGGCGACCGAGCCGGCGTTGTCGCCGTGCACGCACAGGGTATGGGCATGCAGGTGCAGCGCGCTGCCATCGCTGGCCAGCAGCGCATCGCCCCGGGCCAGGGTGGTGGCCTGCTCGACGATGGTCTCGGCGTCATGGTGCACGGCGCCGGGCAGGGCACGCGAAACCAGGAAGCCGGCGGGGTCATAGGCGCGGTCGGCGAAGGCCTCGAACCACAGGCTGATGCCGAATTCGTCGCCGATGGCCTGGGCCTGGCTGTTGTCGCGGGTGCTCATGAGCATCACCGGCAGGCTGCTGTCATAGGCCGCCACGGCACGCATCACCGCCCGCAGGATCTCCGGTTTGCGCATCATGTCCTGGTACAGGGCACCGTGGGGTTTGACGTAGCTGACCCGGGCACCCTGGCTGCGGCAGATACCCTCCAGGGCGCCGACCTGATAGAGCAGCAGGTCTTCGACCTCCTTGGGCGAGCAGGCCATGGAACGGCGGCCGAAACCGACCAGATCCGGGTAGGCCGGATGGGCGCCGATCCGCACGTCGTGGGCCACGGCCAGGGCCACGGTCCTGGCCATGGTGCTGGGGTCCGAGGCGTGGAAGCCGCAGGCGATATTGGCGCAGTCGATGAAGGGCATGACCTCGGCATCCAGGCCCATTTTCCAGGCACCGAAGCTTTCACCGATATCGCAATTCAGGAGCAGGCTGTTCAAGGGGTTGTCCTCTGTGCGTTCTACGTTCACATGCGGATACGTCTGATGATCCTGACTGGCATTTTTCAGTGCCACGGGCAAGGCGTCCAACTAATTAAAGCGGCCGCCGGGGATAGGAAAAGTCGATGGCGCTGCTGGTCAGCGCCTCGACCTGGTGCGACAGGCTCCGGGTCCCGGTGGGGCGGAGTCCGGCTTCATTGTATCGGGTGGACGCTGGGGAAGGTTTCGGCACACGCGTGATGAAACCCCGCCCCCTCACCACAGAGGCATGCTGTAGCTCAGGATCAGACGGTTTTCGTCCAGGTCGTTGCCGAAGTTGGAACGAACCGTGGCGTTGCGCCATTTCAGGTTGAGGTTCTTCAGCGCACCGGACTGGATGGTGTAGGCGATATCCATGTTGCGTTCCCACTCCTTGCCATCGTTGCCACCGGCTACGGCGACGTTGTCGCCGGAGATGTAGCGAGTCATGAAGGTCAGGCCGGGAATGCCGATGGCGGCGAAGTTGTAGTCGTAGCGTGCCTGCCAGGAACGCTCTTCGGCGTTGGCGAAATCGCCGATCTGCACGAAGTTGACCAGGAACGGGTCGCTGCTGGCGATATAGGGAAACGGATCGTCGCCGCTCATGCGCTGGTAGCCGGCACCGATGGCGTGGCCGCCCAGGGTGTAGGTGAGCATGGCGCCGAAGGCCTTGTTGTCGATGTCGCGGAAGTTGCCGTCTTCACGGCTCTGCGAGTAGCGCAGGTCGGTTTTCAGCGACTGGCCTTCGCCCAGCGGCAGCAGGTGCACCAGGGTGCCGTAGTACTGCTGGTAGACGTCTTCGAGGGTGCCGTAGTGCAGGCCGGCGGTCAGTTCGGGGGTGATCTTGTAATCACCGCCGCCGAACACGAACGAGTCGCTGCTGCCACCGATGCGGTTGGCGGTCATCTCGGTGTAGTCGGTGGAGCTGTTGGCCTTGATGCGGTTGATCTTGCCGCCTTGCAGGGTCAGCCTGTCGATTTCCTGCACGTTCAGCAGCGCGCCCTGGAAGGTTTGCGGCAGCAGGCGCGAGTCGTTGGCCGATACGATCGGGCTGCGGAAGTGCAGGGCGCCGACCTTGAGGGTGCTGTTGGAAATCTTCGCCTTGGCGGTGAGTGCCAGCTTGGAGTACTCGTCCTGCGAGCCGCCGGAGCCATCGGCCGGCAGCAGACCGCTGCCTGCGGTGCCGTCGCCGGAGTCGAGTTTCAGGCCGAGCATGCCCAGGGCATCGATGCCTACGCCAACGGTGCCCTCGGTATAACCGGACTCGGCACGCAGCAGGAAGCCCTGGGCCCATTCCTCGGCCTTTTCACGGGCGCCTTCCTGGCGGAAGTCCCGGTTGAAGTAGAAATTGCGCAGCTCCAGGCTGCCCTTGCTGTCGCCGATGAAGTCGGCGTTGGCCAGGCCGGGTACGCTGCTGGCGAGCAGCAGGGCGGCCATGCGGGTGGACGGTGTCATGCGGAGTCTCTCCTGATGGTTGAGCGCGCAGCGGTATGTTCCGTCTGCTTGGCAGTGCGCGATTTATCGTTCTTGTTAGGGGGACGGTACGGCGCTGCATTCTTGGTAGCCGCGGCCGAGAGCGTCCAACGAGAAAAACCGGTGGCGGCCCATAAGAAAAGTCGATGCGCTAAAACGGGGCGATGGCGGGGTGGCTGGCATGCAAACTGCTTCCACTGCCGCCGTTGCAGGCTTCTTATCGCCCGCATTACTTTCATCGCCGGGGCTAGTCGCCATGAACCTGAGATTTCTCGAGACCTTCGTATGGGTCGCTCGCCTGAAGAGTTTTCGCCTGACCGCGGAGAAGCTGTTCAGCACCCAGGCGTCCATTTCCAGTCGCATCGCCGCGCTTGAAGACGAGTTGGGTACACGCCTGTTCCTGCGTGATTCCAAAGGTGTGTCGCTGACCCCCGAGGGGCAGAAGGTGCTCGAGTACGCCGAGCAGATGATCGACACCATGCAGGCCATGAAACAGTCGATCAACGATGCCAGCAGCATCCAGGGGCGCATCCGCGTGGGCGCGATGGATACCGTCATTCACACCTGGCTGAGTTCGTTCGTAGCAAAGATCATGGAGTGTTACCCGGCGGTGGAGATCGAGCTGACTGCCGACACCTCGCGCAACCTCTGCGAGCAACTGCAGAAAGGCTATCTGGACATCATCTTCCAGACCGATGTGATGCGCGGCGACAGCGTGCGCAACCTGGAGCTGGCGCGCTATCCGGTGCAATGGATCGTGCCCACCGGCTCGCTCTATCACCGGCCATTCACCTCCATGGACGAGCTCGCTCGCGAGCGCATCATCACCTTTTCGAAGAACTCGCGGCCGCACCAGGACATCCTCAACCTGCTGCATGCCGGCAACGTGGTTTCCCCACGCATCAGCTGCGTCAACTCGGTCGCGGCGATGACCCGGCTGATCCGTGATGGCTTCGGTATCGGTGCCTTGCCGGCCTCGCTGGTCAGCAAGGAGCTGGAGCTTGGCGTGCTGAGCATCCTCGCGGACGTGCCGCAGCCGCCACCGCTGGATATCGTCGCCACCTGGCGCAGCGGCGTGGGGCTGGAACTGATCGAGGACATCGTCGCCCTGACCCCGGAGGTGCTGGCGCAGTACAGCGAGGAAATGGGCGACGCGCGCGTGACCCTGGTCAGCCCCGGCCTGGAACGCAAGACGGCCTGAATGGCTGTCGGCAGCCTGCTGCCCATCCGCCTTGAAAAGGCGTCGATTATTTATTTTTTGCCCTTTAACAGTGCGCAGGAGCTCTGTTGCGCCTCGTTTTATCCCATAACGATTTCTGATCATGCACCCCCGTTTTTTCTAGTTGGACAGCCTCTGGCGATCTGACGAGACTCGAAAACGGCTGCCGATACGTCCCGCGCATCTCGAGGGTCTCTGACGCTGAACACCGGGCCGGCCCGTGGGGGCGGTGTCCGGGGCGCGCCATCCGTTCGCCACGTACCCCTTACTGATCTGGAGAAACACATGAAGACAACTTCGTTTCGCTTCGGCCTGACGGTTCTGGCCTGCATCATGGGCACGATGAGCATTTCCGCCCAGGCGGCCGAGCGTTGGAACATGTCGGTCGAACAGCCGGATGGCAACTCCATTACCAAAGTCGCCAAGGATTTCGCCAAGGAGGTTTCCACCGCCACCGCGGGCGAGCTGGAAATCCGCGTACACGCCAACTCCTCGCTGTTCAAGCGTCCCGAGGTCAAGCGGGCGGTGCAGACTGGCCAGATTCAGATCGGCGATGTACTGATGTCGGTACTGGGTAACGAGGATGCGATCTACGAGATCGACAGCGTGCCGTTCCTGGCGCGCAACTACAGCGATGCGCAGAAACTCTGGGAAGTCAGCAGGCCGGCCGTCGAGGCTCGCCTGGAGAAGCAAGGCATCAAGCTGCTGTACGCCATGCCCTGGTCGCCGCAGAGCATCTTCACCAAGACGCCGATCAGCAGCATGGCCGATTTCAAGGGCATGAAGTTCCGCGCCTACAACCCGGCCACCTCGCGCATGACCGAGCTGATGGGCGCGGTGCCCACGGTGATCAACACCGGTGAAGTGCCCCAGGCCTTCAGCACCGGCATGATCAACGGCATGCTCACCTCGCCGACCACCGGTGTCGACACCCAGGCCTGGGATTTCTCCAAATACTACTACGACGTCAAGGCATTCATTCCGAAGAACTTCGTGATCGTCAACGCCCGCGCCTTCGCCCGCCTGCCGGAAGCCTCGCAGCAGGCCGTGCTGGCAGCGGCGGCACGTGCCGAGGAGCAGGGCTGGGCGGCGGCCGAGGCGGAAACCGGCAAGCTGGTCGCCACCCTGGCCGAGCATGGCATGCAGGTCAGCGAGAGTGCGCCGGCGGAAGTCGAAAGCGGCTTCGAAAGCATCGGGGCGACCATGGCCGCCGAGTGGCTGCAGCGCACCGGCGATGAAGGCCAGGCGATCATCGACGCCTATCGCAAGTGATGAAGCGGCAGCGGGCGTGGCTCACGCTCGCTGCCATCGTGGTGAAAGCCCACAGGCGTTTTCATCCCCCGAACCGCGCAAGGTGGCGACGCCTTGCCAATCGCTCCCTTCGCGTGCGAGGCGTTTGCGCCATGAGTTGGCTACGTAAGTTGTATACCCTGTCCGGCATGCTTGCCGGTGTGTTCCTGATGCTGATCTGTCTGCTGATCGTGGCGCAGATCCTGGCGCGTCAGTTCGGCAGCATGATTCCGTCGACCGACGAATTCGCCGCCTATTGCATGGCCGCATCGGGTTTCCTGGCGTTGCCCTATGCGTTGATGCGCGGCGCGCACATTCGCGTCGAGCTGCTGTTTCGCATCCTGCCGCGCCGCTGCCTGTTCGCCGTCGAGGTGCTCGGCAATATCGTCGGGCTGGTGATCGCCGCTTACCTGGCCTGGTACTGCGCACTATTCGTGCTCGAGTCCTACCAATTCAAGGAAGTGTCCTCCGGCTTGCTGCCGATCCCGATGTGGCTGCCGCAACTGCCGATGGTGCTGGGCACCGCGATCCTGGTGATCGCCATGACCGAGCGCCTGGTGCTGGTGTGCATGGGCCGCCGTTTCGAAGACGAAACCCCTGGCGTGATGAGCGAGTAAGCAGCTCGCCTGACGAATAGACCCGGTGGCCAAGGCCGCCTGATAAAAGTGAGTTCGCCGTGGAATACACAATCATTGCAATCACCCTGCTGGTGGCGCTGTTCGCGCTGCTCGGCGGCGGTGTCTGGGTGGCCTTGTCGCTGCTCGGGGTCGGCATCATCGGCATGGAGTTGTTCGGTGGCGCACCTGCCGGCTCGATTCTCGCCTCCAGCAGCTGGACGGCCAGTGCCAGCTGGACGCTGACGGCGCTGCCGCTGTTCATCTGGATGGGCGAGATTCTCTATCGCACCAAGCTTTCGGAAGACATGTTCAAAGGGCTTTCGCCCTGGGTTCGCGGGCTGCCGGGGCGCCTGCTGCACGTCAACGTACTGGGCTGCGGCATCTTCGCCGCGGTCAGCGGCTCGTCCGCCGCCACGGCGGCGACCATTGGCCGTATCTCCCTGCCCGAGCTCAAGTCGCGCGGCTACCCGCAAGGCATCTCCATGGGCTCGCTGGCCGGCGCCGGCACCCTCGGCCTGCTGATCCCGCCGTCGATCATGATGATCGTCTACGCCGTGGGTGCTCAGGTTTCGGTTTCGCGCTTGTTCATCGCCGGCATCCTGCCCGGTCTGCTGTTGCTGGCGATCTTCTCCGGCTACCTGATGATCTGGTCGAAGCTCAACGCCGACCAGTTGCCTGCGCAAGAGCCGGCGCTGCCGCTGCGGGAAAAGCTGCGCCGCGCGCGCCTGCTGATTCCGGTGGTGGTGCTGATCGTCTCGGTGATCGGCTCGATCTACAGCGGTATCGCCACCGCCACCGAGGCCGCCGCGCTGGGCGTGGTAGGCGCGTTGCTCATCGCCCTGTACTCGCGCTCGCTGACGGTGGATACCTTCATGTCGAGCCTGCTCGGCGCGGTCAGCACCTCGTGCATGATCTTCTTCATCCTGCTGGGCGCAGCCTACCTGACCGCTGCGATGAGTTTCACCGGGCTACCGACGGCGCTGGCCGACTGGATCATCGCCAAGCAGATGTCGCCTTACGTGTTGCTGCTGGCGCTGATGGTGTTCTTCGTCATCCTCGGCAGTTGCCTGGACGGTATCTCGATCATCCTGCTGGCCACCGCGGTGATTCTGCCGGCCGTTCAGGCGGCGGGTATCGATCTGCTGTGGTTCGGCATCTTCATCATCCTCACCGTGGAGATGGCGCAGATCACGCCGCCGGTGGGTTTCAACCTGTTCGTCATCCAGAACCTCACCGGCAAGGACATGTGGACGGTGGCCAAGGCCAGTTTCCCGTTTTTCCTGCTGCTGGTGTTCATGGCCATCATCATCACCCTCTTTCCTGAGATCGTGCTGGTGCTGCCGCAGGCCATGACCGCCGCTTGACGGGATAGCGCTGCCGTTCTCTCCATCAAGGCCCCACACAGCATGCTGTGTGGGGCCTTGTTACATTCACAGGGCCCTGGTGAACGAAAATGTCGCCGCGTCGCAAGCGTCCGGTCATCGACTGTCGTTAAGCTCTGGCGGCACCTGTGACTCATGAGTCATCGCTCGAACCTGCGCGTGCAGCGGCTGCCCGGGTCACCCCGATCCGCTGGGCGAAGGTTGAACTAGGACATGGAACACGAATCGCAACTAGGGCCCTAGCAGCCCAAAACGGAGCATAAACATGGCGTTCTTCACCGCGGCCAGCAAAGCCGACTTCCAGCATCAACTGCAAGCGGCCCTGGCGCAGCACGTCAGCGAGCAGGATCTGCCACGCGTGGCCCTGTTCGCCGAGCAATTCTTCGGCATCATCGCCCTCGACGAACTGACCCAGCGGCGCTTGTCCGACCTGATCGGCGCCACCCTGTCCTCCTGGCGCCTGCTGGCCAGCTTCGATCCCGCGCAGCCACAGGTTCGCGTCTTCAACCCCGATTATGAAAAGCACGGCTGGCAGAGCACCCACACCGCCATCGAGGTGCTGCACCCGGACATCCCGTTCCTGGTCGATTCCGTGCGTATCGAGCTCAAGCGCCGCGGTTACAGCATTCATACCCTGCAGAACAGCGTGATCAGCGTGCGCCGCGACAAGCACGGCGCGCTGCGGGATGTCCTGGCCAAGGGCAGCCAGGGCAAGGACATCCATCAGGAATCGCTGATGTTCCTGGAGATCGACCGCTGCGCCAGCAATGCCGAGATCAAGTCGCTGCACAAGGCGCTGCTCGAGGTGCTCGAAGAGGTGCGCCTGAGCGTCGCCGACTTCCAGCCGATGAAGGCCAAGGCCCAGGAACTGCTGACCAGGCTGGGCAAGGGCAAGCCCGCCCGCGGACACAAGATCGATGCCGCCGAGCTCGAGGAAATCAAGGTGTTCCTCGCCTGGCTGCAGGATGACCACTTCACCTTCCTCGGTTACGAGGAGTTCACCGTGCACGAGACTGCCGACGGCGGTTACATCGAATACGACGAGGCATCCCTGCTGGGGCTGTCCAAGCGCCTGCGCAGCGGGCTGAGCAAGGACGACCTGCATATCGAGTCCTATGCGCTCAACTACCTGCGCGAGCCGATGCTGCTGTCCTTCGCCAAGGCCGCGCAACCGAGCCGGGTGCACCGCCCGGCCTACCCGGATTTCGTCTCCATCCGCGAAATCGATGCCAAGGGCAAGGTGGTCAAGGAGTGCCGCTTCCTCGGCATCTACACCTCCATCGCCTACAGCGAGAGCGTGCGCGACATCCCCTATATCCGCCGCAAGGTCGCCGAGGTGGAGCGGCGCTCCGGCTTCACCGCCCAGGGCCACCTGAGCAAGGAACTGGTCAAGGTGCTCGAGGTGCTGCCGCGCGACGACCTGTTCCAGACGCCGGTGGAGGAGCTGTTCAACACCGCGTTGTCGATCGTGCAGATCCAGGAGCGCAACAAGGTGCGCCTGTTCCTGCGTTTCGACCCCTACGGCCGATTCGTCTATGCCCTGGCCTATGTGCCGCGCGATGTGTACTCCACGGAAACCCGCCTGCGCATCCAGCAGGTGCTGGTCGACCGCCTGCAGGCCAGCGACTGCGAGTTCTGGACCTACTTCTCCGAATCGGTCCTGGCCCGTGTGCAGTTCATCCTGCGTGTCGACCCCAGGACCAAGCTGGACATCGACCCGCAGCAACTCGAACGCGAAGTCATCCAGGCCTGCCGTTCCTGGACCGACGACTATGCCGCGCTGGTGGTGGAGAACTTCGGCGAGGCCAAGGGCACCCGCGTGCTCAGCGACTTCCCGAAGCATTTCCCGGCCGGCTACCGCGAGCGCTTCGCCGCCCATTCGGCGGTGGTCGACATGCAGCACCTGCGCAGCCTGTCCGATGAGCGCCCGCTGGTCATGAGCTTCTACCAGCCGCTGGTGCCGGGCGAGCGCCAGCTGCACTGCAAGCTGTACCACGCCGATACGCCACTGGCGCTGTCGGACGTGTTGCCGATCCTGGAGAACCTCGGGCTGCGCGTGCTCGGCGAGTTCCCGTACCGCCTGCAGCACCAGAACGGCCGCGAATTCTGGATTCACGATTTCGCCTTCACCTACGCCGAAGGCCTGAAGCTGGATATCCAGCAGCTCAACGACACGCTGCAGGATGCCTTCGTGCACATCGTCCGTGGCGACGCCGAGAACGATGCCTTCAACCGCCTGGTGCTCAACGCCGGCCTGCCATGGCGCGACGTCGCCCTGTTGCGCGCCTATGCCCGTTACCTCAAGCAGATCCGCCTGGGCTTCGACCTGGGCTACATCGCCAACACGCTGCTCAACCACACCGATATCGCCCGCGAGCTGGTGCGCCTGTTCAAGACCCGCTTCTACCTGGCGCGCAAGCTCCATGCCGACGACCTGCACGACAAGCAGCACAAGCTGGAACAGGCCATCCTCGGCGCCCTGGACAACGTCGCGGTGCTCAACGAAGACCGCATCCTGCGGCGCTACCTGGACCTGATCAAGGCCACCCAGCGCACCAACTTCTACCAGGCCGACGCCGCGGGCGAGGCGAAGAGCTACTTCAGCTTCAAGTTCGATCCCAAACTCATTCCCGAGCTGCCGCGGCCGGTGCCCAGGTTCGAGATCTTCGTCTACTCGCCACGGGTCGAGGGCGTGCACCTGCGCTTCGGCAATGTCGCCCGCGGTGGCCTGCGCTGGTCCGATCGCGAGGAGGATTTCCGCACCGAAGTGCTCGGCCTGGTCAAGGCGCAGCAGGTGAAGAACGCGGTGATCGTGCCGGTCGGCGCCAAGGGCGGCTTCGTGCCCCGGCGTCTGCCGGTGGGCGGTGGCCGCGACGAGATCCAGGCCGAGGCGATCGCCTGCTACCGCATCTTCATCAGCGGCCTGCTCGATATCACCGACAACCTCAAGGAAGGCGCGGTGCTGCCGCCGGCCAACGTGGTGCGCCACGATGACGACGACCCCTACCTGGTGGTAGCCGCCGACAAGGGCACCGCGACCTTCTCCGACATCGCCAACGGCATCGCCGCCGAGTACGACTTCTGGCTGGGCGATGCCTTCGCCTCCGGCGGTTCGGCCGGCTACGACCACAAGGGCATGGGCATCACCGCCAAGGGCGCCTGGGTCTCGGTGCAGCGGCATTTCCGCGAGCGCGGCATGGACGTGCAGAAAGACTCGACCACGGTGATCGGCATCGGCGACATGGCCGGCGACGTGTTCGGCAACGGCCTGCTGCTGTCCGAATCCCTGCAACTGGTGGCGGCGTTCAACCACCTGCACATCTTCATCGATCCCAATCCGGATGCGGCCAGCAGCTTCGTCGAGCGCAAGCGCCTGTTCGACCTGCCGCGCTCCAGCTGGGCCGACTACGACACCGCCTTGATCTCCAAGGGCGGCGGCCTGTTCCTGCGCAGTGCCAAGAGCATCGCCATCAGCCCGGAAATGAAGGCACGCTTCGACATCGAGGCCGATCGCCTGGCGCCCACCGAACTGCTCAACGCGCTGCTCAAGGCGCCGGTCGACCTGATCTGGAACGGTGGCATCGGTACCTACGTCAAGTCGAGCCGCGAGAGCCACGCCGACGTCGGCGACAAGGCCAACGACCTGTTGCGCGTCGATGGGCGCGAGCTGCGCGCCAAGGTGGTGGGCGAGGGCGGCAACCTGGGCATGACGCAACTGGGTCGTGTCGAGTTCGGCCTTAATGGCGGCGCCAGCAACACCGACTTCATCGACAATGCCGGTGGCGTGGACTGCTCCGACCACGAGGTGAACATCAAGATCCTGCTCAACGAGATCGTCACCGCCGGCGACATGACCGGCAAGCAGCGCAACAAGCTGCTCGCCGAGATGACCGAGGCGGTCGGCGGCCTGGTGCTGGGCAACAACTACAAGCAGACCCAGGCATTGTCCCTGGCCGAGCGCCGCGCCCGCGAGCGGCAGGGCGAGTACAAGCGCCTGATGGCGGCACTGGAAGCGGCCGGCAAGCTGGATCGGGCGCTGGAGTTCCTGCCCACCGACGAGGAACTCAACGAGCGCGCGACCAAGGGCCAGGGGCTGACCCGCCCGGAACTCTCGGTACTGATCTCCTACAGCAAGATCGACCTCAAGGAATCGCTGCTCAAATCCGAGGTGCCGGACGACGATTACCTGGCCCGCGAGATGGAAACCGCCTTCCCGCCGCTGCTGGCGAAGAAGTACGGCGAGGCCATGCGCCGTCACCGCCTCAAGCGCGAGATCGTCAGCACGCAGATCGCCAACGACCTGGTCAACCACATGGGCATCACCTTCGTGCAGCGCCTGAAGGAATCCACCGGGGTCAGCTCGGCCCATGTCGCCGGCGCCTACGTGGTGGTGCGCGATGTCTTCCACCTGCCGTTCTGGTGGCGGCAGATCGAGGCCCTGGATCATCAGGTGCCCGCCGAGCTGCAACTGACCATGATGGACGAACTGATGCGCCTGGGCCGCCGCGCCACCCGCTGGTACCTGCGCAGCCGGCGCAACGATGTCGATGCCGCCCGCGATGTCGGCCACCTGGGGCCACGGGTCAAGGCGCTGGCCCTGCGTCTGGACGAACTGCTCGAGGGCCCGGCCCGCGATCAGTGGATGGCGCGCTACCAGGCCTACGTCGAAGCCGGCGTGCCCGAGCTGCTGGCCCGCGTGGTGGCCGGCACCAGCCACCTGTACACCCTGTTGCCGATCATCGAGGCGGCGGATCTGACCGGACGCGAACCGACCGAGGTGGCCGCGGCGTACTTCGCCGTGGCCGATGCCCTGGATCTGTCGTGGTACCTGCATCAGATCAGCGGCCTGAGCGTGGACAGCAACTGGCAGGCGCTGGCCCGCGAAGCCTTCCGCGACGACCTGGATGCCCAGCAACGGGCGATCACCGTTTCCGTGCTGCAACTGGCCGATGGGCCGGAAGCGATCGAGGAGCGGGTACAGGTCTGGCTGGAGCAGCATCGCCGCCTGGTCGATCGCTGGAAGGGCATGCTGGCCGAGCTGCGCGCCGCCACCGGCAGCGATTACGCCATGTATGCGGTGGCCAATCGCGAGCTCGGCGATCTGGCGCAGAGCGAGCATCCGCTGCTACCCGCTTGACCGGCTGACGCTGAACGCGACGCCCCGACTGGTTCGGGGCGTTTTTTATGGCCTGCCATCCCTGGCGGCCACCGTCGCAAGCGACGTTAAAATGGCTCCTGGCCATTTTTTATGGGCGGGCCTGGCGAAGGTGTCGAGCAATCGAACGGGGCGTGCGGATGGTGCCGGCGCGCGGCGACACCCTGCGGGGGATCCCGGGTATCGCTTCGCTCCACCCAGGCTACGGTTGTCCAGTCTCCCGTGGGAGGTGCTTCAGCGGCGCTTAATGGCCATCGCCTCAGGGCTTCTGGCGCAACCCCTCGAGCAGGGCCTTGTGGAAGCGTTCCGGCTCCTGGATCTGCGGCGAGTGACCGAGGTCGGGGAAGGTGACCAGGGTTGCGCTGGGGATGCGTTTCGCGGTGGCCGGGCCCAGTTCCTTGTAGTTGCCCAGTTTGCTGCGCATGGCTTCGGGGGCGGCGTCCTTGCCGATGGCGGTGTTGTCCTGCTCGCCGATCAGCAGCAGGACCGGCATGCGCAGGTTGGCGAACTCGTAGACCACGGGCTGGGTGTAGACCATGTCGTAGGTCAGCGCCGAGTTCCAGGCCACGGCTTCACGGCCTTCGCCCTGGAACATGCCGGCCTGCATGTCGACCCAGCGGTCGAACTCGGGGCGCCACTGTCCGGCGTAGTAGGTGTTCTTCTGGTAGTTGCGGCTGGCCTCGGCGCTGCTCTTCAGTTCGCGCTGGTACCACTGATCGACGCTCAGGTAGGGCACGCCCAGGGTCTTCCAGTCTTCCAGGCCGATGGGATTGACCATCGCCAGTTGCTCGACCTGATCGGGGTAGAGCAGGGCGTAGCGGGTGGCGAGCATGCCGCCCATGGAATGGCCCATGACGGTGACCCGTTCGATACCCAGCTGTTGCAGCAGGGCGTGGGTGTTGCTCGCCAGTTGCTGGAAGCTGTACTGGTAATGGGCCGGCTTACTGGATTTGCAGAAACCCACCTGATCCGGCACCACCACCCGGTAGCCGGCCTCCGTCAGCGCGGCGATGCTGCCTTCCCAGGTGGCGCCGCAGAAGTTCTTGCCGTGCATCAGCACCACGGTGCGGCCATTGGGCTGTTTGCCCGGCACGTCCATGTAGGCCATCTGCAGCGCGCTGCCTTGCGATTCGAAGACGAAGCGCTTGACCTCGTGGGGGTAGTCGAAGCCTTCCAGTTCCGGCCCGTACACGGGCGTTGCGCTGGCGAGGGCGGGCAGGCTGCCCGTTAGCAGGAGGGGGGCGAGGAAACGTCGCACAGGCGTGCTCCAGACAGAGAGTGTCTGCCGAGACTGGCACCGCCTGGCCGGCGAAGAAACCCGAAAGTCTTTACAAAAGCTGTCCGCTTCGGGCTGTCATGTGCCCGTGGCCGGGGCTCAACCCAGCAGCGTACGCACGTAGCGCAGCATGTCCGGCGCGCCGGCATGGCACAAGCCTTCGCCCAGCGCCGAGGCTTGCGGCGAGTGCTTGGGCAGCAGCAGGAATTCCGGTGCGCCGGCGCTGCGCAACAGCGCCAGGCGGGCATAGGGCACGTCGTGTTCCATCAGCAGGCGCATGAAGGTGGCGTCGCTCCAGGCGGCTCCCGGCATGGCCAGCGCATGGTAGCGCCGCTCCAGTTCCTCGAGGCCCCGGGGGCTGATGCTGTAGTGGGCCAGCTCGGCGGGCAGGCTGACCTCCAGCCCCCGGCGGCGCGCGTAGACCACGGCACAGGCAAAGGCATCGATATGCTGCTCGCCGGCCCAGAACAGCCGCTCGCCACGCCAAGCGGCCTGGTACAGGCTGATGGGGCCGGCGCCGAGAAAACCGGGCAGGGGCTTGCTCAGGGTGCGGACGAAGTCCTTGTAGCTGATGATGCGGATCTGCCGGCACTGTTCGCTGGCGGCATAACGCTCGAAACTGTCATGCAGCGCCTGGCTGGGGTCGCAGGCGACCAGGCCATCGACCTGCCGCAGGTCGATGGCCTCCAGTTGCCGTTGCTCGACCTCGACCAGGCCGACCAGGGTGGCGTGCGCCTCGGCCTTGTCTTCCTGGACGGGGCCGGACAGGGCGCCCCGGGGCAGATCCCTGAGGCGCTGCAGCGGTAGGCCGCTTTGCCAGCAGATGTTGTCGGTGAAGGGTGCGATGGCGGCAAAAGGCAGTTGCAACTGGCTGGCGCTTTCGGCGATCTGCCGTGAACCGCGGCCGAGCAAGCCTACACGCTGGGCCAGGGCGGCCAGGCGTGAACTCAGGGAGAGCGGATGTTCGGGCAGACTCATGACGGCGTGTGTGCTCCAGTGTGCCTGCAGCAGTGTGGCAGAGGCTCCCATGAGTTGCACGGATGGCGTCGGCGAAAATGCGGCGCCGCCCATCGGCGGTGCCCGTGGCGCCGGATGGCGTCGCGCGGGACGCTCGTCGTCAGGCTCTGTGGCAGAATCGGATCATTCATCTACGAAGGTGCTTCCATGCCCAGTCTGGTGTTGGATATCGCGTTACCGGCCGAACGCATGCGCGCGGTCTATCTCGGGCAGGCCAACCGGATCCAGGTGTTCAGCCGCGATGGTCGCCGGGTGAGTATACCGGCTCATCATTTTCGCCCGTTTCTGACCCACGAGGGCATCTACGGTTCCTTCGAGCTGCAGTTCAACCCCGCCGGCGAGCTGCTCAGCCTGCGCCGCCTGCCTTGAGCCTCGCCTGGGCGGTGTGGGGCGGCTATAATCCGCGCCTTTCGATTTCGCCACTGACGAGCTGAGCCTGCCCATGTACAACCTGGCCCGCGAGCTGCTGTTCAAACTGTCCCCGGAAACCGCCCACGAGCTGTCCATCGACCTGATCGGTGCGGCTGGTCGGCTGGGGCTTGCCGGGCGCCTGAGCAAGGCACCGCACAGCCTGCCGGTGACGGTCATGGGCCTGCAGTTCGCCAATCCGGTCGGCCTGGCCGCCGGCCTGGACAAGAATGGCGATGCCATCGACGGCTTTGCCCAGCTGGGTTTCGGTTTCGTCGAGATCGGCACCGTGACCCCGCGGCCGCAGCCGGGCAATCCGAAACCGCGGTTGTTCCGTTTGCCCGAGGCCGAGGCGATCATCAATCGCATGGGCTTCAACAACCATGGCGTCGATCACCTGCTCGAACGGGTGCGCGCGGCGAAGTTCAAGGGCGTGCTGGGCATCAATATCGGCAAGAACGTCGATACGCCGGTCGAGCGCGCGGTGGAGGACTACCTGATCTGCCTGGACAAGGTCCATGCCCACGCCAGCTACGTCACGGTCAATGTCAGCTCGCCGAACACCCCCGGCCTGCGCAGCCTGCAGTTCGGCGATGCGCTGAAGCAGTTGCTCGAGGCCCTGCGTCTGCGGCAGGACGAGCTGGCCCTGGCCCATGGACGCCGCGTGCCGCTGGCGATCAAGATCGCCCCGGACATGAGCGACGAGGAAACCGTGCAGGTGGCCAAGGCCCTGCTGGAGACGGGCATGGATGCGGTCATCGCCACCAACACCACACTGAGTCGCGAAGGGGTCGAGAACCTGGCTTTCGCCAACGAGGCCGGCGGGCTGTCGGGCGCGCCGGTACGCGACAAGAGCACCCATACGGTCGCCGTGCTGGCGGGCGAGCTGGGCGGGCGGCTGCCGATCATCGCCGCTGGCGGGATTACCGAAGGACGCCATGCCGCGCAGAAGATCGCCGCGGGCGCGAGCCTGGTGCAGATCTATTCCGGGTTCATCTACAAGGGGCCGGCGTTGATCCGCGAGTCGGTGGATGCGATCGCGGCGGCGCGTCCGCGGGGTTGAAACGAATGGCCGGGAGCCCGTTTTCAAGGTCGCGTGGCGACGGCCCGAAGGGTGGCCGCCAGGGATGGCAGGCCATAAAAAAGGGCTCCCTTGGGGAGCCCCTGGGCTTGCGCCCGCCGCTCGGATGGAGCGTGCTTGGTGAAGTCGGTAGGTCCTGGGTTTAGCCGACAGCGTGAAGTTCGTTAAGGCGATGGATACCGGCGGTGCCGGTCAGTCCGTCCCAGTTGTCACCGCGGCCTTCGCGCCAGCCGTTCAACCAGGCCTGACGCACGGACGGAAGAGTGAAAGGACACAGCTCGCGGGATTTACCATTGATGCCGTACTGATAGCCGCGCAGAAAAGCTCGTTCTAACGGATCACGCTTAAGTCTTCTCATAGGGTGTTGCCCTCACTTGTTGACTGTTATGTCCCGTAGACCCCGTGGCGGGGTCAGGCAGAATGGTCTGCCGTCGGAGTCCGCTGCCGGCGTCGCGAGCCTCCTGTGCCAGCACCGTTGCAGCGCTGGCCTAGGTAGGTTTCTATCGAATGCTCGATGAGCTGTGAATGATCGTTTTGTCATAAGGACGTAACGCTTTTGAGGGTGGGGCCATAAGCCTGTCCGACTGACCCGGGCGGTTTTCGGGCAAGCATTGATGACCGGGGCGTTTGCGTATGACGTGCTGGTCTTTTGCCATCGCGAATGGCTCTCGATTGCACGCGCCACTTATTCCGACGAAGGGTCGTCATGCGGCTTTTTGTCACTTATTTTCTGGTTGTGCCGCCCGTCGCGCGCAACCCACAACTGCCTGAGGCACTGCATGTCGGACGATTACGAACTCTTCCTCACCTGTCCCAAGGGGCTGGAAGGCCTGCTGCTCGAAGAGGCGCGCGGGCTCGGCCTCGAACAGGCGCGTGAACACACCTCGGCGATCCGTGGCATGGCCAGTATGGAGACGGCCTACCGTCTGTGCCTGTGGTCGCGCCTGGCCAACCGCGTGCTGCTGGTGCTGGCGCGCTTCCCCGTGCGTGATGCCGAGAGCCTGTACCAGGGCGTGCTGAACGTCGACTGGTTCGAGCACCTGCAACCCGCCGGCAGCCTGGCCGTGGAGTTCAGCGGCAACGGCTCGGGCATCGACAACACCCATTTCGGCGCGCTGAAGGTCAAGGACGCCATCGTCGACAAACTGCGCCAGGCCGACGGTAGCCGCCCTGCGGTGGACAAGCTCACCCCCGACGTGCGGGTGCACCTGCGCCTGGATCGGGGCGAGGCGATCCTGTCCCTGGACCTGTCCGGGCACAGCCTGCACCAGCGCGGCTACCGCCTGCAGCAGGGGGCCGCGCCGCTGAAGGAAAACCTCGCCGCCGCGATCCTGATCCGCGCCGGCTGGCCGCGCATCGCCGCCGACGGCGGGGCGCTGGCCGACCCCATGTGCGGGGTCGGTACCTTCCTGGTGGAAGCGGCGCTGATCGCCGCCGATATCGCGCCGAACCTGAGCCGCGAGCAATGGGGCTTCAGCCACTGGCTGGGGCATGTGCCGGCGTTGTGGAAGAAGCTGCAGGGCGAGGCCCAGGAACGTGCCGCCGCCGGCCTGGCGCGGCCGCCGCTGTGGATTCGCGGCTATGAAGCCGATCCGCGGCTGATCCAGCCGGCGCGCAACAATATCGAGCGGGCCGGGCTGAGCGACTGGGTCAAGGTCTACCAGGGCGAGGTGGCGACCTTCGAGCCGCGTCCGGATCAGAACCAGAAGGGCCTGGTGATCTGCAATCCCCCCTATGGCGAGCGTCTGGGCGACGAGGCGAGCCTGCTGTATCTCTATCAGAACCTCGGCGAACGCCTGCGTCAGGCCTGCCTGGGCTGGGACGCGGCGGTGTTCACCGGCGCCCCCGACCTGGGCAAGCGCATGGGCATTCGCAGCCACAAGCAGTACGCCTTCTGGAACGGCGCCCTGCCGTGCAAACTGCTGCTGATCAAGGTGCAGCCGGAACAGTTCGTCACCGGCGAGCGGCGCACGCCGCAACAGCGTGAACGCGAGCGCGAGCAGAGCGCGCTGCAGGCCGAGGCGCCGGCGCTCAACCGCAACGGCAATCCGCTCAAGCCGGTCCCGGCGGCTGCGCCGGTGGTCGAACAGGCGCGCCTGAGCGAGGGCGGGCAGATGTTCGCCAACCGCCTGCAGAAGAATCTCAAGCAACTGGGCAAGTGGGCGCGGCGCGAGGGCATCGACTGCTACCGCCTGTACGATGCCGACATGCCCGAGTACGCCCTGGCCATCGACCTGTACCACGACTGGGTGCATGTGCAGGAATACGCCGCGCCGCGTTCGATCGACCCGGACAAGGCCCAGTCACGTCTGTTCGATGCCCTGGCGGCGATCCCCCATGCCCTGGGCATCGACCAGAGCAAGGTGGTGATCAAGCGTCGCGAGCGGCAGGCGGGCAGCAAGCAGTACCAGCGCCAGAGCAGCCAGGGGCAGTTCATGGAAGTCAGCGAGGGCGGCGTGAAACTGCTGGTCAACCTGACCGACTACCTGGATACCGGGCTGTTCCTCGACCACCGGCCGCTGCGCCTGCGCATCCAGAAGGAAGCGGCGGGCAAGCGTTTCCTCAACCTGTTCTGCTACACCGCCACGGCCAGCGTGCACGCGGCCAAGGGCGGGGCGCGCACGACCACCAGCGTCGACCTGTCGAAGACCTACCTGGACTGGGCGCGGCGCAACCTCTCGCTCAATGGCTTCTCCGACAAGAACCGCCTGGAACAGGGCGATGTGATGAGCTGGCTGGCCGAGGATCGCGGCGAGTACGACCTGATCTTCATCGACCCGCCGACCTTCTCCAACTCCAAGCGCATGGACGGCGTGTTCGACGTACAGCGTGACCACGTGCAACTGCTGGACCTGGCCATGGCGCGCCTGGCACCGGGCGGCGTGCTGTACTTCTCCAACAACTTCCGCAAGTTCCAGCTCGACGAGGGCCTCGCCGCGCGCTATGCGCTGGAAGAAATCAGTGCCTCGACCCTGGACCCGGACTTCGCCCGCAACGGCAAGATCCACCGCGCCTGGAAGCTGATGGCCAGATCCAGCAGTTGAACGTGGTTCAGGCGTACCACCTATGCTTTCTTGAAGCTTGAAGCTTGAAGCCCGTAGCCTGGGTCGAGCGCAGCGATACCCAGGGCGATCTCCCGGGTGTCGCTGCGCTCGACCCGGGCTACCCCATGTTTACCTGGCGGCGCTCTTCGTGTTTGTAGGCCGTAGGGTGGATGACGCTCTTTTCATCCACCATTGCGATTGCGGAGCGGTGGACGGATCGGGCCGCGCAGGTGAAGCGTCGGCTATGCGCCCCGATCCACCCTACGTGAGGCCGCTATCGCCTTTGACTACAGGCCCGTAGCCTGGGTTGAGCGAAGCGATACCCAGGGCGATCTCCCGGGTGTCGCTGCGCTCGACCCGGGCTACCCCATGTTTACCTGGCGGTGCTCTTCGGCTGCTTGTAGAGATCGATCAGCACCTGGTCGAGGATGGCCGAAGCGCCCCAGGGTTTCGGGTCGTTGAGGATGGCCACCACGGCCCAGCTGTTGCCGTTGCTGTCGCGGCTGAAGCCGGCGATGGCGCGCACGTTGTTCAGGGTGCCGGTCTTGATGTGGGCCTGGCCGGCCAGGGCGGTGTTGCGCAGGCGCTTGCGCATGGTGCCGTCCATCGCCACCAGCGGCATGGAGCTGATGAACTCGGCGGCGTAGGGGCTGTTCCAGGCGGCCTGGAGGATCCTGCCCATTTCCCGGGCGCTCAGGCGTTCGGCGCGGGACAGGCCGGAGCCGTTTTCCATCACCAGTTGCGAGGCGGTGATGCCCTTGCGCGCCAGCCAGGCGCGGATGGCGCGCTGCGCCGCCTTGGCATCGTCGCTGTCGGTTTCGTTGCGGTACTGCGCGCCGATGCTGAGGAACAGCTGGCGGGCCATGGTGTTGTTGCTGTACTTGTTGATGTCGCGAATGATCTCCACCAGGTCGGGCGAGAAGGCGCGGGCGAGCAACTGCCCGCTCTTCGGCACGTCGGCCAGGCGGTCCTTGCCCATGATGCTGCCACCCAGCTCCTTGAAGATGGCGCGTACGGCGCCGGCGGCATAGCCGGGATGATCCAGCAGCGACAGGTAGGTCTGCGCGCTGCAGCCGTCGGTCAGTTGCCCGGTGACGATCACCTTGGTGCCGTCGAATTCCTTCACCGGGTTGTAGCGCACGTCGGGCCAGGCCGGGCATTTGCCGGCCTTGAGCACCTTGACCTGGTTGTCCAGGGTCAGCCCGGCCAGGGGCGGCTCGGCGGCGACGCTGACCTTGCCGCCCTCGGCCCTGGCGATGAAGCGCAGCGCCTTGAGGTTGACCAGCAGCGAATCCGGGGTGACCAGGTAGGGTTTGTTGGCATCGCCGCCGTCGTCGTCGAACGCCGGCAGATCGGGCTGGATGAAGTGACTGCGGTCGAGCACCAGGTCGCCGGTGACCTGGCGCACGCCGTTGGCGCGCAGGTCACGCAGCAGCAGCCAGAGTTTCTCCATGTTCAGCTTGGGGTCGCCGCCGCCCTTGAGGTAGAGGTTGCCATTGAGCACGCCGTCCTTGAGCGGGCCGTCGCTGTAGAACTCGGTCTTCCACTGGAAGGTCGGGCCGAGCAGTTCGAGGGCGGCGAAGGTGGTCACCAGCTTCATGGTCGAGGCCGGGTTGACCGACACATCGGCGTTGAAGATGGTGCCGTTGCCCGGGCCGGTCAGCGGCAGGGTCACCACCGACAGCGACTGGGTGCTGATCTTGTTGGCCTTCAGGCTCTGTATGACCGTGTTGGGCAGGCTGTTGCCAACGGCGGCGAATGCGGGGAGGGCGCTTGGCAGTAGCAGGGTGGCGATGGCCAGGTGGCGCAGCGTTCTGATCATGGGCAGAAACCCTCGAAACGAGGGGGGACAACGAAAAAACGCATGTACGAGCTCCCACAGCTGTTTGGGCGAGTGCTGGGCATCCAGATGCCGGGCATTATGCCCCATGCCCGCCCGCTCCGCGCCCTCGCCGGGTGCTTTTTCGCCCGGCGGGCGGGCTAAGCTGGTAGAGTGCCGCGCGTTATCACTCTTGAGGATTGTCCCATGGCTACCAACCGTTCCCGCCGTCTGCGCAAGAAACTCTGTGTGGATGAATTCCAGGAACTGGGGTTCGAACTGAACCTGAACTTCAAGGATGGCTTGAGCGAAGAGGCCATCGATGCCTTCCTCGAGGCGTTCCTGCGCGATGCCATGACCGGCAATGGCCTGGGTTATGTCGGCGGCGACGATTACGGCCTGGTGTGCCTGGCCAAGCGTGGCTCGGTCAGCGAGGAGCAGCGTGCCGCCGTCGAGGGCTGGCTCAAGGGGCGTAGCGAGCTGGCCGACTTCAGCGCCACCGCGCTGATGGATGTGTGGTATCCGGAGAATCCGATCAACCCGGCCTGATCGCCTAATGCCGATCAGATAAGGTTTTTGTAGGAACAGGGGGTGCCCGCCGCCCGTGTGGGAGCGTCGACCTCGGCGCGATGCGCTTGCGGCCATCTCGCAAAATCCGTGGCGCGACCGCTATTCGCTGCGAGGTCGCAGCGCCTACAAGGCTAGGGCAAACCGCCGTTTCGCGGGCCGAATGCTTGACTGACTGGCATTGGCCTGATGGCCGCCGGCTCGGTCGCCGTTTCCACGTGCCGCGCGCTGCTCAGGATTCCGGCATCATCCGGCGATTGTGCAGATGCAGCGCGGCGATCTTCGCCACCGCCTCGCTGAAGGCGATACACGCCGCGCTCCTGATGCCGGGGTGCGCCTCCAGTGGCTCTTCTCTCTGCAGCAGTACCAGCAGCCCGAGCGTTTCGTCCTGGCGGTCGCGCAGGGCGACGGCGACCAGGTTCACCCGCGGGCTGCCAAGGCTGTTGAGCAGGGGCTGGTAGTCGCCGGCCTTGTCGAACCCCAGGCTGAGCGCCGCGCTGCTACCGTCGAGGGCCTGCCGCAACCAGGGCGGCAGTGGCCGGTCGAGGGCATGGGCGAGCAGGTCATGGGCGAGCAGGTCATGGCGGCCCGGCGCCTGTGCGACGCCGTCGAGCCGCAGTCCGTGGGGTTGCAGTTGCCCGTCCTCGAGCAGGTAGAGGATGCCGGCATCGGCCTGTACCGCGTCGATGCTTTCGTGCAGCGTGCGTTGCAGCAGGCTGTCGATGTCCGGCTGCTGCCCCAGTTCGACGACGATGCCCTGGTAGCGGGTGATGCTGCGGTTCATCCGCGTCATCGCCAGCGCCAGCCTGTCCACTTCCAGCACCGAAGAACGCACGCCATCCGCCGCGGCGAAAGCGAAGCGGCCCATGGCTTCGCTCTGGGCCTGCAACGCGCCCAGCGGGCGGGTGATGCAGCGTGACGCCAGCCAGCCCAGCGGCAGGCACAGCAGCAGGGTGGTCAGGGTGACCAGGGCGCCCTGCCAGCGGATGCGGTAGGCATCGGCCAGCAGTTCGTCCTCGGGAACCAGCAACGCCAGGTACAGGCCGGCGGGGCCCCCTTCGCCGAGCTGGCTGCGCGAGACCACCCAGCGGCGTTTGTCCAGGTTCACTATGCGTTGCTGGTCGCCGTCCGCCTCCAGTTCCTCCAGCGCCCCGGCCAGCGTCGGCAGCAGGTCGCGCACGCGGGCCAGGTGGGGCTCGGGGTCCTCGCGGATCAGGCGGCGGCTATCCGGGTAGGCCACGGCGACCCCCCTGGCATCGAACAGCAGCACTTCGCTGTCGGGGGTCACCTTGTGCTTGATCAGGGTCGCGGACAACTGTTCCAGGGTCAGGTCGGCGGCCAGGACGCCATCGTCGCCGGCCGGGGTGGCCAGGGTGGTGCCGATCGCCCCGGAGGAGAAGAACACATAGGGGGTGGTGCTGATCCGGGCGTTTTCCGCGCGGGCGCGGACATACCACTCGCGGTCGCGGGGATCGTAGTCCTGGCCGTTTGCCGCGCGCCGCTCGAGCAGCTTGAGGGCGTCGTCGTAGAACAGGTATTCGCCAGCGCGGCTGTCGCCCTGCTGCTCGATCGACCAGATCTGGAAGGCGGCCCCGGGCGGCGCCTCGAACTGGCGTTGCACGCTGCGCTCGCGCAGCGCGCGCACCATGAAGAAATCGCCATTGCGGTAGCCCAGGTAGACGGCGGCGAGCTTGGGGTTGTCGCGCAGCGCCTGGGCGAAGGGGGCGAGCAGGGGCTGGCGCGTCTGCAGGTCGTCGCCCCGGGTGCCCTCGGCGAAGGCCAGCACCCCGAGCAGGTGGCGAATGGGTTGGTAGGTCGCGCCGATATCGCGCTGCACGTCCTGCTGGATGCGTTCGAACAGCGTGGCGCTGCTGGAGAAGATGATCGCCGTGGTCTGCCGGTAATTGAACAGGCCCAGGGCACCGCCTGCCAGCAGCAACAACAGGATGAACAGCACGCTGATATGGACGTGCAGGGGAAACCTGTGTGCGTGGGGCCGGAAACCGCTGGGCATGGCGCGTCGCTCCCTGGTTGCGCCCGGGCAGCATAATCAAGCGCGCGTCCGCTTGTCGACTACTCGGTCAGCGCGGCCCGGCGCGCCGTGGAACGCTTGTCCAGCCATTGCCGCAGGCCATGCATCAGCAGGGCGACGAACAGCGTCACCAGCACGCCGAGCAGCGCGTTGAGCAGGCGTACCTGGGGCAGGTGCCAGTCCCTGGCCAGGCTCTCGGCGAGCAGCACGAAACAGACCGTGGTCTGCAGCACGAACAGGCCGTAGTGGTTGGCCTGCACGGCGCGGCTGAGGGTGATCAGCGGCAGCATGATGGCGACCATCAGCGCCGGGCTCTGCAGGCTGTTGCCCAGGAGGATCAGCAGGCCGGCCGCGGTCAGGCTGGCCATGCTCGCCTGCATGGCCCGCACCAGGCTGCCGCGGAACTCGATCTGCAGCGTGGTCACCACGGCCAGGGTCAACCAGTAGCCGCGTTGCAGGTTGGCCAGGTTGACGATCAGGCCGGCCAGCGACAGCGCCAGGGTGCAGCCCAGCGCATACAGCCACCATTGCTGTCGCGACTGGCGCCGGGCATGCCGGCGCAGCACCTTGAGCAGGCTGACCAGGCGTGGCATGTAGGGCCACATGCGCAAACCGTGGAAGCCGCGCAGGCCGAACGCCAGGAGCATCACCCAGAGACCACCGAGGGTGAACAGCATGCTGATCGCATGGGGGTTGTTCAGGCTGCTGGCGCCCTGTTGCCCCTGGCCGAGGCACAGGCACACGGTGAGACCGATGCCCAGCTTGCCGGCCTCGGCGCCATAGCGCTGCAGCCAGGCCAGCAGCAGGCCGAAGGCGGCGAACAGCGCCAGGCTGATCAGGGGGTGGGTCGCCGACCAGAAGCCCAGGCCGGCACTGCAGGCGCCAAGCCCGGTGAGCAGCAACATGCGCAGCATGCCGAAGCGGTGCAGGGGATTGGCCTGGGCGGCCTGGAAAGCGCCAACCGCGGCCCACAGGAACCCCGGATGGGCACTGAACAGGCCCAGCAGCAGGGGCAGGGCGCAACCCAGCCCGGCGACCACGGCCGGCCCCCAGGCCGGCGGCCCGGCATGCCAGTTGAAGATTTGCCGCAGCAGCACCTTCATCGCTTATACCGGGCTCGAACGACCGGTCATCTCGCGGGCCATCTCTGTCGCGTAGCTATCGGTCATGCCGGCGATGAAGTCGATCATGCGCAAGAAGGATCGGTACAGGGGCCAGTGGGGATCGGGGGCATTGGGGCCGAGCAGGTCGAGAATGCGCCGGTGCTTGAAGGACGGCGTACGCCCGCCGTGCTGTTCGAGTGCGGCACCGCAGAAGGCGTTCAGAAGAATTTCCAGGGTGGTGTAGGCGCCGATCTCGTGCAGGGTCTTGCGTTTGTCCTGGAAGATCTTTTCCCGGGCCATGGCCTTGGCGCTCTGCACGCAGCGTTTGGCCGACCCGTGCATGTGTTCGACCAGGTCGCCCGCCAGGTCGCCGGCCAGCAGTGCCCGCTGTTGCTCGACGAAGGCGCTGGCCGCCGAGTTGGTCAGGTGTTCGATGGCCTTGCCGCGCAGGATCGCCAGCTTGCGCCGCCTGGAGTCCCTGGGGCCGAGCTGGCGATAGGTTTCCGGCAGATCGTCGCCGACCAGATCGAGCAGCAGTGATTCCACCTCGGCATACTCGAGCAGTTCCATTTCCAGGCCATCTTCGAGATCGATCAGGCCATAGCAGATGTCGTCCGCGGCCTCCATCAGGTACACCAGCGGATGGCGGGCCCAGCGCTGCTCCTCGAGCTGCGGCAGGCCGAGCTTGTGGGTGATCTGCTCGAGCAGGGGCAGCTCGCTCTGGTAACAGCCGAACTTGTGTTTCTTGTAGCCCAGCGCTTCGGCGTGGCGGGCGGTCCAGGGGTATTTGAGGTAGGCGCCGAGGGTGGCGTAGGTCAGCCGCGTGCCGCCGTCGAACTGGTGATACTCCAGCTGGGTGAGGACCCGGAAGCCCTGGGCGTTGCCCTCGAAACTGAGGAAGTCGCCACGCTCGGCATCGCTCATCGCGTCCAGCCAGCCGCGTCCGGCGGCTTGCTGGAACCAGTGGCGGATGGCGTCTTCGCCGGAGTGGCCGAAGGGCGGATTGCCGATGTCGTGGGCCAGGCAGGCGGACTGCACGACCATGCCCATGTCGCTCGGCGCGCACCAGTCGGGCAGATCCTGGCGGATCATCTCGCCGACGCGCATGCCCAGGGAGCGGCCCACGCAACTGACTTCCAGCGAATGGGTCAGGCGCGTGTGGATGTGGTCGTTGCTCGACACCGGGTGTACCTGGGTCTTGCGGCCCAGGCGGCGGAAGGCGCCGGAAAAGATGATCCGGTCGTGATCCTTGTGGAACGGGCTGCGGCCCAGCTCGTCGGCGCTGGGGGCCGGTTTGCCGAGGCGTTCACGGGTGAGCAGGGTTTGCCAGTCCAAGAGCGCTTCCTTTGCCAGAGACGGTGACGGCCGGGGCCGTCATCCAGGCACGCGCTGAGGGCGCAGGTGCACGGCCCCGGCGCGCGGTTCGTCGCTAGCTTCCCTGTTCGTCCCGGCAACTGCAAGGTCGATCTAGGGTCTGTTGACGTTTCAGCACGACCGCGCCGGAGCCCGTTTTGCCGCGAGGCAAGGCACGAGCCGCGAAGTTTAGCGGGCTAAATGAGCCGGCGAGAAACGCAGCATCGCGGCAAAACGGGCCCGGCCCTTCGGGTGGGGCCGCCTAGGTTGCGCGAAAAATCTCGCCATGCGTTGTTGGAGGACTTGGCAAGGGAACACGCGGACGGCTAGTCCATTCCCGGCGTCCTCCGCCTAGCCTGGCGAGATTTTGCGCGGCAACGCGGCTTGCGCTGAAACGTCAACAGACCCTAGGTGCTGCACACGTTGTTGCAGGCGGTTGAGGAAACCGCTCTCGAAGGCCAGGCGGTTATCGCCCGGTTCGATCAGCGCCCGCGCATAGGCCAGGTGCCGCCAGAGCTGGCGGCGGTGCTGATCGTCGAACCATTCATCTGCGCTGCGTACCCCTTCGTCGACGAGCAACTGCAGCGCCAGCGGCGCGTCCGTGATCACCGCCGGCTGTCCGGCGAAGTCGGGGATTCTGGCCTGGTCGCGGGCGTTCATGGCGGGCCGTCGGCTTGTCGGGCCTTGAGGGTGTGCAGGTCGACCAGGACATGGGCGCCTGCCGTCAGCACGGGCAGTTCCCCGGCCTCGACCCAGGCGCGAACGAGACTCAGGTCGTTGCCATGGCCGATGAGTTGTGCGAAGCGCGGCAGGCTGACGTATCGTGGCGAGTCGGGAAAGGGGCTGAGGTCGAGTTCTTCCACTTTGATTCTGCTTCCTGCAACATGATCGGCTCCTGACGCCGCGCCCGCCGGGCTGGGCGAAGCGAGGGTTAGTTTTAATCACTAAATGTTAGTATGTCAATGCGTTTAAGCGCATGACTCAGGACGAGAATTAGTCATGACCAACAAGCGCTTTCTGTTCACGGCCGGCGAGCGGATGCGAGGACTGCGTGAATTGATGGGGTTGAGCCGCAAGGCGTTCGCGGAAATCGTCGGCATGCCGCCCAAGCGCGTCGAGAACATCGAAAACGGCTGGCAGCGCATGCATGACGAGGATTTTCAGAAGGTCTGCAGCAAGTTCGAGGACTTCAGTCGCTGGATCGCCTACGAAGGCCCCATCGACTCGCTGCCGCTGCAGCTCAAGGTGGCCGACTCGGCGCAGAAGGCCGCGGTCTACCTGGTCAAGCGCAATCCCGATCTGCTCGATGGCAGTGGCATGAGCTTCGCCGAATGGCAGCAACGGCACCGGGACGTGCTGGTGGAAATCGAGAGCCAGGCCGGCGAGCTGGCGCAGGACGATGCCACGGACGAGCGCTGAGCCGGGCGCCAGGCGCCGCGGTTATCACTTGGACAGAAAACGCATGCCGTCTTCCAGGCCCTGCAGGGTCAGGGGGTACATGCGGTCGTCGACCAGCTCGCGGATGATCCCGGTCGAGGTGGTGTAGTCCCAGGTTTCCCGGGGATAGGGGTTGATCCAGATGAGTTTCCTGTACGTCTCCATGAAACGTCTGATCCAGACATGGCCGGCCTCTTCGTTCCAGTGCTCGACGCTGCCGCCCGGCTGGGTGATCTCGTAGGGCGCCATGGCCGCATCGCCGACGAACACCACCTTGTAGTCGGCGCCGTACTTGTGCAGCAGGTCGTGGGTGGAAAAACGTTCCGAGGTGCGCCGCAGGTTGTTCTTCCACACCGATTCGTACACGCAGTTGTGGAAGTAGAAGTACTCCAGGTGCTTGAACTCGGTGCGGCAGGCGGAGAACAGCTCCTCGCAGATCCTGACGTGGGCGTCCATGGAGCCGCCGATATCGAACAGCAGCAGGAGCTTGACCGCGTTGCGCCGTTCGGGGCGCATCTGGATGTTGAGCAGGCCGCCGTCCTTGGCGGTGTGGTCGATGGTGCCGTGCAGATCCAGCTCGTCCTGGGCGCCCTGGCGGGCGAACTTGCGCAGGCGGCGCAGGGCGATCTTGATCGTGCGCGTGCCCAGTTCCACCGAGTCGTCGAGGTTTTTGTAGTCGCGCTGATCCCAGACCTTGACCGCCTTGCCCTGGCGTTTGCCGGCATCGCCGACGCGGATGCCTTCGGGGTTGTAGCCGCCCGAGCCGAAGGGGCTGGTGCCGCCGGTGCCGATCCACCTGTTGCCGCCGGCGTGGCGTTCCTTCTGTTCTTCCAGGCGTTTCTTGAATGCCTCGATCAGCTTGTCGAGGCCGCCGAGGGACTCGATCCTGGCCCGCTCTTCGTCGCTCAGCGAGCGCTCGAATTCCTTGCGCAGCCATTCGTCCGGAATCAGCGCCTCGAGATGCTCATCCAGGTTCTGCAAGCCGTTGAAGTAGGCGGCGAAGGCGCGGTCGAACTTGTCGAAATGACGCTCGTCCTTGACCAGGATCGCCCGCGCCAGGTAGTAGAACTCGTCCATGTCGGCGAAGGTGACCTTGTGCTTCAGGGCGTCGATCAGGTCGAGCAGTTCACGCACCGAGACCGGCACCTTGGCGGCACGCATTTCGTTGAACAGGTTGAGCAGCATGGTGGCTATCTCCCGATTTCCCGTGGATGCCGTCTTGATCCTTGGCCTGCAAGAGCCCGTTCGCAGTCAGGGTTGAGCAGTAGGCGCGTCGATCCCGGCGCGAGGCGAGGGCGGCCATGCTGCAAAATCGCGGTATGGCCACGATTCGCCGCGAGGTCGCGGCTCCTACGCAAATGGGGCAATTCTGGCGCTCAGCCGGCGCTTTTTTCCACCGTGCCGACCCTCAGCGGTTGCCGCGTCGCACCATGAAGGCCAGGCGTTCGAGCAGTTGCACGTCCTGTTCGTTCTTCACCAGGGCGCCGGCCAGGGGCGGGATGGCCTTGGTCGGGTCGCGTTCGCGCAGCACCGCTTCGCCGATATTGTCGGCCATCAGCAGTTTGAGCCAGTCGACCAGTTCGCTGGTCGAGGGTTTCTTCTTCAGCCCCGGTACCTTGCGCACGTCGAAGAACACGTCCAGCGCCTCGGCCACCAGCTCCTTCTTGATGCCGGGGTAGTGCACGTCGACGATCTTCTGCAGGGTCTGGCGGTCGGGGAAGGCGATGTAGTGGAAGAAGCAGCGGCGCAGGAAGGCGTCCGGCAGTTCCTTCTCGTTGTTGGAGGTGATGATGATGATCGGTCGGTGCCTGGCCTTGATGGTTTCGTCGGTCTCGTAGACGTAGAACTCCATCCTGTCGAGTTCCTGCAGCAGGTCGTTGGGGAACTCGATGTCGGCCTTGTCGATCTCGTCGATCAGCAGCACCGCGCGCTCCTCGGCCTCGAAGGCCTCCCACAGCTTGCCTTTCTTGATGTAGTTGCGTACCTCGTGAACCCGCTCGGAGTCGAGCTGCGAATCGCGCAGGCGGCTGACCGCGTCGTACTCGTACAGGCCCTGGTGGGCCTTGGTGGTGGACTTGATGTGCCAGGTGATCAGCCGGGCGCCGAAGGACTCGGCCAGTTGTTCGGCGAGCAGGGTCTTGCCGGTGCCGGGCTCGCCCTTGACCAGCAGCGGCCGCTGCAGGGTGATGGCGGCATTGACCGCGAGCTTGAGGTCGTCGGTGGCGACATAGGACGGAGTGCCTTCGAACTTCATCGGTAAATCCTCGAACGATCGACGCCGCCGCCAGGGGACGGGGCAGGTAGCGGAAAGGGCACGACTATAACGTGCCGGGGCGGGAGCTGTGAACGCAGAACGCCTGTTCGGTCACTGAATGGACGCGCTCACTCATCTTCCGTGGCGTCGCGCTCGAAGCGTGTGTTGAAGGCTTTGACGAAGCCATTGCGCAGGATGCCGAGGAACGCCTGGAAGGCGCTGATGTTCTGCTGGCGGACGCTGCCACTGAGCTCCACGCGGGTGGCGAACTGATCCATGCGCTGGTTCTTCAGCACCTTCTCGCCACCGCCCACCAGCGCTTCCCAGATGGAGCGGAAGAAGCCCTTGTCGTCGTTTTCCACGTCCTGCTGCCAGTTGAACACCTCGACGTTGCGCAACAGGGGCTTGATGTAGCCGCTGAGCTGGGCGTCCTTGGCGAAGGCTTCGATCACCAGGTCGCCGGTGCCGCCGTTGAAGTCGAACTTGCCATAGGCGCTGGAGAAATCGTTGAGGCGCTTGAGCTCGATATCGGTGGCGCGCACCCGGAACTCGAAATCCTCGAAGTTGTGGAAGGGGTCGAACACCGCGCTGGCCTCCAGCGGCGCGTGGCCGAGCAACTGCGCGGTGCCCTCGAAGCGGGCGACGCGCTGGCCTTGCGCATCCGCCACATTGGTCAGGTTGTACAGGCTGGCGTTGATGGCGGTGGCCTTGATGTCCACCGGTGGCGAGGAGGTGAAATTGTGAAAGCCGACGGTACCGTCGTTCACGCGGACCTCGTTGAGGGTGATCGGCAGCAGCTTGTTCAACTGCTCACGCCAGTCGACCCCTTCACCGGTCTGCGAGTCGCCTGCGCCCTCGCCATCGATGAAATTGAGCTCGGGTCGCTCGAACACTACCCGGGCGACCACCGCGCGCTCGCGCCACAGGGCGTTCCAGCTCACCGCGATGTCGATCACCGGGGCGTCGACGAAGGGCACCTGCGCCTCGCGCTCGGCCTTGACGATGCGCAGGCCGTTGATCCGGTAGGCGCCACGCCACAGGGCCAGGTCGACATCGGCGATATGGCCCCGGTAGTCGCCCATGTCGGCGAGCTTGTCGTTGAGGTAGCCGCGGATCGCATAGGGCAGGGCGATGTGCGCGACCAGCAGCAGGACGAGCAGTCCCAGAACTGTCCAGAGCGGCAGGCGGTAGCGACGTTTCATCGGTGGCATCCGTTGGCCCAGTGTCTCTGGTGGACTGCACGCGCCGTGGCAGAGTTCGACCTTCTTGCGCTGGACGCCGTCGAGCATCGGGCATAGGCTGACCCGCTCAGTCATGACAAGGATTCCGCACATCATGAGCCGCATCTTCGCAGACAACGCACAGGCCATCGGCAACACGCCCCTGGTGATGATCAACCGTCTCGGGCCCAAGGGCGTGACCATCCTGGCCAAGATCGAGGGACGCAACCCGGCCTATTCGGTGAAGTGCCGCATCGGCGCCAACATGGTCTGGGATGCGGAGTCGCGCGGCGTGCTCAAACCGGGCATGACCCTGGTCGAACCGACCTCGGGCAACACCGGTATCGGCCTGGCTTTCGTCGCCGCCGCCCGTGGCTACAAGCTGATCCTGACCATGCCCGCGTCGATGAGCCTGGAGCGGCGCAAGGTGCTCAAGGCCCTGGGCGCCGAACTGGTGCTCACCGAGCCGGCCAAGGGCATGAAGGGGGCCATCGACAAGGCCGCCGAGATCGCCGCCGCCGATAGCGACCGTTACTACATGCCGCAGCAGTTCGAGAATCCGGCCAACCCGGCGATCCACGAGAAGACCACCGGGCCCGAGATCTGGAACGATACCGAGGGCGCGGTGGACGTGCTGGTTTCCGGGGTCGGCACCGGCGGCACCATCACCGGGGTGTCGCGCTACATCAAGCACACCCAGGGCAAGGCCATCCTCTCGGTGGCGGTGGAGCCGGTCACCTCGCCGGTGATCAGCCAGACCCTGGCCGGCGACGAAGTCAAACCCAGCCCGCACAAGATCCAGGGGATCGGCGCCGGTTTCGTGCCGAAAAACCTCGACCTGTCCCTGGTCGACCGGGTCGAGCAGGTGACCGACGAGGAGGCCAAGAACATGGCCCTGCGCCTGATGCGCGAGGAGGGCATCCTCTGCGGCATCTCCTGCGGCGCGGCCATGGCGGTTGCCGTACGCATGGCGGAAAAGCCGGAGATGCAGGGCAAGACCATCGTGGTGATCCTCCCGGACTCCGGCGAGCGCTACCTGTCGAGCATGCTCTTCAGCGACCTGTTCAGCGAGCAGGAGTTGCAGCAGTAAGCCGCCGATCCGGTCGCGCGCGGCGGGCCACTGGTCAGCCCCGCGCGACCGGGTTATAGTCCGGCGACTTGTTCATCCGTTTCACGATATCCCTCTCACGAGACCTCCCATGTCCGCCCTCGTCGTTGCGTCGTCCATCCCTGGCACTGCCCTGCACCCGCTGCAGCAGTCGATGGCGCCTGCGGCGGTCACTTCCCTGGCTCCGCCACCTGTCAGCCCGCCAGCGGGCTACGCGCCTCCGCCGCCCGCCGCGGCCTGAGGCCTGGCCGTACAGGTTGCCCCCGCGGCAGCCTGACTCGTCGGCCCTTCCCTGACCTGCGTTTCCGTCCTTGCGGCGGGCGCTATCGATTTGCCTTTACAGGTGGCATGTCCATGATCGTTTTCAGCCGCAATACCCTGCTTGCCTATGGCAGCACGGCCTTGTTCGTACTGCTGTGGAGCAGTGGTGCGATCGTTTCCAAACTGGGCCTGGCCCATGCTTCGCCTTTCGCCTTCCTGCTGGTGCGCTTCGTTCTGGCCTGCAGCGCGTTCCTGTTGCTGGCACGCCTGCTGCCGCTGCGCGGGCCGGCATCGCCCGCCGCCCGCTGGGCGGCGTGGCGCACCGGGCTGGTCCTGGTGGGGGCGTATCAGGTCTTCTATCTGCTGGCTCTGCAGCAGGAGGTCACCCCCGGCCTGATGGCCACCTTGCTCGGTACCCAACCCATACTGACCGCCGTGTACCTGGAACGGCGGCTTTCCCCCGGCCGATTGCTCGGGCTGAGCCTCGGCCTGCTGGGGCTGGTGCTGGTGGTGTTCCAGGGCATCGGCCTGGCCGGTCTGTCCTGGTCCGGCATGCTCTGCGCGCTGGCGGCGCTGCTCGCCATGACGGCCGGGGCGATCATGCAGAAGGGCATTCGTGACAACCCGCTGGGTACGTTGCCCACGCAGTACCTCGCCGGTCTGCTGCTGTGCCTGCTGGTGGTGCCGTTCCAGCCGCTGCGCCTGGAGATGACGGCAGGTTTCTGGTTATCGGCGCTGTGGATGGGACTGGTGATTTCGGTTGCCGCCAGCCTGCTGCTGTACCGCCTGATCGCCCGTGGCAATCTGGTCAACGTGACCAGCCTGTTCTACCTGGTACCGGCGGTCACGGCCGCGCTGGACTACCTGGTGTTCGGCAACCGGCTGGCGCCATTGAGCCTGCTGGGCATGGGCCTGATCGTGCTGGGGCTGGTGTTCGTGTTCCGTCAGGCGCCGGGCAATCGCTGAAAGACGCGCCGGGTTGGCCGAGGGGCCGGAGAACAGGTATTTGCGGCTCCAGTGCCGTTGGTGCGAAAGAACTTGCCTCAGTGCAATGGCCGCTATCGCATCGCGCCGGGGGCGACGCTCCTACGCGCTCGGTGGTTTGCCGCTATCCCGTGGGAGCCGCGCCCCCGCGGCGAATAGCGGCCACGCTATGGATTCTGCGGGATGGCCGCCATCGCATCGCGTCGGGGGCGACGCGCCTACGCGCTCGGTGGTTTGCCGCTATCCCGTGGGAGCCGCGCCCCCGCGGCGAATAGCGGCCACGCCATGGATTCTGCGGGATGGCCGCCATCGCATCGCGTCGGGGGCGACGCTCCTACGCGCTCGGTGATTTGCCGCTATCCCGTGGGAGCCACTTCCCCACGGCGATTGGCGGCCGCGGCTCGCTCTGGCATGCAACAACCTAGCGGACGTTCACCGCCGTGCGCGACGGCCTGACCACCAGCCACAGGGCGATGGCGATCAGCGCGCCCCCGTACAGGTAGGCCCAGGACAGCGGCTCGTCCAGCAGCAGGGCGCCCCAGAGCACGCCGAACGGTGGAATCAGAAAGGTCGTGGTCGAGGCCTTGATCGGGCCGATATCGCTCAGCAGGCGGAAGTACAGGACGTAGGCGAAGGCGGTACAGCCCAGGCCCAATGCGGCCAGCGACAGCCATTCCACGGCGCCGCCCCAGTCGGCGGGCGGTTGCACGGCCAGCGAGCCGATGAACAGCGGCAGGAGGAACAGGCTCGCGCCACACAGGCTGCTGAAGGCCGTCAGGCGGTTGTCCAGGCCGCCGCCGAGCCAGCGCCGGGCGAGAAAGCCGGCGAAGCCGTAGCAGGCGGTGGCCACCAGGCAGGCGGCGGCGCCGAGCAGCAATTCGAGATCCACCTGCACCGGGCCGGTGCGGGTCAGTACGCCGACCCCGAACAGGCCGATGGCCACGCCCGCGGCCCGGCCCAGGGTCAGCGCCTCGGCGAAGAACAGGGCGCCGATCAGTACGCCCATCATGGGCGTGGTGGCATTGAGGATCGCCGAGTAGCCGGCCGGCAGCACCAGCGCCGCCAGGCTGTACATGGCCGATGGCAGGCCGGCGTTGATCACCCCCAGGAGCAGGCAGTGCCCGAGCTTGCCGCGAAAATCCCACTGCACCCGCATGATCAGCAGAATCGCCAGCAGCCCGAGGGCGCCGATGCCGGCGCGGAAGAAGGCGGTGGGCATGCTGCCGATGACCGGCGCCACCACACGCATGAACAGGAAGCTCGCCCCCCAGATCGCGGAGAGCAGTAACAGGCGCAACAAGTCGGCAGGACGCAAGGCAGGCTCCTCGGAGGAAGGTGGCGGCAGTGTTGCCGCATGCGCGATTCAAGGCAACCGGAAAAACGCTTTTGAAGTACGGGCTGCGGCAGGATCCTGGCGGAGGATGAAGTTACGAGCAGTGCCCGCTTTCCCTCGCCGCCACCAGTGGCTAAGCTGCCACTGCCCCGATGCTGATCGGATCAGGTTTTTGCAGGAGCAGGAGGCACCGCAGCAGAGCGGCAAACCGCCGTCCGTGTAGGCGCGATGCCGATGGTGGCCAGCGCACGCAGCGTGTCACGGCCAGCGATCGCCGCGGGGTCGCGGCTCCCACAGGGCCGGGGCAGACCGCCATTTTGCGGGCCGCATGCTTAACTGACTGGCATTAGGCTCTGCACCCGTTTTCCACCATGCCCGAGGTTCGTCCCATGGCGCAGCAATGGCCAGCCAGCGACATCGCCCGCAGGATCCTCGAGGGCTTCGACGACTACTGCGAGCATTTCCGGCTGATCACCGATGGCGCGCGGCGGCGCTTCGAACAGGCGCTCTGGCAACAGGCGCAGCAGGCGTCGGCGGCGCGCATCGCCCTGTACGAGGAGAAGGTCGGCGAGACCGTCGGGGCGCTCGCCGGGCAGTGCGGCGGGCCATTGCTTGACGCCAACCACTGGCCCCGGGTCAAGCGTGCCTATATCGGCCTGATCGATCCACGCAGCGACGACGAGCTGGCCGAAACCTGGTTCAACTCGATCTTCTGCCGCCTGTTCAGCCACGACAAGATCAGTGACGACTGCATGTTCATCCACACCACGCGGCCGGCTCCGGGCAGCCGTCAGCGGACGGTGCCGACGCGCCTGTACCCGTTCGCCGGCGAGCTGGCGGACATGCTCGCGCGCATCGTCGAGGATTACCGCTTCGACGTACCCTTCGGCGACCTCGCGCGCGATCTGCGGCGTCTCGAAGGCCAGTTGCGTGCCAGCCTGCCGGACTGGGTGTGCAAGGACCCGCGACTGTGCATCGAACTGTTTTCCTCGGTGCTCTACCGCAACAAGGGCGCCTACCTGATCGGCCGCCTCTATACGCAGGACGAGCAATGGCCCCTGGCGATCCCGCTGCTGCACCCCGAGGGGCAGGGGCTGCAGTTCGACGCGGCGATCGTCGACGAGGCGGAAGTCTCGATCATCTTCTCCTTCACCCGTTCGTACTTCATGGTCGAGGTGGCCACGCCGGCGCAGTTCGTGGCTTTTCTGCAAGGCATCCTGCCGGGCAAGCACGTCGCCGAGCTGTACACCGCCATCGGCTTCCACAAGCACGGCAAGTCGGAGTTCTACCGCGCCCTGATCGGCCACCTGGCCAGCAGCGACGATCGCTTCATCATGGCGCCCGGGGTGCGCGGCATGGTCATGAGCGTCTTCACCCTGCCGGGTTTCAATACCGTGTTCAAGGTCATCAAGGATCGCTTCTCACCGACGAAGAACGTCGACCGCAACACCGTGATCGACAGGTACCGCCTGGTGAAGAACGTCGATCGGGTGGGGCGTATGGCCGATACCCAGGAGTTCGCCGATTTCCGTTTTCCCGTCGCCAGGTTCGAGCCCGACTGCCTGAGCGAATTGCTGGAGGTGGCGCCCTCCACCGTGGTGCTGCAGGGCGACACGGTGCTGGTGCGGCACTGCTGGATCGAACGGCGCATGACCCCCCTCAACCTGTACCTGGAGAACGCCAGCGCCGCGCAGCTACGCGAAGCGCTGGACGACTACGGCCTGGCCATCAAGCAACTGGCGGCGGCGAACATCTTCCCCGGCGACATGCTGCTGAAGAATTTCGGGGTGACCCGCCATGGCCGGGTGGTGTTCTACGACTACGACGAAATCAGCCTGCTCACCGAGATCAATTTTCGCCGCATTCCGCCGCCGCGTTATCCCGAGGATGAAATGGCCTCCGAGCCCTGGTACTCGGTGGCGCCGCTGGATGTGTTTCCCGAGGAGTTCCCGCCGTTCCTGTTCGCCGATGGGCAACAACGGCGGCTGTTCGCCGAACTGCACGGCGAGCTGTACGACGCCGACTACTGGAAGGGCCTGCAGGAGGCGATCCGGGCGGGCAAGGTGATCGACGTGTTTCCCTACCGGCGTCAGTTGGAACGCCAGCGCCAGTGAGCCATCGATATACGACAGGGAGGAAAGGGGCCGCGGCGCTCCAGGACAACCTCCGACCCACGTTCGCCACGTATTGAATTGAAGAAAAAGGACTGATCCCATGACCCGTCACACCCCTTCGAGCCTGCCGGCGCTGTCGCCGTTGTACCGGGCCATCGCGCTCTGCGGTTGCGCCATGGCCGGCGCCGCTCATGCCGCGGATGGCGCCAACCGGGTGCTGCTCGAGCCGAGTGTGGTGTCCGGCTCGCGCAGCGCCAGCCAGAGCTTCGACCTGCCGTTCTCGGTGGACGGCATCGACCGCGAGCAGATCAGCGATGGGCAGTTGGGCATCAATGCCTCGGAAGTGCTGACCCGGGTGCCGGGCCTGGTGGTGCAGAACCGCCAGAACTACGCCCAGGACCTGCAGATATCCTCCCGTGGTTTTGGCGCGCGCTCGGCCTTCGGCGTGCGGGGCCTGAAACTGATCGCCGACGGCATCCCGGCCAGTACCCCGGATGGCCAGGGCCAGGCCGCCACCTTCAACCTCGACACCGCCGAGCGCATCGAAGTGCTGCGCGGTCCGGCGTCCACCTTGTACGGCAGCAACGCCGGCGGGGTGATCCAGCTGTTTTCCCGCGACGGCGAAGGCCGCCCGCGGATCGGCGCCGAGACCCTGTTCGGCAGCGATGGCCTGACCCGCAACCACCTCAGCGCCGAAGGCGAGGCCGAGGGTATCGGCTTCGTGCTCGACGCCTCGCGCATGGATACCGACGGTTACCGTGACCACAGCGCGGCGCGCCGTGACCAGACCTTCGCCAAGCTCAATTTCAGACCCGACGAAGACAGCAAGCTGGCGCTGATCTACAGCAGCCTGGAGCAGAACGGCACCCAGGACCCGCTGGGACAGGCCTGGCAGGCCTACAGGGACGATCCGCGTTCGGTGACCGCCAATGCGCTGAACTACAACACCCGCAAGAGCATCGACCACCAGCAGTTGGGCGCCAATTACGAGCGCTACTTCGGCGATGCGACCCTGCAGGTGACCGCCTATGCGGGCAAGCGCAGCGTGATCCAGTACCTGGCGATACCGCCAGCGGCGCAGGCCAATGCCAACCACAGCGGCGGGGTCGTGGACTTCGACCGCGAGTTCCACGGCGGCAGCCTGCGCTGGCTGCAACCAGTCGATGGGGTGCCGGGGGATCTGCGTCTGGTGGTCGGCCTGGATTACGACCTGAGCCGCGATGACCGTCGTGGCTACGAGAACTTCGTGGGCTCGCAGTTGGGCGTGAAGGGCAATCTGCGGCGTGATGAGGTGGACACCGTCACCAGCCTCGATCCCTACGCCCAGGCCACCTGGACACTGGGCGACTGGACCTTGCAGGGCGGCTTGCGCTACAGCACGGTGAAGGTCGACGTCGACGACAAGTACATCGTCGGGGCCAATGGCGACGACAGCGGCACCCGGCGTTACGAAAAGGCCACGCCATCCGTCAGCCTGGGGTATGCCTTCAGCCCCGACCTGAACGGCTATATCAGCGTGGGCAAAGGCTTCGAAACGCCAAGCCAGGCCGAGCTGGCCTACTCGCAGGGCAACACGGGCTTCAACTATGGCCTGGAACCCTCGGAAAGCACCCAGTACGAGATCGGCCTGAAGGCGCGCCTGGGCGAAGGGACGCGCGTCAACGCCGCGGTTTTCCAGATCAACACCGACGATGAGATCGTCGTGCTGGAAAATATCGGCGGCCGCACCAGCTACCAGAACGCCGGCAAGACCCTGCGCCGCGGCTTCGAACTGGGGGTGGAAAGCCAGTTCAGCGAGCGATGGTCGGCAGCCCTGGCCTACACCTACCTGGCGGCGACCTATGATTCGAGCTTCGTCGCCGGCACCAGCACCATCGACAAAGGCAACGACCTGCCCGGCGTGCCGCGCACCACCCTGTTCGGCGAACTGGCCTGGAAGCCGGTCGATGGCATCAGCACCGCGCTGGAAGGCCTGTATCGCAGCCAGGTATATGTCGAAGACAGCAATACCGAGCAGGCCGCGCCGAGCTACGCCGTGTTCAACTGGCGCACCCGCTTCGAGCAACGCCTGGGTTCCTGGACGACCCACCAGACCCTGCGCCTGGACAACCTGTTCGACCGTCAGTACGTGGGCTCGGTGATCGTCGGTGACGGCAACAACCGCTATTACGAAGCCGCCCCGGGCCGTTCTTGGTATGCCGGCGCGGGCGTCGAGTATCAGTTCTGAGCTGCCTGGGGGCGCAGCGAAATCGTCGGTTACAAAGTGGCGTTCGTACCGTTCGAAGCGGCCTGAGCGAACGGCCCGCTGGGGGGCTTCCTCGGCAGCCTGACGTCGCCGGTGGGGCTGAAAGGGCCGGGGTACAGGGGGGCGCTGGCTGTAGCGCTGCGGTCTCGCACTGTGTGGCGGGTGGCGGACGCTGTCAGCCAGATCCTTTGGCAGCTTGCCTGAGGCGACGACCGGTATCGCCGGAGCGGCGTTACCGGCATTTACTTCTCCATCTGCGGCGAGGATTCGGCTACTCTCAGTACAGAGCGGCCATGTAAGCCGCCCGTAGTTCGAGGATTATCTTATGAAAGCCTGGTTCGAAGCACTTGTCGCGAAGCTCGATGCCGTACTGGTTCCGCCCATGCAGCCGGTTCCCATTCGCAGCGAAGAACAACGTCGCCGCGCCGAAGAGCAGCGCCGTCGCCGCTGAGTCGCGCCAGCCGCTACTGTCGTGTCAACCCTGAAGCGTCGGACTCCCGTGGAGACCGTCCCTGGCCCGCAAGAGCCCGTTCGGAATCAGGGTTCGCCTGTAGGAGCGTCGACCCCGGCGCGATGCGGTGGCGGCCATGCTGCTAAAATTGCGCTATGGCCACGATTCGCCGCGGGGGCGCGGCTCCCACACGAATGTGGCAATGCTGCACGCTTATTGCTGAATCCCGTGTCGATACCGTGCGACCGACATTTGATCTGTGTCGCGACACTACTGGCCTGACAGGGTCAGCGGCGCCTCGCCGGTATCGCCACCCAGTGCCTGATACAGCGTCACGGCATTGAGCAACTGATTGAGGCGATTTTCCGACAGGGTGATCTGCGCCGTGCGCCGGTTGTCCTGCGCGGTCAGCCAGGACTGCAGTTCCACCGCGCCTGACTCATAACGGATCCGATAGATGCGCTCCGCCTCCGTCGCCGCTTCCAGCGCGCGGCTGCGCATGCCTTCCTGCTGCGCGTAGTGCAGCCTTCCCGCCAGCCCGTTCTCCACATCCACCAGGGCCTGATACAGGCTCTGGCGGAAGTCCGTGACCGCCAGCTCGTAATCGGTCCGGGACACGGCGACATTCAGTTTCATCTGGTTCCACTGCAGGAACGGCAAGACCAGGCCGGCGCCCAGTGCGCCCACCGGATTGCTCAGCAGGTTGCCCAGGGCATCGCTGGAGTAGCCCAGGGTGCCGGTCAGGCTGAGATCGGGGTAGTAGCTGGCGCGGGTCGCATCGACGTTTTTCAGGGTGCTGCGCAGGCGCAGTTCGGCGGCCCGCAGGTCCGGTCGCTGGGCCAGCAGGCCGGCAGGCAGGTCGGCCCGCACCTGGGGCAGCGTCGTACCGGCGAGGCTCTGGGGTTCGACCAGGGTCAGCGGCGCCGCGCCATCGAACAGCACCGCCAGGGCATTGCGCTGTTCGACGCGCTGCTGGCGCAGGTCGACCTCGCTGGCCTGCTGCGTCTCCAGGCTCTGCCGGGCTTCGGCCAGTTCCAGGGCCGAGGCCTGGCCGGCATCGTATTGCACCTGAACCAGGGCCAGGGTCTGCCGCGCATAGTCGATGCTCGCCGCACTGGCGGCGATCCGCTCGTTGAGATAGCCGATCTGCCAGTACAGGCTGGCCACGGTGCCGGCCAGCGACAGGCGCGTGGCCACGTAATCCTGTTCGCTGGCCAGCGCCTCCAGCTCGGCGGCATCGGTGGCGCTGCCCAGGCGGTTCCACAGGTCGGCTTGCCAACTGACCGAGCCGGTCAGCGAATAGCTGTGCGCGGTGCTGCCTTCGCCGCGCAGGGCGCGGGTGCGGTCGGCATTGAAGCTGCTGCTCAATTGCGGCAACTGGTCGTCGCGGCTCAGCCCGGCCAGCAACTGGGCACGGCGTACGTTGAGCAGTGCCGTGCCGATGTCGTTGTTGCGGGCCAGGGCCTCGTCGATCAGCCGGTCGAGCTCGGCATCGCCGAAGGCTTTCCACCAGGGCTGGCCGTCGAGCGCCTGCCGGCCGCCCGCCTGCTGCCAGTTGGCCGGGATGTCCAGCGCCGGGCGCTCGTAGGGCGTGGACAGCAGCGAGCCGCAGCCGCCCAGGGCCAGGGCGAGTACCAGGGTCGAGAGTTGCAGGGCGCGCCCTGTGGTGCTGTGCAGGGTCATGGTTCTACTCGCGAGACAGGGCGTCGACCGGGTCGAGGCGGGCGGCATTGCGGGCCGGCAGGAAACCGAACACCAGGCCGATGAGGGTGGAACAGAGGAAGGCGGCGACGATCGACAGGCCGGAGAACACCAGGGTGAAGTCGCTGCTCAGGCGACTGAACACGGCGCCGAAGCTCAGCGCCGACAGCACGCCCAGGGCGCCGCCGATCAGGCAGACCAGTACCGCCTCGATCAGGAACTGCCGCATGATGTCGCTCTGCCGGGCGCCGACCGCCATGCGTACGCCGATCTCGCGGGTACGCTCGGTCACCGACACCAGCATGATGTTCATCACCCCGATCCCGCCGACCACCAGGGAAATCAGGGCGATGGTCGAGATCAGCAGGGTCATGGTCTGGCTGGTCTTCTCGATGGTCTGGCGGATGGTGTCGGTGTTCATCACGAAGAAGTCCTGCACGCCATGGCGACGCGTCAGCAGGCGGATGATGCCCTGCTCGGCGGCGTCGCTGGACACCCCGTCGTCGACCCTGACGGTGATGCTTTCCAGGTACGACTGGCCGAGCATGCGGTTCATCACCGAGGTGTAGGGCAGGTAGACGCGCAGCGAATCGCTGCCGCCGAAGTTGCTCTGAATGGGGTCGAGCACACCGATGATGCGGCAGGGCACGTTGCCCAGCAGGATGATCTTGCCCAGGGCCCGCTCGCCGGCGAACAGCTTCTTGTAGGTGTTGTCGTCGATCACCACGCTCTGCGCCGAGTTGCGCACGGCCTTGGCATCGAAGGCCTGGCCCTGGGCGAAGGTGTAGCCCTTGGCGCGGAAGAACTGTTCGCCGACACCGCTCATGGACACCGTCAGGGCCTGGTCGCGGTAGCGCAGGGTGCCGGAGTTGGAGACCGAGGGGGTGACGCTGTCGACGAAGGACTGGCCGGCCAGGGCGTCGGCGTCGGCCGGAACCAGGGTCTGGATGCGCGACGAGCGGCGATCGCCGAAACCGCTGCCGGGGAACACGTCCACGGTATTGGTGCCGATGGCGCTGATATTGGCCAGGATCTGCTGCTGCGAGCCCTGGCCCAGGGCGACCACCGAGACCACCGAGGCGATGCCGATGATGATGCCGAGCATGGTCAGGAAGGTGCGCAGCTTGTGCGCCAGCATCGCCAGCAGGGCCATGCGCAAGGCTTCGGCGAACTGACCGAAACCGCGGAGCCAGCTACTGCCGGCCGCTGGCGGGGTGCCGCCGGCGAAGGCGGGAGGGCGCTCGCCGACAGGCTGCAGGCGACGGTCGGCGATGATCTGGCCGTCGCTGATCTCGATCAGGCGGTCGGCGGTCTGGGCCACGTTCATGTCGTGGGTGACGATGATCACCGTGTGCCCCTGAGCGTGCAGCTCGCGCAGCAGCTTGAGCATTTCCTGGCCGCTGTGGCTGTCCAGGGCGCCGGTGGGCTCGTCGGCGAGGATCACCTGGCCGCCGTTGATCAGCGCGCGGGCGATGGACACCCGCTGCTGCTGGCCGCCGGACAGCTGCCCGGGGCGATGGCCCAGGCGCTGGCCCAGGCCCAGGCGTTCGAGCAGGGCGATGCTGCGGCTGCGCCGGCTGGCGGCGTCCTCGCCGGCATACACGGCGGGAATCTCGACGTTGCCCACGGCGTCCAGGTCCGGCAGCAACTGGTAGCGCTGGAAGATGAAGCCGAAATGCTCGCGGCGCAGTGCGGCCAGCTCATCGGCGTCCAGGTGCGCGGTTTCCCGGCCGGCGACCCGGTAGGTGCCGGCGCTGGGCCGATCCAGGCAGCCGAGGATGTTCATCAGGGTGGACTTGCCGGAGCCCGACGCGCCGATGATGGCGACCATTTCGCCCTGTTCGATGCTCAGGTCGACGTCCCTGAGCACGGCGATGGTCTGCTCGCCGGCGGGGAATTCGCGGCGCAGGCCGCGCAACTCGAGAAGCGCAGTGCTCATCTCAGAACCCCATCCGCGGGCCACGACGCATCTGCGTGCTGGAGCCGGCGGCGGCATCGCCGAGCACGATCCGCTCACCCACCTGCAGGCCTTCGAGGACTTCGGCCTTGACCGAGTCCTCGACGCCGGTGCGAATGGCGCGGGACTCGACCTTGCCGTCGGCACCCAGCACCTGCACCCGGTAGCGCCCATCGCGGCTGACGGTGCCCAGCGCCGACAGCGGAATGCTCGGCACCTGTCTGGCCTGGGCCAGGACGATGTTCACCTGGGCGGTCATGGCGATACGCAGCTTGCCGTCTTCATTGGGTGTGTCGAAGGCGCCGATGTAGTACACGGCGGTATCGGTCGAGGTGCTCGACGAGCTGCTGGAACTGCTGTCGCTGTCGTTGATCGAGTCCGGCGCCGGTTCGATCATGCGCAGGCTGGCGTTGTAGCGCTTGTCGGGCTCGCCGAGGATGGTGAAGTACACCGGCATGCCCGGCGCGACCTTGACCACGTCGGCTTCGGAGATTTCCGCCTTGACCGTCATCTGCTCCAGTTGCGCCAGCTTGACGATGGTCGGTGCCGACTGCGCCGAGTTGACGGTCTGGCCTTCCTTGACCACCACGCCGACCACGGTGCCATCGATGGGCGCGGTGATCTGGGTGTAGCCCAGATCCACTTCGGCGGTGGAAACCTGGATCTGCGCCTGCTGGATCTGCGCCTCGAGGGCCGCTACCTGAGCCTTGGCGCTGTTCAGTTCGGCCTCGGCGACCTCGAAGTTCTCCCGCGAGCTGGCGTTCTGCGCGAACATGCTCTGCTGGCGCTTGAAGGCCAGTTGCGCCTGCTTGAGGCTGGCCTGCTGCGCCGCCAGCTGGGCCTTGACGTTGGCCAGGGCGGCCTTGGCGTTGGCCAGGTTGTTCTGCTGGGTCATGGAATCGATCTCGGCGATCAGGTCGCCTTTCTTGACCTGGTCGCCGAAGTCCACGTTGAGGGTCTTGATCTGCCCGGAGACCTGGGCGCCGACGCTGACCTGCTTGAAGGCTTCCAGGGTGCCGGTGGCGACCACGCTCTGTTCGATGTCGGCGTTCTGCACCTCGGCGGTGAGCAGGCCGGACTGGTCGGCGGGAGTGAAGAACAGCGCCTTGAGGGCATAGGCGCCCAGCGCGAGGACGACGACGGCGGGGATCAGGTAACGCAGCTTGGCTTTTCGCATGGGGGTCGGCACGGCATCGGATTCGGATGCAGGCCACTATAGAGAGGGCGCCGTCGGCGTAGGGTAAGACCCGGGTAAGGTTCTGTCAGGAAAGGGTAAAGTTCGTCCTCGCGCTGATTGGCGGCGCGCGCCATGGGCGTCGCGCCGGTGCTTCAGGGGGCGAAGGGCGGGGCCTCGTGGATGTCGATCAGCAGCGGACGATCCTCGGGCGCCTCCTGCAGCAGGTGCCCCAGATGCTCGAGGCTTTCGGCGCGTTGTGCCTGGCAGCCGAAGCCACGGGCGATGGCGACGAAATCCGGGGTGAAGATGTCGACCCCGAGCGGGGTGATGTCGCGCTCGAGCATATAGCGCTTGATCTCGCCATAACCCTGGTTGTTCCACAGCAGAATCACGATGCCCAGCCGTGCCTCCACCGCGCTGGCCAGCTCCGCCAGGCTGAACTGCAGGCCGCCGTCGCCGACCAGGCAGATCACCGGGCGTGACGGTTCGGCCAGCTTGGCGCCGATGGCCGCCGGCAGGGCGTAGCCCAGGGTGCCGTAGCCGGTGGAGGAATTGAACCAGCGCCTCGGCGCCGGCAGGTCCACCAGGTGGTTGCCGCTGTAGACGGTCTGGGTCGAGTCGCCGACGAAGCGTGCCTCGGGCAGTACCTGCAGCACCCGTTCGAACAAGGCCCGGTAGTGACCCCAGTCGGCGAAACCTTCGGCCAGACGGCGGCGGGCGGTGGCGGCGCGCTGGCTGCCGCTGGCGGGCGCGGTGCGCGCCGGCAGGGCGTCGAGCAGGGCGCTGATGGCCAGGCGTGCATCGCTGTGGATCGCCAGGTACGGGCGCTGATTGCGCTGCAACTGCTCGGCGTCGATGTCGATCCGGATCAGTTGGCCGCCGATGTGGAAGCCGCCATCGAACACCACGTCGTAGTCGGTTTCGCCGAGCTCGGTGCCGATCGCCAGCACCACGTCGGCCTGCGCCGCCAGCTCGCGCACCGGCGGCAGTGACTGGTTGCTGCCCAGCAGCAGCGGATGCCCGGCCGGCAGCAGGCCCTTGGCGTTGATGGTCAGGGCCGTGGGGGCGTCGAGGGCTTCGGCCAGGGCGCGGGCCTCGTCGGCGGCCTCGACGCAGCCGCCACCGAGCAGCAGCAGGGGCGCGCGGGCGCCGTGCAGGAGGGCGGCGGCCTGGCGGATCTGCTCGCCCGGCGGCGTCGGCCGGGCCACCACGGGCCTGGCCTGCAGGCGCAGGTGATCGGCCGGCGCGGTGATGATATCCAGCGGCAGCTCGATATGCACCGGTCGCGGGCGGGCGCCCTCGAACACGGCGAAGGCGCGCGCCAGCACCTCGTGCAACTGCTCGACGTCCAGCAGCGTATGGCTGAAGGCACTGACCCCGGCGACCATGGCGCGCTGGTCCGGCAGCTCGTGCAGGTAGCCGTTGCCGCTGCCCAGGCGCGCGCGTTGGTTGACGCTGGAAATCACCAGCATCGGGATCGAGTCGGCATAGGCCTGGCCCATGGCGGTGAGGATGTTGGTCATCCCCGGGCCGGTGATGATGAAGCACACGCCGGGCTTGCCGGTGACCCGCGCATAGCCGTCGGCCATGAAGCCGGCGCCCTGTTCATGGCGCGGGGTGACATGGCGGATGCCGCTGCCCGGCAGGCCGCGATAGAGCTCGACGGTGTGCACGCCGGGGATGCCGAACACGGTGTCGACGCCCCAGGCCTGGAGCTGTTGGACGAGGAATTCGCCGCAGGTGGTCATGGTCGGGAGTCCTGGAATGAGTGGAGTCAGTCGCGGTAGCCGGGATCGAGCCGATCCAGCTTGCGCAGCCATGCCTGCCAGAGCAGTTGGCGTTGCCAGTGGGTACCGGCGAACTGCCCATGGGCGTGCTGGCTGAGGGCGGCGGGGATCTCGCTGTAGGCCAGCTGCGAACTGCTGGCGCTCAACTGGATCTCGCAGGCGCGGTTGAGGTAGTACATCACGTAGAACGCGTCGGCGATGCTCGGGCCGACGCTGAGCAGGCCGTGGTGGCGCAGGATCAGCGCGTCGTGGCCGCCGAGGGAGGCCTGGATGCGCTGGCGTTCGTCGAGATCCAGGGCGATGCCTTCGTAGGGGTGATAGCCGACTGCCTGGTGGAACTCGGTGCTGATCTGGTTGAGTTGCAGCAGCCCGGCATCCTGGGCCGCGACCGCCATGCCCGCCAGGGTATGGGTGTGGATCACGCAGTGGGCATCTTCCCGGGCCATGTGCACCGCGCTGTGGATGGTGAAGCCGGCGACGTTGTAGTCGGCCTCGCCCTCGACCACCGCCCCGTGCATGTCGACCACGATCAGGTCGCTGGCGCGGATCTCTTCGAACAGCAGGCCGAACGGGTTGATCAAAAAGCGCGGCGCGGCGCCGGGCAGGCGCACCGAGAAATGGGTGTACAGGGTGTCGTCCCAGCCGAACAGGGCGGCCAGGCGGTAGGCCGCCGCCAGGTCGCGACGCAGGGTGGCCGTATCCGCCGGGGCAGTCGCGTTGTGGTTCATGCCGACCCCCGGGAAGCGAGGTTGCCGGAGACCGGCGCGAGGCGAGCCAGGCCTTCGAGCACGGCGTGCGAATCGGCCAGGACGCCAAACACGCCGAACTCGACCGTGACCATGTGCAGGGCCGCCTCATGGGCATAGGCATCGCCGCTGGCGCAGGCATCGGCGATCGTCAGGCACTGGAAGTTCCGGTCGCAGGCTTCGCGCAGTGTGGTATGCACGCAGACATCGGTGGTGCATCCGCTCAGCAGCAGGTGGGTGATTCCCTGTGCCCGCAGGATGTGTTCGAAGTCCGTGTGGGTGAAGGCGCTGTTGCAGGTCTTGTCCACGATGATGTCCTCGTCTCTCACCTCCAGCTCCGGGACGAGCTGGAAGCCGGGGTTGGAGCGCAGCAGCGCCCCTTGCAGGCCGCGCTCGCGGCGCCGCCATTTCTCGTAGGGCGTCATGTCGGCCAGATCGGCACGGTATCCCTGCCGGGTATGGATGATCCGTATGCCTGCCGCGCGGCATCCGTCGATGAGCCTGGAGAGCACCGGGAGGATCGCTCTCAGGCGCGACGGGTCGTAGCCCTGCCGCGCGAAGTAGCCATCGTGGGCAAGGAAGTCGCGTTGCATGTCGATCACGACCAGGGCGGTCGCGCTCGGTTCCAGGCGACCATCGAAGGGGAAGTCGAAAGGCTGGGCTGCTATCACGGTCGGTCACTCCTGTCGGGTGTCAGCGTTGATGGACGATGAGTGCGTTTTCGTGCAGCGTTCCGGCTACCGCATGGGCGAGGGCGGTGTGTCATGGCGCCTCCGCTTCGTCTGCCAGGCCGATGAAGCGGCGCACGCGCGGATCGCCTTCGCTGCGGATGGCCGCCGGCGAGGCATCGGCCACCACATGGCCGTTCTCCATGAAGACGATACGGTCGGAGATGGACAGGGCGAAGTCCATCTCGTGGGTGACGATCAGCATGGTCATGCCCTCCTGGGCCAGGTCGCGAATGACGTTGAGCACGTCGCCGACCAGTTCCGGGTCGAGGGCCGAGGTCGGTTCGTCGAACAGCATGATGTCCGGCTCCATGGCCAGGGCGCGGGCGATGGCCACGCGCTGCTGCTGGCCGCCGGACAGCTGGTGCGGGTACTTGTCGGCATGGGCCAGCAGGCCGACCCGGTCGAGCAGGGCATGGCCCTTGCGGCGCAGGGTGGCGTGATCGTCCAGGCCGTGGTAGCGCGGCGCCAGGATGACGTTGTCGAGGATGGTGCGGTGGGGAAACAGGTTGAAGTTCTGGAACACCATGCCGATGCGCCGGATACCCTGGCGGATCGCCGGCGAGTCCGGGCGTTTTCCGGCGCCGATGAAGTCGTTGCCGAACAACACGATCTCGCCCTGGTCGATGCTTTCCAGGTTGTTGATGGTGCGGATCAGCGAGGTCTTGCCGGAGCCGGACGGGCCGATGATGGAGATGACCTCGCCGGGTCTGACCTTGAGGTCGATGCCCTTGAGCACTTCGTGGTTGCCGTAACGCTTGTGGATGCCGCGCAGCAGCAGGGCATCGGGTTGTCCCCGGCTCGGTTCCCGGTTGTGGGTGCGCGCCAGCGCGGGTTGGCGCAAGGCGGCGCTTTGCGCGTCATCGAGGGTCTGCGCGGTCTTGCGCGACAGATCCAGGTGGCGTTCGGCCCACTGCAGCAGCCAGCCGAACAGGGTGACGATCAGCACGTAGTACACCGCCACCGCGGCCAGGGTTTCCAGCACCAGGAAGTTCTGGGCGTACAGACGCTGGCCGACCAGCAGCAGTTCGCTGAGGGAGATCACCGAGACCAGCGAGGTGAGCTTGACGATGGTCACGTACTCGTTGGTCAGCGTCGGCAGGGCGATGCGGATGGCCTGGGGAATGACCACCAGACGCTGCGCGCCGATGCCTCGGATGCCCAGGGCCTTGGCCGCTTCGCGCTGGCCCTTGAGTACCGAGAGCAGGCCGCCGCGGTGGATCTCGGCCATATAGGCGGTTTCCGTCAGCACCAGGGCGATCAGGCCGGAATAGAAGGGCTGCGAAAGGATCGGCCCGAGGGATGGGAGCAACTGCGGCAGGTTGTAGACGAAGATCAGCAGGACCAGCAGCGGAATGCTGCGGAACAGCCAGATGTACAGGCCCGCGGGAACGCGCAGCCAGGCGTGCGCGGAGAGTTTGGCGCTGGCCAGGAGGAAGCCCAGGGCCAGGCCGATGGTCCAGGACAGGGTGCTCAGCTCGATCACGGTCAGGCAGGCCTTCCAGAACGAGGACACGGAGAACAGCGAGAAGAAATAGGCCCAGTCGAATGCCATGGAGGAACCTCGATACAGCGGTGGGTGACGATTCACGTACAGCGGCAAGCACTCGCTCGTCTGGTGGGAGCGGCGGCCGCCGCTAGTGCACATCACAGATCAAATGTCGTATCCGAGCGAACGGGCTGAGTGGTTGCTCGAAGGCGATAGCGGACGTTGAGCTGCAAGCCACAAGCTTCAAGCTAGAAGCGAGGCAGCCTGTAGGATGGGTGAAACCCATCAATTGCCGATGGGTTGCACCCATCCTACGGCCGTCCGCTTCCGCCTTATGGCCGCCATTTCAGCGGCCATGGCCGCTCACGCCGGTTCCAGGTTGTACTTCTTCAGCAGTTCGCCGTACTCGCTGCTCTTCTTGTAGGTTTCCAGCGCGCCGCGCAGCGCTTCGAGCAGCTCTGCGTTGCCCTTTTTCACGTAGATGCCCAGGGTCTGCGGGTCCAAGGCTTCCTGGGAACTGATGAGGATGCGCCCACGGGCCTTGTCGACGATCATCTGCGCGGCGGCGGAGATTTCCAGGTGCGCCTGGATGTTGCCGGACAGCAGCGCCTGGGATGCTTCGGCGTTGGTGGGGAATTCACTGATGGTGATCGGTTGGGTGCAGTGCTCGGCGGAGACGTTGTTGAGCTGGTTGATCCAGTTGGTGCCCTGTTGCAGGCCGACTTTCATGCCGCACAGATCCTCCAGCCGTTGCGGCTTGGCCGTGCTGTCGCTGCGCACCATGATCGAGGTACCGACCTGGGCATAGGGGATGGCCTCGGCCTGCTTGGTGCGTTCGTCGGTGATGTACATGCCGGAGATGATGGTGTCGTAGCGGTTGGCATTGAGGCCGAGGATCAGGTTGGGAAAGCGGGTGTCGACGAACTCCACCTGCAGATCGCCCAGCGCCTTGGCCAGCGCCATCGACACATCGGGATCGAAGCCCACCACCTTGTCGCCGTCGTAGGACTCGAACGGCGGGTAGGAGATTTCCATGCCGACCTTGAGGGTGCCGGCGCTGGCGGTCGGCGCCGCCTGGGCGATGCCGCTGCTGAGCAGGGCCGAGCCGAGCAGGGCGGTGGCGAGGCGGATAAGCGTTTTCTTGTGCATGGTCGTCGCTCCAGAGGGAAAGGAAAGGCAGGTCACAGGTTCTGGTTCTTCAGGTGCCCGAAGCTCGAAGGCTTTCTGGCGCGTTCGGGCAGGGCGATCTGCCCGTTCTCGACGCGCTGGCGCAGGTATTGGTAAGTCTGCAAGGCCTGGGCCCACATGTGCTCGCCGATGGCGATGGGCTCATAGTCCTGTTCGCCGGTAGCGGCGCCCGCAGCGAACTGCGGCAGCGGCTCGATCCGGGTGTGGTAGTCGCAGGCGTAGAACAGCGGGAAGGAATAGCGCTCCTCGCGAACCTTGCGCACGCGGTGGGCGGTGGCGACGAAGGCGCCGGCGGTCATGACTTCGAGCATGTCGCCGATGTTCACCACGAAGGCGTCGTCCAGGGGCGGCGCGTCGATCCATTCGCCGCGCTCGTTCATCACTTCCAGGCCCGGTTTGTCGGCCTTGAGGATGGTGAAGCACTCGTAGTCGGTGTGGGCGCCGATGCCCGGTGCGTCCTGGGCTTCGCCGTCGTAGGGGTAGTGGATCAGGCGCAGTTTCGAGGGCGGGAAGCGGGCCATCTCGTCGAAGTAGTCTTCCGCCAGGCCGAGGGCCAGGGCGAAGCCGCGAAACAGCTGGCGGCCGAGGGCGAAGGCCGCCTGGTAGTAGGCCTGCGTCGCCTCCCGGAAGCCGGGCAGGGTCGGCCAGCGGTTGGGCCCCAGCAGCGGGGTGCCGGCGAGCACCAGCGGATGGTCGGCGGGCACTTCGAAGCCGATGTCGAAGGCTTCCTTGTGATCCGGCTTGCCCGTGCCATACACCTCTTCGCCTTCCGGGACGAAGCCTTTGTGACTCTCCGATGCACCGATATAGTGCTGCATCTTGGTCGCCAGTGGCTGGGCGAAGTAGGCCTCGGCGGCGCGATGCAGGCCGTCGATCAGCCCGGGGTCGATGCCATGGCCGGTGATGTAGAGGAAGCCGACATTGCGCGCGGCATCGCCGAGGGCGTCGGCCACGGCCTGGCGATCTTCCAGGCGCTCGCTGAACAGGCCGTGGATGTCGACGACGGGAATCCGGGTGAAGGAGGGGCGTTCGCTCATGGCTGGTCGCTCGTCTGTTGGTCGATGAAGGTACGGAAGTGCTGGTGTTCGGTCTGGCCCATCCAGGCGTTCAGGCGCCACAGGTCGGCGACCGGTACGTCGGTGAACGGCAGGTGGTGCAGGTAGCCGTCGGGGCCGAATTCCGGGGTCAGGGTGGTGCCCGTGTAGCCGCGGGCCTGCTGGGAGCGCCAGATCGCTTCCCAGTGGCGCTGGTGGAAAGCCAGCGCGGCGGCGTATTCCGGGGCGGCCGGGTGCGGCACCTGGGGCCCCTGGTCGTAGCCGACCCGGGCCTGGATGTGGTGCACCCGCTCGACGAAGGCGCCGAGGTCGTCGGCCGGGTCGTCCAGCAGGCGTTCACAGGTCACCACCCAGTGGCTGATGTCGCTGGTGAAGCGCAGGTCCGGCAACTGTTCGATCAGTTGCAGGGTCAGCCAGGGATTGAACAGCGAACGGGCGCGATGGGTCTCGAAGCTGCAGGTCAGCCCCGAACGGGCGGCGATGTCCAGGGCTCCGCCGAAGAAGTCCACCTGCTGCGCCAGCGGCCAGCGGTCGTTGCCGGCCAGTACGTTGACGAAACGCGGCTGCAGTTCGGCGGCCAGCGCCAGCTTGTCGGCGAAGTCGGTCAGGTGCTCGGCCGGCGTCGCCGACTGCAGCGGCAAGACCGGTGTCGAGGTGAACAGGATGGCGATGTAGGGCACGTTCTCGCGGCGCAGGAAGGCGGCGAATTCGGCGCGCTGCCCGGCATCCTCGGGGATGCGCGCCTCGAGGCCGTCGAAGCCGGCTGCCCGGGCTTCGTCCAGGGCCTGCTGCCAACTGCCGCGATAGCCCCACAGGGTACGGAAGATTTCCAGTTTCATGGCGATGCCTCATGGCGCTGCGCCTCGCAGGACGCCGCGCCGATCATGGGTTATCAGACGATGGCGCTGGGCGCGGCCGTGTTGCTCCCGGCCTTGCGGCCCAGCATCGGATGGGCGCCCCTGGGCCCGTAGACCGACGCCGGTTCCGGGAAGCTGCGCAACAGCGTCAGGTACAGCAGCGCCGCCAGGCCCAGGGTGATCGGCAGGCTGATGTCGATGCCGCCGGCCAGTTCGCCCAGCGGGCCGACGAACTGCCCCGGCAGGTTGACGAAGCACAGGCCGATGGCCGCGCTGGGAATCCAGGCGCCCAGGCCGCGCCAGTTCCAGCCATGCTGGAACCAGTAGTGGCCGCCGCGCTGGCCGCGGGTGAATACCTGCAGGTCATCGGCATGGTAGAAGCCGCGGCGGGCGATCAGGCCGAGGATCATGATCACCATCCACGGGCTGGTGCAGGTGATGATCAGCACGGCGAAGGTGGACACGCTCTGCACCAGGTTGAAGGCGAAGCGGCCGATGAAGATGAAGGCGATGGCGGCGACGCCGATCAGCAGGGTGGCGCCGGCGCGGCTGAGCAGGCGCGGGAACATGCTCGACATGTCCAGGCCGGTGCCGTACAGCGCGGTGGTGCCGGTGGACATGCCGCCGATCACGGCGATCAGGCACACCGGCAGGAAGAACCAGGTGGGCGAGATGGCCAGCAGGCCGCCGACGTAGTTGTTGGCCTCGATGTACTGCGGCGCCTGGCTGGCCACCAGGGTCGCGGTGCACAGGCCGAACAGGAACGGGATCAGGGTGCCGGCCTGGGCGGCGAGTACCGCCAGCATGATGCGCGCCTTGGAGGTCTGCCGGGGGATGTAGCGCGACCAGTCGCCGAGAAAGGCGCCGAACGATACCGGGTTGCTCATGGCCAGGATCGCCGCGCCGATGAAGGCCGCCCAGAAGCCCGGTTGCTCGAGGCTGACGCTGCCGGCGAAGTCGGCGTCGAAGGTGCCGGCGAAGGCGAAGATGCCGAGCAGGAACAGCAGGCTGGAGGCCCATACCGCGATCTTGTTGACCCACAGCATGAAGCGGAAGCCGTAGATGCACACCACCAGTACCAGCACGGCGAACAGGCCATAGGCCAGGCCCAGGGTGAGGTTGTCCTCGGGCAGGCCGACCAGGCGCTTGGCGCCGCCGACCAGGGCGTCTCCGGAACTCCAGACCGACAGCGAGAAGAAGGCCACCGCGGTGAGCAGCGACAGGAACGAGCCGATGATGCGCCCGTGGATGCCGAAGTGGGCGCCGGACGACACCGCGTTGTTGGTGCCGTTGAGGGCGCCGAACAGGCCCATGGGGGCGAGGATCAGGGCGCCCAGCGCCACACCGAGGACGATCGACCAGACCCCGGCCTGGAAGGACAGGCCGAACAGCACCGGGAAGCTGCCGAGCACGGCGGTGGCGAAGGTATTGGCGCCACCGAAGATCAGGCGGAACAGATCGGTCGGGGTGGCGTCGCGCTGATGGTCGGGTATCTGTTCGACACCAAAGGTTTCGATACGCGTCTTCGGGTGAGTCATGGTGGAGCTCCAGCGCTGTTGTTATAAGGCCGGCGTAGGCACGCTGACCCCTTTATGGCCGCCCGGGAGACCCTGGGCGGTGAGTGCGTTGGCAGTGTCGGCAAGGCCGTAAGGCACCCGCATACGGGGTGCGGCGGCGGGCTTTGGCTGGCCCGCTCGTAGCTGTTGTATCGACCGGCTTCAGGGTACTGTCGGTGCCAGGTGGATCGCCAGTTCGTGCGTCGCTTATCGACGCGCCACGCCGGGCAGTACGCAGAGCATTTCATAGAGCAGGTTGGCGCCCAGCAGCGCGGTGTTGCCGCTGGTGTCGTAAGGTGGCGAGACCTCGACCAGGTCGCAGCCGACCAAGTCCAGGCCCTGACAGCCGCGAATGATTTCCAGCGCCTGGATGGTGGTCAGGCCGCCGACTTCCGGGGTGCCGGTACCGGGCGCCCAGGCCGGATCGATGCCGTCGATGTCGAAGGACAGGTACACCGGGCCGCCGCCGACCTGTTCGCGCACTTCGTCCATCAGTGTCACCAGGGACTTGTGCCAGCACTCCTCGGCCTGCACCACGCGAAAGCCCTGCTTGCGGCTCCAGTTGAAGTCCTCGGCGGTGTAGCCCTGGGCGCGCAGACCGATCTGCACCACGCGCTCGCTGTCCAGCAGGCCTTCTTCGTGGGCGCGGCGGAAGGTGGTGCCGTGGGCGATCTTCTCGCCGAACATGTGGTCGTTGACGTCGGCGTGGGCATCGACGTGCACCAGGCCGACCTTGCCGTGCTTCTTCTTCATGGCCCGCAGGATCGGCAGGGTCAGGGTGTGGTCGCCGCCCAGGGTCAGGGGAACGATGCCGCGCTCGAGGATGCCGTCGTAGGTCTCTTCGATGATGCGTACCGCGTCGAGCAGGTTGAAGGTGTTGATCGCCACGTCACCGATGTCGGCGACGTTGAGGGAGTCGAAGGGCGCCGCACCGGTGGCCATGTTGTAGGGACGGATCATCACCGACTCGGCGCGGATCTGCCGGGGGCCGAAGCGCGTACCCGAGCGCAGCGAGGTGCCGATGTCCAGCGGGATGCCGATGAAGGCGGCGTCCAGGTCGCGCTGCTGCTGCGCATCCTCGATGTGCGGCAGGCGCAGCATGGTGGCGATACCGCCAAAACGCGGCATCACGTTACCGCCCAGTGGCTGGTGCAGGTTCTTGTCCATGGAGCCTCCTTGGTTAGCGTTGGCCCCGATTCTTGAGCAGGCCCGGGCGAAGAAGAATCGCTGGGCGAAAAAAATCAGTTCAGATATTTCTAAACTAATCCGCCACGGCGTAGAGTGTGGGCCGTCGAACCTGCCGCGGAGGCACGATGAGCCAGGCGTTACCCGATCTGAAGCTGCTGCGTATCTTCGTCAGCGTGGTGCATCACCAGGGCTTCGCCGCCGCCCAGCGTGACCTCAATCTGTCGACCTCGGCGATCAGCACCTACATGAGCCAGCTGGAAAGCCAGCTCGGTATGAGCCTTTGCCACCGGGGGCGGGGCGGTTTCGGCCTGACCGGCAAGGGCGAGCTGTTCTACCAGGAAACCCTGCGCGTGCTCGGCGAGCTGGAGGACTTCCAGCGCTATGCGGCGGCGCTCAAGGGCGAGCTGCGCGGCAACCTGAACCTGGGCGTGCTGGATTCCACGGTCAGCGATGCGTCGCTGCCATTGGCCGAGGTGATCGGCGTCTACAGCCAGGAGCACCCGGGCATGCACCTGAACCTCTCGGTGCTGAGCCCCTACGAACTGCAGCTGGCGGTGCTGGACAACCGCCTGGATCTGGCCATCGGCGCCTTCTTCACGCGCATGAACGGCCTGATCTACCAGCCGCTGTATCGCGAGCAGCACTGGCTTTACTGCAGTGAGCGTCATCCGCTGTTCGGCGAGCGACGCATCCCCGGGGAAGTCATCACCCAGCAACGCATGGTCGGCCGCGGCTACTGGAGCCAGGCCGAGCTGGCCCGGCATGGTTTCAAGCACAGCGCGGCGACCGTGGAATCGATGGAAGCGCAACTGATCCTGGTGCTCTCCGGCGCCTATGTCGGCTACCTGCCGGAACACTACGCGCAGCCCTGGGTCGACCAGGGCAAATTGCGCGTACTGCTGCCCGCCACTTTCGGTTATCAGGCACCGTTTTCCCTGATCCTGCGCCGTGGCCGTTCCAGGGAACCCTTGATCCTGACCTTCCGCGACCTGCTCAAGGCGCAACTGAATTCATCCTGATCCTGCTCTCGCACATTTATCCGTTTGAAACCAATCGCCTACCGCCACTGACTCGGCAGCATCGCTGTGCTAGATATATGGGTGTGGCAGGGATGAACCCTCACGAATCTGAAGGATTGCAGTCATGCGTCAGAACTCTCCGGTCACCCAGCGGGAAAGAACCTTTCCACAGCATGAGCGGCTGATATCCACGACCGACCTCACCAGCAAGATCACCTATTGCAACGACGCCTTCATCGCCATCAGCGGTTTCACCCGCGAGGAGCTGATCGGCCAGCCACACAACCTGGTACGCCACCCCGATATGCCACCGGCGGTGTTCGCCCATATGTGGGAAACCATCAAACAGGGCAAACCCTGGATGGGCATCGTCAAGAACCGGGCGAAGAACGGCGATTACTACTGGGTCAGCGCCTATGTCACGCCGATCTATCAGCATGGCCAGGTGTCCGGCTACGAGTCGGTGCGTTCGCTGCCCAGCGAAGCGCAGAAACACCGGGCCGAGGCGCTCTATGCCCGCTTGCGCGCCGGCAAGTCGCCGGTGCCCAAGCTCGAATACTGGACCTATGACCTGCTGCGTTCCTGGCCGGTGATCCTCGCCGGCCTGGCGATTCTCGCCGCGCACACGCTGATCGGCGGGCCCTGGCTGGCCGTGTTCATCGTCGTCGTGATGTTCGTCCTGGGCTCCTATCAGCTGTACAGCAAGCGCAATCTGATCCGCAAGACCCTGGCCGAACACCCCAAGGCCTTCACCAGCAGCCTGGTGGCGCTGACCTACAGCGAGAACCGCGGCGCCCAGGCGTTGCTGGACATGGCCATGATCAGCGAGGAGGCACGCCTGCAGACCGCGCTCACGCGCCTCGAGGACGCCGGGGTCAACGTCAAGAAACAGGCGGCGCAGGCCGCCGGCTTTTCCCGCTCCGGTGCCGAGATGCTCGACCAGCAGCGCAGCGAGACCGACCAGTCGGCCACGGCCATCAACCAGATGGCGGCGACCATCCAGGAAGTGTCGAACAACGTGCAGAGCACCAGCCATGCCGCCGAAGAGGCCGACCGCCTGGCCCGGGACGGTCGCCGCCTGGCCGGCGACAGCCTGGAGTCCATGCAGCACATGGCCAAGGCCGTGGCGGACATCGGCCAGGCGGTGAACGACCTGGCCGACTCCACCCAGTCCATCGGCAGCGTTGCCGATGTCATCACCTCGATTGCCGAACAGACCAACCTGCTGGCGCTCAACGCAGCCATCGAAGCCGCACGTGCCGGCGAACAGGGCCGCGGTTTCGCCGTGGTCGCCGACGAGGTGCGTTCACTGGCCTTGCGCACCCGCGACTCGACGCAGCAGATCCACCAGATCATCGCTTCGTTGCGCGCCGGGGCAGAGCGGGCCGTGGTAACGGCCGGACGCGGCGAGGAGATTTCCCGCGAGAGCGTGCAGAGTGTCGAGGCGGTGCGTATCGCCCTGGACGGCATCAGCGAATCGGTCAGCCGCATCACCGGCATGAGCCAGCAGATGGCCGCGGCTGCCGAACAGCAGAGCCAGGTCGCCGAAGACATCAGCCAGCAGATCACCCGCATCGCCCAGCTTTCCGACCACAGCGCCGGGCAGGCGCAACAGGGGGCGGTCATCGGCAAGGAACTGGAGGCCATGGCCGATTACCTGCACAGCCTGGCCGAACGCTTCAATCGCTGACCGCGTGCCGCCAGTGGCCGCCAGAACTCCAGGAAAAGCTCCATGCCGCGCGTTCGCTGTTCACGCTGTCACCGCCCCGACAATCACTGCCTGTGCGCACTGATTCCCGATCTGCCCAGCAGCACCCGGATCCTGCTGCTGCAGCACCCGAGCGAGGTCGGCCATGCCCTGAACACGGCCGGCCTGGCCGCGCTGGGCCTGCGCAACGCGCAACTGCAGGTGGGGGAAGTGTTCGACGAGTTGCCGCAGTGGCTGGCGCAGCCGGGCTACCGGCCCTGCCTGCTGTTCCCGGGGGAACGGGCGCAGCCGCTGCAGGAGCTGGACGGCGATGCGCGGCCGTTGCTGCTGGTGGTGCCGGACGGCACCTGGCGCAAGGCGCGCAAGCTGCTGCACCTCAATCCTGCCCTTGCAGCGTTGCCGAGGGTGACCCTGGCGGATGCGCGGCCCTCGCGTTACCGCTTGCGCAAGGCGCCGATGGCCGGGGCGCTGTCGACGCTGGAGGCGATAGTCGCGGCGCTGGAGATACTCGAGGCGCCGCGTCGCTACGAGGCGCTGCTGAAGCCCTTCGATGCGCTGATCGAAGGACAGATCGCCGCCATGGGCGAGGACACCTTCAGGCGCAACCACCAGCGTTGATGCCGGGGGCAGGGCATACGGCCGATAGGAGCGCTAAAGGCTGGAAGCTGAACGACAAGCAAACCCCATGGGCTCTTTCGTCCAGCTTTCCAGCCTCAAGCGTTTTGGCTCGAAGGCCAGTTTCGCTTTGCAGTTCGGGTGGACGACGCTTCACCTGCGCGGCCCGACCCGTCCACCGCTCTACAATCGCAATGGTGGATGAAAAGAGCGTCATCCACCCTACGGCCTACGAGGTGCTGATCGAAGGGCAGATCGCCGCGATGGGCGAGGACACCTTCAGGCGCAATCACCAGCGTTGATGCCGGGGGCAGGGCATACGGCCGATAGGAGCGCTAAAGGCTGGA
>NZ_QJUM01000019.1 GCF_004327355.1 Phytopseudomonas dryadis
GTGCATAGCCGACGCGCTGTTCATCCACCATCAACCCAGCCAGCGGATGACCGCTGCCGGAACGATGAAGGGGCAGCCAGAGCGGTAGCCTGGCGTTGAGCGCAGCGATACCCAGGGCAGCTTCCCGGGTGTCGCTGCGCTCGACCCGGGCTACATTGGGGATCGGGTGCATAGCCGACGCGCTGTTCATCCACCATCAACCCAGCCAGCGGATGACCGCTGCCGGAACGATGAAGGGGCAGCCAGAGCGGTAGCCTGGCGTTGAGCGCAGCGATACCCAGGGCAGCTTCCCGGGTGTCGCTGCGCTCGACCCGGGCTACGTTGGGGATCGGGTGCATAGCCGACGCGCTGTTCATCCACCTCAACCTGGCCAGCGGATGACCGCCGCTGGAACGATGGAGGGGCAGACAGAGCGGTAGCCTGGCGTTGAGCGCAGCGATACCCAGGGCAGCTTCCCGGGTGTCGCTGCGCTCGACCCGGGCTACGTTGGGGATCGGGTGCATAGCCAACGCGCTGTTCATCCACCATCAACCCAGCCAGCGGATGACCGCTGCCGGAACGATGAAGGGGCAGCCAGAGCGGTAGCCTGGCGTTGAGCGCAGCGATACCCAGGGCAGGCTCCCGGGTGTCGCTGCGCTCGACCTGGGCTACTTTTCCGCCCTTGACCTCGAAGAAGAACTTTCCGCGCCATTCATCAGCGTCAGTGGCCTGATTCGGCCAACCGCCGCCGCGCGGACGGCCTGTTCAAAGCAAGCGGCGCGCCGCCAGGTTTCCGATAAGCGCCAACAAGCCGAACTGCCAGGCGGCCAGTTGATCGCTGTATTGCACACGGTTATGCAAACCGCCAAGCTGGCGGCAACTGATGCTGACATGATCGCCCAGTTTATGGGTAAAGCCGCTGCCCGGCTGGTCGCGATCTTCAGTGGGTGCGAACAGTGTCCCCAGATAAAGCAGGAATCCATCGGGGTACTGATGGTTGGCGTTCAACGTCTGGCCCACCAGATCCAGCGGGTCGCGACTGATCTGACTCATGCTGCTACGGCCGTTGAGCACGAAACCGTCCTCGCCCTCGACTCGCAGATCCACCTCGCAGTTGCGTACATCGTCGATACCAAAGCTGGCGTCGAACAGGCGAATGAACGGCCCGATGGCGCAGGAACCGTTGTTGTCCTTGGCCTTGCTCAGCAACAGCGCGCTGCGCCCTTCGAAATCGCGCAGGTTGACGTCGTTACCCAGCGTGGCCCCGATCACTCGACCCCGACTATTGACCACCAGCACCACCTCCGGCTCCGGATTATTCCAGGCTGACTTCGGGTGAATACCGATGTCCATACCGCTGCCCATGGCAGCCAGTACCGGGGCCTTGGTGAACACCTCGGCATCCGGGCCGATACCCACCTCGAGGTACTGCGACCACAGCCCTTTCTCCTGCAGCAGAACCTTCAGGCGCGCTGCATTCTCCGAACCCGGCACCAGGCTGCGCAGATTATCGCCAATCATTTCGCGCACCTGGCCACGGATCTCCTCGGCACGCTGCGGATCGCCGCCGGCGCGCTCCTCGATCACCCGCTCGACCATGCTCGAGGCGAAGGTCACCCCGGCCGCCTTGATCACCTGCAGGTCGGCTGGTGCCAACAGGCTCGGGCGTGTCTCATCGCGCTCGCTGCCACTATTGGCGAGCAACTCGGCCACACTGCAGACTCGCGGCATGCGGCTATCGTGTACATGCGCGTGAAGATTCTCCCGCTCGCACAGTCCGGCGAGTGTGGGAGACAGTGCGCTGAGGTCGAAAACGCCATGCTCATGCAACAGCACGGGGGCGGGCCCCGCGATCGCACCGGGGAGCCAGATCCGCCCGATCAGAGTACCGGTCAGACCATCTTCAGGCAGCGTGTTGTCGGGGGTCAGGATTACAGGACGGGCCATATACGAGCTCTTTTATTATGTGGGTGGGCGCATGGGTCAATGGAGGACAGGACTGATGCTGTGCGACCATAACCAAGCATTTGCATCGGTGACCAATGACGAATCGTCAACACTCGATACGCCTTGGTTATCACCACGAACCTCCTGGTAACCCCATGACAGCGAACCTGAGCAAGCTTCCCACGCTGCATAACTGGCTGCGCCTGCGCCATCTGCAACTGATCGAGACCCTCGCCGACACCACCAACATGCACGCCACCGCGCAACGGATGGGGCTCAGCCAGCCGGCCGTGAGCAAGATGTTGCGCGAGATCGAGCAGATGCTCGACTTCCTCCTGTTCGATCGCCAACCCCGCGAACTGGTGGCGACCGAACTCGGCCTGATCGTCATCGCCTACGCCAGGCGCACCCTGAACGACTGCCGACACTTCGCCCTGGAACTGGAAAGCCTGCGCCAGGGCGGCTATGGCCACCTGCGCATCGGCGCCATCGTTGCCGCGACCGCCCAGGTGGTGCCGAGCACCCTGCTGCAGCTGAAACAGCAACGTCCCCTGCTGACCATCGAACTGTTCGAACACACCAGCGACCAGTTGCTGCAGATGCTCCTGCACAAACAGCTGGATCTGGTCATCGGACGCTTTACCGAACCGCGCCAGCAGGAGCACTTCAGCTACCAGGAGGTCGCCAGCGAACCCTTCCTGCTGTGCGCCGACCCCACCCATCCGCTGGCCCGACAGACAGCCCCCAGTGCCAGGAACCTGGAGCAATGGCCCTGGGTGGTCTATCCACCCAACACCCCGCTGCGGCGGATGATCGAACAGGCCTTCGGCGATGCCGGTATCCACTTTCCCGGTAACCGGGTGGAAACGGTATCCGTACAGTCCACCCTGCACCTGTTGCGCCATAGCCAGGCCCTGGCCCTGCTGCCCGAGGCCATCGTCCTGCAGCAGGTCGCCCTGGGACAGTTGGTGCTGCTGCAACCTCCGCTGCAGACACCGTCGCTCGGCTACGGCCTGATCCGGCGCAAGGACGAGCCGCTGTCAGCCAATGCAACGCAGTTCTGCGAGGCTCTGCGCCAGGTGCTGGACAATCCTGCTGTCACACCATAGATCGACTGGCGGTCGAACGGTTTCTCGTAGGGTGGGTTAGCCGCCTGTTGCATATGTCGGGCAACTCGCGGTTTCCGGGGCGGCGTAACCCACCATGGGCGCAACACCTTCCACCGCCTGGTGGGTTACGCGGGGCGGCCATCCGCGACGCACCACGACAGCGGTACCTGTCAATCCGTGCCCGGCGTCGCTAACCCACCCTACCTACTGCGCCAGGTGCTGGCCCCGGAATAACCTCTCGTTATGGCGTGATTACCAAGCCTCATTAGACAACCCGGCTCGCCAGGCAATAGGGTGCCAACCATGTCCACCGCTCTGGCATGGGCTATCGCGACCGGGCACTCACTGCATCGGCGTGATCACTGACAATAATTTCAATAGGTGACCAGCATGCTTTCCTACCTGGCTGCGCGCGCTTCGCGGCATACCTGCAAATCCCTCCTGCTCTGCGCCCTGCTCGTCTCGCCCTTGGCCATGGCAGCCTATCCGGAAAAGCCCATCCAGTTGATCGTGCCCTGGGCCGCCGGAGGCGGCAGCGACGCCGCCGCCCGCGGGATCGCCGCGGCGCTGGAGAAGGAACTCGGTGTCACCATCAACGTGGTCAACCGTGCGGGTGGCAATGGGGTGGTCGGCCATAGCGTGATGGCCAGCGCCAGGCCGGATGGCTATACGCTGGGCTTCATCACTGGCGAATTGAACATGATGCACTGGCAGGGGTTGACCAAGCTGACCTACGAGAACTTCACCCCGATCGCCATGACCAACTATGACTATCCCGGCGTGCAGGTGGCGGCGAACGCCCCCTACGACAGCGTCAGCGACCTGCTGGAAACCATTCGCACCCAGCCCAAGGGCACCATCAAGGCCTCCGGTACCGGCCTGGGCGGCATCTGGCACGTGGCGTTCGCCGGGCTGTTGCTGGAGCAGGGCATCGAGCCGGACAAGATCACCTTCGTTCCCAGCCAGGGTGCAGCCCCGGCCATGGTCGAACTGGCCGCCGGCAGCATCCAGCTGGTGCCGACCTCGGTGCCCGAAGCCCGCTCGATGATCGATGCCGGCAGGGCCAAGGGCCTGGCGATCCTCTCGCCCGAGCGCAACCCGGCCTTCCCGGACATCCCGACCCTCAAGGAAAGCCTGGGCAGCGACTACTCGCTGGGTGAATGGCGCGGCATCGCCGGGCCGAAAAACCTGCCGCCGGAGATCGTCGCCACCCTCGAAGCGGCCCTGGAGAAGGCCTACAACTCCGAGCTGTACCAGGACTACATGCACAAGCTCGGCTTTGGCATCGAGTGGCGCAACGCCGCCGACTTCTCCACTTTCCTCGAAAAGAACAATACCTACATGGGCGGTATCATCGAAAAGATCGGCATGAAGAAGTAAGCCGTTCCTTTACAACGACGCCTTTCGGGGCGTCGTTCGTCTCCGTTCTGCGGTAAGAGAACTCCCCATGAAAGATCTAATCCTCGGTCTCGTTTTCATCGCCCTGGGCATCACCGTCTGGGTGCTGGCACAGGATTTCCCCGCCGTCCCCGGCATGCAGTACGGCGCCAACCTGTTCCCCAGCCTGATCGCCGCCGGCATGGTGATCGGCGGCGCCCTGCTGAGCGTCGCGACCCTGCGCAAGATGCGCCGGAACGCGTCCGCCAGCGGCGGCGGCTTCGTCCTGCCCCACCCCGGCCTGCTGGTGCCCTGCCTGATGGTGGTGGCCTACATCTACCTGAGCGAGGTGCTCGGCGCGGCCCTGACGATGCTGCTGATCATGCTGATACTGCTGCTCCAGGGCGGCGTGCGCTGGCTGCCATCGCTGCTGATCAGCGCCGTGTCCACCGCGGTGATCAGCCTCTCCTTCGGCCACATGCTCAAGGTTCCGCTTCCTAGCGGGCCCTTCGGCTTCTGAGGCACTGCCCATGAACGCACTACTCGACGGCATTCTGCTGGTGTTCAACTTCCAGACGCTGCTGGTGATTCTCGCCGCGGCGATCTTCGGCGTCTTCGTCGGCGCCATTCCCGGCCTTTCCGCGACCATGGCCGTGGCCCTGCTGGTACCGGTCACCTTCGCCATGGAACCGACCGCGGCCATCGCCGCGATCATCACCACCTCGGCCATGGCGATCTTCGCCGGCGATATTCCCGGCGCCTACCTGAACATTCCCGGCACGCCCGCCTCGGCCGCCTACGTCAGCGACTGCGCAGCGCTCGGCCGTCAGGGCCGCGCCCGCGAGTGCCTCGGCGTCAACCTCACCTGTTCGGTGATCGGCGGCCTGTTCGGCACTACGGTGCTGGTCATGGTGGCGCCGTCGCTGGCCGAATTCGCCCTCAACTTCAGTTCCTTCGAATACTTCTGGCTGGCGGTGCTGGGTCTGAGCAGCGCGGTGTTCATCTCCACCGGTTCGGCGCTCAAGGGCTTCCTCTCGCTGATGGTCGGCCTGCTGCTGTCCACCATCGGTCTGGACATGGTCACCGGCGCGCCACGCTTCACCTTCGACGTGCCGGATCTGATGGCCGGGATCAACTTCATCCCGGTGATGATCGGCTTCTTCGCCATGTACGAGGTGATGAAGCTCTATAGCAACCACGACAAGGACGACGCCGGAAAGACCATCCCCAAGCAGTACGGCAACGTCTTCGGCAAGGTGCCGATGCACCTCAAGCGCTACTGGAAGAGCGTGATCCGCGGCAGCGGCGTGGGCGGTTTCATCGGCATCCTGCCCGGCGCCGGCGCCGACATCGCCGCGTGGATCGCCTACGCCATCAGCAAGAAGCGCTCGAAGACCCCGGAGGCCTTCGGCACGGGCCACATCGAAGGCCTGGTCGACGCCGGCTCGGCGAACAACTCGGCGGTCGCCGGCTCCTGGGTGCCGGCGCTGGTGTTCGGCATTCCCGGCGATTCGATCACCGCCATCGTCATCGGCGTGCTGTACATGAAGGGCATGAACCCCGGCCCGACCATCTTCCTGGACAACAGCGCCATGGCCTACGGCCTGTTCACCGCCTTCTTCGTCGCCAATCTGGTGTTGCTGCCGATCGGCTACCTGGCCATCCGCAGCGCCCACGTATTCGCCGTGACGCCGCTGCGCGTGCTGATGCCGATCATCCTGTGCTTCTGCATCGTCGGCGCCTTCGCCATCAACAACAGCCTGACCGACGTGTGGATCATGCTGGTCTGCGGCATCGTCGCCTACCTGATCGCCACCGCCGACGTGCCCCTCGCTCCGGCCATCCTCGGCCTGGTGCTGGGCAACATCCTGGAAACCAACTTCATGACCTCGATGATCAAGGCCGACGGCAACCTGCTGGCCTTCGTCGAGCGGCCGATCAGCGCCTGCCTGGCCCTGTTCGTCCTGATCATCGCCCTGTTCCCGCTGCTGGCCAGGCTCTGGCGCAAGCGCGGTAACGCCCCTCTGGTGCCGAAGGAAGTCATAGAATGAGCCGTATCGCCCCCCAAGCGCTGGAGCGCTTCGTCGAACAACTGTTGCTCGACGCCAAGGTCAGCCCCGACGTAGCCACGGTGGTCAGCCGGGTGCTGGTCGAAGGTGATCTGCTCGGCCACCACACCCATGGCGTGAAACTGGCCCAGGGCTACCTCAAGGATCTGCGCGGCGGCCAGGCCAAGGGCAATGCCGAGAGCCTGAGGATCGTCCGCCAGACCCCGGCAGCGGTGCTCTACGACGCCGACTACCTGCTCGGCCCGTATTGCGTCGAACAGGCGCTGGACTTCACCGCCCGGGCCGCACGCACCTTCGGCATTGGCGTGGCGACCATTCGCCGCTCGCACCATATCGCTTGCCTGGCCGCCTACCTGCAGCGCTACACCGAGCAGGATCTGATTCCGCTGGTGCTGACCTCCGACCCGGCCGTGGCCTCGGTGGCGCCGCATGGCGGGCTCGATCCGGTGTACACGCCGAACCCGCTGGGCATCGGCATTCCAACCGGGGACAAGCCAATCCTTATCGACGTCAGCATGTCGACCATCACCAACGGCCTGGTCAACAAGACCCACCAGGCCGGCGGCCAACTGGAACATGCCGCGCTGATCGGCCAGGACGGCCAGCCGACCCGCGACACCGCTGCCTACTTCGGCACGCCGCCGGGCGCCATCCTGCCGCTGGGCAGCCTGGAGTTCGGCCACAAGGGCTTCGCCCTCGGCACCCTGGTCGAGGCGCTGACCGCCGGCCTCGGCGGCTTCGGGCGCAAGGACGGGGTCAGGCAATGGGGCGCGGCGGTGACCGTGCTGACCTTCGACCCGGCGTTCTTCGGTGGCGTCGACGAGCTCAAGGCGGAGATGGATCACTTCGTCGGCGCCTGCCTGGACAGCCGCCCGCGCGTGGTGCAAAACCCGGTGCGCATGCCGGGCCATGCCGGCATCGCGCGGCGGACGAAGGCCTTCGAACAGGGGCTGGAGCTGCCGGAGGATGTGCTGGCGGCGCTGCGTACAGCTGCCAGCGAGGCCGGGCACGACTATCCATTCTGAAACGCACGGCTAACCCCCGAGGGGCGGCATGACCGCCCCTTTTTCTTGCCTGGAAAAGGTGGGCTACAAGGTGGAAGAAAAAACTGCCTCGCACCTGCAGATTCGTGGGTGGGTGCGAGGCAGTGGGAAACTAGCGACGGCTGGCTTCGGCCAGGCCGCGCCAGACGGGATCGTGGATCAGCTCCGGCGTCAGATCCGCCAGCTCGCGGCAGCCCAGCAGGCCCAGGGAGCGATCCATCTCGCTGCGCAGGATGTCGATTGCGTGGCTGGCCCCCGGGCCTTTGCCCGCGGCCAGGCCATACAGGCCCGCCCGCCCGAGGAACACCCCATCGGCGCCTAACAGACGCGCCTTGAGAATGTCCGTGCCGCGGCGGAAACCACCATCGAGGAACACGCTGACGCGACCCTTGAGCTGCTGCACGATACCGGGCAGCACTTCCATGGCCGACACCGCACTGTCGAGCTGGCGACCGCCATGGTTGGACAGCACCACGCCATCGACGCCGTACTTGATCGCCTGGGGCGCATCGTCCGGATGCATCAGGCCCTTGACGATGAGTTTGCCGGGCCACAGGTCACGCAACCAGGCAATATCCTGCCAACTCAGGGTAGCGTCCAGTTCCTGGCCGATGGCACTGGCCGCACCTTTTACCGAGTCCTGCCCCGGCTTCAACAGATTGCCCAGGTTCTTGAAGCGTGGCACGCCATGGGGTACCAGCACATCCCAAATCCAGGCGGGATGGGCCGCGACGTCCAGCGCATTGCGCAGGTCGAGCTTCAGCGGCCGGCGGTAGTTGCGCCGATCCCACTCGCGATTACCGAGAATCGCACTGTCGGTGGTGACCACTATGGCCTCCAGTTCCAGCGCCTTGCAGCGTGCCACCAGATCGGCAACATGCTGGCGGGTGCGATACAGGTAGATCTGCATCCAGGTGCGCGCCCCGTCAATGGCAGCGATTTCTTCGATGGCGATGGTGGAGGCATTACTCAGCACAAAGGGAATTCCGGCACGGGCGGCCGCCTGGGCCAGGTGCCAATCACCACGATCGGTCAGCAGACCATTGAAGCCGGTCGGTCCGATCAGAAAAGGCATGCTCGAGGGACGCTCGAAAAAATGGCAACCCAGGTCACGCTGGCCGACATCGATCAGCGTGCGCGGTTGCAGGGTGATGCCCTCGAACACGCTGCGGTTACGCCTTAGCGTCACTTCATCGTCGGCGCCGCCCTCGACGTACTCGAAAGAAAAGTTCGGCAGCCGGCGGCGCGCCATCGCCCGCAGTTCATCAATGCTTTGGGCGCGTCGATAATCGCGGCCCGTATAGAAACGTCTCATAAATGCTCCAGGCTAATGCCAAAAGCGCGTCTCGAGACGCGCTTGTTCGGATGCCCTCTCGGCAGTATCAGCGCTGCCAGGCAACCACGTCCTGACACTGCTCACCGAGACCGCTGATGCTCAGGCGCATGCGATCGCCGGCCTTGAGGAACTGCGGCGGCTTCATCCCGGCGCCGACGCCGGGCGGGGTACCGGTGCAGATCACGTCGCCTGGATTGAGGGTCATGAACTGGCTGATGTAGCTGACGATCTCATCGATGGAGAAGATCATGGTGCGGGTGTTGCCCTGCTGGCGAGTTTCACCGTTCACACTCAGGTGCAGGTCCAGGTCGCGCAGGTCGGCGATCTCGTCGGCCGTCACCAGCCACGGACCGATGGGGGCGAAGGTGTCGCAGCCCTTGCCCTTGTCCCAGGAGCCGCCGCGCTCGTGCTGGTAGGCACGCTCGGAGACGTCGTTGACGATGCAGTAGCCGGCCACATGATCCAGCGCCTGCTCGCGCTCGACGTACTGCGCCCTGCGCCCGATGACGATGCCCAGCTCCACTTCCCAGTCGGTCTTCTGTGCGCCGCGCGGGATGATCACCGTATCGTTCGGCCCGCAGATGGCGCTGGTGGCCTTCATGAACAGCACCGGCTCGCTGGGCACCGGCAGGTTGGACTCCCTGGCGTGGTCGGCGTAGTTCAGGCCAACGCAGACCAGCTTGCCGATATTGGCGATGGGCGTACCGATACGCACGCCGTCCTCGACCCGGAGCAGGCTGGCGTGATCCAGCGCTCGTAACTCATCCAGCACCTGTGGGTCGAGCGTGCGCGGGCTGATATCCAGCACATGCGCAGACAGATCGCGCAAGCTGCCATCAGCGGCAACGACTGCCGGTTTTTCCTGACCGGGCTGGCCATAACGCAACAGCTTCATGCCTTGCTCTCCTCATGGGCACGCACGCGTACGCCGTTGATCTCGCCCAGCACGTCGAACAGGTGCGGTACGTACTTGTCGCCATGGCCGAGCGCCTTGGCCAGCATGAAGGTCTGGTATACCGCATCGGCTACCGGCCCGGTGGCGGGAGTGGAACGCGCCAGATCGGTGTAATAGCGCATGTCCTTCTCGCAGTTGGCCAGGGCGAACTTCTGGCCGCTGTCATCGCCCTCGAGGACGAAGGGGATGATGCGCTCGAAGGTGCGGCTGTAGCCGCCGCTGAGCCGGCAGATGTCGGCGAAGGCGCGCAACTCCAGGCCGTTCTTCGCCGCGGCGCAGAAGGCTTCGGCAAGAATCGCGGCGTTGCCCTGGGCGATGAAGTTGTGAATCACCTTGGCCTTGTGACCACTGCCGACCGCGCCGAGGTGATGCAGGGTTTCACAGAATGTCTGGAGAACCGGTCGGGCTTGCTCGACATCGGCGTCGGCGCCCCCGGCGAGGCCATTGAGTCGGCCCTCGGCGGCCTCCTTGGGCGTGCGATTGACCGGCGCGTCCATGTAACGGCCACCGGCCTCGCGCACCAGGGCGGCGATCTCGGGGGTTTGCGCCGGGTCGCCAGTGCTGCAATCGACCACCAGTTGCCCAGGCTGCAAGCCAGCCAGCAGGCCGCGCGGGCCTTGCAACACGGCACGCACCTCACGGCTGCCGGGCAGGCACAGCAGCACCAGGTCGCTGCAACGGGCCATGGCGCTGGCGTCCTCGACCTCCACCGCGCCCCGGGCGACCAGGGCTTCAAGCGGCGCACGGTTGCGGTGAGCCATGATAGTGAGGGCAAAACCCTTGTTCAGCAGATTGCTGGTCATGCCCTGGCCCATCAGGCCCAGGCCGATAAAACCTACGGTAGTTTGCGTCATGAGCATGGGTTCCAAATGCCCCGGCCAGACCGGGGCAAGCTGCGGTATGTGCCTCAGAGCCTATTTACGATCTCGCGAGCTAGAGATAAACGGTGGCGAAAATGGCCGAGGAAGCGGAGTTTACGAGTGGTAAATGAGCATTCCGAGGCCATTTTCAACGCCGTTTAGCCGACGCGCAGCAGATCGTAGACAGGTTCTTAGTTCTTGCTGCGGATGTCGGCCAGGGTCTTGTTCAGCTCAGCCACGAGCTCAGCGCCGAACACCTCGGTGTACTTCTCGATGGTCGGCTTGAGGTGTTCGCGCATGCGCTCGATCTCGGCAGGCGACACTTCATTGACCGTCATGTTGTCCAGCGTGGACAGGTAGGCCAGGGCCTTGCTGCTCGACTCGCGGGACACCTGGCGCTCGTAGATTCCGGCTTCGCGAGCGGCCTCGGAGACGATGGTGCGCTCACGCTCGTTGAGACGATCCCAGACCTTCTTGCTGAAGATCACCGCCAACGGATCATAGAAGTGGCCAGTCAGCGACAGGTACTTCTGCACTTCATAGAACTTCGACGCCTCGATCGAGGCCAGGGGGTTCTCCTGACCGTCGACCGTGTGGGTTTCCAGCGCGGTGTAGATTTCAGTGAAGGACATCGGCACCGCGTTGGCGCCCAGACGGTTGAAGCTCTCCACCGCCGAAGGAATCTGCATGATGCGCAGCTTGAGACCGGCCAGGTCTTCCAGCTTGGTAATCGGGCGTTTGCTGTTGGTCACGTGGCGAAAACCATGATCCCAGTAATCCAGGCCGATCAGTCCATTGTTGGGCAGGGTATCCAGCAGACCCTGGCCCAGCGGGCCGTCGAGTACCGCGTCGACTTCTTCGAAGTTGTTGAAGGTAAAGGGCAGGCCGAATACGCCGAAGCCCTTGTTGATACCGGTCAGCAGGCCGGGTGTGACCATGGCCATGTCGACGGTGCCGCCCTGAATCGACGAGATCACCTGGGCATCGCCGCCCAGAGTGCCGCTGGCGAACACCATGACCTTCATCTTGCCGTCGCTTTTCTGCTTGACCAGCTCGGCGAACTTCTGCGCACCCAGGCCATGGGGATGATCCTTGGCCTGCACGAACGCCACCTTGAAGGTACGCTTGTTGATCTCTTCCTCAGCCTGCACGAAACCGCTGAGCAGAGTGCTGGCACAGAACACTGCACCGATCAATTTTGGAATTGTTTTCATGATCTACCTCTTGTCGAAAAGCGCTCTAGCAGAGCATTGAGTGGGCCGTGCAACGACCCATACGGGAGTCGCCCGCCAAGCGGGCGACCTGACGGTTCAGAACATCCAGCGCATCGGCACCGTGATCAGCTCGGGGATCAGGGTAATCAGCGCCAGCACCACCAACTCGGCCAGCAGGAACGGCAGGCAGCCGCGCACGGTATCGAGCAGATCCAGCTTGGTCACCCCGGACACCACGTTGAGCACCAGGCCCACCGGTGGTGTGATCAGGCTGACGGCGCAGGTGACGACGAACACCACACCGAAATAGATAGGGTCGATACCGGCGGCCACGGCCACCGGCAGCATCACCGGCGCGAGGATCAGGATCACCGGCGACATGTCCATGGCAGTACCTACCGCGAGCACGATCAGCACCATGATCACCATCAGCAGGCGCGGGCTGTCCATCAGCGGCTCGAGCAGGTTGATCACTTCGCTCGGCAGATCGGTCACGGTGATCACCCAGGCCGCGACCATCGCCGCTGCCACCAGGAACATCACCATGGAGGTGGTGCGCACCGAGGCCAGCAGCACTCGGGCCAGGTCGGCGAAGCTCATTTCGCGGTACACCAGCACCGACACCAGAAAGGCATACACCGCTGCCACTACGCCGGCTTCGGTCGGGGTAAAGATGCCGAACTTGAGCCCCACCAGAATGATCACCGGCAGCATCAGCGCCCAGACGCCTTCACCGAAGGCTTTGAGGCGTTCGGCGCGAGTGGCCTTGGCCTTGATCTCCACCTGCTCGCGACGGGATATGAAGTACCAGGCCACACAGAGCGATACGCCCATCATCAATCCGGGAATGATCCCCGCAAGAAACAGCTTGGTGATCGAGATATTGCCGGCCACACCGAACAGGATCAGACCGATGGAAGGTGGCAGCACCGGGGCGATGACCCCGGCCGAGGCGATCAGACCGACCGAGGTGGCCTTGTTGTGCCCGGCGCGAACCATCATGGGCACCAGCAAGGCGGCCAGGGCGGCCGCGTCGGCGGCGGCGGAGCCGGACAGGCTGGCCAGCAGTATGCCAGCCAGAATCGCCACGTAGCCGAGGCCGCCCTTGATATGACCCACACTGGTGATCGCCATATTGACGATGCGTTTGGACAGGCCGCCGGCGTTCATCAACTCGCCGGCCAGCATGAAGAAGGGAATCGCCATCAGGGGGAAGCTGTCGGAACCGTGAATCAGGTTCTGCGCAATGATTTGCGCATCGAACAGATCCAGGTAATACATCATGCTGACGCCACACAGAATCAGGGCATAGGCGATGGGCACACCGATAGCCATCGCGCCGATCAGGGTCAGCACGAACAGACCAATGATGATCATGAGATCACTCCGCTTGTTATTTTTCTAATCGCTAGGCACTACACCGGGCTGGCGCAGCGCGGACTCGGTAATCAGTGAGGCACGATGTTCGGGTCACTCGGTGGCTCGGGTAAGCCTTCACCGCGCAGCAGGCGGTACATCTCATAGAGATGGATCAGGCTGGCGCACAGGCCGAAGACCATACCGGCACCGTAGAACAGGCCCATGGACAGACCCGTGGCGGGTGAAGGGGTATGGATATTGATTTCCACCTGCTGCCAACTGCCCCAGAAGAACAGCATCGAGCACATCAGCATCAGCAGTTGCCCTACCCACAGACAGGCTCGCTGGGCGAACACCGGCATCTTGCGCAATGCGGTGTCGACGCGCATGTGCTGACGCTCGCGCAGCACGATGATGGCCCCGATGAACGTCAGCCAGACGAAGGCCCAGCGCGACAGTTCCTCGGAAACCGAGATCCCGGTATTGAAGCCATAGCGCAATATGACGTTGCCAAAGACCAGCACCAGCATCACCAGCAGGAAGAACACGGCCAGCACCTTGAGGCCGTTGAAATACCACTCCACCCACCTAGCCATGAACCACCTCCAGGCGAGAGGGGCCGACCAGCATTGGGGCTATTTCACGATGGGGGCACGTTGAACGCAGAGCCATGGCACTAACCATATGAGTACACCTTGATGTTGTTCTTATCAGGGGGGCATTACCGACCCTTCTGGGAGGCACGTTAGCACTTAAAAACATTGCATGCAATGTACATATTTGCGACCATCGCGGCACCTCAATCACAACAACAACGAGACCCTGTCATGCAGCTCATTACCAATACCCCGACCGTGGTCACCCTCAGCGAACTGGACTCGGTCTCCGTCGCACGCCGCGCCCTGGCCGGTGGCAGCCGAGTCGAAAGCCTCGACCTTGAGGTGCTTGAAGACATCCCCGCCGGACACAAGATCGCTCACCGCGCCATCGCCGCCGGCCAGCCCGTGCTCAAGTACGGCCAGGTCATCGGCATCGCCAGTCAGGACATCCCAGCCGGCACCCATGTACACACCCACAACGTGGTGATGCCGCAGAGCCACGCCAGCAACGACCTGCCGCCAGCCATCGAACGTACCCTGGTGCTGCCACCGGAGCAGCGCCGCCGCTTCATGGGCTATCGCCGTCCGGACGGCCGCGTCGGCACGCGCAACTACATCGGCGTCCTGTCCACGGTGAACTGCTCGGCCACGGTGTCGCGTGCGGTGGCCACGCACTTCAACGGCTCGGAGCTGCTCAAGCGCTACAACATCGATGGCGTGGTAGCGCTGACCCACGGCAGCGGCTGCGCGATAAACACCGAATCGGAAGGCTTCAAGTTTCTCGAACGCAGCATCTGGGGCTATGCCAGCAACCCCAATATCGCCGGCGCCCTGATCATCGGCCTGGGTTGCGAGACCAACCAGATCTCTTCACTGATGAAGCGCTACAACCTCAGCGAAGGGCCGAACTTCCGTGTCTTCAACATCCAGAACGTTGGTGGTACCCGTGCCAGCATCGAACGCGCCATCGAGCAGGTGACCGGCATGCTGGAAGCCATCGGTCGCCTGGAACGTACCTCGGAAAGCGTCGAGCACATCATGGTCGGCATGCAATGCGGCGGCTCGGATGGCTACTCGGGCATCACCGCCAACCCGGCACTCGGCTACGCTGCCGACCTGCTGGCGCACAATGGCGGCACCGCGATTCTCAGCGAAACCCCGGAGATCTATGGGGCCGAGCACCTGCTGATCGCCCGTGCCACCAGCCACGAGGTGGCGCAGAAACTGCTCGACCGGCTGACCTGGTGGGAAAACTACACCCGCATCAACGGCGCCGAGCTGAACAACAACCCGTCACCGGGCAACAAGGCCGGTGGGCTGACCACCATCCTCGAGAAATCCCTGGGTGCTGCGGCCAAGGGCGGCAGTAGCTCGCTCAACGGTGTGTACGAGTGGGGTGAACCGATCACCGAGCACGGCTTCGTGTTCATGGACAGCCCCGGCTATGACCCGGTGTCCGTCACTGGACAGGTGGCCTCCGGTGCCAATCTGATCTGCTTCACCACCGGGCGCGGTTCGGTGTCAGGTTTCAAGCCGGCACCCTGCGTCAAGCTGGCCACCAACACCGACATGTATCGGCGTCTGGAAGAGGATATGGACATCAATTGCGGCGGTATCATCGACGGCGAACTGAGCATCGCCGAGGCCGGGCAGAAGATCTTCGACATCCTCATCGAGATCGCCTCCGGCACGCCGTCGAAAAGCGAGCAGTACAACTATGGCGACAACGAGTTCGTCCCCTGGCAGGTAGGCGCGGTGACCTGACCGATGGCCGGTGGGAGGCGCTTCAGCGGCGAGCTTTTGACAATATCTCGTCGCGGCTGAAGCCCCCTCATCAAATATCAGGTAACCCATTGATTCATAGGATTCAAGAAATAAGGAAGAGTCTAGCCACGTAGGATGGGTGAAACCCATCAATTGCCGATGGGTTGGCACCCATCCTACGGCCTGTTTGCTGCGCGACAGCGCTGCGTCGAAGACGCGCAGACGACTCCCACGGCGCGCCCTACGCCTCGCTCCGCTCCAGGTAGGGCATTTCCTCGATGCGATTCTGCTCGCGGAAATACGCCAGGCGCTGCCTGACCTTGCGCTCGGCGATCACCAGGTGCTCCTCCATGCTCTGCGCCGCCAGCTCCGGGCGCCCGTCCCGCAGGTGCTCGAAGATGCTCAGGTGCTCGCGGAAGAAAGGCTCTTCGTCGGGGAAATAGCTCTTGTCGAGCAGGATGTGCTTGCCCGACAAGAGCAGGGAGTGGGTGCGCCGCAGGATCTGCAGCATCTGCCGGTTCGGACAGTGCCCCAGCGTTTCGATATGCAGGTCGCTTTCGAGGTCGTCGAACTGCCGGCTGTCCATGTCCGGGTAGATCGCCATGGCCTGGTGCAGGCGCCCGATGTAGCCCTCGAGCTGCTGCGGCCGCAGGAACTGCGCCGCGCGCACCAGCACGTAGGGCTCCAGGCGCCGGCGCACCTCATACAGTTCGCCGAGGCGTTCCTCGTCCCACTGCCCGAGCAGCCAGCGCGAGCGCTCGTCGCGCTCCACCAGCCCCATCAGCGACAGGTGGATCAGAACCTGGCTCGACACTGTGCGGCTGATCGAATAATGGCGTGACAGCTCCAGTTCATTGATGTGGTAGGAGCCGAACAACGACTGGTGCAGCAGGTCGCGCTCAATCTGGTTGTAGACCGCCTTCCAGGTCTCGGTCTTGCGCGGCGCCTGGGTATTTCCTTCGCTCAGTTTGAAATCGCTGGCTTCCAGCTTGCGCCTGAGCACCTTACCCGGCTCCGCCCCGACCAGATAACCGCGCCCGTCGAAGGTGCAGATCAGGCCTTTCTCATGCAGGTTGACGAGTGCCTGGCGTACCGGGGAACGGCTTACACCAAACAGCTCTGCCAGAGGCCCTTCCAACAGCAAAGTACCCTGTGTCAGTACACCCTTCTCGATGCTCGAGGAGATGACTTCGTACAACTGATTATTAAGGTGCTTTTTCATCTTGTTGTTTTCACTGCAAATGGTTTGTGAATACCCCTCTATTACGTTACCTGTTCAGGAGTATCGGCATGATGGTCGTTCGCCATTGTCACGCCCCATGACTTTGCATGCAATGTACCTTGCATAAGCTGCAAGCTTTAAGCGGCAAGCTTCAAGTTAAAAGCGGTTCAGGCGTGACACCTATGCTTTCGCTTGAAGCTTGAAGTCGGTGGACGATGCTTCACCTGCGCGGCCCGCCCCGTCCACCGCTCTGCGATCGCAATGGTGGACAAAAAGAGCGTTGTCCACCCTACGCCCGCTTGCAGCTTGTAGCTTTCTGCCCCCTACGCCCGCTTGTTCAGCCCCCTGGCCAGGCGGTCGCCAGCGAACTGGATCAGGCTGACCAGCACCACCAGGGCGACGATCACGGTGAGCATCACCTGGCTGTCGAAGCGCTGGTAGCCGTAGCGGTAGGCCAGGTCGCCAAGGCCGCCGGCACCGATGGCTCCGGCCATGGCCGAGGAGTTGATCATGGTCACCAGGGTGATGGTGAAACCGCCGACGATGCCCGGCAACGCCTCGGGCAACAGCACGTGCCAGACGATATGCCAGCGGCGGCAGCCCATGGCCTGGGCCGCTTCGATCAGGCCGTGGTCGACCTCGCGCAGGCTGACTTCGGCGATACGGGCGAAGAACGGCGTGGCGGCGATGGTCAGCGGCACCACCGCGGCCCATACTCCATAGCTGGTGCCGACGATCCAGCGGGTGAAGGGGATCAGCGCAACCATCAGGATCAGGAAGGGGATAGAGCGGAACAGATTGACGAAGCTGCCCAGCACCTGGTTCAGCCGCGGCGCTTCGAAGATCCCGCCCTTGCTGCTGGTGACCAGGAACACTGCCAGCGGAATGCCCGCCAGCAGGGCCAGCAACGACGACACGCCGACCATCAGCAGGGTGTCGAGAAACGCCTGCCACAGGCGCTCAAGCAGCAGCGACATAACCCAGTACCTCCACGTGATCCGCCAACTGGTGGGCGTTGTGCAACAGTGCTTCGCGGCTGTGCGGTGAAGCGCTCACCGCCAGCAGCAGGTAACCCAGGGCATGCCCCTGGATGCGTTCGATACCACCGTCGAGCAGTGCCAGGCGGCCGCCGAGTGCGCCGGCCACCGCGGTCAGATCCGGCTCGGGGTTGTTGCCGGAAAACTGCAGGCGCAGCACCAGCGCGTCTTCCGCTTGCCGCTGGTGTTCGCTGAGCCGCGCCTGCACGTCCGCCGGCAGCCCGTGGCGCAGGGGCGCCAGCAGCGTGCGGGTGACTGCGTGGCGGGGCGCGCCGAACACCCGCCAGACCTCACCCTGCTCGACCACTTCGCCCTGTTCGAGCACCACCACGCGGTCGCAGATATCGCGGATCACCGCCATCTCGTGGGTGATCAGCACGATGGTCAGACCCAGGCGCCGGTTGATCTCGCGCAGCAGGCCGAGGATCGCCTGGGTGGTCTCCGGGTCGAGGGCCGAGGTCGCCTCGTCGCACAGCAGGATCTGCGGATCGTGCACCAGGGCGCGGGCGATGCCCACGCGCTGCTTCTGCCCGCCGGACAGTTGCGCCGGATAGACGCCGTGCTTGTCCTGCAGGCCGACCAGTTCCAGCAGCTCGCGCACCTTGCGCTGGCGCTGTTCACGCGGCACGCCAGCGACCCGCAGCGGCAGCTCGACGTTCTGCCACACGGTCTTGGCCGACATCAGGTTGAAATGCTGGAAGATCATGCCGATGCGCCGGCGCAGCTGCACCAGGTGATCCTCGTCGAGCAGGCCGATGTCTTCGCCATCGATCAGCACCTGACCGCTGCTCGGCGTTTCCAGGCGGTTGATGGTGCGGATCAGCGAAGACTTGCCAGCGCCGCTGCGGCCGATGATGCCGAACACCTCGGCGCGGGTGATCGCCAGATCGATATCGCGCAGCGCCTGCACCGAGCCCTCGGCGCTGTCGTAGACCTTGTTCAGGCCGACGAAGCGCAGCTGCGCGTCGCTGTCCTGGCGGGCCTGGGCGACCTGCTGCAGATGGGGATCGAAACCGCTCATGCTCAGCTTTCCCAGCCCGGCTGGTAGAGCGTGCCGTGGGCCTGGTCGAGGGCGGCGCGCACGGCCGGCGAGTGCTGGTAGATATCGACGAACTTGCGCAGGCGCTCATCGTCCTTGCTGGCCGGCTGGATGACGAACTGGATGATGTATTCGGGGTTGTCCACGCCATCGAACAGCAGAGCCGACTCGGGATCGTGAGTGCCGGCCAGGCGGATGTAGTGCGGGTAGCCCTGGGCCAGGTCGACTTCATCCAGGGCGCGTACCAGTTGCACGGCTTCCAGCTCGATGATGCGGATGTTCTTCGGATTGCTGGTCACGTCTTCGAGGGTGGCGCGATAGCCGACGTCGGGCTTGAGGGTGATCAGCCCGGCCCGCTGTAGAAGTTGCAGGCCGCGCCCGCCATTGATCGGGTCGTTGGCGATGGCCACCGTGGCGCCTTCGGGCAGGCTGGCGAAATCGCCGTGCTTCTTCGAGTACAGGCCGAGTTTGTTGATGATCCCCGGCGCATAGGGCACCAGGTCGTAGCCGCCGTCCTTTTTGGCGTTCTCGAGGAAGGGTATGTGCTGGAAGTAGTTCACGTCGATGTCGCCGTTGGCCAGGCTGACGTTGGGCGCGATCCAGTCGCTGAACTCGATCAGTTCCACCTCCAGGCCCTGCTTCCTGGCTTCGGCCACCGCCACTTCCAGCGGTGGAGCGAAGGCGGCGGTGGTGCCCAGCTTGAGCGGTGGCGCCGCCGCGGCCAGACCGGAAACGCCCAGCAGGGCACCCAGGGCGAGGGTTTTCAGTAATGTCGACATGCGCTTCATCCTTGTTCGGTCATAGGGAGTGGGGTGAGTCGGTAGCGCCAAGCGACCGGCGCCGCAGCCCCTGGCCGAACAGCTCGTGGCGCAGGCTGCCCTCGGCCGCCGTGGCGTTGAGCAGCATCTGCCCGGCCATCAGAGGGTGCCCCGGCGCGGTGGCAGGGCATCGTTGAGGTAGTAGTTGCCCACCGCGTGGTACTTCCAGCGCACCGGATCGTGCAGGGTGTGGGTGCGCGCGTTGCGCCAGTGCCGGTCCAGGTTGTGTTCGGCCAGGGTGGCGCGGCTGCCGGCCAGCTCGAACAGCTTGCTGGCGATGTTCAGCGAGGCTTCGGTGCTGATCGCCCGCGCCTCGGCCACGGCGATCGAGGCGGCCGCCACGCTGGCGGCATCGGGCGCGGCCTGGGCCTGGTCGAGGATTTCGCCGGCGCGTTCGAGCAAGGCTTCGGCCGCATGCAGCTGGATGGCCAGCCGGCCGACGGCCTTGAGGGTCAGCGGATCGTCGCTGGCCTTGTCCACCCCCGAATCGATCCACGGACGCGAGCTGCTGCGCACGAAACTCAGGGTATCTTCATAGGCGGCCCGGGCGATGCCGACATCGATGGCGGCGTGCAGCAACTGGGCGAACGGCCCGAGCGTGGTCGGGCGCTCGAAGGCGCTCTGGAACGGCAGCACATCCTCGGCCGCCACCGGCACCTGCCGCAACAGCACCGAACCGCTGCCGGTGGTGCGCTGGCCGAAGCCGCTCCAGTCATCGATGATCTCCAGCCCCGGGGCGTGACGCGGGACGAAGGCCAGGTAGCCCACGCCCTGCTCGTCCACCGCCAGGGTGGGGATGCGCTGGGCGTACAGCGCGCCCGTGGCGTAGAACTTGCGCCCGTCGATGCGGTAGTTGTCGCCATCGGGCAGCAGCCGGGTGGCGCGATCGTGGGCGGTCCTGGTGCCCAGTTCCGCCAGGGCATTGCCGAAGCGCTGTCCCTGCAGCACCTCGCCGTACAGGCGGCGCTGCTGCTCGGCCGTGCCATTGATGCGCAGCGCCTCCAGGGCATAGAAATGGTTCTGCGGAATCTGCCCCAGGGAGCTGTCGGCCTGGGAGATCCGGGCGATCACCCTGGCCAGGGTGACGCTGGACACGCCGGCACCGCCGAACGCCCTGGGCACGCTGATGGCCCACAGCCCGGAGCGGCTGAACCGCTCCAGTTCGGCATGCGGCAACAGGCGCTCACGGTCGCGCTGGGCGGCGCCAGCGCGCAGCACCTCGGCCAGGGCCTCGGCGACCTGCAGCGCTTCGGCATCGCTGCCGATCAGCGCCGGCGCGGGATTCAAGGGTGCGTTCATGGCTCAGATCCAGGAGTGACGGGCGGGATGCCGCCCATTGAGGTGGTAGGCGCCGACGGCGTGGTACTTCCAGCGCACCGGGTCGTGCAGGGTGTGGGTGCGCGCGTTGCGCCAGTGCCGGTCGAGGCCGAACTCGGCCAGGGTGGCGCGGCTGCCGGCCAGCTCGAGCAGCTTCTCGCTGGCCAGCAGGCTGATTTCGGTGGTCAGCACCTTGGCTTCGGCCACGGCGATCGAGGCGCGCGCGGCCGCCTCGGCGTCGATCGGCCCGGCACTGACCTCGTCCAGTACCTGGCCGGCCTTGCGCAGCAGCGCTTCGGCGGCATGCAGGTCGACCTGCAGACGGCCGATATCGGCGATCACATAGGGGTCGTCGCTGGCCCGCTCGACATTGGCGTCGATCCAGGGCCGCGACTTCTCGCGGATGAAGGCGATCGCGTCGCGCAGCGCACCGGCGGCGATACCGGCATCGATGGCGGCCTGGATCAACTGCGAAGCCGCCCCCTGGATGCTGGGCCGCTCGCCGAACTGCCAGAGCGGGACCAGGTTGTCGGCATCGACCTCGACCCGATCCAGCAGCACCGTGCCGCTGGCGGTGGTGCGCTGGCCGAAGCCGGACCAGTCGTCGACGATACGCAGCCCCTGGCGCCCGCGCTGGATCAGCGCCAGCACCGGCCGCCCCTGCTCGTCCAGGGCCTTGACCGCCACCCAGTGGGCGAACAGGGCGCCGGTGGAGTAGAACTTCTCGCCGCTGACGAGGTACCGCTCGCCGTCGCGCTGCAGGCGGGCGCGCAGATCCAGGGTGTGCTTGCTGTTGCGCTCGGGGCCGGCATTGCCGATGCGCCAGCCCTGCAGCACGCTGGCGAACAGGCGCTGGCGCTGGGCCGGGGTGGCCAGCAGTTGCAGCAGCGCGAGCATGCCGAACTGGTTCTGCGGGATCTGGCCCAGGGCCGGGTCCACCGCGGAAATGATGCGGAAGACCTCGGCAATGGTGGTGAAGGCCACCTGCGGGCCACCGAACTCGCGGGGAATGGCGATGCTGCCCAGGCCACTGGTGGTGAATTGCTCGACCAGCGCCCACGGCAGCTGCCGTTCACGGTCACGTAGCGCGGCCCCGGCGCTGGCCGCCGCGGCCAGTTCATGGGCCGCCTGCAAGGCCTGCTCGTCACTGCTCAGGATACGCGCGGGCAGGAGCGGCGGCGCGATATCCCGCTCGAAGGAGTCCGCATGATGTTGCGAGTTCGAGCCGCGGTTGTCGTCGGCCATATACACCTCATGTGCAGAGCATCGCGCCAGGCCAGGATGAGCGGTAGCGATGCAAGAGGCATATACCCTAGTTGAAGGAAGACCAATTAATTAAATAGCTTTTTAGAATAACTTTAGACAGAGCTGATCCTGCTGCGCGGCGCTGCCCAGGTCAGGCGACGCCGGCAGCCATACTGACGCCGATCAATAGTTGCGCGCGGGCACAAGCCTAGAATTAATGGCCATTAGCCACCCCGAGCCCATGCCATGCCCCAGCCCCAATTGCTGCTCTCGCTGCCCGAGTCCGGCCGTGTCTGTCAGGTGAGGCGCTACCTGCAGCGCCAGTTGCCCGGCTGCAGCGTGCTCGCCGAACCCAGTGACTGCGAACAGGGCGCGCGCTGTAGCTGGCCGCACAGGCTCTCGGCGCTGCAGGCCGCCCAAGTGCGGACGTTGCTGGAGGACGCCGTACAGCTGCTCGAACACGACCGGCATGCCGTTCGCGCCGCGCCGCTGGCCAGCCTGCGCAGACGCCTGGACCGGGTGCTGGTGGAATTGGCGCGCGCCGGGGCCTGTTGATGCGCTCGCGCGCAGGCAATCGCCCTTACCCCAGACCTACGCGGGAAACGCCATGAGCCATGAACAGGAGTTTCAGGAGTTGCTGCGCCACCTCGGCCTGGGCGAGGAAGAAATCCGCCAGCGCCTGCTGTTCCTCGACTGGAGCCAGGCCGACGGCGAGCGCCTGAACCGCGACAGCGACAGCGTGCTGCCCCACCACGGCGCCTTCCTCGACCGCCTCTACGCACGCCTGGGCGAATTCCCGGTACCGGCGGCGATCATCGGCAGCGGCTGCACGGTGACGCGCCTCAAGCACAGCCAGACCGACTACTACCGGCGCCTGTGGCAAGGGCCGCACGACGCGGGCTACGTCCTCAATCGCCTGCGCGTGGGCTGGGTGCACCAGAAGATCGGCCTCGACCTGAAATGGTACCTGGGCGCTTACCGCCTGTATCTGCACGAGATGCTCGACGTGCTGCTCGGCGAGCACGCCGCCAGCGACACCTACGCCAGCCTGCTCAAGGCGGTGTTCTTCGATATCTGCCTGGCGCTGGACACCTACGGCGCCGCTCAGCGCAAGGCCCTGGAGGACAGCGAGGCGCGCTTCGCCCGGGCCCTGCGCGGGGCCAACGACGGGGTCTGGGACTGGCACATCGACCATGACCGGCTGTACTGCTCCGAGCGCTGGGCGAGCATGCTGGATCTGCACCGCGACCAGCTCGGCGAACGCAGCGCCAGCTGGTTCGCCCGTGTGCATCCGGAAGACCTCGGTGGCCTGCGCCGCGCCATCGACGCCCACCTGCAGGGCCAGAGCAGTTCGCTGCACCACGAGTACCGGATCCGCCGCCGCGACAACAGCTACCTGTGGGTGCTGGTGCGCGGCGTCGCCGAGCAGGTGGCGCCCGGCGAGCGGCGCATGGCCGGTTCGCAGACCGATATCAGCCAGCACCGCCTGGCCCAGGAACAGTTGCAGCACGCGGCGCGCCACGACCCGCTCACCGGGCTCTCCAACCGCGCCCGGCTGAACGAGCTGATGGGCCAGGCCCTACAGCGGCAAGGACGGCCCGGTGCCCGCGAGACCGCCCTGCTGTTCATCGACCTGGATCGTTTCAAGCTGATCAACGACAGCCTCGGCCACCAGATCGGCGACCTGGTGCTGGTGGAAGTGGCGCGGCGCCTGAAACACTGCCTGCGCCCCGGCGACCACCTGATCCGCTTCGGTGGCGACGAGTTCGTCGTACTGCTCGACGACCTGGCCAGCACCCTGGATGCCGAATGGGTCGCCCAGCGCATGCTCGACAGCCTCAATCCGCCGATCCAGGTGCAGCAGCACCTGCTGGTGGTCAGCGCCAGCATCGGCATCGCCGCGCTGAAGGATCAGGACAGCGGCCTCGATGCCCTGCAGGCCGCGGACCTGGCCCTGTACCGCGCCAAGGCCGCGGGCAAGGCGCAATTCGCCCACTACAGCGCCGAGTTGCAGAACCAGGCGCAGCAGCAATTGATCCTGCAGAACGCCCTCAGCCAGGCCCTCGGTCGCGACGAATTCAGCCTGCGCTATCAACCGATCTGCCGCATCGACCTCGACCCGCCACAACTGATCGGCGTGGAAGCCCTGCTGCGCTGGCAGCATCAGGGGCGGATGGTCTCGCCCCTGGAGTTCATCCCCGGGCTGGAGGAATCCGGGGCGATTCTCGCCGTCGGCGACTGGGTGCTGGAGCAGGCCTGCCGGCAGGTACGCCAGTGGCAGCTGGCCGGGCATGAACCCCTGCGCTGCTCGGTCAACCTCTCCAGCCGGCAGTTGCAGCAGGCCGACTTCGCCCAGCGGGTGCAGCGCATCCTGCACGACAGCGGCCTGCCGGCGGCCAGCCTGGTGCTGGAAATCACCGAAAGCCAGTTGATGGAAGACAGCGCCCAGACCATGGCCTGCCTGCGCGAACTGGCGGGGCTGGGCATCCAGCTGGCGCTGGACGACTTCGGCACCGGCTACTCCTCGCTCGGTTACCTCAAGCGCTTCCCGCTGCATATCCTCAAGGTCGACAAGAGCTTCATCAGCGGCACGCCGAGCGATCCGGACTCACGGGTGATCAGCCGGGCCATCATCGGCCTGGGCCTCAGCCTGGGCCTGGAGGTGGTGGCCGAAGGCGTGGAAAACGCCGAACACCTGGACTTCCTGCGCCTGGAGCACTGCCGCCTGGCCCAGGGCTTCTGGTTCAGCCGGCCGCGTTCGGCCAGCGAGCTGGAACGCCTGCTCAGTGGCGAAGAGGGGTTCGAAGGCTTCGCCACGCGGCCGGATGACGGGCGCTCGCCCGGCGCGGCGCATCCGTCGCGCTGAGCACCCGGCCACGCTGCCGTAGCAGCCGCAATACGAGGGTACGGCACGGCAAGGATTCCGCGACAACCAGCGTCCGGACAGGAGCCCCGCCCCGGGGCGAAGCGATGGCGGCCATCCAGCGGCATCCGCGGCGTGACCGCCAATCGCCGCGGGGTCGCGGCTCCTACAGGATGCGCAAAGCCAGCGACCGTGTAGGAGCGCCGACCCCGGCGCGATGCGATGCGATGCGATGGCGGCCATCCCACAAAACCAGTGGTGCGACCAGCAATCGCCGCGGAGTCGCGACGCCTATAGAATTGCGCAAAGCCAGCGACCGTGTAGGAGCGCCGACCCCGGCGCGATGCGATGGCGGCCATCCCACAAAACCAGTGGTGCGACCAGCAATCGCCACGGAGTCGCGACACCAGCAGGATTGCGCAAAGCCAGCGACCGTGTAGGAGCGCCGACCCCGGCGCGATGCGATGGCGGCCATCCCACAAAACCAGTGGTGCGACCAGCAATCGCCGCCGCAGCTACAACCAAGCGCGACCCTAATTCGCTGATCGGCTGCCAACACGGCAGAGTTTTACAAGATTTTGCCGCCAGGGCGGCGATCCGGCACACTAGCGCCCCCGAGCCCCGGCTCGTCGCCACAGCCAGATCCGTATGACCCGCTCCCCGCTTCGCCGCCTCGCATTCGGTACCCTGCGCCGCCTGCTGTACCTGTGGGTGCGCTCGGAAACCATCAACCAGTCGGCCCTCACCCTCAAGCTCGACCGCAGCAAACCGGTGTTCTACGTGCTGCAGCGGCCCGCCCTGAGCGAACTCGCGGTGCTCGACCACGAATGCAGCAAGACCGGCCTGCCACGGCCGGTGCTGCCGGTGGCGGTGGGCGAACTGATCGAACCGGCGGCGTTCTTCTACCTGACCCCGGAATCCGACTGGCTCGGCCGCCAGGACAAGCGCGGCATCTCGCCCACCCTGCAGCGGATCGTCGCCGCCCTCGGCGAGCACGCCGTGGACGATGCGCAGATCATCCCGGTCAGCGTGTTCTGGGGCCAGTCGCCGGATCATGAGACCAGTGCCTGGAAACTGCTGTTCGCCGACAGCTGGGCGGTCACCGGGCGCCTGCGCCGGCTGGCCAGCATCCTCATCCTCGGGCGCAAGACCCGCGTGCAGTTCTCCACACCGATCCACCTGCGCGAACTGATCGCGCAGAACAAGGGCCAGGAACGCACCCTGCGCATGGTGCACCGTATCCTGCGGGTGCACTTCCGCAACCAGAAGGCCGCGGTCATCGGCCCCGACGTGTCGCACCGGCGCAACCTGGTCAAGGGCCTGGTGCACGGCCCCCAGGTACGCCAGGCCATCGCCGAACAGGCCGAACGCGAGAACCTCCCGCTGGAGAAGGCCGAAGCCCTGGCGCTGCGCTACGGCAACGAGATCGCCTCGGACTACACCTACACCGTGATCCGCTTCCTCGAGCTGGTGCTGTCGTGGTTCTGGAACAAGATCTACGACGGCATCAGGGTCAACCACATCGAGGGCGTGCAGGACGTCGCTCAGGGCCACGAGGTGGTCTACGTGCCCTGCCACCGCAGCCACATCGACTACCTGCTGCTGTCCTACCTGCTGTTCCGCAACGGCCTGACGCCACCGCACATCGCCGCCGGCATCAACCTCAACATGCCGCTCATCGGCGGCCTGCTGCGCCGTGGCGGGGCCTTCTTCATGCGCCGCACCTTCAAGGGCAACCCGCTGTACACCGCGGTGTTCAACGAATACCTGCACACCCTGATCAGCAAGGGCTACCCGGTGGAATACTTCGTCGAGGGCGGCCGCTCGCGCACCGGGCGCATGCTCCGGCCGAAGACCGGCATGCTCGCCATCACCCTGCGCAGCTACCTGCAGAGCCATCGCCTGCCGCTGGTGTTCGTGCCGGTGTACATCGGCTACGAGCGCGTGCTGGAAGGCCGCACCTACCTCGGCGAGCTACGCGGCGCGAGCAAGAAGAAAGAGTCGATCTTCGACATCTTCAAGGTCATCGGCGCCCTCAAGCAACGCTTCGGCCAGGTCTGGGTCAACTTCGGCGAACCGATCAAGCTCGACGCCTTCCTCGACCAGCAGCAACCCGACTGGCGCAGCCAGACCCTGGCGCCGCACTTCCGCCCGGCCTGGCTCAACGACGCCACCAACCGCCTCGGCGAGCGCGTGGCCCGGCACCTGAACGAGGCCGCGGCGATCAATCCGGTCAACCTGGTCGCCCTGGCGCTGCTCTCCACCAGCAAGCTGGCCCTGGACGAACGCGCCCTGACGCGCATCCTCGACCTGTACCTGGGCCTGCTGCGGCGCGTGCCCTACTCGCCGCACACCACCCTGCCGGAAGGCGACGGCCTGGCGCTGATCGAATACGTGCGCGGCATGGACCTGCTCGCCGAACAGAAGGACGCCCTGGGCCGGATTCTCTACCTGGATGAGCAGAACGCCATCCTCATGACCTACTACCGCAACAACGTGCTGCACATCTTCGCCCTGCCGGCACTGCTGGCCAGCTTCTTCCAGAGCAGCGGGCGGATCAGCCGCGAGCAGATCCTGCGCTTCGTCCACGCCCTGTACCCCTACCTGCAGGCGGAACTGTTCATCCGCTGGTCGCAGGACGAACTCGACGACGTGGTCGACCAGTGGCTGGCGGCCTTCGTCGAACAGGGCCTGCTCAAGCTGGAGAACGAGCTGTACGTGCGCCCGGCCCCCAGCTCGCGCCACTTCGTCCTGCTCACCCTGCTGTCGCGGGCCATCGTCCAGACCCTGCAGCGCTTCTACATGGCCAGCGCCCTGCTGCTCAATGCCGGGCAGAACAGCATCAGCGCCGAGGAGCTGGAAGACCTGTGCACGGTCATGGCCCAGCGCCTGTCCATCCTGCATGGGCTCAACGCCCCGGAATTCTTCGACAAGAGCCTGTTCCGCCACTTCATCCAGACCCTGCTCGACCAGGGCGTGCTGCGCCGCGATGAAGCCGGCAAGCTCAGCCACCACCCGCTGCTCGCCGAGCTGGCCGAAGGCGCCGCCAAGCGCGTGCTGCCCGCCGAGATCCGCCTGTCCATCCGCCAGGTGACCATGGATCGCAGCGAGGACATGGCCGACGGCTTGTAGCGCAACGAGGCGGCGCTCGCCTCAGGCCGGCGTATCCGGATGCTGCGCGCCGACGAAGGCCATCAGCTGCGGGTAGAAGGCGCTGAAATCCTCGCTCAGCGGCTGGTACAGCCGCTGCAGCTCATCCAGGCTGCCGTCCAGCAGGGCGGGCCGTGACAGGCGCCGCGACATGCCGGCGATCACCTGCTCCAGCACGGCGAAATCCCGGTAACTGCCGAGCCAGTCCTGGGCGGCCATGCGCGGGGCGATCCGTTGCAGGTTGCCGGGCAGGCGCTGCTCGGCCGCCAGCACCTGATACACCCGGGCGGTGAAGCGATCCAGCGGCTGGGCGCTGTAACGCTGCCAGTCGCGGGCCAGGCAATGGTCGAAGAACAGGTCCAGGAGAATCCCCGCGACCCGTCTGCGCGCGGCGGGAAAACGCGCCCGCGCCCTGGCCTGCAGCGGGTGGCTGTCGGTAAAGGCGTCGATGCGCCGGTGCAGGACGATGGCCGCTTCGATGCCGGCCGGCCATTGCCCGGACAAAGGCCCCTTGACGAAATCGCCATACAGGCTGCCGAGCAATTGTGGCGGCGCGTCGCCGCCCAGGTGCAGGTGTGCGAGGTAGTTCATGGCGTACAGTTTAGGGCCTGTTGACGTTTCAGCACGACCGCGCCGGCCATCATCCGAATCGATGAACACTATTGTCCTGAACGATCTGTATATCGCCAAGTCTCGATATAAAGTTCGCTGCATCGCGATATGGCGTTACCCCGATACCTGGAGAGCCCATGGCCACCGCCGACATCGACCTGGACGACGTGATCAAGGCCCTGGCCCACCCCGTGCGCCGGGACATGCTGCGCTGGCTCAAGGAGCCCGAGGCGTACTTCGCCGAGCAGGATCACCCGTTCGCCATCGGCGTCTGTGCCGGCAAGTTCGACGAGCGCACCGGGCTGTCCCAGTCCACCGTGTCGGCGCACCTGGCGACCCTGCAGAGGGCCGGCCTGGTGACCAGCCGCAAGGTCGGCCAGTGGCACTTCTTCAAGCGCAACGAAGCCTGCATCCAGGCCTTCATCCGCCTTATCGGCGAGCAACTCTGACCCTCAGCCAAAACCTTCAGGAGCCGGTGGCATGCCCGCAGCCTTACTCGTTCTCGCCCTGTCCTCGTTCGCCATCGGCACCACCGAATTCGTCATCATGGGCCTGTTGCCGGAGGTCGCCGGCGATCTCGGCGTCTCCATTCCCGGGGCCGGCTGGCTGGTCACCGGCTACGCCCTGGGCGTGGCGCTCGGCGCGCCGTTCATGGCCCTGGTCACCTCCAGTTGGCCACGCAAGGCCGCCCTGCTGTCGCTGATGGGCATCTTCATCGCCGGCAACCTGTTCTGCGCCCTGGCCAGCGACTACGCCATGCTGATGGTCGCCCGGGTGATCACCGCGCTGTGCCACGGCGCCTTCTTCGGCATCGGTTCGGTGGTGGCCGCCAGCCTGGTGCCGGCCAACCGCCGGGCTTCGGCGGTGGCCATGATGTTCACCGGCCTGACCCTGGCCAACGTCCTCGGCGTGCCGCTGGGCACCGCCCTGGGCCAGGCCGCCGGCTGGCGCTCGACCTTCTGGGCGGTGACCCTGATCGGGGTGATCGCGCTGATCGGCCTGTGGCTGGCCCTGCCGCGCCACCGCGACGAGCCGCGCGCCGACCTGCGCCGTGAAATCGGCGCGCTGCGCGGCGCCGGCCTGTGGCTGGCGCTGAGCAGCACGGTGCTGTTCGCCGCCTCGATGTTCGCCCTGTTCACCTACATCGCCCCGCTGCTCGGAGAAATCACCGGCGTCTCGCCCTCGGGAGTGACCTGGACGCTGCTGCTGATCGGCCTCGGCCTGACCCTGGGCAACGTGCTCGGCGGCCGCCTCGCCGACCGCAACCTCAAGGCCACCCTGCTCGGCGTATTCATCGCCATGGCCCTGGTCTCGACCCTGTTCAGCTGGACCAGCCGGGCCCTGGTGCCGGCGGAAATCACCCTGTTCTTCTGGGCCGTGGCCGCGTTCGCCGCGGTGCCGGCCCTGCAGGTCAACGTGGTGGCCTTCGGCGCCGCCGCACCGACCCTGGTCTCGACCCTGAACATCGGCGCCTTCAACCTGGGCAACGCCCTGGGCGCCTGGGTCGGCGGCCTGGTCATCGCCGGCGGCTACGGCCTGACCAGCGTACCCCTGGCCGCGGCGGCACTGGCCGTGCTGGCGGTGCTGGCCACCCTGCTCACCTTCAACAGCCGTACCCCCGAACCTGAACTCGCACTCAGTGAATGATCAGAGGACTCCCGCAATGACGACACTTTTCGACCCCATCAAGATCGGCGACCTGGAACTCGCCAACCGCATCATCATGGCCCCGCTGACCCGCTGCCGGGCCGACGAGGGCCGCGTGCCCAACGAACTCATGGCCGAGTACTACGTACAGCGCGCCTCGGCCGGCCTGATCATCAGCGAAGCCACCTCGGTCACGCCCCTGGGCGTGGGCTACCCGAACACCCCGGGCATCTGGTCCGACGAGCAGATCCGCGGCTGGAGCAAGGTGACCAAGGCGGTACACGCCAACGGCGGCAAGATCGTCCTGCAACTGTGGCACGTGGGGCGTATTTCCGACCCGAGCTACCTGGACGGCGAGCTGCCGGTGGCGCCGAGTGCGATCAAGCCCAGCGGCCACGTCAGCCTGATTCGCCCCCAGCAGGAGTACGTCACCCCGCGCGCCCTGGAAACCGAAGAGATCGCCGATGTCATCGAGGCCTACCGCCAGGGTGCGGAAAACGCCAAGGCCGCCGGTTTCGACGGGGTGGAAATCCACGGCGCCAACGGCTACCTGCTCGACCAGTTCCTGCAGGACAGCACCAACCGGCGCAGCGACCGCTACGGCGGCTCCCTGGAAAACCGCGCGCGCCTGATGCTGGAAGTGACCGATGCCGTACTCAGCGTCTGGGAACCCGGCCGCGTCGGCATGCACCTGGCGCCACGCGCCGACAGCCACGACATGGGCGACTCGCAACGCGCCGAGACCTTCGCCTACGTCGCCCGGGAACTGGGCAAGCGCGGCATCGCCTTCATCTGCGCCCGCGAGAAGGAAGCCGACGACAGCCTGTCGCCGAGCCTCAAGCAAGCCTTCGGCGGCGTGTTCATCGCCAACGAGCGCTTCACCCGGGAACAGGCCAACGCCTGGCTGGCCAGCGGCAAGGCCGACGCGGTGGCCTTCGGCGTCCCCTTCATCGCCAACCCCGACCTGCCGGAGCGCCTGCGCCAGAACGCGGCTCTCAACGAGCCGCATCCGGAGACCTTCTACGGCTCCGGCCCGGTCGGCTATATCGACTACCCGCGCCTGTAACGACCCGTGCCTGGCTAATGCCTGTCAGTCAAGCATTGGCTCCATAAAACGGCGGTTTGCCCTGCCCCCGCGGCGATGGCTGGCCATGACACGCTGTATGCGATGACCACCCTCACATCGCGCAGGGTCGCGTCGAACGCCTGCAAGGTGTGCAACTCCATCTGTGTCGCGGGTATGGGACGGGCGCGAATCGTGGCCGCAAGCGAGGCACGACGAACACCTGCCCACGCTGGCGATCGTCTTCAAGATCCCCAGCGCGCCGCGATGCAGTACCGCCATGCTGGTGACCGAGGCGAAGATTCCCGGCACACAGACCGGCTTATGCGGGTGCCTCGCCGTTCAACCGAGCAGGAAAGCCAATCGCTCATCAGCTTTCGATGGCGACACCTCGACGATCTCGGCTCGCACCACGTCATCGGCCACGAAGGGGTCGCGGTCGACCCGTTCCTGAAGCTCGTCCAGCGTGACGCCATGCGCCAGGATCGCGCCACCCGCCTGTGGCTGGATGCTGCCGGCCAGCAGGAACACACCGTCGTCGAAGCCTCGCTGTAGCCAGTCCTTGTGGGCTTGCATCAGCCGCCCGGCCTGATCCCGCGCAGCGGAGAATCTAAGAAACACGATGAACATGGCACGTTCTCCTATGAGATGGACAAGGGCTCATCCGCTTGCCGTCTGCGCCGCCTCCACGGCAATGCCATCGAGCCAGGCACACATGCGCTCCACTTCCTGCTGGACGAACCGCTTGTCGTGGAAGGCATGGGCGAGTACCGCGACGCCCTGGCTGAACGCCAGGACGTGCATCGCCAGCGCATCCGCATCGGCCTTGCGCCCGAGCAGCACGAACTGCTGGCGCAGCCAGCTACGGAACAAGGTGAAAAGCCGGTTGGCCTGTGGTTGCGCCGGATGTGCGAGCTTGGCCAACTCGGTACAAAGCGTGCCCACCGGGCAGCCGTGGCGCATGATCCTGGCCTGGTTGGTCACCACAATGCGGATGAAGCTGCGGATGCGCCCGACCGGGCCATCGCTTTGCGCCTCCCATGTCTCCAGCATCTGGCGGGTGCTCGCCGCGCGCGCGCCGATGACGGCATCCAGGATCTCGTCCTTGCTCTTGAAGTGATAATAGAAATTGCCGCGCGAGATGCCGACGGCATCGGCGATGTCGGCGAACGACGTGTGCTCGTAGCCGCGCTCGTAGAACAGCCTATCCGCCTCTGCGACGATACGGTCGCGGGTGGTCTCATTGCTCATGGCCTGCGTCCAGCCAGTGTCCCGCGCTCATTGGCTTCACTCCTTTCCGCCCTAGGTCAATTGTCCTATACAGAGCAAAATCATAGGACGACTGTCCGAGACGGTCAATGCGGTTGGCCTCCTCTGACTGCTCGCTTCGCAGTTCAACACCGTTATTCTCTCAGGATCGAGGCGGGATCTACCCAACTAAGAACGCATTCCTTCTCTGCACGACCGCTGGCTCCTACGCCGTTTCGCCTTGATCGCCAGAGCCTCTCGGCTCATTGCCCGCTCGTCCTGCGAGACAGCGCCTTCTATCCGGTTCTTGCCCATCGACTCGCAGATTACGCTCTACGCTCGGTCGCCCCCCATGCAGTTGCGCTTCGCTCGCGGTGATCGATATGGGGTGGGACTTGTATCCGCAGGAATGCGCCCATTCCGAGCGCACAACAAAAAAGTCGGGAGGCATTTTTGACGTCGCTTGCGACGGCCCGCAGGGTGGCCGCCAGGGACGGCAGGCTACAAAAAAGCCCGCGCAAGAACGCGGGCCTTTTCGTTTCGAACGCGGATCAGCGCGCGTCGATCTGTTGCTGCAGGTTCTGGATCTGCGCTTGCAGGGTGTTGATGTTGCGGGTGGTCTGCGCGCGGAAACCGTCGAACTCGGCGGTGTTGCCGGCACTCGCCGCCGGCCGGGTTTCCAGATCGCTCTTGAGCACCAGCAGATCCTGTTCCAGGCGGCCGATGGCCTGGTTGGGGTTGCCGATCTTCTTCAGCGCCTCGACATCGGCCGCCAGGCTCTTGACCTGCGCCTCCAGCTTGCCGCTGTCCGCCTGGGCGGTCTTGAAGGTCGCCTGCTCGCTCTTGAGCGCGGCCAGTTCGCTTTTCAGCGTGCCTTGCTCGCCGGCGAGGCCCTTCAGCGTATCGTCGTACTTGCCGGTGGCGCCCTGCTGGGTCTTCAGGTCGGCCGCCAGTTGCTCGATGCGTTTGTCCCGCTCGCCCTGCTGCGCGGCGACGGCCTGTTGCTGCCTGGTCAGTTCGGCGACCTTGTTCTCCAGTTGCCGCACCTGCAGCCGCAGCGCCTCGCTGCCCGAGGTGACATTGGATTCGGTGGCCACCACCTTGCCGGAAATGTCCTGAATGCGGCCCGCCGCTTCCTCGCTGATGCGCGCGAAGCTCTCCTGGGTGGCGACCAGTTGCTGCTCCATCAGGTTGATCTGCTGGAAGCTCCACCAGCCCAGGCCACCCAGGGCGATGGTCAGCGCGCCGACCAGCGCCCAGAGCGGGCCGGTGCTGGCCGAACGGGCTGGCGCCGCGGCCGGGTGCAGGGGGGCGGGGCCGCGGGCGTAGGGCTCGGGATCGCCGTCGAAATCATCCTGGTCGCGCCGACCAGGCGTGAGGCTGGGCACGTGATCGAGTTCGTCGTTGGCATCGTTACGCATGGATAGACCTTCAGAAAACCGCCGTGGAGATGCAATGTCGCGCAGTATACCGATTCGCGCATGGCGCTTCAGCGTCGCGCCATGCCAGTGCAGTCGCACCGCCGCTGTGCGCCGCTCAGGCACAGCGACCCGCTGCAGGCCGGGCAAGTTCCGCGATTTGTGAACTGGTACGCGCTTTGCACGTTTCGGATACGACATCGCCATAGGCAATCGCGCCAGCGATCTCACGCGACCCGCTCAGCCGACAGAGCGGGCGCCCGCAGTCATCCAGCAGTGACGGCCTTTTCACCCCGGGGGAAGCACATGGAACTGAACAGAGAAGTGTTGGACTGCATGAAAAACCTGCGCCGTCGCCTGCGCGACGAACTGGCGCTCGACATCCGTCTCAGCCAGCCCGATGCGGTCAACGCCATGCTCAGCGCCTGCCTGACCTCCGCGGACGACGAAACCCGTGAACTGGGCCAGCGCCTGGCTCGCCTGAGCGAGACCCCGATGGTCGTTCAGCACGGCTTCGCCCCCCTGCCCGGCAGCGTACCCGCGCAATCGAACGGTTCGGTGCGCATCTACCGGGGCCAGCGGGTCCACGTCTGATCAGCGCTGGTGGGCCTGCCACCAGCGACAGAACTCATCCAGCGCCGGCCACAGGCCGCTGGCCGCCTCGTAGTCGAGGTAATGCCGCGCGCGGCTGATATCCAGCGAGAAATCCCTGGCCATCACGGCGACCGCCAAGCGTGACAGCGACGGCTCAGGGCGCCCCGGCAAGACGCGGCAGACGGCCTCGTTCAAGGTCGCCGCGCCATAGGCCAGGGCATAGGGCACATGCCGGGTGACCGGCGGCAGATCCAGCCGGCGCAGCACGTAGTTGATCACGTCCCACAGCGGCAGCGGCGCACCGTTGCTGATGTTGTACGCCTTGCCCAACGCCGGGCCGGCCGCCAGCAGCGCGCTGAGCAGCGCCTCGTTGAGGTTGTGCACACTGGTGAAGTCGACCTTGTTCAGGCCGTTGCCGACGATGGCCAGGCGGCCCTTGCGCTGCATCTCGATCAGCCGCGGGAAGATGCTGGTATCGCCGGCGCCGGTGACGAAACGCGGGCGCAAGGCGACCACCTCCAGGCCGAACTCCTGGGCGCCGAACAACCGTTGCTCGGCGAGAAACTTGGTCGCGGCGTAATGATTGGAGAAGCGTTTGGGAAGCTGTTCCTCGCTGATCCCCACGTGCGCGTCGCCATCGAAATAGATCGAGGGTGACGACAGGTGCACCAGCCGCCGCACATGGCGCTTGAGACACGCCTCGATGACGTTCTCGGTGAGCAGCACGTTGCCCTGGTGAAAGTGCTGGTAGCTGCCCCATACGCCCACCGCGCCGGCACAGTGCACCACGGCCTCGATACCCTCGCAGAGGTCGAGGGCCAGCGCCGGGTCGGCCAGCTCGCCCGGCACGAATTCGGCGCCGCGCCTGAGCAGATGGTCGAAGGCATCCTGCCGGCGCCCACTGACCCGCACATCCAGGCCCTGTTCCAGGGCGAACCGGGCGAACCGCCCACCGATGAAGCCGCTTGCCCCCGTGACCAGAATTCTCATCACGCTCTCCGCTGCCATGCCCGCCTGCGCACTCTAACAGGTCGAACGCCTGCCGCACCTGCGGGTCAACCCTTCACAGAACGGCAATCCAGGGGAACCAACATGACCACGGGCACATGGATGATCTATGGAGCCAACGGCTACGCCGGCCAACTGCTGGCCGAGGAAGCGCACCGCCAGGGCCTGTCACCGATCCTCGCCGGCCGGGCCCCGGGCCCGGTGCATGCGCTCGGCAGCCACCTGGGCCTCGATTGCCGGGTCTTCGATCTGCAGCGCGCGCATGCGGCGCGCGAGGCGCTGGCGGATATCGACGTGGTGCTCAACTGCGCCGGGCCCTTCTCCACCACCAGCGCCGCACTGCTCGACGCCTGCCTGGCCAGCGCCACCCATTACCTGGACATCACCGGCGAGATCGGCGTTTTCGAAGCCGCCCACCGGCGCGACGGCGAAGCCCACGCCGTTGGTATCGCCGTGTGTCCCGGGGTGGGTTTCGACGTGATTCCCAGCGACTGCCTGGCCGCCTGCCTGTATCAGGCGTTGCCCGACGCGACCCACCTGGCCCTGGGCTTCGACAGCGCCGGCGGCCTCTCTCCCGGTACGGCGAAGACCGCCATCGAAGCGCTCAAGAACGGCGGCAAGGTACGCCGCGCCGGCGTGATCGTCGACGTTCCCCTGGGCTACAAGCGCCGCGAGATCGACTTCGGCCGCGGCAGCAAGGCCGCCGTGAGCATTCCCTGGGGCGACGTGGCGACGGCCTATTACTCCACCGGCATCGACAATATCGAGGTGTACGTGCCCTCGCCGCCCGCCGTGGCGCTGGGCATGCGCCTGCTCGATCCGCTGCGGCCGTTGCTCGCCCATGAAGCGGCCCAGCGCTGGCTCAAACGCCAGGCGGGCAAACGCATCGAGGGCCCCGACGAGGCGGCCCGTTCGCGGCGGCCCACCTGGCTCTGGGGGGAGGCGCGCAACGCCGCCGGCCAGTACCTGAACGCCAGGCTGAAGACCGCCAACAGCTACGACGTGACCGTGCACGGCGGGCTGCTCGCCGTACGCCACCTGCTCGACTACCACGGCCCCGGTGGCTACTTCACGCCCTCGCGGCTGTTCGGTTCGCGCTGCATCGAGGCGCTGCCGGGGTCGGGCCGCATCGTCATCGGCTGAACCGTCAGGGCAGGGGCACCAGGCAGTTCGCGGCATGCTTGTGCAGGTGGCTGGTCAGGCGATCGAGCAACTCACCGCCATTGCGCCAGTGGTGCCAGTACAGCGCCACATCGACAGGGCGGTCGGCGAACAGCTCGATCAGTTCGCCGCGCTCGATCTCCGTACGAATCTGCTGCTCGGGCACCATGCCCCAGCCCAGGCCGGCCGCGGTCAGGCGCAGGAAGCCCTCGGATGACGGGCACAAATGGTGGCTGAAAGCCCCCGACAGGCCCAACTCGTTCAGGTAGCGGTGTTGCAACTGATCGTCCGGGCCGAAGACGATGGCCGGCGCCCGGGCCAGCCCCTCGACCGTCACCCCCTCGGCAAAATGCCGGGCGATGAACGCCGGGCTGGCCACGGCGCGGTAACGCATGCCCCCCAGCGCCAGGCTGCGCGCCCCGGACACCGGGCGCTCGGCGGCGCACACGCAGGCGGCCACATCGCCGGCGCGCATGCGCTTGAGGCCCACCTCCTGATCCTCCACCACCAGCTCCAGCAGCACCCGATGGCGCGCGCAGAACGCGGTCACCGCGTCCGCCCACCAGGTCGCCAGGCTGTCGGCGTTGATGGCGATGCGCAGCCGCTGCGCCGGCCCATCGTCCTGCAGCGCCGGCACCTGGTCCTGGAGATCGCGCTCGAGCAGGCGCACCTGCTGCACGTGGTTGAGCAGGCGCCGGCCGACATCGGTGGGCGTCGGCGGTATCGCCCGCAGCAGCACCGGCTGGCCGACCCGGGCCTCGAGCAGCTTGATCCGCTGCGAAACCGCCGACTGCGACAAACCCAGCACCTGGGCGCCGCGCTCGAATCCGGCCTGTTCGACGACCGCCGCCAAGGCCGCCAGCAACTTGTAATCGAACAATCGATTTTCCTAATGAGTAATCAGCAATATTGTTTTTTCTTATACCGACAAACGTCGCAGACTGCCAGTCACTTCCCCGTGCAAGGACTCAGCGATCATGTCAGGACCGTTCCGCTTCGCCCCCTTCTCTCTCGCGCCTGTCGCACGGGGGCACTGACGCCATGTGGCAGAGCTACAGCAACGGCCTGCTGATCAGCGCCGGCCTGATCATCGCCCTCGGCGCGCAGAACGCGTTCGTCCTGGCCCAGAGTCTGCGCCGCGAACACCACGTGCCGGTGGCGCTGCTGTGCATCCTGTGCGACGTCCTGCTGATCGCCGCCGGGGTGTTCGGCCTGGCGGCGCTGCTGGCGCGCAATCCGCTGCTGCTCGGCATCGCGCGCTGGGGCGGCGTGGCCTTCCTGCTCTGGTATGGCGCCCAGGCACTGTTGCGGGCCTGTCGTCCCAGCGCGCTGACCGCCCAGGCCAGTGCGCCGCGTTCGCGTCGCGCCGTGCTGCTCACGGCGCTGGCGGTGACCCTGCTCAACCCCCACGTCTACCTGGACACCGTGCTGCTGATCGGCTCGCTCGGCGCCCAGCAGAGCGTGCCCGGCGCCTATGCCGCCGGTGCCGCCAGCACCTCGCTGCTGTGGTTTCTCAGCCTGGCGCTGGGCGCGGCATGGCTGGCTCCATGGCTGGCGCGCCCGCTGACCTGGCGGCTCATCGATCTGCTGGTGGCCGGCATGATGTTCGCCGTCGCCTGGCAGTTGATGGTGCGGCCCGTTGCGTGATACGCGGTGCTATGCTCCGACGCCTCGAATACCACGCATCGCGCAGGGCCGTTCTTGCCAACCACCGTCTTCGTCGCCGTGATCGCTTCGGCCGCCCTGCATGCCGGCTGGAACGCCCTGCTGAAAATCGGCCTGGATCGTTTCCTCACCGCCTCGCTGATCCAGATCGGCGCCGGCGGCGTGGCCCTGGTGGCGCTGCCATTGGTGGCCGTTCCGGCAGTCGCGGCATGGCCCTGGATCATCCTCTCCGCACTGCTGCACATCGGCTACAACGTGTTTCTCGCGCGCGCCTACCGCTACGGCGATCTGGGCCAGGTCTATCCGATCTCGCGGGGCAGTTCGCCGCTGCTGGTGGCCGGACTCTCGGTCCTCCTGCTCGGTGAAACGCTGCCCGCGGCGCAATTCCTCGGCCTGCTGATTCTGGTCGGCGGTATCTGGTTGATGGCCATCCGCGGTGGCCGTGGCCCCGGCAAAGCCAACGCCGGCCTGCTGGGCAGTGCCCTGATGACCGCCCTGTTCATCGCCGGCTACACCCTTGCCGATGCCAGCGGCGCGCGGGCCAGCCAGGATGCGCTGTCCTACTCGATGTGGCTGTTCGCGGTGAACGGCCTGGTCATGGCCGTGGTGATCGCCAGCCAGCGCGGCCCGCGCACCTTCCTCCAGCTCGGCCCGCACTGGCGCGGCGGGCTGCTGGGCGGGGCCATGTCGCTGCTGGCCTACAGCATCGTCATCTGGGCCACGACCCAGGCGCCGGTGGCGCTGGTCTCGGCCCTGCGTGAAACCAGCGTGGTCTTCGCCCTGCTGATCGGTCGCCTGCTGCTCGGCGAACCGATGCCGCCCGTGCGCCTGATCGCCTGCCTGGTGATCGTCGCCGGCGTGCTGACGATGAAGCTGGCCTGACCGCCTGCTGGCCATCCGCAGATACCGGCGAGAGGCTCTGGCACCGCTTGTCCATACACAGGGCAATCGCGCTATGGCGTCATAGTGTGAAAAACACTCGCTGAACAGCGCTGGAGGCTGGAGGGCTGAACGAGAAACCTCTGTTTTCCTGTGTGCTCGGGCTGCTTTTCGTTAAGCCTCCAGCCTTCCAGCGCTGTTTTCGGCTCTTCGCGCGCGTAGCGCGATTGCCCTGTGTCCATACACTTGCTGCGTGGTTTCGCCACAGGCCCGGTGCTATGATCCTCGGCCTGCGTCGCAAAGAGTACAAACTCGCCGATGCATGTTTGGCCGCCCGTGATCGGCCTTGCGCTCACCGCAACAGACCTGATTAGGAGAACAACCATGGCTTTCGAATTGCCGCCGCTGCCTTACGCACATGATGCCCTGCAGCCGCACATCTCCAAGGAAACGCTGGAGTACCACCACGACAAGCACCACAACACCTACGTGGTGAACCTGAACAACCTGGTACCCGGTACCGAGTTCGAAGGCAAGAGCCTCGAAGAGATCGTCAAGAGCTCGTCCGGCGGCATCTTCAACAACGCCGCCCAGGTATGGAACCACACCTTCTACTGGAACTGCCTGAGCCCCAATGGCGGCGGTCAGCCGACGGGTGAACTGGCCGCGGCCATCGAAAAATCCTTCGGCTCCTTCGAGAAATTCAAGGAAGAATTCAGCAAGGTCAGCATCGGCACCTTCGGTTCCGGCTGGGGCTGGCTGGTGAAGAAGGCCGACGGCTCCCTGGCCCTGTCCAGCACCATCGGCGCCGGCTGCCCGCTGACCAGCGGCGACACCCCGCTGCTGACCTGCGACGTCTGGGAACACGCCTACTACATCGACTACCGCAACGTCCGTCCGAAGTACGTCGAAGCGTTCTGGAACCTGGTCAACTGGGACTTCGTGGCGAAGAACTTCGCCGCCTGAGCCCCGAACCATTTTTCACGTCGCGCAGCGACGGTTCGAAGGATGGCGAGCCATAGAATGCCTCCCTGGCGCAAGCCGGGGGGGCATTTTGCATTCGATACGGCGCATTCTCCGCCAACGCCGCATACTGATCCGGCACCAACCACGACCGACGGTACTCAAGACCCGGGCCCTGTCTCCGACACAATGCCGATCGCCAGCGCAGGGCTTTCGCATTAATCCCAAGGCAGGTAATGGCCCTTTGACTGCAACGGCGAGTTTGCCAATACTCATCCAACGTCTGACGCTTGGCATCGCACAAGGAAACGTCACTTGAAGCTGGAACTCAAGCACAGCCTGTCCATGAAACTGCTTCGCGTGGTGCTGCTGTCGGCGCTGGTGGTCGGTGTGGTACTGAGTTGCGCGCAGATCGTCTTCGACGTCTACAAGACGCGCCAGGCCGTGGCCGGCGATGCCCAGCGCATCCTCGGCATGTTCCGCGATCCCTCGACCCAGGCGGTCTACAGCCTGGATCGGGAAATGGGCATGCAGGTCATCGAAGGCCTGTTCCAGCACGAATCGGTGCGCATGGCCTCCATCGGCCACCCGAACGAGCCGATGCTGGCGGAGCGGAGCCGGCCGCTGGCGCAACTGCCGACCCGCTGGCTGACCGACAGCATCCTCGGCAACGAGCAGAGCTTCAGCACCCGGCTGGTCGGCCGCGCGCCCTACAGCGAATATTACGGCGACCTCAACATCACCCTCGACACCGCCCTCTACGGCCAGAGCTTCGTCATCAACTCGGTGATCATCTTCATCTCCGGCGTGCTGCGCGCCCTGGCCATGGGGCTGGTGCTGTACCTGGTCTATCACTGGCTGCTGACCAAGCCGCTGGCCAAGATCATCGACCACCTGAGCAGCATCAACCCCGACCGGCCCAGCGAGCACAAGCTACCGATGCTGGCGGGCAACGAGAAGAACGAACTGGGCCTGTGGATCAACACGGCCAACCAGTTGCTCGCCTCCATCGAGCGCAACACCCATCTGCGCCGCGAGGCGGAAGACAGCCTGCAGCGCATGGCCCAGTACGACTTCCTCACCGGTTTGCCGAATCGCCAGCAACTGCAGCAGCAGCTCGACCAGATCCTCGAGGATGCCGGCCGCCTGCAGCGGCGCGTCGCCGTGCTGTGCGTCGGCCTGGACGACTTCAAGGGCATCAACGAGCAGTTCAGCTACCAGATCGGCGACCAGTTGCTGCTGGCCCTCTCCGACCGCCTGCGCAGCCATAGCGGCCGGCTGGGGGCACTGGCGCGCCTGGGCGGCGACCAGTTCGCCCTGGTCCAGGCCGATATCGAGCAGCCCTACGAAGCGGCGGAGCTGGCGCAGAGCGTGCTCGACGACCTGGAGGCGCCCTTCCTCCTCTGCGACCAGGAAGTGCGCCTGCGCGCCACCATCGGCATCACCCTGTTCCCCGAGGACGGCGACAGCACCGAAAAGCTGCTGCAGAAAGCCGAACAGACCATGACCCTGGCCAAGAGCCGTTCGCGCAACCGCTACCAGTTCTACATCGCCAGCGTCGACAGCGAGATGCGCCGCCGCCGCGAAATGGAAAAGGACCTGCGCGAGGCGCTGGCGCAGAACCAGCTGCACCTGGTCTATCAGCCGCAGATCAGTTACCGCGACCAGCGCGTGGTCGGCGTCGAAGCGCTGCTGCGCTGGCAGCATCCGCAGCACGGCCTGGTCGCCCCGGACCTGTTCATTCCCCTGGCCGAGCAGAACGGCACCATCATCGCCATCGGCGAATGGGTGCTCGACCAGAGCTGCCGGCAGTTACGCGAATGGCACGATCAGGGCTACAGCGAGCTGCGCATGGCGGTCAACCTGTCCACGGTGCAACTGCACCACGCCGAGCTGCCCCGGGTGGTCAACAACCTGATGCAGATGTACCGCCTGCCGACGCGCAGCCTGGAGCTGGAAGTCACCGAAACCGGCCTGATGGAAGACATCAGCACCGCCGCCCAGCACCTGCTCAGCCTGCGCCGCTCCGGCGCGCTGATCGCCATCGACGACTTCGGTACCGGCTATTCCTCGCTCAGCTACCTGAAGAGCCTGCCGCTGGACAAGATCAAGATCGACAAGAGCTTCGTCCAGGACCTGCTGGACGACGAGGACGACGCCACCATCGTTCGCGCCATCATCCAGCTCGGCAAGAGCCTGGGCATGCAGGTCATCGCCGAGGGCGTGGAAACCGCCGAGCAGGAGGCCTACATCATCGCCCAGGGCTGCCACGAAGGTCAGGGCTACTTCTACAGCAAGCCCCTGCCGGCCCGGGAACTGGGCCAGTACCTGAAGCAGGCCAGGCGCGCGCAGAACGCGGTCAACCCGGCTGCCCTGTAAGCCGGCCTCAATCCAGAATGGGCCGGAGCAGGGCCTGGGCCTCGTACAGCGTGGTCAGGTGGCGCTGGCGCATCTCCCTGATGTCGCCCCGTGAGGCGTGGGTGGTGATCGACAGCGTCGCCTTGAGCGCGCCATGGCGATCGAGCAGGGGCACCCCCAGTACCCGCATGCCCACTTCGTACTCGCCGTCGACCGTGGCATAGCCCTGCTGCGCGACCTTCAGCAGTTCCTCGCCCAGAGCCGCCACGTCGGTCCGCGTATAGGGCGTCAGCGCTTGCGGCTCGACCCGCTGGAAATAGGCGGCCAGCCCCTCGGCCGGCAGGCTGGCCAGCCAGATGCGGCCACTGGCCGTGCAATACATCGGCACCCGCGATCCCGGCCGGATCGACAGCGAGGAAATATGGCTGTAGCGGCTGCGCACGATGTGCACGATGTCATCGCCGTCGCGTACCCCCACGGACACGTGCTCACCGCTGGTTCGCGCCACCTGTTCGACGATCGGCCTCAGCATCCTCGGCAGTTGCGCCGAGTCCACATAGGCCTGGCCGATGCGCAGCACCCGGGCGGTCAGCCAGTAATCGCGTCCGTCGGTCTCGGCGAAACCATCGTGGACCAGGGTCAGCAGAAAGCGCCGTGCCGCGCTGTTGCTCAGCCCCGCGGCGCGGGCCGCCTGGGGCACCGTCAGGCGGGGGGTATCGACGCTGAACAGTTGCATCAGCGCCAGGCCCGTCTGCAGGCCCACGATCAGGTCACGGGGATGGATCACGGGGGTCTTCATCGGCATCTCATCGAGCATTTTGCTGCGATTATCGCACTGCCAGTGCGATTAACAACATAAACCGCCCTCAAGCGCGTTGTCCGCCTCCAAACGCGCCCTCACCATCGGTGCCAACAACAACTCCAACAAGCAGGCACCTTGCATGGTTATCGGCTCCACCGAACTGGTCGCGATCGTCGGCTCGCCCATCGCCCAAGTGAAATCCCCGGAAAACTTCAATAACTGGTTCGCCGCCCACGGCGAGAACCTGGCGATGCTGCCCATCGATCTGCACGAACGATCCCTCGAGGTCTTTCTCGACACCCTGCGCGGCTGGCAGAACCTGCGCGGCTGCGTGGTCACCGTGCCCTACAAGCAGCGGATCGCCGGGTGCCTGGACGCCCTCAGCGAGCGCGCCGGCGCACTGCGCTCGGTCAACGTAATCCGCCGCGAGCGCGACGGCCGGCTGGTCGGCGATAACGTCGACGGCGAAGGTTTCCTCAATGCCGCGCGGCAGCAGGGCTTCGCCGTCGCCGGCAAGCGGGCGCTGGTGGTCGGCGCCGGGGGGGTCGGCAGCGCCATCGCCTATTCGCTGGGCCAGGCCGGTATCGCCAGCCTCAGCCTGGTCGATGCCTGCAACGAGCGTAGCGGCGCCCTGGCCGATCTGCTCGGCGGCGCGTTCCCGGAACTGCCGATCGAGAGCGGCGCCGGCGCCTCGCTGGCCGCTTTCGATCTGCTCGTCAACGCCTCGCCGGTGGGCATGGGCGACAGCGGCGAACTGCCCCTGCCCCAGGCGCTGCTCGACAGCCTGGCGCCAACCGCGCACGTCGCCGACGTGGTCACCTCACCGGCCATCACGCCCCTGCTGGCCTTCGCTCGCCAGCGCGGCTGCTCGATCCAGACCGGCCCGCAGATGGCCATCGCCCAGGCAGGCCACCTCGGCCACTTCATGGGCGTGACGCCACTGCAACTGTGAGGAGCGCAGCCATGAACATCGCCACCGCGATACCCGCCAGCGAACAGCGCGACAGCCGCGCGGGCCACTATGACCTGATCGTGCTCGGCAGCGGCGCCGCGGGCTTCGCCGCCGCGGTGACCGCCTCCGGCAAGGGCCTCAAGGTCCTGATGGTCGAGAAGGCCGCACAGTTCGGCGGCACCTCGGCGATCTCCGGCGGCGCGATCTGGATCCACGCCAGCGACCAGGCCTGCGCGGCCGCTATCGAAGACAGCCGCGAGGCCATGCGCCACTACCTGCGGAGCGTCATCGGCCGCGGCTACCGCGCCGAGCAGGTGGAGACCTTCATCGAACGCGGCCACGAGGCCCTGCGCTGGCTGGAAGCGAATTCGGAACTGCGCTACAGCCTGCGTCCCCTGTCGCCGGACTACTATCCGGACGCGCCAGGCGCCACCGAACGGGGCCGGGCGCTGGAGGTGCTCGAGTACGACGGCGGCCGCCTCGGCGAGCACTTCAGGAACCTGAAGATGCCGCCCGCCGGCATGCTGCTGTTCGGCGCGATGATGGTCAACCGGGTGGACATCCAGCATTTCCTCAGCATGCGCCGCTCGCCGGCATCGCTCTGGCACTGCCTGAAGCTGATGGCCCGCTATGCCTGCGATCGCCTGCGCTACCCACGGGGCGCGCGGCTGACCACCGGCAATGCGCTGATCGCCCGGCTCGCCACCACGGCGTTCGCCAATGGCGTCACCCTGTGGCTGCAGAGCGAGGCGGACGCGTTGATCGTCGAGAACGGCAGCGTGCTCGGCGCACGCATCCGGCATGCGGGCCGACTCGAAGAGGTACGCGCACGCGGCGGCGTGGTCTGCGCCATGGGCGGTTTCGCCGCGGCGCCGCTGGCCGCGGCCTATCGACCGGCCAGCGCGCAGCCGCACCTGAGCATGTCGCCGGCGACCAACAGCGGTGACGCTCTGCGCCTGGGCGAAGCGGTGAATGCCGCCACTGGCGAGGGGCTGGCGGCGAATTTCTTCTGGGCGCCGGTTTCCGAAATCCGCCATGCCAACGGCGAGCGCGAGCGCTTCCCGCACCTGGTCACCGATCGCGCCAAACCCGGGGTGATCGCAGTGAACGCGGCGGGCCAGCGCTTCGTCAACGAAGCCGATTCCTACCACCACTTCGTGCAGACCATGTTCGCCACTGGCAACAGTGTCTGCTGGCTGATCTGCGACGCCACGGCCATGAGCAAGTACGGCCTGGGCCTGGCACGTCCGAGCCCGGTGGACAACCGCGCGCTGATCGACGCCGGCTACCTGCACAAGGCCGATAGCGCCGAACGGCTGGCGCAGGAGCTGGGCATCGATGCGCACGAGCTGCGGCGCACGCTCGAACGCTTCAATGCCGATGCACGGGCGGGCGTCGACCGCGAATTCGGCAAGGGCGGCAACAGCTACAACCGCTACATGGGCGATCCGGATCACCGGCCGAACCCCTGCCTGGCCCCCCTGACCCGCGCGCCCTTCTACGCCGTGCGCGTGCATACCGGCGACCTCGGCTCGGCACGCGGCCTGCTCACCGATACCCAGGCCAACGTGCTGGACACGGCCGGCGCCGCCATCCCCGGCCTGTACGCCGTGGGCAACGACATGAACTCGATCATGGACGGCACTTATCCAGGCCCGGGCATCACCCTCGGCCCCGGACTGACCTTCGGCCACATCGCCGCCACCCATGTCGCCGAACGTTTGAGCTCGGCGACACCGCATCGTCAGGAGAACTGAACATGTACTACGAACTGCGCACCTACACCCTCAAGCCCACCAAGCTGGCCGACTGGCTGGCGCTCTATCAGAGCGACGCCCTGGCGGTACAGAGCGAACACCTGGGGCAACTGGTGGGGTTCTTCACCACCGAGTTCGGCGAAGCCAATCAGGTGGTGCACATCTGGGCCTATGAAAGCCTCGACGAACGTGCGCGACGGCGGGCCGCCATGGCCGCGGACCCGCGCTGGGCAGCGTTCGGACGCAAGAACAAGGAGCTGGATGCGGTGGTCACGCTCGACTCGCGAATCCTGCGGCCGACCGGCTTCTCGCCACTGCAATGATGCCACCCAGGCGCACGCTGCCGAGCGCCTGAAAACCGGATAGCGAACCACGCCTGCGACAGGCCCGGGCCTGTCGTGCGGGTTCGCTCGGCCAAAAACACAAGAACAATGAGAGGCAGGCCATGCGACAGCTCGACTGCGACGTACTGGTAATCGGCTCCGGCGCCGCCGGCCTGGCGGCAGCGGTGACCGCGGCCGAGCACGGCCTGGATGTGCTGGTGGCAGAGAAGGCTGCCTACCTGGGCGGCACCAGCGCCTGGTCCGGTGGCTGGCTGTGGATACCGCGCAATCCGCTGGCGCGCGCCGAAGGCATCGTCGAAGCGGACGATGCCCCCGAGCGCTACCTGATGGCCCAGACCGGAGCCGACCGGCTCGACGAGCGGCAACGCGCCTTCCTGGTCCACGGCCCGGAAATGGTCGAATTCTTCCACACCCGCACCGCTGTGGCGTTTTACTCCGGCAGCAGCATGCCGGACATGCACGACGGAGACGGCGCCGCCGCGGGTGGGCGCTCGCTGTGCGCCCAGCCCTTCGACGGGCGCCAACTGGGCGACTGGCTGCCGCGCCTGCGCCCACCGCTGGATATCCTCAGCCTGTACGGCATGGGCATCGCCGGCGGAGCGGATCTGGGCGCCTTCTTCAATGTCCGCCGCTCGCCCAGGGCGATGCTGCACGTGACCACACGCCTGCTGCGCCACCTGCGCGATCGGCTGTGGCACGGGCGAGGTCTGCACCTGGTCAACGGCAACGCCCTGGTCGCGCGCCTGCTGCGTAGCGCGCTCGATCGTCAGGTCGGGCTGCTGACCGACAGCCCGGCCCTGCGCCTGCTGCACGACCAGGGGCGGGTCAGCGGCGCGCTATTGCAGCAAAGGGACGGCGAGCTGCAGGTCAATGCCCGGCGCGGCGTGGTACTGGCATGCGGCGGCTTCCCCCATGACCGCCAGCGGATCGCCCGGTTGATCGCCCATGCCCCTGGTGGCACCGAGCACTACAGTGCCGCGGTGCCGGAAAACAGTGGCGACGGCCTGCGCCTGGGCGAGTCGGTCGGCGCCCGGGTCGCGGTCGACCTGGCCCAGCCCGCCGCCTGGGCGCCCACCTCGCGGGTGCCGCGGCGCGATGGCAGTGTCGGCCACTTCCCCCACCTGATCGACCGGGCCAAGCCCGGTTTCATCGCCGTGCGCCGCGACGGCCGCCGCTTCACCAACGAGGCCGACTGCTACCACGACTTCATGAACGCGCTGATCGCCGCGACCCCGGCCGGCGAGCCGGTCGAGGCCTGGCTGATCGCCGATGCGCGGGCGCGCTGGCGCTATGGCATCGGCTGGGCCAAGCCGTTGCCGTTCAGCGATCGCCACTACCTGCGCTGCGGTTACCTGCAGCGCGCGGCCGACGCCAGGCAGCTGGCGGCACGCTGCGGCATCGACGCCAGCGCCCTGCAGGCCACCCTGGAACGCTTCAACCGCTTCGCCGCCCGGGGCGAAGATCCGGACTTCCAGCGCGGCCGCTCGGCCTACAACCAGGCCCAGGGCGAGCCGCTGCAACGACCCAACCCGTCCCTGCGCGCGCTGCACGGCGACTTGTACGCCGTGAAGCTGGTCGCCGGCAGCCTGGGCACCTTCGCCGGCCTGCGCACGGATGCCGAGGCGCGCGTCCTGGATGCCCGGGAGCAGCCGATCGCCGGCCTGTTCGCGGTGGGCAACGACATGAACAGCGTGATGGCCGGCCATTACCCCAGCGGGGGCATCACCCTCGGCCCGGGCATGACCTTCGGCTACCTGGCCGGCCTGGCCCTGGCTGGCGCGGACCGCAAGCCGCCTACGGCAACCGGCAATGCCCGGGACCGCCAGGAGGATCACGCCATGTAGCCATCCGCCCCACGCCTTGCCTGCCGCCGAGAGACGGCACGACCGCTCGCCAACAATTTCAACAAGAACGGGTAATCGATCATGAATCAGACACACACCGAGCGGCTCCGGGCCGCCTCGCCGCATGCCTCGATGGCCAGCAAGATGCGCAGCGCCCTCGCCGTTGGCAAGACCCGCTGGGGCATGCTCGCCCTGGTGTTCTTCGCCACCACGCTGAACTACATCGACCGCGCCGCGCTGGGCGTCATGCAGCCGGTGCTGGCCAAGGAAATGAGCTGGACGGCGATGGATTACGCCAACATCAACTTCTGGTTCCAGGTCGGCTACGCGGTGGGCTTCGTCCTGCAGGGGCGTTTCATCGACCGGGTCGGGGTGAAGAAGGCGTTCTTCCTCGCCGTGCTGCTCTGGAGCCTGGCCACCGGTGCCCACGGCCTGGCCACTTCGGCATTCGGCTTCATGCTCTGTCGTTTCGTCCTCGGCCTCACCGAAGCCGCCAACTACCCGGCCTGCGTGAAAACCACCCGCACCTGGTTCCCGGCCGGCGAACGCGGCATCGCCACGGGCATCTTCAATGCCGGCACCAACGTCGGCGCCATGCTCACGCCCATGCTGCTGCCGCTGATCCTGCACCTGTGGGGCTGGCAGGCGGCCTTCATGGGCATGGCCGCCCTGGGCTTCGTGTGGCTGCTGTTCTGGGGCCTCAAGTACTACAACCCGGAAGACCACCCCCGGCTCAAGGACAGCGAGCGCGCCTACATCCTGCGCGACCCGGAACCCGAGCCGGTGCGCGTACCGTTCAGCCGCATCCTCACCATGCGCGGCACCTGGGCCTTCGCCATCGGCTATACCCTGACCGCCCCGGTGTTCTGGTTCTACCTGTACTGGCTGCCGCCGTTCCTCAACCAGCAGTACGAGCTGGGGATCAGCGTCACCCAACTGGGCATTCCGCTGATCATCATCTGGCTGACCGCCGATGTCGGCAGCGTCGGCGGCGGCGTGCTCTCGTCCTGGCTGATCGGCAGGGGCATGGCGGCGGTCAAGGCACGCCTGCTGTCGATGCTGGTGTTCGCCACCACCATCATCAGCGTGATCTTCGCCGCCAACGCCAGCGGCCTGTGGGTCGCGGTGCTGGCCATCGCCCTCGCCGTCGGCGCGCACCAGGCCTGGAACGCCAATATCTGGAGCCTGGTGATGGACTACACGCCCAAGCACATGATGAGCACCGTATTCGGCTTCGGCGGCATGTGCGCAGCGGTCGGCGGCATGTTCATGACGCAGATCGTCGGCCACGTGCTGACCGTGACGAACAACAACTACACCGTACTGTTCAGCATGATCCCGGCGATGTACTTCGCCGCCCTGGTCGTGCTGTTCCTGCTCGCTCCCCGGCGCATCCAGTAAAAAGAGCCGGCAGCCATCGTTGACGTCGCGCCGCGACGGCCCGCCGGGCCACCGCCAGGGATGGCAAAACCACGAGCCCCGGCAACCCGTCGCAGGCGGCCAGGCCGCCCGATCGGGGCCCTGGCGGAAAGCACGCCGCGGTCTTTTTCCGAATAAGCCACGCGACCCTTTGCGCAAAATGCAAATCTTTCGCATTATGTGTCGGTTAACGTGCCCCGCCACGTTCGCCCCCATCCACACGTAAAGGATTTCGTCATGATTCGTATGCCCCTGGCTTCTGCCAGCCTGCTGGCCATCGCCATTGCCCTCGCGGGCTGCGGCGAAGACAAGGCGCCCGCCAACCAGGCCGCTCCGGCCGCCCCTGAAACCAGCGCCAGCAGCGCACCAGCAGCCGGCGCCGTAGACGAAGCCGCCGCCCAGGCCGTGGTCAAGCACTACGCCGACATCGCCTCCGCCGTGTTCGACGATGCCGCCAGCACCGCCAAGACCCTGCAGAGCGCCATCGACGCCCTGCTCGCCACACCGAACGACGAAACCCTGAAAGCCGCCCGCGAAGCCTGGCTGGCCGCGCGCGTGCCGTACATGCAGAGCGAAGTGTTCCGCTTCGGCAACACCATCGTCGACGACTGGGAAGGTCAGGTGAACGCCTGGCCGCTGGACGAAGGCCTGATCGACTACGTCGCCGAAGACTACGAGCACGCCCTGGGCAACCCCGGCGCCACGGCCAACATCATCGCCAACAGCGAGATCCAGGTCGGCGAAGACCAGATCGACGTCAGCGAAATCACCCCGGATCTGCTGGCCAGCCTGAACGAACTGGGCGGCTCCGAAGCCAACGTCGCCACCGGCTACCACGCCATCGAATTCCTGCTCTGGGGCCAGGATCTGAATGGCACCGAAGCGGGTGCGGGCGAACGTCCGGCCACCGACTACGTGGTCGGCGAAGGCGCCACCGGCGGCCACAACGAGCGCCGTCGCGCCTACCTGAAGGCCGCCACCGAGCTGCTGGTCGCCGATCTCGACGAAATGGCCGGGCAGTGGAAAGCCGGCGTCGCCGACAACTACCGCGCCACCCTGGAAGGCGAGTCCGCGGAAAACGGCCTGCGCAAGATCCTCTTCGGCATGGGCAGCCTGTCCCTCGGCGAGCTGGCCGGCGAGCGCATGAAAGTCGCCCTGGAAGCCAACTCCACCGAAGACGAGCACGACTGCTTCAGCGACAACACCCACAACTCGCACTTCTACAACGGCCTCGGCATCCGCAACGTCTACCTGGGCGAGTACAAGAAGGTCGACGGCAGCACGCTGAGCGGCCCGAGCCTGTCCGCGCTGGTGGCCAAGGCCGACGCCGCCGCCGACAGCACGCTGAAGGCCGACCTGGACGCCACCCAGGCCAGGCTGCAGGCTCTGGTCGACAGCGCCAACCAGGGTCAGCACTTCGACCAGTTGATCGCCGCCGACAACGCCGAAGGCCAGCAACTGGTGCGCGACACCATCGCCGCCCTGGTCAAGCAGACCGGCGCCATCGAACAGGCCGCGGCCAAGCTGGGCATCAACGACCTGAACCCGGACACCGCCGACCACGAGTTCTGATCCGGCGCGTCATGCGGTAAAGCAGGCCGATGCGAAGCGATTCGCATCGGCCTTTTTCATGGCGCCAGGCTGGCGACATCCTGTTCGGCGGGGTCATGTCCAGGACCGCGCGGTTCCGGCTCGACATGAACCGCGAAACCGGCTCGTCCGGGCGCCAGCTCGGGCCGCAGCGTCAGTTCCGGGATGAGATAGTCGCCGGCGTTCTGCTTGCGAAAGGCAATGGGCGCGGTCGTCCACAGTGCGTCCAGCCGCTCTCCCAGGGCCGCGCAGGCCTGCGCGAAGCCGGCGTCGTCGATACGGCTGGTCCGGTAGATCGCATGGGCCGGCAGCACCTCGAAGCCCGGGTAGAACAGGATGCCGTGCTGGATCGGAAAGAGGATGTCGTCGAGCGGGCCATTGATACCGCGAGGCCCGTAGTGCGGCGCCCAGCCGCCGATCGTCACCACCAGCATGGCGCGCTTGCCCGCCAGCACGCCTTCGCCGTAGCGATCGCCCCAGTGCCTGTCCGAGTGCTCGCCCACGCCATAGCCGAAGCCGTCCGTATACACACGATCGACCCAGCCCTTGAGGATGGCCGGCAGCGAGAACCACCACAGCGGGAACTGCAGGATGACGGCATCCGCCCAGCGCAGCTTGTCCTGCTCGCGGGCGATGTCGGCACGCAACGTGCCGCTCTCCAGCGCCCGCCGCAAATCCAGCGCCGGGTCGAAGCGCGCAGCGCTTGGCCGCGCAGCGCCGTCATCCGCGTCCAGCGCGGCCTTCCACTGCATGGCGTACAGGTCGGATACCTGCACGGTGTTGCCGGCAGCCTCGAGGCGCCGGATGCTGAAATCCTTGAGCGAACCGTTCAGCGATCGGGGCTCGGGATGGGCGTAGACGAGAAGGACATTCATGGCATGCGGCTCCAGTAATAGATGGGCACACCCTAGAACCTGTTGAGATATAGTTGAAATTGATTTCCAGTATTCCAGATATTGCCATGCACAATTCCTTGAGGCGTCTCGACCTGAATCTGCTGGTCACCCTGGATGCCCTGCTCGCCGAGCACAACGTCACCCGGGCGGCCGCGCGCCTGCACCTGTCCCAGCCGTCGGTCAGCGTGCATCTGGCCAAGCTGCGCGAGGCCCTTGGCGATCCGTTGCTGTTGCCCGGGCCACGGGGCATGCGGCCCACGGCGCGGGCGGAGGAGTTGCGCGAACCGCTGCGCCAGGCGCTGGAGGCGCTGCAACGGGCGGTGTCGCCATCCAGCCCCTTCGATCCGGCCAGGGCCGACAACACCTGGCGCGTGGCCGCGTCCGACTATGGCGAGTCGACCATCCTGCTGCCGGCGTTGTCCGGCCTGCGTTCGGCCGCGCCCGGCACACGCCTGGCCGTGCTGGACATGGCGCCGTCGCGCATCGCCGGGCAGACCGAACGGGGCGAGATCGACCTGGCGTTGCGTACCCGTGACGAAGCGCCCGCCACCCTGCGCCACCGCCTCCTGTTCAGCGAACGCTACGTACTCGCCGGCCGCGCCGGACATCCCCGCTTGCAGCGCCGACCGACACTGGCGCAGTTCTGCACGCTCGACCAGGTGATCGTGTCGCCGGACGGCGGCGGCTTCCAGGGGGTGACGGATACGCAACTGGCGGAACGGGGCATGAGCCGGCGGGTCGCCCTGTCCGTCCCGCACTTCCTGTTCCTCGGCGCGGTGCTGGCCAGCACCGATCTGGTGGCGGTGGTGCCGGCGCGGCTGGTTCGCGACAACGCCGCGCTGCAAGTGGTCGAGCCGCCCCTGGAGGTGCCGGGCTTCGAGATGCTCATGCTCTGGCACGAGCGTGTCCACCGCGACCCGGCCCACCAGTGGCTGCGCGAACACATCGTGAAGTCTATATAAGTGGTCTCGCGGATAATGTCAGTCAGTTAAGCATTTGGCCTGCAAAACAGCGGTTTGCCTTGACTCTGTAGAAGCCGCGACCCCGCGGCGATTGCTGGCCGCACCACGGATTTCGAGGGAGGGCCGCCCTCGCATCGCGCCGAGGTCGACGCTCCTACACGGGAGGCAGTTTTCCGCTCTTATGCAGGCGCCCCTGCTCTTACAAAAACCTTGGCTGATCGGCATCAGCCTCGCGGGTTCGGTTCCATAGCATCATGGTGACCGGTTCAGTTGGCCCTGGGCTATTCCTAGGGTCTGTTGCCGTTTCAACGCGAGCCGCGTTGCAGCGAGAAATCTCGCCAGGCGAGGCGGAGGACGCAGGGAATGGCGTTCCCTTTTCAAGTCCTCCAACGAAGCATGGCGAGATTTCCCGCGCAACCCGAAGGGCCGGGCCCGTTTTGCCGCAATGCAGCGTTTCTCGCCGACTCATTTAGCCCACTAAACTTCGCGGCTCGTGCCTTGCCTCGCGGCAAAACGGGCTCCGGCGCGGCCGTGCGTGAAACGGCAACAGACCCTAACGCAAATCCGTCTTATTTAAAGTGGGTTGGCCTGCTAATATTGCCGCCCTGATTTTTCTGTCGCGAATCCCTGTGATGCTTGCGCCGTTCCGTCGCCCGCTGCCGCTGTTGCTACCGATCCTGGCAAGCGCCCTGGTGGCTTGCGACCAGTCGCCACGTTTCACCCAGGCCGAGCCTGACGAAGCGCTTTCCGCCGGCCTGACCACCGTCTCGCGTCGCGACCAGAACGCCTTTTCCCTGCCCTCGGCCAATCTCGAGCCGGTTCGCCGCCTGGACTTCAGCGTCGGCAACAGTTTCTTTCGCAGCCCCTGGGTGATCGCGCCGTCGACCACCACCGCACGCGACGGCCTCGGCCCGCTGTTCAACACCAATGCCTGCCAGAACTGCCATATCCGCGATGGCCGTGGCCATCCGCCCGAGCCGGACAGCATCAATGCCGTATCGATGCTGGTACGCCTGTCGATCCCGGCCACGGCCAAGGATGCCTGGATCATCGAGCGCCAGGGCGTGCTGCCCGAACCCAGGTATGGCACCCAGCTGCAGGACATGGCCAATCCCGGCATCGCCCCCGAGGGCAAGGTGCGCGTCGACTACAGCAGCCATGCGGTGCGCTTCGACGACGGCTACACCCTGGAGCTGCGCCGCCCGCACCTGAATATCAGCCAGCTCGGTTACGGCCCGATGCACCCCGATACGCTGTTCTCGGCCCGTGTCGCGCCACCGATGATCGGGCTGGGCCTGCTCGAGGCGATTCCCGAAGCGGCGATCCTGGCCAATGCCGACCCCGACGACGCGGATGGCGACGGCATCGCCGGGCGTCCCAACCGAGTCTGGGACGACGCCGCGCAGAAGACCGTGCTCGGCCGCTTCGGCTGGAAGGCCGGACAGCCCACGCTCAACCAGCAGAACGCCCATGCCTTCGCCAACGACATGGGCCTGACCACCTCGCTGCTGCCGCACGCCACCTGCAGCCAGGCGCAGAGCGCCTGCCTCCGGGCGCCCCATGGCGGCGACCCCGAGGTCAGCGACAACATCCTCGACAAGGTGCTGTTCTATACCCGCAACCTGGCTGTCCCGGCACGCCGCCAGGTGGACGCCGAGCAGGTGCTGGCCGGCAAGACGCTGTTCCATCAGGCCGGCTGCCAGGGCTGCCACACGCCGCAGTTCGTCACCGCCGCCGATGCCGCCGAGCCGGAACTGGTCAACCAGATCATCCGCCCCTATACCGACCTGTTGCTGCACGACATGGGCGACGGCCTCGCCGACGGCCGCGGCGAGTTCCTCGCCACGGGCCGCGAATGGCGCACGCCGCCGCTCTGGGGCATCGGCCTGACCGAGAAAGTCAGTGGCCACACCCAGTTCCTGCACGACGGCCGCGCGCGCAACCTGCTCGAAGCCATCGCCTGGCACGGCGGCGAAGCGGAGCGGGCCAAGCGTCATGTCCTGACATTTTCCAGCGAGGAGCGCGCCGCGCTTCTGGCGTTTCTGAACTCACTGTAAAGGAGCCGCGCATGATCCGTTCTCCGCTGACCCTCGCCCTGCTCGGGCTGACCCTCACCGCCTGCTCGCCGGCCGATCCCGAGGCCAGCGTCAGCGCGGCGCTGGCGGACGGCGTGCTGCTTCCGGCCCATAACGCCTGGAGCGAGGCGGACAGGAAACTGGCCGCCAGCGCCAGGGCGTTCTGCGCCGGCGAACAGGAGCTGCCGGAGGCGCGCCAGGCCTTCCTCGCCGCCCAGAGCGCCTGGGCCGGACTGCAGCCCCTGGCGGTAGGCCCGCTGGCCGAAGGCAACCGTGCCTGGCAGGTGCAGTTCTGGCCGGACAAGAAGAACCTGGTGGCGCGCCAGGTGCAGGCGCTGGTCACCAGCAAGCCGCAACTGGGCGTGGCCGATCTGGCCAAGGCCAGCGTGGTCGTCCAGGGGCTGACCGCTTACGAATACCTGATGTACGACCCTGACATCGACCTCCAGGATGCCGCGCAGAAAGCGCGTTACTGCCCGCTGCTGGTGGCCATCGGCGAGCACCAGCAACAGCTGGCGGACACGGTCATCGAGCAGTGGCAGGCCAAGGATGGCGCACTCGGCCAGTTCAAGTCCTTCCCCAATGAGCGCTATGCCGAAGCCGGCGAGGCGATCTCCGATATCCTGCGCACTCAGGTCAGCGCCATCGACGGCTTGAAGAAGAAACTCGGCGCGCCCCTGGGCCGGCAGAGCAAGGGCGTGCCACAGCCCTACCAGGCCGAAGCCTGGCGCAGCCAGGCCAGCCTGGCCAACCTCGGGGCCAGCCTGGCCGGCGCCGAACGGCTCTGGCACGGCGCCGAGCAGAACGGCATACAAGCCCTGCTCGGCGATGATCAGGCCGCGCTCAAGCAACGCCTCGACAGCGCCTACGGCGACACCCGGCAGAAACTCGCCAGCCTGCAACGCCCCCTGGGCGAAATGCTCGGCGACGAGGCCGGGCGCCAGACCCTCAACGACTTCTACGACAGCCTCAACGTGCTGCACCGCCTGCATGAGGGCGAGCTGGCCAGAGCGCTGGGCATCCAACTGGGCTTCAATGCCCATGACGGGGACTGACACATGGCGATCCGACGCAGAACCTTTCTCGGCCTGAGCGCCGCGGCGCTGGCCGCCGGCGCCCTCGGTGGCTGGACACTGAGCAACGGCAGTGCGCAGCCGCTGCTGCTCTCGGCGCGCAACGACGACCAGGGCGTGCACTACGCCGTCGGCTACCGGCTGGACGGCAGCCAGGTATTCGCCACTGCGGTCAAAGAGCGCTGCCATGACGTGGTGCCCCACCCCAGCCTGCCCCTGGCGCTGTTCGTCGGGCGCCGGCCAAGCACCGAAAGCTACCTGGTCGACACCCGCGACGGTCGCCTGCTGCAGACCCTGCACGCGCCCGCCGATCGCCATTTCAACGGCCATGCGGTGTTCCACCAGGGCGGTGAATGGCTGTACGCCACCGAGAACGACACCGCCGATCCCGGGCGCGGTGTGCTCGGCGCCTACCAGTTGATCGACGAACGCCTACGGCGCCAGAACGAACTGTCCAGCCATGGGCTGGGCCCGCACCAGTTGCTGTGGATGCCCGATGGCGAGACCCTGGTGGTGGCCAACGGCGGCATCCGCACCGAAGCGGAAAGCCGGGTGGAAATGAACCTCGACGCCATGGAAGCCAGCCTGGTGCTGATGGGCCGCGATGGCACCCTGCACAGCAAGGAACGCCTGCCCGAGGCGATGAACAGCGTGCGCCACCTCGCCGTGGCGAGCGACGGCACCATCGTCAGCGGCCAGCAGTACATGGGCGATGCCATGGATGCCGTGCCGCTGCTGGCGATCAAGCGGCCGGGCCAGCCTTTCCAGCACTTCCCCGTGGGCGACGCCCAGCGGCAGATGATGAACCAGTACACCGCCAGCGTGGCGGTGCACAGCGAACTGCGCCTGCTGGCGCTGACCGCCCCGCGGGGCAACCGGCTGTTCATCTGGGATCTGGACAGCGGCGCCCTGCGCCTCGATGCGGCCCTGCCCGACTGCGCCGGCGTCGGCGCCGTGGAGCAAGGTTTCGTGGTCAGCGCCGGCATCGGCCGCTGCCGCCTCTACGACTGCAGCGGCGAACGGATCGCCATGCAGCCGCTGGAGCTGCCGGCCGGGCTATGGGACAACCACCTGCGCCTGGCCTGACCGGCAACAAACAGGCGCAAACGGCCTTTGGCCTTCGATCAAAAGCGCTTGAGGCTGGAAAGCTGGACGAAAGAGCCTGTGCGGTTTGCTTGTCGTTCAGACGTAGGGTGGACAACGCTCTTTTTGTCCACCATTGCGATTGCGGGGCGGTGGACGGATCGGGCCGCGCAGGCAAGCGTCGTCCACCCTACGAACGGCCGCTTCCGCCTTATCGCTCTGATTGCCCGGCCGCCTAAAGCAAGCCGAGCTGCTCGGCCCGCGGCTGACTGTCGGTGTAGTCGGGCAGGGCCGGCAATCCCGGCAGGCGTTCGCTCAGCAGGTGGTGGAAGCGCAGCGCCTGGGCGGCGGCGAGGTGGTTGTCCGGCGTGTGCAGGAACACATGGGGCGTCAGCCCCTGCTCGATCCACTCGGCGACCTTGTCCAGCCAGGGCGTGAGGAAGGTCTGGTTGGCCTGCAGATCCGGCCCACCGATGAAGCGGATCTGCGGACTGTCGCTGAAGGCCGCCGGGCGCACCGGCAAACGCGGCTTGCGCGACTGCGCATGGAGCACCGCCGGGTCGCGCGAGTGGCAACTGAACAGGGCCCTGGAGTCCAGGCAGATACGTTCCACGCCGCGGTCACGCAACAGTCGGTTGAGCGCCTTCTCCTCCTCGCCCTTGGCGAAGAAGTCGTGATGGCGCACCTCTACCGCCAGGCGGCGTCCGGCGAACGCGTCCAGCCAGAACGCCAGTTCGCCCAGGCGCTGGGGGCCGAACGCGGCCGGCAACTGCAGCCACAAGGGGGCGACCCGCTCGCCCAGGGGCGCCAGCAACCGCAGGAATGCCCGGGTGCTGTCGAGCTGTTCGCGCAGATCGCCCTCATGGCTGATATCACGGGGCAGCTTGGCGCAGAAGCGGAAATATCCGGGCATGCATTGCGCCCAGCGCGCCACGGTATCGGCCGAGGGGCGGGCATAGAAGGTGGTATTGCCCTCGACCGCGTTGAACAGCCGGCAGTAGTGCTCCAGGCTCTGGGAGGGATTCAGGTCGGCCGGGTAGACACCGCCGCGCCAGGCGGGCTCGTTCCAGGAGGGACAACCAAGGAAATAGGGAAGCATCGCAAGCCGTATCGCTATTCTCTGACGGCTTGCTAGGATACAGCAGGATTCAGGCGAACAGATCCAGGCCGAGCACCTGCTGCGCATCGAGGTCGCTGGCATAGGCCGCGGTGCTGCTGTAGCTGGCGATGGCCTGGGCGGCACGGTTGCTCATGGCGGGCTGGTAGGTGACGTCCATGCTGCGCGCCGGGAAGCTGTCGCTGCTGGCGTTGGCCTGCTGCACACGACGGATCTGCGGCGCCTGCTCGAAGCCCTGGGTGCTGGCTGGCGAGGCCGGTTGCTCACGCTGCGACTCGACTTCACGCTGCGCTTCGCGAAAAGGCGTGACCGCCGTCCCCGAGCGGGGGCCGCGATCTGGCGAATAGGGCGCGATGGAACCGTCGATACGCATCAATGACTGCTCGGAGGGAAGGCCAACGGAAGTGATGGCAATTTAGCCGCGTCCTTTGGCCTTGGCAATCCATCCTCGACGGAAGGTGCGGATCAGGCCGGCGGCGGCATTCTGGGCGTGGCCACCTGATCGCGCAGGTACACCGGCTGGGCCAGATCGGCCACCAGCGCCTCGCCGCGCGCCCAGGCGAATCGCGCCAGGCTCAGCAGGTCCTCGGCATGCGGCAGCATCGCCCCGTCCTGGCCACTGACAGGCACCGCGATACGCGATGCGAAGCTGCCCCAGCCGGTGCCCGCGGCGAACCAGTCGCCACTGGCGTCATGCGGCAAGGCAGCCCGTTCGGGGGCCAGCACGGCTTCCACGCCGGCCAGGCGCATTTCGCCCTGCTCGGCGCGGTAGCAGCCCCAGTACAGCTCATCCATCCGCGCATCGATGGCCGCGGCCACCTGGCTGGCGCCGTGCTCGCGCAATGCCCGTTGCGCCAGCACGGCGAGGTTGGAAACCGGCAGCACCGGTCGATCCAGGGCAAACGCCAGCCCCTGCACCACGCCGATGGCGATGCGCACCCCGGTGAAGGCGCCGGGGCCGCGGCCGAAGGCGATGGCGTCCAGCGCCGACAACGGCACTCCGGCCTGCTCCAGCAACGCCTTGATCATCGGCAGCAGCCGCTGGGCGTGCAGGCGCGGGATCACTTCGTAGTGACTCGACACCTTGCCGTCGTGCAGCAAGGCGACGGAACAGGCTTCGGTGGCGGTGTCGAGGGCCAGCAGAGTAGTCATCGCGGTTCGGGCAGGTAGCGGAACGGGCGGGCATTAAAACGGTTTGCCGCGTTTTTTTCCAGCACGGCGGCAACCTGATCCAGCTCAGCCCCCGTGCGCACCCCGTGGCGATACGCCCGCCGCTTGAAGCTTGAAGCTTGAAGCTGCCTTTACCTCACCATTTCTCGATAACGGTTTCGGCGTCCCAGGCGTTCAGGGGCTCCTGCGACCAGGTGCCATAGCCGGCATTGGGGAAAACGATCCACTCGGTACCCCATTTACCGGCCTCCGCTTCGACCTCCGCACGTTGCTGCGGGACCGGCGTCTTGCGGAAACGCGCGTCGAAATCATGCAGGGTATCGCCCAGCAGCATCACGATCCGGTGATCGGCTGCGACGATCGCCCTGCGCTCGACCTTGGGCGGCCCCAGCAGCAGCACACTGTCCGGGGTGACCTGCGGCAGGCCCATCTTGCTCAGCGTCGCGAGGGTGTGTGGTTTCTGCTCCTGTGAGCGATCCGACACATAGCGAATGACCACCCCCAGGCTGTCGGCATGCTCGAGGAATTTCCTGGCCCCGGGGATCAGCACGGGATCGCCATCGCGCTCCCAGGGCAGCCAGGTGTCCCAGCCGTCATAGCTGTGGCAATTCGCCAGATCACGCGCCAGCAGCGCGGAATTGTCGATCACCGTTTCGTCCACGTCGGTGACGATGGCCAGTTTCGCGGGATCATCCGCAGCCGCCACGGCGGCGTCCAGCTTCTCCGTGGCGATGTTGTAGGCCTGCAGCTGCAACGCCCGGACCTCCGCCGATTGCTGCTGATAACGCAACGCCATGCTGAACTCGGCCACCGAGCAGTCGGCTGGTTTTTCTGCCGAGCCCTCGGCAAAGGCGAACGATCCGCTCAAAGCCGCTGCGACAAGGGCGATGGATAGGCAGCCGAAGCGTCTGTTCTTGGTCATGGATTCACTCCGCAGTGAGGGTTGATACCCCGCCCCTCGCCCGCGCCCGAGCCGTTGCATAGGGAGGGTCGCATGGGTTGGGCGCCGCGATCCGCGTGGCGCCGTACGGGTGGGCGGCCGTTCAGCAGCGTCGCGCGCCACATGCTTGATTCTCGATGGCCAGCGGCCATGGTCGTTAGCCCGGACAGTCATCGACATGCCCATAAACGACAACGGCCCGCAAGCGGGCCGTTCGGGTCAGGCGGCACTTCAGCTGAGCGCGGCCAGTACCTTGGTGGTGATCTGCTCCACCGAGCCGACACCGGCAATGGCGCTGTACTTCGGCGTGCCCTCGGTGGCGGAGAGCTTCTGGTAGAAATCCACCAGCGGCTTGGTCTGCGAATGGTAGACCGAGAGGCGATGACGCACGGTTTCTTCCTTGTCGTCGTCGCGCTGGATCAGCGCTTCGCCGGTCTCGTCGTCCTGGCCGGCGACTCGCGGCGGATTGTGCTCGGTGTGGTACACGCGGCCGGATGCCGGGTGTACGCGACGGCCGGCGATGCGGCCGACGATCTCTTCGTCTTCCACGGCGATCTCGATCACGTGATCGATACGCACGCCAGCGTCCTTCAGCGCCTGGGCCTGGGGAATGGTGCGCGGGAAACCGTCGAAGAGGAAACCGTTGGCGCAATCGGGCTGCGCGATGCGTTCCTTGACCAGGTTGATGATCAGTTCATCGGAGACCAGACCACCGCTGTCCATCACGCTCTTGGCGACCAGGCCCAGCTCGGTTCCGGCCTTGACCGCTGCGCGCAACATGTCGCCGGTGGAAATCTGCGGAATGCCGAATTTCTTGGTGATGAAACCAGCCTGAGTACCTTTGCCGGCACCGGGCGCCCCTAGCAGAATCACGCGCATCGATGTGCTCCTCAAGATTTAGTAGTGATGGTGGACTCGCCTCTTGGGGCCAATCTCAAAGGGTTTCGGCAAGATGTCGAAATGCCAAAAGGTCGATCAAGATACACAGCGCCCCTATGCCGCACAAGCCATCGAAAGTCGCAGACACCCGCGGCCAATGGATCACCTCGACTGGCCGTCAGGCCCCCTGCGACAGGCTTCGGCCACGGCGGAGCGCCGGCCTGCCGGGCAGCCGATCGGGCAAACGGAAACAGCGGGCTAAAGACGCGAAAAATCACGAAAACAGGCAATAACCCAGGCATCTGCAGGCAACTCACGGCTGCCAACGCCCAGCGCGGGAATTCGCCCCCTGCCCGCCTTAGCCGGTATTGCGCAGCCCCGCAGCAATGCCCGCCACGCTGACCAGCAACGCCTGTTCCAGAGCGCTGCCGGCCTGTTCCTGGCGTTGCCGCGAGCGGGCCAGCAATTCGGCCTGCAAGAGATGCAGGGGATCGAGGTAGGTGTTGCGCACGCTGATCGATTCCAGGGTTTCGGGGCTGTGGCCGAGCAACTGCGACTGTCCGGTCAAACCCAGCACGGCAGCGCAGGCCTGCGACAATAGGTCGCGCAGATGCGCCCCCAGCGTCTGCAGCGATGGTTCGACCAGACGCTCGTCATAGAGCCTGGCGATCGCCTCGTCGGCCTTGGCCAGGACCATTTCCAGCATGTCGATGCGCGTGCGGAAGAACGGCCAGTGCTCGCGCATCTCACCGAGCAACTGCCCTTCGTCACGGGCCAGGGCGTTGTTCAGGGCGCTTTCCCAGCCGAGCCAGGCCGGCAGCATCAGGCGCGTCTGCGTCCAGGCGAAGATCCACGGGATCGCCCGCAGGCTCTCCACACCGCCTTCGCGCCGCTTCGCCGGGCGGCTGCCCAGGGGCAAGCGTCCGAGCTCCTGCTCCGGCGTCGCCTGGCGGAAGTAGTCGACGAACTGGGCATGCTCGCGCACCACGCCGCGGTATGCCTGGACACCGCCGGCCGAGAGCCGGTCCATCATCGCCCGCCAGGCCGGCTCGGGCGCCGGTGGCGGCAGCAGGGTCGCTTCGAGCACGGCCGCCAGATAGAGGTTGAGGTTCTGTTCGGCGATATCCGGCAGGCCGAACTTGAAGCGGATCATCTCGCCCTGCTCGGTGGTGCGGAAACGCCCGGTCACCGAACCCGGCGGCTGCGACAGGATCGCCGCATGGGCCGGGCCGCCGCCACGCCCCACGGTGCCGCCACGGCCGTGGAACAGCAGCAGCTCGACCTGATGCTGGCGGCAGATGTCGACCAGGGTTTCCTGGGCGCGGTATTGCGCCCAGGCCGCCGCCGTGGTGCCGGCGTCCTTGGCCGAATCGGAATAGCCGATCATCACCTCCTGGGGGCCGTGCAGGCTGGCCCGGTAGCCGGGCAAGCCCAGCAGGCGCTCGATCACCGGCCCGGCGTTGTCCAGATCGGCCAGGGTCTCGAACAACGGTACCACGCGCATCGGCCGACGCAGCCCGGCCTCCTTGAGCAGCAGTTGCACGGCCAGCACATCGGAAGCGGCCCCGGCCATGGAAATCACGTAGGAGCCCAGCGAAGCCGCCGGCGCGGCCGCCACTTCCCGGCAGGTCGCCAGCACCTCGGCGGTCTCGCCGCTGGGCTTGAAATGCCCCGGCAACAGCGGCCGGCGATTGCCCAGCTCGGCGAGCAGAAAGCTCAGGCGCCGCTCCTCGTCCCAATCGGCGTAACGGCCCAGGCCCAGGTAGTCGGTGATTTCACTGAGCGCGGCGGCATGCCGGGTGGCGTCCTGGCGGACATCCAGGCGCACCAGGAACAGGCCGAAGGTCGCGGCCCGGCGCAGACAGTCGAGCAAGGGCCCGTCGGCGATCACGCCCATGCCGCATTCATGCAGCGACTGGTAGCAGCACTGCAGAGGTTCGAACAGCTCGGCGTTGTCCCTGAGCACCTCGCTCGGCATCTCCACCGGGCCCGTGAGCGACTCATGGGCCCAGCGCCGGGTCGCGCGCAGGCGCTCACGCACTTGCTTGAGCAAGGCGCGATAGGGCTCGGCGCTCTCCCCTACCCGCGCCCGCAACGCCGAGCTGGCCTGCTGCATGGACAGCTCCGCGGCCAGGCTGTCGACATCGCGCAGGTACAGGTCGGCGGCCATCCAGCGCGCCAGCAGCAACACCTCGCGGGTGACCGCGGCGGTGACGTTGGGATTGCCATCGCGGTCGCCGCCCATCCAGGAGGCGAAACGGATCGGCGCGGCCTCCAGCGGCAGGTGCAGCCCGGTGGCCTGGTGCAGCGCCCGATCGGCCTTGCGCAACACGGCCGGCACGGCCTGCCACAGGGAGTGCTCGATGACCGCGAAACCCCATTTGGCCTCATCCACCGGGGTCGGGCGGCTGCGGCGGATTTCCTCGGTGTGCCAGGCCTCGGCGATCAGCCGCTGCAGCTGCTGGCCGATGGCATCATGCTCGGCCTGCGAGAGATCGTCGTGATCCTGTCGCGCCAGTTGCGCGGCGATGGCGTCGTACTTCTGGATCAGGGTGCGGCGCGCCACCTCGGTGGGATGGGCGGTCAGCACCAGCTCGATATCCAGCCGGCCAACCTGCCGCGCCAGGGCCTCGCCACCCTGGCCGTCGGCCTGCAGGCGCTGCAGCAGTTGCTCCAGCACATGGTTCTCGAAGGGTTCCGCCTCATCGGCGGCGCGTCGTCGCACACGGTGGTACTGCTCGGCGATATTGGCCAGGTTGAGGAACTGGTTGAACGCCCGCGCCACCGGCAGCAGCTCGTCATCGGCGAGCTGGTCGAGGGTCTCGCTGAGCTGCCGCGCGCCCTGCGCGGAGCCCTGACGCGCGGCCTTGGCGCCCTTGCGGATGCGCTCGATCTTGTCGAGAAAGGCGTCCCCGTGCTGATCACGGATGGTCTGGCCCAGCAGTTCGCCGAGCTGATGAACATCCTCGCGTAGCCGCACATCGATTTGCGCCATGGCCGTTCCTCCACCGCTGACTGTGCCTGCAGAGTGCCCAGCATCGGCGCCGCTGACAAGCCGCCAGGGCTATCGACCGGGCGAACCTCGCCTCCCGGTAGAACCTCCGTACGCCGTGGCGGGTCTAGAACCTAGATCCGGCATCCACCATCCGCAGGCCAGCATGAGGTTCTTATGAAGATTCGCGAACTCGTTGAGCAATGGGAGCAGAGCGCCAAGGGCCGCCTGACCCGCACGCCCTATCAGGTCCACCTCGACCTGGAATCGGCCGCCCGCCTCGCCGCGCTCGGCGAGATGTACCCCAAGCGCCAACCCGAAGAACTGCTCGGCGAGTTGCTCGGCGCCGCGCTCGAGGAACTGGAAGCCAGCCTGCCCTACGTGCAGGGCAGCCAGGTGGTGGGAAGCGATGAGGAAGGCAATCCGCTCTACCAGGATATCGGCCCAACGCCCCGTTTTCTCGAGCTTTCACGCCAGCACCTGCACGCCCTGACGGCGCAGGAGCCGGCCATCGATCACTGAGCGCATGGCGATCACTGGCGTGCGGAATATCTTCCGTCACGCCGCGGCGCGACGACTTATTGGCGGCGCAATACCGGCAATTTTATATTTTTTGCTGAACGTTTCCTGAATCCCCGGACTCACAGAACTATGCCGCAGTGACCGTTGGTCGTCGGAAAACGCACGTTCGGTCCCGAACCACGTGCTCCGCGCCGCCCTTCACCCATCGGCAGGTGACCCTCATGGAAGCCGAATGTTTGTCAGGAAACCACCAATGGAGTTGAACATCATGAGCATCAACACCGCCTCAAAAGCGCGTACTCAACTGGCCAGCTGGAAAGTCGTGGCACTGGCCATCGGCAGCAGCCTGATCCTCGCCGGCTGTGCGGGCAACCCGCCCAGCGAGCAGATGGCCGTGACCAAATCCGCCGTCAATGAAGCCGTGAGTTCGGGCGGTACCGAATTCGCCGCGGTGGAAACCAAGTCCGCTCAGGACAAACTGAAGCAGGCTGAACTGCAGATCTACGAGAAGAATTACAAAGAGGCCAAGCGCCTGGCCGAACAGGCCGAGTGGGACGCACGCCTGGCCGTGCGCAAGACTCAGGCGGCGAAAGCCGAGAAAGCACTGCAGGATGCCCAGCAGGGCATCGAGGAACTGCGCCAGGAAGGTCTGCGCGGCACCCAGACGGCACCGTCTCAGGGCCAGTAATCGGCACCGTCGAACAGACTTCGCTAAATAGTTAAAGGATGACCAACCATGCGTAATCAAGTGATGATCCCCGCCCTGCTGGCTTTGAGCGTAGGCCTCGCGGCCTGCTCGTCGCAGCCCAACGTCAACCTGGAACAGGCGCGCAGCAACTACTCCACGCTGCAGACCGATCCGCAGGCGACCAAGGTAGCGGCCCTGGAAACCAAGGACGCCGGCGATTTCCTGGAGAAAGCCGAGAAGGCCTACCGCGACAAGGAAGACGAGAAGAAGGTCGACCAGTTGTCCTACCTGGCCAACCAGCGTATCGAAGTGGCCAAGCAGACCATCGCTCTGCGCACCACCGAGCAGAACCTGGAGCAATCCGCCGCCCAGCGTGCCCAGGCCCGCCTGGAAGCCCGTGACGCGCAGATCAAGCAGTTGCAGAACAGCCTCAACGCCAAGCAGACCGAACGCGGCACCCTGGTGACCTTCGGCGACGTGCTGTTCGACCTCAACCGCGCCGAACTCAAGCCGGGCGGCTTCAACAACATCAACAAGCTGGCCCAGTTCCTCCAGGAAAACCCGGATCGCAAGGTGATCGTCGAAGGCTACACCGACAGCACCGGCTCGGCCGAGTACAACCAGGGCCTGTCCGAGCGCCGCGCCAACTCGGTGCGTGCCGCGCTGATCAGGCAAGGGGTCGGCCCGGAGCGCATCGTCGCCCAGGGTTATGGCAAGGAGTATCCGGTCGCCAGCAACGCTGACTCCGCCGGCCGGGCCATGAACCGTCGCGTGGAAGTGACCATTTCCAACGACAACCAGCCCGTGGCGCCGCGTTCCACCCAGGGCAACTGACAGGCCGTTTCACGCCAGCACGCCGAGATAGGCGCTGTCAGGTTACTCGGCAAAACCCCGCTACGGCGGGGTTTTGTCGTTTCCGGGCCCGGTGCGATGTGCGCGGGCGTCCAGCATGCTCCTCGGTAGCGCCGCGTTCGCGCAGGAGAGACGCTCACTGCGCCGGCAGGTCATCGACCATGCAGCGCACGGCCTGCTTGCGATTGTCTACCAGCACCCCGCTGAGCCCCTTCTGCTTGAGATCGAACAGCACCAGCACGCCGTCGATGCACTGGGCGATCTCATCGGCCGGCTTCAGGGAGACCTTGTAGTCTTCGCCGGGCACGGTCTTGAGCATGGTGAACTCGGACAGCAGCAGGGCATCCTCCGGCTTGGCGAAATGCAGGTAGCCGTAGTAGCCGAGCACCGCAACGGTGCCGGCGATACTGCCTATGGCGGTGAGGATCAGGGGAATCGGATTGCGTGCTTCGTTCATAGAAATCTCGGACAGGCAGGCTTGAGGCTTGAGGCTTGAGGCTGAACGATTGTGAAACGGTGAACCCGTTCCACACCACAGGCACCGCCCCGCTTTTTCGTAGCGCCTTCCAGCCTCCAGCGTATCTTCGGCTTTACAGGATATTGGCGTAATCGGCTTCGATCCGATCCAGGCTCAGGTGGTTGAGGAAGTTGGAGAAGCACATCCAGGCCGACAGCGAATTGAGATCGCGAAACTGCTGCGGCAGATACCGGGGTGCGCTGACCAGACCTTCATCGACCAACTGCCGCAGGGTACGCATATCTTCGAGCGTGGTCTTGCCACAGAACAATAAAGGGATCTGTTCCAGCTTGCCTTTGCGCACCGCCAGCTGGATGTAGTTGTAGATCATGATGAAGCCCTTGAGGTAGGACAGATCCTTGGTGAAGGGCAGGCCATCGGGCGTGGAACCGCGGAAGGCGCGGCTGGCGTTGCCGTAGCTGTCTTCCAGGCTGAAGCCCTGCTCGCGGTAGAAATCGCAGACCTGCAGGAAGTCCGCCCCCTGCTCGGCCATGTGGATGGCGCGGGTGCGGTTGGTCAGCTTGCGCAGGCGGCTGGGATAGGAGGCGAAGGCGATCACTTCCATGAGGATGGCCAGGCCTTCCTGGGTCACGGTCGACGAAGGCGGCCCCTTGGCGAGGAAGGTGCAGACCGGCTGGTTCTGGCCATTGAGGGTGGTGGCGACATGCACCAGCCCTTCGTGCACCTCCAGCGCCTTGACATCGCGTTCGTTGAACAGGGCGTCGGCGCGGATCTTGATGTAGTCGGCGCCGGCCGCGGCATCGGCGAGTATGCCGTCGGACTCGAACACGCGAATGGTGCCGTCGTTCTCGCCGAACACCAGGTTCAGGCGGCTCTGCAGCAGCGCCACGGCGTCCTTGGCGGTGAGCGTCTTGGGCTCGTCCTTGAGGTCGCCGCGGCTGTCGATGTTGTTGAGGAAGTCGGAAAACATCAGGCCCAGATCCGCCAGGGTCGGATCGCCGGCATGGAAGGCATCGGAAGCGGCGCCGTAGAGCTCCTGGGAAATCAGGCCGAAGTCGGCGGTGCCGCGCGCCTCGAGCATGCGGATGACCATGCGGTACTCGCGGCACATGCGCCGCATGATCTGCCCGACCGGGCTGAACTGGCCGAGCTGGCGGGTGATGTCGCGCTCGATGTTCTGGAATTCCAGCTTCTTCGCCGCGGCATCGAACGCCAGGGGCCGGCCCGCGTAATAGTCGCGGTCGACAGCCGGCGGCTCCTTGCCCTTGTGCTTGAGAAAGGTCTGCCGCAGCGCATCGTCCCACTTGACGGCATCGAGCACGCGAATCGGCGTCTGTGCCTCGACGATGCGATCGGACAGCGCACGCACGATCAGTTGGTAATCGTCGAGCTCTCTGTGGCTGTTCATGGGGGTCCTCGTTGCGTGTTGCGAATGGGTCATGGCCCGCAACAAACGCCAGTGCTGTTCACCCTCGCCCTCCGGAAGCGGGCCGGGAGCGCTACAAGCTTGAAGTTTAAGCCTTACCCTCATTGCGAAGCCAATCGATGAGAGCCGATGGCTCCAGCGGGCGAGAGATAAAAAAGCCTTGCGCTTCCTGGCAGCCACATTCACGTATCAGATCCAGGGTCCGGCTCGTCTCGATGCCTTCCGCGACGACACGCATACCCAGTTCCCTGGCGAGGGCGATCAGTGCTCGAGTGATGCTCCAGTCTCTTTGCCCATGCCTCAGATCGTTCATGAACGAACGATCGAGCTTGACGATGCTTGCGGGAATGTCCCGCAGGTAGGACCAATTGCTGTATCCGCTGCCGAAGTCATCGATGGCAATATCGATACCTATCGCCTTGAGCCTTTCGATCTGGATCAGCACCGTCGAGGAATCACCGATCAGGGCGCTTTCGGTGAACTCCACTTCCAGGCTGGAACCCGCCAATCCATGTTGATCGAGCAATCTTATGATTTCATCCGTCAGGTGGCCGCTGCTCAGATCCGCGGCGGAGACATTAATGGCCACTTTCAGATCGATGCCGTTGCTCCGCCAATTCGCCGCCTGCTCGATAGCCCGTTTGACTACCCAGAAGCTGACCGCAAGGATGAGTGCCGTTTTCTCCGCGAGGGGGATGAACTCGGCAGGGCTGATCTCACCCAGGGTCGGATGTGTCCAGCGCAGGAGGGCTTCGGCGGATACGCAGGCGCCCGTACTCAGATCCACGCGGGGTTGATAGACCAGCCTTAATTGAGTCGGTGAGTGGATGGCATTGCTCAGGTCATTGAGCAAACGTGTCGCTCGCTGCTGCGCTTCATCCATCCTGGAATCGTAATAGGCCCAGCCTCTCCCCGAGGTGCGCGCTTCGTCAGCAGCGCTGACGATCAGCCTCATCCAGTCGGATGCAACGGTGCCGGCACTCATGCGCAATATGCCGATACCGATCTGAGGCATGATGGGAATGCCCTGGCAGTCCATGGGTTTGCTGAATGCGTCCACCAGCCGCGAGAACACGCTTTCCGCCTGATGGATCAGGCTCTGCGGCACGATGAAGGCAAACCTCAGCGCACTGATCTTGTAGAGCGCCCACTCAGTGGGCAGTAGCGTACGCAGGGCGTTTCCGACAGACCTGATGAAGTCGTCGAGGAAATGAAAGCCAAGCGACTTGAGCATATCGTTCATCTGCGCGGGTGAGACGACCTCTATGGCGACGGCAAGCAACGCATCGCCTTTTTTCAGCGTTTCATCTATGTCGTCTTCCAGCTTGACCCTGTTGAACAAGCCGGTCGGTGCATCAATGAACGCCGAAATGCGCAGATCCCGGATTCGACTCACCACGAGATTGGCCAATTGCCGTAAGAAAATAGCGTCATCCGCTAACATCGGCTGCCGAGCTTTGGTGTCGATGATGCACAGGTTACCGAGGACGACACCGTCCTCAATCTCCAGCGGCGCCCCCGCGTAGTAACGGATGCCTGGCTCGCCGATGACCAGAGGGTTACTGCTGAAGCGATCGTCCAGTGTGGCATCGCACACCTCCAGTCCCTCTCCTGACACGACGCTGTAGGCACAGAAGGATATGCAGCGAGGCGTTTCCTGCAGAGCCGTGCCGATCTTGGCACGGAACCACTGGCGATTATTGTCCACGATCGAAACCAGCGAGACTGGCGCCTTGAAGTACGCCGCGGCTATTTTCACGATCTCGTCGAGGAATGGATCGGCACTGTGATCCAGCAAGAAAGGGCGATCGTCAACCAGCATCTGTCGACGTGATTCGTTCTGCGGCGTTGGCGGGCAAGGAACCGGCATCGGCTTTCTCATGGTTGATGCGCTAACGGGTGTCGAAATCCTTCTCGAGGGAATACGACGATAGTAACAAAATGACATCATCGAAGAAGGCGAGTTGCATGCCGTCTGGCGGATGCCGATGAACATCCCCGAGCGCAAACGTACGCTTCTGAACGGCGGCCGGTGCCGCTGGCCGTCTGGGTGCGATCGCCGGTGACGCGATGACCAGGCTGATGGAAGCGACCCAGCTTCTTGATGTCCAGATGCAGCAGGTCACCGGGGTGTTCGAACGGATACCGCACGGTCGGGGCGCGGGTCCAGGTTCGCCAGGCGATTAAGGCCCAGGCGCTTGAGCAGTCGTGCCACGGTGCTGACTGCGATACCCGACTCCTGGCTGATGTGCCGGTAGGTCATGCGTGCCTGGCGTCGCTCGACAAGCTCCTCGACTTGCCGGCGGCGTCGCGTGGGCGCGCAGTGGTGTGGGCGCGAGGAGCGATTGTGCAGGCCCTGCCGGCCCTCATCGCGAAAGCGCTTGAGCCACTTGCAGGCGATGCGCGCGCTGACCCCAGCGGCCTGGGCCGCTTCTTCGACGCGCAGACCCGCTATACGAGAAGGGCCCGACCGTAGGGCGTTAAACGGGCATGTTCATCCGGGACTCCTGGAAGGCTCTGTCGGTCGCACGTCACAGTGTTCCGGGACAGCCTCGGATGAACAACCTACCGGGAGATCACATCGAGACCAAGACCAAAGCCGCCCGAAGGCTGATGCCGAGCAGACAAGGTTTTGCAGGAGCGTCGCCCCGGCGCGATGCGATGGCGGCCATCCCGCAGAATCCACGGCGTGGCCACCATTCGCCGCGGGGTCGCGGCTCCTACTAGGCTCGGGCAAACCGCCGTTTTGCGGGCCAAACGCTTAGCGGACCGGCATCGGCCCGAAGTGGCTCAGAGTTCCGGGCGCATATGCGGGAACAGAATCACGTCACGGATCGACGGCGCATCGGTCAGCAGCATCACCAGGCGGTCGATGCCGATCCCCTCGCCCGCGGTCGGCGGCATGCCGTACTCCAGGGCACGCACGAAGTCGGCGTCGTAGTGCATGGCCTCGTCGTCGCCGGCGTCCTTGTCCGCCACCTGGGCGTGGAAGCGCTCGGCCTGGTCTTCCGCGTCGTTCAGCTCGGAATAGGCGTTGGCGATCTCGCGGCCACCGATGAACAGCTCGAAGCGGTCGGTGACGCTCGGGTCCTGGTCATTGCGCCGGGCCAGCGGCGAGACTTCGAACGGGTACTGGGTGATGAAGGTGGGCTGCTCCAGCTTGTGCTCGACCAGTTCCTCGAAAATCATCGTCTGTAGCTTGCCCAGGCCTTCGAAGCCCTTGACCGCGGCACCGGCCTTGCTGGCGATGGCGCGGGCCTTGTCGATGTCCTGCAGGTCGGCCGCGCTGATCTCGGGATTGAACTTGAGGATCGAGTCGAATACCGACAAGCGGGCGAACGGCTCGCCGAAATGGAACACCTTGCCCTGGTAGGGCACGTCGGTGCTGCCCAGGACCAGCTGCGCCAGCTCGCGGAACAGTTCCTCGGTGAGGTCCATGTTGTCTTCGTAGTCGGCGTAGGCCTGGTAGAACTCGAGCATGGTGAACTCGGGGTTGTGCCGGGTCGAAACGCCTTCGTTACGAAAGTTGCGGTTGATCTCGAAGACCTTCTCGAAACCACCGACCACCAGCCGCTTGAGGTACAGCTCCGGGGCGATACGCAGGAACATCGGCATGTCCAGGGCGTTGTGGTGGGTCTCGAACGGCTTGGCCGCGGCACCGCCGGGAATGGTCTGCAGCATCGGCGTTTCCACTTCGAGGAAATCGCGCTGGGCGAGGAACTTGCGGATGTGCGCGATGACCTGGGAGCGCACGCGGAAGTTGTCGCGCACCTCCTCGTTGACGATCAGGTCGACGTAGCGCTGGCGGTAGCGCTGCTCGGTGTCGGTCAGACCGTGGTGCTTGTCCGGCAGCGGGCGCAGCGACTTGGTCAGCAGGCGTACCTGGGTCATCTCGACGTACAGGTCGCCCTTGCCGCTGCGGGCCAGGGTGCCTTCGGCGCAGATGATGTCGCCCAGGTCCCAGGTTTTCACCGCGGCCAGGGTGTCTTCGGGCAAGGTCTTGCGGTTGACGTAGAGCTGGATGCGCCCGGTCATGTCCTGAATCACCATGAACGCGCCACGGTTGAGCATGATGCGACCGGCGACCTTGACCGGAATGGCGGCTGCTTCCAGCTCTTCCTTGGTCTTGTCGGCGTACCCTTTCTGCAGATCCGCACAATAGCTGTCGCGGCGGAAGTCGTTGGGGAAGGCATTGCCCTGGCTGCGCACGGCGGCAAGCTTTTCCTTGCGCTGGGCAATCAGCTTGTTCTCTTCCTGTTGCAGGTGCTGCTGGTCGAGTTGTTGCTCGCTCATTTCGGGTCGTCCCGGTCAAATCATCGTCTTGAAGGATCGCTGCAAGCTCCGAGCGGCAAGCTCCAAACGGGAGGTTGCCGGCCTGCCAGCTTGCGGCTTGAAGCTTGTCGCTGCGTTCAGAGCCCCTGCTTGAGGCTGGCGATAAGGTACTCGTCGAGATCGCCGTCCAGCACCTTGTCGCAATCGCTGCGCTCGACATGGGTGCGCAGGTCCTTGATCCGCGAAGCGTCGAGCACATAGGAGCGGATCTGGTGACCCCAGCCGATATCCGACTTGGAGTCTTCCAGCACCTGGGAGGCGGCGTTGCGCTTCTGCACTTCCTGCTCGTACAACCTGGCCCGCAACATCTTCATCGCGGTGTCCTTGTTGGCGTGCTGGGAACGTTCGTTCTGGCAACTGACCACGGTGTTGGTCGGCACGTGGGTGATACGCACCGCCGAATCGGTGGTGTTGACGTGCTGACCACCGGCGCCGGAGGAGCGGTAGGTGTCGATGCGCAGATCCGCCGGGTTGATCTCGATCTCGATGTTGTCGTCGATCTCGGGCGAGACGAACACCGCGGTGAACGAGGTGTGGCGGCGGTTGCCGGAGTCGAACGGGCTCTTGCGCACCAGGCGGTGCACGCCGATCTCGGTGCGCAGCCAGCCGAAGGCGTATTCGCCCTTGATGTGCAGGGTGGCGCCCTTGATGCCGGCGACTTCGCCGGCGGACAACTCCATGATGGTGGCATCGAAACCGCGCTTGTCGGCCCAGCGCAGGTACATGCGCAGCAGCATGTTGGCCCAGTCCTGGGCCTCGGTGCCGCCGGAACCGGCCTGGATGTCCAGGTAGGCGTTGTTGGCATCCATTTCGCCGCTGAACATGCGGCGGAATTCCAGCGCCTCGAGAATGCCCCGCAGCCGCTCGATCTCGCTGGCGACATCGTCGACCGCCCCCTGATCGTCTTCTTCGACGGCCATGTCGAGCAGGTCGCGGGAATCGGCCAGGCTGCCGGTCAGGTCGTCGATGGTCTCGACGATCTGCGCCAGGGTGGCACGCTCACGGCCCAGATTCTGGGCGTATTCCGGGTTGTTCCAGACATTCGGGTCTTCGAGTTCGCGGTTTACTTCGACGAGACGATCATGTTTGTGATCGTAGTCAAAGATACCCCCGAATGGTCTGGGTGCGCTCGGACAGGTCCTTGATGCTATTCAGGATCGGGTTGATTTCCATGGCTGGCGGCACTCGCAGGTAAAACTTCGGAAAAGCCGGTGAGTATACCCGACTCCGACGGCGCTGGCAGCCCGCGGCCCCGGTGATCGGGAAGGCCAGGCCATGGCCGCGGGCGCCCTCGCAAACGCAGGCGTTCCTGCAACGCCCTGAACGACATCCGCAAAAGCCCGGGTATGACAGTCGCCGGGCAAGACAACATTCATATAGAAGGACAGCGCGAAATCGGCCCACGGTTCCGCTCGTACCGGCGCGGCATCAGGTCACCGGGCGCACCAATAGGTTACCTGAGGTAGCGACCCGCACCTGTTACGGGCATTTTTTGCCGGATACGACGGGCAGCGGATTGCGCCTCGGCTCCTCGGCGGGCATCCGACAGAATCCAGCAACCCACTGTTTTTAAAAAATAAAAATATGCCCATCAAAAGTCGCCGAGGTTTTTACCCGGCAATGGCACGCCTTCTGCAAGTTTCACAATGAAAACATTGTTTCATATATAAAACAAGCGTGAGGCGAAAAGATAATGCTAGCGACCGAGTTGAGCGTCCTTCCCACGGGAAGGCCACAGCAGCCGGCAAAGGGAAGCGCCATGAAGACGGAAATCGAATTCCGCAACGTTTCCAAGTGCTTCCCGGGCAAAGGTGGCGCCCAGGCCGCCCCGGTGGTCAGCGACCTCAACCTGAGCATCCGCAGCGGCGAAGTGGTGTCCATCATCGGCCCTTCCGGCTGCGGCAAGAGCACCCTGCTGAACATGGGTTCCGGGCTCTATGCGGCCAGCGAGGGCGAGGTCCATGTCGGCGGCGAGCGGGTCACCGGGCCGGTGCGCAAGGTCGCCTTCATGTTGCAGAAGGACCTGCTGATGCCCTGGCGCAGCATCCGCCGCAATATCGAGCTGGGCCTGGAAATCGAAGGCATGGCCGCAGCCAAGCGCCGGCCCATCGCCGAGGAACTGCTGAACAAGTGCCACCTGGCCGGCTTCGGCGACCACTACCCCTACCAGTTGTCCGGCGGCATGCGCCAGCGCGCCGCCCTGGCCCGCACCCTGGCCACCGACCCGCAGGTGCTGTTCCTCGACGAGCCGTTCTCCGCCCTCGACGCGCAGACCAAGATGATCCTCCAGCAGGATCTGGCGCAGACGCTGTTCGAGCAGCGCAAGACCGCCCTGTTCATCACCCACGACCTGATCGAGGCGATCGCCATGTCCGATCGCATCCTGGTGATGAGCGCCCGCCCCGGCACCATCATCGAGGAAATCGAGGTCGGCCTGCCGCTGCGCGACAACCCGCTGCAGCGCCGCAAGCTGCCGGAGATCGGCCCCCTGGCCGGCCGCCTGATGGAGCTGCTGAAGGTCGGCGAAGACACCGACCTGCACTGAACGAACCGACCCCAATTCCCCACAGGAGCCGAGCATGAGCACCTCATTCGCAAAGACCCTGGCCAAGGCCTCGCTGTTCACCCTCGCCCTCGGCGGCGCCCTGACCACCCAGGCCGCGCCGCAGGAGGTCACCTACCTGCTGCCCGCGCCGCCTAACTCGCCGGCCTTCGCCCCCTGGATCATCGCCCAGCACAAGGGCTACTACGCCGAGCAGGACCTCAAGGTGACGTTCATCGCCGCCAAGGGCGGCGTCGACGTGGCCAAGCAACTGGGCGCCGGTAACGCCCTGGTCGGCGGCGCCATCGGCGACACGCCGATCATCGTTCGCGCCAACGGCGTGCCGGTCAAGGCGGTGGCCGTGCTGGGCGCCAGCGGCCTGACCATGATCGCCACCGCCAGCGACGCCAATATCGGCTCGATCCGGGACCTCAAGGGCAAGACCCTGACCGTGATGTCCTACTCCGACACCACCTACTACGCCCTGCTCGCCTCGCTGCGCAAGGCCGGCCTGGGCAAGACCGACCTCGACGTCCAGGCCGCCGGCCCGGCGGGGGTCTGGCAACTGTTCTCCGCCGGCAAGTCGCAGGCCATGGCCGGGGTGCCGGACTGGGTGGTGAACGCCGAGGAATCCGGCCTGGATATCCAGCTGCTGCCGCAGAACGAGGTGTTCGAGAGCATGGCCCAGGCCATCCTCGCCTCCGAGGCCGCCATCGAGAAGCAGCCGCAGGTGGTCGCCGGCGTGGTCAAGGCCACCCTGCAGGGCATGCGCGACATCATCGCCGACCCGCGCCAGGCAGCCGTCACCTTCGCCGAGGCGGTGCCCAGCTACCAGGGCAAGGAAGCGACCCTGGAGAAGATTTTCCGCCTCTATGTCGAGCACGTGTACGCCGGCCAGCAACCGCTCGGCAGGATCGACCCGCAGCGCCTGGAGAGCGTGCGCCAGTTCTATGTCAGCGAGGGCATCGTGACCCGCGAGACCCCGCTCGACGAGCTCTACACCAACCAGTTCGTCGACCACGATGCCGTGGCCGCCAAGCAATAAGGTGCTTTTCATGAGAACGCTCAACACCCCCATGCTCGGCAGCATCGCCCTGCTCTTGGTGTTCCTCGCCAGCTGGCAATGGGGCCCGGGCCTGCTCGGCATGCCCGAGTTCGTGCTGCCCAAGCTGAGCCGGGTGATCGAGGAAGGCGTGGCCATGTGGCGGACCGCCAATCTGCTCGAACACACCGCCATCACCACCCTGGAGATCATCGTCGGCTTCGTCCTCGGCGCCCTGCTCGGGGTGATGATCGGCGTCGCCCTGGGCCTGTCGCCGACCACCGAGGCCATGCTCTCGCCCTACATCCTGGCCCTGCAGATCGCGCCCAAGGTGGCCTTCGCCCCGCTGTTCGTCATGTGGCTGGGCTACACCGTCTACCCGAAGATCCTCATCGCCATCCTCATCGTGTTCTTCCCGGTGATGATCAACGTGCTCTCGGCCATCCGCACCGTCGACCCGGACATGATCAACCTGGTCCGCGCGATGAACGCCAACCGCTGGCAGCTCTTCCGCCTGGTGGAGTTCCCCTCGGCCATGGCCCCGCTGTTCTCCGGCCTGCGCATCGCCTCGACCCTGGCGGTGATCGGCGTCACCGTCGGCGAACTGGTCGGCGGCAACCAGGGCCTCGGCTTCCTGCTGGTCAACTACGAGGGCCAGGGCAATACCGCCGGGGTGTTCGTCGCCATCGTCATGCTCACCCTGATCGGCGTGCTGGCCTACGGCGCGGTGGTCTGGGCCGAGAAGCGGGTGCTGCACTACCTGCCCAAAGCCAACCTGAGCACCGTATGAGGAACCGCCCATGAGCCTGCTTCTGCAAGATCGTCGCATCCTCGTCACCGGTGGCGCCCGCGGCCTCGGCCAGGCCTTCGCCGCAGCGGCGGCCCGCGCCGGCGCCCGGGTGGTGATCGCCGATATCCTCGAAGGTCGCGTGGCGCAATCCGCCACTGAGCTGGCCGCGCAGGGCCTGGACGTCACCGGCCTGGCGCTGGATCTGGGCGATCCCGCGGCCATCGAGCGCTGCGTGGCGGCCACGGTCGCGCATCTCGGCGGCCTCGACGGGCTGGTCAACAACGCCTCGATCACCCACTCCGGCGGCAAGAGCTGCGAAGAACTGGAGATCGGGATGTTCGACCGGGTGCTGCAGGTCAATGTGCGCGGCACCTGGCTGATGACCCGCGCCTGCCTGCCGGCGCTGCGCGCGTCCGGCCGCGGCAGCGTGGTCAACCTGGCCTCGGACACCCCGCTGTGGGGTGCGCCCAACCTGCTGGCCTACACCGCCAGCAAGGGCGCGGTGATCGCCATGACCCGCAGCCTGGCCCGCGAACTGGGCGGCGACGGCATCACCGTCAACGCCATCGCCCCCGGTCTGGTCGAGGTGGAGGCCACCCAGTACGTGCCCGCCGCCCGCCACCAGCACTACCTGGACCACCGCGCGATCAAGCGCGCCCAGTTGCCGGACGACGTCTGCGGCGCGGTGCTGTTCGCCTTGTCCGACCTTTCCCGCTTCATCACTGGACAAACCCTGCCGGTCAACGGCGGGTTCGTCATGCCCTGATCTGGAGGAATCCAATGAGCGACCTGAACCCGACCCTGAACGCCCCGAAATCCTGGGAGCGCCCCGAAGGCGCCAGCTTCGAGCAATGGTGCACCAGCCGCATCGCCCGCTACTCGACGCGCAAGTACGATTGGAACGCGCTGAAGTTCCAGGCCGACTACGACCCCAAGTTCCGCCGCGCGCAGATGCGCTACATCGGCACCGGCGGCACCGGCGTGGCCAGCGACATGAACACCATCCCGTCGGAGCACTTCACCTTCTCCACCATGGTCATCCCGGCCGGTCACGAGGGCCCGCCGCACCTGCACATCGACGTCGAGGAAGTGTTCTTCGTCCTGCGCGGCAAGCTCAAGGTGGTCCTGGAGAAGGACGGCGAGCGCTTCGAAGCCATCCTCACCGACCGTGACGTGATCTCGGTGCCGCCGGGCGTGTACCGCGAGGAGATCAACATCGGCGACGAGGACGCGCTGATGTGCGTGATGCTCGGCGCGCAGAAGCCGATCACCCCGACCTACCCGCCGGAGCACCCTCTGGCCAGCATCAAGCGCTGAGGCCCCGCCCATGCTCGCTTCCCTACGCGATCCCGACCGCCTCGCCCAGCCGCTCGAGCAGCGCCTGGCCAGCGACTTCCCGCAGCGCCTGCTGGCGCTGCCGGGCGGCCGCCAGGCCATCCGTGAATGCGGCGGCGGCCCGCCCATCGTGCTGCTGCACGGCATCGGCTCGGGCGCCGCCTCCTGGCTGCAGGTCGCCCAGCGCCTCGCCGGGCGGGCGCGGGTGATCGCCTGGGACGCGCCAGGCTATGGCGACTCCGCGCCCCTGACGCAGCCGGCGCCACGGGCCGAGGACTACGCCGCGCGCCTGGCGCAGTTGCTCGACGCTCTGGACATCGAGCGTTGCGTGCTGGTCGGCCACTCCCTCGGCGCCCTCATCGCCACGGCCTTCGCCGCCGGCGAACAGGCGCGGCGGGTCGCCCGCCTGGTGCTGCTCAGCCCGGCGCGCGGCTATGGCGACCCGGCCCGCGCGGCGCTCGCCGAGGACGTGCGCGGCAAGCGCCTGCGCGCCCTGGAACGACTGGGCATCGCCGGCATGGCCGAACAGCGCAGCGCCCACCTGCTGTCGCCCCGGGCCAGCGCCGAGCAACTGGCCTGGGTGCGCTGGAACATGGCGCGGCTCGACGCCCACGGCTACCGCCAGGCCATCGAGCTGCTCTGCGGCGACGACCTGCTGCGCCACGCGCCGCTGACGGTGCCCTGCGAAGTGCACTGCGGCGAGCTCGACGCCATCACCAAGCCGGAGTCCTGCCATGCCATCGCCCGCGCCCTGGGCGCGCCCTTCGACCTGATACCCGGGGCCGGCCACGCCTGCCCGATCGAACAGGCGGAGGTGGTCGCCGGACGCATCGCCTACGCCCTCACGCAAACCCAGCAAGGTATGCCGCAATGACCAAGGACATCGATAGCGATAGCCAAGACAAGTACATAGTGCCCGGGCTGGAACGCGGCCTGCTGCTGCTGTGCGAATTCAGCCGGCACAACCGCACCCTCACCGCCCCGGAGCTGGCGCGCCGGCTGAAGCTGCCGCGCTCGACCATCTTCCGCCTGCTCACCACCCTGGAGACCATGGGCTTCATCACCCGCAGCGGCAACGAGTACCGCCTGGGCATGGCGGTGCTGCGCCTGGGCTTCGAATACCTCGCCTCGCTGGAGCTCACCGAGCTGGGCCAGCCGCTGCTGGCGCGCCTGAGCGACAGCATCGGCTACCCCTGCAACCTGGTGGTGCGCGACAAGCGCTCCATCGTCTACGTGGCCAAGGTCACCCCGGCCTCGGTGTTCACCAGCTCGGTCAACGTCGGCACCCGCCTGCCGGCCCACGCCACCGTGCTCGGTCGCATCCTGCTGGAGGACCTGTCCCTGGCCGAGCTGCGCGGGCTGTACCCGGAAGAGCCGCTGGAGCGCTATTCGGCGAAGACCCCGGGCAGCGCCCTGGAGCTGTTCGACCTGGTTCAGGCCGACCGCCAGCGCGGCTTCGTCGTCGGCGAAGGCTTCTTCGAGCCGTCCATCTCCACCATCGCCGCGCCGGTGCGCGACCACAGCGGCCAGGTGGTGGCGGCCCTGGGCGCCACCATCCCCACCGCGCGCATGGCCCACGAGGATCTCGACGACCTGGTGCAGCGGATTCGTATCAGCGCCGACGAGCTGTCGCACCTGCTCAACTACCGGCCGCAGCACGGCCACAACGTCACCGCGCTGATGAGGGACTGACATGAGCCTGTTCGATCTGTCCGGCCGCATCGCCGTGGTCACCGGCGGCTCCTCGGGTATCGGCCTGGCCACCGTGGAACTGCTGCTCGGCGCCGGCGCGGCGGTGGCCTTCTGCGGCCGCGACCAGGCGCGCCTGCAGGCCGCCGAGGCCAGCCTGCGCCAGCGTTTCCCCGCCGCCAGGCTGCTGGCCCAGGCCTGCGACGTGCTCGACGCCGCCCAGGTGCGCGATTTCGCCGCCGCCTGCGAACGGCAGCTGGGCCGCGCCAGCATCCTGGTCAACAACGCAGGGCAAGGCCGCGTCTCCACCTTCGCCGACACCACCGACGAGGCCTGGAGCGAGGAACTGCAGCTGAAGTTCTTTTCCATCATCCACCCGGTGCGCGCCTTCCTCGCGCAACTGGAGGGCCAGGCGGACGCCGCCATCGTCTGCGTCAACTCGCTGCTGGCCAGCCAGCCGGAACCGCACATGGTGGCCACCAGCGCCGCCCGCGCCGGGGTGAAGAACCTGGTGCGCTCGATGGCCTTCGAGTTCGCGCCCAAGGGCATCCGGGTCAACGGCATCCTCATCGGCCTGGTGGAGTCCGGCCAGTGGCGCCGGCGCTTCGAGGCCCGCGCGGAGCGCGAGCAGGACTGGACCCAGTGGAGCGGCCAGCTGGCGCAACGCAAACAGATCCCCCTGGGGCGTCTGGGCAAGCCGGCCGAGGCCGCCCAGGCGATCCTTTTTCTCGCTTCACCCCTGTCTGCCTATACGACGGGAAGTCATATCGATGTTTCTGGAGGGTTGTCCCGTCATGCGTAACGAAAACCAAGTCACCGTCGGCGCCGCCATCGCCGCGTTCCTCGAACAGTGCGAGGTCAAGGCCGCGTTCGGGGTGATCTCCATCCACAACATGCCGATCCTCGACGCCTTCGCCATCCGCGGCAACATCCGCTTCGTCATGGCCCGTGGCGAGGCCGGCGCGGCCAACATGGCCGACGCCTACGCCCGCACCACCGGCGGCCTCGGGGTGTGCCTGACCAGCACCGGCACCGCCGCCGGCAACGCCGCCGGGGCCATGGTCGAGGCGCTCACCGCCGGCACCCCGCTACTGCACCTGACCGGGCAGATCGAGACCCCCTACCTGGACCGGAGCCTGGCCTACATCCACGAGGCGCCGGACCAGTTGAGCATGCTCAAGGCCATCTCCAAGGCGGCCTTCCGCGTGCGCAGCGTCGACACCGCCATCAGCACCATCAAGCTGGCGGTGCAGACCGCCCTGACCGCGCCCACCGGCCCGGTCAGCGTGGAAATCCCGATCGACATCCAGTCGGCGCTGATCAACCTGCCGGCCGACCTGTCGCCGCTGCCGGTGCCGGTGGCCAGGCCGTCGGCGCAGGCCCTGGACGAGCTGGCCGAGCGCTTCGCCAGGGCCAGGCGGCCGATGCTCTGGCTCGGCGGCGGCGCCCGCCATGCCGGCGCCCAGGTGCAGCGCCTGCTGGAGATGGGCATCGGCGTGGTCACCAGCACCCAGGGGCGCGGCATCGTCGCCGAGGACGACGAGCGCTCGCTCGGCGCCTTCAACCTGAACCCGCCCGTGGAGCGCTTCTACCAGAGCTGCGACGCCATGCTGGTGGTCGGCTCGCGCCTGCGCGGCAACGAAACCCTCAAGTACGAACTCAAGCTGCCGCGTCCGCTGTACCGCGCGGATGCCGACGCCACGGCGGAGGGCCGCTGCTACCCCAGCGACTACTTCGTCTGCGGCGACGCCGCACTGATCCTCAAGGGGCTGGCCGACCGCCTGGAAGGGCGCCTGCAGGTCGACCCGGCGTTCGCCGCCGACCTGGCCGCCGCGCGCGACCAGGCCCGCGCGCAACTGGTCGACGGCCTCGGTCCCTACGCCTCCCTGGTGGAGCAACTGCAGGCGCTGGCCGGCCGGGACTTCAATTGGGTGCGCGACGTCACCGTGTCCAACAGCACCTGGGGCAACCGCCACCTGAGAATCTTCAGCCCGCGCGCCGGCGTGCACGCCCTCGGCGGCGGCATCGGCCAGGGCCTGGCCATGGGCATCGGCGCCGCGGTGGGCGCGGCGACCAGCGCGCCGGGGCGCAAGACCTTCGTCCTGGCCGGCGACGGCGGCTTCATCCTCAACCTGGGCGAGCTGGCCACCGCCGTTCAGGAGCGCGCCGACATGCTCATCGTGCTGATGAACGACCAGGGCTACGGGGTGATCAAGAACATCCAGGACGCCGCCTACGGCGGACGCCGCTGCTACGTCGACCTGCACACCCCGGACTACGCGCAGCTGTCGCAGTCGCTCGGCCTGCGCCACGCCAGGGTCGGCGACCTCAAGGACTTCAGCGCAGTGCTGGACGGCGCCCTGGGCGAGTCCGGGCCCTTCCTGCTGGAAGTGGACATGCTCGCCATCGGCAGCTTCAAGACCCTCTTCGCCGGCCCGCCGGTCAACCAGAGCAAAGCGGCCAAGGCCGCAGTGTGAGGCGCAGCGCCATGTTGCATATCACCATGATCGGCAGCGGCGCCATCGGCGTCGGCGTGCTGGAACTGCTGGAAAACGATCCCGAGCTGGTGGTCGACGCGGTGATCGTCCCGCAGACCTCCCAGGCGCTGGTGCGCCAGCGCCTGGCCAGCCTGCGCAAGGCGCCACGGGTGCTCACCGCGCTGCCGGCCGAGGCGCGTCCCGACCTGCTGGTGGAATGCGCCGGCCACCGCGCCATCGAGCAGCACGTGCTGCCGGCGCTGGAACGCGGCATCCCCTGCCTGGTGGTGTCGGTCGGCGCGCTGTCCGAGCCGGGCCTGGTGGAACGCCTGGAGGCCGCCGCCCAGCGCGGCGGAACCCGCATCGAACTGCTGCCCGGCGCCATCGGCGGCATCGACGCGCTGTCGGCGGCCAAGGTCGGCGGCCTGGAGTCGGTGCTCTACACCGGGCGCAAGCCGGCACGGGCCTGGCTCGGCACCCCGGCCGAGCTGGCCTGCGACCTGGAGCAATTGAGCGAGGCCAGGGTGATCTTCGAAGGCAGCGCCCGCGAGGCGGCGCGGCTGTACCCGAAGAACGCCAACGTCGCCGCCACCCTGTCGCTGGCCGGCCTCGGCCTGGACCGCACCTGGGTGCGCCTGATCGCCGACCCGACGAGCAGCGAGAACGTGCACCAGGTGGAAGCCCGCGGCGCCTTCGGCGGCTTCGAGCTGACCCTGCGCGGCAAGCCGCTGGCGGCCAATCCCAAGACCTCGGCACTGACCGTGTACAGCGTGGTTCGCGCGCTGGGCAACCACGCCCACGCCATTTCGATCTAGAGGCGAGAACCGTGATAGACCTGAACCCGATCCAACCCATCTGCATCGCCGGCGAGTGGCGCTTGGGCGGCGGCGACCTCTACGCCAGCCTCTACCCGGCCAGCGGCGAGGCCATCGCCCGCCTGCACGCCGCCAGCCTGGACGACGTGGAAGAGGCGATCCAGGGCGCCCAGCGCGCCTTCCAGGGCAGCGGCTGGGCACAGCGCAAGCCCCACGAGCGCGCCGCCGTGCTCCAGCGCATCGCCGAGCTGATCCGCGCCCGCGCCGAGGAGCTGGCGCAGCTGCAGCGCCTGGACAACGGCAAGCCGATCAAGGAAACCCGCAATCTGGTGGCCAGCGCCGCCGCCACCTTCCAGTTCTTCGCCGCCGCCTGCGAGACCCTGGAGGAAAGCATCACCCCCTCGCGCGGCGACTTCGTGACGATGAGCGTCCATGAGCCCATGGGCGTGGTGGCCGCCATCACCCCGTGGAACTCGCCGATCGCCAGCGAGGCGCAGAAGCTGGCGCCGGCCCTGGCCGCCGGCAACGCGGTGGTGGTCAAGCCGGCCGAGATCACCCCGCTGGCGGCCCTGGCCCTGGCGCGCATCTGCGAGGAAGCCGGGCTGCCGCGCGGCCTGGTCAGCGTGCTGCCGGGCAAGGGCTCGCTGATCGGCGACGCGCTGACCCGGCATCCGCTGGTCAAGCGCGTGTCCTTCACCGGCGGCACCCGCACCGGCAAGCACATCGCCCGCATCGCCGCCGACAAGATGATGCCGGTGTCCATGGAACTGGGCGGCAAGTCGCCGACCATGGTGCTGGCCGACGCCGACCTCGACCACGCGGTGGCCGGGGTGCTCTACGGCATCTTCAGTTCCAGCGGCGAGTCCTGCATCGCCGGCTCCCGGCTGTTCGTCGCCCAGCGGCACTACGCGGAATTCCTCGACCGTCTCGCCGCCGGCGCCAGCGCCCTGCGCATCGGCGACCCGGCCGACGAGCGCACCCAGATGGGCCCGCTGATCAGCGCCGCGCACCGCGAGTCGGTGGAGCGCTTCGTGGCGCTGGGCGTGGCCGAGGGCGGGCGCCTGCGCACCGGCGGCATCCGTCCCCACGGCGAGGCGTTCGAGCGCGGCTACTTCTACACCCCGACCATCATCGAAGGCCTCGCCAACGACGCCCGCCTGTGCCAGGAGGAAGTCTTCGGCCCGGTGCTGGTGGCCATGCCCTTCGAGGATGAGGCCGAGCTGATCGAGCAGGCCAACGACAGTTGCTACGCCCTGGCCGCCGGCATCTGGACCCGCGACTTCCAGCGCGCCTGGAAACTCGGCCGCGCGGTGCAGGCCGGCACCGTGTGGATCAACACCTACAAGCAGTTCTCCATCTCCACCCCCTTCGGCGGCTGGCGCGACAGCGGCCTGGGCCGCGAGAAGGGCCGCCTGGGGATTCTCCAGTACATGGAGCAGAAAAGCCTCTACTGGGGCCTGAACGAACAGCCGCTGGCCTGGGCCGGCAGCCACCGATGAGGAACACGCGATGAGCGTATTGGGTATCGACGAAATCACCTACGGCGTGGAAGACCTGGCCAGCAGCGCGCGCTTCTTCGCCGACTGGGGCCTGAAGCAGGTCGCGGCGGCCGACGACCAGGTCGTCTTCGAAAGCCTCAACGGCTGCCGGGTCATAGTCGCCGCGCTGGACAAGCCCGGCCTGCCGCAGGCCATCGAGCCCGGCTCGACCCTGCGCGAGGTGGTCTGGGGCGTGGAGCGCGAGGACGACCTCGAGCGCTACGCCGAACGTATCGCCGACGAGCCCGGCTTCACCGAGGGCGACGGGCGCATCGGCTGTACCGACCCCAACGGCCTGGCGGTGCGCCTGCAGGTCACCCGCAAGCGCGACATCCAGGTGCAGTGCGGCCAGTCCAACACCTGGCAGTTCAAGGGTCGGATCAACCAGGCCAGCCCCATCTACGAGCGCGCCCAGCCCATCGAGGTGGGCCACGTGGTGTTCTTCGTCAAGGACGTCAACGCCTGCGAGCGCTTCTACGGCGAGCACTTCGGCTTCGTCTGCTCGGACCGCTACCCGGACCGTGGCGCCTTCCTGCGCTGCGCCGAGGAAGGCGGCCACCACGACCTGTTCCTGCTGCAGCTGCCGCAACCGCGCGCCGGCCTCAACCACGTGGCCTTCACCGTGCGCGACATCCACGAAGTGTTCGGCGGCGGCATGCACATCTCCCGCTGCGGCTGGGACACCGAGATCGGCCCGGGCCGCCACCCGGTGTCCTCGGCCTACTTCTGGTACTTCCGCAATCCCGCCGGCGCCCTGGTCGAGTACTACGCCGACGAGGACCAGCTGACCGGCGAATGGCAGACCCGCGAGTTCGAACCCGGCCCCACGGTGTTCGCCGAATGGGCCATCGCCGGCGGCCTGGACGGCAACACCCGGCGGCAGAAGAACGCCGAGGCGCCGCAAGGCAAGTTCCTCACCGACAAACCCAGGAACTGAGGACGGCCCCATGACCGCACTGAACATCGGCATCCTCGGCGCCGGCATCGGCGGCCTGACCGCCGCCATCGCCCTGCGCCAGGCCGGCCACCAGGTGAGCGTTTTCGAACAGAGCAAAGCCTTCCTGCGGGTCGGCGCCGACATCAACCTGACGCCCAACGCCGTGCGTGCCCTCGACGGCCTCGGCCTGGACATGGCCAGGCGGGTTCGCCAGCACGCCGCGCGGCCGACCCACCGCATCAGCCGCCTGTGGGACACCGGCGAGGAGACCTCGCGCCTGGAGATGGCCGACAGCGCCGAGCAGAAGTACGGCGCGCCGCAACTGACCATCCACCGCGCCGACCTGCTCGCCGTCCTGGCCGACGCCTTTCCGCTCGGGCAGGTGCGCTTTGCCCAGCGCGCCGAGAACGTCACCCAGGACGCGGCGGGCGTCGAGCTGACCTTCCGCGACGGCGGCCGCGAGCGGGTCGAGCTGCTGATAGGCGCCGACGGCATCCACTCGGTGGCTCGCCGCGCACTGTTCGGCGACGAGCATCCGCGCTTCACCGGCGTGGTGGCCTATCGCGCCGTGGTGCCGGCCGAGCGCGTGGCCCATGTGCCGAATATCCAGGCGTTCACCAAGTGGTGGGGCCCCAGCGCGGAAAGCCAGATCGTCACCTTCCCGCTCAACCAGGGGCGCGACATCTTCATCTTCGCCACCACCGCCCAGGACAGTTGGCACGCGGAGTCCTGGACCGGCGCCGGCGACGTGGACGAACTGCGCAGCCACTACACCGGCTTCCACCCCGATGCCCGGGCCCTGCTGGACGCCTGCGACGAGGTGCTGAAGACCGCCCTCTACGAGCGCGACCCGCTGCCGTTCTGGTCCAAGGGCGCCATCACCCTGCTGGGCGACGCCTGCCACCCGATGATGCCCTTCATGGCCCAGGGCGCCGGGCAGGCCATCGAGGATGCGGTGGTGCTTGCCCGCCACCTGCAAGGCGTTGCCCGCGCGGGCATCGCGCAGGCCCTGCTGGGCTACCAGGACTCGCGCCTGGCGCGCACCAGCGAAATCCAGATCGGCTCGCGCGGCAACCAGTGGCTCAAGGCCGGCGGCAACGCCGACTGGGTCTATGGCTACGACGCCTGGCGGCAACCGCTGGAACAGATCGGCGCGGGGACCTCGGCATGAGCGAGAGCCTGCTGCTGACCGTGCTGCTCAGGCACGACCAGTCGAAGAACCTGGAAGACATCCAGAGCCATATGAAAAAGATGGACTGGTGGCAGCGCTTCCCGGTGGAGGGCGTGGAGATCGTCTCCTGGACCGTGGCCATGGGCCTCGGCCAGATCGTCACCCTGCGCCTGCCGCCGGCGCTGCTGCCGAAGATCAACCTGGAACTGGAGCGCTCCGCCTGGGGCGTGTTCCGCACCGAATGCTACCCGACCTACGACTTCGTCCCGGTTCGCCAGGCCATACGCGAACGGGTCCGCAATGGAGGCCAATGAGATGCAAGACCGTTACCTGCAACCCCACCAAGCCCGCTCGCGCGAGCCCAATTCCTTCGAGGAGCTGCTCGGCGACTCCATCGAGCGCGCCTATGCCGCCGGCATCCACGACCTGCCGGGGCTGCTCGGCTACCTCAACCAGGCCGGTCCGACCTGCCCGGGCGGCGAGCCCTGGAACGAGGACGCCTACAAGACCCTGATGGCCCGCCTGGGCGAATGAATTCCCCATAGAGGAAAACGCAATGAGCACCGTCGATCCTGTTGAGCAACTCCTGGCCAATGGCCTGAAGAACCTCTGGTACCCCATCTGCCCGTCCAGCTTCATCGAGGACAAGCCGGTATCGCTGCGCCGCCTGGGCTACAAGCTGGCCCTGTGGCGCGATAGCGACGGCACCCTGCACGTGCTGGAAGACCACTGCCCGCACCGCGGCGCGCCGCTGTCGCGCGGGGTCAACCTGGGCGACCGCCTGCAGTGCCCCTACCACGGTGTAGAAGTGCGCTGCGACGGCGTCACCACCCGCGTGCCCGGCAGCCCCGGCTGCAAGCTGGAAGGCAGCCAGGCCACCCGTTTCTTCCACGTCGCCGAGGCCGCCGACGCGGTGTGGCTGTACAACGCCGCGAGCAACGTCGAGCAGGCGCCGCCGCTGCTGCTGCCCGAGCAACTGACCGATCCCGAATTCTCCTTCTTCCTCTGCTACACCGAATGGCGCGGCGACTACCGCTACGTGCTGGACAACGTCATGGACCCGATGCACGGCACCTACCTGCACAAGCAGTCGCACTCCATGTCCGAGGGCGAGAGCCAGGCCAAGTTCGTCACCCGCGACACCGACACCGGCTTCATCTTCGAGAAGGAAGGCCAGCGCGGGGTCAACTTCGACTGGACCGAATGGGCCGACACCGGCGTGCACTGGATGCGCCTGGAAATCCCCTATCCGAAGACCGGCGGCCCGGGCGGCAACTTCCACATCGTCGGCAGCTACACGCCGATCGCCCGCGACCTCTGCGCGGTGTTCCACTGGCGCTGCCGCCCGCTCAGCGGCTGGCAGCGCGACACCTGGCGCTTCCTCTACAAGAACCGCCTGGAGGCACGCCACTGGGCGGTGCTCGAACAGGACCGCGAAATCCTCGAATTCATGGACGCGGACGCCAACCAGCGCGAGAACCTCTACCAGCACGACCTGGGCCTGGTGCGCCTGCGCCGGCACATGAAGAACCTGGCCAAGGAACAGCTGGAACTGATCGAGGCCAGGCAGCCATGAGCGCCGTGCGCCGCATCCGCGCCGAGGGCGCGCCCGACCTGGCCACGGCCAGTTGGTCCAACGCCCTGCTGGTCGGCGAGGAACTGGTGCTGTCCGGCATGACCGGGCATCCGGCCACGCGCCAGGCCGCCGAGCGCGGCGCGCCGCTGGATGCCCATGCCCAGACCCTGGTGGTGCTGGGCAAGGTCAAGGCGCTGCTGGAAGCGGCGGGCGGGCATATCGGCAACATCTACAAGCTCAACGTCTATGTCACCCGCATCGCCGACAAGGACGAGGTCGGCCGCGCGCGGCGCGACTTCTTCGCCGGCCAGGCCACCTTCCCCGCCTCGACCCTGGTCGAGGTGAGCGGCCTGGTGTTCCCCGAGCTGGTGGTGGAAATCGATGCCTGGGCGCGCCTGGACATCGACCTGGCGACCTGCGTCTGAGCAGAGGTACAGCATGACCCACGACAACAGCATCACCGCCTTCGTCCACACCCTGCGCTTCGAGGCGCCAGGCATCATCAGCGTCGAGCTGCGCCCCCAGGGCGATGCGGCCTTCCCGTCCTTCGCCCCCGGCGCCCACATCGACCTGCACCTGGGCAACGGCCTGGTGCGCAGCTACTCGCTGCTCAACTCGCCGGCGGACAGCGGCCGCTACGTGGTGGGCATCCTGCGCGACCGCAACAGCCGTGGCGGCTCGGCCTACGTGCACCAGAACCTGCGGGTCGGCATGCCGTTGCCGATCTCCGCGCCGCGCAACCTGTTCCAGCTCGACGAAAGCGCCGGGCACACGGTGCTGGTGGCCGGTGGCATCGGCATCACGCCGATCCACTGCATGCTCAACCGCCTGCGCGAACTGGGCAGGTCGGTGGAGCTGCTGTACTGCGCGCGCACGCGCCTGGAGGCCGCCTTCGTCGAGGAACTGGCCGCCAGCGGCGCCAAGGTCCATCTGCACTTCGACGACGAGCAGGGCGGCCCCATCGACCTCAGGGCCTTCCTCGCCGAGCGGCCGGCCAGCGCGCACTTCTACTGCTGCGGGCCGACACCGATGATCGACGCCTTCGAGAACCACTGCGAAAGCCTCGGCCACGCCAACGTGCATGTCGAACGCTTCGCCGCCGCGCCCCAGGCGCCGAGCGCGCCCCAGGGCAGCTACGAAGTGCAACTGGCGCGCAGCGGCCAGTGCATCGAGGTGCCGGGCGGCAAATCGCTGCTCGACGCCCTGCTGGAATCCGGTATCGAAGTGGACTGCAGCTGCCGCGAAGGCGTCTGCGGCGCCTGCGAGACCCGCGTCCTGGAAGGCGAGCCGGAACACCGCGACGGCGTGCTGACCAAGGCCGAGAAGGCCGCCAACAAGACCATGATGGTCTGCGTCTCCGGCTGCAAGGGCTCGCGCCTGGTGCTGGACCTGTAACACAGCTTCACCCTTGCCCCTTTGCTCCTCCTGAGCCGGCGTTACCCACGCCGGCTTTTTTTCGCCCGGATGCACTCCGGGCCCCTCCGGCATCAGGCCTTCCCGGATTACATCCGGGCCACCGCTCCGTGCCAATCCCCTCTCCCCCGGGAGAGGGTGCTTGCGCCGGCACCGATTCAACTTATTCCCACGCCAACTTATTCGAAGCACACATCGAAAAGTTCACTGATGTTTTCCATATGAAACATAAGTACGCCCACAAAGTTGTCACCGTGAATATTTTACGCACAGCGACTGTGCACTTTCGTTACTGCCGAAACCTGCCGTTTCCAGAGTGATACAGGACACCCCGTTTTATATCTAATCCATTGTTTTTACAGGACTAATTACGAAAACGAAGAAATCCATACGCCTGGCATGCTTCATGCACAAATCAACGTGCCAGATATGAAACAAAACCAGCAACAAGCCGGCCTCGCGCACCCGGCACGAACAGCATTGTCGAGCAAGACGAAAAGTTCGTTTACCCGGTGCCCGCGGCAATCACTGCAGACATAAAGAACAACCAGAAAACAACCGGCGAATACCGTGACAAGTTGTCCGCCAAGTTGGCGGCGACGGGAAAGTATTGCCCATAAGAAAGCTGCCACACATCAACTTTGCAGATGAGGTCAGAATGAAAAAGCACTTGCTGTCGATCGCTCTTGCCGCCGTCACCGGCGCCACCTTCACCACCGCGCACGCGGCCGGCGCAGCGGCCGCCGCGCCGAAGAAACCCTTCCCCCATATCAGCCTGCGCAGCGACGACGGTAACAGCAGCCTGGATATCGGCGGCGCCCTGCGCATGAACTACCGCGACGAGGACTGGGAAACCACCGAGAACAACGGCCGCTTCCTCTTCGACACCTTCCGCGTGGACGTGCAGGCCACCCACCATGACCTGTTCGCCGAGGTCGGCTACTGGTTCCAGGACGACGGCAAGCGCTCCATCGACCGTGGTTTCGTCGGCTACAGGTTCAACGAGACCTCCAGCCTGCAGCTGGGCGCCCCGTTCAAGCCCTTCGGCCTGGAGCCCTATCCGCAGTTCGGCTGGAGCTACCACATCCCCTTCTTCCTCGGTTACGGGGTCAGCGCCGGGGCCGGCGCCAAGTACATCTACAAGGACCAGGACTGGCACATCCAGGCCGGCTACTTCCCGCGCATGATGCCCAGCGACATCCGCTACTCGCCGGAAGTCGGCCGCTTCTCCGACCTCGACGACAACGCCATTGCCTTCATCCATGGCGCCCAGGACAACGAGAAGCGCGACCAGCTCAACCTGCGCGTGGCACGCGACTTCGCCGGCGACGGCTGGAAGACCGAGGTCGGCGCCTCGCTGGCCGCGTCCAGGCTGTACAACGCCACCACCCGGGACGATGGCGACTACTGGGCCGCCGGCCTGCACGCGGTGATCAACCGCGGCAACTGGCACGTCACCACCCAGGGCATCCGCTACGCGTTCGATCCGAAGAACCCGGCCGGCATCAGCGACGCCAGCGTCCTCATGGGCACCAACGGCCTGACCCCGGCCTACCTGATCGCCGCCAAGGCCAGCGTGGTGTCCTTCAACGTCGGCTACGACGTCGCCACGCCGAACCTGGGCATGCTCAAGAAGCTGCGCTTCTACAACGACTACAGCCGCATGTTCAAGGACGAGAGCGGCTGGGACGACTCGCAGATGTACACCGCCGGCGTACAGTTCTTCGCCATGCCGATCATGGGCTGGCTGGACTTCACCTGGGGCAAGAACGCCAACCCCTACGGCGGCGCGGAAAACGGCACCGGCTTCACCAGCACCACCTCATCGGGCAGCAACGACTGGTATTTGCGCACCAACCTGAATATCGGCTACTACTTCTGAGCCTACCCGGGCACCTATCGCGGGTGCCTCGCGGCAAAACGGGCTCCGCCGCGGTCGTGCTGAAACGTCAACAGAGCCTAGACCTGCCGCACTTGGTTCTCCAGTTCGAGCTTGAGGGCCGGATCGAGCTTGAGCTGGCGCGCCAGCTCTTCCAGGTAGGCGCGCTCCATGAAGTGTTCTTCGTCGACCATCAGCAGGCTGGCCACGTACATCTCCGCGGCCATTTCCGGCGTGCTGGCCGAACGCGCCACATCCGCCGGGTCCAGCGGTTTGTTCAGCTCGGCCTGGAGCCAGTGTTGCAGCTCGGCGTCGCTGGTCAGCTTGCTGAATTCGCCCTCGATCAACTGGCGCTCGCGCTCATCGACATGGCCATCGGCCTTGGCCGCCGCGACCAGCGCCTTGAGAATGCCCTGGCTGTGCAGTTCGACCTGCGGCGCCGGCAGGCGATCCAGGGTCTGCGGCTCGCCCTGGGGCGCGCCGGCCTGCTTGGCCTGCCAGTTGCCATAGGCCTTGTAGGCGATCACGCCGAGCGCGGCCAGGCCGCCATAGGTGATGACCTTGCCACCGAGCTTGCGCGCACTCTTGTTGCCCAGCAGCATGGCCAGCGCGGCACCGCCGCCGGCGCCCTTGAGCAGGGAGCCGATATCGGCGCCGCCCTTGCCCGCCGCGCCGCCACCGAGCAGGCCGCCTAGCGCCCCGCCCAGTCCCGAGGACGATTTGCCGGCGCTTTTCTGTTGCAGCAGGTCCTGCCCGGACTTCAGCAGTTGGTCGAGCAAACCGCGGGTATTCATGGACGATCTCCTAAATTCAGGTCGGTGGACGAATCTACTGGGAAGTCCGACCGCCGTCGGTTACAGATTACGTCAGGATATTGCAGGGCGGCCGATAAGCGGGTGGCCAAAGAAAAACAGGCGAGGTCACTATAAAAAAGAATAGCCTTGGTTCCCAATCAATTCCCTAGATACACGGCAGCCCCATGATGACACTTCGCCAGATACGTCATTTCATCGCCGTCGCCGAAAGCGGATCCATATCCGCCGCCGCGCAGGCCGTGTTCATTTCCCAGTCCACCCTGACCCTGGCGATCCAGCAACTGGAGGAGGAAATCGGCGTCAGCCTGTTCAACCGCCACGCCAAGGGCATGAGCCTGACCCACCAGGGACACCAGTTCCTGCGCCAGGCACACCTGATCCTGGCCACCGTGGACAACGCCAAGCGCAGCCTGCAACAGAGTACCGACCAGGTCGCCGGCAGCCTGACCATCGGCGTGACCAGCCTGGTCGCCGGTTACTACCTGGCCGACCTGATCACCCGCTTCCAGCGCGCCTACCCCAACGTGCAGACCCGGGTACTGGAAGACGAGCGCCCCTATATCGAGCACCTGCTGGTCAGCGGCGAGATCGATGTCGGCGTGCTGATCCTGTCCAACCTCGAAGACCGCCACGCCCTGCAGACCGAGGTCCTGACCCATTCCCCGCATCGCCTGTGGCTGCCGGCGCGCCATCCGCTGCTGGAGCGTGACAGCATCAGCCTGGCGGACGTGGCCGGCGAACCGCTGATCCAGCTCAACGCCGACGAAATGGGGCTGCACACCCAGCGCATCTGGACCCGCGCCGGCCTGACGCCGAACGTGACCCTGCGTACCGCCTCGGTGGAAGCGGTACGCAGCCTGGTGGCAGCGGGCCTCGGCCTGTCGATCCAGCCGGACATGACCTATCGCCCCTGGTCACTGGAGGGCGACATCATCGAAGCGCTACCGCTGGCCGACCTGAGCGAACCGCTGGATGTCGGCCTGGCCTGGCGGCGCGGCACCGCACGACCGGTGCTGGTCGACCCCTTCCTGACCCTCGCCCGCGAACAACCGCACAACCGCAAGGTTTCGATTTAATCGAACGCTACTTTCAGTATTTAGAATTTGTAGACCTCTGCCCCGGACCCTAGTCTCGTAGCCAATCTAGAGGCAGGCGTTCCGGGCAACCCTGGAGCCGTCTCATGCAGGCAGAAACCCGAAGAAGAAGTCCGAAGATGTCCGAACCCACCCTGCACAGCGCATTGCTGATCGACGGCCAGTTGGTCGCCGGGGAAGGTTCGGCCGAAACCATCGTCAATCCGGCCAGCGGCGAGGTACTCACGTCCATCGCCGAGGCCTCGCTGGAACAGGTGGAGGCCGCCGTGCAGGCCGCCCACCGCGCCTTTGCCGGCTGGTCGCGGACCACCCCGGCGCAGCGCGCCACGGCCCTGCTGGCCATCGCCGATGCCATCGAACAGAACGCCGAGCAGTTGGCCCGCCTGGAATCGCTGAACTGCGGCAAGCCGCTGCACCTGGCGCGCCAGGACGACCTCCCCGCCAGCGCCGACGTGTTCCGCTTCTTCGCTGGCGCCGTGCGCTGCCAGCAGGGCCAGCTGGCCGGCGAATACGTGCCCGGCCATACCAGCATGGTGCGCCGCGATCCGGTTGGCGTGATCGCGTCCATCGCGCCGTGGAACTACCCGCTGATGATGGCCGCATGGAAGATCGCCCCGGCCCTGGCCGCCGGCAACACCCTGGTGTTCAAGCCCTCGGAACACACCCCGCTGTCGATCCTGGCACTGGCCCCGGCGCTGGCCGGCATCCTGCCCGCCGGCGTGCTGAACATCGTCTGCGGCGGGGGCGAAGGGGTCGGCAGCCAGTTGGTCGGTCACCCGCGAGTGCGCATGGTGTCGCTGACCGGCGATATCGTCACCGGGCAGAAGATCCTGCAGAGCGCCGCGCGCACCCTCAAGCGCACGCACCTGGAACTGGGTGGCAAGGCCCCGGTGATCGTCTGCAACGATGCCGACATCGAGGCCGTGATCGAGGGCATCCGCACCCACGGCTACTACAACGCGGGCCAGGATTGCACCGCCGCCTGCCGCATATACGCCCAGGCCGGCATCCACGACCGCCTGGTGCGCGAGCTGGGCGAAGCCGTGGCAAGCATCGGTTTCGCCCGCAAGAAGGACAGCGACAACGAGATCGGTCCGCTGATCAGCGCGCGCCAACGCGATCGCGTGGCCAGCTTCGTCGAACGCGCCCTCGGCCAGCCGCACATCGAACGGGTCACCGGCGCCGCCGCGCATTCCGGCGCGGGCTTCTATTACCAGCCGACGCTGCTGGCCGGCTGCAAGCAGAGTGACGAGATCGTCCAGCGCGAAGTGTTCGGCCCGGTGGTCACCGTGACCCGCTTCGAACAGTTGAGCCAGGCGCTGGACTGGGCCAACGACTCCGAGTACGGACTGGCCAGTTCGGTATGGACGCAGAACCTGGACAAGGCCATGCAGGTCGCCGCCCGCCTGCAATACGGCTGCACCTGGATCAACACCCATTTCATGCTGGCCAGCGAGATGCCCCATGGCGGCCTCAAGCGCTCCGGCTACGGCAAGGACCTGTCCAGCGACTCGCTGGCCGACTACAGCGTGGTGCGCCACATCATGGCGCGTCACGGACAACAACTAGATTGACGAGAAACACCCGTTCGGCAGCGCTATCGCCGACATTCAACTGCCCCCATAACAGTCCAGAAGAAGAGGGAATCCCAATGTCCGCGCATAAAACCGCCGTGCTCAGCGCACTGGCTACCGCCCTGTTCACCGCAGGTAGCCTGCAGGCCGCCGAACCCCTGCAGTCCCTGGGCAAGGCCGAAGGCCAGCTCGACATCATCGCCTGGCCCGGCTACATCGAACGTGGCGACACCGACAAGGCCTATGACTGGGTGACCCAGTTCGAACAGGACAGCGGCTGCAAGGTCAACGTCAAGACCGCCGCCACCTCCGACGAGATGGTCAGCCTGATGGCCAAGGGCGGCTACGACCTGGTCACCGCCTCCGGCGACGCCTCCCTGCGCCTGGTCGCCGGCAAGCGCGTGCAGCCGATCAACACCGCGCTGATCCCCAACTGGAAGAACGTCGACGAGCGCCTCAAGGATGCCGCCTGGCATACCGTGGCCGGCCAGCATTACGGCACCCCCTACCAGTGGGGGCCGAACGTGCTGATGTACAACGCCGACATCTTCAAGCAGGCCCCGACCAGTTGGTCCGTGGTGTTCGAGGAGCAGACCCTGCCCGACGGCAAGAGCAACAAAGGCCGCGTGCAGGCCTACGACGGCCCGATCTACATCGCCGACGCCGCGCTCTACCTGAAGGCCACCCAACCTGCGCTGGGCATCCAGGACCCCTACCAACTGAACGAGCAACAGTACGCCGCCGTGCTGCAGCTGCTGCGCGCACAACAGCCGCTGATCCACCGCTACTGGCACGACGTGACCGTGCAGATGAACGACTTCAAGAACGAAGGCGTGGTCGCGTCCAGCGCCTGGCCGTACCAGGTCAATGCCCTGCAGGGGGAAAAACAGGCGATCGCCTCCACCGTGCCAGGCGAAGGCGCCACCGGCTGGGCCGACACCACCATGCTGCACGCCGAGGCCAAGCACCCGGTCTGCGCCTACAAGTGGATGGACTGGTCCCTGCAACCCAAGGTCCAGGGCGACGTAGCCGCCTGGTTCGGTTCGCTGCCCGCGGTGCCGGCCGCCTGCCAGGGTAGCGAATTGCTCGGCGCCGAAGGCTGCAAGACCAACGGCTTCGACAACTTCGCCACTATCGCCTTCTGGAAAACGCCCCAGGCCGAAGGCGGCAAGTACGTGCCGTACAGCCGCTGGACCCAGGACTACATCGCCATCATGGGCGGCAGGTAAGGGCTCCGCGCTGGCTGCGCGGTCCGTAGGGTGGACGCCGCTTTTTTCGTCCACCAACCGGCATCGCCAGTGGATGGATAGAGCGTCATACGGCCGCTCGGAGCACCCTTGCTCTGCAGGAGCCAGCTTGCCGGCGATGCTTTTTCCCGAGCGCAAGAGCGCAAACGGCTCCTACAGCACTGGTGATGGGAGGCACGATCCGACTCACCCTGCGCACCCACAATTTTCACCGTTGTACATCCACCGCCGACCGCCCTGTCCGATGTCGGCGACCCCTGGCAGCGGTCGGCGGCGGGTGGCTTTTTCTCCTGGAGTGTTGGTCATGACCCATGCAGTGCAATTCACCGATGTGTCCCGCACGTTCGGCGACGTCAAAGCCGTGGACCGGGTGTCCATCGACATCCAGGACGGCGAATTCTTCTCCATGCTCGGTCCCTCCGGCTCGGGCAAGACCACCTGCCTGCGCCTGATCGCCGGCTTCGAGCAGCCCAGCGCAGGCTCCATCCGTATCCACGGCGAGGAGGCCGCCGGGCTGCCCCCCTACCGCCGCGACGTCAACACGGTGTTCCAGGACTACGCGCTGTTCCCGCACATGAGCGTGCTGGACAACGTCGCCTACGGCCTCAAGGTCAAGGGTGTCGGCAAACCCGAACGCCAGGCCCGCGCCGAGGAAGCCCTGAGCCTGGTCGCCCTCGGCGGCTACGGCGCGCGCAAGCCGGTGCAACTGTCCGGCGGCCAGCGCCAGCGCGTGGCCCTGGCCCGCGCCCTGGTCAATCGCCCACGGGTGCTGCTGCTCGACGAACCACTGGGGGCGCTCGACCTCAAGCTGCGCGAGCAGATGCAGAGCGAGCTGAAGAAGCTGCAGCGCCAGCTCGGCATCACCTTCATCTTCGTCACCCACGACCAGAGCGAAGCGCTGTCCATGTCGGACCGCGTGGCGGTGTTCAACAAGGGCCGCATCGAACAGGTCGACACCCCGCGCAACCTGTACATGAAGCCGGCCACCTCGTTCGTCGCCGAATTCGTCGGCACCTCCAACGTGCTCAAGGGCGAGCTGGCCGTACGGATCAGCGGTTCGTCGCGGCCCCTGTCGATTCGCCCGGAACACGTGCGCCTGGGCACTGACGCGCCGCTTGGCAGCGACGAAGTGGAAATCGCCGGCCTGCTGCACGACATCCAGTACCAGGGCGCCTCGACGCGCTTCGAGATCCAGCTGGAGAACGGCCAGAACTTCTGCGTCAGCCAGGCCAACAACCAGTGGCAACTGGGCGAGACGCCCGTGCAACCCGGGCAGCGGGTGACCGCGCGCTGGGCCCGCGGCGCCATGGTCGACCTGCGCGAGGAGGCCTGACATGAGCCAGTCACTCGCCATCGGCAGCGCGGGCGTCGGCCTGCTGCGGCGCCTGTCCGACCTGCTCTACCGCAAGCCGACGCTGTACCTGTCGCTGCTGCTGATTCCGCCGCTGCTGTGGTTCGGCGCGATCTACCTGGGTTCGCTGCTGGGCCTGCTGTGGCAGGGCTTCTACACCTTCGACGACTTCAGCATGACGGTCACCCCCGACCTCACGCTGTCCAACTTCGCCGCGCTGTTCCAGCCGGCCAACTTCGACATCATCCTGCGCACCGTCGGCATGGCGCTGGCCGTCTCCATCGCAAGCGCTCTGCTGGCCTTCCCCATCGCCTACTACATGGCGCGCTACACCTCGGGCAAGACCAAGGCGTTCTTCTACATCGCGGTGATGCTGCCGATGTGGGCCAGCTACATCGTCAAGGCCTATGCCTGGACCCTGCTGCTGGCCAAGGGCGGCGTAGCCATGTGGTTCATCCAGGCGCTGCACCTGCAACCGCTGCTGGAGCTGATCCTCGTGGTGCCGGGCGTGGGCGGCAACACCCTGTCGACCTCGCACCTGGGGCGCTTCCTGGTGTTCGTCTACATCTGGCTGCCGTTCATGATCCTGCCGATCCAGGCCTCCCTGGAACGCCTGCCGCCATCGCTGCTGCAAGCCTCGGCCGACCTCGGCGCGCGGCCGGCGCAGACCTTTCTGCAGGTGATACTGCCGCTGTCGATCCCCGGCATCGCCGCCGGCTCGATCTTCACCTTCAGCCTGACCCTGGGCGACTTCATCGTGCCGCAACTGGTCGGTCCGCCCGGCTTCTTCATCGGCAACATGGTGTATTCGCAACAAGGTTCGATCGGCAACATGCCGATGGCCGCCGCCTTCACCCTGGTGCCGATCGTGCTGATCGCCGTGTACCTGTCCATCGTCAAACGCCTGGGGGCCTTCGATGCACTCTGACTCTTCGAATCGGGCCTCCTGGGGCCTGAAACTGGCAGCCTGGGGCGGGCTGGTGTTCCTTCACTTCCCGATCCTGATCATCTTCATCTATGCCTTCAACACCGAAAGCTCGGGCTTCAGCTTTCCGCCACTGGGCTTCACCCTGCACTGGTTCAGCGTCGCCCTGGCGCGGGCGGATGTGCTGGAAGCGGTCAAGCTGTCGGCACAGATCGCCTGCCTGGCCACGCTGATCGCCATGATTCTCGGCACCCTGGCCGCGGCCGCGCTGTACCGCCGCGACTTCTTCGGCAAGGAAAGCATCTCCATGCTGCTGATCCTGCCGATCGCCCTGCCGGGTATCATCACCGGCCTGGCGCTGCTGGCGGCGTTCAAGAGCTTCGGCATCGAACCGGGGATCCTGACCATCGTCATCGGCCATGCCACCTTCTGCGTGGTGATCGTCTACAACAACGCCATCGCGCGCTTGCGCCGCACCAGCCACAGCCTGATCGAGGCGAGCATGGACCTGGGCGCCGACGGCTGGCAGACCTTCCGCTACATTGTCCTGCCCAACCTGGGCTCGGCCCTGCTGGCCGGCGGCATGCTGGCATTCGCCCTGTCGTTCGACGAAATCATCGTCACCACCTTCACCGCCGGCCACGAGCGCACCCTGCCGCTGTGGCTGCTCAACCAGCTGTCGCGCCCGCGCGACGTACCGGTAACCAACGTCGTGGCCATGCTGGTGATGCTGGTGACCATGCTGCCGATCCTCGGCGCCTACTACCTGACCAAGGGCGGCGAAGGCGTAGCCGGCAGCGGCAAGTGATTTCCCCTGGAGAGTAGGGTGGATCACGCTTCATCGATCCACCACAGCCCGTAGAGACGCCCACGGAGGATGTGCAAAAGCCCCGTCCCCCCCACAAACATCCATGCAGCCCCATAGCGAGGTTCAAGCGATGCAAACCAAACTGCTGATCAACGGCCAGCTCGTCGCTGGCGAAGGCGCGGTGCAAGCCGTGCTCAACCCGTCCCTCGGCACCACCCTGGTCGAGATCCACGAAGCCAGCGCAGCCCAGGTCGATGCCGCCGTGCGCGCGGCCGATGCGGCCTTCGAGGGCTGGTCGCAAACCTCGCCCAAGGATCGCTCCAGCCTGCTGCTGAAGCTGGCCGATACCATCGAGGCCCATGCCGAGGAACTCGCCCGCCTGGAATCCGACAACTGCGGCAAGCCCTACAGCGCCGCGCTGAACGACGAACTGCCAGCCATCGCCGATGTGTTCCGATTCTTCGCCGGTGCCAGCCGTTGCCTGGGCGGTTCGGCCGCCGGCGAGTACCTGCCCGGGCATACCTCGATGATCCGCCGCGACCCGCTCGGCGTGGTCGCCTCCATCGCGCCGTGGAACTACCCCTTGATGATGGTCGCCTGGAAGATCGCCCCGGCCCTGGCCGCCGGCAATACCGTGGTGCTCAAACCGTCCGAACAGACCCCGCTGACCGCGCTGAAGCTGGCCGATTTTCTCGCCGAGATCTTCCCCGCCGGCGTGGTCAACGTCGTCTTCGGTCGTGGGCCGAGCGTCGGGGCGCCGCTGACCAGTCACCCGAAAGTGCGCATGGTCTCGCTGACCGGCTCGATCCCCACCGGCTCGGCCATCATCGGCAGTACCGCCGACAGCGTGAAACGCATGCACATGGAGCTGGGCGGCAAGGCCCCGGTGATCATCTTCGACGATGCCGACATCGACGCCGCCGTGGAGGGCATCCGTACCTTCGGCTTCTACAATGCCGGCCAGGACTGCACCGCCGCCTGCCGCATCTATGCGCAGAAAGGCATCTACGACACATTCGTGGCCAAACTCGGCGAGGCGGTGAGCACCATCAAGTACGGCCTGCAGGATGACCAAGGCACCGAACTCGGCCCGCTGATCACCGCGACCCACCGTGATCGCGTCGCCGGTTTCGTCGAGCGCGCCCTGGCGCAGCCGCATATCCGCCTGATCACGGGTGGCAAGGCGGTCGAAGGCAACGGCTTCTTCTTCGAACCGACGGTCCTGGCCGATGCTCGCCAGGACGACGAGATCGTGCGCCGCGAAGTGTTCGGCCCGGTGGTATCGGTAACCCCCTTCGTCGAGGAAAACCAGGTACTGGCCTGGGCCAACGACTCCGACTACGGCCTGGCCTCCTCGGTGTGGACCGCCGACGTCGGCCGCGCCCATCGCCTGGCGGCGCGCCTGCAGTACGGCTGCACCTGGGTCAATACCCACTTCATGCTGGTCAGCGAAATGCCCCACGGCGGCGTGAAGCAGTCAGGCTACGGCAAGGACATGTCCATGTACGGTCTGGAGGACTACACCGCCATTCGCCACGTGATGTTCAAGCACTGAGCGCAGCCGCGGCCAGCCCCCTCAGCGTGGCGCCAGATGGGCGATCAACAACTGCACCGTTTCCTGTCCACGGAACTCGTTGACGTCCAGCTTGTAGGCCAGCTCCACCCAGCGCACGGTCGGGTTGGGCCACAGCTCGCGGTCGACGCCGAAGGCGATGCCGTCGAGCTGCAGGCTGCCGCACTCGCTTTTCAGCACCACCTTGAGGTGGCGTTCACCGACGATGCGTTGCTGCACCAGTTGGAACACGCCGTGGAACAGCGGCTCGGGGAAGTGCTGGCCCCAGGGCCCGGCATTGCGCAGCGCCTTGGCCAGGGGCAGGTGGAATTCCTCGATGGCCAGCACGCCATCGGACAGCAGCCGACCGGTGAGATCGTCCTCGCACAGTTGGCGGCGCACCTCGGCATCGAAGGCGGCGGCGAAGGTGGCGAAGTTTTCCGCGGGCAGCGACAGCCCGGCGGCCATGGCATGCCCGCCGAACTTGCTGATCAGCCCCGCGTGCCTGGCGGCCACGGCATCCAGCGCATCGCGGATATGGAACCCCGGCACGGAACGGGCCGAGCCCTTGAGCAGGCCGTCTCCGGCATCGGCGAAGGCGATGGTCGGCCGGTGGTAACGCTCCTTCAGCCGCGAAGCGAGAATGCCGATCACCCCCTGGTGCCAGTCGGCCTCGAACAGGCACAGGCCGAAGGGCATGTCCTGCAGGGGCAGGTCCTTGAGCTGGGCCAGGGCTTCGCGCTGCATGCCCTGCTCGATGGCCTTGCGATCCTGGTTCAACTGGTCGAGCTGCACGGCCATGTCCCGTGCCAGCGCTTCGTCGTCGCAGAGCAGGCACTCGATGCCCAGGCTCATGTCATCCAGGCGTCCGGCCGCATTCAGGCGCGGGCCGAGAATGAAGCCCAGGTCGCTGGAGGTGATGCGCCCAGGCTGCTTGCCGGCGACCTCGAGAATCGCGCGCAGCCCGGGGCGCGCCCGGCCGGCGCGGATGCGCGCCAGGCCCTGGTGCACCAGAATGCGGTTGTTGGCGTCCAGGGGCACCACGTCGGCGACGCTGCCCAGGGCCACCAGGTCGAGCAGTTCGCCCAGATTGGGCTCCACGCGCTCGACGCCGAACCAGCCCAGCTCGCGCAGACGCGCGCGCAGGGCCAGTAGCACGTAGAAGATCACCCCGACCCCGGCCAGGGACTTGCTGGGGAAGGTACAGCCCGGCTGATTGGGGTTGACGATGGCATCCGCCGCCGGCAGCTCGGTACCCGGCAGATGGTGGTCGGTGACCAGCACCCGCAGGCCGGCGGCCTTGGCAGCGGCCACGCCGTCGAGGCTGGAAATGCCGTTGTCCACGGTGATCAGCAGTTGCGGTTCGCGGGTCAGCGCCACCGCGACGATTTCCGGGGTCAGGCCATAACCGTAGTCGAAGCGATTCGGCACCAGGTAGTCGACATGGGCGGCGCCGAGCATGCGCAGCCCCAGCACGCCGACGCTGCTGGCGGTGGCGCCATCGGCATCGAAATCGCCGACGATCAGCAGGCGCTGGCGCTGCTGCAAGGCGTCGACCAGCAACTGCACCGCGGCCTCGATGCCCTTGAGCTGGCTGAAGGGGATCAGCCGCGCCAGGCCCTTCTCCAGTTCCAGTGCCGATTGCACGCCGCGCGCCGCGTACAGGCGGGTCAGCAGCGGTGGCAGATCGCCCAGGTCGGGCAGCGTGGGGGGAAGCGGGCGGGATTCGATGCGCATGCGGGTCGGGGTCTACTCGTACGGGATGGAACGGGCGCCGCGCGCCAGCGCGCGGCGGGTCATGGCCAGGGGCTCAGCGCTCCCCGGCCAGCCATTGCAGGGGAATCTCGTGCTGGCCGCGCTCGTCGGTGACGAACAGTTCGCTGTCGCTGATCATCACGCTCCAGCTCAGCGAACGCGGCATGTCCAGCGCCAGCGCCGCCAGTGCCTCCTGCTCCAGCGCCACCACATTGATGTTCTTCAGGCTGCGCACCGGATCGAGGCACTTGGCCTGCCACACCCGCAGGTTGCCGTAGGCGACCAGGCTGAAGCGCTCGCAACGGCGCGAACACCAGGTGATGCGCTCGCTGTCCGGCTGGCCGACCTCGATCCAGTGCAGCACCCGGCCATCCAGGCTCTTCTCCCACAGGGCCGGCTCGTCGACATCCGACAGGCCACGGCCGAAGGCCAGTTGCTCGTGGTAGAACAGCACGTAGGCGATCAGCCGCGCCGCCAGGCGCTCTTCGGTTTCCGAAGGATGGCGGGCCACGGTGAAACGCAGGGTCTCGTAGACGCTGCGGTCGATATCGGTGAGGTTCAGATCGACTTTGTAGGTGGTGGACGGCTGGGCCATGACGAGCTTCTTGGGTGAGCGGAAAAGAGCGCAAGTCTAACAGGCCTCAGCGCGAGCGCCTCTGCCTTCGTGCGGCTCAGACCAGGTTTGCGCGACATGGCCGGCTTTCCAGGCGCGCACCTGCGCGGTGTGGATCGAGCGCTGTATCGATCCTGTGAATTGTCCTGGATCAGCTCAGGCCGGCAAAGCCTCGTCTAGACTTCAGGCATGGGTAAACAGGCCGAGGAGGCGCTGCAATGGACGCTTTTCACACCATGATCGTGCTACTGGTCGCCGGCTTTCTGCTGCTCGGTATCGGCTTCAACAACCGGGACAGAGAATGGGGCGTATGGCTCACCGGCATCGGTGTGCTGTCGATGTTCGCGCCGCTGTTCTTCAAGGTCTTCATCGAACTGAGCTGAGCGAGCGGAGCAAGGGGCGACCTCATACGAGGCCGCCGGCCTCAGGCTCCCGAATCCCAGCGCCGTTGCGCCGCCTGATCGCTGTCACGGCCCTCGACCCAGCGCGGCCCTTCGGCGGTGTCTTCCTTTTTCCAGAACGGCGCCCGGGTCTTCAGGTAGTCCATGACGAATTCGCAGGCCTGGAAAGCCGCCTGGCGATGGGCACTGGCGATGCCGACGAACACGATGGGCTCGCCCGGCTCCAGGCGGCCGATGCGGTGAATCACTTCCACGCCCAGCAGCGGCCAACGCTGGCGGGCCTCGGCCTCGATGGCGGCCAGTGCCTTCTCGGTCATGCCGGGGAAATGTTCGAGAAACAGCCCGCCCACCTCACGCCCGTCGTTGAAGTCACGCACATAGCCGACGAAGCAGACCACCGCCCCCACCCCGGTGTTGGCCGCCTGTACGGCATTGCTCTCCAGCCCCGCATCGAAGGCGGCCTGCTGCACGCGGATGGCCATCCTCAGCCCCCGGTCACGGTGGGGAAGAACGCCACCGCATCGCCATCGGCCAGGGGCTCGGCCAGGCTGCACAGCTCTTCGTTGCGCGCGCACATCAGGCCGCGCTCATCCAGTACCTTCCATACGCCGCCGCGGGCCAGCAGGTGCTGGCGCAGGTCTTCCAGGGTGGCGAACGCCGGCAGGGCGTCGAGCCGTTCCGCATCCAGGCCCAGGGTTTCGCGATAGCGGGCGAAGTACTGCACCTGGATCATCGCGCCCCCTCGTCGGCCAGGTAATGACCGCTCTTGCCGCCAAGCTTCTCCAGCAGGCGCACCTGCTCGATGACCATGCCGCGATCCACCGCCTTGCACATGTCGTAGATCGTCAGGGCGGCGACACTGGCGGCGGTCAGCGCCTCCATTTCCACACCGGTCTGCCCGCTGAGCTTGCAACGCGCGCGTATCAGCACGGCATCGTCGCCCTCGGCGCTCAGCTCGACCTTGACGCTGGTGAGCATCAACGGGTGGCACAGCGGGATCAGCTCGGCGGTCTTCTTCGCCGCCTGGATACCGGCGATACGCGCCACGGCGAAGACATCGCCCTTGGGGTGCTCGCCGTCGACGATCATGCGCAGGGTCTGTGCGCGCATGCGTACCCGCGCCTCGGCCACGGCTTCGCGCACGCTCGGCGCCTTGTCGCTGACGTCGACCATATTGGCGCGCCCCTGGGAATCGAGATGGGTCAGCACGGGCTTGCTCCTGGCGGGAATCGGCCGATTGTAACCCCGTGGGTCGGGATTGGGCAGTTGCAAGGCGGATGGCCGCCCCCTGCAAGCTGCAAGCCAGTGTGGCGTATGCCTCAAGATCGCGGTCAAGCTTTTGCACTTACTTGAGGCTTGTGGCTTGCAGCTTGAAGCTGCGGGCTACGCCCGCTACATATGGCTTTCCGCGTACTCGGCCAGAACCGAGCGCGGTACGCCCTGCAGGGTGATGTGCACGCCGTGCTCGAAGTCCTTGAAGCGCTCGGTGAGGTAGGTCAGGCCCGAACTGGGCGCCGACAGGTAGGGTGTGTCGATCTGCGCCAGGTTGCCCAGGCAGATCACCTTGGAACCGTTGCCGGCGCGGGTGATGATGGTCTTCATCTGGTGCGGGGTGAGGTTCTGGCACTCGTCGATGAGGATCAGGCTCTGCTGGAAGCTGCGCCCGCGGATGTAGTTCAGCGATTTGAACTGCAACGGCACCTTCTGCAGGATGTAGTCGACGCTGCCGTGGGTGTTCTCGTCATCCATGTGCAGGGCTTCGAGGTTGTCGGTGATGGCGCCGAGCCAGGGCTCCATCTTTTCCGCCTCGGTGCCGGGCAGGAAGCCGATCTCCTGATCCAGGCCCTGCACGCTGCGGGTGGCGATAATGCGCCGGTAGCGCTTGCTGACCATGGTCTGCTCGATGGCCGCGGCCAGGGCCAGGATGGTCTTGCCCGAACCGGCGGCGCCGGACAGGTTGACCAGGTGGATATCCGGATCGAGCAGCGCGTACAGGGCCAGGGCCTGGTAGATGTCGCGCGGCTTCAGGCCCCAGGCCTCCTGGTGCAGCAGAGGCTCCTGGTGCAGGTCGAGGATCAGCAGTTCGTTGCCGTCGATTTCCTTGATCCAGCCGACGAAGCCCTGCTCGTCGACGATGAATTCGTTGATGTGCACCGCCGGCAGATTGTCGATCAGTTGCACGCGGTGCCAGGTACGCCCATGGCCCTGGCGCGTCTCGACCTTGCTGACGCGATCCCAGAACGACCCGCTCATGCTGTGGTAGCCCTTGGACAGCAGGGAAACGTCGTCGACCAGCTGATCGGTGTGGTAGTCCTCCGAGTCGAGCCCGCAGCCGCGCGCCTTCAGGCGCATGTTGATGTCCTTGGTCACCAGCACCACGGACATCCCCGGGCGCCGGGATTTCAGTTCGACCAGCTGGTTGATGATCTTGTTGTCGTTGAGGTCCTCGGGCAGCCAGGTCACCGGCGCGCCGCTCTTGCTCATGAGGATCGAGAGATAGCCGCAAGGCCCGCTCTTGTCGCGCTGGATCGGCACCCCGTGCTCGACGTCTTCAGGCGTTGCGTCACCGAGGATCTTGTCGATCAGGCGAATGGCCTGGCGACACTCCGCGGCCACCCCCTGCTTGCCGGTCTTCAGCTTGTCCAGCTCCTCGAGCACGGTCATGGGGATGGCGACGTGGTGTTCCTGAAAGTTGAGCAGGGCGTTGGGGTCGTGAATCAGGACATTGGTGTCGAGGGCGTACAGGGTTGGGGCGGTGGGCTTGAAGCGTCCGTGGTCATCCATACTCGTCACCTCTTGTCGGATCCAGCGACGGAATGCCAGAGCGGCGCTCCGCCACACAGGACCACCGGGCTCCGCGGAGGGTATCCGGGGAGGTGCAAACGGATGAGGGCCGAGGGCCGCCACCTGTCTGCAGGGTTCGGCGGTCGTTCAAGGCGCGGCCCGCCTTGGCGGATCATCGTGATCACGGTCACTGCGGGCCACAACTCGTTGATACTCCAAAAAACATGACAGGCAAATGATCTTTTCAGCTTTTTTAACTTTATTTTGCAGCCTGACGAATAGCGCTTGGCGGCTTACCGCCTCGTCGGTAAAGTCGGAAATCCTGCCGCGGCACCCATACCCCTCCGATTTCCATTGCATGCGACCTGAAGCTTGCGCGCGCGCTCGTGCAGGTGGCGTCGAGCAGGCCCTATAATCGGCGCCCTGCTGAAGGAGACGACTCATGCTGATGGTGATTTCACCTGCCAAGACCCTGGATTACGACACCCCGCCGGTCACTCGGCGCTTCACCCAACCCGAATACCTCGACCACGCCCAGACACTCATCTCCCAGTTGCGCGAATTGGCCCCGGCGCAGATCGCCGAGCTGATGCACCTGTCGGACAAGCTCGCCGGTCTCAATGCCGCGCGCTTCGGCAGCTGGACGCCGGCGTTCGATACGCACAACGCCAAGCAGGCGCTGCTGGCGTTCAAGGGCGATGTCTACACCGGCCTGGATGCCGAGCGCTTCGCCAAAGCCGACTTCGATTTCGCCCAGGATCACCTGCGCATGCTGTCCGGGCTCTATGGCCTGCTGCGCCCGCTGGATCTGATGATGCCCTACCGCCTGGAGATGGGTACCAAGCTGGCCAACGCCCGCGGCAAGGATCTCTACGCGTTCTGGGGCGAGCACATCACGCAATGGCTCAACCAGGCGCTGGCGGCCCAGGGCGACGACGTGCTGCTCAACCTCGCCTCCAACGAGTATTTCGCCGCGGTCAAGCGCAAGGTGCTCAAGGCGCGCGTCATCGATACCGAGTTCAGGGATCTGAAGAACGGCCAGTACAAGATCATCAGCTTCCATGCCAAGAAGGCCCGCGGCCTGATGGCCCGCCACGTGATCAAGCAGCGCCTGCGCGATCCCCACGATCTCAAGGACTTCAACGACCAGGGCTATCGCTACTCGGCGCAGGACTCCAGCGCCGACAAGCTGGTGTTCCTGCGCGACCAGGCGCCAGGCTGACGGAAACATTCGCCAATCCCTGGCCCGGATATTTCATGAGAGCCATCTGCGCGCCGTCAATGGGTTAGTTAATGCTTGATGAGAGGAGAGGTCGGCACAGCCCCGTAGCCTGGTGTTGAGCGCAGCGATACCCAGGGCGCAATTTCCCGGGTGTCGCTGCGCTCGACCCGGGCTACGCAAAATTGCCATATGCGTGTAGGAAGCGCGACCCCGCGGCGAATCGTGGCCATAGCGCGACTCTTGTAGCATGGCCGCCATCGCATCGCGCCGGGGTCGACGCTCCCACTGGTAAACCCGCACGGGCTCTTGCAGGCCAATGATCGAGACGGTATCCACGGGCTGACGGAAACATTCGCCAACCCTAAACGAGTGCCGTGGCGGCCTGGCTTGTGTAGGATTGATGTTCATCCGATGCGCAAGGTTCGCACATGATTTTCGGCGCAATCCTGGTTCTGAGCTGGCTTATCCTGCTGATCCGCTACCCGAGCAAGGCGCTGCCCATCTCCCTGGCCGCGCTGATCGGCCTGGGTCTGGTGGCCAGCTGGGTGCTGTGGCAGGAAAGCCGTGAGAACCGCCACCTGTCCCGTCTCGAACTGCGCCTGCAGTACGCCCCCGGCAGTTGCCCCGCGGATCGCCCACTGAACCTGCACCTGCACAATGGCAGCGATGTGCCGATGCTGGAACTGCGCTGGCGTATCGCCGCCTATCGCCCGGGCGACAGCGTCAATCTCGCCGAGCGTCTCTATGAAACGCCGCGCTACAGCGGCCCTGGCGAATTGCTGCCGGGCGCCGACTGGCAAGCCTGCCTGCCGTTGCCTACGCTGCGTAGCGGCTACCGTCCCGGCACCCTGGAGTTCCGCGCCGAGCAGTTGCAGGGCACGTTCGCCCGCTGACCTGTCCCGCGCCACGGCAATGCGCCCATAGCGAAACCCAGCCGCTGCGCCGGTGCAACGAACGATCTGACAAAAACAACAAGCCAAAGGATGTTCGCATGAGCCAACCCACCGTCCTCATCACCGGCTGCTCCAGCGGCATCGGCCGTGCCCTGGCCGATGCGTTCCAGCACGCCGGCTACCGGGTCTGGGCCAGCGCCCGCAAAGCCGAGGATGTCGCCAGACTGGAGGCGGCCGGCTTCAACGCGGTGCAACTGGATGTCGACGACGCGGTCGCCATCGAGCGCTTGAGCGCACGCCTGGGGGAAGAAGCCGGCGGCCTGGACGTCCTGATCAACAATGCCGGCTACGGCGCCATGGGCCCGCTGCTCGATGGCGGCAGCGCCAACCTGCGCCGGCAATTCGAAACCAATGTCTTCTCCGTGGTCGGCGTCACCCGCGCGTTGTTCCCCCTGCTGCGCCGTAACAAGGGGCTGGTGGTCAATATCGGCAGTGTCTCGGCGCTGCTGGTGACGCCCTTCGCGGGCGCCTACTGCGCCTCGAAGGCCGCGCTGCACGCTCTCAGCGACGCCTTGCGTCTGGAGCTGGCGCCCTTCGGCATCGGCGTGCTGGAAGTCCAGCCCGGCGCCATCGAATCCAGCTTCGGCACCCAGGCCAGCCGCCAGGCCGAACAGCTGATCGCCGAACACTCGCCCTGGTGGCCGCTGCGCGAAGGTATCCGCGCCCGCGCCATGGCCTCCCAGGACAATCCGACACCCGCCAGCCATGTGGCGCGCAATGTGCTCGCCGCCGTCACCAGCAGCAAGCGGCCACGGCTGCTGCGCGTGGGGAATGGCAGTCGCGCCCTGCCGCTGCTGGCCAACCTGGTGCCCAAGCCGCTGCTGGATAAACTGTTGAGCAAACGCTTCGGCCTGGACCGCCCTTTGTAGAACCTTGCCTGAGCATCGACAGTCACAGCACTAATCCGACATAGCCGAGCCCAGCCATGCCCTCCACCGCCACGCCGACCGCCATGACCCGTTACGCCGTCACCGGCGTGCTGGCGGCCGTGTTGCTCAACCTGCTGCTGCGCACCTTCGTCAAGGTCGGCGGCGTCCTGGCGACCCTGGTGATCGCCGCCAGCGTCGCCGCGCTGATGGCCCTGCTGTTCGCCTGGAACCGCCGCCGGCCGCCGACCCGCGGCGAGCGGCGGCGCCTGGTCTGGCTGTACGGCGGCATGCTGGGCGTGCTCTATGCCGGCCTGTTGAGCATGATGACCCTGCAGGAACAGCCCAGCCCCATGGGCGTGCTGCTGTTCGTGCTGCACTACCTGTGCTATCCGCTGTTCGCCCAGTTGCTGTTTTCCGAGCGTTTCTTCAGGCGCCTGCCCTGAGAGCCCGTGCACGACCCGATCAGAGGAACGGCCAATCGATGACAGACAGCCCGCACCTTCCCACCTACGTGCGACGTATCGTCTACCTGTTGCTGGCCGCCCTGCTGGCCATTCAGGTAATCGTTTACCAGGTCGGTCTGCGCAGCCATCGCGCGCTGGCCGAAGAAACCCTGCGCGGGCAGCTCGACAGCACGGCCCAGGTATTCGAGCAACTGCTCGAGCTGCGCCACCGGCAACTGGCGCAGAGCGCTGCCGTACTGGCCTCCGACTATGGCTTCAAGGAAGCCATCGCGGTGGGCGAGCGGGCCACTGTCGAGTCGATGCTGGAGCAGCACGGCCACGGCATCCAGGCCGATATCGCCCTGCTCAATACCCGCGACCGGCAACTGATCGCCAGCGTCCCCAGCGAGCTGCAGCAGGTCGATGTGGCAGCGCTGCTCAAGGCCGCCGCACAGGCGGGCGGCAGCGATCAGCCGCTGCGTATCGAGATGCTGCGCAGCCAGGGCGGCGCGCTCTACCAGTTGATCCACAGCGTGGTGAACATGCCCACGCCGCAAGCCGACCTGACCCTCGGTTTCGCCATCGACGACGCCTTCGCCGAACACCTCAAGCGGATCACCGGCAGCGAGTTCGTGTTCCTCTCGCGCGGCGAAAACGGCGCCTGGCAACTGCACGGCAGCACCCTGGACAGCCCGCTGGCGCAGTTGCTGAGCAATCCGGCGGCCCTGCTCGATGGCACCTTCTGGTCACTGCCGGATGCAGACGGCGATCACCTGATGCGCTCGACCATCCTCGAACATGCCGACGCACTGGGGGCCAGCGAAGTGCTGGTGCTGATGGGCAAGTCGCTGCGCCAGGCCATGACGCCCTACGCCGGGATCGAGCGCCTGCAGCGCTACCTGATCGGCGCCAGCCTGCTGCTGGCGGCACTGGCGGCGTTACTGGTCACCCGGCGCCTGCCATGGCCGCGCAGTGCCGTGGCCCGGCAGGATCCCCTGACCGGCCTGCCCGACCGGCACGTCCTCGACCAGCGCATCGAACGTGCGCTCAACGGGCAGCGCCATGACTCCTTCGTGCTGATGATGATCGACCTGGATCAGGTCAAGCGCCTCGACGATCGATACGGCCGCGCCGCCGGCGACACAGTGCTCAAGGTCACGGCGCAGCGGCTCAGGCGCCTGCTCAGGCGCATCGACACCCCAGTCCGTCTCGGCGACGACCAGTTCGCCGTGCTGCTGCCCGGTATCGACCGGGCCACGGCGATACGCCTGAGCGACCGTATCGAGCAGCGCCTGGGCGCGCCCATCGCCTTCCAGCAGCACCGCCTGCGCGTCGACGTCGGTATCGGCATCGCCGTCGCCCCGGAAGACGGCGACAACGCCAGCGAACTGCTGCGCGTGGCCGCCGAGGAAATGTCCGCGGACCAGGCACAGCGTCTCGACGGCACCTCCTGAGGCGGCAAACAACTCGAACACCGCAGGCCTTTGGCCGGTCGCACCTGTATCCATTGTCAGGCGATACGAGGAGCGTCCATGGAATACATCGATTGGCTGCAGTGGCCGGCCATGCTGGTCACCGTCGCCGCCGCCTGGCTGGTCGCGTCCAAACAGCGCCACCGGCGCAATCTGGGCTTCTGGGTATTCATGGCCAGCAATGTGCTGTGGATCATCTGGGGACTGCACAGCCAGGCTTATGCGCTGATCGTGCTGCAGCTCTGCCTGGGCGCCATGAACATTCGCGGTGCGCTCAAGACCGAGGACAAGAGCGCCAGCGCCTGATTCAGGTAGGTGCCTCGGCGCGGATCCGCAAGGAGAAGCAGGTGCCATCCAGCACCGACGAGGTGACCGACAGACTGCCCTCATGGGCCTCGGCGATCTGCGCGGCGATATACAGACCCAGGCCGAGCCCCTCGCGCGGCGATGCTCCCTCGGAGCGGATAAAGGGCTGGAAGATCTTCGCCATCAGGCTGGCCTCGATAGGCGGTCCATGGTTGCTCACCGTCAGCAGCAGGCTGCCCTCTTCGTACACCGCGACCAGTTCGATGGGCTCGACCGGCGAGCCATGGGTCACCGCATTGGAGAGCAGGTTACTGAGCGCCTGGCCAATACGCATGCGGTCACAGTAGATCGCCTGCGGCAGGTCGATGCGCGTCCGGATCGCCCGCCCACCGCTGGCCGTCCGCACTTCCTCGGCCACCTGGCTCAGCCACGGGCCGAGGTCGTCGACCACCTTGCGCTCCAGTGCCAGCCCCCCGCCAAGGTGACCACGGGCGAAGTCCAGGACATCGTCGATCAGTTCGCCCATGCGCCCGGCGCTGGCCTGGATCAAGCCCACCAGGTGCTGGCCGCGCGCGTCCTGGAGGCGGCTGTGCAGCAGGTCGCTGCCCAGGCGGATGGCGTTGAGTGGCGTGCGCAGGTCATGGCCGAGCACGGCGATGAACTGTTCGCGCAGGCGCGCCACCTCACGGGCATCGAGCAGTGCCTTGTCACTCACCTGCAGGCGCTCCTGCATGTCCAGGTTCTTGGCGATCAGTTGTGCCAGCAGCTCCAGGGTCTGCAGCATGTTCGGATCGTCGAGCCTGGCTGGCAATGGGTCGAGCGCGCACAGGGTGCCGAAGAATTCGCCGTTGGCGCGGATGATGGGGATCGACAGGTAGCTTTCGAAACCGTACCGCTTGGGTATGGGATGGGTGGAGAACAGCGGATGGCTGCTCGCCTCGCCGAAGATCACTGGCTGCCGGTGCTGGCGAATCTCGTTGCAGATGGTCGTCTCGAGCGGCAGCTCGTCACTGGGTTGCAAGCCGAAATCGATCAGATCGTGCACCGCACAAGCCATCCAGCGGCTCTCGGTCACCCGCGCCACGGCGGCGAAGCGCATGCCCGTGGTGCGCAGCACGACCTGCAGGATCGCGGGCACTGAATCGATCGCGGCGATAGCGGCCACATCGGCGGAAATGGATGGGCCGTCGTTCATGGGCGCCCTCCTGGCTATGGAACCAGTAGAATAGCGCGTCCTCGTGGGTGCAGCCTAACGCGGCGCGCAGCCAGAAGCGTTTCCGGGCCCGCTCGTGCCAGGGCCGGCTGGCCTCGGCAGCGCTCGACAGGCGTTCACCCGTCAGGATGGCTGCCAATCCCCCCTCACCTGTGCGACCATCGGCGGCTTGCCATCGTTTTCATCCGACCATGCCGACATTCGACATTTGCGCCCGGGAACTCGCCTGATGCCGCTGGATATCCTGCACCTGCAGCAGGCCGACTGGCGCGGCGACATCGAGGACGGCGCCCTGCGCCGCGGCCAGGACTACGCCAGGCGCGGCCTCAGCAGGCTGCTCAGCCTCAAGGACCATACCCTGCTCGCCAGTTGCCAGGGCAGTGGCGAGCAGGCCTACCAGCAGCGCATCACCCTGCACCCCTATGGCCAGGGCTGGGGCGTGACCGGCCATTGCAGCTGCCCGGTGGGCTACAACTGCAAGCATGTGGTCGCCGCCCTGCTCACCCTGGAAGCGCGCCAGCGCGACGGCAGCGACCTCGCTTCGCTGATCGTGCCAAGCCGGGAAGTGCAGGAGCAACGCCTCGAAGGTATACGCCCGCAACCCGTGCTCACGCTCGGCAGCCATGTCCGGGTGCACTTCGATGCCCGCAAGGGACGCATGCACGAGCAGGCCCAGCACCGCGCCGCCCTGGCCTTCGACTACCAGGGCCACAGCGCCTTCGGCAAGACGCCGAAGGATCTGCTGATCCGGCAAGGCGCCAGTCGCCACCTGCGCATCGTGCGCGATGCCCAGCGCGAGGCCGAACTGCGCAAGCGCCTCGAAGCCAGCGGCTTGCATATCGCCTTGCGCCAGAGCGAGGCCCTGGCCCAGCACCCGGGCGAACACTTCGAACTGAACGGTGAGGCGGCCTGGCTGGCGTTCATGCAGCAGCAGGTGCCCGCCCTGCGCAGCGAGGGCTGGCAGGTGCTGATCCAGCCGGACTTCCAGTACAACCTGGCGCAGATCGACGACTGGTACGCCGACATCGACGAGTTGCCGGAACACGACTGGTTCGACCTGGAGCTGGGCATCGAGGTCGAAGGCCAGCGCATCAGCCTGTTGCCGATCCTGCTGCAGGCGATCAGGCGCACGCCCTGGCTGCTCTCCGGCGATGCCCTGGCCCAGCGCCAGGACCGGGAACTGCTGCTGGTCAGCCTGCCCCACAGCCAGCGCCGCGTCGCCCTGCCCTACGCCCGCCTCAAACCGCTATTGGCCACGCTGGGTGAACTGTTCTTCCGCGAGGGCGACGACATCGGCAGCCGCGTGCGCCTGCCGCGGGCCGATGCCACCCGCCTGACCAGCCTGGAACAGGGCCCGGCGCTGAACTGGCACGGCGGCGGCGACCTGCGTGACTTCGCCCGTCGCCTGCAACTCAGCACGACGCATCAGGTCGCCGCGCCGCAGGGCCTGGCCGCCGAGCTGCGGCCTTACCAACTGCAGGGCCTGGCCTGGATGCAGGCCCTCGGCGAACTGCAGGTCGGCGGCGTGCTGGCCGACGACATGGGCCTGGGCAAGACCCTGCAGACCCTGGCGCACATCCTCCTGGAAAAACAGGCCGGCCGCCTGGCACAGCCGGCGCTGATCATCATGCCCACCAGCCTGATTCCCAACTGGCAGGACGAAGCCGCGCGTTTCACCCCGCAGTTGAGGGTACTGGCATTGCATGGCAGCAAACGCCGCAGCCTGTTCAAGCTGATCGGCGACCACGACATCGTGCTGAGCACCTACGCCCTGTTGCCGCGGGACCTCAAGGCGCTGTCGGCGCAGCGCTTCCACCTGCTGATTCTCGATGAGGCGCAGAACATCAAGAATCCGCGCAGCAAGGCCGCCAACGCCGCGGGCCAGGTGCAGGCGCGCCAGCGCCTGTGCCTGACCGGCACGCCGCTGGAAAACCACCTGGGCGAACTGTGGTCGCTGTTCGACTTCCTGATGCCCGGCTGGCTCGGCGACAGCAAGGCGTTCAACCGCGACTACCGCGTTCCCATCGAGAAGCACGCCAACGAACAACGCCTGGCCCATCTGCGTGGGCGCATCAAGCCCTTCGTGTTGCGGCGCAAGAAGGAACAGGTCGCCCAGGAACTGCCGGCCAAGACCGAGATCACCCAATGGGTCGAACTCAGCGCCGCCCAGCGCGACCGTTATGAAATCCTGCGCCTGGCCATGGACCGCAAGGTGCGCGCGGAGATCGCCCGCCAGGGCATGGCCCGCAGCCAGATAGTGATACTCGAGGCGCTGCTGCGTCTGCGCCAGGTGTGCTGCGACCTGCGCCTGCTCGGCGAGGCGCCGGAGCCGTTGCACAGCAGCGACTCGGGCAAACTCAGCACCCTGCTCGAGATGCTCGAGGCGCTGATCGGCGAGGGCCGCCGCGTCCTGCTGTTTTCCCAGTTCACTTCGATGCTGGCGCTGATCGAGCAGGAACTGCAGGCACGCGGCATCGGTTACGCCAAACTCACCGGCAGCACCCAGGATCGCCGCACGCCGGTACAGCAGTTCCAGGCCGGGCAATTCCCGGTGTTCCTGATCAGCCTGAAAGCCGGCGGCGCCGGCCTCAATCTGACCGCGGCCGATACCGTGATCCACTTCGACCCCTGGTGGAATCCGGCCGCCGAGGCCCAGGCCAGCGACCGCGCCTACCGCATCGGCCAGGACAAGCCGGTGTTCGTCTACCGGCTGATCGCCCGCGGCAGCGTGGAAGAGAAGATCCAGCACCTGCAACAGGCCAAGGCCAGCCTGGCCCGCGGCCTGCTGGAAGGCGGCAGCCAGGGCCAATGGCAGCTCAGCGAAGACGACCTGCAGGCGCTGTTCGCCCCGCTGAGCGACTGACCGGGCACATCAGTGCCAGGGCCACACCCAGCTCACTTCTCCGAGAAATTGTCGCCCACCACATCGCCCGTCGCGTCTATCGCCTTGCTGGAGGGAAACTTGTAGGAGGCGAAGCGCACCGCGAGCACCGACAAGGCCAGGAAGAAGATACCGCCGCACAGGTACAGCAAGCCGATGTCCGGGGCCTTGTGGTGGGACACGTCACCGATCAGGTAGCGGGTCAGGGCGGTGATGGCGATATACAGCAGGAAGCGGATCGGCAGATGATTGGTCTTGAAGTAGATGCCGACCATCGCCCCCAGCTCCAGGTAGATGAACAGCAGCAGGATGTCGTCCACCGTCACCTGCCCCTTGTCCAGCATGCCCATGAAGGCCATCACCGAGGCCCAGGCCGTCACTCCGCCAATGGCGAACAGGCCCAGGTAGTGGAATCCCTCGACGAACAGGTTGCCAATCGAGTTGGCCCCCTTGTGCATTTGCTTGCGGCCGTTATCTGCCCACTTCATAGTCGTCCACCTCAAGATTTGATCCAGCCGTTCGCCGGGCCGGTTTGCCGGAAACAGGGGCGCCCCCGGCCACTCGCACTGCGCACCAGCATGCCGTGCGCTCGTGACAGTCCCATGCAGGAACAAGACCATAGAAGGCGTCCGCGTGGCAAAAGGCACCGCCCCGGCAACGCCAGCCACGCGACAAGATGCCGCGGACAGCGGATCGACCGGGCTGCTGTGATCGGCCATGGCGCCCATGCCGGACTATGCTGCAACGGCGCCGCCTGACGACAGCAGATGTGCACGGCGCGCTGTTCAAACGCGGCGCAGTTCTTTATGCTGGCGACAACTGTATGCATGAACAGTATCTTTCAACCCATTAGCGTGAAGGCGTAGAGGTGATGAATGGCCGTCGAAGTGGTGTACCGCAGCAGCCGGGATCTGGAGCGTTTATTCATGGATAAGGCCGAAGCCGATCGTCACGACAAGATGCTGGAGCTGGCCGAGCTGCTGAGCGGGGTGCTGCACAAGGCGGTACCGTCGCTGAGCGAAGAACAGGGTGAAGAACTGGGCATCTACATGGCCAGGAACCGCGACATCTTCGCCAAGGCCTTCAAGAACCAGCCCGACGCCCTGAACGAACTGGGCCGCGAAGCCGAAGCGGACTGAGCGGCTGTGCGCCGCTCCGCATCGCCGGCTGCAGCCATGGCCGCCGGCAACATGTTCTGTATTCTTTCCCACTGCGCAGGGCTGGACGGCGTGCCTCGACGCGGTTAAAAACAAGGTCACCCACAGGAGGTGACCATGAGCGCGCGCCAACACTGCCTTGCCTGTCTGGATCCCGAGCGGCCAGCGCTCTTCGAGGCGGCCCTCTGGGTGGCCGCCGAACACGATGCGGCGTTGCAGCCCAGCCAGGTGCTGCGCGACCTCGACAGCCTGCAGCAGCAGGTCGACGCCGGCCTGCCCGCCTTCCCCCTGCAGGAACTGGCCCAGCCGTTGCTGCGTCGCCTCAATGACCTGCACTTCTACGAAGACGAAGAGAATCCGCTGCGGCCCCAGGCCGCTCTCCTGCACCGGGTGCTGCAGCGTCGCCGCGGACAGCCCCTGAGCATCGCCCTGATCGCCCTGGAGCTGGCACGGAGGCTGGGGATTCCCCTGCAGGGCGTCAACTTCCCCGGTTACTTCCTGCTGCGGGTACCCGGCGCCGATCACCTGCTCGACCCCTGCGGCGGTCGCCGGCTGTACACCCGCGACTGCCGTGAGCTGCTGGCGCGCTACCAGGGGCCCCAGGCGCAACTGGGCGCCGAGCACATGCAGGCCTGCGACGCGCGCAGCCTGATCGTGCGCCTGTCGCGCAACCTGCGGCACCTGCACCAGCAGGACGACGATTACCTGGCCGCCCTGAAAGATGCCGAACGCGTACTGCAACTGGCACCGCCCAGCGTCGCCGACCACCTGGCCAGGGCCGAGCTCTATCAACGCCTGGACTGCCCGCAAGCCGAGCGTTTCGATGTGCAGCATGCCCTGTTGCTGTGCGACGACCCGGCCCAGCGCCTGCGCCTCGGCGAACGTCTGCGCCAGCTGGGGTCGGCAACGGCTCTGCATTGAAGCAGCGGCAAGCGTCAAGCCACAAGCGGCAAGTAAAGCGTGTCTCTCCGAGTGCCTACGGCCTGTGGACGAACCCCGCCTGCGGGGTGGTAGCAGGTAGGATGGGTGGCAACCCATCGGCATATTGATGGGTGCCACCTACGCGGCCCGCCCCATCCTACGGCCTGTTTGCTGCGCGACAGCGCTGCGTCGAAGACGCGGAAACGGCTCCCACAGCGTGCGCAAATACGTGGGAGGCACTTCAGCGGCGATGGGCCCCGAGAACGCCAAAGCATCGCGGCTGAAGCCGCTCCCACAAGGCAATGGCAGGCTATCCGGAAGAGCCGTATCCATATCGATACAACGTATCGGAAACGACACGGAACATTCCATGCGCGACCTGTGCGCCCTGCGCGGGGCATCGAGGCACATAAGCCAGGCCAATCGTATCGAAATCGATACAAGTAAAACCGAGGCAGATTCAAACAAATATATAACCTATTGATTTATAACTATAAAAATCAAATGGCATCAGCTTTGCTATGAGCTTGCCCATTGAATCGCAGCCACTGCGATTATCTGATCATCGCCCGCACGAGACGGGCGGCATGGCCAATACCGAGGAGTCCCCATGAGCGAATTGCGTTTTACCGTCGAGCACGAATGGCTGCGTCCGGAGGCCGATGGGCTGGTCACCGTGGGGATCACCGCCTACGCTCAAGACGCGCTGGGTGACGTGGTATTCGTGCAGTTGCCCGAGTTGCAGGCCTACCACAGCGGCGAAGAAGTCGCGGTGCTGGAATCGGTGAAAGCCGCCAGCAACATCGACATGCCCCTCGATGGCGAGGTGGTCGAAGTGAACGCCGCGCTCGAGGCCAACCCGGAACTGATCAACGCCGATCCCCTGGGGCAAGGCTGGTTCTTCCGCTTCCGCCCGGCAGACGCCAGCGCCCTGGCCGGCCTGCTCGACCAGGCCGCCTACGAGCGCCTGCTGAACGCCAACGCCGACGCCTGAGAGACGACGATGACCGACCTGACCACCCGCAACGAATTCATCGCCCGCCATATCGGCCCGCGCGACAGCGATACCGCGGCCATGCTCGAGACCCTGGGCTACGCCGACCTCGAAGCCCTGACCGCCAGCGTGATCCCCGCCAGCATCAAGGGCACCAGCGTGCTGCAAGCCGGCGACGGACAGAGCGAGGCCGAGGCCCTGGCCGAGATCAAGGCCATCGCCAGGCGCAATCAGCTGTTTCGCAACTACATCGGCCAGGGTTATTACGGCACCCACACCCCGGCGCCGATCCTGCGCAACCTGCTGGAGAACCCGGCCTGGTACACCGCCTACACCCCCTATCAGCCGGAGATCTCCCAGGGCCGCCTGGAGTCGCTGCTGAACTTCCAGACCCTGATCAGCGACCTCACCGGCCTGCCCATCGCCAACGCCTCCCTGCTCGACGAAGGCACCGCCGCGGCCGAGGCCATGACCTTCTGCAAACGCCTGTCGAAGAACAAGACCAGCAACGCCTTCTTCGCCTCGCAGCATTGCCACCCGCAGACCCTCGACGTGCTGCGCACCCGCGCCGAGCCACTGGGGATCGAGGTGGTGGTCGGGGATGAAAGCGGCATCGGCGATGCCAGCGCCTATTTCGGCGCCCTGCTGCAATACCCGGCGAGCCATGGCGATATCTTCGACTACAGCCAGGTGGTCGAGCGTTTCCATGGCGCCGGCGCCCTGGTCGCCGTGGCCGCCGACCTGCTGGCGCTGACCCTGCTGCAGGCCCCCGGCGAGTTCGGTGCCGACGTGGCCCTGGGCAGCGCCCAGCGTTTCGGCGTGCCCCTGGGTTTCGGCGGCCCCCACGCCGCCTACTTCGCCACCCGCGATGCCTTCAAGCGCGACATGCCGGGCCGCCTGGTCGGGCTGTCCATCGACCGCCACGGCAATCCGGCCCTGCGCCTGGCCATGCAGACCCGCGAACAGCACATCCGCCGCGAGAAGGCCACCAGCAACATCTGCACCGCCCAGGTGCTGCTGGCCAACATCGCCAGCATGTACGCCGTGTATCATGGCCCCGAGGGCCTGACCCGCATCGCCCGCCGCGTGCACCGGTTGACCGCGATCTTCGCCCGGGGCCTCGCCGATCTGGGCCTGGCGATCGAACAGCAGGCGTTCTTCGACACCCTGACCCTGCGCACCGCGGAGCACACCGCGGCCCTCCACGACAAGGCCCGGGCGGCCGGTATCAACCTGCGTGAAGTGGATGCCCAGCGCCTCGGCCTGTCCTTCGACGAGACCACCACCCAGGCCGATATCGAGCAACTCTGGGCCTTGTTCGCCGCTGACCGCCCCGTGCCGGACTTCACGGCGATCGCCGCGGGCATCGACAGCCGCCTGCCCGCCGCGCAGTTGCGCCAGTCGCCGATCCTCGGCCACCCGGTGTTCAACCGCTACCATTCGGAAACCGAGCTGATGCGCTACCTGCGCAAGCTCGCCGACAAGGACCTGGCCCTCGATCGCAGCATGATCCCCCTGGGCTCCTGCACCATGAAGCTCAACGCCGCCAGCGAGATGATCCCCATCACCTGGGCCGAATTCGGCAACCTGCACCCCTTCGCACCCGCCGCGCAGAGCGCCGGCTACCAGCAACTGACCGACGAGCTGGAAGCCATGCTCTGCGCGGCGACCGGCTACGACGCCGTGTCGCTGCAGCCCAACGCCGGCTCCCAGGGCGAGTACGCCGGCCTGCTGGCGATCCGCGCCTACCACAAGAGCCGCGGCGACGCTCAGCGCGACATCTGCCTGATCCCGCAGTCGGCCCACGGCACCAACCCGGCCACCGCGCACATGGCCGGCATGCGCGTGGTGGTCACCGCCTGCGATGCCCGTGGCAACGTCGACATCGCCGACCTGCGCGCCAAGGCCGAACAGCATCGCGATCACCTCGCCGCGCTGATGATCACCTACCCCTCCACCCACGGTGTGTTCGAGGAAGGCATCGGCGAAATCTGCGCGCTGATCCATGACAACGGCGGCCAGGTGTACATCGACGGCGCCAACATGAACGCCATGGTCGGCCTCTGCGCCCCGGGCAGGTTCGGCGGCGACGTCTCCCACCTGAACCTGCACAAGACCTTCTGCATCCCCCACGGCGGCGGCGGTCCGGGGGTCGGCCCGATCGGCGTGAAAGCGCACCTGGCGCCCTTCCTGCCCGGCCACGCACGGCTGCAACGCCAGGAGGGCGCGGTGAGTGCCGCGCCGTTCGGCAGCGCCAGCATCCTGCCCATCACCTGGATGTACATCCGCATGATGGGCGGCAGCGGCCTGCGCCGCGCCTCGCAGATGGCCATCCTCAACGCCAACTACATCGCCCGGCGCCTGGAAGAACACTACCCGGTGCTCTACAGCGGCGAAGGCGGCCTGGTGGCCCACGAGTGCATTCTCGACCTGCGCCCCCTGAAGGAAACCAGCGGCATCAGCGTCGACGACGTGGCCAAGCGCCTGATCGACTTCGGCTTCCACGCCCCGACCATGTCCTTCCCGGTCGCCGGCACGCTGATGATCGAACCCACCGAAAGCGAGTCCAAGGAAGAGCTGGATCGCTTCTGCGACGCCATGATCGCCATTCGCGAGGAGATTCGCGCGGTGGAACGCGGCGAACTGGAGCGTGACGACAACCCGCTGAAGAATGCACCGCACACCGCGGCCGAACTGGTGGGCGAATGGACGCACCCGTACAGCCGCGAGCAGGCCGTGTACCCGACACGCAAGCTGGTCGAAGGCAAGTACTGGCCGCCAGTGGGCCGCGTCGACAACGTCTTCGGCGACCGCAACCTGGTCTGCGCCTGCCCGCCCATCGAGGCCTATCAGGACGCCTGAGGCGCTGACCACGGCCACGCCGTCCAGCGGGCGGCGTGGCCGTAGCCCACAGGCGTTGCAGCGCTATTGCGATCCCTCTTGGTGGATGCCATGTCATTAAGCGTATTCGACCTGTTCAAGATCGGTATCGGCCCTTCCAGCTCGCACACGGTCGGGCCGATGCGCGCCGCGGTTCGCTTCGTCGAAGGGCTGCGTCGTGACGACCTGCTCGCCGCCACCGACACGGTGAAGGTCGAGCTGTATGGCTCGCTCGGTGCCACGGGCAAGGGGCACGGCAGCGACAAGGCGGTGCTGCTCGGCCTCGAAGGCGAGCAACCCGACAGCGTCGACACCGCCCGTATCGACGAACGCCTGGCCGCCATTCGCCAGCGCGGCGAGTTGCGCCTGCTCGGCGAAAGGACGATCCGCTTCGTCGAGAAAGAACACCTGGCCATGATCCGCAAGCCGCTGGACTTCCACCCCAACGGCATGATCTTCCGCGCCTTCGACGCGGCCGGCCTGCAGTTGCGCTCGCGCGAGTATTACTCGGTGGGCGGTGGTTTCGTGGTCGACGAGGAGGCCGCCGGCGCCGACCGTATCGTCGAGGACAGCACGCCCCTGGCGTACCCGTTCAAGACCGCCCGCGACCTGCTCCGGCATTGTCACGAGCAGGGCCTGTCGATCAGCCAGGTCATGCTGGTCAACGAAGCCGCCTGGCGGCCGGAAGCACAGACCCGCGAGGGCCTGCTGAAGATCTGGCAGGTGATGCAGGATTGCGTCGAGTCCGGCTGCCGCAACGAAGGCATCATGCCCGGCGGCCTCAAGGTCAGGCGCCGCGCCGCCGCGCTGTACCGGCAGCTGTGCAAGAACCCGGAAGCCAACCTGCGCGATGCCCTCAGCGTCCTGGACTGGGTCAACCTCTACGCCCTGGCGGTGAACGAGGAAAACGCCAGCGGCGGCCGCGTGGTGACGGCGCCGACCAATGGCGCCGCGGGCATCATCCCGGCCGTGCTGCATTACTACATGCGCTTCATTCCCGGCGCCAGCGAGGACGGTGTGGTGCGCTTCCTGCTCACCGCCGCCGCCATCGGCATCCTGTACAAGGAAAACGCCTCGATCTCCGGTGCCGAGGTCGGCTGCCAGGGCGAGGTCGGGGTGGCCTGTTCGATGGCCGCGGGCGCCTTGTGCGAAGTGCTCGGCGGCAGCGTGCAACAGGTGGAAAACGCCGCCGAAATCGGTATGGAACACAACCTGGGCCTGACCTGCGACCCGGTCGGCGGCCTGGTGCAGGTGCCCTGCATCGAACGCAACGCCATGGGCTCGGTGAAGGCGATCAACGCCGTGCGCATGGCCCTGCGCGGCGATGGCCAGCATTTCATCTCGCTGGACAAGGTGATCCGCACCATGCGCCAGACCGGCGCCGACATGAAAAGCAAATACAAGGAAACCGCTCGCGGCGGCCTGGCCGTGAACATTATCGAATGCTAGCTGCAAGCCACAAGCTTCAAGCCAATTATCGTATCGCACTCGACCGGCCTAGGGCTTGCCGCTGTCCCCCTAAGGAGAATCCGATGACCACCGAAACACTGCTGCACACCCCTCTACACGCCCTGCACCTCGAGCTTGGCGCACGCATGGTGCCCTTCGCCGGCTACGAGATGCCGGTGCAGTATCCCCTGGGGGTGATGAAGGAGCACCTGCACACCCGCGCTGCCGCCGGCCTGTTCGACGTCTCCCACATGGGCCAGATCGTCCTGCGCGGCGCAGGGGCCGCCAAGGCCCTGGAGAGCCTGGTGCCGGTGGATATCATCGACCTGCCGGTGGGCACCCAGCGTTACGCCATGTTCACCGACGAGAACGGCGGCATCCTCGACGACCTGATGGTCGCCAACCTGGGTGACGACACCCTGTTCCTGGTGGTCAATGCGGCCTGCAAGCAGCAGGACCTGATGCACCTGCAGCAGCACATCGCCAACCAGTGCCAGATCGAGTCCTGTTTCGATCGCGCCCTGCTCGCCCTGCAGGGGCCCAAGGCCGTCGACGTGCTGGCCCGCCTGGCTCCGGAAGTGGCGAAGATGATCTTCATGCAGTTCGCCGCGGTGCGCCTGCTGGGCGTCGACTGCTACGTCAGCCGCTCGGGCTACACCGGTGAGGACGGTTTCGAGATCTCGGTGCCGGCGGCCCAGGCGGAAACCCTGGCGCGCAGCCTGCTGGCCGAGAGCGAGGTCGCAGCCATCGGCCTCGGTGCCCGTGACTCCCTGCGCCTGGAAGCCGGCCTGTGCCTGTACGGCCACGACATGAGCCAGGACACCACGCCCGTCGAAGCCAGCCTGCTGTGGGCCATCTCCAGGAGCCGCCGCAGCGACGGGGCACGCCCGGGTGGCTTCCCCGGCGCCGAGCGCATCTTCGCCCAGCAGCGTGATGGCGTGCAGCGCAAGCGCGTTGGCCTGTTGCCCCAGGAGCGTGTGCCGGTACGCGAAGGCGCGGAACTGGTCGACGCCGACGGCGCGGTGATCGGCACGGTCTGCAGCGGCGGCTTCGGCCCCAGCCTGGGTGCGCCCCTGGCCATGGGCTACGTGCAGAGCAGCCACGCAGCGATCGACAGCGAGGTCTGGGCCCTGGTGCGCGGCAAACGTGTCGCCATGAAGGTCAGCAGAACGCCCTTCGTCGCCCAGCGCTACTACCGCGGCTGATGCCGCACGCCGGAGCGCCAGGCTAGAGACCTGAGGCTCCCCGCCTGTCCGGCAGACGACCGCCTCGGCCTCGTCGACAGGGCGTAGATACCGTCTTGATCCTTGACCTGCAAGAGCCCGCTCGCAGTCAGGGTTCACAAGTAGGAGCGTCGACCCCGGCGCGATGCGAGGGCGGCCATGCTGCAGAAATCGCGCTATGGCCACGATTCGCCGCGAGGTCGCGGCTCCCACGCAAATGTGGCCATTCTGCGCGCTTATTGCTGAATCCCGTGTAGGGCGCGCCGAACGTCTCGATAGGCTACGCAATCACCATTGCCATGCAGCGAGTTCGAGTCGAACGCTATCCGTAGCCCGGGTCGAGCGCAGCGACACCCGGGAAACCGCACCCTGGGTATCGCTGCGCTCAACGCCAGGCTACGGGGGCAAGCCATACTCTGTAGGGGGAATCGGGCCACAAACCTCGATCAGATCCTCGATTATCAGTGCAGCGTGAGGAATGAAATGAGCGAAATCATTGTGCATGTCTGCGCCCTCGCCATCGTACTGGCTGCTTACTACTTCATTCGATCTCCTATTCTGAGGCGCTGGGGCGGTATCCTTTGCCTCGTTAGCGGATGGGTCGCGGTACTGACCTGGTCGTCGATGCACGTCATGGGTCTGGAGGTCGGGCTACTGGGTGTTTACGCGATTGCCTTGGGCGCCGCCTTGATCTTTCATCGCCAGCGTTTTTCCAGGAGCGAGCGGTAAACCATCGCTTATCAGCATGGCCCGCATGCCTGGCACGACACACTCGGTCCACCAGCGGATATCGATCCGTACTTCACGGTGAGAGCTCGACTGACGCCGGGCCATGACATGTCCGTCGCCGATACGCATGTCATACGTTATCACACGACATAAGCTTTCATCCCTCCCAGCCCAACCACACCAATATGCCCCCGCTTCTGCGCTATCGAAACGAACCAAAGCCAGCGCGTAACTCCCGGTATTATCGATATTTTCTCGCCAACTCGGCTTGCTTTTAAGTGCTGGGCCGGGGATTCTGAGGCACGCCCGGGGAACTTTCGTATCGGGATGCGTTGACAAGCGGATCAAGAGCTGTCGATAATCCGGCCCATGTTGTACGACAACATAGCCATTATAAAAACAAGAATCAGGACCGCACCATGCAGACTGTCGCCTTCACCTCCCCCGCACCACACCGCCTTAAGGGCAGCCCCCCCCGACCAGGCATCACGCTCGCACACACCCACGTATTCGCCGACGGCTAGGGCCCGAAGCAGAGTCCTGCGCGTTCGCGCGCGCAGGTTCGTCGCCCTGCACGGGGCTGTTCATACGTTCCTCGAGGCATGTGGATCATTGGCTGATCGGCAGAGGACGGCTTGTTCAAAAAATGGGAGCACAACAAGAATGACACCACGCAAAATCCTCTCACTGACCCTGCTCGGCGCCGGCAGCATGGCGCTGGCCCTGCCCCTCGTCGCCCAGGCCGAAGGCTTCGTCGACGACGCCAAGGTCAGCCTCAACCTGCGCAACTTCTACATCAACCGCAACTTCACCGACCCGGACAACGCCCAGAGCAAGGCCGAGGAATGGA
>NZ_QJUM01000001.1 GCF_004327355.1 Phytopseudomonas dryadis
GTTCGTAGTTGATGCTGGAGTAGCTGAAGGGGATCGGCGGCCAGACCATCCAGCCATCCTTCTGCTCGATCAGGTCCTTGATGTAGGGGCTCTTGTAATTGGCCTGCAGCGGGAATTCGCCGCCGAAGGTGGTTTCCGGATAGCGCTTGAGCACCGGGAAGTACAGTTCGCCGTCGTAGCTGACCACCAGCGGCTTGTCGTTGGCGATCAGTTCGGCGCCCAGGGTCACGAAGAACAGGGCGAGGAAGATCCACAACGACCACCAGCCGCGCTTGTGTGCCTTGAAGCGTTCGAAGCGGCGTTGATTGAGGGGCGAGAGTGCCATGTCAGCCCTCCCTGCTTTCGAAGTCGATGCGCGGATCGACCAGGGTGTAGGTGATGTCGCCGATCAGTTTCACGACCAGTCCCAGCAAGGTGAAGATGAACAGGGTTCCGAAGACCACCGGGTAGTCGCGGTTGATGGCCGCCTCGAAACTCATCAGGCCGAGGCCGTCGAGGGAGAAGATCACCTCGATCAACAGCGAGCCGGTGAAGAAGATGCCGATGAACGCCGCCGGGAAGCCGGCGATGATCAGCAGCATGGCGTTGCGGAACACATGGCCGTAGAGCACGCGGTTGTTGCTCAGGCCCTTGGCCCGGGCGGTGATCACGTACTGCTTGTTGATCTCGTCGAGGAAACTGTTCTTGGTCAGCAGCGTCAGCGTGGCGAAGTTGCCGATGACCAGGGCCGTGACCGGCAGGGCCAGGTGCCAGAAGTAGTCGAGCAGCTTGCCGGTGAAACTGAGCTCGGCGAAATTGTTCGAGGTCAGTCCGCGCAGTGGGAACCAGTCGTAGTAGCTGCCGCCGGCGAACAGCACGATCAGCAGGATGGCGAACAGGAACGCCGGAATCGCGTAGCCGACGATGATCGCCGAACTCGACCAGACGTCGAAGGCGCTGCCGTGGCGGGTGGCCTTGGCGATGCCCAGGGGGATGGACACCAGGTACATGATCAGCGTGCTCCACAACCCGAGGGAGATGGACACCGGCATCTTCTCGACGATCAGGTCGATGACCTTGGCGTCGCGGAAGAAGCTTTCGCCGAAGTCGAGGCTGGCGTAGTTCTTCAGCATGATCCAGAAGCGCTCGGGCGCCGACTTGTCGAAGCCGTACATCTTCTCGATCTCGGCGATCAGCTCCGGATCGAGGCCCTGGGCGCCGCGGTAGTTCGATCCGGCCACCGAGACTTCGCCGCCACCGCCGCCGGATACCCGGCCGGTGGCGCCGCCGGAGGCGGCATCGAAACCTTCCAGCTTGGCGATCATCTGTTCCACCGGTCCGCCAGGGGCGGCCTGGATGATGATGAAGTTGATCACCAGAATGCCGAACAGCGTGGGGATGATCAGCAGCAGGCGCCGCAGGATATAGGCCAGCATTCAGCGTTCTTCCTGCTCGGGGGCCTGCTTCGGCTCGGGGCCGACCACGTCGCCGATCGGTCGTTCCTGCCACCAGGTCATCAGGCCGTAGTCATAGAGGGGCGACTTCTCGGGGTGGCCGAAACGTTTCCAGTAAGCCACGCGGTAAGTGTCGACATAGTAGTTGGGGACCACGTAGTGCCCCCACAGCAGCACCCGGTCGAGGGCGCGGGTGTGGGTGATCAGCGACTGCCGCGAGTCGGCGCGGATCAGGCCTTCGACCAGTTGGTCGATGGCCGGGTCGCGCAGGCCGATGAGGTTGCGGCTGCCGGGGTTTTCCGAGCTGCTCGAATGCCAGAACTCGCGTTGTTCGTTACCGGGCGAGCTCGATTGCGGCCAGATCGACGAGGTCATGTCGAAATCCCGCGAGCGCAGGCGGTTGATGTATTGCGACACGTCGACACGACGGATCTGCAGGTCGATGCCCAGTTCGGCCAGGTTGCGCTTGAACGGCAGGATCACCCGCTCCAGGTTGGCCTGGGTATTGAGGAACTCGAACGCCAGCTGCTTGCCGTTGGCGTCGACCATCTTGTCGTTCTCGATACGGTAACCGGCTTCGGTGAGCAATTGATAGGCGCGACGCGCCTGGTCGCGGATGATGCCGCTGCCGTCGCTGACCGGCGGCTTGAAGGCCTCGGTGAAGACCTGGGGCGGGATCTGCGCGCGCAGCGGTTCGAGCAGTTTCAGCTCGTCTTCGCTGGGCAGGCCGCTGGCGGCCATTTCCGAGTTTTCGAAATAGCTGTGGGTGCGCTTGTAGGCCCCGTAGAACAGCTGCTTGTTGGCCCATTCGAAATCGAACAGCAGGGCGATGGCTTCCCGCACGCGGCGGTCCTGGAAGATCGCCCGGCGGGTGTTGAAGGCGAAGCCCTGCATGCCCGCCGGGTTGCGGTTGGGGAAGGCCTCCTGGACGAAACGGCCGGCGCGCAGGGCCGGGGAGTTGTAGCCGGTGGCCCAGTCCTTGGCCGAGTACTCGAGGTTGACATCGAACTGCCCGGCCTTGAAGGCCTCCAGGGCCACGGACATGTCGCGGTAATAGTCGATGCTGATCACGTCGAAGTTGTACTGGCCGCGGGCGACGGGCAGGTCCTTGGCCCACCAGTCCTTGACCCGCTCGAAGCGGATCGAGCTGCTCGGCGAGAAACCGGCGATGCGATAGGGGCCGCTGCCCAGGGGGATTTCCAGCCCGCCGCGGGAGAAATCGCGGTCGGCCCACCAGTGTTTGGGCAATATCTGCAGTTGGCCGAGAATCAGCGGCAATTCGCGATTGCCGGGGTGCTTGAAATCGAAGCGCACGGTGCGCTCGTCCTCGGCGACCACTTCCTTGACGTCGGCATAGTAGTGGCGATAGAGCGGATCGCCTTTCTCGAGCAGGGCATTGAAGGTGAAGATCACATCCTCGGCGGTGATCGGTTCGCCGTCATGGAAATGCGCCTTGGGGTTGAGATAGAAGCGCACGTAGCTGTCATCGGCGGCCTTTTCGATCTTCTCGGCGATCAGGCCGTATTCGGTGAAGGGTTCGTCCGGCGAGTGGTAGGTCAGGGTGTCGTAGATCAGGCCAATCCGATCGGCCGCATTGCCCTTGGGAATGAACGGGTTGAAGCTGTCGAAACCGTTCAGGCCGGGCAGCCGCAGGGTGCCGCCCTTGGGCGCATCGGGATTGACGTAGTCGAAATGCTGGTAGTCGGCGGGGTACTTGGGGGCTTCGCCGTACAGGGTCAGCGCGTGCTGGGGCGCGGCCTGGGTCAGGCTGGCGAGTCCGAGCAGCAGCAGGCCGCTGCCGTGCAACAGGAATGAGCGCAGCGGATGCGTCATTGAACGTTCTCCGTGGGTTTCAGCCACCAGGTGCGCAGCCCCAGGGTATAGGGCGGCGTGGCGACGAAGGCAAATCGATTGCGATACGCCAGACGGTGATAGTCGATGTACCAGTTGGGGATGGTGTAATACTGCCAGAGCATGACCCTGTCCAGCGCGCGGGTCGCGGCCACTTGCTGGTCCCGGGTCTGCGCCGAGAGCAGCTTGTCGAGCAGGGCGTCGACGATCGGATCATTGATGCCGGCGTAGTTCTTGCCCCCTTTGACGCTGGCCTGGCTGGAGTGAAAATACAGCGATTGCTCCAGGCCGGGGCTGAGGGTCTGCGGCAATGTCAGCAGGATCATGTCGAAGTCGAACTGATCCAGGCGCTGTTTGTATTGTGCCCGGTCGACCGTGCGCAGTCTGGCCTGGATGCCGATGCTGGCCAGGTTCTCGGTGAAAGGCTGAAGAATCCGCTCCAGATTGGGATTGACCAGCAGTATCTCGAAGCGCAGTGCTTGCCCCTTGTCGTTCAACAGGCGCTGGCCGGAAGGTTTCCAGCCCGCTTCGGCCAATAGACCGAGGGCACGGCGCAAGGTTTCCCGGGGGATGCCCCGGCCGTCCGTGGTCGGCATCCGGAAGGCTTCGCTGAACAGGTGCGGCGGCAGTTGCTGGCGGTAGGGCGAAAGCAGCAGCCACTCCGCTCCTTCGGGTTTGCCGGTGGCGGAGAATTCGCTGTTGGGGTAGTAGCTGCTGGCCCGGGTGTAGGAGCCATTGAACAGGGTGCGGTTGGTCCACTCGAAATCGAACATCAGCCCCAGGGCTTCGCGCACCCGCACGTCGGCGAAGGTGGTGCGCCGGGTGTTCATGAACAGGGCCTGGGTCTGGGTCGGGATCTGGTGCGGGATCTCGGCGCGGATCACGTCGCCGCGGGTGACCGCGGGAAAACGGTAGCCGTTGGCCCAGTTCTTCGCCTGCTGCTCGATATAGAAGTCGAATTCGCCGGCCTTGAACGCCTCGAAGGCGACGTGGCTATCGCGGTAGAACTCCACCTCGACACGCTCGAAGTTGTACTTGCCGCGATTGACCGGCAGCGATGCCCCCCACCAGTCCCTGACCCGATCGAAGGTCAGGCTGCGGCCGGGGTTGACCCGGGTGATGCGATAGGGCCCGCTGCCCAGGGGCGGTTCGAAGGTGGTGGCCTTGAAGTCGCGATCCTTCCAGTAATGCTGCGGCAGCACCGGCAGTTCGCCGAGGCGCAGGATCAACAGCGGATTGCCGGCGCGCTTGAAGACGAAGCGCACGCGGTGACGGTTGAGGATGTCGACCCGCTGCACTTCCTGCAGGTTGGTGCGGTACTGCGGATGACCGTCGCGCAGCAGCAGGCGATAGGAAAAGGCCACGTCGTAGGCGGTGATCGGTTTGCCGTCGTGGAAGCGCGCCTCGGGGCGCAGATTGAACACCACCCAGCTGCGATCCTCGCTGTATTCGACCGAGCGGGCGATCAACCCGTAGCTGGAGGCGGGCTCGTCGCCCGAGGGGTCGTACGGACCGGTACCGACCATCAGCGGCTCGTTCAGTTCGCTGACGCCGTACTGCAGGAAGTTCGCCGTGGCGACGGGGCTGATGCCCTTGAAGGTATAGGGATTGAGCGTGTCGAAACTGCCGGCGGCCATGATCCGCACCGTGCCGCCCTTGGGCGCCTCGGGATTGACCCAGTCGAAGTGGGTGAAGCTGGCGGGGTACTTGAGCGCACCGAACTGGGCATAGCCGTGGCTTTCGCTGAGCGTGGCCATGACCGGGAAACTGGCTGCCAGGCTGATCATCAGCGAGAGGAGGGGACGTATCAAGTGAAATATCCGATCCGAGGCGGCGTGGTCTTCCGTACAGTAACAGCTTGTATCGACAGGAAAAAGGCCGGGCTGATCAGCTTTTATGCAGTCTGTTGCGGCATGTTGGGCCCAGGGCTCAGTTGGGCAGGCGCAGGGTGAGAACCTGGCCGGGCTTGAGCGCCTTGCCGGTCTTCGGGTTCCAGCTTTGCAGGCTATTCATCTGCACCTTGAAACGCTTGGCGATCAGGTGCAGGGAGTCGCCCTTGCGGACCTTGTAGTAGGTCACGCCGTTACGCTCGAGCTCGGTACGCGCGGCAGTCGTCGCACCGCCGCCCTGCAGGCTGAGCCGCTGGCCGACACGCAAGGCGTTGCCCTGAAGCGCATTCCAGTGCTGTATATCCTTGACCGAGACATTGTGCGCCTTGGCGATCTGCCACAGGTTGTCGCCCTGCTTGACCCGGTAGCTGCGCGCCTCGGGCGTGGCGCTGGCAACGCGCTGGGGGGCGGTTTCGACTGCCGGCTGCCCGGCCTGCATGGGCAGATTCAGCACCTGGCCGACGCGCAAGGTGTTGCCGCCGAGCTGATTGAGTTCCTTGATGCTGGCCACGTTCAGGGCATGGCGATTGGCGATGCCATGCAGGTTATCGCCCGGGCGCACCACGTATTCCTGCCAGTCGAGCAGGTCCTGGGGCTTGATGGTGGAGAGGTTGGCGGTCAACAGCTCGGCTTTATCGGTCGGCACCAGCAGGTGCGACGGCCCGTCGAAGGTGATGCGTTTCTTGAAGGCCGGGTTGAGCTGGTACAGCTCGTCTTCATCCAGCTCGGCCAGGGCGGCGATGCGCGACAGGTCCATGCGCTGCTTGAGCTCCACTTCCTCGAAGTAGGGTTCGTTGGCGATCGGGTCGAGGCTCACGCCATAGGCCTCGGGCGCCATGACGACCTGAGACAGGGCGAGCAGCTTGGGCACGTAGTTCTGGGTTTCCTGCGGCAGCGACAGGTTCCAGTAGTCGGTGGGCAGGCCGAGTTTCTGGTTGCGCTCGATGGCCCGGCTGACGCGGCCTTCGCCGGCGTTGTAGGCGGCCAGGGCGAGCAGCCAGTCGCCATTGAACATGGCGTGCAGGCGCGCCAGGTAGTTCATCGCCGCCTGGGTGGAAGCGGTGACGTCGCGGCGGCCGTCGTACCAGTTGGTCTGACGCAGGTTGAAGTGGCGCCCGGTGGACGGAATGAACTGCCACAGGCCCACCGCATCGGCGGAGGAATAGGCGAACGGGTTGTAGGCGCTCTCGATCATCGGCAGCAGCGCCAGCTCCATCGGCATGTTGCGCTCTTCGAGGCGTTCGACGATGTAGTGGATGTACGGACTGCTGCGCTCGCCGGAGGTCTCGACGAAGGACGGATTGCTGGCGAACCACAGGCGCTGCTGCTCGATGCGCGGGTTGACGCCGATGGCATCCTGCAACTGATAGCCGTCGCGAACCCGCTCCCAGATGTCCTGGGGTTTGCTGGCCTGAGACGCGCCATTCAACCAGAGTGGCTCATGGGGTGTTCTGGCGCTCAGATCGAGGGGGTCGCCCTCCTCGGTCGGGCGTTGCTCGAGACTCTGACAGCCGCTCAGGACGACACACAGGAGCACGGCGAGCGTCGGATAACGCAGAGCCGATGCCTTTTTATTCAACGAGTTACGAGCTTGCGAAGGCATCGGCTGGTGGGCATCCCGGGTCGAAAGTCGAGCGATTCTAGAAACCGTTCCCGGGGTGGTCAAGTTTTAACCAGGATTTTGCGTCATGGTTGGCGCTTTTACAGCGTAACGGTTCACAGGCGAGGCGTTTGTCCACTGTAAACGTCACGTCCTGGCCGCAATTGGCGCAGGGCCGACACGGAGCAGGCTTGTACGGCTAGCTAGAAATTGTCCTTCCACGCGCGCAGCGCCGCGAACACCTCGGCCTCGCTGTCGATCGGGCGACCCGAGCGGCTGGCGAGCATTTCTTTAACGGATGTTTCCGCGCTGCGCAGAAAGGGGTTGGTGGCCCGTTCCAGGGCCAGTTCCGAGGGCAGGCTGATACGACCGGCCGCGCGCCATTCGCTGACCTGCCGCAGGCGTTCGGCGATGGCGGCGTTGTGCGGTTCCACCGCCTGGGCGAAACGCAGGTTGCTCAGGGTGTATTCATGGGCGCAGTAGATCCGGGTCGCGTCGGGCAGGGCGGCGAGGCGTTGCAGCGAGTTGTGCATCTGCAGCGGCGTGCCCTCGAACAGGCGGCCGCAGCCCGCCGCGAACAGGGTGTCGCCACAGAACAGCCAGTGCTGGTCGGCCTGGTAGTAGGCGATATGACCGAGGGTGTGGCCCGGCACCTCGAACACCTGCAGCGTCAGCCCCAGTACCTCGATCCGCTCGCCGTCGAGCAGGGCCTGCTGGCGGGCCGGGATCTCTTCATGGGCCGGGCCGAACACCCGGGCGCCGGTCTCACGGCTGAGTTGTTCGACGCCGCCGACGTGATCGAAATGGTGGTGGGTGACCAGGATGTCGCTCAGCGTCCACCCCGGGTTGGCGGCGAGCCAGGCCTGCACCGGGGCCGCGTCGCCCGGGTCGACCACGGCGCAACGGCGCTGCCGGGTATCCAGCAGCAGCCAGATGTAATTATCGGAGAATGCGCAGAGGGCATCGATCTTGATCATCGTGTGGGTCGCCAAGCGGGGGACAAAGGTGCATCTTAGGTGTCATTGTTAACGATGGCTATGCAGGTGACCCCATGAGCGACGATCCCTTTGTCCAAGCCGATGCCGACTGGCTCGCGCTGATCGGTGCCGCCCGGCAGTGGTTCGCCGGGCCGCTCGGGCGCTTGTTGCTGGAGCAGGAACAGCGCCTGCTGGACGACGAACTGGCGCGTTTCTTCGGCGGTTACCTGGTGCATTACGGGCCCTGCGCCGAGGCGTCGATCGAAACCGAGCAGATTCAGCGCAGCGTGCGCGTCGGGGCGCCGTTCGACGGCGTCGAGATCGTCTGCGAGGAGCAGTCCTGGCCATTGATCGAGCATGCCGCCGACGTGGTGGTGTTGCAGCACGGTCTGGATTTCAGCCTGTCGCCCCATGGCCTGCTGCGCGAGGCAGCGCGCAGCGTGCGCCCGGGCGGGCACCTGCTGGTGGTCGGGATCAACCCGCTGAGCCTGTGGGGGGCGCGCCATCTGTTCGCCCATGATGCCTTGCACGAGGCCCGTTGCATCGCGCCGGGGCGCATCTGCGACTGGCTGCACCTGCTCGGTTTCGCGCTGGAGAAACGCCGCTTCGGGTGTTATCGTCCGCCGCTTGCCGCGGCGGCCTGGCAGGCACGCCTGGCGCCCCTGGAGCGCTGGGGCGGCGCCTGGCAGTCGCCGGGTGGTGGCTTCTACGTGCTGGTGGCGCGCAAGCTGGTGGTCGGTTTGCGGCCGTTGCGCCAGTCCCGACGCGAGCCGATGGGCAAACTGGTGCCCATGCCGGTGGCCAAGGTCAGTCGACGCGACAACCCGCGTTCCTGAAGCCACCTCCTTACATTATCGAAACAAAGGCCAGAGAAAAGGCGTTGCATGTCCGATCAAGTTGAGCTCTACACCGATGGCGCCTGCAAGGGCAATCCCGGCATCGGTGGCTGGGGTGCGTTGCTGGTATTCCAGGGCGTGGAGAAGGAATTGTGGGGCGGCGAGGCCGTTACCACCAACAACCGCATGGAGCTGATGGGCGCGATCCGCGGGCTGGCCGAATTGAAACGGCCCTGCGATGTGCGCCTGGTGACCGATTCGCAATACGTCATGAAAGGCATCCAGGAATGGATGCCCAACTGGAAGAAGCGCGGCTGGAAGACCGCGAGCAAGGAACCGGTGAAGAATGCCGATCTGTGGCAGCAGCTCGATGAGCAGGTCAATCGGCACAATGTGACCTGGCAGTGGGTGCGCGGCCACATCGGCCATCCCGGCAACGAGCGTGCCGACCAACTGGCCAACCGCGGCGTGGAAGACATCAGGAGCATGAAGCGTGCGTAGAGTCGTACTGGATACCGAAACCACGGGTATGCCGGTGACCGATGGTCACCGGGTCATCGAGATCGGCTGTGTCGAGGTCGAGGGGCGACGCCTGACCGGGCGGCACTTCCACGTCTACCTGCAGCCGGATCGCGACATTGACGAGGGCGCCATCGCGGTGCACGGCATCACCAGCGAGTACCTCAAGGACAAGCCACGCTTCAAGGATGTGGCCGACGAATTCTACGAATTCATCAAGGGCGCGCAACTGATCATCCACAACGCGCCGTTCGACGTAGGCTTCCTCAATAACGAATTCGTGCTGATCGGTCAGCCCGAGCGCTCGGATATCGCCTCCTACTGCGACGTGCTCGACAGCCTGCAGATGGCCCGCGAGCGCCATCCGGGCCAGCGCAACAGCCTCGATGCGCTGTGCAAGCGCTATGGCGTCGACAACTCCGGACGCGATCTGCACGGCGCCTTGCTCGATGCGGAGATCCTCGCCGACGTCTACCTGACCATGACCGGCGGGCAGACCAACCTGTCCCTGGCCGGTGACGGTTCCGAAGGCGATGGCAACGGTCGCCAGCAGCCCACGGCGATCCGCCGCCTGCCGGCCGAGCGCCCCCGTGGACGCGTGATCCGCGCCGATGGCGAAGACCTGGCCGCCCATGCCGCGCGTCTGGCGCTGATCGAAAAGTCCGCCGGCGGGCCCTCGCTGTGGGCGCAGATGGAGCGTAAGGATTAGCCGCAAGCTACAAGCCACAAGCGGCAAGTAAAAGCCCGTTTGGCTTGCAGCTTGCGGCTACCAGGAGTTGCAGCGATGTACAAAGACCTCAAGTTCCCCGTGCTGATCGTGCACCGCGACATCAAGGCCGATACCGTGGCCGGCGAACGGGTGCGGGATATCGCCGGGGAACTGGAGCAGGATGGTTTCGTCATTCTCTCCACCTCAAGCTCGGCGGAGGGGCGCATCGTCGCGTCGACCCATCACGGCCTGGCCTGCATCCTGGTGGCGGCCGAGGGCGCGGGGGAGAACCAGCGCCTGCTGCAGGACATGGTCGAGCTGATCCGCATCGCCCGCCGGCGTGCGCCGCAATTGCCGATCTTCGCCCTGGGCGAGCAGGTCACCATCGAGAACGCCCCGGCCGAGGCCATGGCCGACCTCAACCAGCTGCGCGGCATCCTCTATCTGTTCGAAGACACCGTGCCGTTTCTGGCGCGTCAGGTGGCGCGTGCCGCGCGCAATTACCTCGATGGCCTGCTGCCGCCGTTCTTCAAGGCCCTGGTGCAACATACCGCCCAGTCCAACTATTCCTGGCACACGCCGGGCCACGGCGGTGGCGTGGCCTACCGCAAGAGCCCGGTGGGGCAGGCGTTTCACCAGTTCTTCGGCGAGAACACCCTGCGTTCCGATCTCTCGGTGTCGGTGCCGGAACTGGGCTCGCTGCTCGACCACACCGGGCCCCTGGCCGCGGCCGAGGAACGGGCGGCGCGCAATTTCGGCGCCGACCACACCTATTTCGTGATCAACGGCACCTCCACGGCGAACAAGATCGTCTGGCATTCGATGGTGGGCCGCGACGATCTGGTGCTGGTGGATCGCAACTGCCACAAGTCGATCCTGCACTCGATCATCATGACCGGCGCGATTCCGCTGTACCTGTCGCCGGAGCGTAACGAGCTGGGCATCATCGGGCCGATTCCGCTGAGCGAGTTCACCCGCGAGTCGATCCAGGCCAAGATCGACGCCAATCCGCTGGCCAGGGGGCGTGCGCCCAGGGTCAAGCTGGCGGTGGTGACCAACTCGACCTACGACGGCCTGTGCTACAACGCCGAACTGATCAAGCGCACCCTCGGCGACTCGGTGCAGGTGCTGCACTTCGACGAGGCCTGGTACGCCTATGCCGCCTTCCACGAGTTCTATGCCGGTCGCTATGGCATGGGCACGGCGCGCGAGGCTGACGGGCCGATGGTCTTCACCACCCATTCCACGCACAAGCTGCTGGCGGCGTTCAGCCAGGCGTCGATGATCCATGTGCAGGACGGCGGCGTGTGCAACGGTGTGCGCAAGCTCGACCGCGATCGCTTCAACGAAGCCTTCATGATGCACATCTCGACCTCGCCGCAGTACGGCATCATCGCCTCCCTGGACGTGGCCTCGGCGATGATGGAAGGGCCGGCCGGGCGTTCGCTGATCCAGGAAACCTTCGACGAGGCCCTGAGTTTCCGTCGCGCCCTGGCCAACCTGGGGCAGAGCCTGAGCGCCGAGGACTGGTGGTTCAGCATCTGGCAGCCGCCACAGACCGAGGGCGCCGATGACGTCGCGACCCACGACTGGCTGTTACAGCCCGAGGCGGATTGGCACGGTTTCGGCGATATCGCCGAGGACTACGTGCTGCTCGATCCGATCAAGGTGACCCTGGTCATGCCCGGGCTGACCGCGGGCGGGCGTCTCGACCAGCGCGGCATTCCCGCAGCGGTGGTCAGCAAGTTTCTCTGGGAGCGCGGCCTGGTGGTGGAGAAGACCGGCCTGTATTCCTTCCTGGTGCTGTTCTCCATGGGCATCACCAAGGGCAAGTGGAGCACCCTGCTCACCGAGCTGCTGGAGTTCAAGCGCAGCTATGACGCCAACCTGCCACTGACCAGCGTGCTGCCCTCGATCGCCCGCGAAGGCGGCGCCTGCTACCAGGGCATGGGCCTGCGCGATCTGTGCGATGCCCTGCACGACTGCTACCGGGAAAATGCCACGGCCAAGGCGCTCAAGCGCATGTACACGGTGTTGCCGCAGATCGCCCTCAAGCCCGCCGACGCCTATGACCGACTGGTGCGCGGCGAGGTGGAGGAGGTGCCCATCGAGGAGGTCGAGGGGCGGATCGCCGCGGTCATGCTGGTGCCCTATCCGCCGGGCATCCCGCTGATCATGCCGGGCGAGCGCTTCACCGCCGAGACGCGTTCGATCGTCGACTACCTGCGCTTCGCCCAGACCTTCGACCGCAGCTTCCCCGGCTTCGACGCCGACGTGCATGGCCTGCAGCGGCACGAGGGCGAGCAGGGCGGCTATTACACGGTGGACTGCGTCATCGAGGCGGGCGGGGCGTCGTTGTCATGAGCAGGCGAAGGGGCGATTCCAGGCAGATCATAGGTTTAGCGCAATAAGCTGAAGTGCATTGATCATTGACGGCGTGCGCCAGGTCACACTGGACGGCATCGACATTTGAGCCCTGCTTGTTATAGTTGCGCGGTTGTGGCCGGCTGCCGTCGTGCGGTCGCGCCAGCCGAGCAATCAAGAACCGTCCCGCACCTGTGCGCCACTTGCTGAGGATGACTGCCGTGTCCGACTACAAGGCCTTTCGTGTCGAGTTGGCAGATAAGGTCGCCCATGTGGTGATCGATCGCCCGGAAAAGATCAATGCCATGAACGCCGACTTCTGGACGGAGATCATCGATATCTTCCGCTGGGTCGACGACACCGATGAGGTGCGCGCCGTGGTGCTTTCCGGGGCCGGGCGGCATTTCTCCTCGGGTATCGACCTGAGTCTGCTGGCGCAGCTCGGCGGCCAGCTGGGCAAGGACGTGGGGCGCAACGCGCAGACCCTGCGGCGCAAGATTCTCGAGCTGCAGGCTTCGTTCAACGCCGTCGACAACTGCCGCAAGCCGGTGCTGGCGGCGATCCAAGGCTATTGCCTGGGTGGCGCCATCGACCTGGTGTCGGCCTGCGACATGCGCTACTGCGCGGAGGACGCGCAATTCTCGATCAAGGAAATCGACATCGGCATGGCCGCCGACGTCGGCACCCTGCAGCGCCTGCCACGGATCATCGGTGACGGCATGCTGCGCGAGCTGGCGTTCACCGGGCGCAGCGTCGATGCACGGGAAGCCCTGGACATCGGCCTGGTCAACCGCATCTTTGCCGATAAGGAAGCGTTGCTGGCCGGGGTGATGGACATTGCCCGGGTGATCGCCGCAAAATCGCCGATCGCCGTGCGCGGCACCAAGGAGATGATCCGCTACATGCGCGATCATCGAGTCGATGACGGGCTCGAGTATGTCGCCACCTGGAATGCCGCCATGCTGCAGTCCGTCGATCTGCGTGTGGCCATGGCGGCCCACATGAGCAAGCAGCATCCGGAATTCGCTGACTGAGGCGTTCTTTTCACCTGCGCGGGAGGCGCACTAGCGAATGGTTTCTGGAGCATCGTCACTGAGTCTGGTTCGCGACGAACTGTTCGCCACTATCGAAGAGGCCGAATCGAGCCTCGAACAGTTCATCGTCGAACGCAATAACGGCAGCCTGCTGCAGCAGGCCGTGGACAACCTGCAGCAAGTGCGCGGCACGCTCAATCTGATCGAACTGACCGGCGCCGAGCTATTGGCCCAGGAAGTCCTCGATCAGGCCACCGATATTCCCGCCGGCGTGGGCCAGGAGCGTGATACCCAACTGGCCGCGCTGAGCAATGCCCTGCATGTGCTGCGCCGCTACCTGGAAGGGCTGGACACGCATCGCCAGGAAATGCCCGAGCTGCTGCTGCCGGCGATCAACGATCTGCGCCAGGCCTGCGGCCAGCCGCCGTTGCCGGAAAGCTTCTTCTTCAGCGTGCGCCTCGACCAGGCGCGCCCGCGCATGGCGCCGCCGGCGCTGGATGCCGCGGCCAAGGAAGTCGAAGGCCGGCGCCTGCGACAGATGTACCAGGTCGGTCTGCTCGGCTTCATTCGCGAGCAGAATCCCCAGGCCAGCCTGAAACTGATGGGCCGGGCGATGATCCGCCTCGATGGCCTGTTCGCCAACGAGCCTCGTGGCCGCCTGTGCTGGCTCTGCGCCGCGGCGCTGGAAGCCCAGGCGGATGGCCAGTTGCTGCCGCGCAAGTCGCGCAAGCAACTGTTCTCGCGCATGGACCGGGAAATGCGCCAGATGCTCGGCAATGGGCAGTACGAACCGCCCCGCAGCCTGCTCAAGGAGCTGCTCTATCTGGTGGCGCTGGCGGGCAGCCAGGGCGCCCTGGCCAGCGAAGTGCGCGCCTTGTTCGGCATGACGCCGATGCCGTTCACCGACCACTTGCTGGAAGAGGAATACCAGCGTCTTTCCGGCCCGGGGCAGGCGGTGATGCGCTCGCTCAGTTCGGCGATCCGTGAAGAGCTGGCCAGCGTCAAGGATCTGCTCGACCTGATCGAGCGCGGCACCCTGCAGGCGGACGGTTTCGCCAGCCTGCATGCGTTGCTGGGCAAGCTGAGCAAGACGCTGGGCATGGTCGGCCTCAGTTCCGCCGGCAACTCGCTGGGGGCGCAGCTGCCGACCGTGGCGGCCTGGAGCGAGCAGAGCCCGGCGCAGCCCGATGAGCTGATCAAGCTGGCCGATGTCGTGCTGTATGTCGAGGGCATGGTGGCGACGCTGGAGCGTGGCGAGCGCGCGTCGGCGCCACGTGCGGAGCAGGAAGTCGGCTCCTTCGCCCATCATCAACTGCTCGAGGCGCGCATCGTCGTCATCGACGAGGCGCGTGCCGGGCTGGCGCTGGCCAAGCGCGCGATCACCGCTTACCTGGAGTCGGCGGGCGATCGCATGCACCTGGCCAATGTCCCCTTCAGCCTGCAGGCCGTGCGCGGTGGCCTGTGGTTCCTCGGCCAGGAGCGCGCTGCAGCGCTGGTCGGCGCCTGCGCCGAATACATCCAGACGCAGATGCTCGACAGCGAGCAGATGCCCGCCGAGCAGCGCCTGGAGACCCTTGCCGATGCCCTGAGCAGCCTGGAGTACTACCTCGAGTCCGGTGCGCTGCCGGCGCAACCCAACGTGCTCGACCTCGCCGCCGACAGCGTGCGCGCGCTCGGTCTGTCGGTGGCGGCTTGATGGTCGAGCCCTGGCAGCCCGCGATACTCGATGAGCGGCAGCCGGGCGGCTGGGCCCTGGCCCACCATCGCCAGCATTTCCTCGGCGACGCCAATGGCCTGCTGTTCCCCCGCGAGTGGCTCAAGGGGCAGGAACTGCCGGTGATCGCCGAGCATGGTATCGGCCACTTCCATGGCGATGCCCTGTATCTGCTGGAGCTGGAGCGGCAGGTCGAGCTACCCGGCTGCAGTTGGCAAGGCTTGCGCCAGGTGATGTTGCACGGCGATGCCGACCTGTACCGCATGCTCGGTTATGCCGCGCAGATCGGCACCTGGGCCAGCCAGAATCGCTTCTGCGGTTGCTGTGGCTCGGCCATGCAGCGGGTTCCCGGTGAGCGGGCCATGCACTGTGCGCACTGCCACCTGCATCACTACCCGCGTCTTTCGCCGAGCATGATCGTGCTGGTGACCCGCGGCGATGAAGTCCTGCTGGCGCGTTCTCCGCGTTTCGTCAGCGGCGTCTACAGCACCCTGGCCGGGTTCGTCGAGCCGGGTGAGTCGGTGGAGCAGTGCGTGGCCCGGGAGGTTCGCGAAGAGGTCGGGGTGGAGGTCTGCGACATCGAGTACGTCGGCAGCCAGAACTGGCCGTTCCCGCATTCGCTGATGCTGGGCTTCCATGCGCGTTATGCCGGCGGCGCCATCGTCCGCCAGGAAGAGGAGATCGAGGATGCGCAGTGGTTCAGCGTGCACGACCTGCCGCTCTTGCCCGCGCAGCGCTCCATCGCCCGGTATCTGATCGACCTGTACGTGGCGCGCCGCTTAGGCAGCTCCGAACCAGTGCTGCCAGACCAGCCGCGCGGTCAGCCCCAGTACCACCAGAATGAACACCGGGCGGATGAAGCGGGAGCCGCCGCGTATCGCTGTGCGCGCCCCGAGCCATGAACCGCCCATCAGCGCCAGGCCCATGCACAGGCCGAGCAGCCAGGCCACCTGGCCGGCGCCGATGAAGATGATCAGGGCGCAGATATTGCTGACGAAGTTCATGCTCCGGGCCACGCCGCTGGCGCGCACCAGATCCAGTGGATAGAGCAGCAGGGTGCTGACCGTCCAGAACGCGCCGGTGCCCGGGCCGGCCACGCCATCGTAGAAACCCAGGGTCAGGCCTTGTGGCCACTGCCGCTTCCGTGCGATCGGGGGATCGGCATCCACGGGAGCGGCGGGCGTGCGTCCGAACAGCAGGTAGAGCCCGCAGGCGAACACCACCACCGGCAGCATCTGGTTGAGCCATTCGGCCGGCATCCAGTGCACCACCACCGCGCCAGCGAAGGCGCCCACGGCGGTGCCGATCAGGGCGGTGCGCCATTGCCATGGGGCGAACAGCTTGCGCCGGTAGAAGGTGTAGCTGGCGATGCCGGCGCCGAAGGTCGAGCTGAGCTTGTTGGTGCCCAGCACCAGGTGAGGCGGCAGGCCGGCGGTGAGCAGCGCGGGGATGGTCAGCAGGCCGCCGCCACCGGCGATGGCATCGATGAAGCCGGCGACGAAGGCGACCAGGGCGAGGATCAGCAACGTCGTGGGATCGACGGCCAGTTCGAGCGGGAAGAACATAAAAGGCGACCTGTATCCGATTGCGCAGTGTTGTCGCTGTTCGGGAGCGAATGCGCTGCGCATAATGCCGGCATTTTCACGGACAAGGAATTGATTCGATGCAGTACAACGGTCTCGCCTGGGTGACGGCCCTGCTGGCATTGCTGGTGCTGTTCGTCGCCGCCCGTATCCTGTTCGACAGCCGCTGGTTCCTCGGCTGGCTGCGCGGTACCTGCGGCCTGGCGTTTCTCGCGCTGGCCGCCTTGGTGGGGCTGGTCGCCTATGACCTGAGCAGCTACCAGCCGCTGCCCGAGAACAAGCCGCTGCTGACCCTGAGCTTCCACGCCAGCGGCGACCTTTATCAGGTCGAGATCCTGGAGAACGGCCACGAGCGCAGTGTGACCCTGGAAGGTGATCTGTGGCAGTTGGATGCCCGTCTGCTGCAATGGAAAGGGCTGGCCGCGCTGATCGGCCTGCAGCCGGGCTACCGCCTGGAGAAACTGAGCGGGCGTTTCCTCGCCATCGAGCAACAGAGCCAGGCGCGCCATACCCAGGTCGAACTGGCGCAGAGCCTGTACGGCGTGGATCTGTGGCGCTGGTTGCGCCTGGGTCGGCACGACCTGTTCGTGTTCGATGCCCAGGCCCGGCGTGTCACCTACCTGCCGCTGGCCGATGACGCCGTGTTCAGCGTCAGCCTGACACCGACCGGGCTGCTCGCGCAGCCGATGAACCAGGCGGCCAACCAGGCCATGCATGACTGGCAGTGACAGCCGTCGCTCAGGAGAGGAAGCCGCCGTCCACGTTGAGCGCCACGCCCGTGGTGTAGCTGGAGGCGTCGCTGGCCAGGTACAGCACGGTGCCGGCCATCTCGCTCGGGTCGGCCACCCGCTTGAGCGGTATGCGCTGCAGGGCGATCTTGAGGATGGCGTCGTTCTTGGTCAGCGCCGAGGCGAACTTGGTATCGGTCAGCCCCGGCAGCAGAGCGTTGCAGCGGATGCCGAACTGTGCGCATTCCTTGGCGAAGACCTTGGTCATGCTGATCACCGCGGCCTTGGTCACCGAATAGATGCCCTGGAACTCGCCCGGCGATACGCCGTTGATCGAGGCGACGTTGATGATGCTGCCGCCACCGTTCTCCTTCATCAGCTTGCCGCCTTCGATGGACATGAAGTAGTAGCCGCGGATGTTCACGTCCACGGTCTTCTGGAAGGCGGCCAGGTCGGTGTCCAGCACGTTGCAGAACTGCGGGTTGGTCGCGGCGTTGTTGACCAGGATGTCGAGGCGGCCGAACTGCTGGCGGATCTGCGCGAAGACCGCCTGGATCTGCTCCATTTCGCCGATGTGGCAGGCCATGGCCGTGGCCTTGCCGCCCTCGGCATTGATCGCCTCGGCGACCGCCTGGCAGCCTTCGAGCTTGCGGCTCGAGACGATCACCTGGGCACCTTGCTGGGCCAGCAGCCTGGCGATGGCCTCGCCGATGCCGCGGCTGGCGCCGGAGACGAAGGCGATCTTGCCATCGAGGTCGAACAGTTGGGTCTTGGACATGGGGGAGGCCTTTGTCAGGAGTGGGGTCAGAGCGAAGACGTGCCGATGACCTGCAGGCTCATCTGTTCCAGCAGGCGGTTCATCTGCACGAAGGAGGCGAAGCGCTTGTCCTGGGTCTGACCGTGGTGGTAGCGGTAGTAGATCTGCTGGACGATGCCGGCCAGGCGGAACAGCCCGTAGGTGTAGTAGAAATCGAAGCAGGGGATCGCGATGCCGGCGCGTTCGGCGTAATAGTCGACGAACGCCTGGCGGCTGAGCATGCCCGGGGCGTTGCTCGGTTGCCGGCGCATCCGTTGCACCGGCGCCGGGTCGCTGGCTTCGATCCAGTAGGCCAGGGTGTTGCCCAGGTCCATCAGCGGGTCGCCAAGGGTGGTCAGCTCCCAGTCCAGCACGCCGATGATGCGCATGGGGTTGTCGGCGTCGAGGATGACGTTATCGAAGCGGTAATCGTTGTGCACGATGGCCGGGCGTGGATGGTCGGCGGGCATTTTCTCGCGCAGCCAGGTCTGCACCGCCTCCCATCGCGGTGCGTCCGGGGTCAGCGCATTCGCGTAGCGCTCGCACCAGCCGCCGATCTGACGCTGGACGTAGCCCTCGGGCCGGCCCAGATCGGCCAGGCCACAGGCCTGGTAGTCCACCTGGTGCAGGTCGACCAGCTTGTCGATGAAGCCCTTGCACAGCTCGCCGGTCTGCGTGGAGCTCAGGTTCAATTGTGGCGGCAGGTCGGCCCGCAGGATGATGCCCTTGACCCGCTGCATGACGTAGAACTCGGCGCCGATGACCGTTTCGTCGGTGCAGTGCACATAGGCTTTCGGGCAATAGGGGAAGCCGACGTTGAGCTGGTTGAGGATGCGGAACTCGCGGCCCATGTCATGGGCCGAGCGGGCCTTCTGGCCGAAGGGCGGTCGGCGCAGGACGAACTCCTGGCCGGGGTACTGCAAGAGATAGGTCAGGTTCGAGGCGCCACCGGGGAACTGGCTGATGCGCGGCTCGCCCTGCAGGCCATCGATATGGGCCTTGAGGTAGCGGTCGATGGCGACGGCATCGAGTTCCTCGCCGTCGCGGATGGCGGTGGACTGGTCGGTAAGCGTCATCCCTATCCCTTCTACTTATGATTGCCGGCACGCATCATTGGCCAATCTAATGGTGCGCATCGCCCCCGACAAGCGCAGCCCGGCGTTATAGATGCGCGTGTTGCCGCGGGATCAAGGGCTCTGATCATCCGCTGTTCACCCTTCTCCCTCCGGGAGAGGGGCCGGGGGAGAACGTCGCTTGCGACGGCCCGAAGGGTACCTCCAGGGAATGGCAGGCCATAAAAAATGGTCGGGAGCCATTTTTAACGCCGCTTGCGACGGCCCGAAGGGTGGCCGCCAGGGATGGCAGGCCATAAAAAATGGCCGGGAGTCATTTTTAACGTCGCTTGCGACGGCCCGAAGGGTGGCCGCCAGGGATGGCAGGCCATAAAAAAACCGGAATCCTCAGACTCCGGTTTCAGGCACACGGCAAGCGGCCGCCCGCTGACTCAGACCGGGAACAGCTCGCCCAGCTTCATGGCCAGCATCATGTCGCCTTCGGCGCGCAGCTTGCCGGCCATGAAGGCCTGCATGCCGTCGGTTTCGCCGCTGGTGATGCCCTTGAGGGTTTCCTTGTCCATGATCAGGGTGACGTTGGCGTCCGGGCTGTCGCCCTGCTTGACGTCGCAGGTGCCGTCCTTGACGACCAGGTAGTGGTTCTCGCCATCTTCGATGTTGAACTGGAAGACCAGGTCCAGGCCGGCGGCGGCACTGGAGTTGAACTTGGCCTGCATGGTTTGGACGATGTCTGCAACGCTCATGGTGTTTTCCTTTGTTTTCGGGTTTTTCTCGCACCCTCACGGGCGCAGTGGGCCGGCGCTCAGCGGTAGGTAATGAGCGACGGCGTCTTCAACAGCTGTAAATGCGCATGGCTGTTGAAGGAAGCCAGGGTCACCTGCTCGCCGCGGAACTTAAGGCAGCTTAGCGAGGTGTTGACGATTTGCCAGTTGAGCTGGAAAGCGCTGCTGACCGGTATATCGGTCAGCAGGTGCAGCAGCGCGGTAATGGTGCCGCCCGAGGTGAACACGGCGATGCGCTGACCGTCGTGGGCAGCCGCCAGCAGCCGCTCGAGCCCGCCGCGTACCTGCTCGAGAAAGGCCTGCCAGCTCTGCAGGGCGGGTTCGTTGTAGTCGCCACCGATCCAGGTATCCAGCAGCCGGGCGAACAGGCGTTGGAACTCGGCGCGGTTGTGCGCGGCATTGCGCATGATGTGCAGGGCGTCGGGTTCGTGGGGCAACAGCGCGGGAAGCAGGGTGCGGATCACCGCTTCGGCGTCGAATTCGTTGAAGGCGGCATCGATGGCCAGCGCTGGCGCTTCCGGCAATTGTTGCAGGGCGATGCTGGCGGTGTGTTTCTGCCTGAGCAGGTCGCCGCTGATGGCGTGATCCAGTTGCAGTCCGGTCTCGGCGAGGTAGGCACCCAGCACTTCGGCCTGACGGATACCGATGGGCGACAGCACATCGTAGTCATCCGCGCCGAACGAGGCCTGGCCATGTCGAATCAGGTAGATGCTGCCCACGTTCGCCGCGATCCCGGTGCCTTGAATGTCTGGCGAGGTTATGAGGATCACCTGGGGCTGTCAACGAAAAAACATACGCTTGTTTGAATCCTCTCCGGCCGCCGTCGCCGCCGATTCCAGGGCTGCTGGCCGTGCACCTGTGGCACCGGTATGCTTGGTCGAGGCGATGCCCGCGAGTCAGGGCATTGATATTTCGAATGAGGGGAAATGCGTGGAGTTTCTTGCTGATTACGCGGGCTTTCTGGCCAAGACCATCACCCTGGTGGTGGCCATCGTGGTGGTCCTGGTGACCCTGGCCGCCATACGTGGCCGCGGCCGTCGCAGTGCTGGGCAACTGCAGGTGACCAAGCTCAACGAGTTCTACAAGGATCTGCGCCAGCGCCTGGAGCAGTCGGTGCTGGACAAGGATCAGCTCAAGGCCCTGGGCAAGGAAGAAAGCAAGGCGGCCAAGCAGGCGAAGAAGAATCCGCCGCGTAAATCCCGTGTCTATGTGCTGGACTTCGAGGGCGATATCAAGGCCTCGGCCACCGACGGCCTGCGCCACGAGATCACCGCGTTGCTGAGCATGGCCACGCCCCAGGATGAAGTGGTGCTGCGCCTGGAGAGCGGCGGCGGCATGGTGCACAGCTACGGCCTGGCCTCTTCGCAACTGGCGCGCATCCGTCAGGCCGGGGTGCCGTTGACGGTGTGCATCGACAAGGTTGCCGCCAGCGGCGGCTACATGATGGCCTGCATCGGCGAGAAGATCATTTCCGCGCCGTTCGCCATCCTCGGTTCGATCGGCGTGGTGGCCCAGCTGCCCAACGTCAACCGCCTGCTGAAGAAGCACGATATCGATTTCGAGGTACTGACCGCCGGCGAGTACAAGCGTACCCTGACGATCTTCGGCGAGAACACCGAGAAGGGTCGGGAAAAATTCCAGGAAGATCTGGAAACCACCCATGAGCTGTTCAAGAACTTCGTGGCCCGCTACCGTCCCCAGCTGGAAATAGACGAGATCGCCACTGGCGAGGTATGGCTGGGCATGGCCGCGCTGGAGAAACAACTGGTCGATGAGTTGAAGACCAGCGACGAATACCTGGCCGAGCGTGCCCGGGACGCCGAACTGTTCCAACTGCACTACGCACAGAAGAAATCCCTGCAGGAGCGTGTCGGCCTGGCCGCCAGTGTGGCGCTGGATCGTTTCGCCCTGACCTGGTTGAGTCGGCTCAATCAGCAGCGTTTCTGGTAATTGCGCAAACCCCGGCCAGCCGGATGGAGGAGGGCGAGATGACAGGTTTCTTGGCACTACAGGCTTCAAGCAATGACGCAGGGCTGTTCGAGCAGCGGGTGATCGAACGGGATACCGACGACTTGCCGGCGGGTGAGTTGCTGATCCGCGTTCGCTACTCGTCGCTCAACTTCAAGGACGCCTTGTCGGCCAACGGCCTGCGCGGTGTGACACGGCAGTACCCGCATACGCCGGGTATCGATGCCGCCGGGGTGGTGGAGCATTCCGCGGTGGCCGAGTTCAGCGTCGGCGATGAGGTGATCGTCACCGGTTATGACCTGGGCATGAACACGGCGGGGGGACATGGCCAGTACATCCGTATTCCGGCCAGTTGGGCGATCAAGCGGCCCCAGGGGCTATCGCTGCGTGATGCGATGATTCTCGGGACCGCCGGGCTGACGGCCGCGCTCTGCGTCGACAAGCTGGAGCAGGCGGGGCTGACCACGGACAACGGGCCGGTGCTGGTGACCGGCGCTTCCGGCGGCGTGGGCAGTATCGCCGTGGCGCTGCTCACCTCGCTCGGTTACCGCGTGGCGGCCGCGACCGGCAAGGCCGCACAGCACGACTTTCTGACCCGCCTCGGCGCCGAGCGGATCGTTGCCCGCAGCGAACTGCAGGGCGGTACGGATCGCCCGCTGCTCAAGGAGCAGTGGGCGGGGGCCGTCGATACCGTCGGCGGGGACATTCTCTTCAATGTGCTCAAGGCCGTGCGTTATGGCGGCAGCGTGGCCTGCTGCGGGCTCACCGCCGGCGTGGAGTTCCAGGCCAGTGTGCTGCCGTTCATCCTGCGCGGCGTCAATCTGCTGGGGGTGGACTCGGTCGAGCTGCCGCTGGTGGTCAAGGCGTCGATGTGGGACAAGCTGTCGCTGCAGTGGAAGCTCGACGGCCTCGACGAGCTGGTCACCGAGGTGAGCCTGCAGCAGCTGCCGGAGGCCATTGCCCGCATTCTGCAAGGGGGCCAGGTTGGCCGCGTGCTGGTCAGGCTGGACTGAGCCGTCAGTCAAGCGTTTGGCCCGCAAAACGGCGGTTTGCTCCGACCCTGTAGGAGCCGCGACCTCGCGGCGATTGGTGGCCGTGATACGCATCGTGGGACGGCCACCCTCGCATCGCGCTACACGGCGGGTGGCTTTCTGCAATCCTGTAGGAGCTGTCGCGCCGTAGGATGGGTCGGGCCGCCTAGGTGGCAACCCATCAATTGCCGATGGGTTGCCACCCATCCTACGAGGCCGCCCGTCCTGCAATTTCTACGCGCCTATAAATCAATGGGTTACCTGATGTTCGATAAGCGCTGCGACCCCGCAGCGAATGGCGGTTGCGCCACGGATTTTTCGGGATGGCCGCAAGCGCATCGCGCCGAGGTCGACGCTCCTACACCGGTGGCGGCTTGCCGCTCTTCTGCGCCCCCCTGCTAGTATGGGCCAGGGAGATGCGCGATCCTGTGAAGAGTCTGCAAATGAAGAGCCCCGCCAATTTGGCGGGGCTCTCTGGTTTCAGCCGTGGCGGCGGCGGAACAGCGGCAGGGGCTGGTCGCTGGAGGCCTGATACACCTCGGAGAATTCCTCGAAGGCTTTCAGGGCGTCCTGCGGGTCCTTGTCCTCGCGCAGGGCGAAGGCATCGAAACCGCAGCGCTTGAGCGCCCACAACTGGTCGCGCAGCACGTCGCCGATGGCCCGTACTTCGCCCTTGTAGCCATAGCGGGTGCGCAGCAGGTAGGCGGTGGAGGAGTGGCGGCCATCGGTGAACGCCGGGAAATTCAGCGCGATGACCTGGAAGTTGTCCAGCTGATTGGCGATTTCCTCGATTTCCTCGTCCGCATCCAGCCATACGCCCAGGCCGCCATCGCGGGCCTTGAGCGCATGACCGTGCTCCACCCACAGCGCCAGCGGCACGATCAGGTCGTCGCAGTTGGACAGTTCTTCCAGGGTGGTTTCCTTGGGCAGCAGGTGCCAGCTTTCGTCGACCACCTGGCCGTTCTTAATGATTCGCTGCATATACGCGCTCCTTGAACGGGGCGACACCGATACGGCGGAAGGTGTCGATGAAGCTTTCTTCCTCGGTGCGTTGCTCGACATAGACGTTGACGATCTTGTCGATCACGTCCGGCATGTCGTCCTGGGCGAAGGACGGGCCGAGGATCTGCGCCAGGCTGGCGTCGCGGCCGGCGCTGCCGCCGAGGGACACCTGGTAGAACTCCTGGCCTTTCTTGTCCACCCCGAGGATGCCGATATGGCCGACGTGGTGGTGGCCGCAGGCGTTCATGCAGCCGGAGATGTTCAGGTCGATATCGCCGATGTCGAACAGGTAGTCGAGGTTGTCGAAACGGCGCTGGATGGCTTCGGCGACCGGGATCGACTTGGCGTTGGCCAGGGAGCAGAAGTCGCCGCCCGGGCAGCAGATGATATCGGTCAGCAGGCCCACGTTGGGCGTGGCGAAGCCCTGTTCGCGCAGTTCGCCCCACAGGCTGAACAGTTGCGCCTGCTCGACGTCGGCGAGGATGATGTTCTGGTTGTGGCTGTTGCGCACCTCGCCGAAGCTGTAGCGGTCGGCCAGGTCGGCGATGGCGTCCAGCTGCTTGTCGGTGACGTCGCCGGGCGCCACGCCGGTGGGCTTGAGCGACAGGGTGACCGCGACGTAGCCGGGCTTCTTGTGGGCGAAGGTGTTGCGCTGACGCCAGCGGGCGAAGCCCGGGTGCTCGGCGTCGAGCTGGGCGAGGGCCGCGTCTTCGTCGTTCAGGCTCTTGTACGTGGGGTCGACGAAGTGGGCGGCGACGCGCTGCACTTCTTCCTCGGTGAGGGTGGTGGGGCCGTCCTTCAGGTGGGCCCACTCGGCCTCGACGCGCTCGGCGAAGACCTCCGGCGTCAGCGCCTTGACCAGGATCTTGATCCGCGCCTTGTACTTGTTGTCGCGCCGGCCGTAGCGGTTGTACACGCGCAGGATGGCGTCGAGGTAGCTGATCAGGTGCTTCCAGGGCAGGAATTCATTGATGAAGCTGCCGACGATCGGGGTACGGCCCAGGCCGCCGCCGACGGAAACGCGGAAGCCCAGCTCGCCAGCGTCGTTGCTCACCGCCTCCAGGCCGATGTCGTGCACCTCGATGGCGGCACGGTCGCCGACCGCGCCGTTGACGGCGATCTTGAACTTGCGCGGCAGGTGCGAGAATTCGGGGTGGAAGGTCGACCACTGGCGGATGATCTCGCACCAGGGGCGCGGATCGACCAGTTCGTCCTTGGCCACGCCGGCGAACTGGTCGGTGGTGGTGTTGCGGATGCAGTTGCCGCTGGTCTGGATCGCGTGCATCTGCACGGTGGCCAGCTCGGCGAGGATTTCGGGCACGTCTTCCAGCTCCGGCCAGTTGAACTGCACGTTCTGACGGGTGCTGATGTGGGCGTAGCCCTTGTCGTAATCGCGGGCGATCTGCGCCAGCTTGCGGACCTGGGTGGACGACAGCAGGCCGTAGGGCACGGCAATGCGCAGCATCGGCGCGAAACGCTGGATGTACAGGCCGTTCTGCAGGCGCAGAGGGCGGAATTCTTCGCCACTCAGTTCGCCACTGAGGTAACGGCGGGTCTGGTCGCGGAATTGCTTGACGCGATCCTCGACGATTTGTTGGTCGTACTGGTCGTATACGTACATGGAGAATCCTGTTATCAGGCTGCTTGCCAGATCGGTGAAAGGCTACTGCGCGCAGCCACGTGGTGTGGAAGTTATCCGGGGTATCGCCCATGCAGTGCCCGTGCATGGCGTCTCCTCGATAAATTCGTCCCTGGCTGGTCGTCGCTCGCTACGTCTTCGATGACCTGTTACAGCAAATCTGCGCGCACGGCCGCGCACTCCAGGCGGAGCCGGGGGAAGATACCAGTTCAGGGTTATGCGCAAAAGTGAAGTTTAAGTATATGGAAAGAACTTTTGCTGCTAACCCGGACTTGAAGCATAACTGCGCCGGTTGAGCCGCCGGCAAAGCTGGTCTTAACTCAGTCTGACGCCTTCCCGAGCCTTGCGGTATTAGTGGGAAGCGTTCGCGAATGAGCCAGCCATAACGCCAAGAACGAGGCCATCGATGAGCGAGCATGACGACTCCGAAAACCGCCACAGCCGCGACAGCGTGGTCGACGCCAGGGCGATCTTCGCGCTGATCCTGATCGTGGTGATCAGCGCCGTGTATTGGGTCAGCCACCAATAGCAGGCCTGTCACAGGCCGGCGAAGTACAGCACCAGTTGCACCACGCCGATGATCAGCAGCACGAACAGCGCGGTAAACGAAACCCCCAGGATAATGAAATGGCTGGGTTTGCCGCGGCTGAAATCGCGGCTGCGGTTCTTCGCGCTTTGCACGCCCAGCGCCGCGGCCAGCACGCTGTGCAGCATCTCGCGCAGGCTCAGGGGCGCGTTGTCGTCCTCAGGTTCGCTCATGGGGCCTCCCTTTTAGCTTTCAGCCTAGGGTCTGTTGACGTTTCACGCACGCCGCGCCGGAGTCCGTTTTGCCGCGAGGCAAGGCACGAGCCGCGAAGTTTAGCGGGCTAAATGAGCCGGCGAGAAACGCAGCATCGCGGCAAAACGGGCCCGGCCCTGCGGGTTGCGCGGGAAATCTCGCCATGCGTTGTTGGAGGACTTGGCAAGGGAACAACCATTACCGGCGTCCTCCGCCTAGCCTGGCGAGATTTCTCGCGGCAACGCGGCTCGCGCTGAAACGTCAACAGACCCTAGCTGCCCACCCGTCATTGCAACAGTGCCGTCAGTCCCACTGCGGTTCGCAGTGCACCTCGCTGGTTACCGAATTGGCGATGAAACAGGCCTCGTGCGCCGCATGATGCAGGGCCTGCAACTGGGGCGCATCGGGCTGGGGGCCGGCGCCGAAGCTGACGCGCGGGCGCAACACGACTTCGGTCATGGCCAGCTTGCCCTGGCTGTCGCGAGCCAGCGTGCCCCGGGCGCAATCCTCGTAGCGATCGACCTGAAAGCCCTGCTTGGCGGCCAGGGACAGGAACCAGAGCATATGACAGCTCGACAGCGAGGCGACGAACGCCTCTTCGGGGTCCACGGCGCTGGCGTCGGACATCGGCAGGGGGACGACGTGGGGCGAGGAAGAGGCGGCCACTTCCAGACCGCCATCGAACTGCCAGCGGTGGGCGCGGCTGTAGCGATTGTCGAGGAAGGCTTGTTCGCCCCGTAGCCAGAGGATGGTCGCGTGATAAGCAGACATGCTTGAACTCCTGTGAAAAACTTGCGATGAAACGCTCCGTGTCGTGCGATTGTCGCAGACAATAGTGTCGCGACGCAGATCAAATGTCGGTCGCACGGTATCTACACGGGATTCAGCAATAAGCGCGCAGCATTGCCACATTCGTGTGGGAGCCGCGACCTCGCGGCGAATCGTGGCCATCGCGCGTTTGTGCGGCATGGCCGCCAGCGCATCGCGCCGGGGGCGGCGCTCCCACGGGCGAATCCTGATTGCGAACGGGCTCTTGCAGGCCGGGAATCAAGACGGTATCCACGGGAGTCCGACATCCGTCCCGCTATTTCGATCGTTACCGAGGGCTTTCATGCAAACACTTCCCCAGCCGCACAACAGCCTTGTACAAGCCTGGCTCGCCCAGATGCGGGCTTCGCCCTGGATCGCCACGGGCCTGGGCATTTCCCTGCTGGCAGTGCTGTGGCTGCTGGTCAGCAGTACCTTCAACGCCTTCTTCGCCGACAATCCCGAGCGGCTGCGGCACGCCCTGTACGGTGGTGGCGCGGGGTTCGCCGCCACGGCCGCCGGCGCCATGCTGGCCCTGGCCCTGGGCAGCATCAGTGTGCGCACCCAGGACACCCTGCTCGGTTTCGCCGCCGGCATGATGCTCGCCGCCAGTTCGTTCTCGCTGATCCTGCCCGGGCTGGAAGCAGCGCAAGGCATCACCGGCAACGGCATGCTCGGTGCCGCCACCGTGGTGCTGGGCCTCGGCCTGGGGGTGTTGCTGATGCTCGGCCTGGATCGCTTCACCCCGCACGAGCACGAAAGCACCGGACCCTGCGGGCCGGAAAGCGAGCGGATCAGCCGGGTGTGGCTGTTCGTCTTCGCCATCACCTTGCATAACCTGCCCGAGGGCATGGCCATCGGGGTCGGCTTCGCTGGCGATGACCTGACGGTCGGCATTCCCCTGGCCACCGCTATCGCCATTCAGGACATCCCCGAGGGGCTGGCCGTGGCCCTGGCGCTGCGCACCACCGGTCTGTCGGCATTGAATGCCGCGCTGATCGCCATGGCCAGCGGCCTGATGGAGCCGATCGGGGCATTGGTCGGCGTCGGCATGTCCAGTGGTTACGCGCTGGCGTATCCGATAGGCCTGGGGCTGGCCGCCGGGGCAATGCTGTTCGTGGTGTCCCACGAGATCATCCCCGAGACTCATCGCAATGGTCACCAGACCCCGGCGACCCTGGGGCTGATGGGCGGCTTTGCGGTGATGATGTTCCTGGATACCGCGCTGGGCTGATTGGCCTTTGCCGGCGCCTCATGCAAACTGCCGCATGCTGGCTGTCGTTGCGAAGGAAGTGGAGTTCGTGCGTGCGAATGAGTGAGGTCATGGGGCGAGGGCGCCGATTCGGCCGTGTCGTGTGCGTGCTGGGCGCATTGTGCGGCAGCGCGGCGGCGTTGGCAGAGCCCGAGCCGCTGCATGTGTATGTCGGCCAGGGGCAGATGCCCTTTGCCAACGGTAGCGCTGCGCAAGCGGGCCTGTTCGGCGATCTCATGCGTGAACTCTGCGTGCGTATCGAGCGGCAATGCCTGTTTCGCAGCGTGCCCTGGCGGCGGGTGCTGAGTGCGGCGGCCGAGGATCCACACGGCATCGTGCTCAACCTGGGGCGAACCCGGGAGCGGGAAGACAGTTTCGTCTGGCTGCTCGACGTGCTGCCCACGCCCTATGTGCTGGCCAGTCAGGACCGGGCGTTCGACAGCATCGCCGACGCGCTGGCCGCCGGCCCGGTCGCGGTGATGGCCGGCACGCCGCGAGCCGCCGCTGTCAACGCCGCACGTCGTGGCCGCCAGCAGGTGGTCGAGGTCACCGATCCCGAGCAGGCCGCACACCTGCTGCACAGCGGCCGAGTCGCCACCTGGTACGAGATCGATCTGCGTATCCTCTACCTGTGGCGGTACCTGGGGTACGACTCGTCCCCGCTATTCGGGCAGCCGATCAACCACACCCGCAGCTACATCGCCAGCGGCCTCAACCTCGAGGATGCCGAGCTGGTACATCAGCGCATGCTGGCGGCATTTCGTGACATGCGCCGGGACGGCAGCTGGCAGCGGATACTCGCCACTTACCTGGGGCCGGACAAAGCCGGGGCTGTGCTGTCGGACGATACCTGAGTCATGCTAGCCTTTCGTTTTGGCTGAAAAAGCCGCGTGGAGCGCCCGATGAAGTTCATACACCAGCGCGAACACCTCAATGAAGACGATATCGTCGTCATCGAGTGCTCGCAGACCTGCAACATCCGCCTGATGAACGATGCCAATTTCCGCAGCTTCAAGAATGGCGGGCGCCATACCTACCACGGCGGCGCGTTCGACAAGTTCCCGGCGAAGATCGTCGTGCCCAGCAGCGGCTTCTGGAACATCACCCTCGATACCGTCAGCCGCAAGGCGATCAGCGTGACCCGCAAACCGACGCTCAAGCACTCGATCAAGATCGTACGGCGTTCGTCGTCTCACCTGTCGTGACAGCGGTTGCTCGCCGCCGCAGCGCTGGCTGAATGACAGGCCTCCGGGCCTCTATTGCTCGCGTGACAGGCCAAAAAAGGTACCGCCAGCCCCGTCTGGCGTCAGCGTCACCAAGAATGGAATCTGCCGATCGCACAACTGAACCAGCCAGCGCTCCTCGACACTGCCATATTGCTGCGAGGCGATGCTTGGCCCGGTTCCCACCGGATTGATCTTGAGCACCTGGGTCTGGATGGATTCGACCTGATTGCACTTGGCATAAAGCTTCGCCTGCATGATCAGATGCTGCGAGATATCAGACTTGAGCGTGCCATCCGCATGGGATTCACCAGTGAAAGGCACCTTCGTGGCACAGCCCGCCAGGACCAGCAGCAGTGTCAGTGACGTGAGATAAAATCCATTTTTCATTGTCTTTCCTTCAGATAGCAACGTTCATTGAGGTCATCGCTCAGTGCCTGACCAGAATGATGCTCCAGGCGGCCACTAGAGTTGGCTTGCCAGTGGGGGGCGGCTTCCCAGGCCTCCATACCCATAACGGATAGTCGCCATCGTCCCGACTTATTCGTCGTCGCTGCTGGCGGCCGTTGCCGCGAAACACTTGAGCCCATGCCCCGAGAGGTTCCAGCCGTCATCCTCGGCCCGGTACTCGGCTTCCATCACCGCGTTATAGCTGAACTGCCAGTGTTTGCGCTCGCGCCCGTCCTGGGCCTCGATGCTCAGCACTGGCGCTTCGCTGGCGAAGCTCTGCCCGGCTGCGGCGGCGGCATCGGCCTGATCGAGCAGGGCGTCGTCGAGCTGGAAGGCGAAGGCGTGCAGGCCGTCGATCTCCAGCATGTCGGCGCTTTCCAGCTGATCGAGCAGGTACGGCACTGGCTCGTCGTTCATTCGTCATACCCCAGGTTGGGCGCCAGCCAGCGCTCGGTGACCGCCAGTGGCTGCTGCTTGCGGGCGCTGTAGCTGTCGACCTGGTCCTTGTCCACCTTGCCCACGGCGAAATACTGCGCCTGGGGATGGGCGAAATACCAGCCGCTGACGGCGGCGGCCGGGAACATGGCGTAATGCTCGGTGAGGAACACGCCGCTGCGCCCGGCCCTGTCGAATCCGGCCTCGGGGTCGAGCAGGGCGAACAGGGTCTTCTTCTCGGTGTGATCCGGGCAGGCCGGGTAGCCGGGAGCGGGGCGGATACCCTTGTAGGCTTCCTTGATCAGTTCTTCGTTGCTCAACTGTTCGTCCGGCTGGTAGCCCCAGTATTCCTTGCGCACACGCTCGTGCAGCCATTCCGCGCAGGCTTCGGCGAGGCGGTCGGCCAGGGCCTTGACCATGATCGAGTTGTAGTCGTCGCCGGCGTCCTGGTAGGCCTTGGCCACTTCCTCGGCGCCGATCCCGGCGGTGGTGATGAAGCCGCCCACGTAATCGGTCACGCCGCTGTCCCTGGGCGCGACGAAGTCGGCCAGCGACAGGTTCGGCTTGCCGTCCGGCTTGATGGTCTGCTGGCGCAGGTGGTGCAGGGTGGCCAGGGGTTCGCCGTCGTCTCCGTAGACCTGCAGGTCGTCGTCGTGCACCTGGTTGGCCGGCCAGAAGCCGAACACGGCACGGGCGCTGATGAGTTTCTCGTCGATCAGTTTCCTGAGCATGGCCTGGGCGTCGGCGAACAGCGCGCTGGCCGCTTCGCCGACCACCTCGTCACTGAGGATGCGCGGGTATTTGCCGGCCAGATCCCAGGAGATGAAGAAGGGCGTCCAGTCGATGTACCTGGCCAGCACCTCGAGGTCGATGTCGTCGAGCACCCTGACTCCGGTGAAGCTGGGCACGGTCGGCCGGTAGCCGGCCCAGTCGAACTGCGGCTTGTTGGCCACCGCGGCGGTGTAGGGCAGGCGCTCGGTGCGGGCGCTGCGGGCGGCGGTACGCTCACGCACCTCGACGTAATCGGCGCGGGTGCGGGCGACGAAATCCTGCTTGAGCTCCTTGGACAGCAACTGGGTGGCCACGCCCACGGCGCGCGAGGCGTCGGTGACGTAGACCACGGCGTCGTTCTGGTACCTGGGCTCGATCTTCACCGCGGTATGGGCCTTGGAGGTGGTGGCGCCGCCGATCATCAGCGGCAGCTTGAAGCCTTGGCGCTGCATCTCGCGGGCGACGTGCACCATCTCGTCGAGCGACGGCGTGATCAGCCCGGACAGGCCGATGATGTCGCACTTCTCGGCGATGGCGGTCTGCAGGATCTTTTCCGCCGGCACCATCACGCCGAGGTCGACGATGTCGTAGCCGTTGCAGCCGAGCACCACGCCGACGATGTTCTTGCCGATGTCGTGCACGTCGCCTTTCACCGTGGCCATGAGGATCTTGCCCTTGGCTTCCGGCTTGTCGCCTTTCTCCGCCTCGATGAAGGGGATCAGGTGGGCCACGGCCTGTTTCATCACGCGGGCGGACTTGACCACCTGGGGCAGGAACATCTTGCCCGAGCCGAACAGGTCGCCAACGATGTTCATGCCGCTCATCAGCGGCCCCTCGATCACCTCGATCGGCCGCTTGAACGACTGCCGGGAGAGTTCGGTGTCTTCGACGATATGGGTGGTGATGCCCTTGACCAGCGCGTGCTCCAGCCGCTTGTTGACGTCCCAGCCGCGCCATTCCTCGGTTTCCGCTTCCTTGACGCTGCCGTCGCCGCGGTATTTGTCGGCGATCGCCAGCAGCGCTTCGGTGCCCTCCGGGGTGCGGTTGAGGATCACGTCCTCGACCGCGTCGCGCAGCTCGCGCGGGATCTCGTCGTAGATCTCCAGCTGGCCGGCGTTGACGATGCCCATGGAGAGGCCGTTCTGGATCGCGTAGTAGAGGAACACCGAGTGGATCGCCTCGCGGACCGGGTTGTTGCCGCGGAACGAGAACGACACGTTGGACACCCCACCGCTGGACAGCGCGTAGGGCAGGTGGTCGCGGATGTAGGCGCAGGCCTCGATGAAGTCCACCGCGTAGTTGTTGTGTTCCTCGATGCCGGTGGCGACGGCGAAGATGTTCGGGTCGAAGATGATGTCCTGCGGCGGGAAGCCCACCTCATCGACCAGGATGTCGTAGGAGCGCTTGCAGATTTCCTTCTTGCGCGCCGCGGTGTCGGCCTGGCCGGCCTCGTCGAAGGCCATCACCACCACAGCGGCGCCGTAGCGCTTGCACAGCCTGGCGTGGTGCTTGAACTGCTCGACGCCTTCCTTCATCGAGATCGAGTTGACGATGCCCTTGCCCTGGATGCACTTGAGGCCGGCCTCGATCACCTCCCACTTGGAGGAGTCGATCATGATCGGCACGCGGGAGATGTCCGGCTCGCCGGCGATCAGGTTGAGGAACCTGACCATGGCCGCCCTGGAGTCGAGCATGCCCTCGTCCATGTTGATGTCGATCACCTGGGCGCCGGCCTCGACCTGCTGCAGGGCGACCTCTAGGGCCTCGGTGTAGTTCTCCTCGCGGATCAGCCGGGCGAAGCGCGCCGAGCCGGTGATGTTGGTGCGCTCGCCGACGTTGACGAACAGCGACTGGCGGTCGATGGTGAACGGCTCCAGGCCGGACAGGCGACAGGCCGGGGCGATCTGCGGGATCGCCCGTGGCGGGTACTTGGCCACGGCCTCGGCGATGGCCTGGATATGCGCCGGGGTGGTGCCACAGCAACCGCCGATGATGTTGAGAAAGCCGCTCTGGGCGAACTCCTCGATCACTGTGGCGGTCTGCGCCGGGGTCTCGTCGTACTCGCCGAAGGCGTTGGGCAGGCCGGCGTTGGGGTGGGCGGAGACATGGGTGTCGGCCTTGGCCGCCAGCTCCGCCAGGTAGGGGCGCAGGTCGGCGGCGCCGAGGGCGCAGTTCAGGCCGACGGAGATCGGCCTGGCGTGGGCCACCGAGTTCCAGAAGGCTTCGGTGGTCTGCCCGGACAGGGTACGCCCGGAGGCATCGGTGATGGTGCCGGAGATCATGATCGGCAACTCGAAGCCAAGCTCCTCGAACACCCCCTGCACGGCGAAGATCGCCGCCTTGGCATTGAGGGTGTCGAAGATGGTCTCGATCAGGATCAGGTCGGCGCCACCTTCGATCAGGCCCTGGCTGGCCTCGGTGTAGTTCTCCACCAGTTCGTCGAAGGTGACGTTGCGGTAGCCGGGATCGTTGACGTCCGGCGAGATCGAACAGGTGCGACTCGTAGGACCGAGCACGCCGGCGACGAAGCGTGGCTTGTCCGGGGTTTCCAGGGTCTTGGCATCCGCTACCCGGCGGGCCAGGCGCGCGCCTTCGACGTTGAGCTCGTAGACCAGCGCTTCCATGCCGTAGTCGGCCTGGGACACCTGGGTGGCGTTGAAGGTATTGGTTTCCAGGATGTCGGCGCCGGCATCCAGGTAGGCCTTCTCGATGGCGCCGATCACGTCCGGGCGGCTGAGGATCAACAGGTCGTTGTTGCCCTTGACGTCCTGCGGCCAGTCGGCGAAACGCTCGCCGCGGTAATCCGCTTCCTCGAGCTTGTAGCTCTGGATCATCGTGCCCATGCCGCCGTCGAGGATCAGGATGCGCGCCTGCAGGGCATGCTGAAGCGCTTGGAGACGGGCGGAACGATCTGACAGGGACATGGACGACGCTACCTGAACGGGACTGCAAACAAGGGGACGGGATAATAGCAAAGGTTGGCGGTTTTTCTGCGCCGCGCGCCATTGCATGAATTATGCTCATGTTGGTAGCTACAAGCCGCAAGCTTGAGGCTTATGGCTGCCACCCGCAGGGTAATGGCGCAGCGCTGCCGCTGCGGCTAGAATCGCCGGTCATTTTTTGCCGGAACGTCGAACATGCTGCCCCGGGTGCTGTCGAGCCTATGCCTTTTTCTGGTCAGCCCGTTGCTGGCCGCGCAGCCCATTTCCTACAGCCGGGACATCCAGCCGATCTTCACCCGCCACTGCGTGGCCTGCCATGCCTGCTATGACGCGCCGTGCCAGCTCAACCTGGGCAGCGGCGAAGGCGCCGAGCGTGGTGCCAACAAGCTGCCGGTGTACGACGGCACGCGCAGCAAGACCCAGGACACCACGCGTCTGTTCGTCGATGCCCATGGCGAGCAGGCCTGGCGGCGCAAGGACTTCTTCTCGGTGCTGGAGCAGCAGGGCAGTCAGGCGGCGCTGATGGCGCGCATGCTCGAACTGGGCCATGCCACGCCGCTGGCGGCCAACGGCAAACTGCCCCAAGAGCTGGCCATCGGTATCGACCGGGTCAACCAGTGCCCGTTGCCGGGTGAGTTCGATGCCTTTGCCGGCGACAACCCCATGGCCGGCATGCCGTTCGCCGTGACCGGGCTCAGCGAGCAGGACTACCAGACCGTGCAGCGCTGGCTGGCCGAGGGCGCGCCGCTCGACCAGGTGGACCTGGTCGCCAGCGCCGCCGAGGCGCGACAGATAGCCAGCTGGGAAGCTTTTCTCAATGCTCCGGGGGCGCGGCAGCAACTGGTCAGTCGCTGGCTCTACGAGCATCTGTTTCTCGCCCATCTGTATTTTGATGATGGCGAGTCCGGGCACTTCTTCCAACTGGTGCGCTCGCGCACGCCCAGCGGCGAGCCGGTGGACATCGTCGCCACGCGCCGGCCCAACGATGATCCGGGTACCACCATCTATTACCGCCTGCAGCCGATCCAGGGCGTGATCGTGCACAAGACGCACATCACCTACCCGTTGAGCGCGCAGAAACTGCAGCGGGTCAAGACGCTGTTCCTCGGCAGCGACTGGCAGGTGGATAGCCTGCCCGGCTATGGCGTGCAGCGCCGCGCCAATCCCTTCGAGACCTTCGCCGCGATTCCGGCCCGGGCGCGCTACCAGTTCATGCTCGATAACGCCGAATACTTCGTGCGCACCTTCATCCGCGGGCCGGTGTGTCGCGGGCAGATCGCCACCGACGTGATTCGCGACAATTTCTGGGTGCTGTTCCAGGACCCGCAGCACGACCTGTATGTCACCGACCCGGCTTACCGCGGCGAAACCACGCCGTTGCTGGCCATGCCCGGCCAGCTCGACCAGATCGGCGATCTACTCGGGCTGTGGCGCAGCTATCGTGACAAACGCAACGACTACGAGAAATTGCGCGCCCGGAGCTATGCCGACGCCCCGGCGCCGCAGTGGTCGCATATCTGGGCCGGCAACGACAACGCGCTGCTGTCGATCTTCCGTCAGCACGACAGCGCCGCGGTGCGCAAAGGCCTGATCGGCGAGATCCCGCAGACCCTGTGGTGGATGGATTACCCGCTGCTGGAGCGCACCTACTACCAACTGGTGGTCAACTTCGACGTGTTCGGCAACGTCTCGCACCAGGCGCAGACGCGGCTGTACTTCGACCTGATCCGCAATGGCGCCGAGCAGAACTTCCTGCGTCTGATGCCGGCCGATGCGCGCCAGGGCCTGTTCAGCGACTGGTACCAGAACAGCGGCAAGCTGAAAGCCTGGATGGACTACTACCCGCTGGACCGCAAGACCCCGAGCGGGCTGACGCTTGCCGAAGAAGACCCCAAGCGTGACTTCGCCCAGGGCTTGCTGCAGCGCTTCGCCAGCCTCAATGCGCGGCCCGATCCGATCAACCGCTGCACGGGCGCCCACTGCCATCGCGACGACCTGCCGGCCGAGCTGCGCAACGCCGAGCAGGCGCTGAGCCGCCTGGCCGCACGCCCGGCGGCGGCGCTCAAGGTCATCCGGCAGTTGCCGGAAGCGACCCTGCTGCGCGTCGAAACCGAGGATGGCAAGCGCGAGGTGTACAGCCTGCTGCGCAATCGCGCCCATAGCAACGTGGCCTTCATGTTCGGCGAGGACCTGCGTTATCAACCGCGCCTGGACACCCTGACCCTCTACCCGGGCGTGCTCAGCAGCTACCCGAACTTCATGTTCTCGTTGCGGACGCTGGAGGTTCCCGAGTTCGTCGGCGCGCTGGAGCAGGCGAAGGATGCCGCCGGCTTCGAGCGTGTCGTCGCACGCTGGGGTATCCGCCGTAGCCATCCCGAGTTCTGGCGCTACTTCCATGACCTCACGGCCTATATCCGCGAAACCGAGCCGGTGGAGGCGGGGGTGCTGGATATGAATCGCTACCAGAACCTCTGAGTCCATGCCCCGCAAGGGGCGGCGTTTTTGCCAGACCTTTCTCCGCCCTCTGCGGTCGGACGCTGTGCGCCCCTGTTTCGGGACGGGGTGCTACAGCTATTCGACGTCCTGGCGTCAGGTAAAGAGAAGGAGGGGTTGGGTTTTTATGTTGATTTCAGTACAGGCGCTGCGTGCGTTGGCGGCCTGGGTCGTGGTTTTCCATCATGTGATGCAAGTGTTCTTCAATTTCGAGGCGGACAGTTTCATTGGCCAGCTGTTCGCCGACAAGGGCGCCGTCGGCGTCGATGTGTTCTTCATCATCAGCGGGCTGGTGATCTACCTGTCCACCCAGGGCAAGGAGGTCACGCCCTGGCGTTTCATGCTCAATCGCGCCCTGCGCATCGCGCCGGCCTACTGGCTGTACACGCTGCTCGCCGCCCTGATCATCGCCTTTGCCAATCCGGTGATGCCGACCCAGGAATTCGACCTGCAGCACCTGATGCTGTCATTGCTGTTCATCCCCGCAGAGAATCCCGCCGGTTTCGGCCTCTATCCGACGCTCAACGTCGGCTGGACGCTGAACTACGAAATGTTCTTCTACCTGCTGTTCGCCCTGGCCTTCACCGTGCCCGAGCGCTTTCGCCTGAGCCTGATCGCCGCTGCGCTGTTGCTCAGCGGCCTGCTGGCGCGGCAGCCGTGGGTCAGCGACTTCTACCGCGACAGCATCGTCTACGAGTTCCTCTTCGGCGTGGTGCTGGGCATGTTCTATCGCCGTGGCTGGATTCGTCAGGGCCTGTGGCTGCCGGTGCTGCTGATCGCCGCTGCGCTGCTGGCCATCTATCATCTCGACAACTCCATGCGCCTGTTGCACTGGGGCCTGCCCAGCGCCCTGATCGTCGCGGCCTGCGTTGCCATGGAACCCTGGTTCCGCGGCAACCGCCTGCTGGCGAGAATGGGCGACTGTTCCTATTCGGTGTATCTGCTGCACGTCATCGTGCTGTCGCTGGGCTGGTACCTGCAGGCCAGCCTGGACTTGAACCCGTATTGGGTAATCGCCGCCTGCATGCCGGTGATCGCGCTGGCCTCCTGGGGCAGCTACGAGCTGATCGAGAAGCGCTTTTTCCGCCAGGCCAAGGCCTGGGTGGCTGCCGAAGCGGCAGGCGGCGGGGCGCAAGGCCTTTCCCGAGTAAAACAGTAGGACTTTATCCGCATGGAGCATTTGGCGTACACTGCAGCCCATGACCGTGAGGAGTTGCCATGAGCACCATTACCATTACCGACGCCGCCCATGACTACCTGGCAGACCTGCTGAGCAAGCAGGACACGCCGGGGATCGGCATCCGCGTTTTCATCACCCAGCCCGGCACCCAGTACGCCGAGACCTGCATCGCCTATTGCAAGCCGGGCGAGCAGAAGCCGGAAGACCAGGCCATCGGCCTGGCCAGCTTCACCGCCTGGATCGATGCCGTCAGCGAGCCGTTCCTCGAGGATGCCGTGGTCGATTACGCCACCGACCGCATGGGTGGCCAGCTGACCATCAAGGCACCGAACGCCAAGGTGCCGATGGTCAACGAAGACAGCCCGATCAACGAGCGCATCAGCTATTACCTGCAGACCGAGATCAACCCCGGCCTGGCCAGCCATGGCGGTGAGGTCAGCCTGATCGACGTGGTCGAGGACGGTATCGCCGTGCTCAGGTTCGGCGGCGGTTGCCAGGGCTGCGGCCAGGTCGACCTGACCCTCAAGGAGGGGATCGAGAAAACCCTGCTCGAGCGTATCCCGGAGCTCAAGGGGGTGCGCGACGTGACCGATCACACCAACAAGGAAAACGCCTACTACTGATCGCCGACCTGCGTCCCGGGCCGCGCTCGCCCGGCCCGGACGGGGCGGGGCGGGGCGGGGCGTTCAGGGCAAATCGCCGATCGGACGTCGGCGGCTGCCAAGCAGCGCCAATGCGGCCAGTATCAGCAAGGGCAGCATGGCGAGGTTCACCGGACCCCAGCCCAGGCCGCTGATCAACGCCCCCGAGGCGAACGAGGCCACGGCGGCGACGCCCCCGTTGGCCAGTTCCATCAGCCCCTGGGCCTGGCCGCGCTCGTCGCTGCCGTGGCCTTGTCCCAGCTGGGTGGTGCCGGCCACCAGCATCAGGTTCCAGCCCACGCCGAGCAGGAACGACGACAGCAGGAAGTGGCCCTGGCTCAGGCCGGCCACGGCCGTGCCGGCGCTGATCATCAGCAGCACGATACCGAGCATGGCCACGCGCATGCTGCCGAGGCGGTCGACCAGGCTGCCGGCCGCGAATGCCGGCAGGAACATGCCCAGCAGGTGCCACTGGATCACCTGGGCGCTGTTTTCCAGGGACAGGCCGCAGAAACTCATGGCCAGCGGCGTGGCGTTCATCACCAGAATCATCAGCCCGTGGCCGCAGGCGGCGATGATCACGGCCGCCCGCACCTTGGGACGTGCGAGCAGATCCAGCATCAACCGGGGGCTGCCCGCGACGCGGGCCGGCACGCTGCCTTCGCGCAAGCTGGCCAGCAACAGCAGAGCGAGCAGGGCGAGGCTGGCCAATAGCAGGTAGGCACCGACGAAGGGCGTGCTCAGGGCATGGCGCGACCACAGCGTCAGCGTCGGCGCCACCAGGGCCGCACAGACACCGCCACCGATGACCCAGGCCGCTGCGCGGCCCTTGTGCGCTTCGTCCACGGCTTCCAGGGCGGCGAAACGGTAGTACATGGCCGACGCCTGGTACACGCCGATGGGTAGCGCGCCGAGGCAGAACAGGGTGAAATCGGCGAGGTAGACGCCCAGGGCGCTGATCAGCCCGCCAACGATCCCGGCCGCGGCGCCCAGGGTCAGCCCCGGGCGACGGCCGTGACGCTGCATGAACAGCGACAGTGGATGGGTGGCCAGCAGATTGCCCAGCACCAGAAGCGCCAGCGGCAGCGTCGCCAGGCTGTTGTAAGGCGCCAGTTGCAGGCCGATCAGCGCGGTCAGGGTGATGCCGATCAGCGAGCAGCTCCAGTACAGCGCCTGGGCCACGAACAGGGTGAGCAGCGTGCGGTTACGCAGTAGCGACATGGCAGCCTCCGGGCTTGTGCAGGCGTTGCGTCGATGCCGGGTTGGCGGCCAGGCGTTCGGCCGGGCGGATCGGCCTGCGCAGCAGCTCCCCCGAGCAGTTCGGGCAGCGGCCGTGCAGCCGCGTGTCGGCGCAGTGCCGGCAGAAGGTGCATTCGAACGAGCAGATCCGCGCGTCCACGGAATCCGCTGGCAGGTCGCGGTCGCAGCACTCGCAATTGGGTCTCAGTTCAAGCATGGGGCGTCTCCCGGCCGAAGCGTTCGGCGTATTCCTGGGGGCTGACGGCAAGGTGTTTGTGAAAAACCCGGCGCAGGTTCTCCGGGTGACCGAAGCCGGTGAGCCTGGACACCGTGGCGATCGAGGCCTGGGCATCCTGCAACAGCGCCCGGGCCGCCTCCAGGCGCACGCGCTCGACGTAGCGGGCCGGGCCGGTGCCCAGTTCCCTGGCGAACACGCGCGAGAGTGTGCGCGGGGTCAGTCTGGCCCGTTCGGCCAGCGCTTCCAGGGACAGATCCCCGCCCAGGTTGCCGGGAATCCAGGCCAGCAGTTCGGCCAGCCTCGGCGTATGGCTCGGCTCCGGCGCCAGCAGGGCGCTGAACTGGGCCTGGCCACCGGGGCGGCGCAGGAACATCACCAGGCGACGCGCCACGGCCAGGGCCATGCTGCGACCGAGATCGGCCTCCACCAGGGCCAGCGCCAGGTCGATCCCCGCGGTCACGCCCGCGGAGGTGAACAGGTGCGCGGCACCGCTGCGGTCGTCCGGGTCGTAGGTGTGCAGGCAGTTGGCGTCCACCCGCACCGCCTCGTGCTGGCGCAGGCTGTCCATATCGGCCCAATGGGTGGTCACCCGCTGGCCATCCAGCAGCCCGCTGCGGGCCAGGATCAGCGCGCCCGAGCAGACCGAGCCGAGGCGGCGGATATGCGGTTCGGCACTGCGCAGCCAGGCCAGCAGCGCCTGGTTGTCACACTGGGCGGTCTCGCCGCTGCCGCCGGGGACGAGCAGGGTATCCAGGCCGCTCGGGTCGCAATCGGCCCAACTGGCGTCGGCCAGCATGCGCATGCCGGAGGAACTGTTCACCGGGCCGGCCCGTTCGCTCAGCAACTGCAGCCGGTAGGCGTCGCCCAGGCCTTGCCGGTTGCGCTCGGCATTGGCCGAGGCGAATACCTGCAGCGGCCCAACCACATCCAGGCTCATGAAGTCGGGGTAGAGCAGGGCGGCGATGCATTTGACGCTGTCCATTGTCGTTCTCGCGGGAAAGATGGACAGAGTGTGCGCAGGCTTATGCCTGGCGGCAATGACAATGACCCCACATATCTGGCCATTTTACTTTGTCAGGCGGGTGGCAGCCTCTCCAGAAAGCGCATCAGCAGGCTTTCCTCGGCGCGCAGGCCCTTGCGTGCGGCCGCCAGGCGCAGAGCCGCCAGTTCCCCGGCCTGGAAGGCGTCGATCAGCGCCGGGTGGATATAGCATTTGCGGCACACCGCCGGTGTGTTGCGCAACTGCTCGGCCACGTCCTTGACCATGGCCACCACGTGCTTCCTGGCCATGCTCTCGGGTTGCCAGTCCAGCTCCCGCAGCAGGCCCAGGGCCAGGGTGCTGCCGGCCCAGGTGCGGTAGTCCTTGGCAGTGAAATCGGCACCGGTCAGTTCGCGCAGGTAGGCATTGATGTCGCTGGAGGTCACCGTATGCCGCTGGCCCTGTTCGTCGAGGTACTGGAACAGGTGCTGGCCCGGCAGTTCCAGGCAACGGCGGATGATGCGCGCCAGGCGTTTGTCACTGACCTCGACCTCATGTTCGATGCCGCTCTTGCCGCGAAAGTGGAAGCGGATGGCGCTGCCTTGTACCTCGACATGGCGATTACGCAGGGTGGTCAGGCCGTAGGAACGGTTTTCCCGGGCGTAGCGAGAATTGCCAATACGGATCAGGGTACTGTCGAGCAGGGTGATCACCGTGGCCATGACCTTCTCACGCCCGTGCTCGGGTAGCAGCAGGTGCTGCTCCAGGGTCTGGCGCAGCTTCGGCAGGGCCTGGCCGAACAGCAGCAGGTTGGCGTATTTGTCGGTGTCGCGTACTTCCCGCCAGCGCGGGTGGTAGCGGTACTGCTTGCGCCCACGGGCGTCACGGCCGGTGGCTTGCAGATGTCCTTTCGGGTCGGCGCAGATCCATACCTCGGTATAGGCCGGTGGCACGGCCAGGGCGTCGATGCGGGCGATCTGTCGCGGATCGCGGATGCGTTCGCCGGCCGCATCGAAATAGCGGAATTTGCCGCGCAGCTTGCGGCGGCTGATGCCCGGCATGCGGTCATCGACATAGTGCAGGTCGTGTTCGACGACAATCGTCATGCTCGTGCGCTCATGCTCTTGGATTGCTCAGGGCCCGCACCCACTGGCGGTAGCCGCAGCGCGGGCAGTCCTGCAGTTGCCCGGCGACCAGCTGTTGCAGTTCACCGCAATGATTACAGGCGTACAGGTCGCTCTGCTGCGCCAGGGGTTGTACCGCTTTCAGGGGTGCAGGCAGCACCGGAAGGCCTGGCCGGGTGCTGGCCGTATCGTAGAAATACAGGCTCACGCCGCCATTGATTTCGACGATCCCCAGGCGTACCTGGCCGAGGTGCTCGACCCCGCCCTGACGCAGTTCCATGAGGAATTCATCGTGGGAGATATTGCCTGCGGTGAGCGTTTCCAGTTCGAAGCGGCCGTCGCGGATCAGGATGAACGGCTCGCCTTCCATCCAACGCTGCAGGCGCGGGCTGCGACTCATCACCTGGGTGGTCAGGCGGTAGGCCAGGCTCATGGCGACGAACACGGTCAGCACGGGCAGCAGCGGCACATCCTCGTAGAAGGTCATGTCGCCGGCTGCCGAACCCAGCGTCAGGATCACCACCAGTTCGAACAGCGACAGTTGCTTGACGCCTCGTCGTCCGGCGACTTTCAGGAACAGAAAGACGACGATATAGGCGAGCAGGGTGCGCGCCACCACTTCGCCGAGAAATACCAGGGGCTGACCGTCGAGGAACAGGCGTTGCCAATCGAAGGCAGGCATAGCGATCAACTTTTCCGTATCGATACAGGATTAGCCCGTTGATCGATAAGGGAAGTTCAGTGTTTTTGCGGTATGAGGCGTGCGGCGAGGAGGGAACTTGAGGGGGGATAAAAGAGGCGCTTTAAGTTGGGTGCGCCAGCCCTGATAAAGAGCGGCGCGCACCACACTCTAAGGTTTAACGCGAGCGTCTATTCCGGCATGCTCCACGGGGCGAGATCGAAACCTTTGCGGCTCAGCTCGTCACGGGATTTTTTCAGCGCCTTGGCCAGCTCTTGCGGGTCGCTGTACGTGCTGCTGGTAAGTTGCGCGCGATCGATCAGGCGCGTGTTGGTGCGGTCCACGACCGTCAGGCTCAACATACCGCTACCGTCCTGTGGCGCCCAGGCGACACATTGAAAAGGTTGAAAGGCACGGTCGGCAATCAGCAGTGCATCGTTGAAACGCAGCGAGGCGTTCATGGGGTCGGTTCTCCGAGGGTATCCCAGTGATTCAGAAGTCAGCGGGTTTTCAATCCAACACTGACCGGTTCATAGCAGTTGATGATTCGACAGGGCCGTCAAGTCACATCCAGGGGATTAAATTTTTCGAAAAAGCGAAAAACAAGTTGTGAAGTTGATCCGCATCAAAGTTTTCAACGGCGGCAACTTCGACAGGGCATGCCGGATATAAACCGCCTTGAAAGAACACCAACACTTTATTGGAAACAAACGGCGCCGCAGGGTTCCCTGCGCTCATCGACTTTTATCAATAAGGGCAGACGTTTAAACGGGCTGGATAGAACGATGTCGGCTTTCCGGCATGCTCGGGCAGGCCGCCGCCCTGGGCAGGTGAGCGCAGCGGATAAGCAGTGCGCTCAGAGCGGGAGCATTCGATCGGCCAGGCGGCCGCTCTGCGCGAGTTCGAGAAACTCGTCGCCCATGCGCCGGCTTTCGTCCATGGCGACGCGCCAGTAGCGTTCGCGACTGCTGTCGTCGCCGAGAAAACGGGTGAAATCCTTGCGATCCGGCAGCTTGCCGTAGGGCAGCCGTGCCAGGTAGGCGGGAGAAGGCGCCACTAGCAGGACATCCTGCAGGCGCGTGGCATCGCCGCGGCGCCAGGGCATGCTCTTGTCGAACCAGCCGGGGATGATGCGATCGGTGAAGTGCGGATAGAGTACGATGTCACTGCCGCTGTAGGGCAGATCCAGGTGGTAGTCGAGCAGGCCGCCGTCGCGGTAGGTGCCGGGGCCGGCACCGGGAATGTCGCGTACACCCTGCATGACCAGGGGGATGGAGCCCGAGGCGAGCAGGGCGTGACGCAGGTTGCCGAGATCCAGCGGCAGGCAGCGCGAGGGAAAGTCGACCAGCTCATGCAGCGGCGGGGCCAGCCGCGCATCGTGCAGGATCAGCCGCTCGAAATGGCGGGCCAGCCGCGCCCGGCCCAGCAGGTTGTTGCCGATCACCGAGGACAGGCCCAGTCCCAATGCGCCGCGGCGATCCTGGGCCAGCAACCCGTGGCTCTTCACCACGACGATGTTCAGGCGGTAGTGGGCGTTGCTCAGCACCTCGGCGTCCTGGCTGCCGAGCAGATCCTCGAGCATTCGCGTACAGCTGCGCGACACTTCGGCCATGCTCACGCCCTTGGCGAAGCGTTGCGCGGTGTACAGTTCGCCCAGGCGGCGCAAGCCTGCGGCGGCATCCGGCAGGCAGGCACTGGCGAAGCGCCAGGAACCGATGGACGCGCCGATCAGCGAGCGCTCGCGCGGTGCGCGCGCCAGCCAGTCGCCGAACAGGGCGATATCCAGCCCCTGGATGCCCAGCGCCTTGGGGCCTCCGGCGGCGCCCGGCAGGATGCCCACGTCGGCGGGCTGCAGGCCCTGTTCGCGGATACGGGCGAAGGCGCGCCGGCCGGCCTTGAGGGTGAGGGCGGGAAACTTGATCTGTATGGCGCTCATGCGGGTCTCCATCTGCAGGTCGGGGAGTATAGAGCGGCTGACCCGCCGGTGACGCGCTACGGACGGCTGAATTCAGTTTGGCTTAAGTCGCATCCCATACCCTGCAAGCGTCGAAACGGAAGCCATTGGAGACATCGCCATGAAAAGCCCGACGCTGCTGTTTGCCGCCGCTGCCCTGAGCGCCACCGCCGCTATCGCCCAGGCCCGCGACCTGGGGCCTGACGAAGCGCTGCAACTGCGTGACGCCGGCACCATCCTGTCCTTCGAAAAACTCAACGAGGCTGCCCTGGCGCAGCATCCAGGCGGTAGACTGGAGGGCAGCGAGCTCGAAGAAGAGTACGGTCGCTATCTCTACCAGGTCGAAGTGCGTGACGCCAAAGGTCAGCAGTGGGATGTCGAACTGGATGCGACCGATGGCACCCTCCTCAAGAACCACCTGGACGACTGATGAAAGGCATCCGAGGTTTATCCATCGTTTCGCTGGTGTTGCTGGTGCTGCTGAGCGGCATCGCCGGCGCGCGCGATCTCGATCAGGACGAGGCCCGGCATCTGCGTCTCAGCGGCGTGATCATGCCGCTCGATCAACTGATGCGGGCGGCGCTGGAGCGCTACCCCGGGGCGACCTTGCTGGAAGCCGAGCTGGAAGAAGACGATGGCATCTTCATCTACGAAGTGGAATTGCTGACCCGCGAGGGTGTGGTGCGCGAACTGGAACTGGATGCCCGTGACGGGCGGATCCTGAAGGATGAGGTAGACGACTGAGATGCGCCTGTTGCTGGTGGAAGACCATGTTCCTCTCGCCGACGAGCTGATCGCCGGGCTGACCCGCCAGGGCTACGCCGTCGATTGGCTGGCCGATGGCCGCGATGCCGCCTACCAGGGGGCCAGCGAGCCCTACGACCTGATCATTCTCGACCTCGGCCTGCCCGGCAAGCCGGGCCTCGAGGTGCTGCAGGAGTGGCGCAAGGGCGGCCTGGCCACGCCGGTGCTGATCCTCACCGCGCGCGGCTCCTGGGCCGAGCGCATCGAGGGGCTCAAGGTCGGCGCCGACGACTACCTGAGCAAACCCTTCCACCCGGAAGAACTGCACCTGCGTATCCAGGCCCTGCTGCGCCGTGCCCGCGGCCTGGCCAACCAGCCGCAGCTGCAGGCCGCCGGGCTGCAGCTGGACGAAGGGCGCCAGTGCGTCAGCCGCGGCGACGCTGAGATCGAACTCACCGCCGCCGAATTCCGCCTGCTGCGCTACTTCATGCTGCACGCCGGGCAGATCCTCTCCAAGAGCCATCTGGCCGAGCACCTGTACGACGGTGAAACCGAGCGTGACTCCAATGTCATCGAGGTGCACGTCAATCACCTGCGCCGCAAGCTGGGCCGCGAGGTGATCGAGACCCGCCGTGGGCAGGGCTACCGCTTCAGCGGTAGCGCCGTTTGAGATCGATTCAGCGGCGTCTGAGCCTGGGCCTGATCAGCGTTCTGCTGATCATTGGCCTGCTGCTGGCACAGACCTGCCTGTGGCTGTTCGACAACAGCCTGCGCCGCTACATGCAGGCCGGCCTGGAGGATGAGGCGCAGTCGCTGCTGATCGCGCTGGTCCGTGGCCCGCAAGGTCTCCAGCTGGACGAGTCGCGACTCAGCGGCGCCTTCCAGCGTCCCTATTCCGGCCTGTACTTCCGCATCGAGTTCGCCGACAGGAGCTGGCGTTCGCGCTCGCTGTGGGACAGCGAGCTGCTGGCGAGCGAGGAGGGTGGGCTGCTCCCCGAGCTGAGCGATGGCCCCCAGGGCCAGCTGTTGCTGACCTATCGCGGCGATTACCAGCGTTTCGGCCAGCAACTGTCCATCTATGTGGCCCGCGATTACACCCCGGTGCTGCAGAGTTTTCGCCGTGTACAGCGCATCGGCCTGGCACTGGGCCTCGGCGGCCTGGCGCTGATCCTGCTGCTGCAGCGCCTGACCGTCAGCCGCGCGCTGCGCCCACTGGAGCAGACGCGCCTGCAGATCGCCCAGTTGCAGGAGGGCCAGCGCAGCGAACTGGACAACCAGGTGCCCGAGGAGCTGGAGCCGCTGGTCGAGCAGATCAACCATCTGCTGGCGCATACCGAAGACACCCTCAAGCGTTCGCGCAATGCCCTGGGCAATCTCGGTCATGCGCTGAAGACCCCCCTGGCGGTACTGGTCAACCTGGCCTCGCGCGAGGAGCTGCGCGCGCACCCGGCGCTGCGCGACAGCCTGCTCGAACACCTGCAGCAGATCGAACAGCGCATCGCCCGCGAGCTGGGCCGTGCGCGGCTGGCCGGGGAGGCCTTGCCCGGTGCCCACTTCGATTGCCAGCAGGAGCTGCCGGGGCTGTTCGCCACCCTGGGCATGATCCATGACCGCGGCCTGCGGTTGAGCTGGCAGGCGACGCCCACGGACCTGCGCCTGCCACGTGATCGCGAAGACCTGCTGGAACTGCTCGGCAATCTGCTGGACAACGCCTGCAAGTGGGCCGACGGGCAGGTTCGCCTGCACATCGAGCGCACGGCCGAGGCCTATGTGCTGGACGTCGATGACGACGGCTCGGGGATCGAGAGCGAGCGGCGCGAGGATGTGCTCAGTCGCGGTACTCGCCTGGACGAACAGACCGCCGGCCACGGCCTGGGGCTGGGCATCGTGCGCGATATCGTCGACGCCTGGGGCGGGACGATATCGCTGCATGACAGTGACCTGGGCGGACTACGGGTAAGGATCGAACTGCCGCTGCGCGGCCGCTGATTCTTGGCCTGTCTTTGAGCGAAGATCGTCCCGGGTTTCGCTTCGCTCTACCCAGGCTACGGCGCGCTCGTTTCTGACATTGCGGGTGGAAATGCTCCCTGCCGCTTACATGCCGTTGGTGAACGCCGGGTTGCTCAGGTCGATGCCGGCCCGTACCGGTTTCAGGGCATGGCCGTACTGAACCAGGATATCCAGGGTGTAGTCGATGCGCGCGCGCAGACGGCTGTCGTCTTCGCTGGCTGGCTGTTCGTCGTTCAGCAGCTTTTCCACATGCCGCACGATCAGGTGTTCGGGCAGGTAGCACAGGCGGCAGTTCTTGTAGCTGGAGCTGCGCAGCTCGGCGATCGGGCTGCCGCCACCGATTCCCGATGACACGCCGACCAGCAGCCCTGGCTTGTGCCCCAGCTCGGCCTTGCTGGTATAGATGAAGAAGTTCTTGGTCGCCGGGCAGGCCATGCCGTTCCATTCCGGCGCGACCACCACCAGCGCATCGGCGCGTTTCAGGCGCTGGCTGTAATCGGCCCAGGTGCCGTTGTCCTCGGCCGGCCACAGCGGCAGTGGCCCGGCGCCCAGGTCGAGTACCTGGCTCAGTTCGGCGCTGGTGTTGCCCAGGGCGATCAGGCGCTGGCGCAGGAAGTGGGCGACTTTTGCCGACTGGCTGCCAGGGCGGCTGGAACCGGCGATCAGAACGATATCGAGCATGGTGATCCTCCATAGACTGAAGGGCGCAACGGTAACGCCGGCAACGAAGAGCGGGCAACAGCGTTCGGGTTATTTGCTTATAAGCCGATTTTTAGCGGCAAGCCGCAAGCACCACATATGAACTCAAATGGCTATGAATTGCCGCCAGGGCAATCGTGCTATGTCGATGAAAAGCGCTGGAGGCTGGAAAACTGGACGAGAAACCGCTGTTTCACGTCGTGCTCGAGCCGCTTTTCGTTCAACCTCCAGCTTTCCAGCGCTGTTTTCGGCTCGGGCTCCTGTTTCGCTCTACCTCCTGCATCCATGCAGTCGCCGGCTCTTCGAGCGCATAGCGCGATTGCCCTGGACTTGCCGCTTGAAGCTTGCAGCTTGCAGCTGCTTTGCGGCAAAGTGCGACGCTTTTTCGCCGCCGCCAAAGTGGCCGCGCCTGAGGAGCCATTCATGAACGCAGTCATCGCCGCCGTCGGCATCATGCTGATACTCAGCCTTTGCCGGGTGCACGTGGTGGTGGCACTGATCGTCGGCGCACTGGCCGGTGGCTTGCTCGGTGGGCTGGGCGTACAGGGCTCCCTGGCCGCCTTCAACAAGGGCCTGGGCGGTGGCGCCACGGTGGCCTTGTCCTACGCACTGCTCGGTGCCTTCGCCGTGGCCATCGCCAAGTCGGGCCTGGCCCACGCCCTGGCGGACAGGGCCCTGGCCATGGTCGGTCGCCAGGACGTGCGCGGCGGCGGTTCGCTGAAGTGGCTGCTGATCGCTCTGCTGCTGGTGGTGGCGGTGTCGTCGCAGAACATCCTGCCGATCCACATCGCCTTCATTCCCTTGCTGGTGCCGCCGCTGCTGTACGTCGTCACCCGACTGCAGATCGATCGCCGGCTGATCGCCTGCGTGATCACTTTCGGCCTGATCACGCCCTACATGTTCCTGCCGGTGGGCTTCGGCAACATCTTCCTCAACGAGATCCTGCTGGCCAACGTGGTGCGCAGTGGTGTCGACGTCAGTGGCGTGAATGTCAGCGAGGCCATGCTGATTCCCGCGCTGGGCATGGTTACCGGCCTGCTGATCGCGCTGGTCAGCTACCGCGGCAAGCGCAGCTACGACCTGGCGCGCATCGAGCGCACCGAGCGCGTGGACATTCCCTACAGCCGCCGTAGCCTGCTGGTCGCCGCCCTGGCCGTGGCCACGGCGTTCGGTGTGCAACTGTGGCTGGATTCGATGATCATCGGCGCGTTGTTGGGCTTCGTGGTGTTCTCGGCTTCCGGCATCGTGCGCTGGAAGGAGGCCGACGACCTGTTCACCGAGGGCATGAAGATGATGGCGATGATCGGCTTCATCATGATCGCCGCCTCGGGCTTTGCCGAGGTCATGCGCGAGACCGGTGAAGTGAAGGGCCTGGTCGATGCCAGCGCGGCCTGGATCGGCGACAGCAAGGGACTCGCCGTGCTGATGATGCTGCTGGTCGGCCTGCTGGTGACCATGGGCATCGGTTCATCGTTCTCCACGGTACCGATCATCGCCGCCATCTTCGTGCCCCTGTGCGTGCAGCTGGGGTTCAGCCCGCTGGCCACGGTGTGCATCGTCGGCACCGCGGGAGCGATCGGCGATGCCGGCTCGCCCGCTTCGGACTCGACCCTGGGGCCGACCTCGGGCCTGAACGTCGACGGCCAGCACAACCATATCTGGGATACCGTGGTGCCCACCTTCCTGCATTACAACCTGCCGCTGCTGGTATTCGGCTGGGTAGCGGCCATGCTGCTGTAACGGTCACGCATCGGCCATGCGGCGTTGAAAACAGGCTGGAGCGCGCGCGCAAACCACTCGCCTGCCGAAGCGAGCCTTTGAGCGGGGCCAGGGGGCGCCCGTTCCACGGCCGGGTTTAACATTCTCGACGGGGCTGCCGATATGCACGGTAGCCGCGTTGTATTTCGTATGGCTCACAAGGAAAACAAAAAATGCGCCTGACCTTGAAATCGAAAGTCGTTCTGTTGGCTCTGATCCCGGTGTTGCTGTTCGCCGTGGTGCTCAGTGGTGCCGCGGCCAAGGTGCTGTACGGGCTGGCCGAGCAGGAGGTGGAAGAAACCCGCAACCGCCTGCTGGAGGAAAAACGCAGCGAACTGCAGAACTACATGTCCATCGCCCTGGGTTCCGTACAGAGCCTGTACGACGCGGCGGCCAATGGCGACCTGGCCAGCCGTGAGCGGGCCATCGCCATCCTGGCGAAGATCAAGTACGGCAAGGACGGCTATTTCTTCGCCCACGATTCCAACGTGGTGCGCCTGTTTCGCAGCGACAGCCCGGTGGATGTCGGCAACAACCTGTCGGACCGCCGCGATGTCAACGGCGTCTACATCAACCGCGAACTGGTGCGCGTCGCCAAGGACAACAGCTACTACGTCAACTATTCCTCGCCGCTGCCCGGCAACGAGGCGGTGCAGGTGCCCAAGCTCGCCTACAGCTACTACCTGCCGAAATGGGACATGGCCCTCGGCACGGCGCTGAACCTCGACGGCGTCGAGGCGCAGATCGCCGGGGTGCAGGAAGAAATCGACCAGCGCGTAGGCACCATCATCACCAGCATCATGGTCATCGGCGGGGTGCTGCTGGTGGTGTTCGGCGTGGTCGGCCTGATCCTCAGCAACACCTTTCTGCGTCCGTTGCAGCAGATCAAGGCCAACCTGGACGACATCGCCGCCGGCGAGGGCGATCTGACCCGGCGCCTGCCCATCGGCAGTCACGACGAGCTGGGAGAACTGGCCGGCTCGTTCAATCGTTTCGTCGAGAAGGTGCATGGCCTGGTGCGGCAGATCGTCGAGATGACCGGCCAGTTGACCGAACTGGTCGGCCAGGTCTCCGCCCAGGCCCAGCGCTCGGAACAGGCCATGGAACGTCAGCGCCACGAGACCGATCAGGTGGCCACGGCGATCAACGAAATGTCCGCCGCCGCCCATGAAGTGGCCAAGAGCGCCCAGGGCGCAGCGGAAGCGGCGCAGCAGACGGATCGTGAAGGCCTGGCGGCGAAACAGGTGGTGGACGGCAGTATCGAGCGCATCCACTCGCTGGTCAGCGATATCCGCGGCAGCGGCGTGTCCCTCGACAGCCTGCAGCAGGACGTGCAATCGATCGTCAGTGTGCTCGACGTGATCCGTTCCATCGCCGAACAGACCAACCTGCTGGCGCTCAATGCCGCCATCGAGGCGGCGCGTGCCGGCGAGGCCGGCCGCGGTTTCGCCGTGGTGGCCGACGAGGTGCGCGCCCTGGCCAGCCGCACCCAGCAGAGTACCCAGGAGATCCAGGGCATGATCAACCGCCTGCAGAGCGGCACCCTCGAGGCGGTCAACTCGATGCGTCAGTCCAGCGATGCCGGCGAGATCACCAGCGAGCAGGCCAACAAGGCTGGCGCCTCGCTGGATGCCATCGCCCGCCTGATCGGCACCATCAACGCCATGAACGCGCAGATCGCCAGCGCCGCCGAGGAACAGACCGCGGTGGCCGAGGAGATCAACCGCAGCGTGCACCAGATCGCCGTGGCCGTGGACAGCGTGGCCGACGAGACCCAGCAGGGGGCGCAGACCGCGCGCAGCCTGGCCGACCTGGGCGAGCGTCTGGGGCAACTGGTACGGCAATTCCGGATCTGATCCGGGAGGGGCAGGGAGTGCCCCATGGCCAGCACCTGATGGCCATACAAGTTTGTCGCACTTTGTCCGCGCCGCCAGGGACTAAACAGGACACCCCTGTATCGCGGAAATACCATGTCCGACACCTCGCTGGAAAAGAAAGCCTTCATCCTGCTGCTGCTGATCGTCAGCATCGCCTTCGGCTGGATCCTGCTGCCATTCTATGGCGCGGTGTTCTGGGCGGTGGTGCTGGCGGTGGTGTTCGCACCGATGCAGCGGCGCCTGGCCAAGCGTATCGGCGGGCGCGGCAACCTGTCGGCCCTGTTGACCCTGATCATCTGCCTGCTGGTGGCGGTGCTGCCGGTGATTTTCACCACCTCGATGATGGTGGCCGAGGGGACCGCGCTCTACCAGCGCATCGAATCCGGTGAGCTGGATGTCGGCGCCTATGTCACCAGCACCAAGGAAATGCTGCCGATGTTCATGCAGAACCAGCTGGATCGTCTGGGTATGGGCAACCTCGACGGCCTGCGCGAGCAGATTTCCAATGGCGCCATGGCCGGCAGCCAGTACCTGGCGACCAAGGTATTCGCCATCGGCCAGGGCACCTTCGAGTTCGTCATCGGCTTCTTCATCATGCTCTATCTGCTGTTCTTCCTGTTGCGCGATGGCCAGGAGCTGGTGCGCGACATCCGCATGGCGGTACCGCTCGGCGATACCCAGAAGCGCCGCCTGCAGATCAAGTTCACCCGTGTGGTGCGCGCGACGGTAAAAGGCAACATCGTGGTGGCGGCCGTACAGGGTGCCCTGGGCGGCCTGATCTTCTGGGGGCTGGGCATCCCCAGCCCGTTGCTGTGGGGCGTGCTGATGGCTTTCCTGTCGCTGCTGCCCGCGGCAGGCGCCGGGATCGTCTGGGGCCCCGTGGCGATCTATCTGCTGGCCAATGGCAGTATCTGGCAGGGCGTGGTGCTGATTCTCTTCGGTGTGCTGGTGATCGGCCTGGTGGATAACATCCTGCGCCCGATCTTGGTGGGCAAGGACACGCGCATGCCGGACTACCTGATCCTGATCTCCACCCTGGGCGGGCTGGCGCTGCTGGGGCTCAACGGTTTCGTCATCGGCCCGCTGGTGGCCGCGTTGTTCGTGTCGTGCTGGAACCTGTTCAGCGCCGGCAAGAAGAGCGTGAAGCTGCCCAGCTGAGGCTGCACTGCCAATTTCCACGGCGTGCCGATATGCCGCATGGCGCTGGGCAATACGCAACGCTGACAGCGCTGGCGGTGACCATACAGAGCAGATCGGTCGTGCTAAATTGAGCGCCACCGATCAGGCTCAGAAGAGGTCGCCATGTTCAGGTTTTCCCGTCGTCAATCCAGTGCCGGAGTCGCGAGCCTCGTCAGCAGTCTGGGGCAGCTTTCCAGGCAACTCGATACGGTGCGCCTGCTACCGACCTATATCTGCGGATACGTTTCTCCGCATCTGGATCTGGATGCGGTGGCGCGGCAATTGGCCCAGCGTTTCCCCGACGCGACCGTCAGCCTGTGCAGTTCGGCCGGTGAACTGAGCAGCGAGAACGGGCGCAACCTCTATTGCCAGACGGGCGAGCACTGGGATCGCATCGTCCTGCAACTGTTCGATGCCAGCGTGATCGCCGCTGCCGAGGTGGTACGCGTCCCCCTCGGCAGCGAAGATATTCGTGGCGGCGGCGCGCGCAAGCCACTGGCCGAGCGTATTGCCCGGCTGACCGCGGCCCTGCGCCAGTTGCAGGTGAACATGGCCATCGATTACCGCGACACCCTGGCCTACGTCAGTTTCGACGGGCTCAGCGCCTCGGAGTCCTTCTTCATGGAGGCGCTTTACGAATCGGGGCGCTTTCCCTGCCTGTTCGTCGGCGGGTCGGCCGGAGGCACCCTGGATTTTCGCAGCACCGGCCTGCACGATGGCCAGCGGCGCTACGAGAACCATGCCCTGATCGTGTTTCTCAAATGTGCGCCAGGCGTGCGCTTCGGCGTGTTCAAGAGCCAGAACTTCCAGGCCACGGATTTTTCCCTGAGCGTGCTCAGCGGCTCCCTGGAGGAGCGCTACATTTCCCAGGTGGTCAACCCGCAAGGTCAGGTGCGCAGCATGATCGATGCCCTGTGCGAGCGCTTCGGCTGCGCGCCCGGGCAACTGGAAAGCCACCTGGCGGACTATTCGTTCGCCGTGCGGGTCGGCACGGAGTTGTTCGTGCGCTCCGTTTCGCGCATCGACGTGCAGAGCCAGCGGGTGCATCTGTATTGCGACGTGGCGCCCGGGGAAGAACTGCTGATGGTCAAGCGCACGTCCCTGATCGAGACCACGCGGCGCGACTTCGAAGGTTTCATGCAGGATAAATCCGGGCTCCCCCTGGCAGGCCTGCTCAACGACTGTATCCTGCGGCGGCTGAACAACCCGCGCGAACTGGCGGGGATGGACGATGTGTTCCAGGGCATCCCGGTCACCGGTCTGTCCACCTTCGGCGAGATCCTCGGGCTCAATCTCAACCAGACGCTGACCGCGGTGTTCTTCTTCAGGGTCGCCGCCAGGCAAGCGTTCCATGATGCCTATACCGATGATTTCATCGCCCAATACGGTGAATTCAAGGCGTTCTTCCTGCGCCGGCAGATCAAGAAACTGAGCGGTCTGAACCAGGTGGTGGTCCGGCAGATCGAGCAGTTCAAGCGCCGCGACTTCAGCAGCCAGCTGGATGTGAACGGGCTGGATGCGAGCATCCAGCCGGTGTTCCACGGCCTGGCCGATCTTGGCCAGGTACTGCACGCGGCCCAGCAACAGCAGGAAATGGTCGATGGCGAGCTGCGCCACTGTGCGCAGAACCTGCACGAATCCATGGACGACCTGGGGCACACTATCGGCCGGCAGACCACGGTGATCGAGCAGGCCGGCGGATCGGTGCGGCAACTGGTGACCCGGGCCGAGGAGGTGGTGGGCAGTGCCCGTGACCTGGCGCAGTCCAGCCAGCGCATCCAGTCGGTGGTGCAAGTGATTCAGCAGATCGCCGGGCAGACCAACCTGCTGGCGCTCAACGCCGCCATCGAGGCGGCTCGCGCCGGGGACATGGGCCGTGGTTTCGCCGTGGTGGCCGACGAGGTGCGACAACTGGCCGGCAAGACCCGGCAGAACGCCGAGGAAATCGGCAGCGACATCGAACAGCTCGCCGAGGCCATTCGCCTGGTTGCCCAGCATATCGAGACGCAGTCGGCCGATGTCGCGGCACTGACCACCTTGCTCGATGCCCTGCAGGCGTCCAGTGGCTCCACCGTGGACACCTCGCAACGGACCAAGGGCGTTGCCGACATGCTGATCGCCATGACCGACCGCTGAACGGCGCGCGGGCCCGGTGGCGCGCGCCGCCAGGCCAGACTCAGGGGGCGATGCTGGCCAATCCGGCCTGCTGCACCAGATCCAGCAACGGCTGCGGGTAGACGCCGAGGATGAAGGTGAGCAGCGCCACCACCAGCAGCATGATGCCGCCGGCGCGCTGGCCCCAGTTGAAGGGGGCGTCGTGGCGATGCAGGCTGGGCTCGACCAGGAACAGGGTGACCATCACCCGCAGGTAGTAGAACACCGCGATGGCGCTGCCCAGTACCAGGGCGCCGAGCAGCCACCAGAGCTGACCCTGCACGCCGGCGGCGATGACGTAGAACTTGCCGATGAAGCCGGCGGTCAGCGGGATGCCGGCCAGCGACAGCATCATCAGCGTGAGCACCGCGGTCAGGTACGGGCGGCGCCAGAACAGGCCACGGTACTCGTACAGGGCGTCGGCGTCGCGACCGTTGTAGGGCGTGGACATCAGGGTGATCACGCCGAAGGCGCCGAGGCTGGTCAGCACGTAAGTGGCCAGGTACACGCCGATGGCTTCCACCGCCAGGCCCTTGCTGGCGATCAGCGCCACCAGCAGGTAACCGAAGTGGGCGATGGAGGAGTAGCCGAGCAGGCGCTTGAGGTTGTTCTGGGTCAGCGCCAGCAGGTTGCCGAACAGGATCGAGGCGATGGCGATCACCGTCAGCAGGTCGTTCAGCCAGCCGCCGGCGGTGGCCGGCGACACCTGATACAGGCGCAGCAGCACGGCGAACACCGCGACCTTGCTGGCGGTGGCGAGGAAGGCGGCGACCGGCGCCGGGGCGCCTTCGTAGACGTCCGGCGTCCACAGGTGGAAGGGCACCATGGACAGCTTGAAGGCCAGGCCGACGAGCATCATGCCGATGCCGATCTGTACCAGCAGGCTGCCGCCGGCGCTGGCCAGGCTGCCGCCGATCTCGACGAAGCTCAGGCTGCCGGCTTCGGCGTACAGCAGGGCCATGCCGAACAGCAGGAAACCGCTGCCGGCGGCCGACAGCACCATGTACTTGATGCCGGCTTCCAGCGAGCGCTTGTTGAAGTAGGCGTAGGCGATCATGCCGTAGGTGGGAACCGACAGCAGTTCCAGGCCGATGAACAGGCCCGCCAGGTGCTCGGTGCTGACCAGCACCAGTCCGCCGGCGGCGGAGAGCAGCAGGAGCAGGTACATTTCCTCACGGTTGCGCGGGTAGCCCTTGGTCTGGCCGTCGCTGACCGTGGCTTCGCCGAGGTAGGCATGGGTCAGGGTCACGCAGGCCAGGGTGGCGGCCAGCACCAGCGCCATGTAGTAGCAGGCGAAGGTGTCGATCTGCATCAGCGGGGTCACCTGCAGCGGCGTGACGCCCAGGCTGGGCAGCAGCGACAGCAGGGCCAGGTTGAGGCCGAGCACCGAGAGGATGAAGGTCATCGCGTGGCTGCGCTTCCAGGCGATGGCCAGCATCACCACCAGGATGGTGGCGCAGGTGACCAGCAGCGGCAGCAGGGCGATCAGGTGTTGGGTGGTGAATTCCACAGCGTGATGTTCCATAAAATTTGAACCCTTACCCTATCGGCCCGAAGCGAGTTGATTGAGGGCGCCACCGATCCACTGCTGCACGCCTTGCATGCTGGCGGCGGAGGTGTCGAGCACCGGCTGCGGGTAAACACCGAGCAGGATCAGCAGCACGGCCAGGCACAGCACCATGCTCAGTTCGCGCGGCTGCAGGCCCGGCAGGGCGGTTTCGACCTTGACCGGGCCGAAGTAGGCCCGGTGGATCATGATCAGCGAATACACCGAGCCGAGCACCAGGCCGGTGGCCGCGATGATGGTGATCCAGGGCGCGACCGGGAAGCTGCCGATCAGGATCAGGAACTCGCCGACGAAGTTGCCGGTGCCCGGCAGGCCCAGCGCCGCGGCGGCGAAGAACAGGCTGAGCGCCGGCAGCCAGGGCAGGCGCGCCCAGATACCGCCCATCTCGCGCATGTCGCGGGTGTGCAGGCGTTCGTACAGCTGGCCACAGAGAATGAACAGCGCGGCGGCGGACAGGCCGTGGGCCATCATCTGCACCACCGCGCCCTGCAGGGCGATCAGGCTGCCGGAGTAGATGGCGATCAGCACGAAGCCCATGTGCGAGACGCTGGAGTAGGCCACCAGGCGCTTGATGTCGGTCTGGGCGAAGGACAGCAGCGCGCCGTAGACGATGGCGAACACGCCCAGGCCCATGGCGATCGGGGCGAACTCGGCCGAGGCATCGGGGAACAGCGGCAGGGCGAAGCGCAGCAGGCCGTAGGCGGCGGTCTTCAGCAGGATACCGGCCAGATCCACCGAGCCGGCGGTCGGCGCCTGGGCGTGGGCGTCGGGCAGCCAGGAGTGCAAGGGCACCACCGGGAACTTCACCGCGAAGGCGATGAAGAAACCGAGCATCAGCAGGTACTCGGTGCCACCCGACAGCTCGGTCTTGAGCAGGTCGGCGTAGTTGAAGGTGAGCACGCCGGTCTGGTCGAAGTGCACGAACACCAGGCCGAGGATCGCCACCAGCATGATCAGGCCGCTGGCCTGGGTGAAGATGAAGAATTTGGTCGCCGCGGTGATGCGGCTCTTGCCAGGGCTGCCGCTATGACCCCAGAGCGCGATGAGGAAGTACATCGGCACCAGCATCATTTCCCAGAAGAAGAAGAACAGGAACAGGTCGATGGCGAGGAACACGCCGACCACGCCGCCGAGAATCCACATCAGGTTGAGGTGGAAGAAGCCCACGCGGTTCTGGATCTCGTTCCACGAGCAGAGCACCGAGAGCACACCGAGCAGGCCGGTGAGGCTCACCATCAGCACCGACAGGCCGTCCATCGCCAGGTGGATGCTGATGCCGAAGCGCTCGATCCAGCGCACCTGGAATTCATGGGCCCAGCGCGGATCGGCGCCGGGCGCCGGCGCCAGGCTGAAGTCGCCACTGGCCCACAGCCACAGGCCGAGGCCGAACAGCAGGGACATGCTCAGCAGGGCGATCCAGCGCGGCAGGGTGCCGCCGAAGCGTTCCGCCTGCCAGCACAACAGGCCGCCGATGAAGGGAATCAGGATTAGCCAAGGCAGAATCATGACGGACGGGGTTCCTTAGGAAAAGTATTCGGGATCATCGGTCAGGCCAGCAGCACGGCGGCGAGCACCAGCACGGCGCCCCCGGCGATGGAGATGGCGTACCAGCGCAGGTGCCCGGTCTCGCTGCGGCTCAGCACCCCGTGCCCGCCACGCGCCAGGCGCGGGATGATGCCGATGGCGCCATCGATCGGGTCATGGGCCAGCACGCGGCAGAGCAGCAGGTAGGGCTGCACGAACAGCTTGTCGTAGAGCCAGTCGAAGCCCCAGGCGGCGAACCACCACGCCGAGAGGAAGCGACCGGGGCCACTGCTGGCCACCGCCGTGGCGAAGCTGCGTTTGCCGAGGAACAGCAGGGCCGCCAGGAGGATGCCGGCCAGGGCGATGCAGGCCGAAACGATTTCCAGGCTGTGCTTGGCCTCGCCACCGGCGTGGCCGGCGCTCTCGGGCAGCACGCCGGCCAGCGGCGGGCTGATCCAGGCGCCGATGAAGGTCGACAGCACGATCAGTACGATCAGTGGCAGGTTGTGGGCGATGCCATGACCGGCATGGGCCTCGGTCTTCTGCTCGCCGTGGAAGGCGATGAAGATCAGGCGGAAGGTGTAGAGGGAGGTCATGAAGGCGCCGACCAGGCCGGCGTAGAGCAGGCCGGAATGGCCACTGGCGAAGGCTTCCCAGAGAATCTCGTCCTTGGAATAGAAACCTACGGTGACCAGCGGCAGCGCGGCCAGCGCCGAGCCGCCGACGATGAAGCTGGCGTAGGCCAGTGGCAGTTTCTTCCACAGGCCGCCCATCCTGAAGATGTTCTGCTCGTGGTGGCAGGCATGGATCACCGAGCCGGAAGCGAGGAACAGCAGGGCCTTGAAGAAGGCGTGGGTCATCAGGTGGAAGATCGCCGCGTCCCAGGCGCCAACGCCCAGGGCGAGGAACATGTAGCCGATCTGGCTCATGGTCGAGTAGGCGAGGATGCGCTTGATGTCGGTCTGCACCAGGGCGGCGAAGCCGGCCAGCACCAGAGTCACGCCGCCAACGATGCCGACCAGCTCGAGAATCTCCGGGGTCAGCAGGAACAGGCCGTGGGTACGCGCGATCAGGTACACGCCGGCGGTGACCATGGTCGCCGCGTGGATCAGCGCCGACACCGGCGTCGGGCCGGCCATGGCGTCGGCCAGCCAGGTCTGCAGCGGCAGTTGGGCCGATTTGCCCACCGCGCCGCCGAGCAGCATCAGCGTCGCCAGCCACAGCCAGCTGTCGCCTGCGGCGTACCGCTGCGGCGCCAGCACCATCAGTTCCTGGATGTTCAGGGTGCCGAGGTTGAGGAACAGCAGGAACAGGCCGATCATCAGGAACACGTCGCCGATGCGGGTGACGATGAAGGCCTTGAGCGCGGCGTTACCGTTGGGCACGTGCTTGTAGTAGAAACCGATCAGCAGGTAGGAGCACAGGCCGACGCCTTCCCAGCCGAAGAACAGCGTCATCAGGTCGTCGCCCAGCACCAGCAGCAACATGCTGAAGATGAACAGGTTGGTGTAGGCGAGGAAGCGCGAGTAGCCCTCTTCGCCACGCATGTACCAGCTGGCGAACATATGGATCAGGAAGCCCACGCCGGTGACCACGCCGAGCATGGTCAGCGACAGGCCGTCCAGGTACAGGGTGAAGCTCGGCGCCAGGCCGTCGACATTCATCCACTGCCACAGGGTCTGTGTGTACACGCCGCCTGCCGGTGGCGCGACATTGAACTGCCAGACGATCCAGGCGCTGGTCAGGGCGGACAGGCCCACCGAGCCGACGCCGATCAGCGCGGCGCTGGCTTCGCTCAGGCGGCCGCGGGAGAAGGCCAGGATCAACCAGCCGAGCAGGGGGAACAGCAAGGTCAGGAATAGAAGGTTCATCCGCGCATCTCGCTGGCTGCGTCGATATCGAGGGTGTGGAAGCGGCGATACAGCTGCAGCAGGATCGCCAGGCCGATGCTGGCCTCGGCGGCTGCCAGGGTGATCACCAGGATGAACATGATCTGGCCGTCGGCCTGGCCCCAGCGCGCGCCGGCCACGACGAAGGCCAGGGCGGCGGCATTCATCATCACTTCCAGGCTCATCAGTACGAAGAGGATGTTGCGGCGCACCATCAGGCCGACCAGCCCCAGGCTGAACAGCACGCCGGCCAGGGCCAGGCCGTGCTCCATTGGAATACCGTTCATGGCGTTGCGTCCTTGATGTCGTTGCGGCCGAGGTGGTAGGCGGCGACCAGGGCGGCGAGCAGCAGCATGGAGGCCAGTTCGACGGCCAGCAGATAGGGGCCGAACAGATGGATGCCCACGGCTTTGGCGTCTACCGTGGTGTGGCCGATGGTGGCGCCGCTGGGGGCGACGAACAGCACGTACAGCAACTGCCCCAGCAGCAGGGCCGAGAGCACGGCCGGGCCGATCCAGATGCCGGGCGTCAGCCATTTGCGCTCCTGATCCACGGCCGCCGGGCCAAGGTTGAGCATCATCACCACGAACACGAACAGCACCATGATGGCGCCGGCATAGACGATGATCTCCAGGGCGCCGGCGAAGGGCGCGCCGAGGCTGAAGAACACCATGGACACGGCGAGCAGGGAAATGATCAGGTAGAGCAGGGCGTGCACCGGGTTGGTACTGGCGACCACGCCGAGGGTCGAGGCGACCGCGACCCCGGCGGCGAAATAGAAAGCGAATTCCATTAGCGGCTCCTGGAGGACTGGAGGGCTGGAGAAAAGGCCGGGCTGCTCGTCCAGCTTTCCAGCCTCCAGCGCTTTTTATCGAGAGACTTCATGGCAGCAGCCCCTTGACGTTGATCGGCTCGGCTTCGTTCTGCGCGGCGCCCTTCGGCTTGCCGGCGATGGCCATGCCGGCCACGCGGTAGAAGTTGTAGTCCGGGTTCTTGCCCGGGCCGGAGATCAGCAGATCTTCCTTCTCGTAGACCAGATCCTGGCGCTTGAACTCGCCCATCTCGAAATCCGGGGTGAGCTGGATCGCGGTGGTCGGGCAGGCTTCCTCGCACAGGCCGCAGAAGATGCAGCGCGAGAAGTTGATGCGGAAGAAGTCCGGGTACCAGCGCCCGTCCTCGGTCTCGGCCTTCTGCAGCGAGATGCAGCCCACCGGGCAGGCCACCGCGCACAGGTTGCAGGCCACGCAGCGTTCCTCGCCGTCGGGGTCGCGGGTCAGCACGATGCGCCCGCGGTAGCGCGGCGGCAGGTATACCGGCTCTTCCGGGTATTGCAGGGTGTCGCGTTTGCGGAAGCCATGACTGAACACCATCGCCAGGCTGCGTAACTGAGTGGCGGTGCCAACCAGGATGCCCCAGATGTACTTGAACATTGTCGTCTCTCCTTACTGGGCCGCGGCCAGCACGAATGCGCCGGTCACCAGCAGGTTGATCAGGGTCAGCGGCAGGCAGAACTTCCAGCTGAACGCCATGACCTGGTCATACCGTGGGCGCGGGATGGAGGCGCGCAACAGGATGAAGATCATGATGAAGAAGCAGGTCTTGAGCGCGAACCAGATGAACGGGATCTGCGGCAGGATGCCGAACGGGCCGTGCCAGCCGCCGAAGAACAGGGTCACCAGCAGCGCGGAAATGGTGACGATGCCGATGTACTCGCCGACGAAGAACATGCCCCATTTCATGCCGGCGTATTCGATGTGGTAACCGTCGGCCAGCTCCTGCTCCGCTTCCGGCTGGTCGAAGGGGTGGCGGTGGGTCACGGCGACGCCGGCGATGAAGAAGGTACAGAAGCCGAAGAACTGCGGAATGATGAACCACAGGTGCTCGGCCTGGTAATCGACGATGGCGCGCATGTTGAACGAGCCGACCTGGGCGACGATGCCCATCAGCGCCAGGGCCAGGAACACTTCGTAGGACACCGTCTGCGCGGAGGCGCGCAGGGCGCCGAGCAGGGCGAACTTGTTGTTGCTCGACCAGCCGGCGAACAGCACCGCATACACCGACAGGCCGGCCATGGCGAAGAAGAACAGGATGCCGATGTTCAGATCCGCCACGCCCCAGTTGGGGGTGATGGGAATGATGGCGAAGGCCACCAGCATGGCGCCCATGGCGATGATCGGCGCCAGGGTGAAGATCGCCTTGTCGGCGAAGGGCGGCGTCCAGTCTTCCTTGAAGAACATCTTGATCATGTCCGCGGCGATCTGGAACATGCCGAACGGGCCGACCCGGTTGGGGCCGTAGCGATCCTGCCACCAGCCGAGCAGACGCCGCTCGACGAAGCTGAGCAGGGCGCCGGTGACCACCACCGCAAGGAGGATGACGATGGCCTTGAGCACTTCCTGGATGATGTCGAGCAACTGGGGAGTCAGCCAACTCATTGCGCGTCCTCCCTGCTGTTGGCAATCGAAAGCGCGGTGACGGCTGCGCCGGCGAGCGCTGGCGGAATGCCCGGCAAGCCGGCTGGCAGACCGATCAGGCCGATAGCCAGCTCGTCGATCACGCGCAGCGGCAGGCGCAGAGCCTGACCATTGACGGTCAGTTGCAGCAGGGCGCCGTCATTGACCCCCAGGCGCTCGGCTTCGGCCTTGGCCAGGGCGGCATAGGGCGCCGGCATGCGCTCGGCGATCGGTGCGGCGCGCGAAGCCATCTCATCGCTGCCGAACAGGTGATGCAGCGGCACCGCCTGCCAGGTGTCCAGGGCCGGGTTGAACGGCGCGGCCACGGCGAACCAGGCCAGGCTCTGGCCGCGGCTCTCGATCAGGCGCACGCCCGGATCGCCGGCGCGCAGGTGACCGCCGACTTCGTCCTGGAACTTGTTCCAGGCCTGGGGCGAGTTCCAGCCCGGCGACCAGGCGAAGGGAATCTGCTGGCGGGCTTCCTGACTGCCGGAATAGCCTTCCATGGAGAAGGCGAAGGCGCTGTCGATATCCTGGGAAGCGCGCGGCTCGTGCACGCTGATATTGGCGCGCATGGCGGTGCGGCCGCTGTAGCGGTGCGGCTCGCGGGCCAGCTTGAGGCCCCGGATGCGGAACGAGGCGCTTGGCGCGGCATCGCGGATGCCGGCCAGCTGCGCACCGCTGGCGGCGCAGGCGGCGGTGACCTGATCCAGTTGCGTCCAGTCGACGGGGCGCCCCTGCAGCGTGCTGTGCAGCGCGTGCAGCCAGCGCCAGCCCTCGCGTACCAGCACCTTGGCGTCGTAATAGGCGGGGTCGTAGACCTGGAAGAAACGCTGGGCGCGGCCTTCCTGGCTGACCAGGGTGCCGTCGCCTTCGGCGAAGCTGGCTGCCGGCAGCAGCAGGTGCGCCCTGGCCGTGGTGGCCGTGCTCTGATGATCGGCGACGATCACCACCCTGGCGGCTGCCAGGGCGGCGTCCACACGGGCGGCATCGGCGCGGCGGTAGAGATCGTTCTCCAGTACCACCAGGGCGTCGGCCTGGCCCGAGGTCAGCGCTTCGAGGGCGTCGTCGAGGCTGTTGCCGGCGAACCGCTCGCTCATCAGCAGGGCCAGGCCCATGCTGTTGGCTTCCGGTACCACCAGGCTGATGGAGGCGTTCTTCTGGCGATTGTTCAGGGCGCTGGCGATATTCGCCGCGGCTTCGATCAGCGCGCGGTTGCCCAGGGAAGCGCCGGAGACGATCAGCGGACGCTTGGCGGCTAGCAGGGCCTCGGCAATGCGCTGCACCAGTTCGGCGGCTTCGTTTTCCAGGTCGCTGACCGCCGGGGCGCTCGGGTCGATGGCGTGGGCCACGGCGAAACCGATGCGGGCCAGGTCGTCCGGGGCGGCGTGCACGCACTGCTCGGCGATGTCGTCCAGGCGGGTGGCGGTGACGCTGGCGATGAACAGCGGGTTGAGGGCGTGCTGGGCGACGTTCTGTACCGCCGCCATGTGCCAGTCCTGGATCTTGGCGCCGGCGGCGATCTCGGTGGCCTTGCCCTTGACCGACTGGCGCAGGGCCAGGGCGAGGCGGGCGGCGGTCTGGGTCAGGTCTTCGCCGAGGACGAACACCGCGTCATGGCTTTCGATATCGCGCAGGGTCGGCACCGGCAGCGGGCCGTCCTGCAGAATGTCGCGGATCAGGCGGATATTGGCCTGCTCGGCGGCCGCGATGCCGGAGTAGAAGTTGTCTTCGCCGACCAGCTCGCGCAGGGCGAAGTTGCTCTCCAGGCTGGCTCGCGGCGAGCCGATGCCGATCACCTTGCGCTTCTTCAGCAGCGCGGCGGCCTGATCCAGCGCCGAGTCCAGGCCCATCTTCATCTTGCTGAGCACCATCAGCGGCTGACGCGGACGGTCTTCACGGTTGACGTAGCCGTAGCCGAAGCGACCGCGGTCGCAGAGGAAATACTGGTTCACCGAGCCGTTGAAGCGGTTCTCGATGCGGCGGATCTCGCCGTAGCGCTCGCCGGGGCTGATGTTGCAGCCGCTGGAGCAGCCATGGCAGATACTCGGGGCGAACTGCATGTCCCACTTGCGGTTGTAGCGTTCGGAGTGGGTCTTGTCGGTGAACACGCCGGTCGGGCAGACCTCGACCAGGTTGCCGGAGAACTCGCTCTCCAGGGTTCCGTCCTCGACGCGGCCGAAATACACGTTGTCATGGGCGCCGTAGACGCCCAGGTCGGTACCGCCGGCGTAGTCCTTGTAGTAGCGCACGCAGCGGTAGCAGGCGATGCAGCGGTTCATCTCGTGGGCGATGAAGGGGCCCAGTTCCTGGTTCTGGTGCGTGCGTTTGCTGAAGCGATAGCGGCGCGCGTTGTGGCCGGTCATCACCGTCATGTCCTGCAGGTGGCAGTGGCCGCCTTCCTCGCACACCGGGCAGTCGTGCGGGTGGTTGGTCATCAGCCATTCGACCACGCTGGCGCGGAAGGCCTTGGCTTCCTCGTCATCGATGGAAATCCAGGTGTTATCGGTGGCCGGCGTCATGCAGGACATGACCAGGCGTCCGCGCGTGTCGTTCTCGTCGGTGTACTGCTTCACCGCGCACTGGCGGCAGGCGCCGACGCTGCCCAGCGCCGGGTGCCAGCAGAAGTAGGGGATATCGAGCCCGAGGGACAGACAGGCCTGCAGCAGGTTGTCCGCGCCATCGACTTCGAGATCTTTGCCGTCTACGTGGATAGTGGCCATTTCTAATATCTTCTTACCCGCCGAGGCGGGCCTGGCTAATAGGATTCTTTTCTAGGGCTGGAGGCTAGAGGCTGAAGGCTGGACGAAAAAGCGACTCGGTCCTCGTCCAGCCTCAAGCCTTCAGCCTCCAGCGTCTTTCAATTCTTCATGCCGGTACTGCGCTGGAAGCGGCCGTCTGGGCCACGCCCGCCTCGAACTCCGAACGGAAATACTTGATCGCGCTGCCCAGCGGCTCCACGGCGCCCGGCGCATGGGCGCAGAAGGTCTTGCCGGGGCCGAGGAAGTTGACCAGGCCGAGCAGGGTGTCGATGTCTTCGCGGGTACCTTGCCCCCGCTCCAGCGCGCGGAGGATCTTCACGCTCCACGGCAGGCCGTCGCGGCACGGCGTGCACCAGCCGCAGGACTCGCGGGCGAAGAACTCTTCCATATTGCGCAGCAGCGCGACCATGTTGACGCTGTCGTCGATGGCCAGGGCCAGGCCGGTGCCCATGCGGGTGCCGACCTTGCCGATACCGGCGGCGTACATCTTCGCGTCCAGGTGTTCCGGCAGCAGAAAGCCAGTGCCGGCGCCGCCCGGCTGCCAGGCCTTGAGGCGGTAACCGTCGCGCATGCCGCCGGCGTAGTCTTCGAACAGCTCGCGGGCGCTGATGCCGAATGGCAGTTCCCAGATGCCGGGGTTGTTCACCTTGCCGGAGAAGCCCATCAGCTTGGTGCCGTGGTCTTCGCTGCCTTCGCGGGCCAGGGATTTGTACCAGTCGACGCCGTTGGCGACGATGGCCGGGACGTTGCACAGGGTCTCGACGTTGTTGACGCAGGTCGGCTTGCCCCACACGCCCACGGCGGCGGGGAAGGGCGGCTTGGCGCGCGGGTTGGCGCGGCGCCCTTCCAGGGAGTTGATCAGCGCGGTCTCCTCGCCGCAGATATAGCGGCCGGCGCCGGTGTGCACGAACAGTTCGAAGTCGAAGCCGCTGCCGAGGATGTTCTTGCCGAGCAGGCCGGCGGCCTTGGCTTCATCGATGGCGCGGTTGAGGTTGGCGGCGGCATCGACGTATTCACCACGCAGGAAGATGTAGCCGCGGTAGGCCTTCAGGGCCCGGGCGCTGATCAGCATGCCTTCGATCAGCAGGTGCGGCAGCTGCTCCATCAGCATGCGGTCCTTCCAGGTGTTGGGCTCCATCTCGTCGGCGTTGCACAGCAGGTAACGGATGTTCATCGAATCGTCGTTGGGCATCAGGCCCCACTTGACCCCGGTGGGGAAGCCCGCGCCGCCGCGGCCCTTGAGCCCGGAGTCCTTGACCGTCTGCACGATATCGGCCTGGGCCATGTCGGCCAGGGCCTTGCGCGCGGCGGCGTAGCCGTTCTTCTGCTGGTATTCCTCCAGCCAGAGCGGTTGCGCATCGTCGCGCAGGCGCCAGGTCAGCGGGTGAGTCTCTTCGCTGCGGGCGATGCGGTTGGCCGGGCCGAAGGAGGTCAGGATGTTCGAGCTGCGGCTGGTCATCGGAAACTCTCCAGCAGTTGGGCGACGCCGTCGGGACGCACGTCGCCGAAGGTTTCGTCGTCGATCATCAGCGCCGGGGCCTTGTCGCAGTTGCCCAGGCAGCACACCGGCAGCAGGGTGAAGCGGCCGTCGGCGGTGGTCTGGCCGGGGACGATGCCGAGTTCGCCCTTGATGCTTTCCAGCACGTTTTCATGGCCGCCGACGAAGCAGGTCATGCTGTCGCACACGCGGATGATGTGGCGGCCGACCGGCTGGCGGAATATCTGACTATAGAAGGTGGCCACGCCCTCGACGTCGCTGGCCGGGATGCCGAGGATCGCGCCGATGGCGTCGGCGGCGCCGTCCGGCACCCAGCCGCGGGCCTTCTGCACGATCTTCAGGGCTTCGATGGAGGCCGCGCGCGGGTCCTCGTAGTGGTGCATCTCGTGCTCGATGGCCGAGCGCTCGGCGTCGCTGAGGGCGAAACGGTCAGTCTGGATCAGGTGGTCTGCAACGGTTGCTTGGCTCATGTCAGCGGTCCACGTCGGCCATAACGAAGTCGATACTGCCCAGGTACGCGATGAGGTCGGCGACCATGCTGCCGCGGATCACCGAGGGGATCTGCTGCAGGTGCGGGAAGCTCGGCGTACGGATGCGCGTGCGGTAGCTCATGGTGCTGCCGTCGCTGGTCAGGTAGTAACTGTTGATGCCCTTGGTCGCCTCGATCATCTGGAAGGCTTCGTTGGCCGGCATGACCGGGCCCCAGGAAACCTGCAGGAAGTGGGTGATCAGGGTCTCGATGTGCTGCAGCGTGCGCTCTTTGGGCGGCGGCGTGGTCAGCGGGTGATCGGCCTTGTACGGCCCTTCGGGCATGTTCTTCAGGCACTGCTCGATGATGCGCACGCTCTGGCGCATTTCCTCGACGCGGACGATGCAGCGGTCATAGGCATCGCCGTTGACCGCCAGCGGTACCTCGAAGTCGAAGTGCTCGTAGCCGGAGTAGGGGCGCGCCTTGCGCAGGTCGAAGTCGAGGCCGGTGGAGCGCAGGCCGGCGCCGGTGACGCCCCATTCCAGGGCTTCCTTGGTGTTGTACTGCGCCACGCCGATGGTGCGGCCCTTGAGGATGCTGTTCTTCAGCGCCGCCTTCTCGTATTCGTCGAGACGCTTGGGCAGCCACTCGACGAACTCCCTGACCAGGCCGTCCCAGCCGCGCGGTAGGTCGTGGGCGACGCCGCCGATGCGGTACCAGGCCGGGTGCAGGCGGAAGCCGGTGATGGCCTCGATCACCTTGTAGGCGCGCTGGCGGTCGGTGAAGGTGAAGAACACCGGGGTCATGGCGCCGACGTCCTGGATGTAGGTGCCGAGGAACAGCAGGTGGCTGGTGATGCGGAAGAACTCGGCCAGCATGATGCGGATGACGTCGACCCGCTGCGGCACCTTGATGCCGGCCAGCTTCTCCACCGCGAGCACGTAGGGCAGGTTGTTCATCACCCCGCCGAGGTAGTCGATACGGTCGGTGTAGGGGATGAAGCTGTGCCAGGACTGGCGCTCGGCCATCTTCTCGGCGCCCCGGTGGTGGTAGCCGACCTCCGGCACGCAGTCGACGATCTCCTCGCCATCGAGCTGCAGGATGATACGGAAGGCGCCGTGGGCGGACGGGTGGTTGGGCCCGAGGTTGAGGAACATGTAGTCCTCGTTCTCGCTCTGGCGCTTCATGCCCCAGTCCTCGGGGTTGAAGCGCGCGGCTTCTTCCTCGAGCTGCTGCTTGGCCAGGGTCAGGCTGAACGGATCGAACTCGGTAGCGCGCGCCGGGTAGTCCTTGCGCAGCGGGTGTCCTTCCCAGGTCGGCGGCATCATGATCCGGGTCAGGTGCGGGTGACCGCTGAAGTGGATGCCGTACATGTCCCAGACTTCGCGCTCGTACCAGTTGGCATTCGGCCAGATGGCGGTGACGGACGGCAGGTTGAGGTCGCGCTCGTGCAGCGCCACCTTGATCATCACGTCGCTGTTACGCTCGATCGACAACAGGTGGTAGAACACCGTGAAGTCGGCATCGGGCAGGCCGCGGCGCTGGGTGCGCAGGCGCTCGTCGACGCCGTGCAGGTCGTAGAGCATGACGTAGGGGCGCGGCAGCTGACGCAGGAAGCGCAGCACCTCGACCAGCTTGTCGCGGGCGACCCAGAGCACCGGCATGCCGGTGCGGGTGGCCTGGGCCGTGAAGCTGTCGGCGCCAAAACGGGTATGGAGTTCAACGACGACGTCTTGGTCGTCAGCCTGGTACGGCGCAATGGACAGAACGGTGTCTGCAGTCATGGTCTCGGTCGCTATCGGTCAACGTAGAGAATGAATCCGGGCTTTCCTCGGGGAAAGCGGGCTCAGACTTCGTCGGGGCTGCGCAGGTTGGTAACAGCGATGCGCTGCTCGCGACGCTGTTCCTTCTGGGACGGCATCTCGGCGCGGTACACGCCTTGATCGCCAACCACCCAGGACAGCGGGCGGCGCTCCTGACCGATGGATTCCTGCAGCAGCATCAGCCCTTGCAGAAACGCTTCGGGACGGGGCGGGCAGCCGGGTATGTAGACGTCGACCGGGAGGAACTTGTCGACCCCCTGAACGACCGAGTAGATATCGTACATACCGCCGGAATTGGCGCACGAACCCATGGAGATGACCCATTTGGGTTCGAGCATCTGCTCATAGAGGCGCTGGATGACGGGCGCCATCTTGATGAAGCAGGTGCCGGCGATGACCATGAAATCGGCCTGGCGCGGCGATGCGCGGATCACTTCGGCGCCGAAGCGGGCGATGTCGTGGGGCGCGGTGAAGGCGGTGGTCATCTCCACGTAGCAGCAGGAAAGGCCGAAGTTGTACGGCCACAGGGAGTTCTTGCGGCCCCAGTTCACGGCACCGTTGAGCACATCCTCGAGCTTGCCCATGTAGATGTTCTTGTGCACCTGATCGTCCAGCAGCGGGTCGGCGACGACCTCCCGCCTGCCGATCGGGTATTGCTCGTTGGGAGCATCCGGATCGATCCGAGTAAGTTTGTATTGCATCGCCAAAGCCTCATTGTTTCAGCTTCGCCTGCCGAGCCTTGCGGCCTTCGGGCGCCCAATCGAGCGCACCGATACGCCAAAGGTAGACAAGACCTGCCAACAGAATGGTTATGAAAACGGTAGCTTCGATGAAGCCGGCCCAGCCGCTTTCGCGAACGGAGACGGCCCAGGCGAAGAGAAAGAGGGCTTCGACGTCGAAGATCACGAAGAGCATCGCGACCAGATAGAATTTTGCCGATAGGCGCAGACGCGCGCTGCCGGTGGGAAGCATGCCTGATTCGAAGGGCTCGTTCTTGCTGCGGCCCCACGCCTTGCTACCCAGCAGGCTGGACAGGCCGAGCATGAAGGCACAGAGGCCAACGACCCCGAGCAGGAAAACGGCCAACGCCCAGTTGTGGGACAGGATACTGCTTGCTTCCGACATGCCGGAACTCCTTGTTCAAGGAACGGCGTTCACTCGTGTTTGAAAGTTATGGCGAGGCCTGCAGATCGCCTCGCAATCTATTTCAACAATGTTATGCCTGTATCGGGTGTAAGTAAATTTTTCAGAGCAAAAAAATAACTTGAGCCGATAGAAAAAATGCATTTGTTATCTGAAAAATCCTTTTATATCAAATGTTTATATTTTGCAGGTGACGCCCTATAAAGGTGCCTGGCATCCATGTAGTGCATAACTTGATGCGCTTCTTTGTGAATAATTCTCATTTGAGAATCTTTTGTTTTAGTGATTTTAGTTGTCGCTTAGTTATCTATGTTTGGCGCACTTTCAGACTAAGTGACTATTGCCAGTTATTCCAATTTCTGCGCACTCATGAAAAAGCCCCGGCATCGCTGCCAGGGCTTCGGGGTGATGCCGAGCCGCCGGTTCAGGCCGGCACGGGCTGGATCAGTGGAACTGGTTCATGGTGTTGTCCTTGCCGCTGGCCTTGAGCGCGGCCTCGCCGGCGAAGTACTCCTTGTGGTTGTCGCCGATATCGGAGCCGGCCATGTTCTGGTGCTTGACGCAGGCGATCCCCTGGCGCAGCTCCTGGCGTTGCACGCCCTTGACGTAGGCCAGCATGCCCTGGTCGGCGAAGTAGCCCTTGGCCAGGTTGTCGGTGGACAGCGCCGCGGTGTGGTAGGTCGGCAGGGTGATCAGGTGGTGGAAGATGCCGGCATGGGCCGAGCCGTCGCGCTGGAAGGTGCGGATCTTCTCGTCGGCGATCTGGGCCAGCTCGGTCTCGTCGTAGTCCACGCTCATCAGCTTGGCGCGGTCGTAGGTGGAGACGTCCTTGCCCTCGGCGACGAAGGCGTCGAACACCTGCTGGCGGAAGTTCAGCGTCCAGTTGAAGGACGGGCTGTTGTTGTAGACCAGCTTGGCGTTGGGGATGACCTCGCGGATGCGGTCGACCATGGCCTTGATCTGGCCGACGTGCGGCTTCTCGGTTTCGATCCACAGCAGGTCGGCGCCGTTCTGCAGCGAGGTGATGCAGTCCAGTACGCAACGGTCTTCGCCGGTGCCCTTGCGGAACTGGAACAGGTTGGACGGCAGGCGCTTGGGACGCAGCAGCTTGCCGCCCCGGTTGAGCACCACGTCACCGTTGTTCAGCTCGGCCGCCGAGACCTCTTCGCAATCGAGGAAGGCGTTGTACTGGTCGCCCAGGTCGCCCGGCTGCTTGGTCACGGCGATCTGCTTGGTCAGGCCGGCGCCCAGGGAGTCGGTGCGGGCGACGATCACGCCGTCGTCCACGCCCAGTTCGAGGAAGGCGTAGCGAACCGCATTGATCTTGGCTAGGAAGTCTTCATGGGGCACGGTCACCTTGCCGTCCTGGTGGCCGCACTGCTTCTCGTCGGAGACTTGGTTCTCGATCTGGATGCAGCAGGCCCCGGCTTCGATCATCTTCTTGGCCAGCAGGTAGGTGGCTTCCGGGTTGCCGAAACCGGCGTCGATGTCGGCGATGATCGGCACCACGTGGGTTTCGTAGCCGTCGATCTGGGCCTGGATCTCGTCCTGCCTGGCCTTGTCGCCGGCGTCACGGGCGGCGTCCAGGGCGGTGAACAGCAGATCCAGCTCACGGGCATCGGCCTGGCGCAGGAAGGTGTAGAGCTCTTCGATCAGCCCGGAGACAGCGGTCTTCTCGTGCATCGACTGATCCGGCAGCGGGCCGAAGTCGGAACGCAGCGCCGCGACCATCCAGCCGGACAGGTAGAGGTAGCGCTTGTTGGTGGTCTTCAGGTGCTTCTTGATCGAGATCAGCTTCTGCTGCCCGATGAAGCCGTGCCAGCAGCCCAGCGACTGGGTGTAGACGGAAGCGTCGGCATCGTACTCGGCCATGTCCTTGCGCATGATGGCGGCCGTGTACCTGGCGATGTCCAGACCGGTCTTGAAGCGGTTCTGGGCGCGCATGCGGGCAACGGATTCCGGGTTGATGGCGCTCCAGCTGTTACCTGCTGCTTCTTTCAGGGCGGCAACGGCTTTGATGTCGTTTTGATAAGCTGACATGGTCAATCCTTCAAGTATGTGTTGGGTCGAGCACCGAACGTTCCCACGCAAAACCCGCGCGGCGCGGGCAGGGTGCGGGGCTCACCGCAGAGCGGCGGAATCGAGACCGGAAGGAGGTTGCGAGCAGGGTGGGTGGACGATTCGCATCTGGCTCAACAGGGCTCGCCTTGGGCGAGTCACCGAGTGCTTGCCGGCTCGTGGATGCCGTCGATTGCACTGCGCTGGCCGATACGTGAAACGCTTCCCCGTCCCTCAGGACAACTTCGTTCCAGTCGCAATCTCGTCGAGCTGCCTTGTGGGCTTAACAACACGGAGCGCTCCTTACGGGTGGCGAGGGAGCGATCCGGAGACCCCGTTCTCAGGGCCCCTGATTAGCGGGAGCGAGGCCATCATGCGACTGGCGAAAATGTTCGTCAACCGTTTTTGTAGTGTTTTTTCGAGGCTACTACATAAGTAGTAGAGTGACCGTGCGGTCACTCTGCGCGGGCCTTTCAGTCGATCACGTCGACCTTCACGCGCAAGGTCATGTCGTCGCGGCCCTGGGTCGAATAGCGCCGGGCAATGCCGCGCTGATCGGCCTGACTTTCCTCGACGCTGCCGCCGATGCTGATCCATTCGCCGACGCGACCGCTGACCCGGGTGTCGGCGCCCTGGATGTCGATCACGCCGGGTTGCGTCTGGCTGAGGCGGTCGCGGTTGCTGCTGATGTCGATATGCACGATATCGCCGCTGAGGCTGGCGGTGACGTAGAAACCGCGGGTGACGTCGCGGTATTCGGTGTTGTTGTAGACCTGGCCATAGGGGCCACGGCTGCTGCTGGTGATCGGCACGCTCTGACCGACCTGGATCAGTGCCGGGGAGCCTTCGCTGGCCTGCACCTGCTGGGTGCCGCCGCCACGGCTATCGGTGCTGCGGCGGATGATGCGTGCCTGATCGCGGCCGTCTGTTTCGCCGCGACCGATCTCCACGCGTCCGCTGCCCGCGCTGATGCTGCCGTCGACCCCATAGCCGCGATCGCTACGGTAACTGGCCTCGCTGCTGTCGACGCTGATCAGCAGGCGTTTGGGCTGGGTGTCCAGCTGCTGGAGCAGGGCGCGTACCTCCTCGATCTTGGCCGCCGGAGCATTGACGATCAGCTGATTGCCGTAAGGGCTGACACGCCCTTCGCTGCCGAGCACCGACTGCACGATCGGCAGCACGTCGGCAGCCATCCGGTAGTTGAGCGCAATCACCTCGGTCGCGGCGTTCGCCGAAAGGCTGAAGGCGAGCAGGGTGGCGCTAAGCAGGACGCGCGATTTCATAGCAGAAAGCTCCGCAAATCAGGGTCGGTGATACTGGTGTCCCAGGCCTGGTCGAACTGCCGCCGCAGCTGGCGTACCCGGGCCGGATCGCTGTACTTGGCGTAACCGGCGAACTGGGCCGGTTCCGGGCGCAGCAGCAGGCCCTGTTCGTCGGCCAGCAGAAAGGCGCCGTCGACGTCCGGGTAGTCCGGGTGGCAGCGGCGGATCTGCAGGTTGCTCGACAGGCGCCGCGACAGCGTCACCAGGCGGTGGCCTTCCCTGACCGCGCGCCTGGCATCCTTGACCAGGATGCGCAGGCGATTGTTCGGGCTGCCCAGCAGAAAGCGGCTGCAGGCCTGCTGCACACTGCTGTGGTGATAGAGCCAGGGTTCCAGGTCGGGACTGTACAGGCACAGGCTGCGGCGGGCCTGCTGGAGCAGGGCGAGCGCATGGGCGCGGGCCTGTTCGGCGAGGCTGAAGCGCTGCAAGGCCTGCTCCGCGCCGAGGACGAATGGCGCCGGTTCCCAGGCCGCCGGTTGCGGGCGCTGATCGGGCGGATTGTGCAGGGTGAAGCGTCCAGGGGACTGGAAGTCGATGGCGGCGAGCGCGTGCTCGTCGTCGAGGGGAATATCTGCGCTGTCTTCTTCGTTCATGCCGACCTCCGACCGCCTGCGCGGTCGTGCTGAAGCGTCAACAGCCCCTACTAGTTGTTTGGTCCCGGAATCAGGATCGCCTGTAGGAGCGTCGCCCCCGGCGCAATGCGATGGCGGCCATGCTGCAAAACGATTCGCCGCGAGCTCGCGGCGCCTACACGAATGTGGCCATGCTGCCGCTTATTTGCTGAATCCCGTGTAGATACCGTGCGACCGACATTTGACCGGTGTCGCGACACTAGCGGCTGCTGCGTACCATGTCGACATGGGGGATCCCGGCCTCCAGGTACTCGTCACTGATCACAGTAAAGCCCAGCTTTTCATAGAACGGCGTCGCCTGCACCTGGGCGCTGAGCATTTGCTGACGCAGGCCACGCTTCTCGGCCTCGGCGATGACCGCCCGCAACAGGGCTTCGCCGACTTTCAGGCCGCGCCAGTCCTTGAGCACCGACACGCGGCCGATGTGCCCGTCGCTGAGCAGGCGCGCGGTGCCGATCGGGTAATCGCCTTCGCAGGCGAGAAAATGCACGGCATCGCTGTCTTCGGCATCCCATTCCAGCTCGGGCGGCACTGCCTGTTCGGCGACGAATACCGTTTCGCGGATGCGCCGCAGTTCGTCGTAATCCTTGTGCCAGTCGGCGATGCGTACGTGCAACTCATTCATCGGCAAACTCCAGGCTCCCTTGTCTGGCCAGTTCGAGCAGCAGATTACGCGCTTCGTCGCCGGACAGCCATGGGCCGAGGTTTTCCAAGTGCAGGGCGTCCGCCGAGCAGATCAGCTTGAGCAGTTCGCGCAGGTCGGCGGACAGCAGGCGGCTCTGGCCACTGGCGAACAGGACCAGGTCTGCGCCGACCTCGGACCAGGCCAGACGGGCGCTGGGGTTGCGGATCAGCACGGCGCCTTCCTCGAGGGTCTCGAGGAAGCCGTCTTCATCGATATCGATGCCGGCGATCAGTTCCGGGTAGCGCGGTTCGGTCATGAACTGGCCGAACCAGGTCATCAGCAGGCGCTCGTCGCCCATGTGCTCGCTGAGCAGCGCCTTGAGGCGATCGAGGGCGTCGCGCTGGATCTGGTGCGGGTCGCTGGTCGGCTGTGCGTCGGCGTCGCTGTAGCGCTGTTCTTCTGGGAGGAACTGGCCGAGAAAATCGGTGAAATGGGTCAGTACTTCAGCGGCGCTGGGGGCGCGGAAGCCCACGGAATAGGTCATGCAATCGTCCTCGGCGGTACCACAGTGGGCCAGGAGCGGCGGCAGATAGAGCATATCGCCGGGCTCGAGCACCCATTCTTCGGTTTTATCGAACTGGGCGAGGATCTTCAGATCCACGTCCTGCAGCAGGGGGCTATCGGAGTCGCACATCTGGCCGATCTGCCAGCGGCGCCGGCCGTAGCCCTGCAGGAGAAACACATCGTAGTGATCGAAATGCGGGCCGACGCCACCGCCTGGTGTGGCGAAGCTGACCATCACATCGTCGATCCGCCACTTGGGCAGGAACTTGAACGATTCCATCAGCTCGGCCACGTCGGGAACGAACTGATCGACGGCCTGTACCAGCAGGGTCCAGTCGCGCTCCGGCAACTGGCTGAAGGTCTCTTCGGCAAACGGGCCGCGGCGCACTTCCCAGGGCGTTTCGCCGTGTTCGAGCACCAGCCGCGACTCGACTTCCTCCTCGAGGGCCAGGCCGGCCAGTTCGTCAGGCGAGATCGGGCTCTCGAAGGCGGGAATGGCCTGACGCACCAGCAGGGGCTTCTTCTGCCAGTAATCGCGCAGGAACTCGCGTGCGCTCAGGCCACCCAATAGTTGAAGAGGGGCATCAGGATTCATCTATAAGTCCTTGATATTGATTGGTACGCGCAAAAAGAAACGCCCGGCTTCAGCCGGGCGTCCGTGGCGGCCAGGGGCGCTTCAGATGCGCTTGGCCTGGGCCACCGCATTACCGATGTAGTTGGCCGGGGTCAGCTGCTTGAGCTCTTCCTTGGCTGGCTGCGGCATGTCGAGGCCGTCGATGAATGCCAGCAGGGCTTGCGGGCTGATGCCCTTGCCGCGCGTCAGCTCCTTGAGCTTCTCGTAGGGGTTGTCGATGGCATAGCGGCGCATGACCGTCTGAATCGGCTCGGCCAGCACTTCCCAGCAGGCATCCAGATCATCAGCAATTCGTTGAGCATTGAGCTCCAACTTGCTGATTCCCTTGAGACTTGCTTCATAGGCGATGACGCTATGGGCAAAACCGACACCGAGGTTGCGCAGTACGGTGGAGTCGGTCAGGTCGCGCTGCCAGCGGGAAATCGGCAGCTTGCTGGCCAGGTGCTGGAACAGGGCGTTGGCGATACCGAGGTTGCCTTCGGAGTTCTCGAAGTCGATCGGGTTGACCTTGTGCGGCATGGTCGAGGAGCCGATTTCGCCGGCGACGGTCTTCTGCTTGAAGTAGCCGAGGGAGATATAGCCCCAGATATCCCGATCGAAATCGATGAGGATGGTATTGAAGCGGGCGATGGCGTCGAACAGTTCGGCGATGTAGTCGTGGGGCTCGATCTGCGTGGTATAGGGGTTCCACTGCAGGCCCAGGTCGTTCTCGATGAACTGGCGGGCGTTGGCTTCCCAGTCGATCTGCGGGTAGGCCGACAGGTGGGCGTTGTAGTTGCCCACCGCGCCATTGATCTTGCCCAGCAGCGGTACGGCCGCGACCTGATTGATCTGCCGCTCGAGGCGATAGACCACGTTGGCCAGTTCCTTGCCCAGGGTCGTCGGCGAGGCCGGCTGGCCATGGGTGCGCGAGAGCATCGGCACGTCGGCGAATCTGACCGCCAGCTCGCGGATGGCCGCGGCGATCTGGCGCATCAGCGGCAGCAGCACGCCATCGCGCCCTTCACGCAGCATCAGGGCGTGGGACAGGTTGTTGATGTCCTCGCTGGTGCAGGCGAAGTGGATGAACTCGCTGACCTTGTCCAGCTCCGGCAGCTTGGCCGCCTGCTCCTTGAGCAGGTATTCCACGGCCTTGACGTCATGGTTGGTGGTGCGCTCGATGTGCTTGACGCGCTCGGCATGCTCGACGGCGAAATCGTCCGCCAGTTCGTTGAGCACGGTCTGGGCCTCGGCGGAGAAGGGCGCGACCTCGGCCACGCCGTCATGGGCGGCAAGGCGCTGCAGCCAGCGAACCTCGACCAGCACGCGGAAGCGGATCAGGCCGTATTCGCTGAAAATGGGGCGCAGGGCGCTGGTTTTGCCGGCATAGCGGCCATCTACGGGGGAAACCGCGGTGAGCGAGGAAAGCTGCATGGGAGGCGTTCTCGGACAGTCGGCGTTGAAAAGGGCGCGTATTATACATGAAGCGGCAAGCCTCAAGCTGCAAGCTTCAAGCAAAAGCTGCAGGCAGTTCGAGCACGGGCCTTCGATTAAAAGCGCTGGAGGCTGGAAGGCTGAACGACAAGCTTTTTCGTCCAGCATTCACACCTTCTTCGTTGTTTAGCCGCGCAGCATCGGGTACAGCTCCTTGAGCAGCTTGCGCCGGCTGAACACCAGTTGCCAGCGATGCCCGCCCAGTTGCCGCCACAGGCGCGCGGCGCGAATGCCGCTGAGCAGCAGGGCGCGGATCTTCGAGGCATTGCTGGGCTGCTGCAGGTGACGGCTGTCGCCCTGTACCTGAATACGCTGGCGGAAGGTGCTGATGGTGTCCTGGTACAGGGCACCACAGGAGGAGATCACGTTCTCGTGCGCCGGGCCGAAATGCTCGACCTGCTGCTGGATCTGGTCGAGGCGGCTGCCCATCAGTTGCAGCAGATCGTCACGCTTGGCCAACTGTCGCTCCAGGCCGAGCAGGGCCAGGGCATAGCGCAGCGGTTCGCGCTGCAGGGTGGTCGGGTCGCGCTCCAGGGCGCTGACCAGGGCGCGATAGCCATCGCGCAGGTTGAGGTCGTCGCCACCGTAGACGTCCAGCGTGCTCTGCGGGTCGCGGATCAACAGGCTGCCGAGCATGCAGGTCACCTCGGGCTCGCTTGCCTGGCCGCTCTTGGCGACCTTGTCGACCAGTACCGCTGCCTGGAAAACCGCGCCCAGGGCGATCAGCTGTTCCTGTGTCGGAGTCATAGGCATAGGGTGTTGTCCTTGTCGTACCAGGGTTCAGCCGTTTCGATGACGCCGCCGCCCAGGCAGATTTCACCATCGTAGAACACTACCGACTGGCCCGGCGTGACGGCGCGCTGCGGCTCGACGAAGGTAGCGCGATAGCCGTCCGCGGTGCGTTCGAGGGTGCAGGCCTGATCGCTCTGCCGGTAGCGCACCTTGGCCGTCAGTTGGCGCGGCGCATCCAGCTGGATCGGGTTGACCCAGTAGATCTCCGAAGCGAGCAGGGCGCGGGAAAACAGCCAGGGATGGTCGTTGCCCTGGCCGACCACCAGCACGTTGCGCTCGAGATCCTTGTGCAGCACGTACCAGGGTTCGTCGCTCGCATCCTTCATGCCGCCGATACCCAGCCCCTGGCGCTGGCCGATGGTGTGGTACATCAGGCCGTGGTGGCGGCCGATGACCTCGCCCCCGGTGGTTTCGATATCGCCTGGCTGCGCCGGCAGGTACTGCTTGAGAAAATCGCTGAAGCGGCGCTCGCCGATGAAGCAGATGCCGGTCGAGTCTTTCTTCTTCGCGGTGGCCAGGTCGTATTGCTCGGCGAGCGCGCGCACCTGGGGCTTTTCCAGTTCGCCGACCGGAAACAGCGTCCTGGCGATCTGTTCGCCGCCCACGGCGTGCAGGAAATAGCTCTGATCCTTGTTCGGGTCCAGGCCCTTGAGCAGTTCGGTGCGACCATCACCATCGCGCCGACGCACGTAATGGCCGGTGGCGATCAGATCGGCACCGAGCATCAGGGCGTAGTCGAGGAAGGCCTTGAACTTGATCTCGCGGTTGCACAGGATGTCCGGGTTCGGCGTGCGACCGGCCTTGTATTCGGCGAGAAAGTGCTCGAACACGTTATCCCAGTATTCGGCGGCGAAGTTGGCGGTATGCAGCTTGATGCCAATGCGGTCGCACACCGCCTGCGCATCGGCCAGGTCGTCCATGGCGGTGCAGTAATCGGTGCCGTCGTCTTCGTCCCAGTTCTTCATGAACAGGCCTTCGACCTGATAGCCCTGTTCGAGCAGCAGCAGGGCCGATACGGATGAGTCGACGCCGCCGGACATGCCGACGATAACGCGCTGGGTAGCTGGATCTTGCATGGGATGGCTATGCACAGGCTTCAAAGGGACGGGATTCTAGCAGGATGAGGGGGCTGGCGCGATCCGGGCCTGGCGCTGCGCTCATTCGCGGATCAGGGCGAGGGGAAAGCGCTCGCCGCGCAGGTAGTCGTCCAGGCAGCGCAGCACCAGCTCGCTGCGCAGGCGCCCGGCCTGGGCCCGCAGTTCGTCGCGGCTCAGCCAGTGGATACCGACGATGTCCTCGTCCAGCGCGCGCTGTGGGTGATGCCGCAGCAGGCTGGCGGTGAAGCAGACACGCTGGTAGGTCACGCCATTGCTGGGCGCGGTATAGAGGTAGATGCCGGTGACCCCGGTCAGCTCGACGTCGCAGCCGGTTTCTTCGAGGGTTTCGCGTAGCGCGGCCTGGCGCAGGCTTTCCCCGGCCTCCAGGTGTCCGGCAGGCTGGTTGAGCACCAGGCGGCCGCCCTCGAGTTCCTCGACGAACAGAAAGCGCCCCTGATGTTCCACCAGGGTCGCGACGGTGACATGTGCGTACCAGTCCATAGAGTTCTCTCAGGAATATCGGGTAACCCACTGATTTATATTGGCCTGCAGGATAGAGCTGGGCCGCCTAGGTGCTGACCCACCGGCAATTGATGGGTTGCCACCGATCCTGCGGGATTCAACAATAAGCGCAGAATTGCCAGACTCGTGTAGGAGCCGCGACCTCGCGGCGAATCGTGACCATACCGCGACTTCTGCAGTATGGCCGCCATCGCATCGCGCCGGGGTCGACGCTCCTACGTGCGAACCCAGACTGCGAACGCAAGGAGCAAGACGGCTGCATCGTCAGAAACGACGACCCCGGCACAGGGCCGGGGTCGTCGGATTACCTCAGCTGTTCAGCTCAGGCCAGTGTCGCCAGGGCGGCGTTGAAGGTCTCGCTGGGGCGCATGACCTTGCTGGTCAGCTCCGGGTCGGGATGGTAGTAACCGCCGATATCCGCCGGCTTGCCCTGTATCGCGCCCAGCTCGGCAACGATTTTCGCTTCGTTGTCGGCCAGGGCCTTGGCCAGTGGCGCGAATTGCGCCTGCAGGGCGGCGTCTTCGTTCTGTGCTGCCAGGGCCTGGGCCCAATACAGCGTCAGATAGAAGTGGCTGCCGCGGTTGTCGATGCCGCCGACCTTGCGCGCCGGCGACTTGTCGCTGTCGAGGAACTGGCCGGTGGCCGCATCCAGGGTCTTGCTCAGCACCAGGGCCTTGGGGTTGCCATAGGCATTGCCCAGGTGCTCGAGGGAGGCCGCCAGGGCGAGGAACTCACCGAGCGAATCCCAGCGCAGGAAGTTTTCCTCGACCAGTTGCTGCACGTGCTTGGGCGCCGAGCCGCCGGCGCCGGTTTCGAACAGGCCGCCGCCGCTCATCAGCGGTACGATCGAGAGCATCTTGGCACTGGTGCCCAGCTCCATGATCGGAAACAGGTCGGTCAGGTAGTCGCGCAGCACGTTGCCGGTCACCGAGATGGTGTCCTTGCCTTCGCGGATGCGGGCCAGGGAGAAGCGAATGGCGTCGACCGGGGAGAGGATGCGGATGTCCAGGCCCGAGGTGTCGTGATCCTTCAGGTAGCGTTGCACCTTCTCGATCATCACGCCGTCGTGGGCGCGGGCCGGATCCAGCCAGAACACCGCCGGGGTGGCGCTGGCGCGAGCGCGGTTGACGGCCAGCTTGACCCAGTCCTGGATCGGCGCGTCCTTGGTCTGGCACATGCGCCAGATGTCGCCGGCCTCGACGTCCTGCTGCATCAGCAACTGGCCTTTGCCGTCGGTCACGCGCACCACGCCGTCGGCCTGGATCTGGAAGGTCTTGTCGTGGGAGCCGTACTCTTCGGCCTTCTGCGCCATCAGGCCGACGTTGGCCACGCTGCCCATGGTGGTCGGGTCGAAGGCGCCGTGCTGCTTGCAGTCGTCGATGGTGGCCTGGTAGATGCCGGCGTAGCAGCGATCCGGAATCACCGCCTTGGTGTCGTGCAGTTGGCCGTCGGCGCCCCACATCTTGCCCGAGTCGCGGATCATGGCCGGCATCGAGGCGTCGACGATGACGTCGCTCGGCACGTGCAGGTTGGTGATGCCCTTGTCGGAGTTGACCATGGCCAGCGGTGCGCGCTCGGCGTACACGGCCTGGATGTCGGCTTCGATCTCGGCCTGCTTGTCGGCCGGCAGGCTCTTGATGCGGGCGTACAGGTCGCCGATGCCGTTGTTCAGGTTGAAGCCGACCTCCTGCAGCACGCTGGCGTGCTTGTCGAGGGCGGCCTTGTAGTACTCGGCGACGATCTGGCCGAACATGATCGGGTCGGAGACCTTCATCATGGTGGCTTTCAGGTGCACCGACAGCAGCACGCCCTGTTTCTTGGCGTCTTCGATCTCGGCGGCGATGAAGCGGCGCAGCGCCTTGGTGCTCATCACCGAGCAGTCGAGGATCTCGCCAGCCAGCACGGCGGTTTTTTCTTTCAGAACGGTGCTGCTGCCGTCCGCGGCGATCAGCTCGATCTTCACGCTGCCATCGGCGTCGATCAGCGTGGCTTTCTCGCTGCCGTAGAAGTCGCCACTGTTCATGTGGGCGACGTGGGATTTGGAGTCGGCGCTCCAGGCGCCCATCTTGTGCGGGTGTTTCTTGGCGTAGTTCTTCACCGACAGCGGCGCGCGGCGATCGGAGTTGCCTTCGCGCAGTACCGGGTTCACGGCGCTGCCCTTGATCTTGTCGTAACGGCTGCGGATCTCACGGGCCGACTCGCTGTCGGCCGTTTCCGGGTAGTCGGGCAGGGCGTAGCCCTTTTCCTGCAGCTCCTTGATCGCGGCTTTCAGTTGCGGAACCGATGCGCTGATGTTGGGGAGCTTGACGATGTTGGCTTCCGGCGTGGTCGCCAGGTTGCCCAGTTCGGCCAGGTGGTCGGACTGCTTCTGAGCGTCGCTCAGGGATTCGGGGAAGCTTGCCAGGATCCGGCCGGCCAGGGAGATATCGCGGGTTTCGACGGCGATGTCCGAGGAGGCGGTGAAGGCCTTGATGATCGGAAGCAGGGAGTAGGTCGCAAGTGCGGGGGCTTCGTCAGTGAAGGTGTAGATAATCTTCGAGCGTGTGGTCATGGTTGATTTAACTCTCTTTTGCTGAACTTGCACAAAACCTGACGCGGAGGGAGAAGGCGAACGGCCTTCCCGCGGGCATCAATGAGTGTGAATTCGAAGTTCCATCTCGATGATGTTGAGTGTCGCGGTCGACTGGTGGCGGTAGCGGATCGCCTCGAAAGGTCGACTCGACGGGCACTGGAAGTCTCGTTGCAGACCAATGCGCCTTTATGACTACTCAGTCAGCGCCAAGTATACCAAACCAACGGCCTGTGGCATTCATCAAGTTGCTCCGTCAATAACGCCGAATGGCCATTCATCCGGTCAAATGCATGATTTTCGGGGCCATCTGCACCGTTTTCGCGGTTTCCCGCTGGCTCTCGCAGGCATGGCCGGGCCACTGTTTACAGCTATCCGCCCGTCAATACGACGATGGTCTGCCGCCATCCGTTGCCCGGCGCGGCGGGACGCCGACGGTGGCGCCATCGGGCGGACTCGGCGTGCCCTGCTAATCTTTTCCTCGATACGCCGGGGCGTATCAGGACGCCAACCATTTCGAGAGCGGAGTCAAGCATGGGCTATCACAAGATCCAGGTGCCAGCGACCGGCGAAAAAATCACCGTCAATGCCGACATGTCCCTCAACGTACCCGACAATCCGATCATCCCCTACATCGAAGGCGATGGCATCGGCGTGGACATCAGTCCGGTCATGATCAAGGTCGTCGATGCGGCCGTGCACAAGGCCTATGGCGGCAAGCGCAAGATTTCCTGGATGGAGGTCTACGCCGGCGAAAAGGCCACCCAGGTCTACGACCAGGACACCTGGCTGCCCAAGGAAACGCTCGAGGCGGTGCGTGATTACGTGGTCTCGATCAAGGGGCCGCTGACCACGCCGGTCGGTGGCGGCATCCGCTCGCTCAACGTGGCGCTGCGCCAGGAGCTCGACCTGTATGTCTGCCTGCGTCCGGTGCGCTGGTTCGAGGGCGTGCCCAGCCCGGTGAAGAAGCCGGGCGATGTCGACATGACCATCTTTCGCGAGAATTCCGAAGACATTTACGCCGGTATCGAATGGAAGGCCGGCTCGCCGGAGGCGACCAAGGTCATCAGGTTCCTCAAGGAGGAGATGGGCGTGACCAAGATCCGCTTCGACCAGGACTGCGGCATCGGGATCAAGCCGGTTTCCAGGGAGGGTACGCAGCGCCTAGTGCGCAAGGCGCTGCAGTACGTGGTGGACAACGACCGGGATTCGCTGACCCTGGTGCACAAGGGCAACATCATGAAGTTCACCGAGGGCGCCTTCAAGGAGTGGGGCTACGAGATCGCCCGGGATGAATTCGGCGCCCAACTGCTCGATGGCGGGCCTTGGATGCAGTTCAGCAACCCCAGGAGCGGTAAGCAGGTCATCGTCAAGGACGCCATCGCCGACGCCATGCTCCAGCAGATCCTGCTGCGTCCGGCCGAATACGACGTCATCGCCACGCTGAACCTCAACGGCGACTACCTTTCCGATGCCCTGGCCGCCGAGGTGGGCGGTATCGGTATCGCGCCGGGGGCCAACCTGTCCGATAGCGTGGCGATGTTCGAGGCGACCCACGGCACCGCGCCGAAATACGCGGGCAAGGATCAGGTCAATCCGGGGTCGGTGATCCTGTCGGCGGAGATGATGCTGCGTCACATGGGCTGGCTGGAGGCCGCCGACCTGATCATCAAGGGCACCAACGGCGCCATTTCGGCAAAAACCGTGACCTACGACTTCGAGCGCCTGATGGACGGCGCCACGCTACTCTCCTGCTCGGCCTTCGGCGATGCGCTGATCTCGCACATGTGAGCGTTGCCGGAACGAAAACGAAAAAGCCGGTCTCGCGACCGGCTTCCTGGGTTCAGCGGAGTGTGTCAGGCCTCGACGGTTTCCCCCCGGGTTCTGACGGTCGCAGGGGCGGCAGTCTCGGCCTGGGCCGCACTGATATTCACCGCATGCAGCCCCTTGGGGCCTTGAATAATATCGAAGCTGACGGCCTGCCCGGCTTTCAGGGTCTTGTACCCGTCCATCTGGATAGCCGAGTAATGGGCGAACAGGTCCTCATCTCGGCCGTCGGCCAGGATGAATCCATAGCCCTTGGCGTTGTTGAACCACTTGACCTTACCACTTAGCATACTGATATCCCTCTGCAAAGGACTCCATCGCTGGAGTATCATCCACTTAGATTCCACGCTCACCGCGATCGATTCGTCTGAGCGCAAGCCCTTTCACCCCGTGCGGGTATCCTTTGGTTGTAACACCCTTTTGCCGATAGTCAAGGCGGCGCACGAAGCAGCGATAAACGGGTCAGACTCAGTATCCCCATCCACTCAGCCAAGAACCTTTATTCCAGCATGCATGCAAGTAGCCAGATTCGACTAACATTCAATCAGGATCGACCGGCACCGCATGAGGATGACTCCTCAGGGCTTGCCGTGGAGGAATCCAAGCCGATACTTCAGGCACCTCCGCTCTACAAGGTGGTCTTATTCAATGACGACTACACCCCGATGGATTTCGTGGTCGAGGTGCTCGAGATGTTTTTCAATCTCAACCGCGAGGTGGCGACCAGGATCATGTTGACCGTCCATACCGAAGGTCGCGCCGTATGCGGGCTGTACACCCGCGACATCGCCGAGACCAAGGCTACGCAGGTCAACCAGTACGCGAGAGAAAGCCAGCATCCATTACTCTGTGAGATCGAGAAGGACGGTTAGCGCCGGCCACTTGGGCATGAGGTGAAGCTATGTTAAATCGAGAGCTCGAAGTCACCCTCAATCTGGCCTTCAAGGAGGCTCGTACCAAGCGTCATGAATTCATGACGGTTGAGCACCTCCTGCTGGCTCTATTGGATAATGAAGCCGCGGCCAGCGTGTTGCGCGCCTGCGGCGCCAACCTCGACAAGTTGCGCAACGATCTGCAGGAGTTCATCGACTCCACCACACCGCTGATTCCCCAGCACGACGAAGAGCGCGAAACCCAGCCGACCCTCGGCTTCCAGCGGGTGCTGCAGCGTGCGGTGTTCCACGTGCAGAGTTCCGGCAAGCGCGAGGTGACCGGGGCCAACGTGCTGGTGGCGATCTTCAGCGAGCAGGAGAGCCAGGCGGTGTTCTTGCTCAAGCAGCAGAGCGTGGCGCGCATCGACGTGGTCAATTTCATTGCCCACGGCATTTCCAAGGTGCCGGGCCAGGCCGGTCAGGCGGAAACCGAACAGGAAATGCAGGATGAGGAGGGGGGCGAATCCTCGACCTCCGGCAACCCGCTGGATGCCTATGCCAGCAACCTGAACGAACAGGCGCGCCAGGGCCGTATCGACCCGCTGGTCGGGCGCGAGCACGAGGTCGAGCGCGTTGCCCAGATCCTCGCCCGGCGGCGCAAGAACAACCCGCTGCTGGTCGGCGAGGCCGGCGTCGGCAAGACCGCCATCGCCGAGGGCCTGGCCAAGCGTATCGTCGACAACCAGGTGCCCGACCTGCTGGCCGACAGCGTGGTCTATTCCCTGGATCTCGGCGCCTTGCTGGCCGGTACCAAATACCGCGGCGACTTCGAGAAACGCCTCAAGGCGTTGCTCACCGAGCTGCGCAAGCGGCCCCATGCCATCCTGTTCATCGACGAGATCCACACCATCATCGGTGCCGGCGCTGCGTCGGGCGGGGTCATGGATGCCTCCAACCTGCTCAAGCCGGCGTTGTCCTCGGGCGAAATCCGTTGCATCGGCTCGACCACCTTCCAGGAGTTCCGCGGCATCTTCGAGAAGGATCGCGCCCTGGCGCGGCGCTTCCAGAAGGTCGATGTCACGGAGCCCTCGGTCGACGACACCATCGGCATCCTCAAGGGCCTCAAGGGGCGTTTCGAGCAGCACCATGGCATCGAATACACGGATGAGGCGCTGCGTGCCGCCGCCGAACTGGCCTCGCGCTACATCAACGACCGCCATATGCCGGACAAGGCCATCGACGTCATCGACGAGGCCGGCGCCTACCAGCGTCTGCAGCCCGAGGAAAAGCGCGTCAAATGCATCGACGTGGCCCAGGTCGAGGACATCGTCGCCAAGATCGCGCGCATCCCGCCAAAACACGTCAGCAGCTCCGACAAGGAACTGCTGCGCAACCTGGAGCGCGATCTCAAGCTGACCGTGTTCGGCCAGGACGCCGCCATCGACTCCCTGGCGACCGCCATCAAGCTGTCCCGTGCCGGCCTCAAGGCGCCGGACAAGCCAGTGGGTTCGTTCCTCTTCGCCGGGCCCACGGGGGTCGGCAAGACCGAGGCGGCACGTCAGTTGTCCAAGGCCCTGGGGGTGGAACTGGTGCGCTTCGACATGTCCGAGTACATGGAGCGGCACACTGTGTCACGCCTGATCGGTGCGCCGCCGGGCTATGTCGGCTTCGACCAGGGCGGCCTGCTCACCGAGGCCATCACCAAGCAACCGCATTGCGTGCTGCTGCTCGACGAGATCGAGAAGGCCCACCCGGAAGTCTTCAACCTGCTGCTGCAGGTCATGGACCACGGCACCCTGACCGACAACAACGGGCGCAAGGCGGACTTCCGCAACGTCATCCTGATCATGACCACCAATGCCGGCGCCGAGACCGCGGCCCGGGCGTCCATCGGCTTCACCTATCAGGATCATTCTTCCGATGCCATGGAAGTGATCAAGAAGAGCTTCACGCCCGAGTTCCGCAATCGTCTGGACACCATCATCCAGTTCGGTCGCCTGAGCCACGACGTGATCAAGAGCATCGTCGACAAGTTCCTCACCGAGCTGCAGGCGCAGCTCGAGGACAAGCGCGTCATGCTCGAGGTCAGCGACGCCGCACGCGACTGGCTGGCGGAGCAGGGCTACGACGTGCAGATGGGCGCGCGGCCGATGTCGCGCCTGATCCAGGATCGCATCAAGCGGCCGCTGGCCGAGGAAATCCTGTTTGGTGAGCTTTCCGAGCATGGCGGCACCGTGCATGTGGACATCGAAGACGGCGAACTGACGTTCGACTTCGAAACCACGGCGGAAATGGCCTGAAGCCGGGCGCCGTAAGGCGCCCATGCAGATACGCAAACGCCCGGCACGAGCCGGGCGTTTGCGTTGGCGCTGGGCAGGTCGGGAAAGGCGCTGCCTTTCCTGCCTGTCAGCGGGCGCGGTAGGTGATGCGACCCTTGCTCAGGTCGTAAGGCGTCAGCTCTACGCGAACCTTGTCGCCAGTCAGAATGCGGATGTAGTTCTTGCGCATCTTTCCGGAGATGTGCGCGGTAACGACGTGCCCGTTTTCCAACTCCACGCGAAACATGGTGTTGGGCAGGGTGTCGACGACAGTGCCTTCCATTTCGAAGCTGTCTTCTTTCGACATGCAGTAAAGCCCTCGGTATCCAATGAATGGCCCGGCGCAACTGGCCCCAGGCAAAAGCGGCGTGCATTGTGCCCGAAAATCGGGGTTGACGCCAAGGGTCTGTTCCTGTTTCGGCGCAAGCCGAAGGGGCGGGCTGAGGAGCAACAGGCCCTGGGGCTTCAGGTCAGCATGACCCAGCGCTGATTGACGAACAGCTCGATGGGGCGGTATTGCGTCTTGTAATTCATTTTCCGGCAGTTCTTGATCCAGTAGCCCAGATAGACCGCCTGCAGGTCCAGCCTGAGCGCTTCGCCGATCTGCCAGAGGATGGCGAAGCGGCCCAGGCTGCGCCGCTCCTCTTCCGGTTCGTAGAAGGTGTAGACCGCCGACAGGCCGTTGGGCAGCACGTCGGTCACGGCAATGGCCAGCAGCCGATCCTGCTCGCGGAATTCGTAGAAGCGGGCGAACGGCAGATCGCGCACCAGAAAGGTGGAGAACTGCTCGCGGCTTGGCGGGTACATGTCGCCATCGGCGTGGCGTTGCTCGATGTAGCGGACGTAGAGGGCGTAATACTCTTCGCTGAAGACTGGCTTGACCGCACGCACCTGGATCGACTGGTTGCGCGCGAGGATGCGCCGCTGCTGACGGTTGGGGCTGAACTGGCGGGCCGGGATGCGCGCAGGCACGCAGGCATTGCAACGCTGGCAATGCGGGCGGTAGAGGTGGTCGCCACTGCGCCGGAAGCCCATTTCCGACAGCTCGGCGTAAACCTGCGCATCCATGGGCTGGCTAGGGTCGAGAAACAGGGTGGTGGCCTGTTCGTCGGGCAGATAGCTGCAGGGATGGGGCTGCGTGGCGTAGAACTTCAGGCGAGCCAGCTCGGTCATGATCGACTCCCGGGGTAAGCCTTCGCTCAGTGTATGCCAGGCTGCCGAGATCGACTAGGCGACCTGTCGCGGCGGTGAGCCCGGAGTGGGTGTCAGCTCTGCCAATCCGCCTGGCTGGGCCGATCCAGGAAGCGTTGCAGGTATCCGGCGAACTCGTCGCGCGGGATCGGGCGGGCGCCGAAGCTGTGCAGGTGCTGGGTGGGCATCTGGCAGTCGATGAGCTCGAAGCCCCAGCGCGCCAGGTGCTCGACCAGGGTCACGAAGCCGACCTTGGAGGCATTGTCGGCGCGGCTGAACATCGACTCACCGAAGAACAGCCTGCCCATGGCCAGGCCGTAGAGCCCGCCAACCAGGCGCTCCTGCTGCCAGACCTCGACGCTGTGGGCGATGCCGCGTCGGTGCAGTTCGATATAGGCCTGCTGCATCGGCGTGGTGATCCAGGTGCCGTCGGCATAGTCGCGCGGCGCCGCACAGGCCTGGATGACCTCGACGAAGGCCGTGTCGAAGGTCGTTCGGTAGTGCCCCTGGCGCAGCACCTTGCGCAGGCTGCGCGATACGTGCAATTCGCCCGGCAGCAGCACGGTGCGCGGATCGGGCGACCACCAGAGGATCGGCTGGCCGTCCTGGTACCAGGGAAAGCAGCCATGCCGGTAGGCCTGGACCAGGCGTTCGGCGCGCAGGTCGCCACCGGCGGCGAGCAGGCCGTTGGGCTCGCGCAGCGCCTTGTCGAGCGGCGGAAAGGTCAGCGAATCGCGTTGCAACCAGGTCAGCATGGGCGGAACCGCGGCAGGGGAGGGCGGGACGGACCCCGCCCGGAGTCGATCAGATGTCGTCGAGGAACTTCTCGACGTCCAGTGCCGCCATGCAGCCGGCGCCGGCCGAGGTGATGGCCTGGCGGTAGACGTGATCGGCCACGTCACCCGCGGCGAAGACGCCCTCGATGCTGGTGGCGGTGGCATTGCCTTCGTTGCCGCCCTTGACCAGCAGATAGCCATCACGCATTTCCAGCTGGCCCTGGAACAGGTCGGTGTTGGGCTTGTGACCGATGGCGATGAACACTCCGGCCAGGGGCAGGTCGACGCTGCTGTTGTCCAGGGTGTTGCGCAGGCGGGCGCCGGTCACCCCGCTAGCGTCGCCCAGCACTTCTTCCAGGGTGTGGTTCCAGTGCAGGCGGACGTTGCCGTTGGCCGCTTTCTCGAACAGTTTGTCCTGCAGGATCTTCTCCGAGCGCAGCTTGTCGCGGCGATGGATCAGGTGCACTTCCCGGGCGATGTTGGACAGGTACAGGGCTTCTTCGACCGCCGTGTTGCCGCCGCCGATCACCGCCACCACCTGGTTGCGGTAAAAGAAGCCGTCGCAGGTGGCGCAGGCGGAAACGCCCTTGCCGGCGAAGGCGTCTTCGGACGGCAGGCCGAGGTATTGCGCCGAGGCGCCCGTGGCGATGATCAGCGCATCGCAGCTGTAGGTGCCGCTGTCGCCCTTGAGGGTGAAGGGACGGCGCTGCAACTCCGCGGTGTGGATATGGTCGTAGATGATCTCGGTTTCGAAACGCTCGGCGTGTTTCTGCATGCGTTCCATCAGGGCCGGGCCGGTCAGCCCCTCGACGTCACCGGGCCAGTTGTCCACTTCTGTGGTGGTGGTGAGTTGGCCGCCGGGCTGGATGCCGGTGATGATGACAGGCTTCAGGTTGGCGCGAGCGGCATAGACGGCGGCGCTGTAACCGGCAGGGCCGGAGCCCAGGATGATCAGGCGGGAATGCTTGACTTCGCTCATAAAAACACCTCATAAGCCTTTGTCACAAAAGAGAATGCATGCTCAAATTGAGCCGCACGCAGGAACAGTGGCCGATATGCTACACCGAAGCACGGGACAAGCGGGAGCCGGCCAAGCAGAGCGCTTCCCATGGCTGCCCCGGCATGGCGTACAATATCGACGTTTTCGCCCTCAACCGATCATTCGGCGCGCCATGGGCGCAGGAACAGATGCGTTTTGAAGAACTCTAGCTCTACAGCACCGGCGCCGGCCTGGCGCCAGCAATTGCCCTCCCGGCTCAAGGAAGGCGCGCTGATCGCCCTCGGCGCCCTGTGCCTGTACCTGTGGATGGCGCTGCTCACCTATGACCCGGCCGACCCGGGCTGGACCCACACCAGCAACGTCGAGCAGGTGCACAATGCCGCCGGGCGTGCCGGCGCCTGGTTCGCCGATGTGCTGTTCATGGCCCTCGGCTATTTCGCCTACCTGTTCCCGCTGCTGCTGGGGCTCAAGGCCCTGCAGGTGTTCCGGGCCCGCCACGAGCCCTGGCACTGGAGCGGCTGGCTGTTTTCCTGGCGCCTGATCGGCCTGGTGTTCCTGGTCCTGTCGGGGGCCGCGCTGGCCTACATCCATTTCCATGCCGGCACCGGCATGCCGGCCTCGGCCGGTGGCGCACTGGGCGAGAGCCTGGGGCAACTGGCGGTCGCCGCGCTGAACGTGCAGGGCAGTACCCTGGTGTTCATCGCCCTGTTCCTGTTCGGCCTGACGGTGTTCACCGACCTGTCCTGGTTCAAGGTCATGGACCTGACCGGCAAGATCACCCTGGATCTGCTCGAACTGATGCAGAGCCTGGTCAACCGCTGGTGGAATGCCCGCCTGGAGCGCAAGCAACTGGTCGCGCAACTGCGCGAGGTGGATGATCGGGTCAACGAAGTCGCCGCACCGGTGGTGCGCGATCGCCGCGAGCAGGCCAAGGTCAAGGAGCGCCTGATAGAACGCGAACAGGCGCTGAGCAAGCACATGAGCGAGCGCGAGAGCCGGCCTGCGCCGGTGATCACACCGCCTGCCGCGCCCAGGTCGGTGGAGCCGAGCAAGCGTGTGCAGAAGGAGAAACAGGTGCCGCTGTTCGTCGACAGCGCCGTGGAGGGCACCCTGCCGCCGATTTCCATTCTCGACCCGGCGGAAGCGAAGAAAGTCGCCTATTCGCCCGAATCGCTGGCCGGTGTCGGCCATCTGCTGGAGATCAAGCTCAAGGAGTTCGGGGTCGAGGTGTCGGTCGACTCGATCCATCCCGGCCCGGTGATCACCCGTTACGAGATCCAGCCGGCCGCCGGCGTCAAGGTCAGCCGCATCGCCAACCTGGCCAAGGATCTGGCGCGCTCGCTGGCGGTGACCAGCGTGCGGGTGGTCGAGGTGATTCCGGGCAAGACCACCGTGGGCATCGAGATTCCCAACGAAGACCGGCAGATCGTGCGCTTCTCCGAAGTGCTGTCGTCGAGCGAATACGACGAAGCCAAATCGCCGGTGACTCTGGCCCTGGGCCACGATATCGGCGGCAAGCCGGTGATCACCGACCTGGCCAAGATGCCGCACCTGCTGGTCGCCGGTACCACCGGCTCGGGCAAGTCGGTGGGCGTGAACGCGATGATCCTGTCGATTCTGTTCAAGTCCAGCCCGGAAGACGCCAAGCTGATCATGATCGACCCGAAAATGCTCGAGCTGTCGATCTACGAAGGCATTCCGCACCTGCTGTGCCCGGTGGTCACCGACATGAAGGAAGCGGCCAACGCCCTGCGCTGGAGCGTCGCCGAGATGGAGCGCCGCTACAAGCTGATGTCGAAGATGGGCGTGCGCAACCTGGCGGGCTTCAACCGCAAGATCAAGGACGCCATCGAAGACGGCACGCCGATCGCCGATCCGCTGTACAAGCGCGAGAGCATGGAGGACGAGGCGCCGCTGCTCAAACCGCTGCCGACCATCGTGGTCGTGGTCGACGAATTCGCCGACATGATGATGATCGTCGGCAAGAAGGTCGAAGAACTGATCGCGCGCATCGCGCAGAAGGCGCGGGCGGCGGGCATCCACCTGATCCTCGCCACCCAGCGGCCGTCGGTGGACGTGATCACCGGCCTGATCAAGGCCAACATCCCGACCCGCATGGCCTTCCAGGTGTCGAGCAAGATCGATTCGCGCACCATCATCGACCAGGGCGGTGCCGAGCAACTGCTCGGCCACGGCGACATGCTGTACATGCCGCCGGGTACCAGTCTGCCGATCCGCGTGCATGGCGCCTTCGTCTCCGACGAGGAGGTGCACCGCGTGGTCGAGGCCTGGAAGCTGCGCGGCGCACCGGATTACAACGAGGACATCCTCGCCGGCGTGGAAGAGGCCGGTAGCGGTTTCGAGGGCAGCAGCGGCGAGGGCGGCGACGACAGCGAGGACGATCCGCTGTACGACGAAGCGGTGAACTTCGTGCTGGAAAGCCGCCGCGCGTCCATCTCGGCGGTGCAGCGCAAGCTGAAGATCGGCTACAACCGGGCCGCCCGCATGATCGAAGCCATGGAAATGGCTGGCGTGGTCACCTCGATGAATACCAATGGTTCGCGTGAAGTGATAGCCCCCGGGCCGAGCCGCGACTAATACCTGAAAGAGGATTCCCATGCGTCTGATTCGCCTGTTGTTGCTCGCCACGCTGAGCGTGACCAGCCTGTTCGCCCATGCCGATGACGAGGCGGCCGTGCAGCGCCTGACCCAACTGCTCAACCAGGCGCAGACCATCACCGCGCGGTTTTCCCAGCTGACCCTGGACGGCAGCGGCACCCAGCTGCAGGAAACCGCCGGCGAACTGGCCCTCAAGCGCCCCGGGCTGTTCCGCTGGCACACCGACGAGCCGATGGAGCAGTTGCTGGTCTCCAATGGCGAAAAGGTCTGGCTGTACGACCCGGATCTCGAGCAGGTGACCATCCAGACCCTCGACCAGCGCCTGACCCACACCCCGGCGCTGCTGCTCTCCGGCGATGTGTCGCAGATCCGCGAGAACTTCGAGATCAGCTACAAGGAAGGCGGCAGCGTGGTCGACTTCATCCTCAAGCCGAAATCCAGGGACACCCTGTTCGACAGCCTGCGCCTGTCCTTCCGCAGCGGCGTGCTCAACGACATGCAACTGATCGACAGCATCGGCCAGCGCACCAATATCCTGTTCCTCAGCGTGAAGATGAACGACGCCCTGGATGACAAGCAGTTCAGCTTCGACATTCCCGAAGGCGCCGACGTCATCCAAGAGTAGGGCATCGATGGATCTGTTCCGCAACGCGCCCGTCGCCCAGCCCCTGGCCGCTCGCCTGAGAGCGACCAGCCTGGACGAGTACGTCGGTCAGGAACACCTGCTGGCCCGCGGCAAGCCGTTGCGCGAGGCGCTGGAGCAGGGCGCGCTGCACTCGATGATCTTCTGGGGCCCGCCCGGGGTCGGCAAGACCACCCTGGCGCGCCTGCTGGCCCAGGTCACCGATGCCCATTTCGAGACCCTCTCCGCGGTGCTGTCCGGGGTCAAGGAGATCCGCCAGGCGGTGGAAGTCGCCCAGCAGCACGCGGCGCAGTACGGCCGCCGCACCATCCTCTTCGTCGACGAAGTGCACCGGTTCAACAAGTCCCAGCAGGATGCCTTTCTGCCCTACGTCGAAGACGGCACCCTGATCTTCATCGGCGCGACCACGGAAAACCCCTCGTTCGAACTGAACAACGCCTTGCTCTCGCGGGCACGGGTCTATGTGCTCAAGAGCCTCGACGAGGCGGCCCTGCGCAAGCTGGTCGGCCGCGCCCTGAACGAGCCCAAGGGCCTTGGCGAGCGCCACCTGAGCCTGCCCGACGAGAGCTTCCAGGTGCTGATGAGCGCCGCCGATGGCGACGGCCGGCGCTTTCTCAACTTTCTCGAGAACGCGGCGGATCTGGCCGAGGACGGCAGCGCGATCAGCGTCGAGTTGCTGCGCGACCTGCTCGGCGACACCCAGCGCCGCTTCGACAAGGGCGGCGAGGCCTTCTACGACCAGATATCCGCGCTGCACAAGTCGGTACGCGGTTCCAGCCCGGACGGCGCGCTGTACTGGTTCGCGCGCATGCTCGATGGCGGCTGCGACCCGCTGTACATCGCCCGCCGGGTGGTGCGCATGGCCAGCGAGGACATCGGCAACGCCGACCCCCGCGCGCTGACCCTGTGCCTGAACGCCTGGGACGTGCAGGAGCGCCTGGGCAGCCCGGAAGGCGAGCTGGCCGTGGCCCAGGCCATCGTCTACCTGGCCTGTGCGCCGAAGAGCAACGCGGTCTACAGCGCCTTCAAGGCCGCTGTGCGCGATGTCGCCGAGAACGGCTCGCGCGAGGTGCCGCTGCACTTGCGCAACGCGCCGACCAAGCTGATGAAGCAGCTCGGCTACGGCGACGAATACCGCTACGCCCATGACGAGCCGGACGCCTATGCCGCCGGCGAAGACTACTTTCCCGAGGATATCGAGCCCCGTATCTATTACCAGCCGGTGCCGCGCGGCCTGGAACTGAAGATCCGCGACAAGCTCGCTCACCTGGCGGCCCAGGACGCCAACAGCCCGCGGCAGCGCAGAAAGCCATGATGGTCACCCTTTTCGCCGTCGCCGTTGGCGGCGCCCTCGGCACCCTGGCGCGTTTTGCCGCGGGTAACTGGGTCAATGCCCACTGGCCACAGCATTTCTATACGGCAACCTTGCTGGTGAACCTCGTCGGCTGCCTGCTGATCGGGGTACTCTACGGCCTGTTCGCGCTACGCCCCGAGGTGCCACTGCCGATCCGCGCAGGGTTGGTCGTCGGTGTACTGGGCGGCTTCACGACGTTTTCTTCATTTTCCCTGGACACCCTGCGCCTGCTGGAAAGCAGCCAGGCGCCACTGGCCCTGGGCTATGTGGCGCTGAGTGTGCTGGGCGGCCTGCTTGCCACCTGGGCAGGCCTTTCGCTAACCAAACTCTGATCGACGAGAACCTGAAATGCTCGATTCCAAACTGGTGCGCAGCCAACTGCACGAAATTGCCCAGCGTCTGGCCACCCGTGGCTATGAACTGGACGTGACCCGCGTCGAAGCCCTCGAGGCTCAGCGCAAGTCCGTTCAGACCCGTACCGAGCAATTGCAGGCAGAGCGCAACAGTCGATCCAAGTCCATCGGCCAGGCCAAGCAGCGCGGCGAAGACATCGCGCCGTTGCTGGCCGAGGTCGACCGCATGGGCAGCGACCTGGAAGAGGGCAAGCGTGAACTGGACGCCATCCAGGTCGAACTGGACAACCTGCTGCTGAGCATTCCCAACCTGCCGGACGATTCGGTGCCGGTCGGTACCGACGAGGACGGCAACGTCGAAGTGCGCCGCTGGGGCACGCCGAAGACCTTCGATTTCCCGGTGCAGGATCACGTGAGCCTCGGTGAGCGGCATGGCTGGCTGGATTTCGAAACCGCCGCCAAGCTGTCCGGTGCCCGTTTCGCCCTGCTGCGCGGCCCGATCGCGCGCCTGCACCGCGCCCTGGCGCAGTTCATGATCAACCTGCACACCGCCGAGCATGGTTACGAGGAAGCCTACACGCCTTATCTGGTACAGGCACCAGCATTGCAGGGCACTGGCCAGCTGCCGAAGTTCGAGGAAGACCTGTTCAAGATCAGCCGCGAAGGCGAGGCCGACTTCTACCTGATCCCCACCGCCGAAGTGTCGCTGACCAACATCGTCGCCGGTGAAATCGTCGACGCCAGGCAACTGCCGATGAAGTTCGTCGCCCATACGCCGTGCTTCCGCAGCGAAGCCGGCGCATCGGGCCGCGATACCCGCGGCATGATCCGCCAGCACCAGTTCGACAAGGTCGAGATGGTGCACGTGGTCGAGCCGGGCAAGTCCTTCGAGGCCCTGGAGGAACTGACCGGCCATGCCGAGAAGGTGCTGCAACTGCTCGAACTGCCGTATCGCGTATTGGCGCTGTGCACCGGTGACATGGGCTTCAGCGCGACCAAGACCTACGACCTGGAAGTCTGGGTGCCGAGCCAGGACAAGTACCGCGAGATTTCCTCCTGTTCCAACTGCGGCGATTTCCAGGCACGGCGCATGCAGGCGCGCTACCGCAACCCGGAAACCGGCAAGCCGGAACTGCTGCACACCCTCAATGGCTCCGGCCTGGCGGTGGGCCGCACACTGGTGGCGGTGCTGGAAAACTACCAGCAGGCCGACGGCAGCATCCGCGTGCCCGAGGTGCTCAAGCCCTACATGGGCGGCGTCGAGGTCATCTAGGGCAGCGGCAAGCCTCAAGCTGCAAGCGACAAGAAGAGCTTGCGGCTTGAAGCCTGGAGTACGTAGGGTGGACGCCACCTGGAGCGCGCAATGGTGGATGAAAAAGCGCCGGCTACGCGTCCCGATCCACCCTACGTAAGAATTTCTGAAATGGAGCGGCAAGTCCGATCCCGCGAGCGACTGGATACGCTTGCGGCTTGTGGCTTGCAGCTTGAGGCTGCTGTATGGATTTCCTTCCCCTGTTCCACAAACTGCAGGATCGCCGCGTACTGGTGATCGGCGGCGGCGAGATCGCCTTGCGCAAGGCGCGCCTGCTGGCCGATGCCGGCGCGACGCTGCGCGTGGTTTCCCCCGAAGCGGGTTCCGAACTGCGAGAACTGGTGGAGCAGGGCGCGGGCCAGTTGCTGCTGCGCGGCTACCAGGTCGATGATCTGCAGGGCGTGTCCCTGGTCATCGCCGCCACCGATGACGTGCCGCTCAATGCACGGATTTCCGAACAGGCGCAGGCACTCGGCATTCCGGTCAATGTGGTCGATGCGCCGGCGCTGTGCAGCGTGATCTTTCCGGCCATCGTCGATCGCTCGCCACTGATCGTGGCGGTCAGCAGCGGCGGCGATGCGCCGGTGCTGGCGCGCCTGATCCGCGCCAGGATCGAAACCTGGATCCCGTCGACCTACGGCCAGTTGGCCGGGTTGGCGAAGACCTTCCGCGCTCGGGTCAAGCAGCTGTTTCCCGAGGTACAGCAGCGGCGGGTGTTCTGGGAGGAGGTGTTCCAGGGGCCGATCGCCGAAAGCGTGTTCGCCGGCAAGCCGGGCGAGGCCCGGCGCCTGCTCGAGGACAAGGTCAGCGGTGCCGCGCCGCAGGCGCTGGGAGAGGTGTACCTGGTCGGCGCCGGCCCCGGCGACCCCGACCTGCTGACCTTCCGCGCCCTGCGCCTGATGCAGCAGGCCGACGTGGTGCTCTACGACCGCCTGGTCGCGCCGGCGATCATCGAGTTGTGCCGCCGCGATGCCGAGCGCATCTATGTCGGCAAGCGTCGCGCCGATCATGCCGTGCCCCAGGAGCAGATCAACCGGCGCCTGATCGATCTGGCCAAGGTCGGCAAGCGGGTGCTGCGGCTCAAGGGCGGCGACCCGTTCATCTTCGGCCGTGGCGGCGAGGAGATTGAGCAACTGGCAGCCCATGGCATCCCGTTCCAGGTCGTGCCCGGCATCACCGCCGCCAGCGGCTGCTCGGCCTACGCCGGTATTCCGCTGACCCACCGTGACCACGCCCAGTCGGTGCGTTTCGTCACCGGCCACCTCAAGGATGGCAGCAGCGATCTGCCTTGGCCGGAGCTGATCGCCCCGAGCCAGACCCTGGTGTTCTACATGGGCCTGGTCGGCCTGCCGATCATCTGCCGGCAACTGATCGCCCATGGCCGCGCCGCCAGCACGCCGGCGGCGCTGATCCAGCAGGGCACCACGGACAATCAGCGGGTGTTCACCGGCACCCTGGCCAACCTGCCGGAGCTGGTCGCCCAGCATGACGTGCATGCGCCGACGCTGGTGATCGTCGGCGAGGTGGTGCAGTTGCGCGATAAGCTGGCCTGGTTCGAAGGCGCCCAGCAGACGGCTCGATAGTCGTCTTGTTTCCGTGAACTTGTAGCCCGGCGTTGAGCGAAGCGATACCCGGGAGCTGCCCTGGGTATCGCTTCGCTCAACCACAGGCTACGGCTTCATAAGCGTTTGCGGGGTCAGTCCTGGCGTTTGCGATTGACCGTCTGCGCCGCTTTCATCACATCGCTGCCGATGACGCTCTCGAACTGTTTCCATACCGGCTGCATGGCCATGCGCCAGGCGTCGCGCTGCTCGCCGCTGAGACTGATGACCTGGCTCTTGCCCGAGGCCTCGATACGCCGGCGATCTTCCTGGTTGTCGGCTTCGGCCTGGCGGTTCACCGAATGGGTGACCTCATCGATGATCGTTTCCAGCTCCATGCGAACCTGGTGCGGGATGCCGTACCAGAAGCGCGCGTTGCTCACCAGCATGTAGTCGAGCACGCCATGGTTGGTCTCGGTGATATAGGGCTGGACTTCGTGCAGCTTCTGGCTGTACAGGTTCGACCAGGGGTTCTCGGCACCTTGCACCTGGCCACTCTGCAGGCTTTTGTAGACCTCGGCGAAGGGCATCTTCACCGGGGTGGCGTTCAGTTGGGCGAACTGCGCCTCGAGCACCACGGAGTTCTGGATACGGAAGCTCAGGCCGGCGGCATCGGCAGGCGAGCGCAGGGCCTTGGTCGCCGACATCTGCTTCATGCCGTTATGCCAGTAGGCCAGGCCGACAATGTTGTGGTCTTCCATGGCCCGCAGCAATTGGCGGCCTTTGGCGCGTTTCTGAAAACGGTTGACCGCCTCCAGATCGTCGAACATGAACGGCAGATCGAAGACCTGCAGCTGCTTGGTGTATTGCTCGAACTTGGCCAGCGACGGTGCGAGCAACTGGACCTCGTTGTTGCGCAGGGCTTCCAGTTCATCGGCATCGCCGTACAGCGATGAGTTGGCATAGACCTCGACCTTGACCTTGCCGGCCAGGCGTTCTTCGACGAGACGCTTGAACAGCAGCGCCCCTTGCCCCTTGGGCGTCTCGTCGGTGACGACATGGGAGAGCTTGATCAGCAGCGGGCTTTCCTGGGCATGGCCAGCGGTTGAGGCGAGCGCCAGGGCGCAGGCGGCCGCGACGACGATCGATTTGAACATGCGAATGACCTTATTGTTATCGGTTTTATTGTGGTCGGACGCGGTTGGCAGTGCGTCCGTGCTTCTTGTCGTGACCAGTGCGGTCAGTGCGGTATTTCTGCAATAACCGCTCCATTTTCATGCAATTTCCCCGCGCCGCCTGTACCGGGGCACGGTGCGTGATGCAGTTCGCAGGCGATGGCGAATTGCCGCCAAATCAGTCTGAAAAATAGGCGGGATATTGCCTATTCTGTCTCCTTGCCCGGTATGCCGCGCTTGGCCGCGATCCACTGCGACATGTATTGGGTACTCTTGTGCTGGTGATGGCGCAGCATCGCGCCGACGAAATTATCCCGTCGATGCGCTTCACGGCTGGCGAACAGCCTCTCGAGCCGCGCCACCAGGGCCTGTCCCAGCCGTGCCCGGTCGAAACGCGAAGCCAGGATCGCATCGCCATGGCGTTGCGCCTGCTGCCAGCACGCGGCGTCTTCGTGCAGGTTGACGGCGGCCTCGGCGAAGGCCGCCGCCTCATCGACCACGGCGCCGCCCCAGGGCAGTTCGGCCTGCATGCCTTCGCTGCCCAGCGTGGTGGTCACACTGGGCGTGCCGCAGGCCATGGCATCGGCCAGTTTGCCCTTGATGCCCGCGCCGAAGCGCAGCGGCGCCAGGCATACCCGGGCCTGGGTCATGACGCGGTGGGCATCGTCCGCCCAGCCGAGTACGTGAAAGCCTTGCCTGGCGTTGTGCAAGGCGGTGGCCCTGGGCGGCGGATAGGCGCCGTAGACATGCAGTTGGGCCTGGGGCAGGCGCTGGCGGATCAGCGGCCAGAGCGCGTGCTTGAGCCACAGCACGGCATCCCAGTTGGGCGCATGGCGGAAATTGCCGATACTGATGAAATGCTGCCGTTCGGCAAAGGGCAGGGGCGCGATCCGCGGCGGGATCAGCATCAGGGCGCAGTCATGCAGCAGCGCCGCCGGCACGCCGAACTGCCGTTGCAGCAGTGCCATCTCATACGCCGAAATCATCAGGGTCAGATCGCTGCGGTAGATCGCGGCGACTTCGCGCTGGGCCATGTCACTGCTGGCCATGACCTCGAACAGCTGCGCCGGCGAAGCGTGGACCGGCCCCACCTGCTGTCTGTCCGCCTCCTGGCCACACAGCTGTTGGCGTGCCTTGAGCAGCTTGTGGCGGGCATCGCGCAGGCAATGCAGGTCGCTGGTATCGAGCACCCGCAGGGCATGGGGGCAGGCTCGCTCGACCCGCCAGGCGAACTGTTCTTCGCTGAAGAAACGGTCGAACAGCACCAGATCCGGCTGCAGTTCGGCGACGAAGGCATCGAAGCTGTCGCAGTTCAGGGCGATGCAGACTTCGGGGATGCCCAACTCGCCCAGATCGGCACGATGCTCCGATAGCGCGGCGGCACTGGCGAAGGTGACCTGCCAGCCCTGGCCGCGGAAGACCTCGAGCAGTTCGAGCATGCGGCTACCGGCGGCGGACGAGCGGGGTTCCGGCCAGACATAGCCGACGACCAATACCTTGCGCACGCGTGGCTCAGCGTTTGCCGCGGATGCTGCGCCACAGGCTGAACAGCACCAGGGCGGCCAGGGCGGCGATGCTCAGCAGCGTCCACAGCGTGAACGGCAGGCCGAGAATCGTGTAATCGTTCTGCCCACAGACACCGCCGCTCATGAATACGCCCGGCCAGTATTCATGCAGCGGCAGCCACTGGTAGTAGAAGGGGAAGGGCGAACAACTGAAGCTTTCCATGATGCCCAGTTCGATCAGTACCACATGGGTATTGTCGACCAAGGCCATGCCGGTGGCGGCCAGCAGCAACGGCCAGGCGAGGAACGCCAGCCAGGTCTGCCGGGCGGCGCTTGCCGCACTGAGCAGCAGGGCGAGAAGCGCAGCCAGGGCCAGCCACAGGCGGATCTGCACGCACAGGGTGCAGGGTTCCCAGCCGAACAGATGCTGTGCGACCAGCGCGCCGCCGAGCATGGCGACACAGGCCAGGGCGATCAGCAGTAACAGCGTGGCGGGCGTGGCAAAGCGGGACATGGACTTCTCCAGGAATGACGGGCTACAGCGACAAGCTGCCGTTTGTACCGGAAGGTGGCGTGCACGGCAATCGAGGATTCCGATGAAAACCATCATTTTCCGAGCACCAATGGCGATACCCGGGGGGCGGTCGTCCTGGGTATCGCTGCGCTCAACCGCAGGCTACGGGGATCTTCCGTAGCTCGGTGTTGAGCGCAGCGAAACCCGGGAGGGTTATCGGAGGGTGCCGATAAAAAAGCCCCACGGCCAGGAGTGCATGCCGTGGGGCGTCAGGGACTGGCCGGGCCAGCCGGGGAGGGAACGCGGTTCAGGCGCTGGGCTGCCAGCCTCCGCCCAGGGCCTTGTAGATGGCGACGATGCCGCGATAGAGCTCTATTTCCGCTTGCGCCTGGCTGTCTTCCGCGGCCAGACGCTCGCGCTCGGCATCCAGCAGTACCAGGAAGTCAGCGCTGCCTTCGCGATACTGCAGCCCGGCCTGGGCGGCCGCGGCGCGGCTGGCTTCGGACTGGCGCACCAGGGCCAGCAGGCGTTGCTGGCGTTTGGCGTAATCGCTGAACGCATTCTCCGATTCCTCCAGGGCCAGCAGCACCTGCTGCTCGTAACCCGCCAGGGCGCCATCGGCTTCGGCCTCGGCGCCACGCAGGCGGGCCCGTACGCTGCCCAGGTCGAAGGCGGCCCAGGTGATGCTCGGCGCCACGCCCCAGGCCTGGGCGGCGGAGGCGCCCAGTTGCGAGCCACGGCCGGCGGTGAAGCCGAGAAAGCCGCTGAGGCTGACCCGCGGGAACAGGTCCGCGGTGGCGACGCCAATGCGCGCGGTGGCCGCCGCCAACTGCCGCTCGGCGGCGCGCACGTCGGGGCGCCGGCGCAGCAGTTCGGCCGGGTCGCCGATTGGCAGCGCCTTGGCGATGGCCGGTAGTGGCCGCGCCGACAAATCGACGCGCAACTGCTCCGGGCGCTGGCCGAGCAGGGTGGCGATGCGGTTGCGCGCACGCACCTGGTCGGCCTGCAGCTGCGGCAGGGTCGATTCGGTGGCGGCCAGGCGCGCATCGGAACGCAGCACATCCAGTTCGCTGCCCACGCCCGCATCGCGCAACTGCTCGATGATGCCCCGGGAATCCTGCTGGTTCTTCAGGTTTTCCCGGGCGATGCGTTCGCGCAACTGAGCGCCGCGCAGGTCGCCATAGGCATCCACCAGCTCGGCGATCAGGCTGACCTGCAGTTGCTGGTAGTCGGCCTGGGCGATGTCGATCTGCGCCTCGCTGGCCTGCAGCTGCCGTTGAATACGTCCGAACAGATCCAGTTCCCAGGCCATGTCCAGGCCCAGGTCATAGCGTTCGGCATTGACCCGTTGTTCGCTCAGGCCGGGTTGCTGCGCCTTGCCGACTTCAGCGCTGGCCCGGCTGGTCACGGTGGGCAGGCGGTCGTTGGCGACATCGTCGCGGATGGCCCGGGCGGCGCGCAGGCGGGCATAGGCCACCCGCAATTCGCGGTTTTCCTGCTGCGACTGTTGCACCAACTGGTTGAGTGTCGGATCGTCGAACTGCTGCCACCACAGCGCCTCGAAGCGCGTGGCGTCGTAGTGCTCCTGGGCAACCTGGGCGGACTGTGCGGGCTGGGTGTCCGGAGCCCGATAATCCGGGCCCACGGCGCAGGCGCTCAGGGCCAGCGCCAGGGCGCTGAGCAACAGGCCGCGTGGCGCCGTGAGGCGGGTGTGATGCTTGGCTCGTAGCAGGCTCATGCCTGTACCTCCTGCAGGCGGGCGGCTTTCTTCGCCTCGCGTTTTTCCACGAAGCTACGAATCAGTACATAGAACACCGGGGTCAGCAGCAGGCCGAAGAAGGTCACCCCGAGCATGCCGCTGAACACCGCGACGCCCATGGCATGGCGCATTTCCGCACCGGCGCCGGAGGACAGCACCAGCGGGACCACGCCCATGATGAAGGCGAAGCTGGTCATCAGGATCGGCCGCAGGCGCAGGCGGCAGGCCTCCAGCACCGCGGCGACACGATCCATGCCTTCTTCCTGTTTGTCCTTGGCGAACTCCACCAGCAGGATGGCGTTCTTGCAGGCCAGGCCGACCAGCACGATCAGACCGATCTGGGTGAAGATGTTGTTGTCGCTACCGGCCAGAATCACCCCGGCGATGGCCGACAGCAGGGTCATCGGTACGATCAGGATCACCGCCAGCGGCAGGCTCCAGCTTTCGTACTGCGCGGCGAGCACCAGGAAGGCCAGCAGCACGCACAGCGGGAAGACGAACAGCGCGGTATTGCCCGCGAGGATCTGCTGATAGGTCAGTTCGGTCCACTCGAAGCTCATGCCATTGGGCAATTCCTCCCTCAGCAGCCGGGCCATGGCCGCTTCCGCCTGCCCGGAGCTGTAGCCCGGTGCCGCGGCGCCGTTGATTTCCGCGGTGATGAAGCCGTTGTAATGCATCACCCGGTCGGGGCCGGCGCTATCGCTGACCTTGACGAAGGTCGACAGGGGCACCATCTCGCCGCGGTTGTTGCGCACCTTCAACTGGCCGATCTGCTCGGCCTCCAGGCGGAACTGCTGGTCGGCCTGGACGTTGACCTGATAGGTACGGCCGAAGCGATTGAAGTCGTTGGCATACAACGAGCCCAGGTAGACCTGCATGGTGTCGAAGATCTCATCGATGGCCACACCGTGGGTCTTGGCCTTCTCGCGGTCGATGTCGGCCTCGACCTGCGGCACGTTGACCTGATAGCTGGTGAACAGCCCGGCCAGTTCCGGCACGTTCTGGCTCTTGGCGATGATGTTCTGGGTCTGCCTGTACAGTTCCTCGTAGCCGAGGTTGGCGCGATCCTGCAACTGCACGCGGAAGCCGCCGATGGTGCCCAGCCCCATCACCGGCGGTGGTGGGAAGATGGCGATGTAGGCTTCCTGAATCTCGCTGAACTGCGCGTTGAGCTCGGCGGCGATGGCGTTGGCGGACAGGCTCTCGTCCTTGCGCTGGCCGAAGTCTTTCAGGGCGACGAAGACGATGCCGCTGTTCGGGCTGTTGGTGAAGCCGTTGATCGACAGGCCAGGGAAGGCGATGGTGTTTTCCACGCCGGGATACCTGGCGGCGATGTCCGACATGCGCTTGATCACCGCTTCGCTGCGATCCAGGCTGGCGGCGTCGGGCAATTGGGCGAAGGCCACCAGGTACTGCTTGTCCTGCGGCGGCACGAATCCGCTGGGCGTGCTGGCGAAACCCAGGTAGGTCAGCCCCATCAGCCCGGCATAGACCACCAGGGCGATGCCGCTGCCACGCAGGATCCGCCTTACGCTGCCGACATAGCCATGGCTGGCGCGCTCGAAGACGCGGTTGAACGGGTTGAACAGCCAGCGCCCGAACAGCCTCTCCAGCAGCCGGGAGAACCTGTCCTTGGGTTCGTGATGGCCCTTGAGCAGCACGGCCGCCAGGGCCGGCGACAGGGTCAGCGAGTTGAACGCCGAGATCACCGTGGAGATGGCGATGGTCAGGGCGAACTGCTGGTAGAACTGCCCGGTGAGCCCGGAAATGAACGCGGTGGGGACGAATACCGCGCACAGCACCAGGGCGGTGGCGACGATCGGCCCGGTGACTTCCTTCATGGCCTGCTTGGTGGCTTCGACCGGGGTCTTGCCCAGGCCGATATTACGCTCGACGTTCTCCACCACCACGATGGCATCGTCCACCACGATGCCGATGGCCAGCACCAGGCCGAACAGCGACAGGGCGTTGAGCGAGAAACCAAACATGTGCATCACCGCGAAGGTGCCGATCAGCGACACCGGCACCGCAGCCAGAGGAATGATCGAGGCGCGCCAGGTCTGCAGGAACAGGATCACCACCAGCACCACCAGGACGATGGCCTCGAGCAGGGTGTGCACCACCGCCTCGATCGAGCCGCGCACGAAGATGGTCGGGTCGTAGACGATTTCGTAGTCCACGCCCTGGGGGAAGCTCTGCTTCAGTTCGGCCATGCGCTCGCGCACAGCATCGGAAATGGCGATGGCGTTGGAGCCCGGGCGCTGGAAGATCGGCATGGCCACGGCGGGTTTGTTGTTCAGCAGCGAACGCAGGGCGTACTGGTTGGAACCCAGTTCGATGCGGGCGATGTCCCGCAGCCGGGTGATCTCGCCGTTCTCGCCGGCGCGGATGACGATGTTCTCGAATTCTTCTTCGGTGACCAGGCGGCCCTGGGTATTGATCGACAACTGGAAGCTGTTGTCGCCGGCGGCCGGTGGCGCCCCCAGCGAGCCGGCGGCGACCTGGCGGTTCTGCTCACGGATGGCGTTGACCACGTCGCTGGCGGTCAGCCCGCGCGAGGCGACCTTGTCCGGGTCGAGCCACACGCGCATGGAGTAGTCGCCCAGGCCGAACAGTTGCACGTCGCCGACGCCGTCCAGGCGCGACAGCTCGTCCTTGATGTTCAGCGCCGCGTAGTTGGACAGGTAGAGCATGTCGTAGGCGTCGTTCGGTGACGTCAGGTGCACCACCATGGTCATGTCCGAGGACGCCTTGTCCACCGTCACGCCGAGGCGCTGTACCTCGGTGGGCAGGGTCGGCATGGTGCGGGTCACGCGGTTCTGCACCTGCACCTGGGCGGTATCCAGGTTGGTGCCCAGGGCGAAGGTGATGGTCAGGGTCATGCGCCCGTCGTTGGTCGCCTGGGACGACATGTAGAGCATGCCCTCGACGCCGACGATGGCCTGCTCCAGTGGCGAGGCCACGGTTTCGCCGATGACCTTGGGGTTGGCGCCGGGGAAGTCGGCCCTGACCACCACCGTGGGGGGCACCACTTCCGGGTATTCGCTGATCGGTAGCTGGAACAGCGAAATGGCGCCGCCGATCAGGATGATCAGCGACAGAACCGCGGCGAAGATCGGCCGCTGAATGAAGAACTGGGAGAAGTTCATCGGGTTTGTCCTTTACATGACGGGCACAGTCCAGCCTTCCCCCCGTTGCGGGGGAGAAGGTGTCGGTTACGGCAGGGGTTCGCGGGCAGCGCGCTGCTGCCCGCAACGGCGTTACTTCAGGCTGAGGTTCAAGGACTCGGCCCTGGCGGCGGAACGGCTGCTGGCCAAGGCCTGGCGCTGACGTTCCAGAGCGGCGAGCGTGTCGTCGTCGGCCATGGGCACCGACTGCGGGTCGACCGTGGAGCCGGGCATCGCCCGCTGCAGGCCGTTGACCACGATGCGTTCGCCCTTGGCCAGGCCATGGCGCACGATACGCAAGCCTTCGAGCTTCGGCCCCAGCTCGACCGAACGGTAGACCACCGTGTTGTCGTCGCCGAGCACCAGGACGTACTTCTTGCCCAGGTCGGTACCGACGGCGGCATCCTGGATCAGGGTGGCGTCGTAGGTATCGCTGCCCACCAGCTTGAGCCTGGCATACAGCCCCGGGGTGAAGCGGCCATCGCGATTGTCGAATACCGCACGGCCGCGGATGGTGCCGGTCTGCGGGTTGACCTGGTTATCCAGGAAGTCCAGCTGGCCGAGGTGCGGGTGACCGGTCTCGCTGGAGAGCCCGAGGTACACGGGGCTCTTGCCGCGCGTGTCGTGGCCGGCCTGGCGGGCCAGTTCGACGTACTTGAGGAATGCGCGCTCGTCGGCATCGAAATAGGCGTACACCCTGTCGGTGGAGACCACCGAGGTGAGCAGCGACTGACTGGCGGTGACCAGGTTGCCGGCGGTAACCTCGGCACGGCTGACGCGGCCGTCGATGGGCGCAGTCACCCGGGTGAAACTGAGGTTGAGGCGGGCGTTGTCCAGTTCGGCCTGAATCCCGGCGACCTCGGCCTGGGCCTCCTGGGCCGCGCTGCTGCGGGCATCGGCCAGTTCGGTGGAAATGGCGTTGCTCTGGCGCAGGCGTTCGCCACGGCGGGCCTCGCTGACGGTGCGGGTCTGGTTGGCGCGGGCCTGCTGCAACTGGGCCTCGAGGCGTTTGACCTCGGCCTGGAAGGGGCGGGGGTCGATCTGGAATAGCAGATCGCCTTTCTTCACCAGGGCGCCTTCGGCGAAACTCACCTGATCGATGAAGCCCGAAACCCGTGGTCGGATCTGCACCGACTCGGGCGCCTCCAGGCGACCGGTGAACTCGTCCCATTCGTTGAGCGGCTGCTCGATGACTTCGGCCACGCTGACTTTCGCCGCCGGCGTCTGCTGCTGGGTAACGTCCTGGTTCTTGTCACAGGCGGCGAGCACCAACAGCGCCGCCAGCGCGAGGGGAAATTGCCAGAGTTTTGGGTTGGTCCGTTGCATGATTTGCGATCCGCCAAGAGGTTTTACGAATGGGCGGAGTCTGCTGCGAGCGCTGCTCGGGAACGAATCGAACGCCGCGAAGGTGACTATCATCGAGAATGATGATGTTTCATCGCAGGATTATCGATAGGACGCTATCGAACTATTCTGCAAATGGCTGAACACCCCTGCGGGCGCGGCGTGCACGCCATCCTGCGAGAGCTGTCAGTCGAGGCTGTCGGGATCACCGAAGAACATCTGGATACGCGAGCGCAGCCAGCGTTCGGCCGGATCGTTGTCCTGGGCGCCACGCCAGGCCATGGACATCTCGAAGGCGTCGCACTCGAAGGGCAGGTCTTCGGCACGCAGGCCGCCAGCGGCGGTCAGGGTCGCCGCGGTGTAGTCGGGTACCACGGCAATCAGATCCGTGCCCGACAGCAGGGTGCCCAGGCCATTGAACTGGGGCACCGCCAGCACCACCTTGCGGGTGCGGTCGAAGCGCGCCAGCTGGTCGTCGATGAAACCGTTGAGGTCGCCGGCGAAGGACACCATGGCATGGGGACGGGCACAGTAGTCGTCCATGCTCAGGGTGCCGGGAGCGGCGTCGGCGCGCAGCAGCTTGGGTTTGCTGCGGCGCAGGGTCTTGCGCTTGGCGTTGGCCGGCAGCTCCTCGGTGTAGCTCACGCCAACGGAAATTTCCCCGGATGCCAGCAGGTTGGGCATCAGCAGGTAGTTGGCCCGGCGTACCACCAGGACCACGCCGGGCGCCTCGGAGCGCAGGCGACGGAGCAGGGCGGGGAGCAGGGCGAATTCGACGTCGTCGGACAGGCCGATACGGAATACCGCCGTGCTGGTCGCCGGATCGAACGCCGCGGCGCGGCTGACGGCGGTGGAAATGGAGTCCAGCGCCGGCGAGAGCAGGGCGAAGATCTCCTGGGCCCGCGCGGTGGGTTCCATGCTACGGCCGGTACGCACGAACAGGGGATCATCGAACAGATTGCGCAGCCGTGAGAGCGCCGCGCTGATGGCTGGCTGGCCGAGAAACAGTTTCTCCGCGGCCCGGGTCACGCTGCGCTCATGCATCAGCGTTTCGAAGACGATCAGCAGGTTGAGGTCGAGGCGACGCAGGTCGTTGCGGTTCATCCGGTTACCATAGGGTGAGCGTGCCCGGACGGAAAACCGAGTGCACTTGCCAGAGCGAGACGCTAATGAGCCTTCGCCGCCAATAGTACGAGCACTCGGGCGAATTAGGAAAGACACGCGTAGCGCGTTGCCGTTCCGGTAAGGGTTGCGCTGGAACGGCGGCGCCCCCGACAATATACCCACACGTATCCGCAGGCCTTTATCACTGCTAGGCATGAAGACTATCGACCGGGGCGGGTGGTGTTGCTTGCGCGCAGCGGATAGAGTCGATAACCAGTGAAGTGTCAATCCGTGATCAGTTGAGGTTAGCGATGTCCCGCATGATCCGTTTCCATAAGTTCGGCGACGCCGACGTACTCCAGTGCGAAGAGTTGCCAACCCCTACCCCGGGAGCGGGGGAGGTACTGGTACGCGTCCAGGCCGTCGGCCTGAGCTGGGGCGACGTGCTGTGGCGCCAGAATCTGGCGTCCGAAGAAGCCAAGCTGCCTTCTGGAGTCGGCGCCGAACTGGCCGGTATCATCGAGGCCGTGGGCGAGGGCGTGGACGACCTCGAGGTCGGCACCGCCGTGGCGGCGTTCCCGGCCAGCACGCCCAATCGTTATCCCGCCTGGGGCGATCGCGTGCTGATGCCGCGTTATGCCCTGACGCGCTACCCGGATGTGCTTTCGCCCGAGGAAGCCAGCATCCATTATTCCGGCCTGCTGTTCGCCTACTTCGCCATGGTCGATCTGGCCAAGCTCAAGCCCGGACAGCACGTGCTGATCACCGAGGCCAGCCACTGCCTGGCGCCGCAATCGGTGCAACTGGCCAAGGCCCTAGGCGCCAATGTCATCGCTTCGACCAGCGTCGCCGACAGCCGCGCCTTTCTGCGCGAGCTGGGCGCCGACAAGATCATCTTCACCGAAGAGCAGGATCTGGTGCTGGAGGTCGAGCGCTACACGGAAGGCAAGGGCGCCGAGATCATCCTCGACCATTGCGCCGGCCAGCAGTTGAAGCTGCTCGGCGATGTCGCCGCGACCCGCGGCAAACTGATCCTGTACGGCATCAACGGCGGTAACGATGCGGCATTCCCTGCGTGTGCAGCGTTCAAGAAGCACCTGCAGTTCTTCCGCCACTGCGTGCTGGACTTCACCGGTCACTCGGAGCTGGGCATCGAGCAGGACTGCGCGGCGGTGCAGCGTGCGTTGCAGCACATCAATCAGCTGACCGCCGACCGTCTGCTCACGCCGCGTATCGACAAGGTGTTCGCTTTCGAAGACTTCGTCGAGGCCCATCGCTACATGGAGACCGGCCCCGAGAGTGGGCGCGTGGTGCTGACGCTGGAGTGATCGCGCAGGAGCGCCCAGCCGAATGAAAAAAGCCCGGTGTGAGCACCGGGCTTTTTTTGGGGTGACATTTCCCTATGTCCTGGCCGGAGCATGCCACACTCTCTGTGAAGGTTTCGTGAAGAAGCCCGCATGAATCATAGGCAGAAGAGCGCAGTAGACGGATCGCGTACATCGCCTACAGTCATCTGATGGGGCCAAAGAACCGGGCCCCGTAGCCAGGCAAGAACGGGCGAGCTTTTTCCTTACGGAGTGTTCTCCATGCCAGTACAGTCCAAAGCACCTGCGTTCGTTCACACCAGCAGAAGCGGTTCACGCCATGTGCAACTCGAGTTCATCTGGGCCGATAGCCTGGGTGGAGCGGCCCAAGCCGTCATCGCCACCTTCAGCGATGACAGCGGCAGAACGCTCAAGCGGTTCACCCTGCAGGGGCCGTTCAGCGAGCCGGGCAGCGCCCGCGATGCCGCGTTGGCCCGGGCAACGGCCTGGTTCGACCACGGCCGCGAATGAGCGCGGCAGGCCCCGGTCAACTGCTTTCGCGTACGCGTAATTCGAAGCCGAGGTCGACTCTGGAGGCGCCTGGCTGGCCATCCAGCAGGCTCAGCAGCAGGGCGGCGGCCTTGCTGCCCACTTCGGCTCGCGGCGTATGGATGGAGGTGAGTCTGGGGACGGTGTGGGCGGAGGCGGGCAGGTCGTTGAAACCCACCAGCGCCACCTGTTCCGGAACCGCCAGCCCGGCACGTTGCGCCTCGAACAGGGCGCCCTGGGCCAGGTCGTCGTTGCAGAAGAAGATACCGTCGACATCGGGGTGGCGCTGCATCAGTTCCTGGAACAGCTGGCCACCCAGGCCGATGGACGAGGGCAGGGGATGCAACAGCTCCAGCGCCGGATCGTAGACGCCGGCCGCCTGCAGTGCCCGGCGAAAGCCCTCGGCGCGCTGCATGACCCGCGGGTCCAGCTGGGCGGCTATGTAGGCGAGCCGGCGGCGATTGCTTTGCAGCAGGTGCTGCGCCGCCGCTTCACCGGCGGCCTCCTGGGAAAATCCGACACAGGAAATACCGGGAGCCGTGCTCAGTTCCATCATGTGTACGCAGGGCATCCGGCTGGCATTGAGCAGGTGCCGCGCGCCCTCGGTGCGATCGAAACCGGTCAGCAGCATGCCCATGGGCCGATAGGGCAGGTAATTGCGGATCAGCCGTTCTTCTTCCTCACGGCAGTAGTGGTAATCGCCAATCAGCACCTCGATGCCGCGCGGACGCATGACGGCGTGAATCGCGTCGAGGGTTTCGATGAACAGCTGATTGGACAGGGAAGGGATCAGCACCACCACCGACGAGCTATGGGCAGAAGCCAGGGTGCGCGCCGCCGGGTTGACCACGTAGCCAAGCTGCTGCGCTGCCTCGCGCACCCGCTCGGCCAGTTCCGGGTTCACCGTGGCCACCCCGCGCAACGCCCGCGACGCGGTGATCGCGGAAACTCCGGCGAGGCTCGCGACCTCCGCCAGGGTGGGCATGCCGGTGGTGCGGGAACGGTTACGCGTCGGAGACTTCATGGCAAGGCTTGTCAAGGGTGTTGTTTGCTGTTTAAGGTAGCGCTGTCTCTGAGGCTTGGCAAATGTTGCACAGGCCTCGAGCACCTGAAACTGGCGCATAAAAGTTACAACATCCGAAGCCGCTGTCTTGCTGAAGGGTCATTCTTCCAAAGACAGCGCTGTCTTCCGCTGGAGGTGCTGCATGGATATTCCGACCACCGCCCTGGTCATCATGGGCGTCTCCGGGTGTGGCAAGAGCTGCGTCGGAGAGTCAATCGCCCAGCGCGTCGGTGGCTTTCTCATCGAAGGCGACCAGTTCCACCCGCCCGCCAACATCGAAAAGATGCGCGCCGGCATTCCCCTCACCGATGCCGATCGCGCCGATTGGCTCGCCCGCCTGGGCGAGGAGCTCGCCGCCGCGCTGAATACGCACGGCCGCCCGCTGCTGACCTGTTCGGCGCTCAAGCGCACATACCGCGAGCGACTGCGCCAGGCCGTTCCCGGGCTGGGTTTCGTGTTTCTCGAACTGACGCCGGAGGAGGCCGCGAAGCGGGTGGCCAATCGCCCGGGGCATTTCATGCCGGCGAGCCTGATCGACAGTCAGTTCGCCACGCTCGAACCGCCTCATGACGAGGCCGCGACCCTGGTTCTCGACGCGACCCTGCCCGTGGAGACGCTGAGCCAGCGGGCTGCGCAGTGGTGGCTCGGCTCGAATCCACGCTTCGGACAGACCTGAGGTAATACTGCCCGCAGCAACGCTTCTCCCATAACAAAGACAATTGGAGGCGACATGTCCCGCATGAATCATCCCCAACAGGTTCGTCACACGAACGCCAAAAAACACTTGGTAATCGCCAGGCCGCTCACCCAGTGCGGAGGGGCCAGCCATGAATGAGCTAGCCAGCGCGCCCAGCGCCACCGTCCTGCTGCTTATCGCCGCAGGGGCCGTGCTCCTGCTGCTTCTGCTGATCATGCGCTTCAAGCTGCATGCCTTTCTTGCGCTGGTCCTGGTGAGCATCACCACGGCGCTGGTCACGCGGATTCCCTACGCCGACATCGTGCCCACGCTGCTCACCGGTTTCGGCAACACCCTGGCGGCCGTGGCCTTGCTGGTCGGCCTGGGGGTGATGATCGGCCGGCTGCTGGAAATCACCGGTGGCGCCCAGGTGCTCGCCGATACGCTGATCGCCAGGTTCGGCGAGCGGCGCGCGCCCTTCGCCCTGGGCATCGCCTCGCTGCTGTTCGGCTTTCCGATCTTCTTCGATGCCGGGCTGATCGTCATGCTGCCGATCATCTTCAGTGTCGCCAAGCGCTTCGGCGGCTCGACGCTGACCTACGCGCTGCCGGCTGCCGGTGCATTCGCCGCCATGCACGCGCTGGTACCGCCGCATCCCGGCCCCGTGGCCGCCGCCGAGCTGCTGGGGGCGAACATCGGCCTGCTGGTGATCGTGGGTACCGTCATCGCGCTGCCGACCTGGTACTTCGGCAGCTATCTGTTCGGGCTCTGGGCCGGCAAGAAATTCCATATCAACCTGCCGCCCAGCTTCCTGACCGACGTGGCGCGCGACACCAGCGTGGCGCCGCCGCGTTTCTCCCTGGTGCTGACCATTCTGCTGATGCCCCTGGCCCTGATCTTTCTCGATACCGGGCTCAATACCCTGAGCGTCATGGGCGTGGTCAATGGCGGGAGCGATTGGGTGCAGTTCCTGCGCATGATCGGCAAAACGCCCGTGGCCTTGCTGATCACCGTACTGTTCGCTCTGGTCGCATTCAGCGGTCGCTACAGCGGCAGGCACCTGGAAAAGGTCTGCGAAGGCGCGCTGGGGCCGATCTGTTCGATCATTCTGGTCACCGGCGCGGGCGGCATGTTCGGCGGTGTACTGCGCAGCAGCGGTATCGGTGACGCGCTCTCCGCCACCCTGTCGGACACCGGGATGCCGGTCATCGTCGCGGCATTCGTCATCTCTGCGGCCTTGCGCGTGGCCCAGGGCTCGGCGACGGTGGCGCTGACCACGGCGGCCGCATTGATCGCCCCGACCGTGGCGGCAACCGAGGGGCTCAGCCAGTTCGACCTGTGCTTCGTGGTGGTGGCGATCGCCGGTGGCGCTACCGTTCTGTCCCATGTCAACGACTCCGGGTTCTGGCTGGTCGGGCGTTTCCTGGACATGGACGAGAAAACCACGCTCAAGACCTGGACCGTGATGGAAACCCTGCTGGGCAGCATCGCGTTTCTGCTCGCGCTGATCGGCAGCCTGCTGCTGTAAGGCTCCCGAAGCATTTACGGCTCATGCACGAAACCCGGTAGACGTCTTGTGGCGTCTACCGGGGGCCGGCTCAGAGCAGGTCGATCGGATAGTTGACCAGGATGCGGTGCTCGTCCGCATCGCGCTGATTGCCCACGGTCGAGCGCAATTGCGCATGGCGAAGCTGGATGTTCAGGTTCTTCGCCGGGCCCGATTGCACGGTGTAGGCGAGGGTGACGTTGCGCTCCCACTCCTTCTTGTCGCCATCGGCGGCCTTGATGTGCGAACCGCTTTCGTACATGCCGACGAAGGTCAGGCCGGGTATGCCGATAGTGCCGAAGTCGTAGCCATAGCGTACCTGCCAGGTGCGCTCACCGGCGCGCTGGAACTTGCCGATCATCGACTCCGTCATGAAGTAGGCCGAAGAACCGTCACCCTGGTTCAGCCACACGGCATCGCTATCGCCGCTGACCACCTGGTAACCGGCGGCGAAGGTGTGGCCATCGATCAGGTAGGAGAACAGCGCGCTGGACAGGCGGCTGTCGACCTTGCCTCTGGTGACGCCGTTGCCGTAGTAGCCCAGGGTGTAATAGTCGGGATCCTTGCCGTTGGCGCCATCGGAGCGGTTGTCGAAGTGGCGCAGGTCGGTACGCAGGGTGCCGGCACCCAGCTTCATGTCGTGGAGCAGGCCGAGGAAGTGCTGCTTGTAGAAGTCCTCGAGGTTGCCGTAGTAGTACTGCAGGGTGAGGTCGTCGCTCGGTTTGTAGTCAACGCCGGCATAGTAGAAGGTGTTGACGAACTTGCCGGTCAGCGGGTTGTTCGCGCCGGGGATCGACATGCCCATCTGGTTGCTCGAGCCACGGCCCATGACGTGCTCGAGTTGGCCGGCGGTGAAGGTGAAACCGTCCAGATCCCGGGATTGAACCTGGCCGCCGCGGAAGGTCTGCTGCAGCATGCGGTCGGTGGAGATCAGCACCGGCAGTTTCGGGATCAGGGTGCCGTAGCGCAGCTCGGTTTCGGCGAAGCGTGCCTTGAGCGTGCCGCCCAGACTGGAGAACTCGTCGACCGCACGGCCGTCGCTATCGGTGGGGAAGACGTTGCCGTTGAAACTGACGCTCTGCGGGTTGTAGTGGCGGCCCTTGCCCGAGTCCAGACGGATGCCCCACTGGCCGAAGAGATCCACGCCGAAGCCGAGCGTGCCTTCGGTGAACCCCGAGCGCACATCGAGCATGAAACCCTGGCCCCATTCTTGGGTGTAGCTGGGGTCGGCGCTGCCACTGCGGTTGTCCGCATTACTGAAGAAGTTGCGGGCCAGTACGCTGGCCTTGGTGTCTTCCACGAATCCCGCAGCATGGCCCTGTTGCGCGATCATCAGGCCGCAAAGGCCCGTTGCTAGCATGGGGGCGCGATTGAAACGCTCCATCGTGTTCATCCTCTGGCTGTAGTTGAGTGTTGTGAGAGGCAGTGCAAGGGCGGCAGTCAAGGTTGTTGTTTTTCAGGAGCAACGGCAGGCCGAACGCGCGGCAGAACAACCGGCGGCAAGCGGTACAGGACGAACAGCGCCAGCACGCCGAGGCCGGCGCAGATCAGCAGGCCGACGCCGATCGACTGCGCCAGCGCGGCGCGGGCCAGCAGAAACAGCGGGCTCTGCGCATCGCCAGGGGTGTGTTGCAACAACACCTGGGGATCGGCAAAGCGCGCCAGCGCGTCGCCTTCGCCCGCGGCGATCAGGCTGCGCTGCAGGGTGCTGGCATAGAGCAGCTTGACCAGGACCGCCATCATGGCGGTGCCCAGCAGGCCGCCGACCAGGCGCAGGGACTGGGTGAGGGCGGTGGCGATGCCGAGGAAACGGTGCTCTGCCAGGGTCTGGGTGAACACCGTGAGGTTGAGCAGGATGAAACCCAGCCCCAGCCCGGCCAGCAGGATCAACCCGAGCAGCGCATTGAAGCTGGCCGACAGGCCGACCCAGGCCAGGCCCAGGCAAGCCACCAGCAATGCGCAGAAACCGGCCACCGGCAACAGGTTGGGATTGGCCAGGCGGGTGACGATGCGACCGTTGATGATCGCCCCCAGGGTGATGCTCAACGCCAGCGGCGTGATCAGCAGGCCGGCGTCCTGCGGCGAGTAGCCATAGCTGCCCTGCAGCAGCAGCGGCAGGTAGTACAGCAGGGTGAACAGGATCGCGCCGGCCAGCAGCGACAGGACGAACAGCAACCTGATGCTCCGCTCGGCGAACAACGGCAGGGGCAGCAGGGCGAAGCGACAGCGCCGTTCCCAGCGCCACAGGGCGAACGCGGCGCTGCAGAACAGCGCGCCGAGCAGCGAGCACAGCAGCAGGTCGGCCTGTTCCAGACGCTCGACGAACAGCTGCAGGCTGCCCAGCACCAGCACGATCAGCAGCGCACCGACCCAGTCGAGGTTCATCGCCCCGGCAGACTGCGGGCGATACCAGGGCAGGAAGCGCCAGGCGAAGAACAGCGCCAGTGCGCCCAGGGGAATGTTCAGCCAGAACACCGAGCGCCAGCCGAACTCGCCGGTAAGGTAGCCGCCCAGACCCGGCCCGATGGCGTTGACCACACTGAACATGGCGCTGAGCAGGATCTGCCAGCGCAGGCGCTGGCGGGTGTCGGGGAACAGTTCGGGCACGCAGGCGAAGGCCGTGCCGATCAGCATGCCGCCGCCGATGCCCTGCAGGATGCGACCGATGACCAGTACCCGCATGCTGTCGGTCAGGGCGCAGAGCAGCGAGGCCAGGGTGAAGATCAGGGTGGCGGCGAGGATGAAGGGCTTGCGCCCGTAGTAATCGCCCAGGCGGCCGAAGATCGGGATGGTGACGATGGAGGCGAGCAGGTAGCCGGTGGCGACCCAGGCATAGAGGTCGAAGCCCTGCAGCTCGTTGACGATGCTTGGCAGCGCGTTACCGATCACGGTCTGATCGAGCGCCGACAGCATCAGCACCAGCGAGACACCGAGCATCGCCAGCAGCGCCTGCTTGAAGGTCATCGAAGGCTGGCTCGACATCGTCATGGCGCTGCGCTCAGCGCAACTCGGCCACGGCCGCCGCGATCCGCGCGCAGCCGGTTTCCAGGGTTTCGATGGCGGTGGCGGTGGACATGCGGAAGAACGGCGCCAGGCCGTAGGCGGTACCGGCGACCACGGCGACGCCCTGGCTTTCCAGCAGGTACAGCACCACGTCGGTGTCGGCCTCCAGCACCTTGCCATCGGGCGTGCGCTTGCCGAGCAGGGCGCCGCAGTTGACGTAGAGGTAGAAGGCGCCCTCCGGCTCGATGCAGCTCAGGCCGTCGATGGCGTTGATCAATTCCAGGCAGCGATCGCGGCGTTGCCGGTAGACCTTCACGCTTTCAGCGACGAAGCCCTGGTCGCCTTGCAGCGCGGCCACGGCGGCGGCCTGGCTGACCGAACAGGCATTGCTGGTGGACTGCGACTGCAGGGTCGCCATGGCACTGATGATGTCGGCCGGGCCGGCGGCGTAGCCGATGCGCCAGCCGGTCATGGCGTAGGTCTTGGAGACGCCGTTGATGATCAGCACGCGCTCGCGCAAGGCCGGTTCGACCGTCAGCAGATGGCTGATGGGGCGCTCGTCGTAGCGGATGTGCTCGTAGATGTCGTCGGTCATCACCAGCACGTCGGGGTAGTCCAGCAGTACGTCGGCCAGCGCACGGTATTGCTCGGCACTGTAGGTGGCGCCGGTCGGGTTGCTCGGCGAGTTGAGCAGCAACCAGCGGGTGCGTGGGGTGATCGCGCCGCGCAATTGCGCGGCGCTGAGCTTGAACTGGTTTTCTTCCGGGCAGGGCAGGGTCACCGGACGGCCGTCGCAGGCCAGCACCATGTCGGGATAGGAGACCCAGTACGGTGCCGGGATCAGCACCTCGTCATCGACGCCCAGGGTCGCGGCCAGGGCGTTGAAGATCGCCGCCTTGGCGCCGCTGGTCACCAGCACCTGGCTGGCCGGGTAGCTCAGGCCGTTCTCGCGCTGCAGCTTGGCGACGATGGCCTCGCGCAGGGCCGTGGTGCCGGCATTGAGGGTGTAGCGCGTCTCGCCGTTGTCGATGGCCTGGCAGGCGGCCTGGCGAATGTGTGCCGGTGTGTCGAAATCCGGCTCGCCGACCACCAGGTTGATGATGGATTTGCCCGCACGGCGCAGCTCGTTGGCGCGGTCGGCGGCAGCGCTGCTGGGGGACGGTTTGATACGGAGCACGCGGGCAGCGATGCGGGATGCGGTCACGGGAAGAAGTCCTCGGGTATGCCTTGACGAGGGCTACGTTACGGCGCGACCGCAGGGGCGCCATAAGATGAGTTCGTTCTGGTTTGATAGGAAGTGCTTATGGCTGAGCTGGGTCGTGTTTCGCACTATATCGGTGCGCCATTGCCAGCCTGGGCTTCAGGTGGGGGGCAGGTATGGAACTGGCAATGGCCATACGTGTTGCTTATGGATGGCGCCGGACGGGCTCTGCTGTCTTGGCCCGCGTATTGCTGAGCAGGGGGCGGACCCATCTGCACAGAGCGCCACGCCGTGAACCTTCGCCGCCTCAAATATTTCGTCAAGATCGTCGATATCGGCAGCCTGACCCAAGCCGCCGATGTATTGCATATCGCCCAGCCTGCGTTGAGCCAGCAACTCAGCACTTTGGAGTCCGAACTGCAGCAGCAACTGCTGATTCGCACCAAGCGCGGGGTGACGCCGACCGAGGCCGGCAAGGTGCTGTATGGCCACGCTCAGGTGATCCTGCGCCAGTGCGAGCAGGCGCAGAGCGACGTCAACGCCAGTGGCCTCGCGCTGTCCGGGCCGGTGTCGGTGGGGCTGGCGCCGGGCACCGCGGCGTCGACCCTGTCGTTGCCGTTGCTCAAGCGGGTGCGCGAGAAGCATCCGGGCATCCTGCTGTACCTCAACGAGAATTTCGGCACCACCCTCAGCGAGTTGATCATGAACGGCCGCATGGACATGGCGGTGCTCTACGGTGGGCGCGAAGTGCATGGCCTGAGCTTTATCCAACTGATGCGCGAGCCGCTCTACCTGGTCAGCGCCGAACCGGCATTGCAGGGGCGCGAACGGATTGCCCTGAGCGAAGTGGCGGCGTACGGGCTGTTGTTGCCGCGCACCTACAACGTCATGCGTCGCCTGGTCGACGAGGCCTTTCTGCGTATCGAGATGAGCGCTCAGGTGGTCGCAGAAATCGAGTCGTCCACGACCCTGGCCGCCGCCGTTGTCGATCACTTCGGCTCGACGATTCTCCCGGAGTCGGCTGCCCGGGTGTTGGCGGATGCCCATGGCCTGCACCTGAGTCGCATCGTCGAGCCGGATATCGAAGCGCCGCTGGCGCTGTGCCTGTCCGGCCACCTGCCGCTGTCGGTGCCAGCGCAAGCGGTCAAGGCGATTCTGCTGGAGCTGGTCGCCGAGATGCGCGCGGGCCGTTCCGCGCCACAGGGGCAGGGGTCATAAGGACGCCTTATTACCCCACAGCCAAACCGTCTTGGCCGCTCCAGGATGGCCTCGATACATTGCCCTCAGCCAATTTTTCATCGGCAGGGGCCGTAGATGAAACCCGAACGCATAAAAGCATTGATCGAGCTGATGGTCGACTCCGACCTGAGCGAGCTGAGCCTGAGCGAGGAGGGCACGCAGTTGCGTCTGCTGCGCGAGCATGGATCGGTGGCCGGCTCGCCGGTTACCGCATCCGCAGCGGCCGCGCCAGCGATTCCCTGCAATCCACCTGAAACGGCGGGCGGTTACCAGGCCAAGGCCCCGCTGCACGGCATCGTGCACTTCACCCCGGCGCCGGATCAGCCGCCGTTCATCGAAGTCGGCTCTCAGGTTAGCGTCGGGCAGACCCTGGCGGTGCTCGAGGCGATGAAGATGTTCCACCCGCTCAAGGCCCAGGCCGATGGTGTGGTCGAGGCGATTCTGGTGGCGGGCGGTAGCGAAGTCGAAGCGGGCCAGGTGCTGGTGCGCATCGCGTAAGCAAGGGCGGAAAATTCTGATGTTCGACAAAGTTCTGATCGTCAACCGTGGTGACCAGCCGCAACGCGGCGCAGCGGCGCAGCCAAAGTGCCCGGCGGGCGTAGCCCGTGTGGGCGATCTCGCCACGGAGAAGCACGATGTTTGACAAGGTATTGATCGCCAACCGTGGTGAGATCGCCCTGCGTATCCAGCGCGCCTGCAAGGGCCTGGGGCTGAAGACCGTCGCGGTCTATTCCGAGGCCGATCGCGATACCCGTTATGTGCAGCTGGCCGATGACGCGCTGTGCATCGGCCCGGCGGCGCCCGGGCAGAGCTACCTGAATCAGCTGGCCCTGCTGGATGCCGCGCGGGTGAGCGGAGCCCAGGCCATTCATCCCGGCTATGGCTTTCTCTCCGAGAACGCGACCTTCGCCGAGCGTATCGAGAATGCCGGGATGACCTTTATCGGCCCCAGCGCCGAATGCATTCGCAGCATGGGCGACAAGGTCGCGGCCAAGCGCGCCATGCGCCTGGCCGGGGTGCCCTGTGTGCCGGGGCCGGACTCCAGCCTGCCGGCCGAGCCATCGGCGATTCTGGCGATTGCCGAGGAAATCGGCTACCCGGTGATCGTCAAGGCCGCCGGCGGCGGTGGCGGTCGCGGCATGCGTGTGGTGCAGGAGGCCTCGCAGTTGCTCGATGCCGTCGCGGTAACGGGCGAGGAAGCACGGCGGGCGTTCGGCAACCCCGAGCTGTACATCGAGAAGTTCCTCGGCAAGCCGCGCCATGTGGAAATCCAGGTGCTCTGCGATGCCTACGGCAACGCCCTGTGGCTGGGTTCGCGGGACTGCTCGATGCAGCGCCGCCACCAGAAGGTACTCGAGGAGGCGCCAGCCCCCGGCATCGACCCGGCGTTGATCGCCCAGGTCGGCGAACGCTGCGCCGAGGCCTGCCGGCAGATCGGCTATCGTGGGGTCGGCACCTTCGAGTTTCTGTTCGAGAACGACGCCTTCTACTTCATCGAGATGAACACGCGGCTGCAGGTCGAGCACCCGGTGACGGAAGTGACCACCGGTATCGACATCGTCCAGCAACAGATTCGCATGGCCCTGGGCGAGCGCCTGAGTCTGACCCAGGCGGACATTCGCACGCTCGGCCATTCGCTGGAATGCCGCATCAACGCGGAAGATCCGCAGACCTTCATGCCCACGCCGGGCCTGGTCAGCGAGTGGCTATTGCCCGGTGGCATTGGCGTGCGCGTCGACTCCCACGTCAGCCAGGGCTATCGGGTGCCGCCGTACTACGACTCGATGATCGCCAAGGTCATCACCCAGGGCGCGACCCGCGACGAAGCGCTGGCGCGCATGCGCCTGGCCCTCAGCGAGATGGCCATCGGCGGCATCTCCAGCAACCTCGCGCTGCACCGCGAGATTCTCCAGGATCCGGCGTTCTGCGCCGGCGCGGTGGACATTCACCATCTCGAACGCTGGTTGCAGCAGAGGGCTTCGTCATGACCGCGCATATCAGTCTGCTGGGCACCACGGCCCTGCTGTTCGAAGCGCCCGGCGATCTGCAACTGGTCACCCAGCAGCGCATCTGGGCCCTGGCCCGGCTGGCGCAGCAGTGGCCGGCGGTAGACGAAGCGGTACCGGGCATGAATAACCTGATGCTGACCTTCAAAACGCCGCCGCGCGATATCGCCGGGTTGCGCAGGCAATTGCTCGAAGGCTGGGAGCAGTGCCAGCCGTTGCCGATCGAGGGGCGCATCGTCGAGCTGCCGGTGGTCTACGGCGGCGAAGACGGCCCGCACATGGCCGATGTCATCGCCCATACCGGCCTGGATATCGAGACCATCGCCAACCTGCATTGCGAACCGCTGTACCCGGTCTACGCCCTGGGCAGCCATCCGGGCTACTGCTACCTCGGCGGCATGGATCCGCGCCTGGCCACGCCACGGCGCCAGGTGCCGGTGCTCAGCATCGGCGCCGGCGCGGTGTCCATCGGTGGCGTGCAGACCGGCATTTCCGCATCGGCCGGCCCCAGTGGCTGGAACACCATCGGCCGTACCTCGATGGTGTTCTTCGATGCCCAACGAAACCCGCCGGCGATCCTGCAGCCGGGCGATCGACTGCGTCTGCGTATCGAGAGGATCATCCGATGATCGAGATCATCAGCGCCACGGCGCTGGCCACCGTGCAGGATCTCGGCCGCCATGGCAGCCTGGGTTACGGCGTCGGCACCGCCGGGGCGATGGACGCGCTGTCCCTGCAGCTCGGTAACCTGCTGCTGGGCAACGACCTCGATGCGGCGGCCATCGAGATCCCGTTGTTCCCCTTAGAGGCGCGCTTCGTCGAGGACTGCACCTTCGCCATCGCCGGCGCCGCCTGCGCCGCGCGCCTCGATGGCCAGCGCCTGCCGCCCAACTGGGTGGCCCACGGGCGCAAGGGCCAGGTGCTGACGCTGACGTATCCGAGCTCGGGCAGCCGTGCCTACCTGTGCCTGGCCGGCGGCGTCGACGTACCCGAGGTGCTGGGCTCGCGCAGCACCCAGTTGCGCGGCGAGTTCGGCGGCTGGCAGGGCCGCGCCCTGCAACGCGGCGACCGCATTCCCGCAGCGCGTCCCGGTCTCGGCCAGCCCGCCGACTTCGGCGTCGAGTCGCCCCTGGCCGCCCTGCCGCTGACGCTGGAGGGCCGCCCGGCGATACGGGTGCTGCCGGCGGCGGAGTTCGAGTGTTTCAGCGCCGAGGCGCGGGACGCGTTCTTCGCCGGCGAGTGGAAGATCACCCCGCAGAGCAACCGCTACGGTTATCGCCTGGAGGGTACGCCGCTGTTGCCGGAACGGCCACTGGAAGTCCGCTCCCACGGCATCGTGCCGGGCGTGATCCAGGTGCCCCACGGCGGCCAGCCGATCGTGCAGATGCGCGATGCGCAACCCAGTGGCGGCTATCCGAAGTTCGCCACGGTGATCGAGGCGGATATCTGGCGGCTGGGCCAGGCTGCCATCGGCAGCAAGGTGCGCTTCGTCGCCTGCAGCTATGACCAGGCCCTGGATGCGCTCGAGGCCAACCAGGCATTTATCGAACGCACCCGCCAGCAACTGGCGCTGCGCAGTTGAGGAACCCCCTGATGAAGATTGACGAGATTCGCCAGTTGGCGGTCTGGCTTGGCGAGGCCGGGTTGACCGCCATCGAGTTGAAACGGGGCGACGAGAGCGTACTGCTGCGGCGTACGGCGCGAATCAGTCCGAGCGCTTCGCTATCGGCCAGCGTAACGCCTGCGCGCGGCAGAGAACGTCTCGCATGTGCGGTGAAGGCCAGCGGCCCTGGTGTGTTCTTCGCCACCCACCCGGACGAAACGGCGGCCTACGTGCAAGGCGGTGACGTGATCAGCCTGGGTCAACTGGTTGGCGTACTGCGGGTCGGCGCACTGTTTCTGCCGGTGCGCGCCGCGGTGGCAGGGCGCGTGCGCCAGGTTTCGGTGGCAGATGGACAAATCGTCGGCTATGGCCAGACATTGATCGAACTCGAGGAGCTGGCATCGTGAAGATCGACCTGAACGCCGACCTGGGAGAGGGCTTCGGCCCCTGGAAAATGGGCGAGGACGAAGCGCTGATGGCGCTGATTTCCTCGGCCAACGTGGCCTGTGGTTTCCATGCCGGCGACCCGCTGATCATGGATGCCACGGTGCGCCGGGCCAAGGCCCTGGGCATCGACCTCGGCGCCCATGTCGGCTTCCCCGACCTGCAGGGCTTCGGCCGGCGGCGGATGAATATCGAGATCAAGGAGCTGTGCTGCATGGTGATCTACCAGCTTGGCGCCCTCAGTGGCATCGCCAGGGCAGCCGGTCACCGGGTCAGCCATATGAGCTTCCATGGCGCCCTGGGCAATATGGCCGCGGCCGATGCCGAACTGGCCGGGCCGCTGGTGCGGGCGGTGGCCAGCTTCGACCCGGGCATCATCATCAGCTCGTCGACTAGCCAGGCCATCGAACGTGCGGCGGACAAATGCGGCCTGCGCGTGGCCACCACCTTCCTCGCCGACCGTGCCTACGACGACGATTGCCTGCTGGTGCCGCGCGGCACGCCCGGCGCGGTAGTCAGCGATCACCGGCAGGTGATGGCGCGCATCGGCCAACTGCTCGAGGACGGCACGCTGACCACCATCAGCGGCAAGCGGGTGGCGGTGAAAGCGCACTCGATCCTGCTGCACGGCGACACGCCGGGCGCCGTCGATTTCGCCCGCGGCATCCGCGACAGCATCGAGCGGCAGGGTGGGGCGATCACCCCGATATCCCAGCTGCTGGCGTCATAAGCGAAGCTTATTGCCACACAACCATTGCGTCTTGGTCGCCCCGAACGGCACTGGTTACAGTCCAGTGACAGGCAATCTTCGCCGGCTGCGGCGGGCGAGTGAAGTTGAATCAGAGGAATACGTCATGCCCTTTTCCGATTACCAAACCGCGCTAGTCACCGGCGCCTCGTCCGGGATCGGCGCCGCCGTCGTCGAGCGCCTCTGCGCCGAAGGCCTGCAGGTTCACGCCCTGGCCCGCAGCGCCGACAAACTGGCCGAACTGGCCGAGCGCACCGGTTGCATCGCCCATGCCATCGACGTGACCGACCTGGCGGGGCTGAGCGAACTGTTCCGCTCGCAAACGTTCGATGTGGTGATCAACAACGCCGGGGTCGACCGTCCCGGCTCGCTGCTCAAGGCCGACGCCGAAGGCATCGACCTGCTGGTCGACGTCAACCTGCGCGCGGTGTTGCACATCGCCCGCCTGGCCTTGCCGGGCATGGTCGAGCGCGACCGTGGGCACATCGTCAATATCAGCTCCATTGCCGCCGCCTACAACTTCGGCGGCAACGCGACCTACCACGCCACCAAGGCCGCGGTGAGCATGCTGTCCAAGCAACTGCGCGTGGATGCCTTCGGCAAGCGCGTACGGGTCACCGAAATCTGCCCGGGGCGTGTCGCCACCGACATCTTCGCCCACGTGCACGGCGACTCCGAAGAAGTGCGCAAGCGCTTCCTGGAAGGCTTCGAATTGCCTGAGGCGAAGGACATCGCCGCTGCCATCGCCTTCGCCATCGCCGCCCCCGTCGCGGTGAACATCGGCCATATGGAAATCACCCCGACCCTGCAAGTACCCGGCGGACTTTCCACCGCGCGCCCCGGCGAAATTTGAGGCTGAAACACCGTCAGGCTCCCCAATAGAACGGCTCAAGCCGTCGTGCATCACCTGCGCCAGCCCACCTGGCGCCTTGCTCCTGCCCCAAGCTGAAGTCACTGGAACCTGACCATGACGACTGATTTCGATCTTTCCGCGATCCTGCAGGGCGAGTACGCCGAGCTGATCCTGAAGGGCATCGGCATGACACTGCAGCTGGCCTTCTTCGCCTGGTGTCTGGCCATGGCGCTGGCCCTGGTGCTGGTGTCGATCCGCCTGACCGGCAACCGCTATGCCGAAGGCGCGGTCGCCGCCTACGTGTCTTATCACCGTAACGTACCGACCCTGGTGCAGTTGATGCTCTGGTACTTCGGCATCCCGACCCTGCTGTCGGAATCCACGCAGATCTGGCTGGCTAATTACAGTACCGAATTCATCTTCTCACTGATCGCCCTGGGCCTGTGCCAGGCCGCCTATTTCAGCGAAGACATCCGTGGCGGCCTGCGCGCCATTCCCATGGGGCAGACCGAGGCCGCGCGGGCCATGGGCCTGGGCTATATCCGCTCGATGCGCTATGTGATCCTGCCGCAAGGCATCCGTAACAGCCTGCCATCGCTGATCAACCACACGGTGCTGTTGTTCAAGAACACCAGCCTGGTCATGGCCATTGGCGTAGTGGAGCTGACCTACGTCACGCGGGAAGTGGAGAACTACACCTTCCGTACTTTCGAGGCCTACCTGGTCGCGACCCTGGTGTACCTGGGCTTCTCCCTGGGGCTCATGGGCCTCGGCGCGCTGCTGGCTCGTCATTTCAACAAAGCCATGGCGAGGTAGGCGGCGATGTTCGATATCTTCACGATCCTGCGTGACAACTGGACGCTGTTCCTGGTCGGGCAGTATCCCCATGGCGCCCTGGGCGGCCTCGCCACCACGCTGATTCTCGCCAGCCTGGCACTGCTCCTGGCATTCCCCCTGGGGCTGCTGATGTCGCTGGCACGGGTCTCCCCATGGCGCTGGCTGCGCTATCCGGCCACCGTCTGGGTCTATGTGATGCGCGGTATCCCACTGCTGATGGTGATCTTCTGGACCTACTTCCTGGTGCCGCTGATCATCGGTCACAACATCACCGGCTTCACCACCATGCTCTGCACCCTGGTGCTGTACCAGAGTGCCTACCTGTGCGAAATCATCCGTGGCGGCATTCAGGCGCTGCCGCCGGGGCAGTACGAAGCGTCGCGGGCGCTGGGCATGGGGTATCTGCGTACCACCCTCTGGGTGATCCTGCCGCAGGCGCTGTACAACTCGCTGCCGAGCCTGATCAGCCAGTTCATCTCGATCATCAAGGAAACTTCCCTGGGCTACGTGATCAACGTCCAGGAAATCACCTTCGCCGCCAACCAGGTCAATAACCAGCTGCTGACCAAACCCTTCCAGGTGTTCTTCATCCTGGCGATCACCTACTACGTGCTGTGCTACGGCCTGACGCAACTGGCCAACGCGCTCGAGCGCCGTATCGCCCGCAAGCGTCTGGGCAGCGCGGAGCCCATGCCCGTACCGACTACCGACAATTGAGGGCGCGCCCATGCATCCAATGATCATGTTTTCCCAGGTCAACAAGTGGTATGGCGATTACCAGGCGCTGACCAACATCACGGCCGACGTGAAACGGGGAGAGGTCGTCGTGCTGTGCGGGCCTTCCGGCTCCGGCAAGTCCACCCTGATCCGCACGGTCAACCGCCTGGAGGATATCCAGAAAGGCCAGATCCTGTTCGACGGCCACGACGTCAACGGCACCGATGCCAACGTCAACCGCCTGCGCAGCCGGGTGGGCTTCGTGTTCCAGAGCTTCAACCTGTTCCCGCATCTGTCGGCACTGGACAACATCATCCTGACGCCGACCAAGGTGCGCGGCTTGAAGAGCGCGGAGGCCAAGGCCCGGGCCATGCAATTGCTCGACCGCGTCGGCCTGGCGCACAAGGCCGGCGCCTATCCCGCGCAACTGTCCGGTGGCCAGCAGCAGCGCGTGGCGATCGCCCGGGCCCTGGCGATGGAGCCGCCGGTGATGCTGTTCGACGAGCCGACCAGCGCCCTCGACCCGGAAATGGTCGGCGAGGTGCTCAGCGTCATGAAGGGCCTGGCGAAGGAGGGCATGACCATGATGTGCGTGACCCACGAAATGAACTTCGCCCGCGAGGTGGCCGACACCATCTGGTTCATGGATGCCGGGCAGATCCTGGAGAAGTCCGCGCCCGAGGCGTTCTTCCGGCAACCGGAGCACCCGCGCGCCCAGCGTTTCATTGCCGACCTGCGCAGCCACTGAGGCTGCTCGTGGTCATCGTTTTCCACCACCCGTCCAGGAGTAATCCCATGAACTTGAAGCGTTTGTTGGCTGTGTTCGCGCTGTCCCCAGTGGCGATTTCGCTGGCCCAGGCCGATCAACTGAGCGATGTGCTGAGCAAGAAAAGCCTGAGTTGCGGCGTGTACGCCGACGTACCGCCGTTCTCGGCGCCGGATCCCAAGACCCGCGAGCTGGTGGGCATGGATGTCGATCTCTGCACCGCCCTGGCCAAGCACCTGGATGTGGCGCTGGAGCTCAAGCCGCTGTCCGTCGAGGCGCGCATTCCCGAAGTGCGGATGGGGCGTGTCGACGTGATCTTCGCCAACCTGGCGTACACCAAGAGCCGTGCCGAGCAGATCCAGTTCAGCGACCCGTACTACATCGCCAAGGAAACCCTGGTGGTGCGCGCCGCCAATGCCGACCAGCCCAAGGACTTCTTCAAGGGCAAGCGCATCAGCTCGACCAAGGGCTCCACGTCCGAGCAGTCCATTCGCCTGGCCGGCGCCACGCCGGTGACCTTCCAGGACACCGGGTCGGCCTACATGGCCCTGCAGCAGAACAAGGTGATCGGCCTGGTCACCAACACCATGACCGCCATCAAACTGGTCGGGCAGGCCAAGGCCAGCGGCGTCGAGCTCGCTATCGCCAAGGAGCCCATGGCCCTGGAACCCGTCGGCGCAGGTATGCGCAAGGGCGAACCGGCCTTCCTCGCCAAGGTCAACGAGACCCTCTACGCGATGGAAGCGGCAGGTGAAATCGACGCCATCTGGGAGCGCTGGATCGGCCCGAACACCGAGTACAAGATGGTACGTGAAGACAAGGTACAGAGCCTGAGCGAGCTCGACTTCGAGCCGCTTCCCTGAGCCCCGGAGCCCAGGCAAAGCGGTTCCAATTGCCTGGGTTGGCCACTGTCCACCCCCCGCCAGCCCTGGGCGAAGAACGGCGGGATTGGGCGGGGGAGAGGCCTGGAAGGAGTAGGGCCTATGCCCGCCCGGGCATTTTCTGAAAGATTGTCACGAGTTCGCTGCGCAAATGGCGAACGGAATGCCGCCCTGGCCGACCGTCTGGCGCCATAAATCTGGCAAAACCACCCAATTTCAGTGGGTTATCGCAAGCACTGCATGGCAGACAAACACTTCGTCTGATTTTTGACCCTTGTCACTCGGATATTGCTGACCTGAAGAACCTCAAGGTGCTTCAATGGCAGCATCTTGCTGTTACCGGTCATCCCACAAAGAAAACCTGCGCCCGTGCCAAGCTGTGTCCGTCGTCTTGATCCGAGGCAGGCCAGCAGTAGCAGGTGTCGGTTACCAAGAACAATCCCTGATGAGGCATAACCATGTACGTGGCCAACAACGATCAGAGCAGCAACCCGCACGCAGTGAGCACGACGGTGATCCATGAGCGCTACCTGGAGGCACTCAAGAACCAGCGCCGCGAGGCGCTCATCCTCGGTGTTGGCTACGGCGTTTCGATTACCAGTTTCTGTTGGTATTTCGGCCTGCAGCTGCACACGCTCTTATCCTGATACTTCGCATAATGTATATTATGTTAAATCAGGTATAAAACCCGCCCCTTGCTAAGGAAAGCCTCGCGACAGCATGAGGCTTTCAACATCCGCAAGATCGTCCAGGGTATCCACATCCATCACGACGCCACGGTCGTCCAGCGCCAGATCCAGCACTTCGCCTTTGCCGCGATGCGCGCGCACGATGGAGGCTGCGCCAGACTCCCCACTCAATTGCAGCAATGCATTCAGGCATTCGCTCCTGAAACCGACAGGATGGCCTTGCCTGCCCAGCCAGTGAGGCACGACCACCGGATGCGAAGCCAGGGAGGCAGCGACCAGACGCACACTGTGCGCTGTCACCAGTGGCAGATCCCCCGGCAGGATCAACCAGCCGCAGGCGCCCGCCATGGCACGGACGCCTGCGGCTATCGAGTCGCCCATTCCACCGCCTGCGGCACTGCGCACGACATGCCACTCGAGGCCCGAAGACGCCACGGCATTCACTACGTGCTGCAGAACCGGTACGCCAAGCAACGGCGCGTCAAGCTTGCTCAGAGTCCCGCCCGAGGCCTGGAAGCGTCTGCCCCGGCCGGCGGCCAAAACGATAACCACGGGTTTCTCGCTCGTCACTCCGGGCTCCGCGATCGAACCCTCACAGCTCATGGCGGTTGCGCCCGTTGGCGACCCTCAGGACATCCGCCATAACGGCAATCGCAATCTCCGCTGGCGATTTGCTGCCGAGCTGCAGGCCAATGGGCGCGTGGATTCGCTGCAATTGCTGGGCACCGAGGCCACCAATGCGTGACAGGCGCTCGAGGCGATTGTCACTGGTACGTCGCGAGCCCATGGCGCCGATGTAGAAGGCATTGCTCCTGACCGCTTCCAGCAGCGTCAGATCGTCCAGGCGAGGATCGTGAGTCAGCGCCAGGACCGCGGTAGCGCTGTGCCCTCCTCCTTCGGCGATGAATCTGGCCGGCAAGACCTCTCGGACATCGACCCCGGGCAATGCCAGGCTGGCGATCGCTTCCGGCCGGGGGTCGCAGAGGATCACCTCGTATCCGAGAGCCAGCGCGAAACTGGCGCAAAACTCCGCGACGGGTGACCAGCCGGCCAGGATGACGCGCAGAATCGCCCCGACTCGTATGGATACCTTGTCGTCTGCCTGCTGTATGCGTGGGTCATCCATGGCGCCGGGGCGACAACGCCTTTGGCTGCTGCCGAGATAGACATCGCGGATCAACAGCTCGCCGCCGTTCAGGGCACGTTCCACCCACGCCAACTGCTCATCGGCTTCATCGGCTTCATCGGCGGGTTCGATGTATTCGACCAGGATGTCGAGCACGCCACCGCACGGGAGCGCGAGCGTAGGCGCCAGGCCTCCCGCGCCGTAACGCACCACCTGGTTCCGTTCGAGGAAAGAACGACTGCTCACGCGCTCGAGGAAATCCTCTTCGACGCAACCGCCGGACAGCGAGCCGCAGAACGCCCCGTCGCACCGGGCCACCAGCATCGCCCCAGGCCCCCTGGGCGCCGAGCCGAAGGTCGAGATCACGGTACAAAGCCAGACAGGCTCCCCCCTGGCAAGCCAGGTACGGGCCTGTTGGATAACCTGCAAGTCAAGCTGCTTCATCGTCGCGAATCCCGTACGACAGGCCGAGGCACGGGAACGAGCATTCCGCGGCGGCCTGGATAAACCAACACCCGGCCTATACGGCCATGATTTTTTCCTTGGTGATGGGCAGGTTGCGGATGCGCCTTCCAGTCGCGTGATACACGGCATTGGCGACCGCCGCCGCCAGCCCCGTGATGCCGATCTCGCCGATCCCGCGTGCCCCGAACTCACTGAGCCGATAGTCCGGGTAGTCCAGCAATATGACATCGATGTCGGGCTGATCGGCATGCACGGGAACGAGATACTCGGCGTAGTTGTTGTTCACCGGTATGCCATTCCGGGGGTCGTATTCGGCCGCCTCGAACAAGGCCATGCCAATGCCCATGACGATGGCCCCCTCGACCTGATTGCGCGCCGCCAGTGGGTTGACCACCTTGCCGACATCGATGGCGCTGACCACCCGTGACACCCGCAGGCGAGAGATGCCCGGGTCCCAGCGCACCTCGACGAAATGCGCGCCAAAAGAACGAAAGGAATACTTGTCACTCTGCGCCGGGTCGCTGTGATAGCTGCCTTCGGCGCCGGACAGGCGCTGGCGATCTAGGACCTCGGCGAAGCTGGCACGCGCGCCCTCCTTCACCAGTGCTCCGTTGTCGATGGCGAGCGTTTCGGGCTCCTGCCCCTTGAAGGCAGCGCCACTCATCACGGCATACTGGCGCAACTTCGCCAAGGCTTGCCGGGTGGCACCTGCGACAGCAGGCATGACGCTTGCCGTGACCCAGGAACCACCAGAGACGGCACCAGGCGGGAATGCGGAGCTACCCAGCTCCACGTCGATGCGGTCGAACGGCAGCCCGGTCAGCTCGCTGACGGTCTGCGCCACGATGGTAGAGGTACCCGTGCCGATATCCTGCAGGCCGCATTGGACCAGCGCACGGCCGCTTGCGCGCAGGATCACCCGCGCTTGCGTGGGCACCTGAAAGGCCTCCCAGTTGCATGCGGCGAGGCCGTAGCCGATGATTTCATCGCCCTCGCGCATGGAACCCACGGCGGGATTGCGACGGTTCCAGCCAAAGCGCTCGGCCGCCTGCTGCATGGCCTCTGGCAGGTGATTGCTCGACCACGGCAGGCCGGTGCTCTCATCTTCGTCAGCGAGGTTGAGCTGACGAAACGCCAGGGGATCCATGTCATTGGCGCGCGCCATCTCATCGATGGCCGATTCCAGGGCGAACAAGCCCGGCGCCGCGCCAGGTGCGCGCATCGAGGTCGGCGTGCCCCGGTTCACCTGGCTGATCCTGTGGCTGACCAGGACATTGGGGCAGGCATACAAACTCTTGGTCACCCCGCCGCAATTCTCGGTATAGGCGTCCACGGTCGAGGTGCTGTTATAGGACTCATGGCGGATCGACAGCAGCTTGCCATGCGGGTCCGTGGCCAGCCGCAGGCGCTGTCGGGTCTCGGGGCGATGGCCCACGGTGGTGAACATCTGCGCTCTCGGCACCACCAGTTGCACCGGGCGATCGGTCACCCTGGCGGCGGCACAGGCAGCCACCGAGTGCGGCCAAGGCCAGAGTTTGCTGCCGAAACCGGAGCCGATGAACGGTGCCCTCACCTCGACCCGGTCCGCGGGCAGGTCGAACACGTTGGCCAGCATATTGCGATGGTTGACCACGCCCTGGCTACTTTCATAGACATACAGCCGCCCCTCGCGCCAATGCGCGGTGGTGGCATGCATCTCCATGGGGTTGTGGGTTTCCACCGGCGTGCTGTAGGTCGCGTCCAGCTGCCGCGCGGCGCCCTGGTAAGCCTGCTCGGGATCGCCCCGCTCGTGTCCCGCGCCACCGTCGCGGGCGCCACGGCTGCGCAGGCCTTGCTGCAGGCTGTTGATCGATGCCGTCGCCTGGTACTCGACGCGGACCCGGTAGGCCGCCGCCCTTGCCTGCTCGAAACTCTCGGCCACCACCAGCGCGACGAATTGCCCGGGGTAATGGACCCGGTCATCCTCGAACGGCAGTCGATGCTCGTCCACCTTGCTGGCGACCAGCATGTCCTTCATGAGGTTGACCGGCCCGCTGGGCGTGCGATGCAGGCGCGGGGAGTTGCCATGATGCAGCACCTCGACGACCCCGGGCATCGCCCGTGCCTGATCGTCGTGGATCGCGACGATCCTGCCATTGGCGATGGTGCTGTACACGCCATAGGCATACAGCAGTCGCTCGAGCCCGTGATCGGCGGCATAAAGGGCCGCGCCGCTGACCTTCTGCCGACCTTCTACACGCCGTTGGGAGGTTCCGATGATTTTATCGCTCATGAACAACTCCTAGGCGCTCAGGTCTCGAAGGTTGCGCAGCACCACCTGTTGCCCAAGTGGAATCTTGAAGGCGTTGTGCTCGTAGGCGCGGGCGCCCTGCATGGCCAGCTCGGCGACTTGGCTGAAGATAGCCAGGCTCGCCCTCTGCCCGATCAGTGCCCGTTCGGCCTCGGCAGCGCGCCAGGGTTTGCTCGCGACACCGCCCAAGGCGATGCGGGCATCGGTAATACGTTGCCCGTGCATGACCAGGATGATCGCACTGGAGGCCAGTGCGAACTGGTAGGAGGCCCGATCGCGCAGCTTGAGATAAGCCGAGCGGCTGTCCTGCAGCGCAGCGTCCAGGGTGATGTGGGTGATCAGCTCATCGGCCTGCAGCGCATGCTCCTGCCAAGGCGTTTCGCCTGGCAGCAGGTGGAAGTCGGCAAAGTCGATCTGCCGCTCGCCCCCGGGGCCCCGCACCGTGATCTGCGCGCCAATGGCCGCCATCGCCACGCACATATCCGAGGGATGCGCGGCGATGCACTGCTCGCTGGTTCCCAGAACCGCGTGCACGCTGCGATTCAAGCCGCCAATCGCCGCACAGCCGGAACCCGGTTCGCGCTTGTTGCAGGGTGAGACGCCATCGCGGAAGTAGTTGCAGCGCACGCGCTGCATGAGGTTGCCGGCAGTGGTCGCCTTGTTGCGCAGTTGCGTCGAGGCGCCGGAGAGGATGGCCTGGGACAGCAGCGGGTAATGCTCCCGAACCAGCGGGTGATTGGCCAGCTCGGTATTGCTCAGCAACGCCCCGATGCGCAGGCGTCCATCTGCCAGGCGCTCGACCTTCTTCAAGTCCAGTCGGTTGATGTCCACCAGCCGCTCGGGCTGCATGACGTCCAGCTTGACCAGATCCAGCAGCGTCGTGCCGCCGGCCAGGAAAAAATGCGGCGCCTGGCCCTTCGCGGCATCGATGGCCTGGGCGGAAGACTCGGCACGGACGTAGTCGAAAGTGCGCATCAGACCGTCCCTCCCATTTTCGAGCGGGCGGACTGAACGGCCGCCAGGATGTTCTTGTAGGCACCGCAGCGGCATATGTTGCCGCTCATGGCCTCCCTGACGCTGGCGTCGTCCGCCGCTATGTTCGGGTCCTGGAGAATCGCCACGGCGCTCATGATCTGACCGGCGGTGCAGTAGCCGCACTGATAGGCATCGTGTTCCCAGAAGGCTTCCTGCAACGGATGCAGTTCGCCATCCTGGGCCAAGCCTTCGATGGTGGTGATGCGGTCGCCATCATGCTGCACGGCAATGGACAGACACGAATTGATCGCCACGCCGTTCACCAGCAATGTGCAGGCGCCGCACTGGCCGTAGTCGCAGCCCTTCTTCGTGCCGCTCAGGTGCAGGCGATCTCTCAGCACGTCGAGCAATACGGCGTTGGCCGGGACATTGAGTGTGTGCAGCTGGCCATTGACCTCAAGCTTTATGCGTTGCTCGCCGACACCCGGCGTATCCCTGTCCTCAACCGCGGGCGCTAGGCCTGCCGCGCTTTGCGGTATCCAGCTGGACAGTGTTGCCGCGGCGATGCCGGATGCGCCGAACTTGAGAAAATTTCGTCGTGACGGGGTCACCGCCGATGCGAGAGGTGTTACCTCGACCACTGGATCATGCAGCGTTTTCTGCTCTTTCATCACGGTCACCTTGCAGTCGCTTGCGTTAGCGGAGGCTTGAAAAGCGAAGACCGCTACGGAGCTTTTCGTTTTATGGATCGCCATGCGCTCTATTCTTGGTCGCCCGCCCCCTCCCTCCAGTTCACTGTTTTGCCGCCCCGGCCTTGGAAATCGCGCCATGCCCAGCGCCAGTGCTCAAGCAGCCCCCGAGCCTGATTAAAGTCCCGGTAATAACTTTCGTGGGGGCAAGAGCAACTTGGCGGCGCTCAGCGGGCCTGCTCTTTTTACAAGAGCCTATGGAGTAAGTGCGACAGGTTCTTTCATTGGAAAGTTGCGCGACAAACAGAAAGAGACAGGAGTAACAGGCTCAGGCTCTCCATTTATTCATTGTCAAATAAATATGGAGCGTCCCGAATGTCAGAGGTAGTCGATTACTGCAGCATTATTGCCCGATCCTGCAAGTGTATCGCTACGCTGGTGTGGCAATGGCGATAAGCGGGAACATGCTTCGATACAGGATGCAAACCAGCTGGGCGTTCCCTCTCGCCAGGCCGTGCCCATGATTCGCTATCGATAGTGGGGCGTGGAGCATGACGCCGCCTGCGAAGGCCCGCAGGATGGCCGCCAGGAATGGCAGGCAAAAAAAACCGCCTCGGGCGAGGCGGTAAACTTAACCAAAGGAAATGATGAATGGGAGAGACTACCGATTGCGTTCGAGAACGAACCTGTAGCTGGTATTCATCGCGGCCAGACTACTACCGTCACAGTCGTTCCACCTCATCAATCCCGTCGATAGTAATAATCGACATCGGTAGCTGGCCGGTATCGAAGTCACGATGCTAACTATTAAGCGACTGCGCGCCATGAGCCAGTTCGCATCGATGCCATGCGCACGTATAAGACTTACTGCGCGGTCACACTTATAAGTCTCTACAAAAGAGGCAAGTCATTCCAACTCAACACCTGCCAACAAACTAGGAGCATCCATGTTCAATCCCAAGAGCATCGCGCTGGCCTGCGCCTGTGCAGCAGCAGGACTTCCCCTCGCCCAGGCAAGCCAACAAGCGGAATCCAACGGCTTCATCGCAGACAGCAGCCTGAATATTCTCCTGCGCAACGCCTACTACAATCGTGACTTCAAGAACAACGCCGCCGATGCGAAGGTATGGGGACAAGGCTTCATCGGCACCTTCGAGTCGGGATTCACTCAAGGCACCGTCGGCTTTGGCGTCGATGCGTTCGGCTTGCTGGGGGTGAAGCTCGATAGTGGCCGGGGCCGCAACTACAGTGCGTTCTTCGATACCGACAGTCAGGGGCGTCCGGTCGATGACCTGTCGCAAGCCGGGGCGGCGGTGAAGTTGCGTTTCTCCAACACCGTGATCCGATACGGCAACCAGTTCCCTTCCCTGCCCGTTCTGGCCTATGACGACAGCCGCCTGTTGCCGCAATCCTTCACCGGCACCCTGGTCACCAGTAACGAAATCGAAGGGCTGGAGCTCAACGCGGGCCGCTTCACCGCGGACAGCCCAATGGGCGATCCTGCCCGTGATCCCAATCGCCTGAAAAACATCGACGTCGTGGGCGGCAGCTATCTCTTCAGCGACAACCTGAGCGCCGCGCTGTACCACTCGGACGTCGAGGACGTGTACGAGAAGTACTACGCCAACCTCACTTACAACCTGCCCCTGACAGCCACTCAGGCCCTGAACTTCGATTTCAACCTGTATCGCACCGACTACGACGACAACGCCGAAGCCGCCCTGGACCTCGGTGGCGACGGCCGTAACGACCGCAACACCATCTGGAGCCTGGCGGCCAAGTACAGCCTCGGCGCCCATGCGTTCATCCTCGCCCACCAACGCAACAGCGGAGATGCCGGCTTCGCTTATGACTACGGCGACGGCGGTAGCAGCATCTACCTCGCCAACTCCTACTACTCCGACTTCAACCTCAAGGACGAACGCTCCTGGCAGGCCAGCTACGAGCTGGACTTCACGGATTACGGCATGCCTGGCCTGCGCTACAAGTTCGCCTACGTGCGCGGCGACAACATCGACACGGGCGCGGACAGCGACGGCAGCGAGCGGGAGATCTTCAACCAGGTCAGCTACGTGGTGCAGAACGGCCCGGCGAAGGATCTGTCCCTGCGCCTGCGTAATTCGATCTATCGCTCCAGCAATGAGGTGGGCCCGGATCTCAACGAGATTCGCGCCTTTGTCGAATACCCGCTGAGCATTCTCTAATGCCAACGGCCGCACCGGGTTCCTTCCCCCGGTGCGGCTTTTCCCGGCTATCGGGATGAGCTAGTGCTCCGCCCCCTCGGGCACGTAGATCATCCGCCCGTCGTCGAGGCGATAGGTCACGCCGGCCCTGGCCCCCTGCCCCTCGCCGATCTCGCCAGTGGCTTGGTACTGCTTGAGCTCCTGGCCATCCTTGACCAGCATGCGCATGTTCGCCTCGCCGGGGTTTTCGATGACGATGACCTTGTCCTGGGTGAACGGATTGAGCGGGTTGTTGACGATGACGATCAGCAGAATCCCGATGATCACCAGGAACAGATCGATGAGATTGACCATGGAAAGGATCGGATCGTCGGCGTCATCGTGCTCGAGAAAACGCATCAGCGATGCTCCAGCGAACGCTCGACGGCGCGCAGTTCCTGCAGCAGCCAGCGGCGGCGAATGGTCAGGATGAAGAAGGTGATGCTGGCGGCGACCAGGGCGAGTATCACCGCCGAGAAGGCGACCACCAGATTGTCCGCGATCCCTTGCGCGTCATTCTGGGTCAGGGCCAGCAGCGCCGGCCCCATGGGGATCATCGTCGCCACCAGGCCGAGCATCGGCGCGCTGCGCGAGGTGATGCGCAACCACTCCAGACGGGCCATGATCCACAGTTCCAGATCGTCGCTACTGCCGCCATGGGCCAGTTGATAGCGCGTGAGTACGGGTTGATAGCGCCCATGGCGCCGCTGCAGGGCTTCGACCAGGAAAGCGCCCAGGGCCACGAAGGCATAAGCCAGCGCTGCCAGGATCAGCAGCAACACCGGGGCGAGAAAGAGGCGCGTGAGGTCATAAAGACCGGATTCGAATGCGTTCATGCTGATTCCTGAATCAAGGGGTTGCGAATCGGTCGTGCCCGGGCGGCAAGCGCCTGCCTGACGGCACCCAGCACGGTGCAGGCGAGCAATGCGAGACTGCCCAGCCACATGGTCCAGGGCGTCGAGGGCGCCTCGGAGGGCGGCACTTCCTGCATGACTCGCCCCTGTACGGTCTCCCCGGCGGCCTGCGCGGCGGGCGTAGTGGCGGCGGGATTCGCCAGGCCGAAGCCGCTGCCCATTTGCTGAAGATAATCGGTGGTGATCTGCGTCCCGGCATCGGCGCCGTGCTGCTCGATCAACTGCGTCCAGCGCTGTGCCAGCTCGCGGCGCGTCGACTCTGGCGCCTCCCAATAGCCCTTGCGGATGGCTTCGGCCAGGCGTTCGATGAGCTGGGCCTGGGCGCTGGGATTGTGCTGCTCGAACCATTGCCCGAGCTGCAGGTCGCGTTTGTCCATGACATAGGTGTCATGCAGCGCCTGCCATTGGTCCGCACGCACGACGGCGGGATCGGCCGCCTGCCAGCCGAACAGGTTGTTGCTGACATCGAGCAGCTCCAGCGTACCGGCGTAGCCCTCCGCCTTCATCGCCTCGATCCAGTGCGGATTCAGGTAGCGGCTGCGTAGCTCGCTGGCGAGAAACCCGGCAGCGCCGCGGGTGCGTGGCCGCGCCTGGCGCAGGTCGGCGATGTAGAGCGCCGGGCTGGCGCCATCCAGATGGCGTACAGCGGCTGAAAGCCCACCGAGAAACTCGAACGGATGGTCGCTGGAGAGCACCCCGTTGAGTTCGCTGGAGCGGGCCATGATGGCGGCCTGTACGCCCTTGAGCTGCTCGGCGAACAGGTTGTGGCCGTCGAGCTTCTCGCCCCAGCCCGTCGCGCTGTAGCCATATTGCAGGCGCGACAGGAATTGCTCGGCAATGGCCGAATCACCCTGCCATCGGGTCGAGTCCAACGCCAGTCGAGACACGCCGGTGCCGTAATCACCGGCTTGATTGCCGAACACCCGTACCCGCGACAAGCGTTGCGCGCGCTCAGGCTCGATGCCCTCGCCGCGCAAGCGCTCGGCCACGGCCTGGCTGTTGGCGAATACCGCGTTGTCCGGCTCGTCCAGTTGCGCGAGCCGTTCGAGGGCATCGGCCAGCAGGCGCATGAAACCCTCGAACTGGTCACGGTAGACACTGGTCACCTGGATCACCGCGTCGATGCGCGGGCGGCCCAGCTGTTTGGCGGGAATGATCTCCAGGCGCGTCACCCGGCCACCGCTGTCCCAGACCGGGCGCAAGCCGAGGGCATGCAGCACCTGACTCTCGAGAACGCCCAGGTGACGCATCGCTTCCGACGACCAGAGGCTGAACGCGAGCTTGCTCGGGTAATGTCCGTCGTGCTCGTCCCGATAGCTAGCGAGCAGTTGCTCGAGCGCCACCTCGCCGATTGCGTAGGCGGCAACGGTCGGCAGCTTGTCGGCCTCGAAGGCGTACAGGTTGCGGCCACTGGGCACATCGGGATTGCGTATGGGGTCGCCTCCGGGCCCCGGGGCGACGAAGCCCCCTGCGAGCCCGCTCAGCAAGGCTTCGGTTTCACCGGGCTGGGCCAGATGCCGATCCAGGGCCCGGGCCCGCTCGATCTGCTCGCGCAACGGCGCCTCTGCGATTGCCGAAACATCGGCTGGCTGTCCCAGGTAGCGCTCCAGCGTGCGGTACGGCTGGCTGGCCTGTAACGCCGCGAAGTCCTCGGCCAGCGGCTCGTGGTCATCCAGGCCGAGCGCCTGCAGGTAGGGTTCGCCCAGCTGCTGCAATACGGTCGTCAGACGATGCGGCGGCGACGCGGCCATGCCGAAGGTATGCAATCCCAGCGGCATATTGGCCTGGGCCAGTTCGTGCAGGTGGTCATGCAGCACGTTCAGAAAGCCCGGGAAGTCCGCTCGCGCCCGCGCCTCGTCCCAGCCGATATCGCGCGCCATGTCGCTGTGCAGCGCGAGCTGGCGTATGCGTTCGGCCGTGGCATCGCGCACGGCGCCTTCGTCGAGTTGCTGGTACTCGTGGAGCATTTCATGCAGATCGCGCAGTTCGTCATACAGCCCCGCCGGGGCGAAGGGTGGCGTCTGATGGCTGACGATCACCGCCCGGCCCCGGCGCCTGGCCTGCATCGCCTCGCCTATGTTGTCCTGGATATAGGGGTAGAAAACCGGTAGATCCCCGAGCGCCAGGAACGGGTAGTCAGTGACCGCCAGCCCGCGATCCTTGCCCGGCAGCCATTCCTGGGTGCCGTGGGTGCCGAAGTGGATCAGCGCATCGGCAGCGAAGCCTTGGCGCAGGTACAGGTAGGCGGCCAGGTACAGGTGATCGGGCGGCACCTTGGCGTCGTGGTAGGCCTCGCCGGGGCGCCCCGCCCGAGGCGGCTGCGGCATGAGCAACACCTTGCCCTGGCGCAGCGCGGGAAGGACGAAGCGCGGCTCGCCCTCGATCTCGCGCAATGCCCAGTGCGCGGACGGTTCGCCCCAGCGCTCACGCAACGCGTTGCGCCGGTCCTCGGGCAACTGGCTCAGCCAGGCCTGGTAGGAGGACAGCGGCAGGGTCACCGCCAGGCCGTCCTCGTACAGTTGCTGCAGACGTTCGGGATGGTAGTAGCCGCCGAGCAGGCGCCTGGCCGCCTCGATCAGCCGTGCCTCGGCAGCGGGCGGCGCGTCGTAGCCGGCATCGCCCAGGTCATCCAGCAGACGCTCCAGGCTCTTGGGCACATTGAGGTTCGAGGCGGCGATGTTGCGCTCGCCATCGGGGTGGTTCCAGAACATCAGGGCCAGGCGTTTATCCGCGGCCGGCGTATGACGCAGGCGCGCCAGGCCGTCGACCTTGGCCAGCAACGCATCGACCTGCTCCTCCAGCGGCAGCGGTTCGCCCTCCTCCACGGCAGCGATGACCAGCGGATCGCTCATGCCCCAGCTTTCCGGAACGCTCAACAGCGTCGCCGCGCTGCGCGGCGAGATGCCGCTGCTCGCCTGCCGCCAGTGCGCGCGATCCCCTTCTCGCGAGACCAGGGTGGAGATGACCGGTATTCCCAGTGCCAGCAGTTCGGCCTTTCTGGCCGGCGCGTTCTGCATATGCTGCAGGTTGACCAGCGCATCGGCCTTCCAGGGCTCGAGGATCTTCTGCAGGGCCCGGGAATCACTGTCGTCGAACCAGAACACCATAGGCGCCTGGCCACGGCGTTCGCTGCGCAGGACCAGCTCGTCGATCAGCCGCAGTTGCGCATCGACGATCGCGCCGCGGTGAATGGCGAATGCCACGCGCGGCGCATCCCCGGCCCAGCGGCTGCGTCCCCAGGCCTGGTAATCCTCCAGGCGCTCGAACACGCCGGGTGCCTGCGGATGGTAGATCCCGGCCTTGGCCAATGGCTCGGGGGGTGGTATTCCGGCCAGGTCCTCGCCCACCTGATAGGCCCGCAGGTAGCTGAAGAAATGCCGCAGATTGCGCTCGCCGCCATTGCCATAGTAGGCCGCCAAGCGCATCGCCACCGGTTCGGGCAGATTGCCGAAGGCCGGCGGGCCGGCGCCGACCCGTAGCCAGGGCGTCGAGGTCAGGGCCAGGCCGTCGCCGAGGATCTGTTGCACCGCGGCCAGGTCGTTGGGGCGTGGGGTGTCGAGAAGCAGCAGGCGGGTAGCCGTCAGCCACTCATCGACTGCTGCCGAGGCAGGCGAGACATGCGTCGACTGCAAGGCAACCCCCGCCTCGCTCGCCCATCTGTCGAGCCGGTCGAGCTTGCCCTGCAAGACGAAATCAGCGGCCAGTATCCGCACTGACGGCTCAGCGCCGGCAGCGCGGGACTCGGGCGGCATGAGCAGGGCAATCGCCGAGACGACGCCCGCAAGGAGGTAACGGCGCATCTCAGAAGCTCAGGCTCAAGCCGACATGGTAGGTACGACCAGGCTCGGCAAAGGTGAAATCGTCGTCGGCCTGGCTGAAGTCCCTGTCGGTCAGGTTCTCGATGCCGCCACGCAGGCTCAGGTTGTCGCTCAGCGTTTTGCTCAGCTCGACATGCCAGAGGCTGTAGGCCGGCATCACATAGGCGCTGTTGCCCGAGTAGCTCAACTGGCTGCCGACATATTCGCCGCGCACCTGGGCACTGAAACCGGCGCCCGGATTCCACTGCAGCGTGGTATTGGCCAGGTGCCTGGCGCGATCGCCAAGACGCCGGCCGGCACTGCGGTCGATGGCGTCGAGGTAGGTGTAGTTGAGATCCCAGCGCAGGGCCTCCGGCAAGTCCAGCCCGGCGCCCAGCTCCAGCCCGCGGATACGCGCCTTGTCGACGTTCTCGTAGTGGCGGATCTCCAGCCGGCGGATGCCGCAGGAGGCGATGCACTCGGTCTGGATCAGGCCATGTACGTTGTTCTGGAACAGACCGGCATTGGCCGACCATCCCTGCCCCTGGTAATCGGCGCTGAACTCGTAGCTGGTGTTGATCTCCGGGTCCAGATCCGGGTTGCCATGGATGGTGAACTGCCCGCCGCCGCCCACGGCGGAGTAGCCCGGAGACAACTGCTTCAAGGTCGGCGCCTTGAAGCCCCGGCCCACCCCGCCCTTCAGGGTCAGTGCCTCGCTGACGTGGTGCAGCAGATAGACCCGCGGGCTCTTCTGCCAGCCGTACTGCTCGTGCTTGTCGAAGCGGCTGCCGAGCACCAGCGACCAGTCGGGATTGAACGCGATCTCGTCCTGCAGAAAGAGCGCGCGGTGGATGGTCTGCGCATCACCGCCCACGAAACCGCCATCCTGCAGGCGTTCCTTGCGCCACTCGGCACCCGCCGTGAGCAGATGGAGATCGGCCAGCGGCACACTGAAACTGCCATCGACGATAGCGTCGGTCAGCCGCTGGTGCGGCGAACTCGGCACGACGCCGTTGGTATAGCGATTGCGGCGTTCGAGCTCGCTGCGGTACGCCCGCAACGAACTGCTCCCCCAGCTCCAGTCGCCCGTATGACTGAGCGAATAATGCTCACGTTCGATTCGATCGCTGGACTCGTAATCGACCGGCGCCGTCCCCGCACTACGGGTATTGCGCCAGCGATCCTCCAGGCCGTTGCCATAGCCGAAGTCGATACGCTGGGCCTGGTCGGGCGTCCAGCTGAGCGTGGCGCTGCCATGGTGGGCCGCGCGGCCTTCGATTTCCGACAGGGCCGCATCGCCATGCAGCGGCGTATCCTGGCGACGGCGCGTCTCGCCATTCAATGACAGGCCCAGCAAGCCGGGCACCAGCGGACCGCCCAGGTAGGCGCCCAGTTGCTGAGTCTGGCCACCACGTCGGTCTTCACGCACAGCGCCATCGAGCAAGGCGCTTCCCCGCCATTCGTCGGTAGCCTTGCGGGTAATGACGTTGATCACCCCGCCCAGGGCCTCCGAACCGTAGAGCGACGACATCGGCCCGCGAACGACTTCGATACGCTCGATCGCTTCCACGGGCACCCAGCCCAGGTCGAAGTCGGCATGGGCGATCGCCCCGGCTGCCGTATTGATGCGCTGCCCATTCAGCAGAACCAGGGTGTGCCCGCTATCCATACCGCGGATGCTGACACCGCGCCGCGTCATTCCCACACCGGTGAATTGCAGGCCAGGGGTGCCGCGCAGCGCATCTTCGAGATCCTGCACGGGGCGCTTGCGCAATTGCTCGCGGGTGATCACCGAGATACTGGCCGGAGCATCCTTCAGTTGTCGCTCGGTCGACGTGGCCGTGACCACGACCTCTTGCAGATCGATTGGCGCGGTGGCGGCTGAGGCCATCAGAGGCAGTGCCGAGACCAGCGTCAGCAGGGGTATGCGTGTAGAGCCCTTGAACATGGAGGTATTCCCTTCTGAACGGCATACGCCACGTGGCGTGGCGTAAATCGAGAATCGTCGTGTTGCCTGGAAATATTTGGATCGTTATATCGTTTCTTTATCTGGCATGAACCTTGGCTGGCATTGGATCGACACAGCGTCTGGGCTGGTTCCAGGCCGTCAATGAGTCCCAAGGCCAAATGCAATGTTAATATATAACATAACTATACAGGTTTTATTGCACCAGATTGCAATGGACGCTCTTCAGCGCCGGGCCGCGCAATCCAGCAAACGGCTGGTCGGGCCCATGGCGGATTACCGCGCCGCGCTGTCGGAGATCGCCAAGACCTCCTACGTCACCAGCGAACCTACGTGGTGGACCGTGACCGGCTGACGGCCTCGAGCCCCAATGGCGCCTTCTACATGACGCTGAACTGGATAGAGACGCGCCATGATCGACGGCATCCTCGATATCCTCGCGTTCGAATCCTCACGCTACCGCCGTCTCGATCCCTCGCCACAGACCAACGTCAGCGCGCCGATCCGCGAGATCATCAGGCTGATGGAGAGCAATCTGGAAGAGCCTCTGGAGCTGGATCAACTGGCGGGTTATGTCGAGCTTTCACGCCGGCAGATCGAGCGGCTGTTCAAGGAGCAACTGGGCACCACGCCGCAACGCTATTACCTGGAGCTGCGCATTACCGAAGCGCGGCGCCTGCTGCAGCACTCGGAGCTGTCGCTGATGGAAGTGATCCTGGCCTGCGGTTTCGTCTCGTCCTGCCATTTCAGCAGGTGCTATAGCGCCTATTTCGGCTATCGGCCTTCCCGGGAAACCCGCCTGCTCACATGAGCGCGGGCGGCTTCAAGCAAGCCAATGAAAACGGGCGCTGAAAGCGCCCGTCGTCCGTTTCTCGAATCGGCCAATCAGCCATGGCCCGGCTTGTACAGGTTCTCGAAGCAGAAGTTGGTGGCTTCGATATAGCCTTCGGCGCCACCGCAGTCGAAACGACGACCCTTGAACTTGTAGGCCAGCACGCAACCTTCCTGGGCCTGCTTCATCAGCGCGTCGGTGATCTGGATCTCGCCGCCCTTGCCCGGCTGGGTGTCCTTGATCAGGTCGAAGATATCCGGCGTGAGGATGTAGCGGCCGATGATCGCCAGGTTCGACGGCGCATCTTCGGCCTTCGGTTTCTCGACCATGTGGCTGACGCGGAAAATGTCGTCGCGGATCATCTCGCCGGCGATCACGCCGTACTTGTGGATCTCTTCCATCGGGACTTCCTGAACCGCGACGATCGAGCAGCGGAACTGGTTGTACAGCTTGACCATCTGCGTCAGCACGCCGTCGCCCTCGACGTTGATACACAGGTCATCGGCCAGCACCACGGCGAACGGCTCGTCGCCGATCAGCGGGCGACCGCTGAGAATGGCGTGGCCCAGGCCCTTCATTTCCACCTGACGGGTGTAGGAAAAGGTGCAGTTGTCGATCAGGCGGCGGATGCCGACCAGGTACTTTTCCTTTTCGGTATCGCGGATCTGGTGTTCCAGCTCGTAGCTGATATCGAAGTGATCTTCCAGGGAACGCTTGCCGCGGCCGGTGACCATGGCGATCTCGGTCAGGCCGGCGTCCAGGGCTTCTTCCACGCCATACTGGATCAGCGGAGTGTTGACCACCGGCAGCATTTCCTTGGGCATGGCCTTGGTTGCCGGGAGAAAGCGAGTGCCGTAACCGGCTGCTGGGAACAAGCATTTCTTGATCATGGGTTTTCCTTGGATGGTCAATAGCTAATAGCGGTAGTCGGTTCGCCGCAGCCCTGGCACTCAGGTCTGGCGTAGCCGCTCGTAGTAATACGGCAGTTGCAGTAACGCATGACGCACGGCGGCGTGACGTCTGTCGTTGTCGTCACCGGTGAAACTGACGGTTTCGCTGGTCACGCCGCGGTGTTCGTCCAGGCGCGTGGCGCAGGCGAAGCACATCGTACCTTCCAGGGACTGCTCGCTGGCCTGTTCGTCCGCGCTGTTCGCGCCGGTAATGGCGAGGATGATGTCCGCACTGCTGGCCACCAGAACCCCAAGCGCCATTTCCCGGGCGACTTCTTCACTGTTCATGCCGAAGCTCTCGATGGTACGCAGGTCGACCCCCAGGCAGGCGTGCATGGCGCGCTTCGAATACACCACGAAACCGCTTTCCAGCACGCCATCGCAGCCCGGCACCGCCGCCACCGTCGAGGCCAGCAGCCCCGCGGTGCTGGACTCGGCCGTACTGAGCACGAGGTTGTACTTTTCGAGAAAATGAACCGCCTGCTCGACGCTGTGCATGCTGGCGAAAGTCTCCGGCCCATACGTTACTGTGTGTGTATGGCAGTATCCGGTGCCCACAAGTTCCGATGCATTACGCAGATAAGCACTGAGCAGCCTGCCGGGGCTGGCAGCGACCGCCCATCGTGGCGACTGAACTCCTGGCGATATCGCCACTTCGGAAGAGAACGGAGCAACGAAGAGCGCAATGATCCGCGCCAGACCGACCGCTTAGCGTCGCAATCCGAGGAGAACCGTCATGAACACCCAGCGCAAAATGCCTGACGAGGACGCCATGACCGACCCGAGTCCACGTGAGGCCTTCGTTCAAGCCTTGAGCGAACGCGCCCGGCCCTTGTTCGAGGACGCCGCCAGCCATGCGCGCAATCACGATCTCGATGTGGTGGTCGAACTGGTGCTCGAAGACGACAAGCCTCGGCTGATCCTCGCGGCCAGCCGGCCTGACGCCGGCCTGGTGAGCAGTTACAGCCTGATCGGCAACCTGGCCACGCAACGCGTGCTGCATGAGGAGTATTACGCCGAGAGCGGCGACATTCACCGGCAGGAAGCGCGCCTGGCCTCGGTCAACGAGAAAGTGATCGACACCCGCCTGGCCAATTTCTTCCGCAAGGCCTTCGGCCTTTCCCTGGACTACATCGCGCAGCGCCACCCCATCGGTTTCTGGTAAGCAGGGCCTGTGGGCGCTCCAGCGCACAGCCCCTCGTAGGAGCCGCGCCCCCGCGGCGATTTGCGGCCATGACACGCTTTGTGCGATGGCCACCCTCGCATCGCGCCGAGGGCGACGCTCCTGCAGAGGCAGCGGTTTGCCGCTCTTCTGCAGGCGCCCCTCTGTTCCTGGCAACACCTATCCGATCGGCATTCCCCTCCTCCTCCCTTTACAGCGCCATCTTCACGTTCGATGATCCGGAGCAATACCGACGCCAGCCCCTCGTCATAGAGTCGCGGCTCAGCGTTTCACTGGAGCGAGCCCATGAATGCGGATGTCGTCATCGTCGGAGCCGGGCCGGTCGGCCTGTGCCTGGCGCGTTCCCTGTCCGGACAAGGCCTGTCCATCGTGATGATCGAGCGGCAGCGGCTCGAGGATCTGGCCGCCCCGCCCTTCGACGGGCGCGAGATCGCCCTCACCCATGCTTCGCGCCACGAGCTGGAAAGCCTTGGCATCTGGTCGCATATCGCCGGCGAAGACATCGCCACGCTGCGTGATGCCCAGGTGCTCAATGGCGACTCGCCCTATGCGCTGCGCATCGCCGCCGCTGCGGTGCGACAGGAACGCCTGGGTTGCCTGGTGCCCAATCACGCCATTCGCCGGGCCGCCTATGCGGCGGTGCTCGAGTGCGCCGACGTGCAACTGCTGACGCAAGCCAGTCTCAACGATGTCCGTTGCGACGCCCGGGGCGTGACCCTGCAACTCGATGATGGCAAACGCCTCGATGCCCGGCTGATCGTGGCTGCGGACAGTCGCTTTTCCGAAACCCGCCGGCGCCTGGGCATCGGCGCACGCAGCGAGGATTTCGGCAAGCACATGCTGGTCTGCCGCATGGCCCACGAGCATGACCATGAACAGGTCGCCTGGGAATGGTTCGGCTATGGCCAGACCCTGGCCCTGCTGCCGTTGAACGGCAAGTGCGCCTCGGTGGTGCTGACCCTGCCGCCGCGGGAAATGGAGGATGTGCTGAAGCTCGACGAGGAGGCTTTCGCCCGCGACATGGAACGCCGTTTCGACCGGCGCCTGGGGCGTATGCAGCTGCTTGGCAGTCGCCACAGCTATCCCCTGGTGGGCGTCTACGCCGAGCGTTTCGCCGGTCAGCGCTGCGCCCTGGTCGGCGATACCGCCGTGGGCATGCACCCGGTGACCGCCCATGGTTTCAACTTCGGCCTGCAAAGCCAGCGGCGCCTGGCCGAAGCGCTGCTGGAGGGGTTGCGCCAGGGGCGCGATATCGGCGACGACAAGGCCCTGCAGCGCTATGCGCGGGCTCATCAGCGCGCCAGCTGGCCGCTGTACCAGGCCACCAGCATGCTGGTGCGCCTGTACACCGATGACCGGGCGCCGACCCGCCTGCTGCGCAATGCCGGCCTGCGCCTGGCGCAGAACCTGCCCCCCTTCAAATGGGCCCTGGCTCGCCACCTGACCCAGGTGTCGAACGGCTGATCAGCTGTCCGCGGCGCGTTGCAGGTTGACGCGCTGGCGCCACTCCATGAAGGTCTTGAGGAACAGGGTGAGCAACGCCATGCACGCCAGCAGGCCGGCCGCGGTAAAGGCGGCGACCGGTTTGTAGTCGTTGTTCAACTGATCGACCAGCAGCGGCAGGGTCAGGGTCTGGTTGAGGATGGTGCCGGAGACCACCGACACCGCGCCGAACTCGCCCACTGCCCGGGCATTGGTCACCACCACGCCGTACAGCAGCGCCCACTTGATGTTGGGCAGGGTGATGTGGCGGAAGATCTGCCAGCCATTGGCGCCCAGGCACAGGGCCGAGGTTTCCTCGTCGCTGCCCTGGGACTGCATGACCGGGATCAGAATGCGCGCCACGTAGGGCGCGGTGACGAACACCGTGACCATGACGATGCCCGGCCAGGCGAACATCAGTTGCATGTCGCGCTCGTAGAACCAGCGCCCCAGGCTGCTTTCCAGCCCGTAGACCACCAGGTAGCAGAGACCGGCGACCACCGGCGAGACGGCGTAGGGAATGTCCACCAGGGTGGTCAGCAGCTTGCGCCCGCGGAAATCGTAATGGGTCACGCACCAGGCCAGCAGGATGCCGAAACACAGGTTCAGCGGCACGGTCAGCGCTGCCACCAGCAGGGTCAGGCCGATGGCGTGCTGCATGTAGTCCTGCGACAGGTTCTCCAGCAGCAGGCTCCAGCCACCGCTGAGCGCCTTGGTGAAGATCAGGGCCAGCGGCACCAGCAGCATCAGCGCCACTGCGCCCAGGCCGAGAACGATGAGTAGCCATTGATGCCAGTGTTGAGGTTTTTTCATCTGCTTTGCCGCTGCCATTTGAACAGACGCCCCTGCACCACCTGCAAGGCGAAGAGCAGGAACAGTGACGCCAGCAGGATCACCGAGGCGATCGCCGCCGCCGCCGGGTAGTTGAACTCCTGCAGGCGCACGAAAATCATCAGCGACGACACTTCGGTCTTGAACGGGATGTTGCCGGCGATCATGATCACCGCGCCGAACTCGCCCAGGCTGCGCACGAAGGACTGCGACGCCCCGGTGATCAGCGCCGGTACCAGGCTCGGCAGCACCACATAGGCGAACGACTGCCACTTGTTGGCGCCCAGGGTGCTGGCCGCCTCCTCGTACTCGGTCCCCAGGCTCTGCAACACCGGCTGCACCGTGCGCACCACGAACGGCAGGCTGGTGAAGACCATGGCGATGAGAATGCCGGGGTAGGCATAGGCGATCTTGATGCCGGCGGCGTCGAACCACTGGCCGAGCCAGCCGCCGGGAACCAGCAGCGCGGCCAGGGTCAGGCCGGCCACCGAGGTCGGCAAGGCGAACGGCAGATCCACCAGTGCATCGACCAGGCGCCGTCCGGGGAATTCATAACGGGTGATGATCCAGGCGATCAGCAAGCCGATCAGCAACGCGGCGATGGTGGAATAGAAGGCGCCGCTGATGGTGACCTTGTAGCTCTGCACCACGCGTGGATCGCTGATCGCCTGCCAGTACTGCGCCCAGCTCATGTCGCTGACGTACAGCAGCAGTGCGGACAACGGGAACAGGATCACCAACGACAGGTAGAAGACGCTGAAACCGAAGCTCAGGCCGAAGCCCGGCAGCAACGGGTTCTGCAGAAAGAATACGGGGGTCTTGCTCACTCGGAAGTCCTTCAATGCACAAACCGCCGGAGGGTCGGCGGTTTGTGGGTCACACGTGACGGCTCGAGCGACTGAGGCTCATCGTCTATCGAGCAGGGAGGCTATGCCCCCTGCCCTGGCGATCAGCGCCCCTCGGCCAGAAGCTGGTCAAGGATAGCATTGCCATCGAAGTGCTTGGCAGTGATCTCGTCCCAGCTGCCGAGGACTTCGGTCGGGTTGATCAGGCGCAGGTCCTGGAACTGTGCGGCGGTCGCGGCCGCCACTTCCTTGTCCTGCACGCGGTAGTGGTACTGGGTCAGCAGTTGCTGGATGTCCTTGCTGTACTGGAATTGCAGATAGGCGGTGGCCACGTCGCGGGTGCCCTTCTCGTCGACGACCTTGTCGACCACGGCGACCGGGAATTCGGCAAGCACGCTTACCGGCGGTACGACGACTTCGAATTCGCTCGACTTGAATTCCTCGCCCTTGGCGATATTGACCACTTCCGATTCGAAGCTCAGCAGCACGTCGCCCTGGCCGTTCTGGGCGAAGGCCACGGTGGCGCCACGCCCGCCAGTGGGGAAGTTCTCGACGTTGTGGAGAATCTTGCCGACGAACGCCTTGATCTTGGCTTCATCGCCCTGGAACGCCTCGTTGGCGTAGAGCCAGGCGCCCAGGTAGCTGTAACGCGCGTTACCCGAGGTCTTCGGATTCGGGAACACCAGCTTGACGTCCGCGCGCGCCAGATCGTCCCAGTTCTTGATGTTCTTCGGGTTGCCCTTGCGCACCAGGAAGGCGGTGGTGCTGTAGTACGGCGAGCTGCTGTTGGGGAACTGCTCGGCCCAGTCCTTGCGCACCAGGCCACGCTTGGCCAGGATGTCGACGTCGGTGACCTGGTTGAAGGTCACGGTGTCGACCTTCTTGCCCTGGATGATGTCCTGGGCCTGGCGCGAGGTGCCGGCGAACGACTGGTCGATCTTCAGGTCCTTGCCGGTCTCGCTCTTCCAGTGGGCCTGGAACCTGGGGTTGATCTCGGCGAACAGCTCGCGCGCGACGTCATAGGACGCGTTCAGAATCGGCTTGTCCGCCGCCAACGCCGCCGCACTACCGAGCAAGGATGTGCTGATGACGGAGGCCAGAAGTAGTCGTTTGAGCATGATCCGGGTTTCCTTACGGGTGAAGTGGGGCGATGAATGCTGGCAGTGTGCTAGAGCCTGTTATTCCTTAAAAGAATTTATTAATCATAATGATATTCTTCTAAGAGATAAAAAAGGCCTTCATTGTGTCTAAAGAGCCCCTCGGGATGCAAACTCGGTGGTTGCACGCCTCAAATACTCAAAAAGAATTACTACATGAATATTTAGTATTTATGGCTCTAAAAGGATATCGGTAGAGTCGGCTCACGTCTCGAAGAGAATCCATCATGAATCGAACCACCAATGTCGTCGACCTCTCCCTCTTCCGCAAACGCCGCCAGGCGCGGCTGATGGCCGAAGCGATGTGGGCGATGTATGCAGCCCGGGCCGGCTACGTTGGCGTTCAGATGCAGATGCTGCAAGTGGACAAGACGTGCCAGGGCTGAACCGTCATGACCGTGAGCAGTCCGCTACAGGTGAATCGCGAGGCCGCTGCCGGTTCCTGTGAACACGAGCAGGACGACCTGATCGGCCAGCGCGTGGCCCACAACCTGCAGCGCTTGCGTTGCAAGCGCAACCTGTCCCTGGATGCCCTGGCCCGGCAGTGTGGCGTGAGCCGGGCGATGCTGGCGCAGATCGAATCCGGGCGCAGCGTGCCCTCGATCAAGGTGCTGTGCAAGATCGCCAAGGGACTCAAGGTCTCGGTGGCGGCGTTTCTGGAAAACCGTGCCTTCGAGGGTGTGGCGCTGCTGACGGCGCAGTCGAGCAAGCGCCTGGTCAGTGCCGGCGGTACATTCGTCAGTCGTGCCCTGTTCCCGTTCGATACGGCCCGGCAGACGGAGTTCTATGAACTGCGGCTGGCGCCGCTGGGGGAAGAGGAAGCCGAGGGCCATGCGCCCGGCACCCAGGAAAACCTGGTGGTTGCCCAGGGCGTGCTGGAAGTCAGCGTGAACGAGGAGCGTTACCTGCTATCGACCGGCGATGCCATCCTGTTCTACGCCGACCAGCCCCACCGCTACCGCAACCCGGCAGACAGCGAAGCGCTCTGCTACCTGGTGATGAGCTACCCGGAACGCCTGGACTGACCGGGCCGGCGCCCCGAGGTGAACGGGGGTTGTTGCAGCGTTGCATACCCTGGGTTCGATACGACGAAACCCGGAGCCGAGCCCGGGCTTCGGTAGGATGGGGGTACCCCATCGGCACGGCGCTGATGGGTTGGCACCCATCCTACGAACCGGATTAGGGCAGCAAGAACGAAAAAGCCCGGGAAATTCCCGGGCCTTGTCGTTGCAGGCTGGCTGATCAGCAGGTGCAGCACATCATCGGCATGCCGTTGCAGCTCATCATCATCGGCATGCCGCACTCCATCATCTTCATCATCAGTTCGCAGCAGCTCTTGAACATCGCCATGTCCATGCCCTGCATGGGCATCATCTTGCACATCATCATGCCTTCGGCAGTCATGCTGCAGGACATCATGCACTTCATGGAGGGCATCGGGATACCCATGCCCATCATCGGCATGGCCATCATGTTCATCGGCATTTTCGCCATGGCGTCCTGGGACATGGCCATCATCGACATGTTGCCGCAGTGCATCATCATCGGCATGCCGCAGTCCATCATCATGCCCATCATCTCGGCGCTGTTCTTGAACATCGCCTTGTCCATGCCCGCCGCCGGCATCATGGTGCACATCATGCAGTCGGACTGCATCTCGCAGGACATGGTGGCCATCATCATCGGCATGCCCATCATCATCGGCATGTTGGCATTCATCGGCATTTGCATTGCATTCATCATGGTGTAACCCCTGAATCGTCTGGATGGGTGAATAACCGTCGTTGGCGACAATTCTAGAGGGTGCTGGAGAGCGGACAAGGTGCGAGGAAAACAGCAGGGATCGCTGTGCTGGCGACCGATTGGGATGTTTTACACTTCGACTTGATGCGATGACGCTTAAATGGTCGTTATAGCGATGAAATAAGGCGTGAAAGAAGGGAAATCTTCGCTATGGATATTCTTTTATTGCCTATACAAATAACTGAAGTGAATAATCGATCTAAACCATTTGCAATACTGCCGGGCACACTGGTGCCCGGCGGCCTCCATCACTCCTGCCACTTCCCGCCTTCGACGATGATGGCTTCGGGGTCGGTGCCCTCGGCCAGTTCGGGGCGTACGTACTGGTCATAGAGCCCCAGCAGGAATTTCTCCTCGCCCAGCGCGGCCAGCTCCTGGTTGACCCAGTCGCGCAGCTCGATGTTGCCTTTCTTCACCGCCGGGGCGATCGGCGCTTCATCGCCCAGGGTTTCGGGAAGAACGCGATAGCCCGGATTCTGCTTGGCCCAGCTGAACAGCACCAGGTTGTCCTGGGCATAGGCATCGCCGCGACCGTTGGCCAGGGCCTGCAGCGACTCGGAGTTCTTCTCGAACTTGAGCAGTTTCCACTCCGGGTGATTCCTGGTCAGCCAGATATCGGCCGTGGTGCCGGTGGTGACGATGGTGGTCTTGTCGGCCAGGTCATCGAGCTTCTGCACCTCGCTGTCCTCGGCGACCAGGGCCTGTACCGCGACGCGCAGGTTGGGGTTGGTGAAGTCCACCGCCTCGGCCCGTTCCGGGGTGACGGTCATGTTGGCGAGGATCAGGTCGACCTTGTCGCTCTGCAGGAACGGAATGCGGCTGGCCGGCTCGACCACCACGAACTCGACTTTCTTCTCGTCGCCGAGCAGGTCCTTGGCGAAGCGCTTGGCGATATCGGTGTCGAAGCCAACGTACTCACCCTGCTCGTTGACGAAGCCGAACGGCGGCTTGTCGCTGAAGACCCCGACGATCAGCTTGTCGCGGGCCTTGATTTTCTCCAGGTAGCTGTCGCTCGGCGCCGCGGCGGCGGCAGGTGGCGTCGCCGTCGCGGGCTCGGCCGCGGCCTGCTTGGGTTGTTCGGACTGGCCACAGCCGATCAGCAGGCTGGCGGCGAGCAAGGGGAATGTCAGGGCAGATTTGAAGGTCATTGCGCTTTCCTTTTGGGCATGTTTTCCACGTAGGAGAACTTCTCCAGAAACTGCTGCGCGCGTGCGGTTTGCGGGTTGCTGAAAAAAGTTTCAGGGTCGTTCTGTTCGGCGATCACGCCGCCGTCCATGAACAGGATTCGGTCGGCCACCGCCCGGGCGAAGGCCATTTCGTGGGTGACGATGAGCATGGTCATGCCGCCTTCGGCGAGGCCGAGGATCACCTCCAGCACCTCCTTGACCATTTCCGGGTCGAGGGCGGCGGTCACCTCGTCGAACAACATCACCTGCGGGTTCATGCACAGCGCCCGGACGATGGCGATGCGCTGCTGCTGGCCGCCAGACAACTCACGCGGGTAGGCATTGCGTTTGTCCAGCAGGCCGACCCGCTCCAGCAGCGCCTCGGCCTGGGCCAAGGCCTCACCGAAGGCGCGTCTCTGCACCTTGAGCGGACCGAGCAGGATGTTTTCCAGCACCGTCTTGTTGGGGAACAGGTGGTAGCTCTGGAAGACCATGCCGATTTCCTGGCGTACGGCGCGCCAGTCGGTCTTGCCACCCAGCTCGCGCCCGGCGAAACGCAGGCTGCCGCCCTGCCCCTGCTCCAGGCCATTGAGGCAGCGCAGCAGGGTGCTCTTGCCGCAACCGCTGGGGCCGAGGATCACCACCACCTCGCCGCGCTCGACACGCAGGTCGACCTTGCGCAGCACTGGCGTGGCGCCGAAGCTCTTGCTGAATGAAGCGAGTTCGATCAAGGCGCTCATGCATGGCTCCAGCGACGCTCCAGCACGCGCGAGGCGGCCGACAGCGGATAACAGAGGACGAAGAAGAAGAGGAACAGGAAGCCGTAGATCAGCACCGACTCATAGGTGCGCTCGATGATCTGCTGGCCGACCTTGATCACATCCACCACGCCGATCAGCACCGCCAGCGAGCTGGTCTTGATCAGCCGTGTGTAGACGTTGATGGTCGGCGGCGTGATGCGCTTGAGCGCCTGGGGCAGCAGCACCTCGCCATACAGCTGCCAGGTGTTCAGGCCGATGGCCAGACCGGCCTCGCGCTGGCCGCGGGGCAGCGAACGCAAGCCGCCGCGCACCACCTCGCCCACTTCGCTGGCGCCCCACAACGACAACACCAGCACCGCGCACCAGAAGCTCGGCACGCTGACACCAGCGAAGATCGGCAGACCGAAGAAGAACAGGTACAGCCAGACCAGCACCGGGATCGCCCGGAACAGTTCCAGGTAGACCCGTAGCAGTCCATCGAGCCAGGCCGAACCCAGGCTGCGCAACACCCCGTAGAGCACGCCGCCCAGGGTGCTGAAGGCGATGGCCGAGGCGGAGATGCTCAGGGTTTCCCAGGCGCCGCGGGCCAGCTGCGGCGCCGACACCCAGAGCAGCTCAAGACCCGAACTGGCCATGTTGCAGCCTCCTTTCCAGTACACCCAGGAGCAGCGACAGCGTCAGGAACAGCAGCACGCACAGGGCGGTCATCACCGCGAGCATCTCGTAGGTCTTGTAGTACAGGGCGATGTAGCTCTTGGTGGTGTAGAGGATCTCCGGCACCGCCACCGCCGAGACCACGGTGGTTTCCTTGAGCAGGAAGATGAAGTTGGCGAACAGCGCCGGCAGGCTGAGCAAACCGGCCTGGGGCAGGATCACGTGGCGCAGCAGCTGCCAGCGCGACAGGCCGATGGACAGTCCCGACTCGATCTGCGCCCTGGGCACCGCTTCCACGCCGGCGCGCAGCACCTCGGTCAGGTAGGCGCCACCTAGAAAGGTCATGGCGATGATCGCCGCGGCGAACCCGGACAGGCGGATGCCGATCACCGGCAAGGCGAAGTAGATGAAGAACAGCTGGATCAGCAAGGGGGTGTTGCGCGCCACTTCGACATACAGGCCGACCAGGCGCCGCAAGAACGGCACACGCCAGACCAGAATCGCCGAGTTGAGCAACGCCACCAGCAGGGAACAGGCGATGGCGATGGCGCCGACCTGCAGGGTGACGCCAACCGCCTTGAGGAAGGCCGGCAGCGTCGACACAACGAATGGCCAATCGAAGCTCATCGCAGCGCCCCGCCGTCATCCATAACGCACGAACGGGTCTGCGCCTGCAGCCCGACTTCCACCAACGAACGCATCATCAACACCAAAAATCGACTGCCGCCTCGTGCGCGGCAGTGCCTGGCCAGGAGCATGCGGGCAATGGGTGAGCGCCCGCACGCCGGTTTCTACCGCCCCATCAGCTGCCCGGGTTGGCGTAGGCTTCTTCGAAGAAGTAATCCTTCCAGGAGTCGGCCTTGTTCTTCAGCACGCCCAGTTCATGCAGCTTCTCGGCATAGATGAAGGTGCGCTCCGGCGACACGGTGAAGTCGATCTCCGGATCGATGACGATCTTCTTCACGAACTCCAGCGGCAACCTGGAGTTCTCCACCTTGATGTAGGTCTGCGCCGCCGCGGCCTTGTCCGCCTTGATGATCTGCGAAGCCTCGACCAGGGCGTCGTAGAAGGCCTTGTAGGTCTTCGGATTCTGGTCGTGGAATTTCTCGGTGGCATACAGCACGTTGAAGGTGGCCTGGCCGCCGAGGATGTCGTAGGAGCTGATCAGCTTGTGCACATTGGGGTTTTCCAGCGCCTGGTACTGGAACGGCGGGCTGGAGAAATGCGCGGTGATTTCCGAGCCGCCCTTGGTCAGCGCCACGGTGGCGTCCGGGTGCGGCAGGCTCACGGAGATCTTGTCGAAGCGCTGGAAGTCGGCATTGCCGTACAGCTTGGCGGTTTCGATCTGCAGGGTGCGCGACTGGAAGCCGACGCCGGCCGCCGGCACGGCGATGCGATCCTTGTCGCCGAGATCCTGCAGGGTCTTGACCTCGGCCCGGTTGCTCAGCAGGTAGTTGGGCATGGAACCCAGGGACGCGACGGCCTTGACGTTCTGCCGACCGTGGGTACGGTCCCACACGGTGAGCATCGGCGGCACACCGGCCGAGACCACGTCGATGGCCCCGGCCAGCAGCGCTTCGTTCATCGCCGTGGCGCCGGAGATGGTGCGCCACTCGACGTCGATCTTGTCCAGGCCCTGGGCCTTGGCGTGCTTCTCGATCAGTTGCTGGTCCTTGACCACATGCAGCACCAGATAACCGATGCCGAACTGCTGGGCGATGCTGATCTTGCCTTCCGCGTGGGCGGCCAGCGGGGTTGCCAGGGCGCCGAGCAGACCCAGGGCGGTAGCCAGGCGGCCGAGTTTGAACGTGTTGGTCATCATCTCTTCTTCTCGTTGTAGATAATCGGTAGCCCGGGTCGAGCGCAGCGACACCCGGGGAAAGCGACCTGGGTATCGCGATGCTCAACCCAGGCTACGGTTGGGTTAACGCTGCATCCCCCAGCGCTTGACGGTGACGCGCTCCAGGGTGGCGAACACCAGGTTCTCCACCAGCAGGCCGATCAGGATCACCGCGGCCAGGCCGGCGAACACCTTGTCGGTGTACAGCTCGTTGCGGTTCTGGAAGATGTACCAGCCCAGGCCGCCCTTGCCGCTGGAGGCGCCGAACACCAGCTCGGCGGCGATCAGCGTGCGCCAGGCGAAGGCCCAGCCGATCTTCAGACCGGCGAGGATCGACGGCAGCGCCGCGGGAATCAGGATGAACAGCACGAAGCGCAGGCCCTTGAGGCCGTAATTGCGCCCGGCCATGCGCTGGGTCTCCGAGACGCCGAGAAACCCCGCGTAGGTGTTCAGCGCCAGGGCCCAGAGCACCGAGTGCACCAGGACGAAGATCAGGCTGTTCTCGCCCAGGCCGAACCACAGCAGCGCCAGCGGCAACAGGGCGATGGCCGGCAGCGGGTTGAACATCGAGGTCAGAGTCGAGAGCAGATCGCGGCCCAGTTGCGTCGACACCGCCAGGGTGGTCAGCAGAAAGGCCATGACGATGCCGATCAGGTAACCCTTGACCAGTACCGACAGGGAAATACCGACTTTCTCCAGCAATTCCCCGGTGCCCACGCCCTCTATGAAGGCGCGGGCGGTCTGCAGGAAACTGGGCAGCAGCAGGTCGTTGCCCTGGTAGCGCGCGGCCAGTTCCCAGATCAGTGCCAGGCCCAGCAGGATCAGCGATTTGCGCAGCCAGCCCTGCTGCCACAGGCGTGTGGCCAGCGGCAGCTCGCGCTCCACGGGCTGGTCGCCCAGGGGCGCCAGTTCGATTTCGTATTCTTCACGGCGCAAGGTGGTGTTGCTCATGATGGTCGTCTCGCGGAATTCGGTGAAAACAACGCCTCAGTAGGCAATGCGCACATCGTGGAAACCCAGATCGCGGGTCTCGGGGGTATCGCCCGGCTGGTCGAACAGCAGGCGATGGATACGCTGTGCGGTCTGCTGGAAACCCACGCCGCCGAGGCTGTGCAGGTCGTACTGATGGCTGTTGATCTCCGCCCTGACCCGGCCCGGATGCGGCGACAGCAAGAGAATGCGGTTGCCGACGATCAGCGCTTCCTCGATCGAGTGGGTGACGAACAACAGGGTGAAGCGCACCTCCTCCCACAGCTCCAGCAGCTCTTCCTGCATCTTGCGCCGGGTCAGGGCATCGAGGGCGGCGAACGGCTCGTCCATCAACAGGATCTTCGGCTGCATGGCCAGCGCCCGGGCGATGGCCACGCGGGCCTTCATGCCGCCGGACAGGGTGTGCGGATAGGCATCGGCGAAAGCCGCCAGGCCGACCTTCTCCAGGTAATGCAGGGCGCGCTCCTCGGCTTCGCGGCGGCCCAGGGTGCGCGAGGCCAGCAGCGGGAACATGACGTTCTGCTTGACCGTCTTCCAGGGCGGCAACTGGTCGAACTCCTGGAACACCACGATCCGGTCCGGGCCCGGTTCGCGCACCTGGACGCCATCCAGACGAATGTTGCCGGCGACCGGTTCGATGAACCCGGCCACGGCCTTGAGCAGGGTGGATTTACCGCAACCGGAGGGGCCGAGCAGCACGAAACGATCGGCGCGATCCACCTCGAAGCTGACTTCGTGGGTGGCGCGCACGACGCGCTGTGGGGTGCGGTATTCGAGGCTGACCTTCTCCACCTGCAGCAGGGTGTCGAAAGCGCCAAGATTGACAGTGCTGGCCGTGTGGCCTTGCAGAGGGGCGTTCATGGATTCAGCTTCCCTGACCGATGGCGGCGTCTTCGAAGAAGTAGTCCTGCCAGGTGGCCGGTTTGTTTTTGATGGCACCGACCCGCTGCAGGAAGTCCGCCAGCGGGTAGGTGTTGGTGGGGGTGACGGTGAACTGGTACTGCTCGTTGTCGATGATCTTCAGCAACTCTTCGCGGCTGATCTTGGCGCCGGTGACGCGGATGTAGGTGTCCGCCGCGGCGCCCTTGTCGTTCTGGGCGAACGCGGCCGCCTCGGCCAGCGCGGCGACGAAGGCCTTGTAGGTCTTGGGGTTGTCGTTGCGGAATTTCTCGGTGGCATACAGCACCGTCGGCGAGTTCGGGCCGAGCAGCTCGTAGGTGTCGAGCACCACGTGTACGTTGGGGTTCTCCAGCGCCTGGTTCTGGAACGGCGGGTTGGAGAAATGCCCGGTCAGCTCGGTACCGCCCGATTTCAGCGCGGCGGTGGCATCCGGATGCGGCAGCGCCAGGGTGTACTTGTCCAGGCGGTTGTACTGGTCGTCGCCCCACTGCTTGGCGGCCGCGTACTGCAGGAAGCGCGACTGTACCGACACCCCCACCGCCGGCACGGCGATGCGATCCTTCTCGGTGAAGTCGGCGATGGTCTTGACCTTGGGATTGTTGCTCACCAGGTAATAGGGGAAGTTGCCCAGCGAGGCCACGCCCTTGACGTTCTGCCGGCCGTGGGTGCGGTCCCAGACCGTGAGCAGCGGGCCGATGCCGGCGCCGGCGATATCGATGGCACCGGACAACAGCGCGTCGTTGACCGCCGAGCCACCGGACAGCTGCTGCCAGTCGACCTTGATATCCAGGCCCTCGGCCTTGCCGTGCTTCTCGATCAACTGTTGGTCACGCACCACGTTGAGCAGCAGGTAGACGATGCCGAACTGCTCGGCGATGCGGATCTGCCCTTCGGCGTGGGCGCTCGCTGGCACGGCCAGGCTGCCAGCCAGCAGGCCCAGGCCGATGCCGCCGAGCAGGCGGCCGAAGCGCGGAATGAAAGGAAAGCCTTTGCCTGACGACATGGCGTTGCTCCGTGAAAAAAGGTTCGCGAATGAAGGGCGGACGGCTCAGAACGGCACGTCGCCCTGGATGGTCGTGCGGTGCATGCGTCGGCGCAGGTGGCTTGGGCAGCCTGTAGCCAGGTGGATCAGTGCGCGGTTGTCCCAGAACACCATGTCGTTCGCTTGCCACTGGTGGCGGTAGATGAACTCGGGCTTCGCGCTGTGGGCGTAGAGCTCGGCGAGGATCTGGCGGCTCTCGTCCTCGGGGATGTCGAGGATGTGGGTGGTGAAGTTCTCGTTGACGAACAGCCCCTTGCGCCCGGTTTCCGGGTGGGTGCGCACCACCGGATGGACCACCGCCTTGACCTCGGCCAGTTGCGCCTCGGTCAGCGTCGGCCGGCGAATGCCCTTGAACACTTCATCGGCGTAGCGGGCGGTATAGGAATGCGCGGCGCGCTTGCCATCGATGGCCTGGCGCAGTTCCGCCGACAGGGTTTCATAGGCCAGTTGCTGGCTGGCGAACAGCGTATCGCCGCCCTCCTCCGGCAGTTCCTGGGCCAGCAGCATGGAGCCCAGGCTGGGGAATTCCTTGTAGGACAGGTCGGAGTGCCAGAACTTGCCGGCATCGCCCAGGCCGATCGGCTGACCGTTCTCCTTGATGTTGGAGATGATGAAGATTTCCGGGTGATCGGCCAGCAGGAACTGCTTGAGCACGTGGATCTGCAACGGACCGAAGCGGCGGCTGAAATCGATCTGCTGTTGCGGGGTGATGCGCTGATCGCGGAATACCAGCAGGCCGTGGTCAAGGTGGGCGCGATGGACACGGGCGAAATCCGCGTCGTTCAGCGGCCGACTGAGATCCAGGCCGACGATCTCGGCACCGACGGCCGCATCAAACGGGCGTACGTCGAAATCCTGAGTTGGCTGGCTGGGGGCGGGGTTCAGGGACACGGCAGACATGGGCGTAGCTCCACACGTAAGCGCCACGCGGGCGCTGCTCGTTCAAAGGCAGGTGTTCGCACCTGTATTCGTTCGTGCGGCGTGCCGGTTGGCCGGCAGGTACGCATGTGGCTAACTTTATAAGCATAAGAACTTATATTTAAATACCCTTTAAGAATAAACTTATGGCATTTCGACAGCCCCGCCTTCAGTGCCTTGCCCAGCAGGCATGCAGCCAGCGCGCCGCGGCATCCAGGGCGAAGCCGAGTACGCCGATCAGCAGCACCATGGCCATCAGTTCCGAATAGGCCAGGCGGTCGCGGGTATCGAGGATGTAGTAGCCGAGGCCGGCGCTGACGCCGAGCATTTCGCAGGGCACCAGGACGATCCAGAGGATGCCGATGGCCAGGCGTACGCCGGTCAGGACATGGCCGACGATGCCCGGCAGGATCACCCGCAGCAGGGTTTCGCGGCGGGTGGCGCTGAGGCTGCGCGCCAGTTGCAGCCAGCGCGTGTCGAGCTGCTTCACCCCGGCCGCGGTGTTGAGCAGGATCGGCCAGACCGCGGCGAACGCCAGCAGGAAATAGATGGGCTGGTCGCCCACCCCCATGACCATGACCGCGATGGGCATCCACGACAGTGGCGAGATCATGCGCAGGAACTGGAACGCCGGCGTGGTCGCCCACTCCAGGCGACGCCAGCTGCCGACCAGCAACCCCAGCGGCACGCCGACCAGCAGCGCCAGACCAAGGCCGACCAGCACCCGACGCAGGCTGACCCAACTGTGTTCGTACAGTTCGCCGCGGGTCAGCAGCTCGGCGAGGCTGACCAGGGTCGCCTGGGGCGAGAACAGCGCGCTCAGCCCCTGGCCGCTGCCGAACACGGCCAGCAGCAGCCACCACAGGACGAACACCGCCAGCAACCCGGCGATGCCCAGACCCCATGCCTGCAATCGATTGCTCAAACGCTCAACTCCTCGCTGCGCTGATAACCGCCACCGATACCGAACGCCTGCAGCCCGCCAACAGCCTCCAGGCTGTGCCGGACGAAGCGCTCATCGACCAGATCCCGGGCGGTCTCGAGCGGGTCCAGGGCGGCGAGGAAGGCGTTGTTGCCTTCGATCAGGGTGTCCTTCAGGCGCCGTACCAGTTCCTCGGTGTAGCTGGGGAACGGATAAGGCTGAAAATCGATGCGCTGCTCGTCCCAGTCGCCATGGCGGATGGCACCGCTGTCCAGGTAGCCCTGGCGTTCACTAGCGGCGGGCGACAACACCCGGGACAGCACTTCCGGGGCGTGGGGCGTGTAGCGGTTGGCGCCCTCCTTGGACAGCAACTGGGCGGCCTCGGCGCGATGGTCGCGCGTCCACAGTTGCGCCTTGACGATGGCGTTGACCACCTTCTGCGACCACTCGGGGCGGTTGTTCAGATCGTGTTCGTGCATGAACACCACGCAACAGGCGTGGTTGCGCCACACATCGCCGGTGAAGCGCTGGATGCGCCCGACCTGCAGGTTCTCCGCCAGGGCGTTGAAGGGCTCGGCGACGATGTAAGCGGCGATGCGCTTGCTGGCCAGGGCTGGCGGCATATCCGAAGGCGCCAGGACGACCAGGCTCACCTCGTTGGCGGCGATGGCGCCATCCACGCCCTTGCTCACCGGCGTCAGGCCGCTGTCGCGCAGCAACTGCTGCACCACCACGTTATGGATCGAATACCAGAACGGGATGGCCACGGCCTTGCCGCCCAGCTGTTTCACATCGGTGATATCCGGCGCCACGGTCAGGCCCGAGCCGCCGACATGGTTCCAGGCCACCACCTTGGCCGGCACCCGGCTGCCATAGCGCGCCCAGACGGTCATCGGCGACAGCAGGTGGATGACGTTGACCTGCCCGGAGAGGAAGGCTTCGATGACCTGCGCCCAGCTGCGCAGCAGCACCGGACGTTCGGACTTGATGCCCTCGGCCTCGAACAGGCCATTGTTGTGCGCCACCAGCAGCGGCGTGGCGTCGGTGATCGGCAGGTAGCCGATGCGCACCGGCGCGTCGGGCTCGCTGGCGGCCCGCGCCTGCAAGCTGCTGAGCAAAGGCAATGCGCCGGCTGCGGTCAGCAGCGTGGCGAGTTTGAGAATGTCACGTCGGGAATGGGTGGGATCGTCCAGGCACATGCTGTGGCTCCTGCGAGGGTGAGGGGGCGTGATCGCGGCTCGCCCGCCGTAGGGTTTTGAGGATGTCGACGCGCAGGGCGCCAAGCTCGTCGACCAGATCCGCACGGGGGTGCGGCAGGTCGATGTGCCACTCGCCCAACGTGCGCGCCGGGGTGTCGCCCAGTAGCAGAATACGTTCGGAGAGCAGCAGCGCTTCATCGATGTCGTGGGTGATCAGCACGGCTGCGGTGCGCTGCTCACGGATGATCTTCAGCAGCAACTGCTGCATCTGCGTCCGGGTCACTTCGTCCAGGGCGCCAAAGGGTTCGTCGAGCAACAGCACATGGGGCTCGCGGGCCAGGCAACGGGCCAGCGCGGTACGCTGCGCCATGCCGCCGGACAACTCCGCCGGGTAGCGGCCGCAGGCCTGGCTCAGGCCCACCGCGGCGATGGCGCGGCCGATCAGCGCCTCGCGCTGTGCCGCATCACGACGGGGCTGCCGGCTGAAATCGAGGCCGAAGGCGACGTTCTTTTCCAGCGTCAGCCAGGGCAGCAGCGACGGATCCTGAAAGGCGACCGCCACTCGGGGATGAGGCCCGCGCAGGGTTTCGTCGAACAACGCCACCCTGCCCTGCTGGGGCTGCTGCAGCCCGGCCAGTACCCGCAGCAGGCTGGACTTGCCCACGCCGCTGGGGCCGAGAATGCTCACCACCTCGCCGGCCTGCAGGTCGAGCTGAAAATCCTCGAGCACCTGCTGCCAGCCCTTGCCCTGCGGGTAAGCGAGGCCGATGTCCCGCGCTTGCAACACCGTGCTCACGCCGACACCTGCGCCGCGTTCTTCTGCAGCTCGGCGCGCAGTTGCACCAGGCTGGGGGTGACCACCGGCACGAAGGCCGATTCCCGCCAGCGTCTGGCGAAACCGTCGCCATGGGGTTGCAGATAGGCGCGCCCACCGCTGGCCTGCAGTTCCAGTTGCAGTGCCTCGGCGACGCGCTCGGCCAGGCCGATGCGCAGGGCGAACAGCGCCGATGGCTGGGCGAGGAAGGTGCCGTCATGCAGCCCTTGCTCCAGGCGCAGGCGTTCGAGGCTCAGGGTGCTCGCCAGTTGCTCGTATTCGTCATGCAGGATCGAACGCTGCGCCAGCGCACCGCGCACTTCGGCCAGCGCGCGCTGTGCCAGGCCGATCGACAGCCCGCACTGCAGGCCGAGAAAGGCCGGACGTACCTGCGGCAGAAAGCGCCGCGCATCGGCGGCGATCAGCCATTCACGCTGCAGATGCGCCTGCTGCAAGTGCAACGCGGCGGTGTTGCTGGACTGCAGGCCGAGCAGTTGCAGGTCCGCACTGCGCTCGACCCCGGCCAGGTCACCCGGGAACGCCGCCACGAACGGCTGGGCACCCGGCAGATCGATGGCGGCGGCCACCACGAAACCGCTCTTGCGCAGATTGGTGACCCAGGGCAGTCGTCCATTCAGGGTCCAGCCGTCGCTGCCGGGTGTGGCGCTGACGCCCAGTTCCTCGATGCCCGACAGATACTTCATGGCGTTCGACAGCCCGGTGGCGCCGGCCTGTTCGCCATCGAGCAGCGCCGGTAGCAGGCGCTCGCTCAGCGCCGGGTTGTCGCCCTGCAGCAGGTACTCGATGAAGGCGCGCTGGCCCCAGAACACGAAGGCGGCCGTCAATGAATGGCTGGCCACATCGGCCACCGCGCGCAAGGCATCGACCACATGGCCGCCCTCGCCGCCCAGCGCTTTCGGCACGCCAAGGCGCAGCACGCCGGCAGCCGCCAGTTGCGGCAGCACGGCCTGCGCATCGCACTGGCCGCAGTCCAGCGCCCCGGCCTGTTCGTCGAGCCAGCGGCTCAGGTTGGCATCCAGCATGGTGAAATCTCCTCTGCCGCTAATGGGCACCTCTAAAAGCGTTGACGAGGCAGTCAGCGCAAGGCAAAACAGGCGAAAAAGCGCAGTTTACGAGTTGTAAATGAGCATTTTGAGCGTGTTTTTAACGCAGCGATGACAACGTAGGTAGTTTTTAGAGGGGCCTCAGGCGCCGGCCTGATCCCAGCGGTATTGCTCCAGTTCCGGGTTCAGCGGCGTGTGGGCGAAACTGTTGGCGAAGTTGCACAGGGTGGCCAGGCTCACCCCGAGAATCACCTCCAGGGCCTGGCTCTCGCTGAAGCCGGCCTCGAGAAATGCCTGGTAGGCCGCATCGCTGACATTGCCGCGGGTGGCGATGACGTCGCGGGTGAACTGGGCCAGCCTTTCGTAACGGGCATCCGGCAACTCGCCGCGGGCACGCAGCGCCTCGACCACCTCGGCAGGCAGCCTGGCCTTGTTGCGGGCGACCGCCGTGTGGCCGGCAACGCAGAAGGCACAGCCGTGCGTGGTTGCGGCGATCAGCTGGATCACCTCGCGTTCGGCGAGGCTCAGGCTGGCCTTGCCATTCAGCCCGGAGACGGTGACGTAGGTTTCCAGTGCGGCCGGCGCATTGGCCAGCACCGCCAGCAGGTTGGGAACGAATCCGGAAGCGGCCTGGGCGTTGCGCAGAAAGGGCTGGGCCTCTACGGGAGCGGTTTCCACGGTATGCAAGGTCACGCGAGACATGGGATAACTCCTGGGTTGAACGAATTGCCTGCCATTTTCTTGGTTATAAAAACGTCCAACAATATGAGAAAGTCGCTATCACTTGCTCTTGAGTCTTTTCATTAGATGAATTCGTCGACTGCCCCTTTTGAATGGTTATTAGAGAACCTCGAGCTGGACGCCAGCCTGTTCCATGTCGGCCGCTATTGCGGCAACTGGCAGGCCAGCACCCATGGCCTGGCTCGCGCCAGCTTTCACCTGCTGGTTCAGGGCGAGTGCTGGCTGCACTTCGACGATGGCAGCCAGCCGCTCGCCCTGCTGGGCGGCGACGCGGTGTTCCTGCTACGGGACATGGCCTATCGGCTGTCCAACGAGGCGCACGCCGAGGCTGCCCGTTGCAGCCCGCGTGGCAGCATGCAGCCATTGACGGAAACGCGTGATGGCGTCGCCCTGGTCTGCGGCTTCTTTCATTTCCGCCCCGGGCTGAGCAGTCTGGTCCTGCAGGCGCTGCCGAGCTTTCTGGTGCTGCGGGCCGGGGATCCTTCGCTGAGTGCGGCACGCCGCCTGTTCGAGCTGATCCTGGCCGAATGCGAGCGTGACGATGGCCCCTCGGGGGCCTTTCTCGAGCGCCTCAGCCACCTGCTGTTTCTCTATGTACTGCGCGAACAGGGCCAGGCCGAACACCTCGGCGGCCTGCTCGGTATCGCTCGCCACCCGCAGTTCAGCACGCTGCTCGAGCAACTGATCGCCCGCCCCGAGCACAACTGGTCGATGCAGGAGATGGCGGTGCACAGCGGGCTATCGCGTTCGGCATTCTGCAAGCGTTTCCAGGAACTGTCCGGTACTTCGCCCGGACAGATGCTGATCAGCCTGCGGGTTCGCCTGGCCTGCAGCCTGCTCAAGCAAGGGCTGGCGGTCGCCGACGTGGCCGAGGCCGTCGGCTACCAGTCGGTAGCCGCCTTCACCCGCGCCTTCGCCAAGGTCAGCGGCGTATTGCCGGGTGCCTACCGCAAGCAGTTCCTCTGAACGATCGGGCCTGAGACGGCAAAAAAATGCCGACACGAAGAACTCCGTGTCGGCAAGAACGGTATGAGCCATGCGTCGCTCGAACCGTCGTGGCGCGGTCGAATCTCAGAACGCCGGAACCACGGCGCCCGAGTATTTCTGTTCGATGAAGGCCTTGACCTCGGGGCTGGTCAGCGCGTCGGCGAGTTTCTTCAGGGCTTCGCTGTCCTGGTTGTCGGGGCGGGCCACCAGGTAGTTCACGTACGGCGAATCCTTGTCCTCGAGCACCAGGGCGTCTTCGGTCGGATTGAGTTTGGCTTCCAGCGCGTAGTTGGTGTTGATCAGCGCCAGGTCGACCTGATCCAGCACGCGCGGCAGCATGGCCGCTTCCAGCTCCCTGAACTTGAAGTTGTGCGGGTTGCTCGCCAGATCCTTCGGCGTGGCCTGTATGTTGCTCGGGTCCTTGAGGGTCAGCAGGCCAGCGTGTTGCAGCAGTTGCAGGGCGCGGCCGCTGTTGCTGGCTTCGTTGGGGATGGCGATGGTGGCGCCATCCGGCAGGTCCTTCAGGCTCTTGTACTTGCTGGAATAGCCGCCAAAGGGCTCGACATGCACGCCCTTGACGATCACCAGGTGGGTGCCGCGGCTTTCGTTGAAACCGTCCAGGTAAGGTTTGGTCTGGAAGTAGTTGGCGTCCAGCTGCTTCTGCTCGACCTGCAGGTTCGGTTGTACGTAGTCGGTGAACACGCGTATCTGCAGATCGACGCCCTGCTTGGCCAGTTGCGGTTTGATCAGTTCGAGGATTTCGGCGTGGGGCACCGGCGTGGCGGCGACGCTGAGCTTTTCGGCGGCCAGGGCCGTAGCGCTCGTCAGGACGGTGGCCAATGCGGCCAGCAGAAGCGTTTTCTTCATGATTGTTCTCATTCTGGGCGCGCCTGGATCAACAGGCGCACGTATCGATTGGAACCGATGCGGGTAGCTCGGCGAAGCTGACGATACGGAGAACTTTTATTCCAATAAAATACTTTTAAATTATTTTTATATTCTTTTATTGAATATAAACAGGTGCTCAAGAGGTTGTGTTTCAGGCTGCCCCCTCTACAGTGAACCCATACCTTCCCTGCCCCTCTGCGAATCCCCATGATCAGCGAAGCCCTGAGCCGCTTTCCCCGTCTCGACCTGGTTCCCCAACCAACCCCCTTGCAGCGCCTCGAGCGCCTCTCCCGGCACCTGGGTCGGGACGTGCATATCAAGCGCGATGACCTGACGCCCTTCGCCCTCGGTGGCAACAAGGCGCGCAAACTGGAATTCCTCGGCGCTGACGCCCTGGGCCGGCAAGCCGATACCCTGATCACCGCCGGCGCCATCCAGTCCAACCACGTGCGTCAGACCGCCGCCCTGGCCGCCCAGCTGGGGCTGGCCTGCCTGGCGCTGCTGGAAAACCCCATCGCCAGCGCAGACCCCAACTACCTGCATAACGGCAACCGCCTGCTGCTCGAGTTGTTCGCTACCCGGGTCGAGGCGGTCGCCAGCCTGGACGATGCCGATGGCTTGCTGGCGGCCAGGGCCGAACGCCTGCGCGCGACCGGCAAGCGCCCTTACGTGGTTCCCATCGGTGGCTCCAATGCTCTGGGCACGCTGGGCTACGTCAAGGCCGGGCTGGAGCTGGCCGAGCAGATCAGCGCCGCCGGGATGGCCGTCAGCGCTGTAGTGCTGGCCTCCGGCAGTGGCGCCACCCACGCCGGTGTGGCGTTGGCCCTGGCCCATGTCCTGCCGCAGGTGAAGGTGATCGGCGTCACGGTGTCGCGCAGTGCCGACGCCCAGCGCCTGAAAGTCGCCGGGCTGGTGCAGCGCAGCGCCGAACTGCTCGGCATCGACGTGCCCGAGACGCTGCACCTCGAATTGTGGGACGGCTACTTCGCCCCCCGCTACGGCGAGCCGAACGCGGGCACCCTGGATGCCATTCGCCTGCTGGCGGGCAGCGAAGGCCTGTTGCTCGACCCGGTCTATACCGGCAAGGCCTTCGCCGGCCTGCTCGATGGCCTGCGAACAGGCACACTCGCCGGCGATGGTGCGCTGGTCTTTCTGCATACCGGAGGCTCGCCGGCCCTCTTCGCCTACCACCCGAGCATGCTGAGCTAGACACGTCGAAACAGAAACGAATATGCAAATAATTTTTTAGTATTTTAATGCATATAAATAGGCCCTTAGAGTCATGCCTTTCAACGTCTTCGAAAAACGGCTATCGGGTAACGACAGCTATAAAGCCGCAAAGAGCGCTGAAGGCTGGACGAGAAGATCAACGCCGCATTTCGTCCAGCCTCAAGCCTCCAGCGCTCTTCTCGGCTGTTACCCCTCAGTTGCCAACATGTTGAAAGGCATGGCCCTTAGAGTTGCCGCACATTTGCCCACCACCCCACGAGGCTTACCCATGAAGTTTGCAATGTTGCGTCGCCATTTCCTGATTGGTAGCCTGGGCCTCGCCCTGTCCGCCGGCTTCGGCAGCCCTGCCTTCGCCGCCGACGACCTGCTGCAACAGATCCAGCAGAAAGGCACCCTCAAGGTCGGCCTGGAAGGCACCTACCCTCCGTTCAACTTCCAGGACGAGAGCGGCAAGCTGACCGGCTTCGAGGTCGAATTCGCCGAGGCCCTGGGCAAGCAACTGGGGGTCAAGGTCGAGTTCCAGCCGACCAAGTGGGACGGCATCCTCGCGTCGCTGGAGTCCAGGCGCCTGGACGTGGTGATCAACCAGGTGACCATCTCCGAAGAGCGCAAGAAGAAATACGACTTCTCCACGCCCTATACCGTCTCCGGTATCCAGGTGCTGACCCGTAAAGGCCGGGAAGGCGAGTTCGGCAAACCCGAAGACCTCAATGGCAAGAAGGTCGGTGTGGTGCTGGGCACCAACTACGAACAATGGCTGAAGGACAACGTGCCCCAGGCCGATATCCGCACCTACGACGATGACGCCACGCGCAACCAGGATGTCCGCGTCGGCCGTCTCGATGCCATCCTCGGCGACCGCCTGGCGGCCTTCGAGCTGATCAGCAAGACCGGCGACACCCTGGCCGTGGCCGGCGCGCCCTTCGCCCCCCAGGAAGCCGGCATCGCCCTGCGCAAGGGCAATCCGCAACTGCTGGCGGCGCTCGACGAGGCCATCGCCAAGCTGCGCGCCGACGGCACCCTGCAGGCGATCTCGGAAAAATGGTTCCAGGCTGACGTCACGCAATGATCGAAGCGAGCCTGCAGCTTGCGCTGGACTCCGCGCCCTTCCTGCTCAAGGGCGCCTTCTATACGGTGGTGCTGAGCCTCGGCGGCATGTTCTTCGGCCTGCTGCTCGGCTTCGCGCTGGCGCTGATGCGCCTGTCGCCGCTGAAGCTCCTGTCCTGGACGTCACGCATCTACGTGTCGTTCTTTCGCGGCACCCCGCTGCTGGTGCAGCTGTTCATGATCTATTACGGTCTGCCGCAACTGGGGATTCAACTCGAGCCCTTGCCGGCCGCGCTGATCGGTTTTTCATTGAACATGGCCGCGTACGTCTCGGAGATCCTGCGCGCCGCCATCGCCTCCATCGACCGTGGCCAGTGGGAAGCGGCCGCCAGTATCGGCATGAGCAAGACCCAGACCATGGTTCGCGCGATCCTGCCGCAGGCGGCGCGTACCGCGCTGCCGCCACTGGGCAACAGCTTCATCTCGCTGGTCAAGGACACGGCCCTGGCCGCCACCATCCAGGTGCCGGAACTGTTCCGCCAGGCGCAGTTGATCACCGCGCGGACCTTCGAGATCTTCACCATGTACCTGGCCGCGGCGCTGATCTACTGGCTGCTCGCCACGGTGCTGGCGCACCTGCAAAGCCGTCTCGAAGAGCGGGTCAACCGCCATGAGCAGGATGCCTGATGTTCTCTAGCGCGCAGTACGAGGTCCCTTCATGATCACCGTGCGTAACCTGACCAAGTCCTTCAAGGGCCAGACCGTCCTCAACGGGATCGACTTGAACATCGAGCCGGGCGAAGTGGTGGCCATCATCGGCCCCAGCGGGTCGGGCAAGACCACCCTGCTGCGTTGCCTCAACCTGCTGGAAGTGCCGGATGGGGGCACGATTCGGGTCGGCGACATCGAAATCGATGCGTCGCGTCCGCTTGGCCCGCAGCAGACATTGATCCGCAGATTGCGCCAGCATGTGGGCTTCGTGTTCCAGAACTTCAATCTGTTTCCCCATCGCAGCGCCCTGGAGAACGTCATCGAAGGCCCGGTGGTAGTCAAGAAGGAAGACCCCAAGGCCGCTGCCGAACGCGGGCGCCGACTGCTGGCCAAGGTCGGTCTGGCGGGCAAGGAGGATGCCTACCCCAAGCGCCTCTCCGGCGGCCAGCAACAGCGGGTGGCCATCGCCCGGGCGCTGGCCATGGAGCCCGATGTGATCCTGTTCGACGAGCCCACTTCCGCACTCGACCCTGAGCTGGTCGGCGAAGTGCTGGCGACCATCCGTGCCCTGGCCGAGGAGCAGCGTACGCTGGTCATCGTCACCCACGAGATGAGCTTCGCCCGCGACGTGGCCAACCGGGCGATCTTCATCGACCAGGGCTCGATAGTCGAGCAAGGCGACGCCCGCGAGCTGTTCAGCGCACCGCAGCATGAGCGTACACGGCAGTTTCTCAGCAAGTTTCTCGGCGATGCCCTGAAGTGACCGTGCCACCCAACAGTCATAACGGATAATAGGTGTCCCACAAACGGTTGCGAAACCTGTTGGTGGGATCCAGCTGGCGTTTGAGTACGAAGTATTCCGGTGCCCGCGGGTAAGCCTGCAGAAATTGCTCGCGGCTGGCATGAATCTGATAAGGCAGGTAGTGCCGCCCCCCGCAGCGCAATGCGGCGGCGATCAGGTCCTGCGTCCAGGCCGCAGCTTTGCGCCGTTCGCTGTCCGAGCTGCCCTGGCGGTAGTAGAGCACCAGGGCGAAGACTTCCTCGGGAGCCCAGCTCAGCAAGGTATCGGTATCGGCCTTGGCATGGCGAATGGAGACATTGATCAGCGTGGCCTGGTGCTGATGAGTCAGGCGCGCCAGCTCGCCGATGAAACGCTCCAGCTGTGCCGGCGGCACGAAATACTCTTGCAGCACATAGCTGAAGCCGGGGCCTGATATCGGCTCCAGCTCGCTGACGTCGAGACTGGCCTCATGGTTACGCCATTGCACCTTGGGGCTGCGAAACAACAGCGGGTCGAGCGCCGCTTCACGCAGCCTGATGCCCGGGGATGATCCGCTCAGACGAATCCCCGCGCGCTGCAACTGGCTACCCTGCTGCCTGGGGCTCAGCCGCTCCCCCTCCGTCAGTGCTGCTTCGGTACGCCGGTAGGACACGGCCCGCACCGTGGAAAAGTCATCGGGATAGAGAATGCCGTTGTGCATCACCAGATCCGCCTGGGAGTCGACCTCGCGATAGAACCAGGGGCGATAGTCCTGCAGCGACATGACCTGGCTTTCCCGGACGATCCGGGTGTTCTCCACCAGGCCCAGCGTGGCTTCGACTATCACCCCCAGGCCACCGTAGCCGCCAATCACACCATGGAACAGAGCGGCGTTGTGGCTCGGGCTGGCGTCCACCACGCTGCCATCGGCGAGCACCACACGGATGGCCCGCACCGAACCGACGATTGGCCCTTCACCCACGTAACGGCCATGCACGTTGACCGACAGCGAGCCGCCCACCGTGAAGTTGGCGTAGGACTGCATGATCTGCGGCGAGAGATGGTACGGGTCGATGTGCTCGAGTATGGCCCGCCAGGTGATGCCGCTCTGCACGCGAATCTCGCGACGCTCGGCGGAGAACTCGAGCACCTGATCGAGGCCACGCATGTCCAGTTGCAGCGCGCCGTCCGTGGCCGCCTGCCCACCCATGCTGTAAAGACCGCCGCCGATACTGATCGGCCCGGCATGGCCGCGCAACGCATCGACGACATCCTGCTCGCTTCGTGGCACGACGACCCGCTCGACCACGACGGGGTTGAGGCCGGTCACGTCATTGACCACCTCCCGAGCGGCAACGCCCAGGCTCAGCAGGCACAGACACAGGAGCAAACGATGCATAGACCTTCCTTGGCGAACACAAATGGGGACAGGAATTATGTGAACAGCCCGCCGATCCTTGATGTCAGTCGCGGTCGAGCAGGTGAAACCGGGGCAACGAAAAATGCCAGCGAATAGCGGCCAGGCGAATCGTCAGCACCACCAGCATGGAAACGCCGGTATCCAGCCAGTGTGGCGTTTCCAGCATGCGCAGCAGCACGAAGGTTAGCGCACCGGCCAGGCAGGCGGTGGCGTAGATTTCCTTCTGGAAGATCAGCGGGATCTCGTTGCAGATCACATCGCGCATCACCCCGCCGGCCACCCCGGTCATCACCCCCATGATCACCGCCGTGCTGGACGGCATGGCATACTGCAGGGCTACCTCGGTGCCGATCACGGTGAACACCGCCAGGCCGAAGGCGTCGGCGATCAGCAGGCCCTTCTCGTGGATCGGCCGGGTCAGCCGCACCCAGATCACCGTGGCGACCGCCGCCACCGAGGCGACGACGATATAGGTGTCGTCGCGGATCCAGCTGACCGGGTGGTTGTCCAGGATCAGGTCGCGCAAGGTGCCGCCACCCAGGGCGGTGATGATGGCGATCACCAGCACGCCGAACAGGTCCATGGACTTGCGCCCGGCCATCAGCGCGCCGGTGATGGCGAACACCGCGACGCCGAACAGGTCGGCGAAGTAGAAGAGTTGGGCCATGTCGCGCTCAGTTCAGCGGCGTGTGCAGCGGCGTGCGCAGCGGCGTGCGCAGGGTGACGAACTCTTCCGCCGCGGTCGGGTGCACGCCGAGGGTGTCATCGAACACCTGCTTGGTGGCGCCGGCCTTGAGCGCCACCGCCAGGCCCTGAACGATCTCCCCGGCCTCGGGACCGACCATATGACAGCCGAGCACGCGATCGCTGTCGGCATCGACCACCAGCTTCATCAGGGTGCGCTCGCTGGATTCGGTCAGGGTCAGCTTCATCGGCCGGAAGCGGCTCTCGAAGATGCGCACCTTGTGTCCGGCTTCGCGGGCCTGTTCCTCGGTCAGGCCCACCGTGCCGACGCTCGGCAGGCTGAACACGGCGGTCGGAATGTTCCGGTAGTCGACCTTGCGGTACTCCTCGGGCTTGAACAGGCGCCGGGCCACGGCCATGCCCTCGGCCAGCGCCACCGGGGTCAGTTGCACGCGGCCGATCACGTCGCCAATGGCCAGGATCGACGGGGCCTTGGTCTGGTACTGATCGTCGACCTCGATATAGCCCTTGTCGTCCAGGGTCACGCCGGTGTTTTCCAGGCCCAGGTTGTCCAGCATCGGGCGGCGGCCGGTGGCGTAGAAGATGCAGTCGGCCTGCAGCGCGCGGCCATCCTTGAGGGTGGCCTGCAGGCTGCCATCGGCCTGTTTGTCGATCCGCGCGATATCGCTGTTGAACTGGATATCCAGCCCACGTTTGCCAAGCTCCTCGTGCAAGTGCTTGCGCACCGCGCCATCGAAGCCGCGCAGGAACATGTCACCGCGGTACAGCAGCGCGGTCTCGGCCCCCAGGCCATTGAAGATCGAGGCGAACTCCACGGCGATATAGCCGCCACCGACCACCAGGATGCGCCGCGGTAGCTGCTCCAGGTAGAACGCCTGGTTGGAGTCGATCGCATGCTCGCGCCCGGGAATGGCGGGAATGTGCGGCCAGCCACCGGTGGCGATGAGGATGCGTTCGGCGCTGTAGCGCTTGCCGTCCAGTTCCACGCTATGCGCGTCGAGCAGGCGTGCGTGGCCCTCGAGCAGGGTCACGCCACTGTTCACCAGCAGGTTGCGATAGATGCCGTTGAGCCGTTCGATCTCGCGGTTCTTGTTGGCGATCAGCGTCGGCCAGTCGAAGCGGCTCTCGGCGAGCGTCCAGCCGAAGCCCCTGGCCTGTTCGAAGTCATCGGCGAAGTGGGCACCGTAGACCAGCAGTTTTTTCGGCACGCAGCCGACATTGACGCAGGTGCCGCCCAGGTAGCGGCTCTCGGCCACCGCCACACGGGCACCATAACCGGCGGCGAAACGTGCAGCCCGCACACCACCGGACCCGGCGCCGATTACAAACAGGTCGAAATCGTAGGTCATCACAGCCCTCCTGAACAGGCGCCCAGCATACCCCAAACAGGCCACGCTGCCCGCCTGTGGCGCGGCATGAAGCGAACGGATACGGCAAACTTATCGCCGCCGAAAGCGGTCTGCACAAGAACGGCAACAGCCAAGCACAGGAGCCCGAGCATGCGCCCCACCCTCACCCACCTGGCCCTGCACGTACCGGACCTGCAGGCCTGTATCGCCTTCTACGAGGACTTCTGCGGCATGCGGGTCATTCATCGGCGCCCCGGCAAGGGCGCGAGCATCGTGTGGATGGCCGAACCCGGCAAGGAGCGGGATTTCATCTTCGTCATCATGCCCGGCGGCGAGCCGCGGCAACTGGCCGCCAACGACTACAGCCATTTCGGCTTCGCCCTGCAGAGCCGCGAGCAGGTCGACGCCATCGCCGCCAAGGCCGAAGCCGCCGGCTGCCTGATCTGGGCGCAGCGCGACGAGCCCTACCCGGTCGGCTATTACTGCGGCGTCCGCGACCCCGCTGGCCACTACATCGAGTTCAGCTACGGCCAGCCGCTGGGCCCGGGCGCCGAGCAGGTCAGCCCTAGTTGAAGACGAAGAAGCCGCCCGCAGGCCGGTCGGAGCAGGAAGCGCCTACGGAAGAGCGAAAAACCGCCGCTCGTGTAGGCGCGTCGGCCTCGGCGTGATGCGATGGTGGCATCGCACAAAACGTGTCACGGCCAGCAATCGCCGCGGGGTCGCGGCTCCTACAGGGCCAGGGCAAAGCGCCTTTTGCGGGCCAAACGCTTGGCCCGCAGGCGGAAAAACCGGATCAGTACTTGCCGGTCTTGTACAGGTTCTCGAAGCAGAAGTTGGTGGCCTCGATATAGCCTTCGGCACCACCGCAGTCGAAGCGCTGGCCCTTGAACTTGTAGGCCAGCACGCAGCCGTCCCGTGCCTGCTTCATCAGCGCGTCGGTGATCTGGATCTCGCCGCCCTTGCCCGGCTCGGTCTGGGCGATCAGGCCGAAGATGTCCGGCGTAAGGATATAGCGGCCGATGATCGCCAGGTTCGACGGCGCCTCTCCGGGCTTGGGCTTCTCGACCATGCTGTTCACCCGGAAGATATCGTCACGGATCATCTCGCCGGCGATCACCCCGTACTTGTGGGTTTCTTCCGGCGGTACTTCCTGGATCGCCACGATCGAGCAACGGAACTGGTTGTACAGCTTGACCATCTGCTTCAGCACGCTGTCGCCTTCGAGGTTCAGGCACAGGTCGTCGGCCAGCACCACGGCGAAGGGCTCGTCGCCGATCAGCGGACGGCCGCAGAGGATCGCGTGGCCCAGGCCCTTCATCTCGATCTGGCGCGTGTAGGAGAAGCTGCATTGGTCGATCAGGCGACGGATGCCGACCAGGTACTTTTCCTTGTCGGTATTACGGATCTGCTGTTCCAGCTCGTAGCTGATATCGAAGTGATCCTCCAGCGCCCGCTTACCACGCCCGGTGACCATGGCGATCTCATTGAGGCCCGCCGACAGCGCTTCCTCCACGCCATACTGGATCAACGGCTTGTTGACCACCGGCAGCATTTCCTTGGGCATGGCCTTGGTCGCCGGGAGAAAACGGGTGCCGTAGCCGGCGGCGGGAAACAAGCATTTCTTGATCATTGGAAAGCCCCACACGGAGAGAGTGAACGACGCCGACGCAGTTTATCAGGACGCCGATGGCTTACAACGAACGGCAGAAAACGCGTCAAACGTTCAGCGCCCAGGATAGTCACAACTAATGACATCCCATGACAGCCACAAGCGAGGTCTGCATGTCCATCGACCACGATCTGAAAAAAGAAGTTCTCACCCGCCTGCTACACGCCCATCCAGCCGGCCTGGGCAAGGAAGTGCTGGACAATTTCCGCGGCGAGCACGCCGTCGCCGCCATGCTCAGGCATCTGCAGGAGGGCGGGCTCATTCATGACGGCAGCGTGTCGAGCGCCGCAGAGGAACAGGTCATCCACTACCCCATCAAACTCAGCGCCTCAGGCGTCGAAGCCGCCAAGCTTGTCGATGTCTGAGCCTCGTTGACGTCGCGCAGCGACGGCCCGCGTAGCGACCGCCAGGGATGGCAGGCCCATAAAAAAACCCAGCCATCGGCTGGGTTTTCGGCATGGTGCCCCGAGCCGGAATCGAACCGGCAAGACCTCACGGTCGGCAGATTTTAAGTCTGCTGTGTTTACCAATTTCACCATCGGGGCTTTGGTAAAACGCGAGGGCTGGACTATATACACCCCCACGCGCCCCTGCAAGGTCGATACCGGCAATAAAAAGCTCCGCAAATCAGTGATCTACGGAGCCCGTTTAGAGACCTGGTGAGAGCCGGCGCCGATGGTCGGGGCCTATGCAAGTAACGTTTCCGTCAGGCAGGCAGCCCTGGGGCGAGCATCGATTACTTGCTGCTGCGACCCAGCAACAGGCCGATCAGCAAGCCGAAACCCGAGGCCACAGCGACGGACGTCCACGGATTGCTCTCGATGCGATCCTGAGCGTTTTCGAGGGTTTCACGACCCAGTTCCACGGCTTCCTTGCCTTTCTCGCTGATCGAGCCCTTGGCCTCGTTGAGCAGCGCGATGACTTTTTCGCGAGCCTCGTTAGCCTTGTCGCCCGAGAAGGACTCAGCATCACCCAGCGCCTTGCTGGCTTGATCCAGCAGCTTCTTCAGCTCCTTGGTGCTCTCGTTCTGAAACTGTTCCAGTCCTGCTTCCAGTGAAGTCTTACGAGCCATGGTGATACTCCATAAAAAGTGATTGACCTCCATTTGGAAGGCCTACTGTTGACGATAGTTCAGGCTGTTTGCAGTTCGTTCAGGAATCGAGCCGAATCACGCCGGTATGCGCCGTGTACTCGCCCGCCATGCCGCGCACCCGGGCCCTCAGGTCGAAAGGCATGCTGGGCTTGAAGGTCACGGCATGACCGATCAGCCGGCCAGCGTCATCGACCCGTTCGGTTTCATCCTCCATCCAGGTTTCCAGCTCATCGACCGAGAGCCCGAGTTCATCGGCAAGGAGCGAGTGGTAGCGTTCCAGGTCGTAGTTGTCGAATTTTCCACCATCCATCGTGCAATCCTCCGCAAGCCTGTAGTGCTAGCTATGGCTGTACGAAAAACCACCAGTTCACTATGAATGACGGACTGCAGCCGAAACTCAGGCATCGCGCCTGGCGTTTCTGCCGATTGACCACGGCACAGCCCGGAATGCCTAGCCCAGTTTGTGCAGGTCGCTGCCTGAATTGAGGGTGCGCAGATCCTGGCGCAGTTGCAGCACGAGCGCGGAGATCTGCCGAGAGGACGACAACTCGGAACGGGATATGCCGGTGACATTCAGGTAAACCTGGGCAGTGACCGGATCCCTCACCTGGATGGTCACCGACTCACTGGAGTCGATGGTGCAATGGCAGACCAGGGGCAGAAACGCGCATTCGACGATGCGTCGTTGCTCGAGCACGGACATCATCCTGAGAACTCCTTTCTCGTGTTCATGGATAGGCAAGTCTAGCTCGCGAATGCATTCCGTCCTGGGACATTTTGTCTCAGCGCCTGGCCAGTTCTACGCCAGAATCGAGACGGGGGCCCGGCCGGTATAGCGAGCGCAACGGCATGTTCCGCCCCGAATGAGAACGAGCCGGCATGGCGCAAGTGTCCCGGTTGTAGTGCTCCATAGGCTGGACAAGAATGCTCGTCTCGATCAATAAAGGAAGGCTCTCCGATGCTCTCTGCCCTCTTCGACCGCCTCTTCAAGCGAACGCCGAGCCCCGAGCGCTTCGCCCGGTTGTTTATCGCCGCCGCTCGCAAGGCCGGTTACCGCGGTGAACTCGAGTTCGAGCCCGACGAGTTCCGTGTGTCGCACGACAATGGTTCGTTCTTCAACCTGCACAATGCCTACCATGCCTACAACAAGGCGGGCCGAGCGGAGCGCGACAACGTCCTGCAAGGCTTTGCCAGCACGCTGATGAGTGCCGGAGCGACAAGTGACCTGGACTTCGAGCAGGCCCGCCCCCTACTGCGCCCCATCGTGCGCAACCGGGGAATGCTCGAAGAGATTCGCCTGCACCATGTCCACAGCGAGGGCTGGGATAAGCCATACCCGATGCACTATCGGCCATTCGGTGAAGACTGCATGGTCCTGCTGGCCATCGACCAGCCCGAAGCCACCTCGACACTCACCCAGGGCCCACCCGAAGCATGGGGGATAAGCCTCGATGAAGCCCTCGCCATCGCATGCACCAACCTGCGCGACGACACGCCTGACGCTTTTGCCGAAGTAGCGCCCGGCGTCTTCCGCGGTGCCTGGGCAGATGCCTACGACACCAGCCGCGTCCTGCTTCCTGACGTATTGCAGCGCGTCGCGGTGCGTGGTCGGCCGGTGTTCATGCTGCCCACGCGCGACGTGCTGCTGGTCTCCGGTGACCGTGACGAGGCAGGCCTGGGACACATGCTGGATCTGAGTCATGAAGCCGTCAACGATGGCCGCTGCGTGTCAGCGCTGCTGTACACCTATGAAAACTCGAGCATAACGACCTACGAACCCGAGCAAGCGGCGCACCGCCAGCGCCGCGACGACCTGCGCCGGCTGATCGAGTACGGCAACTACGGCATGCAGAAACAATTCCTGGAAAAGATCCATGCGCGCAACGGGCATGACATCTTCGTTGCCAGTTACCTGCTCTACGAACTGGAGGCAGACAGCGGCCGCACCTTCTCCATGTGCACCTGGACCCGCGATGTGGATACCTCGCTGCCCCACGCCGACCGCCTTGTGCTGGTCATGCCCAGAAACGAGGAAGAGGCCGACACCCTGGTGGTCGGTTGGGAGGAAGCCATATCGGTACTCGGTGAGTTGCTCGAACCCGAGCACGATATGTTCCCGCCACGCCTGCTCACCCGCGGCTTCCCCAGCGCCGAGCAGCTTGCTCGGCTTACGCCCCTGTAGGGCCCGCCTGGCTGGCATTCAAACTCGGGGGGGACGCTCACCGGCGCAATGGAAAAAGCCCCGCAAGCACGAGCTTGCGGGGCTTTCTGTTTGGAGGCTGAGGTCGGAATCGAACCGGCGTTCACGGATTTGCAATCCGGTGCATAACCACTCTGCTACTCAGCCTTGAAACTGAACGGGCCGTACTGGACGGCCCGTTGAAACCGGAGCGGGAAGTCAGACTATAACCTAGCCTACAACTCTTTGATTAATAAGAGTTTTCCGCATCCCCGTTTCAGGAATGGTCGCCATTGTGGACTGGTTCATTGGCATTGGCAAGTCCTACTCCCAAATTTTTCCGTTACAGGTTGCAGAGGGCTATCAACGGCTCCCCTACAGTCCGGAGCCCGGAAACTGTACACCCCTCGGCATCCGACCGGCGTATCAGAACATCTTCATCGGTGCGCACACCGTGCGGTATCGAGTCTCACGCACCAGTCCCCGTCTGTCATAGCAGGCTTCGGCGGGAAGCCGGGGCTTGCACCCTAAACAGGTATTGTCCAGATCGTCCGGCGTGGGTCGGGGGTTCTCGGCCACGATGCGGCAAGCGTTGCGGAAGCTGTACAAGACCCTCTCGCGCGGCTCGCCTTCGATCGCCTCGCCGGTGACGTGATTCAGAAAAACGAAGCTCGCGAAGGGCTGTTCGATGGCGCATTCCTGCTTCAGAAGCGCCAGGTGGGCGTTGAAACGCTCGTCCGCCGCCTGGCGGGCATCGGCGTCGCACTGCCGGCGAATGGCGGCGACCCTGCTGTCTGACAAGGTTGGCGAAGTCCATACATCGTAGGCCTGCTGACTCGTGCCGAAAACGCAGCAGCCGGAAAGCGACAGGACACCAGCGGCGGCGATTAGGATCATGATGGCGCGCATGGCTATCTCCCCTCTTCCTGCCCGTGCAAAGAGTCGAATTGAAACACAGGCAAAGACAGGAAATGCACTACCACGTCCCAATGCAGCGTGCCTGTGCCATGACCTCTTCCTGGTCGGTGACAGAGCCCGCGCCGCGCCAGCAACAATCCGCAACCGAGCACCCGCCCACCAGGACTTGAAAATGGACTTAAAAGTCATGGCTGCGGGCGCTTTCCGGCAGATCTGCCTGGAACGAAAAAAGGACCCTAAGGTCCTGTTTTCAATGACTTACAGACGCCAATGGAAGCCTGCAGATCATAATAATTTGGAGCGGGAAACGAGACTCGAACTCGCGACCCCGACCTTGGCAAGGTCGTGCTCTACCAACTGAGCTATTCCCGCTTGTCTTGTCGACGGGCGCCATTCTATAGCTTCGATACCTCCAGTCAAGCCCTTGATTCAAAAAAGTTTATTTCTTCTCCGCGGTGGTGCTGAGGTGGGGCCAGGCGGCAAGCAGGTATTGCAGCATCGACCACAGGGTCAGTACCGCAGCGACGATCAGCAGCACGTAACCCAGTAGCACCCAGAAATTGAACAGGGGCGGGTTGCCCAGCAGGATCACCAGGGCGACCATTTGCGCGGCGGTTTTCCATTTCGCCAGGTTGGACACGGCCACATGGGCCCGTGCCCCGAGCTCGGCCATCCATTCGCGCAAGGCGGAGACGACGATCTCGCGGCCGATGATGATCGTCGCCGGCAAGGTCAACCAGAGGTTGGTGTGCTCTGCGACCAGCAGCACCAGGGCGGTGGCGACCATCAGCTTGTCGGCGACCGGGTCGAGGAAGGCGCCGAATGGCGTGCTCTGCTCCCAGCGCCGCGCCAGATAGCCGTCGAGCCAATCGGTAACGGCAGCAAAGGCGAAGACCCCACTCGCCGCCCAGTAGCTCCAGGGAAAGGGCATATAGAACAGCAGGATGAAGATCGGGATCAGCAGAACGCGGAGCACCGTAAGCAGGTTGGGGATATTCATCGGCTCGACTGGACGGTTAGGTGAGGCGGCATTCTACTCGCTGTGCAAGGCAGCATAAATCAACTCGGCAAGCTTTTTACTGATGCCTGGCGCTTTGGCGATCTCCTCGGTACTGGCCCGTGACAGCTCCTGCAGGCCGCCGAAGTGATGCAGCAGCTCACGCCGCCGCTTCGGCCCGACCCCGGCGACCTCCTCCAGGCTCGAGGTACGCCGCGTCTTGCCGCGTCGGGCACGGTGGCCGGTAATGGCGAAACGGTGCGATTCGTCGCGGATCTGCTGGATCAGGTGCAGGGCCGGCGAATGTCCCGGCAGGGTGAATTCATGGGCGGCATCGTTCAGGTACAGGGTTTCCAGGCCCGGCTTGCGGGTCGTGCCCTTGGCCACGCCGAGCAGGATCAGATCCGGCACGGCCAGCTCTTCGAGCACCTCGCGGGCCATGGCCAGTTGCCCTTTGCCACCGTCGACCAGGAGCACGTCCGGCAGCTTGCCCTCGCCGTCCTTGATCTTGCTGAAACGCCGCGTCAGGGCCTGGTGCATGGCGGCGTAGTCGTCGCCCGCGGTCACGCCTTCGATGTTGTAGCGCCGGTAGTCCGACTTCAGCGGCCCTTCCGGGCCGAATACCACGCAGGAGGCCACCGTGGCTTCGCCGCTGGAGTGGCTGATGTCGAAGCACTCCAGGCGTTGCGGCACTTCGTCCATGTGCAGGGCTTCGGCCAGGGCATCGAAACGCCCGGCCATGTGCTGTCGATTGGCCAGACGCGCGCCCAGGGCCTGCTCGGCGTTGGTCACCGCCAGGTGCTGCCAGCGCGCCCGGGTGCCGCGCACCCGGTAGCTGATGCCCAACTCGCGCCCGCGCATTTCCTCGATGGCGGCGATCAGGGTGGGGAAATCCTCGTGCTGTGCGTTGACGATCAGCTCGCTCGGCAGGTCCCGCTCCTGGCTGCCCAGGTAATACTGGGCGAGAAAGGCCAGCAGCACGTCCTGGATCTCTTCCTCGATGGCCACCTGGGGAAAGAAATTCTTGCTGCCCAGCACCCGCCCGCCACGCACGCTGATCAGGTGCACGCAGGCGCCTCCGGGATTGACCATGGCCGCCACCACATCGACATCGCCACTGCCGCCTTCCATGCTCTGCTGATCCTGCACGCGGCGCAGCAAGGCCATCTGATCGCGCAACTCCGCCGCCCGCTCGAAGTCCAGCTCCATGGCGGCTTTCTGCATATTGGCCGACAGCTCGTCGTTGAGGGCATTGCTGCGCCCCTCGAGAAACATCACCGAATGGCGTACGTCCTCGGCATACTCGGCCGGCTCGACCAGGGCCACGCACGGCGCCTTGCAGCGCTTGATCTGATACTGCAGGCAGGGCCGCGTGCGGTTCTTGAAGTAACTGTCCTCGCACTGGCGCACCAGGAACGCCTTCTGCAGCAGCCCCAGGCTTTCGCGGATGGCGCCGGCACTGGGGTAAGGCCCGAAGTAGCGGCCCTTGCGCTTCTTCGCGCCGCGGTGGATATCCAGCCGCGGATAGTCGCCGTCGGAGAGAAACACATAGGGGTAGGACTTATCGTCGCGCAGCAGGATGTTGTACGGCGGCCGCCACTCCTTGATCAGCGTCTGCTCGAGCAGCAGCGCCTCGGTCTCGTTGGCGGTGATGGTGGTTTCCACCTGGACGATCTTGCCCACCAGGGCGGCCGTCTTCGGCGCCAGCCCGGTCTTGCGGAAATAACTGGCGAGACGCTTTTTCAGGTTCTTGGCTTTGCCGACGTAGAGCAGATTGGCGTCCGCGTCGAACATGCGATAGACGCCTGGGCGAGCGCTGCAGGTGGCAAGAAAGGCACTGGCGTCGAACACGGGGGCTAGGTCAACTGGTGGCATCGACCATGCCGTGCCGCACAGCGAGCAATGCCAGCTCCACATCGCTGGTGATCGAGAGTTTCTCGAAGATCCGGTAGCGGTAGGTGTTCACCGTCTTGGGCGACAGGCAGAGCTTGTCGGAAATGCTCTGCACCTTCTGGCAGCCGGCGATCATCAGGGCGATCTGGATCTCGCGCTCGGAGAGCAGGTCGAATGGCGAATTGCTGGTCTGCGGCTGAAAGGACTTCAGGGCCAGTTGCTGAGCGATCTGCGGGCTGATGTAGCGCTGCCCGGCAAAGACCATGCGAATGGCCTGCACCATTTCCTCCAGCGCCGCGCCCTTGGTCAGATACCCCGCCGCACCGGCCTGCAGCAGTCGGGTCGGGAATGGATCTTCCTCGCAGACCGTTACCGCCACCACCTTCAGATCGGGATGACTGCGAAGCAGTTTGCGCGTCGCCTCCAGACCGCCGATGCCGGGCATCTTGACGTCCATCAGCACGACATCCGGCTTCAGTTCGCGCACCCGCTTCAACGACTCTTCGCCGGAACTGGCCTGGCCGATGACCTGAAGCCCCTCGATATCGGCCAACATGCGCGAAATGCCCGTACGAACCAGGTCATGATCATCGACAACCAATACCTTAATCAAACGAACACCTCATACCCTGCACCGACTGCCGCACAGTGACTTTATGGAGACGCGTCACCATAACAAAAAAGCTGACGCCTGAGCCAATTCCGCAACGTCAAATGGCAAGCGTCAATTATAGGTGCTGACGATGACGACTTCATCGGTACGCCGACGGATGTCCCTGGAAGCCGAATGGAGCGCATCAGCGCCCTCCTCCCCGCCGCACATGTCGCCGGTGACGCTCGGTTGCAAGCCCGCTGATTGATAGCGCTCGGGTTCGAGGAATGCAGGCGCGCAGGCACCCGCACGAGCAGAAACGCAAAAAGCCCCGATTTTCGGGGCTTTTTGTATCAAATATGGCGGAAGCGGTGAGATTCGAACTCACGGAAGAGTTTCCCCTTCGACGGTTTTCAAGACCGTTGCATTCAACCGCTCTGCCACGCTTCCGGATTGCTGGCGGGCGCATCGGACGGGCCGAAACATCCCTTTGCAACCTGCTCGGCTGCGGGCGGCATCTTACCGGAACGTAACACACTGTCAAACACTCTGATTTTGCAGTATCCAAGGCTCTGTTATCATCCCGCCACGGAACCATTAGCCTTTCTACAGGAGTGTCGCCATGCGCGAACAAGATTACGTAGCCTCTACGCAGGTTGCACAAAGCGAAGTCAGCAGCGTTTTGCGCAACACTTACGGCTTGTTGGCCCTCACACTGGCGTTCAGCGGCCTGGTGGCCTTCATGGCGCAGCGTGCCAACGTACCTTATCCGAACATCTTCGTGGTGCTGGTCGGCTTCTACGGGCTGTTCTTCCTCACCGCCAAACTGCGTGATTCGGGCTGGGGCCTGCTGTCCACCTTCGCCCTGACCGGTTTCATGGGTTACACCCTGGGCCCGATCCTCAACCGCTACATGGGCATGGCCAACGGTGCCGAAGTCGTCAGTTCGGCGTTCATGATGACGGCGCTGGTGTTCTGCGGCCTGTCCGCCTACGTACTGACCACCCGCAAGGACATGAGCTTCCTCAGTGGCTTCATCACTGCCGGTTTCTTCGTCCTGCTGGGCGCGATCATCGCCAGCTTCTTCTTCCAGATCAGCGGCCTGCAACTGGCCATCAGTGCCGGCTTCGTGCTGTTCTCGTCGGCCTGCATCCTGTTCCAGACCAGTGCGATCATCCACGGCGGTGAGCGTAACTACATCATGGCGACCATCAGCCTGTACGTGTCGATCTACAACCTGTTCGTCAGCCTGCTGCAGATCTTCGGCATCATGGGCGGCGACGACTGAGCACCGAAGCCCTGACACGAAAAGGCCCGTCTCTTCCAGACGGGCCTTTTTCTTTGCGCCACAAATCCGCTCACTGCACCTTGTCGCGCATGCCTTTGAGGGTGTTGAACGGCGCATCGACGACGAACTTGTTGGCCAGCCAGGAAGGCACGCTGCCGCCCGGCTCGGTATGCACCTGGTAGACGACCTCGACCATGCCATCCGCCTTGGGCGTCATGCTCCAATGGCCCTCCACGCTACTCACGCGCACATAGCCCTTTTCCTCGGGCAGGTAGTCGGGCACGCCGTGCAGCTTGCGGATGACACTGCCATCGCTGCCATGCTCGGTGGTGACCTCGATAACCGAGTCACGCGGGTCGACCGGCCACGGCGTGTTGAAACGCGTGTAGGTCCAGCTCTTGTCGCCGTCGCGCTTGAGCAATTTCTGCTCCTTGCATTCGTGGATCCAGGCGCAGGAAGCCGCCACGTCCTCCTGCAACGCGCTGAGGGTGCCGATATCGGCCTTGATCAGGGTCACGCCACGATAGGCCTTGTACTTCGAGCCGGCCACTTCGCTCAGGTATACCTTGATACCCGATTCATCCTTGGCCAGGCGCCACTCTTCGGCATGCGCGGCAGCCGCTACGCACAAGGCCATGCTTCCCAACAACAAGCGGGTCAACGCCATCATCTTCTCCCAGGCTCACGCCTTGCGATGCATCAGGTTGACTGCCTCAGCTGGCTATCGCCGTGCTGTGTTCCAGCCAGTCGAGCAGTCGTATAGCCTCTTCACGGCTATTACCGCAGACAGCGAAATCGGCCGAAAATGCCGAACAAACCTCGGGCCGCTCCGGGCGACCGAACAGGGCGCAGTGGTTGTCCGGGGACAGGTGCAGGCAGCGCTCACCCGCTGGCTTGCCGTCGGGCATGCCGGGAATGAACGAACTGATGGATGGGGCGATGCAGCAGGCGCCACAGCCGGGACGGCATTGCATGACGTGATACCTCGGATCAGCAAGGCTGCGAAAACGGCGCCAATTCTACCCTGCCGATATGGGCCTGGGCAGCCACTCAGGGCAGATCCAGACGAACGCTGAAGCAACTGCCCTGCCCCGGCGCGCTGACGACATCCAGTTGCGCGCCGAGGATGTCGACCGCCAACTGGTGGGTGATGTGCAGGCCCAGCCCTGTTCCACCAAGCCCGCGGCGCGTGGTGAAGAACGGATCGAAGATCTTCGCCAATATCTCCGGGGGCATGCCCTGGCCATTATCGCTCACCTCGATCAGGCAGTGCCGGGCACGCTCATCCAGCTCGATCCTCACGCGCACCACACCCCGCACACCCGGCTCGAATGCATGGATCAGGGCATTGTCGATCAGGTTCTGCAGAATCTGCCCCAGGGGGCCGGGGTAGCTGTCGATCATCACGCTCTGCGGCATATCCAGCTCGATGCGATGCTCGCTCTGCCTGAGCCTGGGCTGCAGCAACAGGATCACCTCGTGCACCACTTCGCTCAGGTCGAAGGTACGCCGTTCGGTGCCGGCCCGGTCGCTGGCCAGTTGCTTGAAGGCGCGGGTGAGCTGAGCCATGCGTTCGAGGCCGGTCAGAACGATGCCCAGTCCTTGCTCATTGCGCAGCACGAAGCGCTCCAGCGTGGCACGTTTCAGGCCTTCGCCCATGCTGGCCTGCAGCTCCTGGCTGGAGGTCAGCAGGCTCGAGGCCGCGACGCTGGCGGCACCGAGGGGCGTGTTCAGCTCATGGGCCACGCCCGCGACCAGCGTGCCCAGGGACGAGAGCTTTTCCGCCTGCAGCAGTGCCCGACGGGTTCGCTGCAACTGATCGACCGTATCCCGCAGCTCGCGGTTGCTATTCTCCAGGGCCTTGCTGCTGGCTTGCAGCTGGCGCTGGGCGCGCAGACGGCCTTCTTCGGTGACGGCCAGGCGCACGCTCACCAGCAGCCCGAGCCCCAGCATGCAGCCGAGCAGCAACAGAACGCGCCAGAGCACGACCAGGCGCAACGCCTGGATGCGCTCATTGGGCAGATGCGACAGTAACAGCCAGCGTTGCGTGGACACATGGGCCGAACCCGTGCCGTCGCCCGGCTGGAAATGACTGAACGCCCAGACCCCGGACGCATCGGTGAAAGAGCCACGCTCGCTCTCCTGCATACGTCGCCAGACCGCTGGCTGGCGGCTGGCCAGGGTCGCATCGGGCTTGCCCTGCATGAAACCCCAGGCATCCTCGGGACGTTCGCCGAGTAGCCAGTAACCTTCGTGATCGAGCAATTGCAGTGTGCCGCCGTAAGCCCGCGAGGTTTCTTCCAGGCGTTGCAGCAGGCGCTTGCCCAGGTAATCGAGAATCAGGATGCCGCGACGCTCGCCCTGCTCGCCGAATACCGGCGTGGCGGCCCTGAGTGTCGGTTTCAGGGGAATCTCGAGCCGTCCGTACTCGCGATTGAGGTCGAAACGTGACAGGTGGACATCGCCTTTCTGCAGGCGCATCGCTTCGGCGAAATAGTCATGACCCGCCTTGTTCTGCAGGCTGTCGCCAGGCACCTGGTGCGCCTGCCCTCCGACATGGCTGACCCGCACCTGCTCCATGCCGGACTCGTCCAGCCAGCGGATCCGATCGTAGCTTCCCCGGCTATCGGAAAACTCCCGGAACAGCTGTCCCAGGGCGGCATAACTGTCGGGCGAGGTGTATTTGATGGCCCTGGCCAGCAGGGGCTGCTGGCTGAGGAACTGCAAATCGCCGCGCAGGCTCGACAGGTGTCTCTCGAGTACGCCATTGCCCTCGCCGAGACTGTCCAGCTGATCACTCAGCAAGGGCTCGAGACGATCCTCCAGCATACGGTCATAGAGCAGCGCACTGAGCAGGCAGATCAGCGCCGCCCAGGGCAGGAACAGCACCAGCAGATTGCGTGGCAAGGGCAGCGCCAGGTTCCTTCGCCAGCGTGCCGACAGGTTCAACCTTGCGCCTCCGCCCGCCTATCCAGCCAACTCAGCAGGTGCGCCAGCGGCATGGGCCTGGCCAACAGGTAGCCCTGGGCCTCGATACAGCCATGGCTGAGCAGCCAGTCGGCCTGCTCGTGACTCTCCACGCCTTCGGCGATGACCCTCATGCCCACCCGGGCGGCGATCTGGATCACCGCCTCGGCAATCAGCTTGCCATCGTCCAGCGTCCCCAGCTCTTGCACGAAGCTGCGGTCGATCTTCAGGCGATCGGCCGGGAGCAGGCGCAAGTAGCTGAGCGATGAGAAGCCGGTACCGAAATCATCGATGGCCACGGTCACCCCCATCCGACGCAATGCCAGCAGCTGTTCGCAGACCAGCTCGAAGGAGCGCATGGCCACGGACTCGGTGATCTCCAGCTCGACCTGCTCGGGCCGTACTCCGCTCGACTGCAGGTGGCGGGTGAAACGCTCGATGAAATCGCGCTGCAGCAGTTGCGCGGCGGAAACGTTGATCGCGACGCGGATACCGCCATGCCCGGCCTGCTCCAGGCGCTTGGCCGCCTGCAGCGACAGGCGCATGAGCAGCTCGCCCAGCGGCAGTATGTAGCCGGTCGCCTCGGCCAACGGGATGAACTGCAACGGTGGGATCGACTTGCCGTCGGGCTGATACCAGCGCGCCAGTGCCTCCACGCCCGTCACCGCCCCCGTGAGCAGGTCGACCTGGGGCTGCAGCTCGACCGTGATGCGGTCACTGGCCAGGGCATCACGCAGCGCCAGCAACAGGCGGAAGGACTCGGCGTGGGCACTCTGCAGCTGCCGGTCATGCACCACATGCTGATCATGCCCCAGTTGCTTGGCCTGCTTGAGGGTCAGTCGCGCCTCCTGCAAAGCCACGCTGGCCGTGTCGTCGAAATCGCGCAGGTGCAGGGTCACGCTGCTGAGGCTGTGCACCTGGCCCAGTTCGTAGGGCCGGCTCTGGCGGCGGAACAAGGCGACGATACGTTGCGCCTGCACCTGCTCTTCAGGCCCGAGAATGGCGAACAGGTCGTCCCGCACCCGGGCGATGAGCACATTGTTGTCGAACGCATCGCGCAGCTTCTTGGCCACCAGCCCCAGAATGAAATCGCCATAGCCCGTGCCAAAGGCCGTGTTGGCGCCGGAGAAATTATCGATATCGATCAACACCAGCACCCGGTCGGCCTTGGCCGCGCCATTCAGGGTCATATCGAGCATGCGGATCAGGGCATTGCGGTTGGGAATCTTCAGCAGGTCGTCCTGATAGGCCATTTCCTCCAGGCGGCTGAACAGGGCGACGTTGTACAAACCGCGACTGATGCTGGCACTGAAGACTTCCAGCAGTTCCAGTTCGGTGTCGTCGAGGGTGCGTTCGGTGGCGACATAACAGGCGTAGTCCGCTCCGGCCTGGAAGCGCGGAAAGAACAGCACCGTGCAATCGTCGAAGCGCAGCGTGCTCTGTCTTTGCAGGCTGCAGCGCAGGGCGCCGGCCACGGCCTCGTCGTCGAGACTGTCCAGGTCGCCATCGATCGAAGGGTAGAAACGCCCGCTGGCGCTGACGATATGGGCATTGGACGGCGCTCCGGGCTCACTTTCCTTGGCCCGCACACAGACGATGCCCTCGGCCTGCAGATCCAGCAGGGAGGCGATTTCGGCGAGAATCCTGGCCGACAGCTCACGGGTATTCTTCGAGCAGGACAGCGCATTGCTCGACTCCACGATCATCTGCAGCCCGCGCCTGGCACGCGCCGTCGCGTGCAGCTGCGAATAGCCGCGCACCCCGACGGTGAGCACGGTGCGCAGCCGTTCCGCAGTCAACTCGCTTTTGCTCCAGTAATCGTTGATATCGTACTGGCTCATGACCTCCTGCACCGGCGCCATGCCCGGTTCGCCGGTCAGCAGCACGACACGAACCTCGGCATTGCCGATCACCTCGCGCAGCGTCCTGACCAGACGCAGCCCCGCATCATCGCTTTCCATCACCACGTCGAGCAGGATGAGGGCGATATCCTTCTGCTCGGCCAGCAGCATCGCCGCCTCACGATAACTGAAGGCCTGCTGCAGCTCGATGGGCTGGCCAAGGATTTCCATGTCGCTCAGGGCAAAGGCCGTGGCACGCTGGAAATCGACATCGTCATCCACCGTCAATATGCGCCACGCTGGCTGCGCACTGGCGCTGGCCGGCTCATCATCGAGGAACAGCACTGAATCTTCCATGAACCTAGCCCACCCGTTATCCAGAGGAAACCGCCCGAGCCGTGCAAGTATAGCCAGCGCCGAAAAGAGGCAAGAACCGCCCTGCATTCTTGTCAGGAAGAACAGGGATACGGCACAAATGGCACCTATCAACGGTCTCTGCGGTCGAAGAATCGGTTTGACGGTGTTGCCTGCTGCAGACAGGCTTTTGCGGACACAAGGAAAGGCGATGGGACACTGGCTGATAATCGACCTGGAGGCCACCACCGAAGAAGGCGGCTGGCCAGTCGAAGACATGGAGGTCATCGAGATCGGCGCCTGCCTGGTCAATGCGGCCGGGCATGAACTCGATCACTTCCAGCGCTTCGTACGCCCGCTGCGCCGCCCTCACCTGACGCGCTTCTGCCGCGACCTGACCCATATCAACCAGGCCGATGTCGACAGCGCCATGAGCCTGCCCGTGCTGTGGCCGCAGTTCGAACGCTGGCTGCTGGGCCATCAGCCTCGCCTGGTGGGCTGGGCCAGCTGGGGCGAATACGACCGCCGGCAGTTGGAGCAGGACTGGCGCCTGCACGGGCTCGACAGCTGCCTGAGCCGGATGGCGCATCTCAACCTCAAGCGGCGCTTTGCCGAAGTGCGCCAGTTGCCGCGCCAGGTAGGCCTGAACATGGCGTTGCAACTGGCGGGAGTGACCTTCAGCGGCCAGCAGCACCGCGCCCTGAGCGACGCCCGCAATACCGCCCGCCTGCTGCCGCTGGTGCTGCCCGCCTGAGCGAGCAGGTGACGCGACCAGCCGGCTTGGGCATACTTGCCAACCCTTTATTCAGGCCCTTTGCGAGGATGCATATGTTCAAGGTCAACGAGTATTTCGACGGTACCGTCAAATCCATCGCCTTCGGGATGGCTGAAGGGCCGGCGACCATCGGCGTGATGGCCGCGGGCGAGTACGAGTTCGGCACCAGCCAGCTGGAAGTGATGCACGTCATCGCCGGTGCGCTGACCGTCAAGCTGCCGGGCAGCGAAAACTGGGAGACCTTCACCGCGGGCAGCCGTTTCACCGTTGCCGCCAACAGCAAGTTCCAGCTCAAGGTCGCCGAAGACAGCGCCTATCTGTGCGAATACCGCTGAAGCGACCCGCGAAGGCCAAACGCCCCGACTGGATCGGGGCGTTTTTGCATCACTGAAGGATCGGCTGCCCGTCAGGGGCGGCCCCATGCTCAGTCGCGACGACGGTCGCAGTGCTTGCCAGGCGGAAACTAGACGCGCAGTTGCATGCCTTCGCGTAGGAATTGGGGGGCGATGTAACGCTCGTAATGCGCTTCGGAGAGCAGGAAGAACTCCCGGTCGATGGCATCGCGCAGCGCTGGCAGGGTCCAGTTGCGGAACTCCGGCAACAACACCATGCCATAGGCCTCCAGTTGCGTGATGACCCGCGCCCCGCGGGCGATGAGCTGGTAGGCCCAGCAATAGGGCGATTGCTGCGGCACGAAGCGGATCTGTCGCTGCTGCAACTGCTGGAGCAGGCGCTGCTCGTCGAAGACCTCCAGCTTGGCCGCCATCACCTGCACCAGAAGCACCTCCAGGCGCAGCCAGACGGCCTGTTTCTCCGCGTCGCTGTAGCCGTTCCAGTTGATCACCTCGTGATGGAAGCGCTTGCAGCCACGGCAGACGGTGTCACCGTAAACCGTGGAACACAGGCCGACACAGGGCGTCTTGATACGTTGATTGGACATGCGCGGAATCGATACACAGAAGTAAACGTCGTGCATCTTAGCCCTTTGTCTAAGGCAGATCACCCCAGGGGGAGACGGGTCTTTCGCTTAACTTTACCGCAGCTTTCCAGTAGAATCGTCCCGCCTTGCTAAAGGCGCCAATGTCCGTTGGAAGCTGTTTTCAAAGCGTCACGAGCACAGTCATCCTGCAGGTACGATGTTGGCGCGGTCATCGCCATGACCACGCCAACCCCTCATCTACCCCGTCCTGCCGGCGTAAAACTTTGAAAACAGCTTCTGGATGGAATCGTTGAAACCATCGCGTGCCGCTCATGAAGCGGCTGTGCGGATGTGTCTGGCGATTCCCTGCATGCGTCCCGGACACCCCTTTGGGACCACTGATGAGGGTAATAACTGTGCTTGAAGCCTACCGCAAACACGTAGCAGAGCGTGCCGCCCAGGGTATCGTGCCCCAGCCGCTAAACGCCGAACAAACCGCGGGTCTGGTCGACCTGCTGAAGAACCCGCCAGCCGGCGAAGAAGAATTCCTCCTCGACCTGATCACCAACCGCGTACCGCCAGGCGTCGACGAAGCCGCCTACGTCAAGGCCGGTTTCCTCTCCGCGCTGGCCAAGGGCGAAGCCTCCTCCCCTCTGCTCGACAAGAAGCGCGCCGTCGAACTGCTCGGCACCATGCAGGGCGGCTACAACATCGTCACCCTGGTCGAACTGCTGGACGACAGCGAGCTGGCGCCGGTCGCCGCCGCCCAGCTCAAGCACACCCTGCTGATGTTCGACGCCTTCCACGACGTCGCCGAAAAAGCCAAGGCCGGTAATGCCCATGCCCAGGGCGTGCTGCAATCCTGGGCCGACGGCGAATGGTTCAAGAATCGTCCGACCCTGGCCGACAAGATCAGCCTGCGCGTGTTCAAGGTCACCGGCGAAACCAACACCGACGACCTGTCGCCGGCGCCCGATGCCTGGTCACGCCCGGACATCCCGCTGCACGCCCTGGCCATGCTGAAGATGGCGCGCGAGGGTATCGTCCCCGACCAGCAGGGCGTCATCGGCCCGATGAAGCAGATCGAGGAAATGCGCGGCCAGGGCTTCCCCATCGCCTATGTCGGCGACGTGGTCGGCACCGGCTCCTCGCGTAAATCGGCCACCAACTCGGTGCTGTGGTTCTTCGGCGACGACGTGCCCTACGTGCCGAACAAGCGCGCCGGTGGCTTCTGCTTCGGCAGCAAGATCGCGCCGATCTTCTACAACACCATGGAAGACGCCGGCGCCCTGCCGATCGAGTTCGACGTTTCGAACATGAACATGGGCGACGTCATCGACGTATACCCCTATGCCGGCAAGGTCACCAAGCACGACAGCGACGAAGTGCTGACCACCTTCGAACTGAAGACCCCGGTTCTGCTCGACGAAGTCCGTGCCGGCGGCCGTATCCCGCTGATCATCGGCCGCGGCCTGACCGAGAAGGCGCGCGCCGAGCTGGGCCTGCCGCCGTCCGACCTGTTCAAGAAGCCGGAAGCCCCCGCCGAAAGCAGCAAGGGTTTCACCCTGGCACAGAAGATGGTCGGCAAGGCCTGCGGCGTCGCCGGCGTTCGCCCGGGCACCTACTGCGAGCCGAAGATGACCACCGTCGGCTCCCAGGACACCACCGGCCCGATGACCCGCGACGAGCTGAAAGACCTGGCTTGCCTGGGCTTCTCCACGGATCTGGTGATGCAGTCCTTCTGCCACACCGCGGCGTATCCGAAGCCGATCGACGTCACCACCCACCACACCCTGCCCGACTTCATCATGACCCGTGGCGGCGTGTCCCTGCGTCCGGGCGACGGCATCATCCACAGCTGGCTGAACCGCATGCTGCTGCCCGATACCGTCGGCACCGGCGGCGACTCGCACACGCGCTTCCCGATCGGCATCTCCTTCCCGGCCGGTTCCGGCCTGGTCGCCTTCGCCGCCGCCACCGGCGTCATGCCGCTGGACATGCCGGAGTCGATCCTGGTGCGCTTCAAGGGCAAGCTGCAGCCCGGCGTCACCCTGCGTGACCTGGTGCATGCCATTCCCTACTACGCGATCCAGAAAGGCCTGCTGACCGTCGAGAAGAAAGGCAAGAAGAACGCCTTCTCCGGCCGCATCCTGGAGATCGAAGGCCTGGAAACCCTGACCGTGGAACAGGCCTTCGAACTGTCCGACGCCTCGGCCGAGCGCTCCGCTGCCGGTTGCACCATCAAGCTGTCGAAAGAGTCGATCACCGAGTACCTGAACTCCAACATCACCCTGCTGCGCTGGATGATCGAACAGGGTTACGGCGATCCGCGCACCCTGGAGCGCCGCGCGCAGGCGATGGAAGCCTGGGTCGCCAATCCCGAGCTGATGGAAGCCGACAAGGACGCCGAATACGCCGAAGTCATCGAGATCGACCTGGCCGACGTCAAGGAGCCCGTGCTCTGCGCGCCGAACGACCCGGACGATGCCCGCCTGCTCTCCAGCGTCGCCGGCGAGAAGATCGACGAAGTGTTCATCGGTTCGTGCATGACCAACATCGGTCACTTCCGCGCGGCCGGCAAGCTGCTGGAGCAGGTCAAGGGCCAGTTGCCGACCCGTCTGTGGCTGTCGCCGCCGACCAAGATGGACGCCCACCAGCTGACCGAGGAAGGCTACTACGGCATCTACGGCAAGGCTGGCGCACGCATGGAAATGCCGGGCTGCTCGCTGTGCATGGGTAACCAGGCGCGTGTCGAACCGAACTCCACCGTGGTGTCGACCTCGACCCGTAACTTCCCGAACCGTCTGGGTGACGGCGCCAACGTCTACCTGGCCTCGGCCGAGCTGGCGTCCGTCGCGTCCATCCTGGGTCGCCTGCCGACCGTCGAGGAGTACATGGAATACGCCGGCAAGATCGACAGCATGGCGGCGGACGTATACCGCTACCTGAGCTTCGACCAGATCGCCGAGTTCCGTGAAGCGGCCGCCAACGCCAATATCCCGGTCGTGCAAGCCTGACGCGTCATCGGTAACTAAAGAGCCCCGCCCCGTGCGGGGCTTCTTTTTGCCCGACATGCAGGAAAGCCGCAGGCTTGAACAGGCTCTTGGCTGCCGCTTGCGTCTTGCCCGGCGTTTTTCACGAACCTCTCGACAAAGCCCGCGGCGGCGCTTATCGTCGCGTTCTGGCCACCGCAGTGGCCAACGTCGCTCGGACGGTTCCGGGCGCTTACGTTCTCCGAGGAAAGCATGGCTGACCAGGCTTCGCGCCGCTTTGCGCGCATCGATCGTCTCCCCCCCTACGTATTCAACATCACCGCCGAACTGAAGATGGCCGCCCGCCGCCGTGGCGAGGACATCATCGACCTGAGCATGGGCAACCCCGATGGCGCGACACCGCCGCACATCGTGGAAAAGCTCGTCCAGGTCGCCCGGCGCGACGACACCCATGGCTACTCCGCCTCGCGCGGCATCCCGCGTCTGCGCCGGGCCATCTCGCACTGGTACAAGGACCGCTACCAGGTCGACATCGACCCGGAAAGCGAGGCCATCGTCACCATCGGCTCCAAGGAAGGCCTGGCGCACCTGATGCTGGCCACCCTCGACCATGGCGACACCGTGCTGGTGCCCAACCCCAGCTACCCGATCCACATCTATGGCGCGGTGATCGCCGGCGCCCAGGTGCGCTCGGTGCCGCTGGTGCCGGGCGTGGATTTCTTCGTCGAGGTCGAGCGGGCAATCCGCGAGAGCATCCCCAAGCCGAAGATGATGATCCTCGGCTTCCCCTCCAACCCCACCGCCCAGTGCGTGGAGCTGGACTTCTTCGAGCGCGTGGTGGCCCTGGCCAGGCAGTACAACGTGCTGGTGATCCATGACCTGGCCTACGCCGACATCGTCTACGACGGCTGGAAGGCGCCCTCGATCATGCAGGTGCCCGGCGCCAAGGACATCGCCGTGGAGTTCTTCACCCTGTCCAAGAGCTACAACATGGCCGGCTGGCGCATCGGCTTCATGGTCGGCAACCCGGAACTGGTCAACGCCCTGGCGCGGATCAAGAGCTACCACGACTACGGCACCTTCACGCCCCTGCAGGTTGCCGCCATCGCCGCCCTGGAAGGCGACCAGCAGTGCGTGCGCGATATCGCCGAGCAGTACCGGCAACGGCGCAACGTGCTGGTCAAGGGCCTGCACGAGATCGGCTGGATGGTCGAGAACCCCAAGGCCTCGATGTACGTCTGGGCGAAGATCCCCGAGCCTTACGCCCGCCTGGGCTCGCTGGAGTTCGCCAAGAAGCTGCTGGCCGAGGCCAAGGTCTGCGTGTCGCCGGGCATCGGCTTCGGCGAATACGGCGACGACCACGTGCGCTTCGCCCTGATCGAGAACCATGACCGTATCCGCCAGGCGGTACGTGGCATCAAGACGATGTTCCGCAGCGACGGGCTGATCCAGCCTCCCGCCCTGAAGCCTGCGCGCAAGGCGCCTGCCGCGCCATAGGCGCCGAGCGTGGTACGCCCCGGCGTGCCACGCGCAACTGGTTTATGATCGGCGCACCCACTGCGCGCCGCGACCACGAGCGATATGAACAACCTCGGCAACTACCCCCACGTTCGCCAACTGGCGATACGGTCGCTGTTCGAAATCTTCGAGCAGTCCAGCGAAGGCACCATCATCGTCGACCGTGACGCGCGCATCGTCTGGATGAACGAGCGCTATGCCCAGCGCTTCGGCCTCGAGCGGGCCAGCGAGGCCATCGGCGAACCCTGCGAAAGCGTGATTCCCGGCAGCCTGCTGCGCGAGGTGGTCAACAGCGGCCGGCCGATCCTGCTGGACATGATGGATACGCCCAAGGAACCGCTGGTGGTCATGCGCCTGCCCATCCACGATGACGCCGGCGCGGTGATCGGCGCCATCGGTTTCGCCCTGTTCGACGAATTGCGCTCGCTGTCGCCGCTGCTGAGCCGATACCAGGCCATGCAGGAAGAACTGGCCTCGACCCGCTCGCTGCTGAAGGCCCGCCAGGCCAAGTACAGCTTCGCCCACTTCATCGGCACCAGCGCCCGCAGCCTGGAGGTCAAACGCCTGGCCCGGCGCAGTGCCGCCAGCGAGTCCCCGGTGCTGCTGCTCGGCGAGACGGGCACCGGCAAGGAATTGCTCGCCCACGCCATCCACAATGCCTCGGCACGGGCGAACAAGCCCTTCGTCAGCCTGAACACCGCCGCCATTCCGGAAACCCTGCTCGAAGCCGAGTTCTTCGGAACCGCCCCTGGCGCCTTCACCGGGGCCGACCGCAAGGGGCGCGCCGGCAAGTTGCAGATCGCCAGTGGCGGCACCCTGTTCCTCGACGAGATCGGCGACATGCCGCTGCCCCTGCAGAGCAAGTTGCTGCGCGTGCTGCAGGAAAAGGAATTCGAACCGCTGGGTTCCAACGAGGTGCTGCACAGCGACGTGCGCCTGATCGCCGCCACCTCGATCGATCTGGCAGCGGCCGTGCAACGCGGCGCCTTCCGCGCCGACCTGTACTACCGGCTCAACGTGCTGAGCATCGCCGTGCCGCCCCTGCGCGAGCGCCTGGACGACCTGCCGGCCCTGTGCGAAGCGATCCTCGATACCCTGCTGGGCCAGCACGAGCTGCATCCCGAAGCGCTGGCGCTGCTCGCCCACCACGCCTGGCCGGGCAATGTGCGCGAACTGCACAATGTCCTCGAACGCGCCTGCCTGCTCAGCGACGAAACGCTGCTGGACAGCGCCGCGCTGGCCTCGGCCATCGGAACCCTGCAGACGCCCAGCGCCCGTTCCCCGGCCGCGAACGGCGGGCAGGTCGAAGACTTTCATCAGGCCAGAGCCCATTTCGAACGCCAACTGATCGGCCAGGCGCTGGCCGCGACCGCGGGCGATGTGCGGCAGGCCGCGCAACACCTGGGTCTGGGGCGTTCGACCCTATACCGGAAGATGCTCGAACTCGGCCTCTCGTCCTGATTCCGGGACTTGTCCCAATACCGGGACAAGCGTCTGCGGCGGCCTTTCTGGCGCATCGCCACGAGCTTCTCGTCCCACAAATGGGAAAAACCTTCTTTCCCTGCCCCGAGCATAAAAATAAATCCTTACAAATCATAAAGTTATAAAAATGGCATGAATCTCGCTACAGAGCGATTGCGGGATACCCCGTCGCCGACAACAAAAACAAAAGCGCCCACAGCGCCTGTGCGAGTTTCTCGAATGGCCCCGGGCAGCCTTTCGCTTCGCCATGCTGCAGGGTCAGGAGATCGCCGATGAGTGTCATCATCGCCCTCGCTTCACTGGCTCTACTGATGCTGGCCGCCTACCGCGGCTACAGCGTCATCCTCTTCGCTCCCATCGCCGCCCTCGGCGCCGTGCTGTTCACCGACCCCAGCGCCGTGGCCCCGGTCTTCACCGGGGTGTTCATGGAAAAGATGGTCGGTTTCATCAAGCTGTACTTCCCGGTGTTCCTGCTCGGCGCCGTGTTCGGCAAGCTGATCGAACTGTCCGGCTTCTCGCGCTCGATCGTCGCCGCGGCCATCGGCCTGCTCGGCAGCGGTCAGGCGATGCTGGTGATCGTGCTGGTCTGCGCCCTGCTCACCTATGGCGGCGTATCGCTGTTCGTGGTGGTGTTCGCGGTCTATCCCTTCGCCGCCGAGATGTTCCGCCAGAGCGACATCCCCAAACGCCTGATTCCGGCGACCATCGCCCTTGGCGCATTCAGCTTCACCATGGACGCCCTGCCCGGCACGCCGCAGATCCAGAACATCATCCCCACCACCTTCTTCAATACCACGGCCTGGGCCGCCCCCTGGCTGGGCCTGATCGGCAGCCTGTTCGTCTTCGGCGTCGGCATGCTCTACCTGCGCCGGCAACTGGCCAAGGCCCAGCGCACCGGCGAAGGCTATGGCCAGGCGTTGCGCAACGAACCGGAAACCCCGGATGACATCAGGTTGCCGAGCCCCTGGCTGGCCATTGCGCCGCTGTTGCTGGTGGGTATCGCCAACCTGCTGTTCACCCACTGGATTCCCGAGTTCTACGGCACCAGCCACAGCCTGCAGCTGGCCGGCATGCCGGCGCCACTGCAGACCGACGTGAGCAAGCTGACGGCGATCTGGGCCGTGCAGGCCGCCCTGCTGCTGGGTATCCTGCTGGTGCTGGTGAGCGCCTTCGGAGTGATCCGCGAAAAGCTCGCCGAAGGCACCAAGAGCGCCGTGGGCGGTTCGTTGCTGGCGGCGATGAATACCGCGTCGGAATACGGCTTCGGCGCGGTGATCGCCGCGCTGCCGGGCTTCCTGGTGCTCGCCGATGCGCTCAAGAACATCCCCGACCCGCTGGTCAACGAGGCGGTTACCGTGACCTTGCTGGCGGGCATCACCGGCTCGGCGTCGGGCGGCATGAGCATCGCCCTGGCGGCCATGTCGGACAGCTTCATCGCCGCCGCCAACGCCGCCAACATCCCGCTGGACGTGCTGCACCGCGTGGCCTCCATGGCCAGCGGCGGCATGGACACCCTGCCGCACAACGGCGCGGTGATCACCCTGCTGGCGGTGACCGGGCTGAGCCACCGGGAAGCCTACAAGGACATCTTCGGCATCACCCTGATCAAGACCCTGGCGGTGTTCTTCGTGATCGCCGTCTTCTACGCCACCGGCATCGTCTGAAGCCACCACGGCGGGCGGCGCCCGCAAGGAGTCCAGCATGAACCTGAACGGCAAGCGCGCACTGGTCACCGGTTCCACCAGCGGTATCGGCCTGGGCATCGCCCTGGTGCTGGCCGAGGCCGGGGCCGACCTGATCCTCAACGGCTTTGGCGACAGCCAGGCGGCCATCGACGCGGTGGCGGCATTCGGCGGCAAGGTCGGCCACCACCCTGCCGACGTGGCCGATCCCGAACAGATCGCCGCCATGATCGCCTATGCCGAGGACGAATTCGGCGGCGTCGACATCCTGGTCAACAACGCCGGCATCCAGCATGTCGCGCCGCTGGAAACATTCGCCCCGGAGCGCTGGGACGCCATCATCGCCATCAACCTGTCCTCGGCCTTTCACAGCATGCGCCTGGTACTGCCCGGCATGCGTCGGCGCAACTGGGGGCGCATCGTCAATGTCGCCTCGGCCCACGGCCTGGTCGCATCGCCCGGCAAGAGCGCCTACGTGGCGGCCAAGCACGGGCTGATCGGCCTGAGCAAGGCCGTGGCCCTGGAAACCGCCACCACCGGCATCACCTGCAACGCCATCTGCCCGGGCTGGGTGCTGACGCCCCTGGTGCAGGCGCAGATCGACGCCCGCGCCGCGCAAAGCGGCGACAGCGAAGCGGCGCGGCGCGCCCTGCTGGCGGAAAAACAGCCGTCACTGGAATTCGTCACCCCGCAGCAGCTCGGCGAGCTGACCCTGTTCCTGTGCAGCGACGCCGCCGCCCAGGTGCGCGGGGCGGCCTGGAACATGGATGGCGGCTGGTTGGCCCAATGACCCGGCCGCAGCGCTGATCGACCATACTCTCCCAAGACAACAAGAATTAGAGGTAGCACGATGCAACAACCGCTCTGGACACCCTCGCCCGCCCGTATCGGCGCCACCCGCATGGACGCCTTTCGCCGCTTCGTCAACCAGCGCCATGGCCTCGAGCTGGCCGACCATGCGGCGTTGCACGCCTGGAGCGTGGCCGAGCGCGCGGCCTTCTGGCAGGCCATCGTCGAGGTCTTCGCTATCCGCTTCAACCAGGCGCCCCGCAGCGTGCTCGAAGAAGGCCAGCGCATGCCCGGCGCGCACTGGTTTCCCGGCGCCACGCTGAACTTCGCCGAGCAGTTGCTGCGCCGGCGCGACCCGCACCCGGCGATCATCGCGATCGGCGAGGATGGCAGCCGCGAACAACTCAGCCATGCCGAGCTGGCCGAACATGTGGCTGGCCTGCAGCGCAGCCTCCAGGCCGCTGGCGTGGGTGTCGGTGACCGCGTGGCGGCCTGCATGCCCAATACCTGGCAGACGGTGGTGGGCATGCTCGCCACCGCCAGTCTCGGCGCGATCTGGTCGAGCTGCTCGCCGGACTTCGGTACCCAGGGCGTGATCGATCGCTTTGGCCAGATCGAACCCAAGGTGCTGATCGCCTGCGCCGGCTACCGCTACGCCGGCAAGAGCCTCGACCTCACCGACAAGCTCAACCAGATCCTCGCCCAGTTACCCAGCCTGCAGCAGTTGGTGGTGGTGCCCTACTCCCGTGCCGAAGCCAAACCAACCGATTACAAGTCGGTGGCTCCAACCACCCTCTGGCAAGACTTCTACAGCCCCGGCGGCGAGCCGCAGTTCACCCCGGTACCCTTCGAACAACCGCTGTACATCCTCTACTCCAGCGGCACCACCGGCGTGCCCAAGTGCATCGTCCACGGCGTCGGCGGCACCCTGCTGCAGCACGTCAAGGAGCTGGGCCTGCACAGCGACCTGCAGGCCGAAGACACCCTGTTCTACTACACCACCTGCGGCTGGATGATGTGGAACTGGCAGGTTTCCGGCCTGGCCCTTGGCGCGACCCTGGTGCTGTACGACGGCTCGCCGTTCCAGCCCGACACCAACCGCCTGCTCGACCTGATCGACGCCGAGGACATCAGCATCTTCGGCACCAGCGCCAAATATATCGCCGCCCTGGAGAAGGCCGGCGCCAGGCCGCGCGAAAGCCACCGCCTGCAACGGCTCAAGGCGATTCTCTCGACCGGCTCGCCGCTGGCCCACGAGAGCTTCGATTACGTCTACCGTGACATCAAGGCCGATGTCTGCCTGTCGTCCATCTCCGGCGGCACCGATATCGTCTCCTGCTTCGCCCTGGGCAACCCGGTGTTGCCGGTGTACCGCGGCGAGATCCAGTGCAAGGGCCTGGGCATGGACGTGCAGGTCTGGAACGACGACGGCAAGGCGCTGCTCGGCGAAAAGGGCGAGCTGGTCTGCGCCCGACATTTCCCCGCCATGCCGGTGGGCTTCTGGAACGACGCCGATGGCGAGAAATTCCGCAGCGCCTACTTCGACACCTTCCCTGGCGTCTGGGCCCATGGCGACTACGCCGAACAGACGGCCCACGGCGGGGTGATCATCCATGGCCGCTCCGATGCCGTGCTCAACCCGGGCGGCGTGCGGATCGGTACCGCGGAAATCTACCGCCAGGTGGAAAGGGTCGAAGAAGTGCTGGAATCCATCGCCATCGGCCAGCAATGGGATGGCGATGTGCGCGTGGTGCTGTTCGTGCGCCTGCGCGACGGCGTCGAACTCGACGAGGCCCTGCAGGCGCGCATCCGCCAGACCATCCGCAGCCATACCACCGCCCGCCACGTACCGGCGCGGATTATCGCCGTGGCGGATATCCCGCGCACCATCAGTGGCAAGATCGTCGAACTGGCGGTGCGCAACGTGGTGCACGGCCAGCCGGTGAAGAACACCGACGCCCTGGCCAACCCGCAGGCACTGGAGTTGTATCGCGACCTGCCGCAACTGCAGGCGTGAAAGGCGCTTTTGTCGGTGCCGCGATCTGTCGCGAAGGCGCGCTTGGCCGCACCACGGCATTGCCCATGGGCGGACGCTGGCCGCTGGGCGATAATCGCCACGCCAGCGCCGCTGCCCTGGCCCCGTCCCCCCCCTTGCGCAAATGAGGTGCCATCATGGCCAAAGCAATGGCTCGTCACATCCTGGTCAAGACCGAGGATGAAGCCAAGGCCCTGAAGAAACGGATCGCCGCCGGCGAAGCCTTCGACGTGCTGGCCCGCAAGCACTCGACCTGCCCCTCCGGCAAGCGCGGCGGCGACCTCGGCGAGGTACGCCCCGGGCAGATGGTGCGCGCCATCGATCAGATCATCTTCAAGAAGCCGCTGCGCGAGATTCACGGCCCGGTGAAAAGCCAGTTCGGCTATCACCTGGTGCAGGTGTTCTTCCGCGATTGAGCGCTGGTCGGCGCGTCCGGCCGAGTCAAACGTCGGCGCTGGCGACAGCGGATGCTCAGCGCAGCCGGAGGCGCCTGGGTGACCGGCGGATGGCCGCCTGACGCCCGGCACGGAGCCCACCACCATTGCCATAGTCCGCTCGCTCGCGATCAGGCCCTCATCGACGGCACAAGCGCTTAGCGGTACCGGTAGCGTGCCACCCGTTTCTTCTCGCTCACGGTACGTCGACGCCGGACAGCCTGTGGCCATACCTGGCGCGCCACGACGATGATTTCGCATTACAGAAACAAATTTTATTCGATTAGTGAATAAAAATAGCAGCAAAGAGTATTGGTATATACCAGATGCCCTCTCATTAAATCCGCTGCGAGCCGCAAGACAAACGCACTGGAGCATCACGATGGTTACCCTGAGGGTCATGCTGGAGTACTTTCATCCCTGGCCAAACTCGGCCGGCTTCTACCTGGCCCGTGAGCGCGGCTGGTACCGGGAGGCCGGGCTGGATGTGCAACTGCTGGTGCCGGATACCTACCATGGCGACACCCTCGAACACCTGCTGCGCGGCAATGCCGATGTCGGTGTGTTTCCCAGCAACCGCCTGTTGGTACGCCGCGCGCTGGGCCAGCCGCTGCTGGGCATCGCGGCGATCAATCAGCGTGGGCTGGAGGCGATCCAGACGCTGACGGACTCCGGCATCCAACGTCCACGCGACCTGGCCGGCAAACGCCTGGCGCTCAACCCGACACCGCGCGGATTGGCCATGGTTCGCCATCTGGTGGCCGCCGACGGCGGCGATCCCGAGGCGATCGTCATCGTCGACAGCGGTGTGCGCGAACTGCGCCCCGAGCAACTGGCCGCCGGCGCGGCCGATGCCAGCTTCGGCGGCTACTGGGCCTGGGAGGCCCTCATGGACAGCCCCGTTCCCAGCACCCGCCGCGTGGTCTGGCCCGTGGATCAGATCGGCGCACCGGCCTATCACAGTTACCTGCTCGGCACCCACCAGCGCTGGCTCGAGGAGGATCCCGAGCGCGCCCGGGCCTTTCTCGCCGCGACCGCTCGCGGCTTTCTCGCCGCCGCCGCCGAACCCCTGAGCGTTCTGCCGGCCTACGAGGCCACTACGCCCTACTTCCCGAGCGAACTGCTGAGCCGCTCACTGCAGCACATCGCTCCGACCTGGTTGCACCAGGAGCGCTGGGGCGAACAGCGCGAGGCGCTGCTGGCACCTTATGCCGACTGGCTGCACCAGCATGGTGTACTCGCGGATGCCAGCGCCTGGCGCGGCGCGACCAGTAACGCCTACCTGCCGGACGTGCATCCATGAACGGACAGATACGTGCGGCCCATGGCCTGGGCCTGGAGCTGGTCGCCGCCGACTGGCCCGCATTGGGCGAGGAAGAGGTCGCCACACTGCTGCAGCATTATCCGGATAGTGGCACCCTGCACGGCCTGTCCTGGCACAGCCCGCGTCCCTTCTCGGCGGCGGCCAGGGCGCAGACGGCGACGGCAGAGGTATTCGTCAAACGCCACCATCGCCTGGTTCGCGAAGTCGACTGGCTGGAAGAGGAACACCGCTTCATTCGCCACCTGCATGCGCATGGCGCACCCGTGGTCGTGCCCCTGGCCGCCCGCGACGGACGCAGCGCCCTGAGCCTGGGCGACTGGACGTACGAAGTGCTGCCGCTGGCCGCCGGCGTCGACCTTTATCGCGATGCCCAGTCCTGGACGCCCTTTCTCGACCGCCACCACGCCCATGCCGCCGGTGTCGCGCTGGCCGAACTGCACCGGGCGGCGGACGGCTACGCGGCTGCGGCACGGCGCACGCCGGTATTGGTGGCCAATCTGCGCCTGTTCAGTCAGGCCGATCCGCTGGCGGCCATCGAACAGGCGCAGCGGCAACAGCCGGCACTCGCCGCTTACCTGGCGGACAAGGACTGGCGCCGCGACCTGGACGAGCTGATACCTCCCTTGCACCGTGCCCTGCTACCGCTGCTGGCAATCCAGAAGCCGCTCTGGACGCACAACGACTGGCATGCCTCGAACCTGCTGTGGAACGCTGAGCAGGTCTCGACAGGGGTGGCGAGCGTGCTGGATTTCGGCCTGTGCGACCGCACCTTCGCCATGTTCGACCTGGCGACGGCGGTGGAGCGCAATTGCATTCCCTGGCTCGAACTGGACGCCGGTGGCCGTGCCGCCGCGGATCTCGATGCGCTCGATGCGCTGCTTGCCGGCTATCGAAGCAGGCGGCCGCTGAGCCGTCTCGACCTGCTCACACTGGCCGCGCTCCTGCCCTTGGTGCATGCCGACTTCGCCCTGGCCGAAATCGCCTACTTCAACGGCATCGTGCAGTCCGTCGGCAGCGCCGATGTGGCCTACCACGCCTTTCTCATCGGCCATACCCGCTGGTTTCACGACGCGGAAGGTTCGCGCCTGTTGAACCATCTGCAGCGCCTGGCGCAGGCCGATACCTAGGAATCCGCATGCTCTCACTCGACCCTCGGCGAATCCTGATCGACCCGCCCGGCCTGCAGCTCATCCTGGACCAGCCCTCCACACTGGTTGTGGATGCCAGCGTCGAGCTGGCCGCGCCCCGTTTCGATGGCGACTACCAGGTCGCCAGCGGGCGCCAGGCCTGGCTGCAAGACCATATTCCCGGTGCCCGGCATGCCGATCTGCTGGAAGCGCTGGCCGACCCGTCGGCCGACTTCAGCTTCGCCCTGCCCGATCCCCGTTCACTCGAACACGCGCTCGGCGCGCTGGGTGTCGGTCGTGCCGAGAACATCGTGCTCTATGATCGCCACGACGGTTTCTGGGCCGCCCGCCTGTGGTGGATGCTGCGCAGCCTGGGCATCGCCGCACGCATGCTCGATGGCGGCTTCAAGGCCTGGCGTCGCGCCGGACTGGCCGAATGCAGCGGCGAAGAAGCCGGCGGCGAAAACCCAACCGAACTCACCCTCACCCCCCTGCCCGGCTACTGGGCCAGCCACGAGACGGTACAGGCCGTGGCCGCCGGGGAGGCGCCGGGAACCCTGGTCTGCGCGCTGTCGGCCGCGCTGTTCGAAGGGCGGGCGGTGACCCGCTATGCCCGCCGCGGACATATCCCCGGCAGCCTCAATCGCCCGGCTCGCGCGCTGTTCGATGCGCAGGGGCGTTACCTGCCGCCCGCCGCGCTGGCCCAGGCCCTGGGCGCCGACCTGCTGAACGGCACGCAACCCCTGATTCTGTATTGCGGCGGCGGCATATCGGCGGCGGCGACGGCGCTCGCCCTGACCCTGCTGGGCCGCGAACAGGTGGCCATCTATGACGGCTCACTGCAGCAATGGGCAGCCGACCACGCCTTACCAATGACCACCGGAGCAGCTCCGGCCTGACCTTCACAACAGTAGCAGGCACGTCAGCGCGAGGATGCGAGGCTTCCTCTCCCGCGTTGTCGGCCCTCAAGGAGTCGCCCATGGCACCCGTACCCCGACACCGTTTCCGCCTCGGCCTGCTGGCCCTGGCCCTTCACCCCGGCCTGCTCTGGGCGCAGTCGAGCACCGTCCTGGACACCGTCACCGTGCTTGGCCAGCAGAGCGATGGCTACCAGGCCACCAAGGCGGCGGTAGGCGGCTTCGACGAAGCCGCCCTGGTGGACACCCCGGCATCGGTGGCGGTATTCACCGAACGCCTGCTGCAAGACCAGCAGGCCAGGCTGCTCAGCGACGTCCTGCAGAACGACGCTTCGATCGGCGAAGCCTATGCGCCGATCGGCTATTACGAGAACTTCGTGATCCGCGGTTTCTCGCTGAACGCCGCCAGCAGCTACAGGATCAACGGCCGCACCATCGCCGGCGAGCAGAACGTCGCGCTGGAGAACAAGCAGCAAGTGGAAGTGCTCAAGGGCCTGTCGGGCTTGCAGAGCGGCGTGAGCGAACCCGGCGGGCTGGTCAACTATGTCACCAAGCGCCCGCAGAACGTGCGCTCGCTGAGCGTCTCGAGCAACGAGCAGGGCGAGCGCTACATCGCCACCGACCTCGGTCGCTGGTTCGGTAGCGAGCAGCAGTTCGGCATCCGCGCCAACCTCGCCCACGAGGACATCCGCTCCTACGTCGAGCACACCGACGGCAGCCGCGACTTCGCCTCCCTGGCCCTGGACTGGGGCATCAGCCCGGCGGCCCAGCTGCAACTGGATGCGGAATACCAGAGCCGCGAGCAACGCTCGGTACCCGGTTACCAGTTGCTCGGCGGCAGCGAGGTGCCCCGTGGCATCGACCCCAAGGATCTGCTGGCCTACCAACCCTGGTCCAACCCGGTCGGTATCGACTCGCTCAACCTCAACGGACGCTTCCAGTACCAGTTCGACGACAACTGGAGCGGCAGCCTGAGCGCCTCGCGCAGCCGCGTGGTGATCGACGACTACAGCGCCTTCGCCTGGGGCTGCTACGGCGCCGCCAGTTGCGCCACCGCGAGCGTTCCCAATTACTTCAGCGCCGAGGGCGAGTACGACATCTACGACTACCGCAGCCCCGACGACACCCGCCGCAATGACGAACTGCAAGCGGCGTTCGCCGGCAGCTTCGACAGCGGCCCGTTCAGGCATGAACTGACCATCGGCAGCAGTGCCTCGCGGCGCCTGGTCGACCGCCGCGGCTCGGTCAACGAATGGATCGGCAGCGGCACGATCGACCAACCCGTGGCCGAGCTGAGCCCGACCGACGTCCCGCTCGGGCATACCTACCAGCGCCTGGACAGCCGGCAGTACGGGCTGTTCGCCAACGACCGGATCAGCCTCGGCGAACACTGGCAGGCAGTGCTCGGCGCACGCCAGGTGCGCCTGGACGAGGAAACCTACGACCGGGACGGCGACACCACCCGCCATACCCGGCGTTCGGAGCTTCTGCCGAGCGTGGCATTGATCTACAAGCCACGCCCCGATACCTCGCTCTACGCCAGCTACAGCAAAGGGCTGTCGCTGGGCGGCGAAGCCCCCTGGTTCACCACCAACGCCGACGAATTCCTCGCCCCCACGGTATCCAGGCAGTTCGAGCTGGGTATCAAGCGCGACTGGCAGCGCCTGAGCCTGACGGCCGCCCTGTTCCAGATTCGCAAGGCCTATCAATACTCGCAGCCCAACGACGATGGCAGCTTCACCTACGTGCAACAGGGCCAGCAGAAGAACATCGGCCTGGAGCTGTCCGCCAGCGGCTGGCTGAGCGAACGGCTGCAGCTGTCGGCCAGTGCCGCGGCCATTCGCGCCCGGGTCGACGGCAGTGGCAGCGAGGCCTACGAAGGCCATCAGTCGCCCAACGTGCCGACCTTGCGCGCCAGCCTGTATGCGGACTACAGCGTACCCGGCGTGAATGGCCTGGCGCTGCTCGGCGGCGCCCGCTACAGCGGCAGCAAATACGCCAACCAGGCCACCGAGGCCAAGGTCGGCGCCTATACGGTGTTCGACCTGGGCGGCCGCTACAGCACCCGCATCGACGGTTACGAGACCGTATTCCGTCTGACCGTCGACAACCTGTTCGACAAGCGCTACTGGCGCGACGTCGGCGAATCCGCGGGGGATGGCTACCTGTTCCCCGGCGCGCCACGTACCGCGCGCCTCTCCGCCAGCGTGAACTTCTGAGGCATGCCCATGCGCCCATGCGGTTTTCTTGCCAGCCTGCTGCTGGCCGCCCTCACCGGCTGCCAGCAGCACCCGCCGGCCAACGACCAGCTCGACGCGGTGTTGTGGACGCAGACCTCCATCGAGCACGAACTGATCTATCGCCAGGTATTCGCCGCCGCCACCCGCCAACTGCAGACCGCCCTGGGCGATCCCGCCTGGGACGCACTGGCCCAGGCGCCACGCGAGCTGCACGGGCTGCCGCCGGCGCTGATCGTCGATATCGACGAAACGCTGCTGGATAACACGTCGCTGAACGCCCACGCCATCGTCGCCGACCAGCCTTATGACTACGGGCTGTGGAATCAGTGGGTCGAAGACGCCCGCGCCCCGGCGCTGCCCGGGGCGCTCGAGTTCATCCAGGCCGCCGTCCGCCTGGGGATCAAGCCTTACTACCTGACCAACCGTAGCCATGGCCAGGAACAGGCGACCCTGGCCAATCTGCAACGAGCCGGATTTCCCATCGCCGGCAGCGAACAGATTCTCACCGCCGGGACGCCGACGGGAGGCTGCCAGGCCAGCGGCTCGGACAAGACCTGCCGGCGCCAGTGGGTCGGGTCGCGAGCTCGCGTGCTGATGCTGGTGGGCGACTTCATCGAGGCGCCGAACAGCCTGGCAGCCGGGCGCGACGCCGCCGCGCCTTACCTGGCCTGGCTGGGGCAGCGCTGGTTCCTGCTGCCCAATCCGACCCATGGCGGCTGGTACAGCGCGCCCTACCAGGATCGTGAAGCCTTGCCCCTGCCCCGCAAACGCGCGCTCAAGCAACAGGCGCTGCGGCGCTAGCGGCGGCTAACCGTACCTGCCGGCTACGCCGGTCAATCGAGGAAACACCGATGTCTACGCTGGAAGTCGTGGCGGTCATCTTCAATATCGTCGGCGTCTGGCTCACCGCGCAGCGCATACGCTGGTGCTGGCCGGTCAACGTTGTCGCGGTGCTGCTCTACGCATGGATTTTCCATGGGGTGAAGCTCTACTCCGACATGCTCCTGCAACTGGTTTTCGCCGTGCTGCAGGGTTACGGCTGGTGGCGCTGGAGCAGCGGGCACAGTGTCTCCGGCAAGGTGCGGATCGAACGCCTGCCGGCACGCGAAGGCCTGCTGGGACTGGCCGTCGGCCTGGCAGGCGCGGGCCTGCTGGGGGCATTGATGCAGCACTTCACCGATGCCGCGCTGCCTTGGCTGGACTCGGCCCTGAGCGCCTTCAGCCTGGTCGCCAGCCTCTGGGCGGCGCGCAAGTATGCCGCCAGCTGGTATTTGTGGATCGTGCTGGATAGCGTCTATGTCGGTCTGTTTCTGTACAAGGATCTGTACCTCACCGCGGCCCTGTATGCCGGCTTCATCGTGCTGGCGGTTTATGGCCTGCGCACCTGGCAGAAGGATCTGCAGGCCCAGGAGCGGAGCCGGACAGCCCTCCCGGACGCCGCTACACAGGCGGCACGATGAGAGGAGATACCAGCATGGATGACGCTCAGGCACCTCCAGGGCAACGCCGGATGACCCTGCGCGCCAGCCAACCGCATTACCTGCGTATCCGCGATCAACTGGTCATCGACATCAGCCAGGGCGCCCTGGCCAGCGCGAGCAAGCTGCCACCCGAGCGCGACCTGGCCGAGCGCTTCGGCTGCACGCGGGTGACCCTGCGCCAGGCCTTGCAGTTGCTCGAGACCGATGGCCTGATCTATCGGGAAAACCGCCGCGGCTGGTACCTCAGCCCGCCGCGCGTGCGCTACGACCCTACGCGCACCAGCGGCTTCATGGAGTATGTCGTGGCCCAGGGGAGAATACCGGTCACCGAATGCCTGCACGCCGAGCTGCGCCCCGCTGGCGCCTGGCTGGCCAAGCGCATGGGGCTCGATCACCCCGAACAGGCGGTGTTCTATCTGCAACGCCGACGCTGGGTGGATCGACGACCGGTGCTGCTGGAATACAACGCCCTGCTCGCCAGCTGGTGCCCCGGGCTGCTCTCGCACGACCTCAACGGCTCATTGACCGCCCTGCTGCGCGAGCGCTTCGCACGGGTACATTCGCGCAGCGAGATGAGCATGCGCCCCGGAACGGTCAATGACGTGCAGGCCGAACTGCTGCAGGTATCCCCCGGCTCGAGCAGTTTCTACCTGGAACGGCTGAACTTCGGCGAGCACGATCAACCGGTGGAATTCGACCAGGAACTGTGGCGCTCCGACTCGCTGACCGTCGTGCTCGATACCCGCTACCCGGGCTGACGGCATCTTCAGTCCTTGCTGCCGAGCTGTTCGGCAAGCTCGTCAATCCGCCCGGGAATCCGTGGCAACCTGGAAAGCACGAAAGCTCGCTGGTTACCCACGAAGGTTTCGACGATGTAAAGCCTGTCACCCACATCCACCCCCAACTCCTGCAAGGCTTCGTCGGGTAGCCGTATGGCGCCGTCGCCGTCCCAGTCCTCGATCGTTACCGCCATCGTCTCCATGGTCTTTTCCTGTGTCAGTGAGAATGACTCGCTGCGAGCTGCAGGGCGGCTGGCACAAAGCCTTCAGCCGTTGGGGATTTATCCTGAACCTATATCGCGCCAGACAGTTCGATACCCATAGGCCTACCAAGGCCATGGGTACCGAGCCAGAGCAAGTACTACAAAAGCGCTCGATGCCTTCGACTGCAGACGAAACTGCGCCCAACCGATGCGCAGCAGCACCGATGAGGATAAAGCAAATGGCTTCGCGTAAACCGTCATCCCCGAAATCCCCGGCCGCCGACAGTGCCTATCTGAAAAGCGACAGTGCTGCCAACGCGGCACCGCCTGCCGGTACCGGCAAGGCCGTCATCGAGCAGAAGCGTGCCGTCGGCGAAACCGTCGATGCCATGCCGCACAACCCCAACAAGGCCGGCGAATACGGCGCGGCCTCCGGCAAACCGCAACGCGGGGCCACGGTCGGCTGCCCGTTCAGCGTCGGCGCCAGCAGCGTCAGCGAAGCCAACAGCAATGACAAGACCGGGCAAGCGCCGGAACCCGGCGTCAACGCCGCCAGCGGCGAACTGCCCAGGGTACGCGCCGACAGCACCGGCCAGGGGCTGACCACCAACCTCGGCGTGCCGATCGCCGACAACCAGAGCTCGCTCAAGGTCGGCCTGCGTGGCCCGGCGCTGCTCAAGGACTTCATCCTCCGTGAGAAGATCACCCACTTCGACCACGAGCGCATTCCCGAGCGCATCGTGCATGCCCGCGGCTCGGCCGCCCACGGCTACTTCGAGAGCTACGAGTCGCTACAGGATCTGACCTGCGCCTCGCTGTTCGCCGAAGCGGGCAAACGCACGCCGGTGTTCGTGCGTTTTTCCACCGTGGCCGGTGAGCGCGGCTCCAAGGATACCGCGCGCGACGCCCGCGGCTTCGCCGTGAAGTTCTACACCGATCAGGGCAACTGGGATCTGGTGGGCAACAACATCCCGGTGTTCTTCATCCAGGATGCGATGAAGTTTCCCGACCTGATCCATGCGGTCAAACCCGAACCCCATCACGGCATGCCGCAAGCGGCCTCGGCCCATGACACCTTCTGGGACTTCATCTCGCTGATGCCCGAGTCGGCGCACATGATCATGTGGGTCATGTCGGATCGCGGCATACCGCGTAGCTACCGGATGATGCAGGGCTTCGGCGTGCACAGCTTCCGCTTCGTCAATGCCGAGGGCAAAGCGCACTTCGTCAAGCTGCACTGGAATCCCAAGCTCGGTACCCATTCCCATGTCTGGGACGAAGCGGTGAAGATCTCCGGCGCCGACCCGGACTATCACCGCCGCGACCTGTGGGAAGCCATCGAGGCTGGCGAATACCCGGAATGGGAACTGGGCGTGCAGGTCGTTTCGGAAGAGGATGCCGAGTCGTTCAGCTTCGACATCCTCGACCCGACCAAGCTGATTCCCGAGGAACTGGTGCCGGTGCGGCCGATCGGGCGCATGGTGCTGGATCGCAACCCGGACAATTTCTTCGCCGAAACCGAACAGGTCGCCTTCTGCGCCGCCCATGTGGTGCCCGGTATCGACTTCAGCAACGACCCGCTGCTGGCCGGGCGCATCCACTCCTATGTGGACACCCAGATCACCCGCCTGGGCGGCGCCAACTTCCAGGAACTGCCGATCAACGCGCCGGTGGTGCCGGTGCACAACAACCAGCGCGACGGCATTCACCGGCAGACCATCCACCGTGGACGCGTGGCCTACGAGCCCAACTCCCTGGCCGGCGGTTGCCCCTTCCAGAGCGGTGAGACGGGCTTCGTGCCCTTCCCCGAGCCAGTCCAGGGTGACGAAGTGCGCGGCAAACCGGAGAAATTCGCCGAGCACTACAACCAGGCCAGCCTGTTCTTCAACAGCCAGGCGCCCCACGAGCAGCAGCACATCATCGATGCCCTGCGTTTCGAGTTGAGCAAGGTGACGGTACCCGGGATCCGCAACCGTACCCTGGCGATGCTGCGCAACATTTCCGAGGTACTGGCCCAAGGCGTCGCCGAGGGCTTGGGCGCGGAACTGCCCGCGCCGTTGCCGAAGGCCACGGCCAGCGAGAGCAAGCCCGAAGTGGAGACATCGCCCGCCCTGTCACTGCTGGCAAGACCCGGCGATGGCGGCATCCGCACGCGCCAGGTCGCCATCCTGCTCGCTGCGGGTGTGGATCGGGCCTCCCTCGAGTCGGTCTCCGAGGCCCTGCAGGCCGAAGGCGCCGTGGTGCGTCTGGTCGGCCCGCGGGTCGGGCCATTCGCCAGTCGCGACGGCAGCCCCATCGAAGCCGACGCCTCGCTGGAAAACCAGCCCGCGCCCCTCTTCGACGCGCTGGTGGTACCCGACGGCAAGGACGCCAGCGCGGCGCTGCAGGCCGACGGTCGCGCCCTGGAGTTCGTGCGTGACAGCTTCCGCCACGGCAAGACCATCCTCGCGGTAGGCGCCGGCACCCAGCTACTGGAAAAGGCGGACGTGCCCCTGCAGGACAACCCGCCCGGCGTCTTCAGCGGCGGCAAAGCCGACAAGGCGCTCATCAAGCAACTGATCGCCGGCATCGCCCAGCACCGCCATCCCGAGCGGGAGACCAACCCACCCCAGGTCTGACCCCGGCGATACTCGAGCCCGGCACCTGCCGGGCTTTTTTCTGCGGGCCGCGCCCCTGTCACGGGCCATACGGCTCTCGCTCTCGTCGCGCCAACAGCAGCGTGCCCCTGGCTGTCTGGTAGTGCCCAGTGCCTGCCACACCGGCCACCGTATAACTGCAGGCACAGCTATGCCACAATATGCCTCATGTCGGGAATGAACCCTGCCTTCATCGCTGAGCCTGCACGGCACAGCGTATAAACATAATGTCGCTGGCACCCTATGCCCGCCGGGTCGAACCGCGCTTCGACTGGAACACGGTGGCAGACTCCACCTTGGCCCGTCATGGCCCCGCTGCCCCAGACCACTTCTAACCTACTGATCGGTAAGTACCTTTGATTTCCACCGCTAACATCACCATGCAGTTTGGTGCCAAACCCCTGTTCGAGAACGTGTCGGTCAAGTTCAACAACGGCAACCGCTACGGCCTGATCGGCGCCAACGGCTGCGGCAAGTCGACCTTCATGAAGATCCTCGGTGGCGATCTCGAGCCCTCCGCTGGCCAGGTCATGCTCGAGCCGAACGTGCGCCTGGGCAAGCTGCGCCAGGATCAGTTCGCCTACGAAGAATTCAACGTGATCGACACCGTGATCATGGGCCATGAGGAGTTGTGGAAGGTCAAGGCCGAGCGCGACCGCATCTACGCGCTGCCGGAGATGAGCGAAGAGGATGGCATGAAGGTCGGCGAGCTCGAAGGCGAGTTCGCCGAGATGGACGGCTACACCGCCGAATCCCGCGCCGGCGAGCTGCTGCTCGGCCTGGGCATCCCGCTGGAGCAGCATTTCGGCCCGATGAGCGAAGTCGCCCCCGGCTGGAAGCTGCGCGTGCTGCTGGCCCAGGCGCTGTTCTCCGATCCCGACGTGCTGCTGCTCGACGAGCCGACCAACCACCTAGACATCAACACCATCCGCTGGCTGGAAAACATCCTCACGGCGCGTAACAGCACCATGATCATCATTTCCCACGACCGCCACTTCCTCAACGCGGTCTGCACCCACATGGCCGACCTGGACTACGGCGAGCTGCGCCTGTTCCCGGGCAACTACGACGAGTACATGACCGCCGCGACCCAGTCGCGCGAGCAACTGCTGTCGGACAACGCCAAGAAGAAAGCGCAGATCGCCGAACTGCAGACCTTCGTCAGCCGCTTCTCGGCCAACGCCTCGAAAGCCAAGCAGGCCACCAGCCGCGCCAAGCAGATCGACAAGATCCAGTTGGCCGAGGTCAAGCCGTCGAGCCGGGTCAGCCCGTTCATCCGCTTCGAGCAGAGCAAGAAACTGCACCGCCAGGCGGTCACCGTCGAACAGCTGTCCAAGGGCTTCGACGGCAAGACGCTGTTCAAGAACTTCAGTTTCACCGTCGAAGCGGGCGAACGCGTCGCCATCATCGGCCCCAACGGTATCGGCAAGACCACCTTGCTGCGCACCCTGGTCGGCGAGCTGAGCCCGGACGCCGGCAGCGTGAAGTGGACGGAAAGCGCCGAGCTGGGCTATTACGCCCAGGATCACGCCCATGATTTCGAGGACGACTGCAACCTGTTCGACTGGATGGGCCAGTGGACGCAGGGTGGCGAGCAACTGGTGCGTGGCACCCTGGGCCGCATGCTGTTCTCCAACGACGAGATCCTCAAGTCGGTCAAGGTCATCTCCGGCGGCGAACAGGGTCGCATGCTGTTCGGCAAGCTGATCCTGCAGAAGCCCAACGTGCTGGTGATGGACGAACCGACCAACCACCTGGACATGGAATCCATCGAGGCGCTCAACCTGGCGCTGGAGAACTACCCGGGCACGCTGATCTTCGTCAGCCACGACCGCGAGTTCGTCGGTTCCCTGGCCACGCGCATCATCGAGCTGTCGGAAAACGGTGTGACCGACTTCAGCGGCAGCTACGACGACTACCTGCGCAGCCAGGGCGTGATCGTCTGAGCGCCTGAGCGCAACAGAAAAAGCCCCGTCGTCCCAAGGATGACGGGGCTTTTTGAGTTATGCGGTTGAAACCTGCTCATGACCTTGCGAGCCGGGGCCGACGCGCAGCTGCTCGTCAGCGGCGTAGCCTGGGTTGAGCAGCGCGATACCCAGGGCGTTCTCCCGGGTGTCGCTACGCTCGACCCGGGCTACGAGGCCAAGCAGATACAGAAACGCCGCTCGAATCGAGCGGCGTTTTCATTACAGCCGTTGCATCACGCAGCGACGTAGCCTGGGTTGAGCATCGCGATACCCAGGGCATTTTCCCGGGTGTCGCTGCGCTCGACCCGGGCTACGAGGCCAAGCAGATACAGAAACGCCGCTCGGGTCGAGCGGCGTTTTCATTACAGCCGTTGCATCACGCAGCGACGTAGACTGGGTTGAGCAGCGCGATACCCAGGGCATGCTCCCGGGTGTCGCTACGCTCGACCCGGGCTACGAGGCCAAGCAGATACAGAAACGCCGCTCGGGTCGAGCGGCGTTTTCATTACAGCGGTGGCATCACGCTGAGAGCTCGACCAACAGCTTGTTCAGACGCTGCACGTAGGCGGCCGGGTCCTTCAGGCTGTCGCCCGCGGCCAGCGCGGCCTGGTCGAAGAGGATGTGCGACAGGTCGGCGAAACGATCTTCGTCCGGCTCGGCATCCAGTTTCTCGATCAGCGGGTGGCTCGGGTTGAACTCGAAGATCGGCTTGGATTCCGGCACCTTCTGCCCGCTGGCTTCGAGGATCTGGCGCATCTGCAGACCCAGATCCTGCTCGCCAATGGCCAGGATGGCCGGCGAATCGGTCAGGCGGTGGGAGACGCGCACCTCGGCCACCTGCTCGCCCAGCGCCCCCTTGAGGCGCTCGACCAGGCTTTCCTTGCTCTTGGCCACTTCTTCCTGGGCCTTCTTGTCCTCTTCGGAGTCCAGCGCGCCCAGATCCAGGTCGCCACGAGCGACGTCGACGAAGGACTTGCCGTCGAACTCGGTCAGGTAGCTCATCAGCCACTCGTCGATGCGGTCGGTGAGCAGCAGCACTTCGATGCCCTTCTTGCGGAAGACCTCCAGGTGCGGGCTGTTCTTGACCTGCGCGTAGGACTCGCCGGTGAGGTAGTAGATCTTGTCCTGGCCTTCCTTGAGGCGGCCGATGTAGTCGCCCAGGGAAACGCTCTGCTCGCCCTCGCCGTCCTGAGTGGAAGCGAAGCGCAGCAGGCCGGCGATCTTCTCCTTGTTGGCGAAATCTTCCGCCGGGCCTTCCTTGAGCACCTGGCCGAAGTGCTTCCAGAAGGTCTTGTACTGCTCCGGCTCGTTCTTCGCCAGTTTCTCCAGCATGTCCAGCACACGCTTGGTCAGTGCCGACTTCATGGAGTCGATCACCGGATCCTTCTGCAGGATTTCGCGGGAAACGTTCAGCGACAGATCGTTGGAGTCGACCACACCCTTGATGAAGCGCAGGTACAGGGGCAGGAACTCGTCCGCCTGGTCCATGATGAACACGCGCTGCACATAGAGCTTCAGGCCACGCGGCGCCTCGCGCTGGTACAGATCGAACGGCGCGCGGCCGGGTACGTACAGCAGCGAAGTGTATTCCAGCTTGCCTTCGACCTTGTTGTGGCTCCAGCTCAGCGGATTGTCGAAGTCGTGGGAGACGTGCTTGTAGAACTCCTGGTACTGCTCGTCGCTGACCTCGCTGCGCGGCCGCGTCCACAGCGCGCTGGCGCGGTTGACCACTTCCCACTCGGGCTCGGCCGGCTTGTCCTTCTCCTCGCCATGGAACTCCTTGGGCAGTTCGATGGGCAGGCCGATATGGTCGGAGTATTTCTTGATGACGTTGCGCAGGCGCCAGCCGTCGGCGAATTCTTCCTCACCGCTCTTGAGGTGCAGCACGATACGGGTACCGCGCTCGGCTTTCTCGACGTTGGCGATCTCGAACTCGCCCTCGCCCTTGGAGGCCCAGTGCACGCCCTCGCTGGCCGGCAGACCGGCACGACGGGTGAACACCTCGACCTTGTCGGCGACGATGAACGCGGAGTAGAAGCCCACGCCGAACTGGCCGATCAGGTTCGAGTCCTTCTTCTGGTCGCCGGAGAGGTTCTGCAGGAAGTCGGCGGTGCCGGACTTGGCGATGGTGCCCAGGTGCGCGATGGTCTCTTCCCGGCTCATGCCGATGCCATTGTCGTCCAGGGTGACGGTCCTGGCTTCCTTGTCGAAGCTGACGCGGATCTTCAGCTCGGCGCCGCCCTCGAGCAGTTCGGGCTTGGCCAGCGCCTCGAAGCGCAGCTTGTCGACGGCGTCGGAGGCGTTGGAGATCAACTCGCGCAGGAAGATTTCCTTGTTGGAATACAGCGAGTGGATCATGAGGTGCAGCAGTTGCTTCACCTCTGTCTGGAAGCCCAGGGTTTCTTTTTGAGTTTCCACACTCATGGTCATCTAACTCCAGATTGATGGCTAAGCCGCGGTACGGCGGATGTCCATCAGGTGGGGGCATGAGTTGGAATTTCAAGGCTGCCCGTTCAGGGTTCGAGCAACTCGATATGCCTGACGTCGGCCGGCTGCAGGGAAAAACGCGCCTCACCGGCGCCATTGAGGCGTTGGCGCAGGATGATTCGCCCTTCGCCGTCGAGCTCGACGAAATGCCCCTGGGCCGACGTACCCTGCTCGCTGGTCACGCGCATCGGCCGGTTGACATAGCGGGCGGGGTCGCTGAGCAGCCGCACCAGGGAAAAGTCGCGGCGCAGATCCTCGCTTGCCGGCTTGCTCGCTACGCGGGCCGGCTCTCGCGGCGGGCGCACAGGCGCTGGCGCCGCTGCCACGGCGGCGGGCAGCGCGGCGAAATGGTCATCGTCCACCCGCCAGCCAAGGTTGGCATGCTTGCTCATGGCCAGCGGCAGGCGCTGCACCTGTCCATCGACCCGGGCCTGCACCTCGAAGGTCAGGTGCGTCGCCGGCAAGGTCAGCGGCGGCAGGGGCTCCAGCTGCACATCGCGCGTGGCGAAGCGGCGCTGCAGGTAATCGTCGAGCACATGGCCCAGGGTGTCGCGCGAATCGACGTGGGTGTCGACCACGCCGTCGCGGTAACGCAAGCCATTGCGAAACAGCTCGACCGTGCCGCTCAGGGTGGTGTCGAACTGCGGCGGCAGCACCAGATGGAAATCCCCCGCCAGCTTGTTCGGCGGCAACGGCTGCAGATCCAGGTGCAGGGTATAACCACGTGTCAGCATGCGGGCCTCCGGCAGATCCTGTTCCGGCAGCAGCCAGCTCACTTCGACCTCGGGCAGCGCGCCCTCATCATTGGGCAACACGTCCAGGCGCATCGACTCGCCCGCCATCGGCAGGCCGCGGATGACCAGCTCGCGGCTGGCGAAGAAATCCTGCCCCTCGCGCAGGCTCAGCACGCCATCGATCAGTTCGCCCTGCTGCGGCGCGAAGGGCTCGCCATTGAGCTGTCCGTGCAACTGGATGAGCAACTCGGCCGGCGCCTGCTGTTCGGGCTGCAGCCATTGCAGGCCGAGTATGGCCTCCAGGCGTTGCGCATCCTGGCTGGCCATCACCGTCAGGCCGACGATAAGCGGAATGAAGCCGAGCGCGGACAGCGCCAGCGCCTGGCGCGCGCGGCGCCAGTGACGCGCCACGAAGAGCAGGGTCAGCGGCGGCAGCAGGCAGGCCCAGCCCCACAGCAGACTGGTGCCAAAGGCTCGCATCACCAGCCATACCAGTCCGGCGAGAATCAGCAGCAAGCCACCAAGGATCAGCAACGCATCCATTCGGGTTCCTTAGATACAGAGAGTTTTACCCGCACATCAACCCGGCATTCGCGGCTCATCGATCTTGAAGTGGGCGCGAGCGGTCGCGATGGGTTCGTTGCGATCGGCTTGCCAGGCGGTGACCGCCACATTGGCGACCCGCCGCCCCTGGCGCCAGACCTGGCAGCGTGCGTAGGTGTCACGATAAAGACCCGCGCGCAGGTAATCTATCGAGAAGTCGATGATTTTCGGAAAATGTGACGTGCCCATGCACAACAGCAGATGCACCAGGGCGGCATGTTCCATGAATCCGGCTATCACACCGCCATGGATGGCCGGGAGCACTGGATTGCCGATCAGTTCCTTGTTCGCTGGCAGGCGGAACAAGGGTTCACCGTCCTGTGGCCGGCACTCGATGGCGAGCAGACGCGCATAGGGAATCAGTTCGAGCAAGGCGCCATAGTCCCGAGTGTCCCGCGCCTGGCGCAACAGCGCCTGCAGATCGCTCATGAGCGTGCCGTCCGGCCAGGCGTGGCGCCCAGGCGCATGAAGGTGGCGAGCACATGGGCAATGGGCTCGGCCGGATCGTCCTGATAGGCATAGCCACGGGTGAAGATGATGGTGGTCGTCACCCGGTAGCTCTCGGCAAAGCCGAAGACATCCTTCCCCGGCTGCGCCGCGCGTATGTAGTCGACGCGCAGATCCAGCGTCGGACAGACCTCGAAGCCGGGCAGCACGCAAATCGTGGAAACCCCGCAGACCGTGTCCATCAGCGTGGTGATGGCGCCGCCGTGGATCACCCCGCTCTGCGGGTTGCCGACGATCCGCTCGCTGTAGGGCAGGCGCAGCGTCAGCCCGCTCTCGGCGACCCCCTGCAGGGTGACGCCCAGCAGCGCACAGTGCGGCAGTGCCGAAAGAAAGCGTTGCGCCCGTAGGCAAACCTCGTCAGCACTCATGCAGCGGCTCCCGTTTTCTCGCCAGGCGGCGGCTCATCTGGCCCATACCGGCAAACGTACTGAACTAATGGCGCCGCCGTGTCTCGAAAGGCCGTAATGGTATTTACACAAGGAGAAGATCCACCATGCAGAAATCAATTGCTTACGCCTTTATGCTAGCTGCCACGCTGGGCCTCGCGGCCTGCGACAAACCCTCCGAGAACAAGGCCCAGGAAGCCCAGGAAGCCCGGAACGACGCTCAAGAATCGATGAACGAAGCCGCCGAACAAAGCAACGAAGCGGCACAGAAGGAAGCCGAAGCCGCTCAGGAGCGCGCCGAGGAGCAACAGGAAGAACAGGCACCGACCGGCGCACCGGTAGCGCCTGATGCCGCCACACCGGATCCAGCGGTACCGGCCGATCCGGCAGCCCCGGCAGGCGAACCCACCCAGCAGTAAGTTTCAGCGACCCGCGGCGCGCCGCGGGTTGCCCTCCTCCCCCGCCCGCTGTCACAGCGCTGGCGTCAGCATCAACAGCAAGCTGCAGAGCAGACCGAGCATCCACATGAGGCTGCGCTGCCAGTGCAGATCGGCCCAGTACAGCAGCAGATACAACACCCGCGAAACGACGAAGGTCACTGCCAGCAGATCGACCAGCCAGCCGTTGCTCTGACTCACATGGGCCATCAGCACCCCCACGGCGAACAGCGGGAAAGCCTCGAAGCTGTTCATGTGGGCCGCCAGTGCCCTGGCACCGAAGCCGCTCAGGCGCGCCTGCTGTGCACGCGGATGGTGATTGTCGTATGCGCCACCTTCCTCCTTCATGGCCCAGGCCACGGGAATCTTCGCCACGAAGATCAGCAAGACGCTGATGAAGATGCACCAGAACGGCAGACTCATTCGCTCTTCTCCCTGGCCGGCTCGAAGGCGGGCGTTTGTGTATAGACCATCACTTCCAGCACATCGGAATGGAATTCGCGACGGTACAACACGACCACCACGCCGGCCGTCACCAGCATGAAGAACCAGGGGTTGATGAACCAGGCCAGGGTCGCCATGCCGAAGTAGTAGGCCCGCAGGCCGTAGTTGAACTGGTTGGCCGCCATCGAGATGACCCGCGCGGTGCGCTCGGCGAAGGCCTTGCGCTCCTGCTCGGTGACATGCCGTTCACCGATCATCGGCGCCGACCCCACCAGCACGGCGGCGAAGTTGTACTGGCGCATGCACCAGCTGAAGGTGAAGAAGGCATAGACGAAGACCACCCCCAGGCACAGCAACTTGAGCTCGGACATGCCGCGGCTGGCTGCCTGCACGAACGGCAGATCGGCGAGTAGCGACACCGCGCGATCCGAAGCGCCCAGCACGGTGAGGATGCCGGCCAGGATGATCAGGGTGCTGGAGGCGAAGAACGAGGCATTGCGCTCCAGGTTGCCAATGACGTTGGCGTCGGCGATGCGGTTGTCGCGCAGCAGCATGCGGCGCATCCAGTCCTCGCGATACAGATGCAGGACGCTGGCCAGACAGGGGGTGGTGCGGCCCTTGGAGTGGGCGTAGCGGGTATAGCCTCCCCAGCAGATGACGAACCAGAGAACAGCCAGCAGGTGTGGCAGATAATCTTCGCTGATGGGCATGAAAGCTCCTTGAATGACTGGAGCGATTATAGCCAGCGCAGATGAGAAGCAGATGAGAAAAAGCCGCTCGGGGGAGCGGCTCCTTCGATCAAACGATGTGAATCGACGGTCAGGCCAACGCCGGGCGCCTCGTCCCCAGCACCCTGTCGGCCAGGCATGCCAGCACCAGGGTTACCAGTGCCGGCACCAGCCAGCCCAGACTCTGCGCGGCCAGGGGCAAGTTGCCGAAGAATGCGGGGACCTGTTCACTCCAGCCCGCGGCGTTCATGCCGTCGACGATACCGCACACCAGGGTGACCGCCATGACCGGCACGAACACACGGCTCTGTGACAGCCACAGACGATTGGCCAGGCTCAGCGCCACCAACACGATGGCCAACGGGTAGAGCCCGACCAGCACCGGCACGGAAACGCTGATCAACTGGCTCAGGCCCTGATTGGAAACCGCCAGGCTGAACAGGGCCAGAACGATGACCACACCACGGTAAGAGATGTTGAACAGATCGCTGAAGAACTCGCCGCAGGCTGTCAGCAACCCCACGCCGGTGGTCAGACAGGCCAGAATGATCACCACCGCCAGCAGCAGGGAGCCCGCGGGCCCGAAGGTCTGGTTGACGTATGCCGTGAGGATCTGCCCGCCATTCTCAGCCCCCGCAGCCAGTTCGTGGCTGGTGGCGCCGAGGTAGAACAGCGCCAGGTAGACCAGCGAAAGCGCCACCGCGGCGATGATCCCGGCGACCACGCAATAGCGGGTGATCAGGCCATCATCGCTGATGCCGCGCGCGCGTATGGCGTTGGCGATCACGATGCCGAACACCAGAGCCCCCAGGGCATCCATGGTCAGGTAGCCTTGCAGGAATCCCTGTACCAGCGGCTGATCGCGGTAGGCACCAGTCGCCTCGCCCACCTCGGCGGCGGGTGCGAGCACCGCCGCTCCGCCAAGCACGATCAGGGCCACGATCAGCACCGGCGTGATGAACTTGCCGATCCGGTCGACCAGACGGCCCGGATTCAGGGAAAGGAACAGCACCGCCGCGAAGTAGGCCGTGGTGTATGCGAACAACGCCATGGCGCTGCTGCCGACGAAAGGCTGCATGCCGATCTCGAACGACGCGACGGCCGTACGAGGGGTGGCGAACAGCGGGCCGATGGTCAGGTATACGGCAACCGCCAGCACGATGCCGGCCCAGCGCCCCAGAGGGCTGGTCAGCGTTGGCAGGCCGCCGCCGACCCGGGCCAGGGCCACGACCGTGAGCAATGGCAGGCCAACGCCGGTGAGCAGAAAGCCGAGGGCCGCCGCGGCGATGTTTTCGCCCGCCGACATGCCGGCACTTGGCGGGAAGATGATGTTGCCGGCGCCGAGGAAAAGCGCAAACGTCATGAAACCGAGAGCCAGGAGATCCAGGCCTTTCAAACGCGTCATAGGGGGGAATACCACAGGCAGAAAATCAAAGTGTTCCGGAGGGTTTCCATCAGGGTCGGGGAAACGTTGCCCGGGCTCGTGGGCCAGGCCGCTGCCGGCACCGTCGGCCGCTTTTGGCGGCCGGCAATGACGAGGGGCGACATGTTAACGAAAAACGGCCAATAACTCGAAATTGACGGACAGGCTGTCGAACCTCTGTAATTTCGCGTCGCGCCAACGAAAAAGGCCACCCGAGGGTGGCCTTTTTTCACAGTCGCAACACCTTAGGCGTTCTTGACTTCCCAACCGGTCAGCTCGGCCAGGGCCTTGCCGATGTCGGCCAGGGAACGCACGGTTTTCACCCCGGCGTCCTGCAGGGCGGCGAATTTCTCGTCCGCAGTGCCCTTGCCGCCGGAGATGATGGCGCCGGCATGGCCCATGCGCTTGCCGGGCGGAGCGGTCACACCGGCGATGTAGGAAACCACGGGCTTGGTCACATTGGCCTTGATGTAGGCCGCCGCTTCTTCCTCGGCAGAACCGCCGATCTCGCCGATCATGACGATCGCCTCGGTCTTCGGGTCTTCCTGGAACAGCTTGAGGATATCGATGAAGTTGGAGCCCGGGATCGGGTCGCCACCGATGCCCACGCAGGTGGACTGGCCGAAACCGGCGTCGGTGGTCTGCTTGACGGCTTCATAGGTCAGGGTGCCGGAACGCGACACGATGCCGACCTTGCCCGGCAGGTGGATGTGACCCGGCATGATGCCGATCTTGCACTCGCCCGGCGTGATCACGCCCGGGCAGTTCGGGCCGATCAGGCGCACGCCCAGCTCGTCGCACTTGACCTTGGCGTCGAGCATGTCGAGGGTCGGGATGCCTTCGGTGATGCACACGATCAGCTTGATGCCGCCGTTGGCCGCTTCCAGGATCGAGTCCTTGCAGAACGGTGCCGGGACGTAGATCACCGACGCGTCGGCGCCGGTGGCCTCGACGGCCTCCTTGACGGTGTTGAACACCGGCAGGCCCAGGTGAGTGGTGCCGCCCTTGCCCGGGGTCACGCCGCCGACCATCTTGGTGCCGTAGGCGATGGCCTGTTCGGAGTGGAAAGTGCCCTGGCTACCGGTGAAGCCTTGGCAGATGACTTTGGTGTCTTTGTTGATCAGGACGCTCATTACTTGCCCTCCGCGGCTTTGACGACCTGCTGGGCAGCGTCGGTCAGGCTGGTTGCCGCGATGATGTTCAGACCGCTGTCGGCCAGTACCTTGGCACCCAGCTCGGCGTTGTTACCTTCCAGGCGGACGACCACCGGAACCTTGACGCCGACTTCCTTCACCGCGCCGATGATGCCTTCGGCGATCATGTCGCAACGAACGATACCGCCGAAGATGTTGACCAGAACGGCCGCGACATTGCTGTCGGACAGGATGATCTTGAAGGCTTCGGTCACACGTTCCTTGGTTGCGCCACCACCCACGTCGAGGAAGTTGGCCGGCTTGCCGCCGTGCAGGTTGACGATGTCCATGGTGCCCATGGCCAGACCGGCACCGTTGACCATGCAGCCGATGTTGCCTTCCAGCGCGACATAGTTCAGTTCGAACTGGGCGGCGTGGGCTTCACGGGCATCGTCCTGGGACGGGTCGTGGAAGGTCTTCAGCTTGGGCTGACGGTACATGGCGTTGGCGTCGATGTTGATCTTCGCGTCCAGGCAGTGCAGGTCGCCGTCGGCCTTGATGACCAGCGGGTTGACTTCCAGCAGGGCCAGGTCGTGGTCCTTGAACAGCTTGGCCAGACCCACGAAGATCTTGGCGAACTGAGCGACCTGCTTGCCTTCCAGACCCAGCTGGAAGGCCAGTTCGCGGCCCTGGTAAGGCTGTGCGCCAACCAGTGGATCGACGGTGGCCTTGAGGATTTTCTCAGGAGTGTCGTGGGCGACTTTCTCGATGTCCACGCCACCTTCGGTGGAGGCCATGAACACGATGCGGCGGCTGGAACGGTCCACCACGGCACCGAGGTACAGTTCCTTGGCGATATCGGTGCAGGACTCGACCAGGATCTTGGTGACCGGCTGACCATTGGCGTCGGTCTGGTAGGTCACCAGACGCTTGCCCAGCCAGTTGGCGGCGAAAGCCTTGGCGTCTTCCTTGTTCTTGACCAGTTTCACACCACCCGCTTTACCGCGGCCACCGGCGTGTACCTGGGCCTTGACGACCCACTCGGTACCACCGATCTTGTCGCAGGCCTCTGCGGCCTCTTCCGGGGTGTCTACGGCGAAGCCCTTGGATACGGGCAGGCCGTATTCAGCGAACAGCTGCTTACCCTGATACTCGTGAAGATTCATGCTTGTCTACCGTCTTCGTTTAGGTATTGCGCATCGGTGCTGCACCTGCGTGCCGCACCACCTGTGACCGCCTTGTCGGCAGTCCGGCGCACATTCCGCGCAGAAGCCTCTGGCTCGACGCGGGCAATGCCCCGTGGTTCTGCTTCGCGAAAAAGCGTCTGAACGACACCGGCCCTCGACAGGCCGGCATCGGGCGAACGACTTCTCAGCGTTTCTTGCGATTGGCGACGTGGATGGCGCCGCCATTCACCGCCAGCGCTGCCTCGTGCAGGGCTTCGGACAGGGTCGGGTGCGAGAAGACCATCATGCCCAGGTCTTCGGCGCTGGTGCCGAACTCCATGCCGATGGCACCTTGCTGCACCAGTTCCGCTGCGCTCGGGCCGATCACGTGGACGCCCAGGACGCGGTCGGTAGTGGCATCGGCGATGACCTTGACGAAACCGCCGGTATCGTTGGCGGCCATGGCACGGCCACTGGCGGCGAACGGGAAGGTGCCGACGTTGACTGCAACGCCCTCACCCTTCAGTTGCTGCTCGGTCTTGCCGACCCAGGCGATTTCCGGATGGGTGTAGATGACCGAAGGAATCAGGTCGTAGTTCATCTGCGCCTTGTGCCCGGCGATGCGCTCGGCCACCATCACGCCCTCTTCCGAGGCCTTGTGCGCCAGCATCATGCCGCGCACCACGTCACCGATGGCGTAGACGCCCGGCACGCTGGTGGCGCAATGATCGTCGACGAAGATGTAGCCGCGCTCGTCGAGGTCCACACCGCTGTCGGAGGCCAGCAGGTCGGTGGTGACCGGGCGACGGCCGACTGCAACGATCAGCTTGTCGAAGACGATCTTCTGCTCGCCTTCGCCATCGGTATAGTTGACGGTGACCTGCTTCTTCTTCACTTCGGAACCGGTCACGCGGGCGCCCAGCTTGATCTTCAGGCCCTGCTTGGTGAGGGTCTTCAGGGCTTCCTTGGCAATCGCTTCGTCAGCCGCCGGCAGGAACTTGTCCAGGGCTTCCAGTACGGTCACTTCGGCACCCAGGCGCGCCCACACCGAACCCAGCTCCAGGCCGATCACGCCAGCGCCGATGACGCCCAGCTTCTTCGGCACAGCCTGGAAGTCCAGGGCGCCGGTGGAGTCGACGATGACGTCCTGGTCGACCGGAGCCGGCGGGATGTCGATCGGACGCGAACCGGAAGCGAGGATCACGTTCTCGGCCTCGACGACCTGGACCTTGCCATCCTTGTCGGTGACTTCGACCTTCTTGCCGGCCAGCAATTTGCCGTGGCCTTCGAGCAGGGTCACGCCGTTGGCCTTGAACAGGGTGGAAACGCCGCCGGTCAGGTTCTTGACGATGGTGTTCTTGCGACCCACCATGGCCGGCACGTCGATGGTGACGCCCTTGGCGGCGATACCGTGAACGGCGAAGCCTTCATGGGCTTCGTGGTATTTCCAGGAGCTGTCCAGCAGCGCCTTGGAGGGGATGCAACCGACGTTGAGGCAGGTACCACCGAGGGCGATCTTGCCCTCCTTGTCCTGATACTGCTCGATGCACGCGGTCTTCAGGCCGAGCTGGGCAGCCTTGATAGCGGCCACGTAGCCGCCAGGGCCGGCACCGATGACTACCACGTCGAATTTCTGGCTCATAAAAAAGATTCCTTTTCAGCTTCAAGCATCAAGCCACGAGCGGCAAGGCGAAGCGCTTCTGCTTGAAGCGCGTCGCTTGCAGCTTGTAGCTGGCGTATTAGATGTCCAGCAGCAGGCGAGCTGGGTCTTCCAGCAGGTTCTTGATGGTCACCAGGAACGTCACGGCTTCTTTGCCATCGATCAGGCGATGGTCGTAGGACAGGGCCAGATACATCATCGGCCGGATCACCACCTGACCATTGATCGCCATCGGACGCTGCAGGATGTTGTGCATGCCCAGGATGGCCGCTTGCGGCGGGTTGACGATCGGGGTCGACATCATCGAACCGAAGGTACCACCGTTGGTGATGGTGAACGTACCGCCAGTCATCTCGTCGATGGACAGTTTGCCATCACGGGCTTTCTTGCCGAAGGTGGCGATGCCGCTCTCGATTTCGGCCAGGCTCATCGACTCGGCGTTGCGCAGTACCGGTACCACCAGACCACGGTCGCTGGATACGGCAACGCCGATGTCCGCGTAACCATGGTAAACGATGTCGGAGCCGTCGATCGAGGCGTTGACCGCCGGGAAACGCTTCAGCGCCTCGGTGGCGGCCTTGACGAAGAACGACATGAAGCCCAGGCGTACGCCGTTGTGGGACTTCTCGAACAGATCCTTGTACTTCGAACGCAGGGCCATGACTTCGGTCATGTCGACTTCGTTGAAGGTGGTCAGCATGGCCATGTTCGACTGTGCCTCGACCAGGCGACGAGCGACGGTGGCACGGACACGGGTCATCGGCACGCGCTTCTCGGTGCGATCGCCAGCGGCCACGACCGGAGCCGCCGCAGCGCTCGGCTTGGCCGCGGGAGCGGCAGCCGGGGCATTCTTCTTCGCGTCGACAGCGGCGACCACGTCTTCCTTGGTCACGCGACCGCCCTTGCCCGAGCCGCTGATGCTGTTCGGGTCGATGCCGTTTTCTTCGGCCAGCTTGCGTGCGGCAGGCGACAGGATCTGCTCGTCACCAGCAGCCGCGGGCGCTGCGGCAGCGGTCTGCGCCGGTGCGGCAGCCTGGGCTGGAGCGGCGGCCGGTGCAGTTGCAGCGGCACCGCCTTCGGTCAGCGTGCCCAGCACTTCGTTGCTGAGCACGGTGTCGCCTTCGTTCTTGACGATTTCGGCGACCACGCCATCGGCTTCGGCCAGCACTTCGATCACGACCTTGTCGGTCTCGATGTCGACGATCAGCTCATCGCGCTTGACCGCCTCGCCCGGCTTCTTGTGCCAGGTGGCCACGGTGCCATCGGCGACCGATTCCGGGAAGGTAGGGGCTTTGATCTCGATAGCCATTGCGTTCGTTTCCTTAAATTCGGTTTCTTCTACGAGGCGGCCTCAAGGCCGCCTCCTGCGCGAAAGCGTTAAACGGTAAAGGCGTCCTGGAGCAGCTTTTCCTGTTGCTCGGCATGCAGCGAGGCATAACCGCAGGCAGGGGCGGCCGAGGCATCACGTCCCGCGTACTCGAGCACCAGTGCCTTCTTGTGGGCGCTGGCGACGCGACGCATGTGATGCTGACTGCAGTACCAGGCACCCTGGTTCATCGGTTCTTCCTGGCACCAGACGATGTGCTTGAGGTTCTTGTAAGCGGAGAGAACCTCGGTCAGATCGTCTTCCGGGAACGGATAGAGCTGTTCGATACGCACGATGGCGACGTCTTCGCGGCCTTCGGCGCGGCGCTTCTCCAGCAGGTCGTAATAGACCTTGCCGCTGCACAGGATCAGGCGTTCGACCTTCTTCGGCTCGATCGAGTCGATTTCCCCGATGACGGTCTGGAACGAACCGCCGGCCAGATCTTCCAGGGTCGATACCGCCAGCTTGTGGCGCAGCAGCGACTTCGGCGTCAGCACCACCAGCGGCTTGCGCAGCGGGCGGATGACCTGACGACGCAGCAGGTGGTAGATCTGCGCCGGCGTGGTCGGCACGGCGACCTGGATGTTGTGCTCGGCACACAGCTGCAGGTAACGCTCCAGGCGCGCCGAGGAGTGCTCCGGGCCCTGCCCTTCATAACCGTGCGGCAGCAACATGGTCAGGCCGCACAGACGGCCCCACTTGTGCTCGCCGCTGGAAATGAACTGGTCGAATACCACCTGCGCGCCGTTGGCGAAGTCGCCGAACTGGGCTTCCCAGATCACCAGCGCATTCGGCGTGGTGGTGGCGTAGCCGTATTCGAACGCCAGTACCGCCTCTTCCGAGAGGAGGGAGTCGTACAGGTCGAAACGTGGCTGGCCTTCGTACAGGTTCTGCAGCGGCAGGTAGGTGCTGCCGTCCTTCTGGTTGTGCAGCGCCGCATGGCGGTGCGAGAAGGTGCCACGGCCCACGTCCTGACCGGTGATACGGATCGGGTGCCCCTCGACCAGCAGGGTCGCGTAGGCCATGGTTTCGGCGTAGCCCCAGTTCAGCGGCAGGCCGCCCGCGCCCATCTTCTGGCGATCTTCGTAGATCTTCGCCACCTGGCGCTGGACGACGAAGCCTTCCGGCGTTTCCAGCAGCTTGCTGGACAGTTCCTGCAAGGTCTTCAGGTCGAAACGGGTATCGTGGCGCGCGGTCCAGGTGTGACCCAGGTAGGGACGCCAATCGACGAACAGCTCCTTGTTCGGCTCCTTGACCAGGCTCTTGACCACGTGCTGACCGTTGTCCAGCGCGGTGCGGTACTCGTCGACAGGCGCCTGAACGGCTTCGGCCGACAGGCGTCCGGCATTGGTCAGCGCCTCTGCATACAGCTCACGGGTGGTGCGCTGCTTGGCGATCTGCTGGTACATCAGCGGTTGGGTGCCGCTCGGCTCGTCGGCCTCGTTGTGGCCGCGGCGACGGTAGCAGACCAGGTCGATGACCACGTCGCGCTTGTACTGCATGCGGTAGTCGACGGCCAGCTGGGTGACGAACAGCACGGCTTCCGGATCGTCGCCGTTCACATGGAAGATCGGCGCCTGGATCATCTTGGCGACGTCGGTGGCGTACTCGGTGGAACGCGCGTCGTCGGCCCGGTTGGTGGTGAAACCGACCTGGTTGTTGATCACGATGTGAATGGTGCCGCCGGTCTTGTAGGCACGGGTCTGCGACATCTGGAAGGTTTCCATGACCACGCCCTGACCGGCGAAAGCCGCGTCACCGTGGATGGAAATCGGCAGAACCTTGTCGCCGGCCGCGTCGCTGCGACGATCCTGACGGGCACGCACGGAACCCTCGACCACCGGGGAGACGATTTCCAGGTGCGACGGGTTGAACGCCAGGGCCAGGTGCACTTCGCCACCGGTGGTCATCACGTTCGAGGAGAAACCCTGGTGGTACTTCACGTCACCGGAGCTCAGGCCTTCGACCTTCTTGCCCTCGAACTCGTCGAACAGGTCGCGCGGGTTCTTGCCGAAGGTATTGACCAGCACGTTGAGGCGGCCACGGTGGGCCATGCCGATGACGATTTCCTTGGTGCCGTAGGAGCCGGAGCGCTGAATGATCTCGTCCAGCAGCGGGATCAGGCTCTCGCCGCCTTCCAGGCCGAAGCGCTTGGTGCCCGGGTACTTGGTGCCCAGGTACTTTTCCAGACCCTCGGCGGCGGTCAGGCGCTCGAGCAGGTGCCCCTGCACCTCGGCCGAGATCTGCGGACGCCCGCGCACGCCTTCCAGGCGCTGCTGGAACCAGCTGCGCTGCTCGGAATCGGTGATGTGGGTGAACTCGGCGCCGATGGTGCGACAATATGTCTGATGCAAAGCATCGCGAATTTCGCGCAGAGTGGCCTCTTCCTTGCCGATGGCCAGACCACCGGTACGGAAGGTGGTGTCGAGATCGGCATCGGTGAGGCTGTAGTGGTTGATCGACAGATCAGCCGGCACCGGACGCTGCCACAACCCCAGCGGATCGAGTTGTGCAGCCTGATGGCCACGCATGCGGAATGCCTGAATCAACCGCAGCACTTCGACCTGTTTCTTTTCGTGCTCACTGCTCACGCTACCGGCGGACGCAGGCTGAGCGCGACGCTGGTTTTTTGCCAGCAACACGAAATGATCACGGATCGTCGAATGCGATACGTCAGTGGCAGTACTGCCTTCGGACGGCAACTTATCGAAATAAGTACGCCACTCTTCCGGCACGGCGTTGGGATCGTGCAGGTAGAGCTCATAGAGCTCTTCCACGTAGGCAGCGTTACCACCGGATAGGTGGGCACTGTCCCACATGCGCTGCATCACGCTTTCTTGCATGCTTGGTCACCCTCGGTAAGGGGACACCACCGGCGTGGAAACCGCTCGGGCTTTCGAAGTCCTGAAGCAGCGACTTCGATAAAGCCACCACGGATCCCGCAGATAGTCCGGGCACCAGCCCGGATGCCCCTGCTGGTCGTCATATTTTTCGAGTAAGGGCCGCGGCGGCTAGGCCGTAGCCCTGGCTATACTACAACACCGACTCGAGGTCGGTGTTGCAGGCGTTGCAGGTCTAGCAAAGAACTTGCTCAGGTTCCGCTTTGCAGCAGCATGTTACGCACGTGACCAATGGCCTTGGTCGGATTGAGACCTTTGGGGCATACGTTCACGCAGTTCATGATGCCGCGGCAGCGAAACACACTGAATGGATCATCCAGGGACGCCAATCGTTCCGCAGTCTTGGTATCACGGCTGTCGGCCAGGAAGCGATAGGCCTGCAGCAGCGCGGCGGGACCGAGGAACTTGTCCGGGTTCCACCAGAACGAAGGACAGCTGGTCGAGCAGCAGGCGCACAGGATGCACTCGTACAGGCCATCCAGCTTCTCGCGCTCGTCCGGGGTCTGCAGGCGTTCGATGGCCGGCGCCGGCGTATCGTTCTGCAGGAATGGCTGCACCTTCTCGTATTGCTTGTAGAAGATGCTCATGTCGACGACCAGGTCACGGATGACCGGCAAACCGGGCAGCGGACGGATGACCAGCTTGTTGCCCTTGATCACGCTGGAGATCGGCGTGATGCAGGCCAGGCCGTTCTTGCCGCTGATGTTCATGCCGTCGGAACCGCACACGCCCTCGCGGCAGGAGCGACGGTAGGAGAAGCCTTCGTCCTGTTCCTTGATCAGGGCCAGCACGTCGAGCACCATCAGATCCTTGCCGTCGATGTCGACCTGGAATTCCTGCATGAACGGCGCAGCGTCCTGTTCCGGGTTGTAGCGATAAACGCTGACTTGCAAAATTTTGGCTAACGACATATCGCTCACCCTTAATAAGTACGAACTTTGGGTTCAAACGCCGGAACCGTCTTCGGCGCAAAGTTGACATCGCGCTTGGCCACGCGCTTCTCACCCGGGAAGTACAGGGTGTGGCACAGCCAGTTGGTGTCGTCGCGGTCCTCGAAGTCTTCGCGGGCGTGGGCGCCACGGGACTCGGTGCGGGTGTCCGCAGCGATGGCGGTGGCTTCGGCCACTTCCAGCAGGTTCTGCAGCTCCAGCGCCTCGATCCTGGCGGTGTTGAAGGCCTGGCTCTTGTCGGCGATCTTGACGTTGGCGATACGCTCGCGCAGGTCGCCCAGCTGGGCGATGCCCTTCTTCATGTATTCGCCGGTGCGGAATACGCCGAAGTAGTTCTGCATGCACTGCTGCAGTTCCTTGCGCAGTGGCGCAACGTCCTCACCGCTGCTGCGCTCGTTGACGCCGGAAAGACGCTTGAGCGAAGCCTCGATATCGCTCTCGCTGGCACCACGGACGTCCACGCCTTCCTTCAGCGCCTTTTCCAGGTGCAGGCCGGCGGCACGACCGAACACCACCAGGTCGAGCAGCGAGTTGCCGCCCAGGCGGTTGGCGCCGTGTACCGATACGCAGGCCACTTCGCCCACGGCGAACAGGCCCTCGATGATGCGGTCGACACCGTTGGCGTCCTGGGTGATGGCCTGGCCATGGATGTTGGTGGCGACGCCGCCCATCATGTAGTGGCAGGTCGGGATCACCGGCACCGGCGCGACCACCGGGTCGACGTGGGCGAAGGTCTTGGACAGTTCGCAGATACCCGGCAGGCGGCTGTGCAGCACTTCCTCGCCGAGGTGGTCGAGCTTGAGCAGCACGTGATCCTTGTCCGGGCCACAGCCGTTGCCGGCGATGACTTCCTTGACCATGGAACGGGCGACCACGTCACGACCGGCCAGGTCCTTGGCGTTCGGCGCATAACGCTCCATGAAGCGCTCACCATGGGCGTTGATCAGGTAGCCACCCTCACCACGGCAACCCTCGGTGACCAGTACCCCGGCGCCGGCGATGCCGGTCGGGTGGAACTGCCACATTTCGATGTCCTGCACCGGCACGCCGGCACGCAGGGCCATGCCCACGCCGTCACCGGTGTTGATCAGGGCGTTGGTGGTCGAGGCGTAGATACGGCCGGCGCCGCCAGTGGCCAGCACCACGGCCTTGGAACGGATGTACACGGTTTCGCCGGTTTCGATGCAGATGGCGATGGCACCGACCACGGCGCCGTCCTGGTTCTTCACCAGGTCGACGGCATACCACTCGTTGAGGAACGAGGTGCCGGCCTTCAGGTTGGCCTGGTACAGGGTGTGCAGCAGTGCGTGACCGGTACGGTCGGCCGCGGCGCAGGTACGCGCGGCCTGGCCACCCTTGCCGAAGTCCTTGGACTGGCCACCGAACGGACGCTGATAGATGCGGCCCTGCTCGGTACGGGAGAACGGCAGCCCCATGTGCTCGAGTTCGAACACCGCTTCCGGGCCCACGGAACACATGTATTCGATGGCGTCCTGGTCACCGATGTAATCGGAACCCTTGACGGTGTCGTACATGTGCCAGCGCCAGTCGTCGTTGGGGTCGTTGGAGGCGATCGCGCAGGTGATGCCGCCCTGGGCGGACACGGTGTGCGAGCGGGTCGGGAAGACCTTGGTGACCACCGCGGTCTTGTGGCCGCCCTGCGCCAGCTGCAAAGCAGCGCGCATGCCGGCGCCGCCACCACCGACGATGATGGCGTCATAAGAAAGAGTACGAATGCTAGTCATGAATCAGAAACCCCAAAGAATCTGCACGCCCCAGACGAAGAACACGAACATGGCGATGCCACACGCGGCCTGGAAGAGAAAACGCACCACGGTCGCCCACTTGCCCAGCGCGGTAGGCGTCAGGTAGTCGGTGGAAATCGTCCACATGCCGACCCAGGCGTGGACGCCCAGCGCCACCAGGGTCAGCAGACTGAAGATGCGCATTGCATTATTGGAGAACAGACCATGCCATTCGGCATACCCCATGCCCGGATTGAGCAGGATGTAGCTCAGCAGGAACAGGACATAAGCCGCCAGAACAACCGCGGAGACGCGCTGGGCCATCCAGTCATAAAGGCCCGAGCGCGAGAAATTCGTGACATTAGTTACCATATCCACACCCCCAGCAGCACGATCACGATCGCCGAAACGACGAGTACGATTTTCGAGCCCAGCTTGCCGCCTTCCAGCGTCTCGCCGATGCCCATGTCCATGATCAAGTGGCGTACACCGGCCACCAGGTGGTACAGCAGAGCGGACAGCAATCCCCAGATCACGAACTTGGCCAGCGGGCTGGTCAAGCATTCTTTCACCTGGGCGAAGCCCTCCTCCGACGACAGCGACTTGTCGAGCCCGAACAGCAGCACGGCAATGCCGACGAAGAGGATGACGCCAGAGATACGGTGAAGAATGGACGTGTAAGCAGTGACTGGGAGTTTGATAGTCCTAAGGTCTAAGTTTACAGGTCTTTGGCTATTCACGGCTTTATTATCACACTGAGAGCCCCTAACTATCAGGGCAAAGTTGTCGGGAAGTGCACTGGTCAGGTACCCATCACCCAAGGAGTGACAACCACCAGAATACAGGCCCAGGGCCCGTGGCAGTCGGGCGCAGAGTATAGACAGTTAGGTCGCTAATGACAACGCGGAGACCTCGACCTTATACCGATTGCACGGCACGTGAAAATGACGTAAAGGGGCGTGCCATTTTGTCGCACAGGAGCGCGCAAACCCTTCTGCCAGCTGGGTTTTCGCAAATTGACTTTCGGATTTATCACACTATAGTGGTGCGGGCCCTGCGTGGGGGGCCGTACTGATGATTTCAAGCATAACTAGGAGGCCAAACATGGCTGACAAAAAAGCGCAGTTGATCATCGAGGGCGCAGCCCCCGTCGAGCTGCCCGTTTTATCCGGCACCCTTGGTCCCGATGTGATCGACGTACGGGGCCTCACCGCCACGGGCCGTTTCACCTTTGATCCTGGCTTTATGTCCACGGCGTCGTGCGAATCGCAGATCACCTATATCGACGGCGACAAGGGCATTCTGCTGCACCGCGGCTACCCCATCGAGCAACTGGCAGAGAAGTCCGACTACCTGGAGACCTGCTACCTGCTGCTCAATGGCGAGTTGCCCAATGAAGAGCAGAAAGCCCAGTTCGTCAGCACCATCAAGAACCACACCATGGTTCACGAACAGCTGAAGACCTTCTTCAACGGCTTCCGCCGCGACGCCCACCCGATGGCGGTGATGTGCGGCGTGGTCGGCGCCCTGTCGGCCTTCTACCACGACTCCCTGGACATCAAGAACCCGCAGCACCGCGACATTTCCGCGATGCGCCTGGTCGCCAAGATGCCGACCATCGCCGCCATGGTCTACAAGTACTCCAAGGGCGAGCCGATGATGTACCCGCGTAACGACCTGACCTACGCGGAAAACTTCCTGCACATGATGTTCAACACCCCGTGCGAGATCAAACCGATCAGCCCGGTGCTGGCCAAGGCCATGGACAAGATCTTCATCCTCCATGCCGACCACGAGCAGAATGCCTCGACCTCCACCGTGCGCCTGGCCGGCTCGTCGGGCGCCAACCCCTTCGCCTGTATCGCCGCCGGCATCGCCGCCCTCTGGGGCCCGGCCCACGGCGGCGCCAACGAAGCCGTCCTGGCCATGCTCGACGAGATCGGCGACGTGTCGAACATCGACAAATTCATCGCCAAGGCCAAGGACAAGGACGATCCGTTCAAGCTGATGGGCTTCGGCCACCGCGTGTACAAGAACTTCGACCCGCGCGCGCAGGTCATGAAGCAGACCTGCGACGAAGTGCTGGCCGAGCTGGGCATCAACGACCCGCAGCTGGAGCTGGCGATGAAGCTCGACGAGATCGCCCGTAACGATCCGTACTTCAAGGAACGCAACCTGTACCCGAACGTCGACTTCTACTCGGGGATCATCCTCAAGGCGATCGGCATTCCGACCAGCATGTTCACCGTGATCTTCGCCCTGGCGCGTACCGTCGGCTGGATCTCGCACTGGAAGGAAATGCTCTCCAGCCCGTACAAGATCGGTCGCCCGCGTCAGCTCTACACCGGCCACACCCAGCGCGACCTGGACAAGTAACAGGCATCCAGCCTCAGCCGCTACGGACAATGCCCATATCCCGCGATATGGGCATTTTCATTTCTACTCCGAGCCACGCTGGCCTTATCATGACGCCCTGTTTCGTCCGACGGGCCTGCCATGAAATTCGCCATTGCCCTGTTTTCCCCGCCGTCGGCGCCCTCCTCGCGCCGCGCCCTGCGTTTTGCCGAGGCCGCGCTGGCCGACGGCCATGAGATCGTGCGCCTGTTCTTCTACCAGGACGGCGTGCACAGCGCCTCGAGCAGCATCGTCAGCGCCCAGGACGAAACCGACGTCGCCGGCCAATGGCGCGCCCTGGTCGCCGAGCACCGGCTCGATGCCGTGGTGTGCATCGCCGCGGCCTTGCGCCGTGGCGTGCTGGATGCCGATGAAGCGCGGCGCTACGAGCGCGACGCCGCCAACCTGCAGGCGCCCTGGGTGCTGTCCGGCCTGGGCCAGCTGCACGAAGCGGTCCAGTTGGCCGACCGCCTGATCTGCTTCGGAGGAAACTGAGATGAGCCACTCCCTGCTGGTCATCAGCCGCCAGTCGCCCTGGAGCGGCCCCGGCGCGCGCGAAGCGCTGGATATCGCCCTGGCCGGCGGCACCTTCGACCTGCCCATCGCCCTGGCATTTCTCGACGATGGTGTGTTTCAGTTGAGCGCCGGCCAGCAGCCGGCGGCCGTGCAGCAGAAGGACCTGGGCGCCAACCTGCAGGCCCTGCCGCTGTTCGGCGTGCAGGCCCTGTACGCCAGCCAGCGCAGCCTCGAAGAGCGCGGCCTGGGCGACAGCCCACTGAACCTGGAGGTGCAGCGCCTGGATGACGCGCAGTTGCGCGACCTCATCGACCGTTATGACCAGGTGATCACCCTCTGATGGCTACCCTGCACCTTCTCTCCCACTCGCCCTTCAGCGATACCCGCCTGGACAGCTGCCTGCGCCTGCTCGGCCCGGGCGACGGCCTGCTGCTGTGCGGCGACGCCACCTACGCCCTGCAGCCGGCCAGTCGCCATATCCGGGCCCTGGCGCAACTGGACGAGGGCATCGAGCTGTTCACCCTGGAGGAAGACATGCAGGCTCGTGCCTTGCAAGCCGGGCCAGTGCAAGTGATCGACTACCCGCAGTTCGTCGCCCTCGCCTGCCGCTTCGACAAGGTCAACAGCTGGCTATGAACGCACTGATCGTCGACAACCGCGCCATCGCCCTGGACAAGGACGGCTACCTGGTCGACCTCGACGACTGGTCGAACGGCGTGGCCGAGGCCCTGGCCCAGCGCGAGGGCCTGGCGCTGAGCGCCGAGCACTGGGAAATTCTCACCCTGCTGCGCGCCTTCTACGGCGAATTCCAGCTGTCGCCGGCCAATCGCCCGCTGATCAAGTACGCGGCCCTGAAACTGGGCGCCGACAAGGGCAACAGCCTGCACCTCAACCGCCTGTTCAATGGCACTCCCGCCAAACTCGCCGCCAAGCTGGCGGGCCTGCCGAAGCCGACCAATTGCCTATGAACCTGACCACCCCCGCCGAGCATCCCTTCGCCCAGTTCGTCCGTATCCTCGGCAAGGGCAAGCGCGGCGCCCGCAACCTGACCCGCGAAGAAGCCCGCGAGGCGATGGGCATGTTGCTCGACGACCAGGTCGAGGACACCCAGCTCGGCGCCTTTCTGATGCTGCTGCGGCACAAGGAAGAAAGCGCCGAGGAAATGGCCGGCTTCGCCGAGGCGATACGCGCCCGCCTGCAGGTCCCGAGCCTGGCGGTCGACCTGGACTGGCCCAGCTACGCCGGCAAGAAGCGCCACCTGCCCTGGTTCCTGCTGGCGGCCAAGGCGCTGGCAGCCAGTGGCGTGCGCATCTTCATGCATGGCGGCGGCGCCCACACCGCCGGGCGCCTGTACAGCGAGCAACTGCTCGGCGAACTGGAGATCCCCCTGTGCCGCAGCTGGATCGAGGTGCAACGGGCGCTCGATGAGCAGCACCTGGCCTTCATGCCGCTGGGCGACTGGATGCCCCGCCTGCAGCGCATGATCGACCTGCGCAATACCCTGGGCCTGCGCTCGCCGATCCATTCCCTGGCGCGCATTCTCAACCCCCTGTCGGCGCGGTGCGGCCTGCAGAGCATCTTCCATCCCGGCTACCAGGCCGTGCACCGCGAAGCCAGCCAGCTGCTCGGTGACCCGGCCCTGGTGATCAAGGGCGACGGCGGCGAGATCGAGCTCAATCCCGATGCCGTCAGCCACCTGTACGGCACCGCCGCCGGGCAGAACTGGGACGAGGACTGGCCGATGCTGTCGCCACAACGCCACGTCAAACCCGAACGCCTGGACCCGGCGCAACTGCGCGCCGTGTGGCTGGGCGAGGCCGAAGATAGCTACGGCCAGCTCGCCGTCATCGGCACCATGGCCCTGGCCTTGCGCGGCCTGGGCCTGCCGCGCGAGCAGGCCTTCGAACAGGCGCACAGGCGCTGGGCCGCGCGGCGTCTATCGAGCTAGGGGGCGCGTCACACATCAAATGTCGTATCCGGGCAAACGGACGGAGTGATCGCTCAAAGACGATAACGGCCGCTCACCCCATAGGGTGGGAAATGCTCTTTTCCCCACCATTGCGATTACAGATCGGTGGATGGGTCGAGCCGCGCAGGGTGAAGCCTCAGCTACGCGCCCAGGTTCGCTACGGATTGCCTCCTGAAGAGCCCCTCTCCCCAGCCCTCTCCCGGAGGGAGAGGGAGCCGATCCGTGGTGGTTCCGGGGCTTGTACCAGCCTCAGGGCTTGCGCATGTCTCGCCTGCCGGATTCAGGCAAGCCTGCTTTGCTCCCCTCGCCCTCCGGGAGAGGGGCCGGGGGAGAGGGAGGAGGCGCACGCGGTATTTCTTTTCACAAGAACGTAGCCGGGATTAGCCGCAGGCGTAATCCGGCTGATCCTCCGTTTAACGCGGATCATCGGCCGGCTGCTTGCGCCTTATAGCTGCCATCCCCCATTACGATTGCCCCGTTCGCTGCCTCGGGCACATCGACCACTCTGGCCGACATATGGCCGTTGTCGCGACACTAGCCGATCCTCGGCGCCCGGTTTTTATATCCCACGCTCATGGTCAGCTGGTTACACTCCAGCTTCCGGGGAATCGCCTCGTCATGCAACGGGAGTACAGACATGGGCCTGCTGATCGAAGGGCAATGGCACGACCAGTGGTACGACACCGGCGCTGGCGGACGCTTCAAACGGGAAAACGCGCAGCGCCGCAACTGGATCACCGCTGACGGCGGCGCCGGCCCGTCCGGCGAAGGCGGCTTCGCCGCCGAGGCCGGACGCTACCATCTGTATGTCTCCCTGGCCTGCCCCTGGGCTCACCGCACCCTGATCCTGCGCGCGCTCAAGGGCCTCGAGGCGCTGATCGAGGTGTCGGTGGTGAGCTGGCTGATGCGCGAGAACGGCTGGACCTTCGACACCGAGCACGGCTCCAGCGGCGATGCCCTGGATGGCCTGTCGTTCATGCACCAGCGCTACACCCTCGACGATCCCGAGTACACCGGGCGCGTCACCGTGCCGGTACTCTGGGACACCCGGCAGCAACGGATCGTCAGCAACGAGTCGGCGGAGATCATCCGCATGTTCAACTCGGCGTTCGACGAGCTCACCGGCAATCGGCTGGATTTCTACCCGCAGCCCCTGCAGGCCGAGATCGACGCACTCAACGCGCGTATCTACCCGGCGGTCAACAATGGCGTCTACCGCGCCGGCTTCGCCACCACCCAGGCCGCCTACGAAGAAGCCTTCAGCGAACTGTTCAGCGAGCTGGAAACCCTGGAAACGCGGCTGGGCAAGGCGCGCTACCTGACCGGCGAGTACCTGACCGAGGCCGACTGGCGCCTGTTCACCACGCTGATTCGCTTCGACGCGGTGTACTACGGCCACTTCAAGTGCAATCAGCAGCGCATCGCCGACTACCCCAACCTGAGCAACTGGCTGCGCGAGCTGTACCAGTGGCCCGGCGTGGCCGATACCGTCGACCTGCGCCACATCAAACACCACTACTACGCCAGCCACCTGACGATCAATCCTACCGCCATCGTTCCCAAGGGCCCGCAACTGGACTTCAGCGCCCCCCATGACCGTAACCGGCTGGCGGGCCTGGGCATCTGGCTGCGGGCCTGATCAGCGCAGCCCCCGGGCCTGCTCGATCGCCTGCATGAAGGCATCGGCCGGTAGCGGCCGGCCGAGCAGGAAGCCCTGCAGCGAATCGCAGCCCAGGTCGGTGAGGAAGTCCTGCTGCCTGGCGGTTTCCACGCCTTCGGCGACGATGCGCAGATTCAGCGCCCGGCCCAGGGCGACGATGGCGGAGATGATCGCCGCATCGTCGCTGTCGTGTTCCAGTTCGCGGACGAAGCCACGATCGATCTTCAGCTCGTTGGCCGGCAGGCGCTTGAGGTAGAGCAGGCTGGAATAGCCGGTGCCGAAATCGTCGATGGACAGGTCGACGCCCATGTCGGCCAGCCGCCGCAGCACCAGCATGCTGGCGTCGACGTCGCTCATGGCGGTGGTTTCGGTGATTTCCAGGGTCAGGCAATTGGCCGGCAGGGCGTGCTCGGCCAAGGCGCCGGCGACACTGCCCAGCAGGCCGGCATGGGAGAACTGCAACGCCGACAGGTTGACCGCCACGCGCCAATCGCGGTACCCGGCGGCATACCACTGCTGCATCTGTCGGCAGGCCTGGCGCAGCACCCATTCGCCGATGGCAATGATCAGTCCGCTGCGCTCGGCCAGGGGGATGAAGGTATCCGGAGCCAGCAATCCACGCACGGGGTGCTGCCAGCGCAGCAGCGCCTCGGCACCGACCGGCCGGCCATCGAACGCATCGAACTTGGGCTGGTAATGCAGCACGAACTCTTCATTCGCCAGGGCGGCGCGCAGGTCGTGCAGCAGTTGCAGCTGGTTATGCGCATTGGCGTTCATCGACGCCTCGAAGAAGCTGTAATCGTTCTTGCCGCTCCCCTTGGCGTGATACATTGCCGCGTCGGCATTTCTCAGCAACTCCTGCCGGTCGTCGCCATCGCCCGGATACAGGACGATGCCGACGCTGGTCGAGATTCTCAGCTCATGCTCGTCCACCTGGAAAGGCTGGCCGAGCAGCGCGACTATCTGTGCGGCGATGGTGGCCGCATCGTCGCGCTCGCCCAGTTCGGCGAGCAGGACGAATTCATCCCCGCCTACGCGTGCCAGGGTGTCCTGGGCCCTCAGGCTGCGCCGCAGGCGCTGACCGACCTCACGCAGCAACAGGTCGCCGACATGGTGGCCGAAGGCGTCGTTGACCGGCTTGAAGCCATCCAGGTCCATGAACATCAGCGCGAAGTGCCCGCCATTGCGACGGATCTTGTGCAGGCTCTGCTCGATGCGATCCTCCAGCAGCAGGCGATTGGGCAGGCGCGTCAGGTTGTCGTGCAGGGCCAGCAAGGTCAGTTCCTGATTGGCCTCGGCCAGCGAGCTGTTGAGCATCGCGGTCTGCGCCTCCAGGCGCGCATCGAGCACCGAGGTGAGCAAGGCAATGGCCAGCACCGCCAGGGTGACGATGATGATCAGGCTGGCCAGCCAGCCGGTGTTCAGCCCGCCGTTGGCGGCGCCACAGAAACTGCCGAGCGGAAAGTTGGCCGCCGCCATGCCGGTGTAATGCATGCCGACGATGGCCAGGCCCATGATCACCGCCGCCCCGGCCCGCGCCGGACGCACGAAGGGCGTATGCCGGCGCAGACGGAAGGCGATCCACAGCGCGGCGGCGGAAGCGAGCACGGCAATCACCAGCGACGCCGCGAAGAGCCACGGGTCGTAGTCGATGCCGGGTTGCATCAGCAGGGCCTGCATGCCGATGTAGTGCATCGAGCTGATGCCGGCGCCCATCGCCAGCGCCCCGAGCAACCAGTGCCAGAACGGCATCCGCGCCTGACTGACCAGCCACAGGGCAAATCCCGAGGCGAGCATGGCGATCGCCAGGGACAACAAGGTGATGACCAGGTCATAGCCCAGGGGAATCGGCAGGCTGAAGGCGAGCATGCCGATGAAATGCATCGACCAGATGCCGATCCCCATGGCCAGCGCGCCACCGCCGATCCACAGCGGCACCGCGGAGGCCTTGGCGGTAGCGATGCGCCCGCTCAGATCCAGCGCCGTATAGGAGGCGAGGATCGCCACGCACAGAGAAATCAGAACCAGGGAAAGGTCGTAGCTACCCGTCAGCATTGCAACTCTCGATAAGTAACGGCTTGTCGCCATGCACCGAGTTGCCGGATCGCCGAATCAACAGCCACCACACGCCATATATCCGTAAGGGCACATACTCGCCTGCGTACAGGGGCATACGCATATGTCGCGACATCAAGCATGCAATTGTAGCGAAAAGGCCGCTAACTAAACAGCCATCCACATGATAGCCAGTGGCCCACTGGTCAGGCTATTCGTCGCCCTGGGCAAGCTCCAGCACATCCCAGCCGCCGCCCAGCGCGGCGATCAGCTGTACGCTGGCGGTCAGGCGGCTGCCAAGCAGCGTCAGGTTGCTGCGCTCGTTGTTCAAGGCCGTGGCCTGGACATTGACCACGCTGTTGTAGTCCACGGTGCCGGCGCGGTACTGGTTCTCGATCAAGCGCAACGATTCGCGGGCGGCATCCAGGGCCTGCAGCTGCACAGCGGTTTCCTGCTCCAGTACACGCAGTTGCACCAGGTAGTCCTCGACCTCGCGGAAGCTGTCGAGCACGGCCTGGCGATATTGCGCCACGGTCTGGTCGTAGACGGCCTCGGTGCGTTCGCGCTCGGCGCTGCGCCGGCCACCATCGAACAGGGTCAGGGCCAGCTGCGGCCCCACCGACCAGAAGCGGTTGGGCAGGTTGACCCAGTCGGCGAAGCTGCTGCCCCGGTAACCGCCGGAGGCCGACAGCGTCAGGTCGGGGTACCAGGCCGCCTTGGCCACGCCGATCTCGGCGTTGGCGGCGATCACCCGGCGTTCGGCGGCGGCCACGTCCGGACGCCGCTCCAGCAGTTGCGACGGCACCATCGCCGGCACCTCGGGCAGTTCCGGCAGCTGTTCGCGGCGGGCGATGTTGACCTCGCTGGGCGGCACGCCGATCAGCACCGCGATCGCATGCTCGAGCTGGGCGCGCTGCCATTGCAGGTCGATGGCCTGGGCCTCGGTGCTGCGCAGCTGGGTCAGTGCCTGGCTGACGTCGGACTTGGGCACGATACCGGCGCGGTACTGGTTCTCGGTCAGGCGCAGGGCGCGCTGATAGGCCACCACCGTGGCATCGAGCAGGCGCTGCTGGCCATCCAGCACGCGCACCTGCAGGTAGCTCTGCACCAGTTCGGCCTGCAGGCTCAGGCGCACCGCGGCGAGATCGGCGGCGCTGGCCTCGAAACCGGCCTGGCTGGACTCCAGCGAGCGCCGCAGCTTGCCCCAGATATCCAGCTCCCACGCGGCGTTGAGGCTCAGGTCGTAGCTCTTGGAGATGCTTGCCGTATCCGAACCGCCGACACTGAAACCGTCCGAGGTACGCAGGGTGCTGTCGCCCCCGCCCTGCCCGGCCCGGCTCACGCCCGCCGTGCCGGACAGGGTCGGATAGAACGCCGCCCGGCCACCGCGCACCAGCGCCCGGGCCTGGCGATACTGGGCCTCGGCGGCAGCCAGGTTCTGGTTGGAGACATTCAGCCGGCCGACCAGGCCATTGAGCTCGCCATCGCCGTACAGCTCCCACCAGGCGCCCCGCGCCACGGCATCGGCCGGCACCGCGACCTTCCAGCCATCGGCCTGCTTGAAATGCGCCGGCGTGCTCAGGTCGGGACGCTGGTAATCGGGACCGATGGCACAGCCGGAAAGGACGAGCCCCAGCGTCAGCAGGCTGAGGACATGGCGAGAGGAATGACTCATAGGGGCGTTTCCAGGGCAGCGTCGGTGCGCACGCCACGCCAGCGATTGACGCGGCGGCGCAGACGGTCGAAATAGAGATAGACCACCGGGGTGGTGTACAGCGTGAGCAACTGGCTGAGGATCAGGCCGCCGACGATGGTGATGCCCAGCGGCTGGCGCATTTCCGAGCCTTCGGCGCTGCCGAGCACCAGCGGCAAGGCGCCCAGCAGCGCCGCCAGGGTGGTCATCATGATCGGCCGGAAACGCAGCAGGCAGGCGCGGCGGATCGAGTCGGCCGGGCTCATGTGCTCATGGCGCTCCAGTTGCAGGGCCAGGTCGATCATCAGGATGGCGTTCTTCTTCACCACGCCGATCAGCAGGAACAGGCCGAGCAGGGAGATCAGGCTGAACTCGGTGTTGAGCAGGCGCAGGGCGAGCAAGGCCCCGACCCCGGCCGATGGCAGGGTCGAGAGAATCGTCAGCGGGTGCACGTAACTCTCGTAGAGGATGCCGAGCACGATGTACACCACCAGCAGCGCCATGAGGATCATCCATGGCTGGTTCTGCTGGGTCTGCAGGAAGGCCGCACCGGTGCCGCCCATCACGCCCTGCACGTCCGTGGGCAGGCCCACCAGGGCCACGGCGCGGTCGATGGCGCGGGTCGCCTGGTCCAGGCTGACGCCCTCGGCCAGGGAGAAGCCGATGTTCTCCACGGCGAACTGGCCGCGGTGGCTGATGCGGTCGTCTTCCAGGCTGCGCTCCCAGTGGGCGAAGGTCGACAGCGGCACCCGGGCGCCATCGGCGGTGATCAGCTGGATCTGCTCCAGCGCCTCGGGGCTCTGCGCATAGCGCGGGTTGATCTCCATCACCACGCTGTACTGGTTGAGGCTGTCGTAGATGGTCGACACCTGGCGCTGGCTGAAGGCGTTGTTGAGCACGCTGGTGACCATGCTCATGTCCACGCCCAGGCGCTTGGCCGCATCGCGATCGACCACCAGGCGGATCTGCTGCGCGCCACCGGCTTCCGAAGCGTCGATATCGGTCAGCTCCGGCAGCGCCCGTAACGCCTCGCGCACCTTGGGCAGCCATCCGCGCAACGCATCCAGGTCGCCGGACAGCAGCATGAATTCGTTTTCCGAACTGCGTCCCTGGCGCCCGCCGATCTGCAGATCCTGGTCGGGCATGAGGAACATCCGTCCGCCGGGGATCTTCGGCGCATTGGCGCGCAAACGGTCGATCACCTGCTGCGCGGAAAGTCCGCGCTCGCCGATCGGCTTCAGGCGCACGATCATCATGGCGTTGTTGATGCCGCTGTTGCCGCCGATGAAGCCGGCCACGCTGTCCACCGCCGGGTCGGCCAGTACCGCGCGGCGATAGGCCTCCATCTTCGGCTGCATCACCTGGAAGGACAGGCCGTCATCGCCACGGATGAAGCCCATCAACTGCCCCGTGTCCTGCTGCGGCATGAAGGTCTTGGGAATGCTGACGAAGAGGAACAGGTTGAGGGCGATGGTCGCCAGCAGGCTGATCAGCATCAGCAGCGAATGGCGCAGCGCCCAGTCCAGGCTGCGCTGGTAGAAGCCCAGAACGCGCGCCTGAATGCGTGTGCCGAAGCCCTGCCAGCGGCCCGTTTCGGCCAACGGCTGCGGCGCCTCCGGCTTCAGCCAGCGCGCGCAGAGCATCGGCGTCAGGGTCAGCGACACCAGCAGGGAAATCACGATGGCCACCGCCAGGGTGATGGAGAACTCGCGGAACAGGCGCTCGACGATACCGCCCATGAACAGGATCGAGAGGAACACCGCCACCAGCGAGACGTTCATCGACAACAGGGTAAAACCGACCTCGCGGGCGCCCTTGAACGACGCCGCCAAGGGCGTTTCGCCGGCCTCGATATGCCGCGAGATGTTCTCCAGCACGACGATGGCGTCATCCACCACCAGCCCGGTGGCGATGATCAGCGCCATCAGCGACAGGTTGTTCAGGGAAAAGCCCAGCAGGTACATCACCGCGAAGGTGCCGACCAGCGACACCGGCACCGCCAGGGCCGGGATCAGCGCCGCGCGCCAGCGGCCAAGGAAGGCGAAGACCACCAGGATCACCAGGGCCACGGCGATCAGCAGGGTGTGCTCGGCCTCCTTGAGGGTGGCGCGGATCACCGGCGAGCGATCCATGGCCACTTCCAGGTCGACGCTGGCGGGAATCACCCCGCGCAGCTCCGGCAACAACGCACGGATGCCGGCGATGGTTTCGATGATGTTCGCCCCGCTCTGGCGGTTGACCACCAGCAACACGGCCTGCTTGTCGTTGTAGAAGCCGCTGTTGTAGCGATCCTCCACGCCATCGGTGACCGTGGCCACGTCGCCCAGGCGGATCGCCGCGCCATCCTGGTAGCGCAGGATCATCGGCACGTAATCGGCGGCCCGCTCCAGCTGGTCGCTGGCCTGCACCTGCCAGTGGCGCTGGGCATCTTCCAGCGAGCCCTTGGGCCGTTTGGCGTTGGCCGAAGCGATCGCCTGGCGCACATCGTCCAGGGCCACGCCGTACTGATCGAGCAGGCGCGGCTCCAGGGCCACCCGCACCGCGGGCAGCGAGCTGCCGCCGACCTGCACTTCGCCGACACCACTGATCTGCGACAGCTTCTGCCCGACGATGGTCGAGGCGACGTCGTACAGCTGGCCCTTGTCGAGCACCTGCGAGGTCAGCGACAGCACCATGATCGGCGCCTGGGACGGGTTGATCTTGCGGTAGGTCGGCATGCTGCGCATGCCGCTGGGCAGCAGCTCGCGGGCGGCGTTGATTGCCGCCTGCACCTCGCGCGCCGCGGCGTTGATGTCGCGATCCAGATCGAACTCGATCATGATCCGCGTGTTGCCCTGGCTGCTGTTGCTGTTCATCTGGCTGACCCCGGCGATGGCCCCCAGGGAGCGCTCCAGCGGCGTCGCCACGGTGGCCGCCATGACCTGCGGGCTGGCGCCCGGCAGGCTGGCCTGCACGGTGATCACCGGGAAATCCATGTTCGGCAGCGGCGCCACCGGCAGCAGACCGAAGCTGACCCCGCCGAGCAGCATGATCGCCAGGCTCAGCAGCAGGGTCGCCACCGGACGGCGGATGAAGGGGGCGGACAGGTTCATAAGGAGAAAGCCGCCATAGGCTGGAGGCTGGAGGCTGGACGAAAAAGCCGGAACACAGGCAGGACTGGCCTTTGCGTCCAGCCTCCAGCCTCGAGCGCTCTTATCGTCTTCATGCCGTTGCCGCCGCGCTACGGCGGCTGAAACGCCGCGCCAACCGGTCGAAGTACAGGTAGATCACCGGCGTGGTGAACAGCGTCAGCACCTGGCTGAGCAACAGGCCGCCGACCATCACCAGGCCCAGCGGCTGGCGCAGTTCGGCGCCGGAACCCGAGGCCAGCATCAGCGGCACGGCGCCGAACAGGGCCGCCAGGGTGGTCATCAGGATCGGCCGGAAGCGCAGCAGCGCCGCCTGGTAGATCGCCTCGGGCGGGGCCATGCCCTGGTTGCGTTCGGCGTCCAGGGCGAAGTCGATCATCATGATGGCGTTCTTCTTGACGATACCGATCAGCAGGATGATGCCGATGATCGCGATCAGCCCCAGGTCGTTGCCGGTCAGCAGCAGCGCCAGCAGCGCACCGACACCGGCCGACGGCAGCGTCGAGAGGATGGTGATGGGGTGGATGTAGCTCTCGTAGAGCACGCCGAGGACGATGTACATGGTGACGATGGCCGCCAGGATCAGCAGCAGGGTACTCGACAGCGAGGCGCGGAAGGCTTCGGCGGCGCCCTGGAAGGTCAGTTGCACGCCGACCGGCATGCCGATCTCCTGCTGTACCCGCTCGATCACCGCCACCGCATCGCCCAGGGCGACGCCGGCGCCGAGGTTGAACGACAGGGTCGCCGCCGGGAACTGGCCGATGTGGTTGATCAGCAGGCTCGCCGCGCGCTCCTCGATGTGCGCCAGGGACGACAGCGGCACTTGCCCACCATCGGCGGTGGCGACATGGATCTGGCGCAAGGCGGCCGGGCCGATGCTGCCGCCATTGGCGCTTTCCAGCACCACGCGGTACTGGCTGGCCTGGGTGTAGATGGTGGATATCTGCCGCTGGCCGAAGGCGTCGTACAGCGCGTCGTCGATGTCGGCCACGCTGACGCCGAGGCGCCCGGCCATGTCGCGGTCGATCTGCAGGTAGACCTGCAGGCCGCGGCTTTGCAGGTCGCTGGTCACGTCGCTGAGTTCGGGCTGCTGGTTCAGCGCATCGACCAGTTTCGGCGCCCAGGTTTCCAGCAGGGCCAGATCCGGCGATTCCAGGCTGAACTGGAACTGGGTACGGCTGACCCGATCCTCGATACTCAGGTCCTGCACCGGCTGCAGGAACAGCTCGATGCCACTGAGCCGCGCCAGCTCCGGCCGCAGCCGCTCGATCACCTGGCTGGCGGTGACGTCGCGTTCGGCATGGGGCTTGAGGTTGATCAGCATGCGTCCGCTGTTGAGCGTCGGGTTGTCGCCATCCACACCGATGTAGGACGACAGGCTGGCGACCGCCGGATCCTTGAGCACCACATCGGCCAGGCGCTGCTGGCGCTCGCTCATGGCGGTGAAGGAAATCGATTGCGGCGCCTCGGAGACGCCCTGGATCACCCCGGTGTCCTGCACCGGGAAGAAGCCCTTGGGCACGGCCATGTACAGCAGCACGGTCAGGCCCAGGGTGGCGATGGCCACCAGCAGGGTCAGCGGCTGATGACGCAAGACCCACTGCAGGCAGATGCCATAGCGCTCGATCATGCCTTCGATGAAGGCACCGCTGGCGCGGTAGAAACGCCCCTGCTCGGCCTCCGACTCGTGCTTGAGCAGGCGCGCGCACATCATCGGCGTCAGGGTCAGGGAGATCACCAGGGAGATCAGGATCGCCACCGCCAGGGTAATGGCGAATTCGCGGAACAGGCGGCCGACCACATCGGCCATGAACAGCAGCGGGATCAGTACCGCGATCAGGGAAATGGTCAGCGAAACCAGGGTGAAGCCGATCTGCCTGGCGCCCTTGAGCGCCGCATTGAGCGGTGTCTCGCCCTCCTCCAGGTGACGGGCGATGTTCTCCAGCATGACGATGGCGTCGTCCACCACGAAGCCGGTGGCGATGGTCAGCGCCATCAGGGTCAGGTTGTTGACCGTGAACCCGGCCAGGTACATCACGCCGAAGGTGCCGATCAACGACAGCGGCACGACGATGGACGGGATCAGCGTCGCCGACAGCTTGCGCAGGAACAGGAAGGTCACCAGCACCACCAGGATGATCGCCAGCAGCAGTTCGTGCTGCACGTCGGTCACCGCGGCGCGGATGGTCTGGGTGCGGTCGGTGAGCACCGTGACGTCGATGCTGGCCGGCAGCCCCTGGGTCAGGCTGGGCAACAGTGCCTGAATCCGATCGACCACGTCGATGACGTTGGCGCCGGGTTGACGTTGCACGTTGACCAGCACCGCGGCGTTGCGGTTGGCCCAGGCGGCCAGGCGCTGGTTCTCGGCGCCGTCGACGATCTCGGCGACGTCCTTGAGGCGCAAGGTGCCGCCGTTGGCATAGGTCAGGATCAGCTCGCGGTATTCCTCCGGCGAGCGCAACTGATCGTTGGCGTCCAGCTGCGAAACCCGGGTCGGGCCGTCGAAGTTGCCCTTGGGCTGATTGACGTTGCTGGCGTTGACCAGGGCACGTACGTCGGAGAGGTTCAGGCCATAGGAAGCCAGCGCCTCGGGATTGACGCGGATGCGCACCGCCGGGCGCTGGCCGCCGGCCAGGGACACCAGGCCGACGCCGGTGGTCTGGGCCAGCTTCTGTGCCAGGCGGGTGTCGACCAGGTCATTGATCCGCGTCAGCGGCAGGGTCCTGGAGGTCACCGCCAGGGTCATCACCGGGGTGTCGGCCGGATTGACCTTGTTGTACACCGGCGGTGCCGGCAGGTCGCCCGGCAGCAGGTTGGTGGCGCCATTGATCGCCGCCTGCACCTCCTGCTCGGCGACATCCAGTTGCACGTCGAGGTTGAAGCGCAGGGTGATCACCGAGGCGCCACCGGAACTGGTCGAGGACATCTGCTGCAACCCGGCCATCTGCCCGAACTGGCGCTCCAGCGGCGCGGTCACCGCACTGGTCATCACGTCCGGGCTGGCGCCGGGGTACAGGGTCATCACGCGGATGGTCGGGTAATCCACTTCCGGCAGCGCGGACACCGGCAACAGGCGGTAGGCGATCAGCCCGCTGAGAAAGATCGCCAGCATGATCAGGGTGGTGGCGACCGGCCGCAGGATGAACAGGCGTGACGCGTTCATGTGTTGGTCCGTACCCGCGGCGCACTGTCCTGGCTAGCCGGTTGCTCGCTTTCGCCTTCGCCGATCACCTCGACCTTGTTACCCTCGCGCAAGCGATCGGTACCCTCGACCACCAGGCGCTCGCCGGCGCTGACGCCCTCCTCGATCAGGGTGAACTCGCCGTCGCCGGGACCGGCCTTGACCGGCCGTATCAGTACCTTGTTCTCGGCATCGATGACATAGACGAAGGTGCCGTTGGCGCCGAACTGCAGCGCCGCGACCGGCACCACCAGGGCCTTCTCACGGGTCGAGACGCGCAGGCGGACGTTGACGAACTGGTTGGGGAACAGCAGCTCGTCGGCATTCTCGAAGCGCGCCTTGAGCTTGACCGTGCCGGTGGCGGTATCGATCTGATTGTCCAGGCTTTCCAGCACGCCGTTGGCAAGTTGCAGGTTCTCGCTGCGGTTCCAGGCCTCCACACTCAGGGTGCGGTCGTTGCGCACCTGGGCCAGCACGCCGGGCAGCTCCGCCTCGGGCAGGGTGAAGACCACCGCGATCGGCAAGGTCTGGGTGATCACCACCAGCGGATTCTCGTCGCTGGCGCGCACCAGATTGCCCAGATCCACCTGGCGGATGCCCAGGCGCCCGGAGATCGGCGCCCGCACCTGGGTGAAATCCAGGTTCAGCTTGGCCTCGGCCACCGCCGCCTGGTTGCTCTGCAGGGTGCCGCGATACTGGTTGACCAGCGCCTCCTGGGTATCCAGGGTCTGCCGGGCGATGGAATCCTCGGCGAACAGGCCACGGTAGAGCGCCAGATCCTTTTCCGCGTTCTTCAGCTGCGCCTGGTTTTCCTGCTGCGTGCCACGGGCCTGCTGCAGGGCGATCTCATAGGGACGCGGGTCGATCACCGCGAGCAGATCGCCGGCCTTGACCAGTTGCCCGTCCTGGAACAGCACCTTCATCAGTTCGCCGTCCACACGGCTGCGCACGCTGACCGTGTTGTAGGCCGTCACCGTGCCCAGGGCCTTCAGTTCGATGGGGAAGTCACGCTCCTCCACGCTCGCCACACGCACCGGCACATTGTCGAAGCCGCCCCAGCGCGCATTGCCCTGCACGGCCGGTTGTGCGGGCCAGAACCACCAGATCAGAGCGATGGCCAGCGCCAGCAGAACCAGACCGATGAACCACTGACGTTTCGAGGAGGGGGCGTTGCGCGTTGCGTTTACTTCGGACATGGGGCGGGTCGCTTCCTTGGGGAGCGTGAACGATAAGCAGTGTCCGCCGCGAAGCAAAGCCCCTTTACCGGCAATTTACGTCCGGAAGCTGTCCCAGGGCCATCAAACGACAAGAAAAATGACCGTTGACCCTGCATGACCGAGGGTTACTCGAGTATTTCCGGGTATTGCCTGTTCTGCTTTTGCTTTTGCTTTTGCTTTTGCTTGAAGCTTGAAGCTTGAAGCTTGAAGCTCAAAGAATAACCCGATGCTCGGCCTGACCACGTACCTGCAGCTCGACCGCGAACAGCTTGCCGGCATCCGGCTCCCTGGCCAGCTCCTCGGCGCTCATGCCCTCGCGGGCGGAGCTGACGAACAGCGTCGACAGCCCGGCGCCGCCAAAGGCCGGACAGGAGATCTGCGAAGCCGGCAAGCCAACCGCGTGCAGAAAACGCCCTGCGGGGTCGTAGCAGGCGACCCGGGACGCGCCCCACTGGGCATTCCACAGCCGGCCCTGGCTGTCGACCACCGCACCGTCGGGATGCACGCCCTGCCTGGCGCAGTCGATGAAGCGCTCGGCTTCGCCCAGGGGCCAGCCATGCCGTTCATCCAGCGGCTGGCGCCAGATCAGATCCCGCGCGGTATCGGCGAAATAGGCGAAGCGCCGGTCCGGGGAGAAACAGATGGCGTTGGTGATGCTGATGCCCGGAAACAGACAGCGCAGCTCGCCCCGGTAATAGCGATGGATGGCCCCGCCCTGCGGTTGCGCCTCCAGGCCCATGGTGCCGATCCAGAAACCGCCCCAGGGGTCGGCACGGCCATCGTTGGAGCGGGTCAGCGGGTTATCCGCTTCCAGCGCGCAGAGCGTCTGCCTCGCCCGGGTCCGCAGGTCGAAGGTCAGCAACGCCGTCTCGCTGGCGATCAGCAGGGTATCGCGGTCGAGCCAGCCGGCGGCGGACACGCGCTGCTCGAAGGCCCACTCGAGGGGCTGGCCATCGCGCTGACTGAGCAGGCGGCGGCCGGGAATATCGAACCAGAACACCTGCTCCCGCTCGGGGTGCCAGAACACGCCCTCGCCCAGGGTGCAGCGGCGCTGATCCGCGACGCGGGGCAACGTCATGCCGTGATCACGCCAGCGAACGCATTGAGCGGTACGTCGATCCGCGTGACGCCTGCCCCGCAGAGCGCTTCCATCTGCGCCGGCATGATCCCGCGCAGCCTGGCGATCAGGTCACGATGCATATCAGCCTCCTCGGGACAAGTTGTGCGGGTGTGGCGACCCGTCCCGCCAGGATTCGCCTGTCGGCAGTCAGCGTCATGGCGACTCTATGAGGACCCGCCGATGATACTGACCCTGCCTCCACGACAGGGTTCATGCCGATCGCCACGGCATCCCCGACGGCTATCGCCGCCGCACGTGCCCGCCACGGGGCCAACCAGCCCCACGAAGCCCTGCACGCCGCCGAAACGAAAACGGCCCGCTCGAGGCCGGGCTTACTTGAGCACGGCCAGGGCGGCGGCGTAGTTCGGCTCGCTGCCGATCTCGGCGACCAGTTCGCTGTGCAGCACCTTGTCGTTCTCGTCGAGCACCACCACCGCGCGGGCGGCGACACCGGCCAGCGGGCCGGAGGTCAGGGCCACGCCATAGTCCTCGAGGAACCCGGCGCCGCGCATGGTCGACAGGTTGACCACGTTTTCCAGGCCTTCGGCACCGCAGAAACGCGCCTGGGCGAATGGCAGGTCGGCGGAGACGCAGAGCACGACGGTGTTCTCCAGCTTGCTGGCTTCGGCATTGAACTTGCGCACCGAGGTGGCGCAGGTCGGCGTGTCGACGCTGGGGAAAATATTCAGCACCTTGCGCTTGCCCGCCAGGCTGCTCAGGCTGACATCGGCCAGGCCCGCGCCGACCAGGGTGAAGGCAGGCGCCTGTTGACCGACTTGCGGCAGTTGACCGGCAACCTGAACCGGGTTGCCGCGCAGGGTTACTTCAGCCATGGGAATATCCTCTTTGGGTGGTAGGTATGAACGCTGAGAATGGAAAGGCGGCGGGCCAGACGGGAGCCCAGGCCATGCTGCTCCCTGGCCATGCCGCCCCTAGAAGTCACGTTTGTAGAACAGATCGAGCGAACTGGCCAGGCCGCTGGCCGCCTCCAGGTACAGGCGCCGACTGAGGGCGTAACGCAGCGCCACGGTATTCACCGGCTCGAACACGCCGACGCCATAACGCAGGGTCAGGCGCTCGGACAGGTTACCGCTGGCCACCACGCTGGTGGTATTGCCGCTACCCTCGGTATCGAGCTGGAAGTCCTGGATGCCCAGAGTCTCGGCTACCGAGCCGGTCACCGAGGAACTGCCGGCCAGGCCCAGCGCCAGAGCCGCCTGGGCGAGCATGTTGTTGTCTTCGCTACCGCTGGACAGCGGCCGGCCCAGCACCAGGTAGGACAGCGCCTGTTCCTGGCTCATGGCCGGCTCGGAGAACACCTCGCTGCGCGGCTGGTCGGCGCTGCCGGTCAGGCGCAGACCGGCGACGACCTCGTCGACTCGGCGGATGGCTTCGATATCGAGGAACGGCTGGTCGATGGGGCCGGCGAACAGCAGGCGCGCGCGGCGGATAGTCAGGCGCTGGCCGTAGCCACGGAAATTGCCCTTGTTCAGGTTCAGCTCGCCACGGGTATCCAGGTCGTCGCCGATGTGCACCCGCCCGGCCAGTTCGGCCGTGAGACCGAAACCGCTGAAGGTCAGCTTGTCCTGGCCGACCTCGACGTCGATGTCCATGCTGATCGCCGTGGCTTGCCGTTCGCGCTCTTCGGCGCCGACGATGACCGCATCGTCGGAGACCTTGACCGTGGACGGCGGCAATTCGCGGACGACGATCTCGCCACGGGGAATGGCCACCTTGCCGGTCACCGCCAACTGATCGTCGCCCAAGCGCACCTGTATGTCCGGCTCGACCTCCAGGGTGGCATAGGGCTCCACGGTCACCGGCAGGCGGGTGCCCTTCACGCTCAGGCTGCCGGCCAGTTGCTCGCCCCAGCTCAGCGCGCCGCTCAGTGCCCCCTGGCCCTGCTCGCCGCTGCGCCAGCCGCCGTTCAGTTGCAGGCTTTCGCCGGCGATCAGCGCACGCACCTGCAGTGCCTCGATACTGGTCGGCAACTCACCGCCGGAAATCTCTCCGCCACTCAGTTGCAACTGGCCATTGACCAGCGGATTGAGCAGCTCCCCGGAGAGGCTGCCGCTGCCATCCAGGCGACCGGCCAGGCGCTCGACCATCGGCACGAACGGCCGCGCCAGGGCCAGATCCAGGCCGCTGAGGCGGAATTGTCCGGAAAGGGGTTTGTCCTGCGGGCGCGGGTCGAGCTGGGCCTGCAGGGACAGCTCGCCGATTTTCGGCCCGCGCAGGTTCAGCTCGGCATCGATACGCTGAGGCCGCAGTTCGCTGCTCAGGCGCAGATTGTCATAGCTGAAATCCAGCCACTGCTCCTGATCGCGCACGCGCCAGGTGCCGCTGCCGGCATCCAGCACGATGCGCCCGCTGGGGCCCGCGGCGGGTATATCCAGGTGGATCTCGGCATTGAGCGTGCCTTGCCAGGCAAAGTCCTTGGGCAGCCAGGGCGACAGGCTGTCGAGCGGGAAATTGGCCAGGTTGTAGCGGATTCGCGGTTGCGGCTGCAGACGCTGGTTCTCACCGCACAGGCTGGCCTCGCCGGAGCGCCAGCAATGGGCGCCCAGGTCGAGCTCGCCGGTGGCCAGGCGTACCAGTGTTGCCGCCTGCTGCAGGCGCCAGTCCTGTCCGCCGGCCTGGATCTCGCCACGGCTCAGGCGACCGCGCCAGTTGCCCTTGTCCAAGGTACCATCGAAGGCCAGGCTGCTCTGCAGCGCCCCGCCCTGCAGGCTCAGTTGCAGTTGCTGCCGTTTCGCATTGCCCTGGCCATCGGCGCTCAGGTCGCCGATGGCGGTATCGCCGCTGGCGATCCCCAGGCCACTCAACCGCACCCGGGCCTGCTGATTGGCGTCCAGCTCGGCCTCCAGGCCGAGCTGGCGCAGGCTCAGCTCGTTGAAGCCCAGGCTCTGGCCACTCAGGCTCAGCGTTCCCTGTGGCGCATGCAGGCTGCCCGCCAGGTCCGCACGCCCCTGCAACTGGCCCCGCAGCCCCGGCCACAGTTGCCCCAGGCGCGGCAACGCCAGGCGCAACTCGCCCTGCAGTTGCCGATCCAGGCGGCCACTGCCCTCGATCCGGTTGTCGCCCAGGCGTACAGCGAGCGCAGCGAGCGACCAGCGCTCGCCCACTCCGGAAACCTGGGCCTGCAGCAACGCGGGCTGGCCGCGCAGGCGGCCTTGCAAGTCCAGGTCGCCACTCAGTTCCAGGGCGCCATCATGCAGCTGTCCCTGGCTGCGCACAGGGCCGGCGATACGCCCCGGCAACTCGGCAACCCAGTAGGCCGGGTCGAAATCGCTGACCTGCAGCCGCGCATCCCAGCGCAGCACATCGGCGAAGCCCAGGGTCACCTGCCCGTCGATCCGCCCCTGCCCCGCGCGCCCCTGCAGTTGCGGCAAATGCACCTGCTGCAGATCGCCGCTGATCGGGCTCTGCACGCTGAAGTCACCCGCCGGGCCGCCCAGCGCCGCGGCGAAGTTGCCCAGATAACTGCCGTCGTCGTAGGCGAAATCGCCATTCAGCTTGTGCAAGGTGACCGCTGGCGCTTCCTCCATCGGATACAGGCGCAGCCAGGGGAAATCCAGCCAGTCGACGTGCGTATCGGCCTTGAACCCCTCCTGCCAATCCAGGCGGCCGTTCACGGCCAGGTACTGGTTGTCCTCGGCGGCCAGACGCAGGGTGGCGATATCCGCGCCCTGGGCATCCACCCGCCCGCTCAAGGTCAGCGCCACCGGGCCGCCATCGCCCGGCAGGCGAGCGCTGCCGGCGATGCTGTAACCGTCCTGCAGATCGCCGTGGGCGGTCAGTTCGAGGGCATCCAGGCGCAGGGTGTCGGGCAGTGAGGCATCGGCCTTGAAGCCATCGGCGCTGAGGCTCAGCGTGGCCGGAACATGCTCGACCAGGGGCTGCACCTCGCCGCTCAGGCGAGCGGCCAGGTAGCCGCTGCTGTCGATGGCGATGCGCAGACTCTTCTGCAGATCGCCCTCCACCTGCAGCGCCAGGCTCCACGGCTGCTCGTCCGGCGCCGGCAGCCTGGCGTTGCCCTGCAGGGTCAACGGCCAGTCGCCACTGGGTTGCAAGCGCCCCTGCAGATCGATGGCCAGCTCGTCACGCCGCACCTGCAACCTGTCGATGCGCATGCCGGCCGCGTCCCAGCTGGCGGCCAGGTCCAGCCCCTGCAACTGCTCGTCGCCATTGAACTGCAGGCTGCCGATGTGCAACTCACCCAGTCGCAGGGCCAGGGGCAGATCGATCTGCGGCAGGCGCAACGGCTCGCTGCCGGGCGCTTCTTCGCTGGGCGCGAAGCGCAATTCGATACGTTCGGCGCGCAGGCTGTCGATGCACAGGGTCAGGCGCAGCAGGCAGGCAGGCGACCAGTTCAGGGTCGGCGCCAGCACCACGACCTGATCGTCTCCCTGCTGCCAATCCAGGCGCTCGGCGCTCCACGCTCCGCCCAGACGACCCTGGAAGTTTTCCAGCTGCAGCCCCGGCACCAGGCCCAGCGCCCAGCGGCTGCCGGCATTGCTGGCCAGCACCCAGCTGGCGAACAGCAGTACCAGCAGCAACAGGCCGGCCATGCTCAGCAGGCCATACTTGAGCGCGCGCCTCACAGTTCAGGCCCCATGGAGAAATGCAGGCGCACGCCGCCCTCGTCATCCAGCGGATGCGCCAGGTCGAGGCGCAACGGCCCGACCGGCGAGACCCAGCGTACGCCCATGCCGACCGCGCTCTTCAAGGTGGGGAAGTCCAGCGAGCTGAAGGCATTGCCCTGATCGTAGAAGGTCGCCACCCGCCACTTCTCCGCCACGCTGTACTGGTACTCGACGCTCGCGGCGAGCATATAGCGGCCGCCGATCTTGTCGCCCTGGTTGTTCTCCGGCGACAGGCTCTGGTAGTCATAGCCGCGCACGCTCTGGTCGCCGCCGGCGAAGAAGCGCAGCGACGGTGGCACGGAGGAATTGAAGCCCCTGGACTCGGTACCGCCGAACTGCACGCGGCCGAGAAAACGGTGCTTCTGCGCCAGGGTGGTGAGGCCCTTGAGCAGCACGTTGCCATGGATCACGTCGGAATCCGAGAGCAAGCCTTCCTTGGCCGCCGACATATCGAACTGCAGGCGGTAGCCATGGCTGGGATCGATACGGCTGTCGCTCTTGAGGTAGGAATAGCTGATGCCGGGCATGAGCAAGGTGCTCAGGCCGGAATCGTCGCCCAGGCGGTACTCCTCACGCTGCCACTTCAGCGAGATCACCCGCTGCCAGCCGCTGTCCAGCTGGCTGTGCCACTCGGGGCCCACGGTGAGCAGGCGGCTGAGGCTGTCGGTATCGGCGATTTCCTCGTACTGATAGCCGCCGGCGATGCGCAACTTGTCGGTCAGCGGCGGGTCCAGCGGGATGTCGTACCACAGGCCGACATTCTGCCGCGGCGCCGACAGCTCCATCTCGGCGCCATAACTGTGCCCCTGGGCATTGGCCCAGTGCCGCTCCCAGTTGGCCCGACCACGTGGCCCCACGTCGGTGGAGAAACCCAGGCCCAGGCCCATGGTACGCGGCAGGCGGGTCTGCAGTTGCACGTTGACCGGGATGACCTGCTGCTCGGCCTCCGCCGGGTTGGCGTCGACCCGTACCGACTCGAAGTAACCGCTGGAACGCAAGGCCTGATAGAGCTCGGCAATGCGTTCGGAGTCGTAGGGGACGTTGGCCTGGAACGGCACCATGCGCTGCAACAGGTCGTCATCGAAGGGCATGTCGCCCTCGAAGCTGACCGGGCCGAGAAAGTAGCGCGGGCCGCTGTCGTAGACCAGTTCGATATCGGCGAGGCCCGCCTGGGGATCGATGCTCAGCCGCTGCCGGGTGAAATGCCCGCGAAAGAAGCCGTAGCGCGAGGCCTGGTTCTGGATGAAGCGCTTGGCGGCATCGTAACGGCCATGGTTGAGCACGGCGCCCTGGGTCAGCTGTGCGTCGCGCGGTAGGCGGAACGCACTCAGCTCGCTGGCCGGCCCCTCGACACGCACGGTGACGCTGCCGAGGCGTATCGGCTCGCCCGGCACGATACGCACGTTCAGGCGTGGCGGCGTCTGCTCGACCACTTCGCTGGTGATCTGCGCATGGTAATAGCCCAGCGCCTGGGCGGCTTGCTGCGCCTGGCCCTCGACCACCCGGCGCAGCCGCTGCAGGGCCTCGGCGTCACGATCGCCGAGGCTGCCGATATAGCCCTCGACGTTACTCTTGAGTGCATTGTTGGCCGGCTGAACGCTGACCACCAGCCGGGCTTCAGCCAGCAGCGTCGAGCTGAACAGCAGCAGTGCGCATCCCGCGCCTATTGTGCAAGAAACTCTCATGGCGGCGATGCTATCACGAGGCAGATACCGTATCAGACGCTTATTGTGCGGGTATCGGTGCCACCGCTGGCGCACTGGGCTGGAGAAATATGTGCTCGACCACGGGACCCACCGCCACCTCGCCGATCTCCTGGTAACCATGACGTCGATAGAAGTCCAGATAGCGGGCATTGCCGGTATCCAGGACGATGCCCGCGGAACCTGAATCCTGCGCGCACCACTCATGCAGGGCCGTCAGCAATTGCTCGCCATACCGGTGCCCCTGATATTCGGGATGGATGCCGATCAGCGGCAGCACGTGATAGGCCCCCGGCGGCAGGCTGGCCAGCACCGCATCGTGGTAGGCGAGATAGCGCTGGGTGCAACCGAAACCGGTGCTGAGCACCATGCGCAGGCGCCAGAGCCAGCTTTCGGTGATTTCCAGGCGCCGCCGCGGCGGCGCGATCAGCGCCATGCCGATCAGCCGGTCATCGAGCAGCAGCCCGATGGCCGGCAGCTCTTCGTCGAAGTGGCGCTGCACCAGCTCACGCACCGTGGCCCGCACCCGCTGATCGAAACCGGCGCGGCCGGCCCGGAACAGATAGGCGAAGGTGGGGTCGTGGCGATAGGCCTGATACAACAGCGAACGGGCCTCGCGGGCATAGCCGCCATCGAGCAGACGGGTTTCGGCATGGCGATCGGGCATGGGGAATATCTCGTGAGTGACGAAGGTCTGTCTTGTCGCGAATGCTGGGTTTCTCGACGTTTATTTGCGACAAGCAAGGCCGCGTCCGTATGACCCCCAGGGAGGCGGAAAATGCCACGCGAAAAAACGGACTCCGACGCGGCCGTGCTGCAAGGCTAAGCCTAGCAGCTCTTGGCAAGCCTTACTGGCCCTGAAGCGGCGCTATCGGCTAGCATCGCCCCTCTCACGTCACCAGAGCGCCAGGATTCCTGCCATGAAGATCATCTCCTTCAACATCAACGGCCTGCGGGCTCGCCCCCATCAACTGGCCGCGTTGATCGAAAAGTACCAGCCGGACGTGATCGGCCTGCAGGAAACCAAGGTATCCGACGACCAGTTTCCCGAAGCGGAAATCCGCCAGCTCGGCTACCACGCCCACTACCATGGCCAGAAAGGCCATTACGGCGTCGCCCTGCTCTCGCGCCAGGCGCCGCTGCAAGTGGACAAGGGCTTCCCGGATGACGGCGAAGAATCCCAACGCCGCTTCATCTACGCCACCTATGCCGACGCCCAGGGCAAGCCGCTGACCGTGATGAATGGATACTTTCCCCAGGGGGAAAGCCGCGATCACCCGACCAAGTTTCCGGCCAAGCAACGCTTCTACGCCGACCTGCAGCAACTGTTGCTGAACCGCTTCGACAGCCAGCAGCCCCTGCTGTTGATGGGCGACATCAACATTTCCCCCGAGGACATCGACATCGGTATCGGCGAAGCCAACCGCAAGCGCTGGCTGAAAACCGGCAAATGCAGTTTTCTCCCGGAAGAACGCGAATGGCTGGCGACCCTCAAGAGCTGGGGCCTGATCGACAGCTTCCGCCAGTTGCATCCGCAGGTCGACGACCGTTTCAGCTGGTTCGACTACCGCAGCCGCGGCTTCGAGGACGAGCCCAAGCGTGGCCTGCGCATCGACGTGATCCTCGCCTCCCAAGTCCTGCAGGCGCGGCTCAAGGACGCCGGCATCGACTACGACCTGCGCGGCATGGAGAAACCCTCCGACCACGCGCCCATCTGGCTCGAGCTGGACTGAGCAGGGCTGAGCGAAGCGTCATATTCCAGTCACGTTTCTGTCTTATCGTCGCAGCACTTCAACCCACCACAAGGTGTTTGTCGCATGCTGCGCGCCCTCCCTGTCTGTGACCGCGAAACCTGGAACCGGACGGTAACCTTCCTGCTGCTCGGTTTTCTCTGCTATGCCATGCCCTGGACGGCTTTCGCCGCCCTGCCCTTCGACCAGGACGAGCGTCCCGTCCTGCGCATCCAGGGCTCCAACACCATCGGCGCCCGCCTGGGCCCCGAACTGATCAAGGGCCTGTTGCAGCAACAGGGGCTGAGCGATATCCGCATCGCCGACGGCGCCCGGGAAAACGAACAGCTGGTATCGGCCATGACCGGCGCAGGCCGCAGCGTGACCATCCTGGTGGCCGCCCATGGTTCGGGCACGGGCTTCGGCGCCATCCTGCAGGGCAGCGCCGAACTGGCCGCGTCCTCGCGGCCGATCAAGGACAGCGAAGTCGCCAGCCTTGCCAGCCTCGGCGACATGAAAAGCCTGGATGCCGAGCACATCATCGCCATCGACGGCCTGGCCATCATCCTCCACCCGGACAACCCCATCGGCACACTGCGCACCGAGCAATTGGCCCAGGTATTCGCCGGCGAGCTGAACGACTGGGCACAACTGGGCGGCCGCGCCGGCCCCATCACCCTGTATGCCCGCGACGACAACTCCGGCACCTTCGATACCTTCAAGGAACTGGTGCTCAGTGCCCACGGCAAGCAGCTGGCAGGCAACGCGAAACGTTTCGAGTCGAGCGAACAGCTTGCCGACGGCGTAGCCCAGGATCCTTCGGCCATCGGTTTCATCGGCCTGCCTTATGTGCGCAAGGCCAAGGCCGTGGCCATCGCCGCTGGCGAATCGCAAGCGATGCCGCCCAGCGTGACGCTGATCGCCACCGAGGACTACCCGCTGTCGCGCCGCCTGTTCTTCTATGGCCCGCCACGGGGCGACAATCCCTGGGCCGAAGCCCTGCTGCGCTTCGCCCAGAGCCCGCAAGGCCAGGCCATCGTCGCGCAGAACGGTTTCATCGCGCAGACCGTGCAGGCGGTCAAGGTCGAGGCCAGCCCCGGCATGCCGGCGGCCTATCAGACCCTGGCCCGCGAAGCGCAGCGGCTGTCGGTGAACTTCCGTTTCCAGGAAGGCAGCGCCAGCCTGGACAACAAGGCGCGCCAGGATATACGCCGCGTGCTCGACTACCTCACCCAGCACGACAAGCTGCAGCACAAGGTCGTCCTGGTCGGTTTCGGCGACCCCAAGGCCGCGCCCGAGCGCGCCGAACTGCTGTCCAAGCTGCGGGCCATGGCGGTTCGCCGCGAGCTGGTGAAGAACGGGGTCATCCTCCACGAAGTCGCCGGCCTCGGGGACGAACTGCCGGTGGCCGCCAACGACGACAGCGGACGCAACAAGAACCGCCGGGTCGAAGTCTGGGTGTATTGACCAGGACAGGATGCCGCAGGCGCATGCCAGCCTCTTGCTCTGGACGGCATTTCACCTTAGCCTTGTATACATGTGACGCCGGGCCCCTCTGGCGGTGAGTTCTCTCACCGTGATGTCGGAGTCACTAAGTTGAATCTCAACTTAGGCATTTTACAGGGAGGGCCCATGACAGCTCTACATGCCTTTTTATCCACGCCGTTCCTCGGCACCCCCTACTGGTTCTGGCTGGCGTTCATCGCCATCGTGCTCGCCCTGCTGGTCTTCGACCTCGGCGTGCTGCACCGCGACCAGCATGAAATCGAAATGCGCGAAAGCCTGCTGCTCTACAGCGGCTATTTCAGCGTTGGCGTCGCCTTCGGCGGCTGGGTCTGGTGGCAACTCGGCGCCACCAAGGCGCTGGAGTTCTACACCGGTTTCCTGGTCGAACAATCGCTGTCGATGGACAACGTGTTCGTCATGGCGATGATCCTCGGCTTCTTCGGCATCCCGCGTAAATATCAGCATCGCGTGCTGTTCTGGGGGATTCTCGGGGTCATCGTGCTGCGCGCGATCATGATCGGCCTGGGCACGGCCCTGGTGCAGCAGTTCGACTGGATCCTCTACGTGTTCGGCGCCTTCCTCCTGTTCACCGGCGTGAAGATGCTGCTGAGCAAGGACCACGAGGAACACCCCGACCTGTCGCAGAACAAGCTGCTGCTCTTCCTGCGCAAGCACATCCGCGTGACCGACGAACTGCATGGCGGGCACTTCCTGGTACGCCAGCGCGATCCCGCCAGCGGCAAGATGCTGCTGTTCGCCACGCCCCTGCTGCTGGCGCTGGTGCTGATCGAGCTGGCCGACCTGGTGTTCGCCGTGGACAGCGTGCCGGCGGTGTTCGCCATCACCCAGGACCCGTTCATCGTCTACACCTCGAACATCTTCGCCATCCTCGGCCTGCGCGCGCTGTACTTTGCCCTGGCCGCGCTGATGCACCGCTTCGTGTACCTGAAATACGCCCTGGCGATCGTCTTGATGTTCATCGGCAGCAAGATCTTCCTGCATGGCTTCATCCAGGTTCCCGCCCTGCTCTCGCTGGGCGTGACCCTGGGCGTACTGGCAGGTGGCGTACTGCTTTCGCTGCTGAGAACGCGCAAGACGAGTAGCGAGATCGACTGAGGCAGCGGCCTGCGCGGCTCGAGATCGGGCAGCACGCTGGCCGTTGGTTGGTCCTTCACCCGGTACAGCTTCAGGCCGAGGACGGCGACAGCCCTCTTCGCGCCTGGGCAAGCCGCGCAGCGAATGAGCAGACGCCCAGGGGCGGTCCTAGCGACTCGCCCTGATCTGTTCGCGCGATACGTATTTACCGATTTCGTATTTGCCGATAGCCGCGCGGTGCACCTCGTCCGGCCCATCGGCCAGGCGCAGGGTGCGCTGCATGGCGTACCAGTAGGCCAGCGGAAAATCGTTGCAGACCCCCGCTCCGCCATGCATCTGGATCGCCCGGTCGATGACCTTCAGGGCGACATTGGGCGCCACCACCTTGATCTGGGCGATCTCGCTGGCGGCGATCTTGTTGCCCACGGTATCCATCATGTGGGCCGCATTGAGGGTCAACAAGCGCGCCATGTTGATCTCCATGCGCGAGTCGGCGATCAGGTCGATGTTACCGCCCAGCCGGGCCAGCGGCTTGCCGAACGCCGTGCGCTCGATGGCCCGCTCGCACATCAGCTTCAGCGCCCGCTCGGCCATGCCGATGGAGCGCATGCAATGGTGAATACGGCCCGGGCCGAGTCGACCCTGGGCGATCTCGAAACCGCGTCCCTCGCCGAGCAATACGTTCTCGTAGGGCACCCGCACGTTCTCGAACAGCACTTCGGCATGACCGTGGGGCGCATCGTCGTAACCGAATACCGGTAGCGCCCGGATCACCCTCACACCGGGGCTGTCCATCGGTACCAGAATCATCGAATGCTGCTGGTGCCGAGGCCCTTCCGGGTTGCTCAAACCCATGAAGATCATGACCTTGCAACGTGGATCGCAGGCCCCCGAGGTCCACCATTTGCGTCCGTTGATCACCCACTCGTCACCCTCGCGCAGCGCGCGGGCCTGCATATTGGTGGCATCCGACGAAGCCACCTCCGGCTCGGTCATGGCGAACGCCGAGCGGATCTCGCCGGACAGCAGGGGGACGAGCCACTGGCGCTTCTGCGCCTCGCTGCCATAACGCACCAGAACCTCCATGTTGCCGGTATCCGGCGCGGCGCAGTTGAACGGCTCGGAACCGATCAGCGAACTGCCCATGATTTCCGCCAGCGGCGCATATTCGCTGTTGCTCAGCCCGGCCCCCAATTCGGAGTCCGGCAGAAACAGGTTCCACAGCCCCTCGGCCCTGGCCTTGGACTTCAACGTCTCCATGATCGCCGTCGGCTGCCAGCGATCCCCCTCGGCCACCTGCTGTTCGAATACGCTTTCGGCCGGATAGACATGGGCCTGCATGAATGCGCTGACGCGCTCGCGCAACTGCTGAACCTTCGGGGAGTAAGCGAAATCCATCGGGGCACCTTCAGGGTTGTTTCTCTCTATGTGTCGGATGCTAGAAGACGGGATATGATTTATCTAATCTATTTTCAGCGTGTATTAACATTCATCACCGATATATGATCGAGCGGAATCCGCCGAGGTATCAGCGCATGCGCGTTGCCTCATGGCAGTCCTAATAAGAACAACATCAGGAGTAGCAGCGCCATGAACCTGAACAAGGTCGACCTCAATCTGTTCATCGTCTTCGACGCCATCTACACCGAGGCCAACCTGACCCGGGCCGGACAGATCGTCGGCATCACCCAGCCCGCGGTGTCCAACGCCCTCGCCCGCCTGCGCGAAACCTTCAACGACCCGCTGTTCGTGCGCACCGCACAAGGCATGGTGCCCACGCCCATGGCGCAGAACATCATCACCCCGGTACGCAACGCCCTGCAGCAACTGCGCATCTCCGTGCAGGAGAGCCGCACCTTCAATCCGAGCCAGGCGAACAAGACCTACCGCATCAGCATGACCGACCTGACCGAAGCCGTGGTGCTGCCCCCGCTGTTCCAGCGCCTGCGGCGCCTGGCGCCCAACGTGATCATCGAAAGCATGCTGGCGCGGCGCCGGGAAACCACTAAGGAACTGGCTGCCGGCCGCCTGGATTTCGCCGTCGACGCGCCGCTCAATACCGACCCCCAGGTACGCCACGTCAAACTGATGGAGGATCGCTACGTCTGCGCCCTGCGCAAGGAGCATCCGCTGGCCAAGGACAGGATCAGCCTGGAACAGTACCTGTCGCTGACCCATATCCATATTTCCAGCCGCCGCAGCGGCCTGGGCTATGTCGACCTGGCCCTGGGCAAGATGGGTATCCAGCGGCGCATCGCCTTGCGCTCGCAGCATTACCTGATGGCCTCCAACGTGTTGCACGGCACCGATATGGCGATCACCGTGCCGGAGCGCTTCGCCCGACACAACGACCTGCATTTCGTCGAACTGCCGGTGAGCGATATTCCGTTGCTGGAAACCCACCTGTACTGGCACGAAAGTACCGATCAGGATCCGGCCAATCGCTGGATGCGCGAGCAGATCATCGAAATCTGCCAGCGGGTTACCGCCGAAGAGAAGAAAGCCACTGCGCAGGCCCGCGGAGGTCAGCAGGCATAACGGACGAACGCTGACCCACGATGGATGGGCAGGCAAAAGCTCCACGCGTCGATGCCAACGGGAAGCAGCGTTCCTGCTCGAAGCACTGCAGTCACATCACAATAATCTTATATAAAACATTAATAAAATATCGTAACTAACTGAAATTAAATGCGATTACAAACCTAATGTAATTTCTAGCTTGGGCCGCCAAGGCCTGCCGTCCTTCCAGGTCAGCTCGAGTAATCCAGAACCGTCCAGACACGGCTCAACCCCTCACCGATCACACAGCCCGCTGCGCTGAGCCGCTCGTCGCCCTGCACAACCATTCGGCTCGTCGTCCCGTCCGCCACATCCTGCCGCTCGACCAGCCACTGCACCTTGCCGCAGTTCGGCGTGTCGATGACATAGCTCGCCGCCACCGCGGCATGACTGCTCGCCAGCTTGATCGCATCGACCACCACACCCTGTTCCTCGACGCGCTTGCCATCGGATACCAGCACCGCCCAGGCCTGATCGTCCTCGATGACCAGATAGCTGGCATTGACCCTGGGTTGTTCGACCTGCGGCTGAACGCAGCCAGTCAGAGTGATCAACAGCACAATTGTCATAAGCATCTGTTGCATTGCTAATAGCCCTCGGCAATGGCCATCGACCCGGTGCGTCGGTGATGGCGGATACGGGTGTCATGAAGCGCTGAGGCCTACTATTATCGAATACTGTTTATTTGTACAGTTATTTTGGATTACCCTGTATGCATCACCTCACTGGCCGCTGCCGGGAACCTACCCGGCGAACCACGGCGACAAAACGGGAGCCTAAGGATGCTGGACGTATTGCAACTCAAACACTCGGTGAACAGGATGTCACTGGACAAGGTTCGCCCCACCGTCGAGGAACTGCACCTGGAGGGGATCGTTACCGAAGGTAAAACCCCTTTCACACGCCTGCACTTCAATACCTGCTTCGCCGAAATCGAAGCCCTGTTGCAACGCGCGGGCTACCACAAGCAACTGGATGTGGTCGGTTACCAGGGCCAGGCCTACGCCATGTTCGATCCGGCGCGCTGGGAAGCCGTGGCCGTACTGCGCTGGCTGAAGGATTACGTGGAAGAAGCGCAGGCCTGCCCCGCCTCTTAACGAGTCACCCTTCAACGATGGTGCACGGCCATGGCCCACGAGGACGTGCCGTGAGCAGAGTCCCTGCCCGAGACAGAAGCGCTCTGACGGTGCTTTCAGCAGGTGCCGGGCGACGGCTCCGGATATGGCATGTTGTTTGCCTTGGATCGATACAAGATATCCGCCGCCTCCAGGAGTGGGAAGGCGGGTAACGGACACGGCGTCTGCCAGATCACCTTCCCCCATCGGGTGGTCTGACAGATGCCGTTTTTATTGGTGCGGCCCTCCTTGCCACCCAGCCCGAAGAACGCCGATAAGCCGTGTCGATGCACGCCGGCCCTTTTCGCGGGCAAAGAAAAACCCGGCCGAAGCCGGGTTTTTCCTGACGCCTTGGCCTATTACTGGGCCTGGGCTTCTACTTCGGCTTCTACGCGACGGTTGATCGCGCGGCCTTCTTCGGTGGCGTTGTCGGCAACCGGACGGGACTCACCGTAGCCGGCAGCGTTGACGCGTTGGGAATCAACACCGTACTGGTTGACCAGCACTTCACGAACGGCGTTGGCACGACGCTCGGACAGTTTCTGGTTGTAAGCGTCGGTACCGACGGAGTCGGTGTGACCTTCAACAGTGGTGCTGGTTTGCGGGTACTGGTTCATGAAGTCGGCCAGGTTCTTGATGTCGCCGTAGCTTTCTTCTTTGACAGCGGCTTTGTCGAAGTCGAACTTGACGTCCAGCTCGACACGAACGACCTGAGGCGCTTCTTCAACGGCCGGAGCCGGCTCCGGGATCGGCTCGGGAGCAGCTTCGACAACCTGAGCGACCTGACGGGTGCTGCCACCGAAGTTCAGACCGACACCAACGCCGGCTTGCCACTCGGTGTCACCCTGATCGATGTTGTACAGGGCGTCGACACCAGCACGTGCGTAGAAGATCTCGGTGAAGTAGTACTTGGCACCGGCACCGGCGATAGCCAGGGTGGAGTGGTTACGACCGCCGCTGTTGGCGTCGCCGATGCTCTGGTGACCGAAGCCGCCAGAAACGTAGGGACGCAGGCCTACACCTGGCTGACCGAAGTGGTAGATGGCCTTCAGATCGGTCAGGTTGCCCTTGATGTTCTTGCTGCCAGCGGCGCCTTCGCCGCGCAGGTCGTGGTATTCGCCGTAGGACAGCGCCAGCTCGACATCGTCGGTCAGGTAGTAGCCAATGCTGCCACCGAACAGGTTGCCTTCATTGTGAGCATAGTCACGCTGAACGTCGGTGAAATAGCGATTGGCAAAGCCTTCCACCTCGACAGCGCCTTGGCCTTGAGCCAGCACGCCCATGGAGGTAGCGGCTACCAACGAGCCAATGACTACGCCTAAGGTGTTTTTCAGTTTCATCCGTTAAATCCCCATCTATGATTGATTGAATCGCATGCAGGTAGACATGCGAGTCGTCGGTAAGTTTAACAAAACTCACCTTATGCCAGAGATCGTTTGCCCGAACTAACTTTCGGTAACGCCCGCAAACTTCTCACGCAATCTGTCTAACGCGCGCTTGTAGCGCATTTTGGTGGCGCTGAGCCCCATGTGCATGATGTCAGCTATTTCCTGAAATTCCAGTTCTGCAACAAAACGCAACACCAGAATTTCCCGATCAATTGGGTTGACATGCACGAGCCAGCGATCCAGGCCACCACGATCCTCTATTTTAGGCGCCTTTTCTTCCGACGCCTCCTCCAGCGGATCCAAACTTAGCGCATCCATCAGGCGGCGCTTGCGCCGCTCCTTGCGGTACTGAGTGATGCATTCGTTGTAAGTAATGCTATACAACCAGGTCTTGAATTTTGATTTACCCTCGAAGTTCTTCAGGCCATAAAGAACTTTCAGCATCACTTCCTGACAGACATCATCGGCATCACGATCGTTCCCTAAATATCGCGCACAGACATTGAACAGGGTGCGCTGGTAGCGGCGCATGAGCTCCTCGTAGGCCCGGGTGATATGAAACAGTTCATCGTGGGCACGCGCCACCAACTCCTCGTCGGAGAGCTCGCGGGGGTCATAACGCACGGGCGGTGATTGAATGGTGTTCAAAGCAGATCGGGCCAACGGTCAGGACGAAAACAGCCAGCACCTGATCGAGCAGGTCGCTGGCTGGGCGCATAGGGTAGCAGGAATGCCCCCTCAGCGGCTGCTTACCCGCTGCTCGAGCAGAACCCGGTTGGACAGGGAAACCAGGTCGCCCGAAGCGGTCAGCAGCGTGGTCTTGACCGTACCGATCTCTTCGATCTGCCCGGCGACATCGCCGACCTCTATCTGCTGACCGACCTGGTACAACTCACGTACGTAGATGCCGGCGAGGATCTGGCTGGCCAGGTCGCGACTGCCCAGCCCCAGCGCCAGGGCGACCGCCAGGCCAACGGAAATCAGCACGATGGCGATGACGTTGTTGAGCAGGTCGGTCTTGACCTCCAGCTGACCGATGGCCACGGAGATGCTGATGATGATCACCAGCCCCTGGGCCAGCCGCGCCAGACCATGGGCATAGTCCAGCCCCACGCCTTCGGCGGCGCCACGCACCAGGCCACTGAGCAGCTGCGCCAGCAGCACGCCGGCCAGCAGCACCAGAGCGGCGCCGAATACCTTGGGCAGATACAGGGCCAGCACATCCAGCGTGGCGGACACCCGCTCCAGGCCCAGCGACTCGGCCGCCGAGACCAGGAACACCAGCAGCACGAACCAGTAGATGATCTTGCCGATCAGGGCCGACACCGGCACCTGGATACCGGCACGCCCGAGCAGTTTGGTCAGCCCGGTACCGGCCATCAGGCGGTCGAGGCCGATCTTGCCGAGCAGCTTCGACAACAGGGTGTCGAGCAGCTTGGCCACGACGAAACCGAGCAGCACCAGCACCAGCGCCACGAACAGGTTGGGGATGAAACCGGCGACTTTCGTCCACAGCGCCGTCATCGCGGCAACCAGGCTATGCGTCCAGGGGTCGAGTTCCATTTCAGTCAGCCTTATCAGAAGAACGAGCGGAGGAGTGGCGACGCGACACCGGCGTCACATGCGGCGAGCCACTGTTGAGGGCGAGCATCAGGGCTCCTGCCCAATGCCCCATCAAACCGAACAGATCACCGGCCCCGACCTGGCGGTTGGCGGTCTTCAGGACGCGGTGCAGGCAGGCGTCATCGTCACGGGACGACGACGGGCTTTTCAGCAGATCACGCAAGGATTCTTCAAATGGATCGTGCATGGCAGAGACCTCACAGGACGTCTCGGCTAGACGAGACCAGCATCGCCCAAGTCACATCAGACCCAGCGCAAGCGGCGGAACAGCAGCCATTGCCCGACGGCGATCAGCAGCATCAGCGAGCAGGCGATGAGGAAGCCGTAGGGGCTGTCGGCGCCAGGGATACCGCCGACATTGATCCCCAGCAGGCCGGTGATGAAACTCATCGGCAGGAAGATGCAGGTGATGATGCCGAAACGGAACATGATGTGATTCATGCGCAGATCCATGCGCCGGTTTTCCGTTTCCAGCAGCAGGCCGATACGTTCGCGGGTCAGCTCCAGCTCTTCCAGATAGCGCAGCAGCCTGTTGTTCAGCTCGTTCCAGTAGACACTGTCCTCGACCACCAGCCAGGGCAGCTGGCTGCGGGTGAGCTGGGCATAGATGTCGCGCTGGGGCGACAGGAAGCGGCGCAGCCCGGCGGCCCGGCGACGGATCTGCAGCAGCAGCCCGTGATCGGGCAAGGCGCGCTCGTCGGCATCGACCCTTTCCTCCTGCGTATCGACCCGTTCGGCCAGCCCGGCGACCAGATCCTCGACCTTGTCCGTCAGGTAATCGGCCAGTTGCAGTACCAGTTCGGAGGCGCTTTTCGGCCCCTTGCCAGCCTGTAGCTGCTCGATCAGGTCGTCGGTCGCCCGCAGCGGACGCAGGCGCAGGGAAATGACCCGCCGCGCCTCGGCGAAAATGCGCACGGAGACCATGTCTTCGGGCTCGGCCCCCGGGTTCAGGTTGACCCCGCGCAGGAACAGCAGCAGTTGGTCATTGGCCAGGGCCAGGGCCCGCGGCCGGGTATTCTCCTCCAGCAGCAGATCGCAGGCGAACTCGCTCAGCCCGCTTTCGCGGCGCAACCAGCTCTGCGTCTGCGGATGGCTGCGGTCCCAGTGCAACCAGAGGCTTTGCTCCTCACTCAGGTGCAGTTCACCCAGTTGCTCGCGGGCAATCGGCCGCGCCCCACCCTTTCCGTCCAGCACGAGGGCGTGCACCAGCCCCCACTGCGCATTTTCTTCCTCGTACATCCAATCCCCTGACGACATTGGGATCCCGTTCTATTGCGGCATGCGCAAGGCGCTGGGCGAAACGATGATGCCGTTGTTGTCGGCATAGACGTACTCGCCGGGGCGGAACGTGACGCCAGCGAAGGTGACCGTCACGTTGAGATCGCCGAGACCGCGCTTTTCGGTCTTCATCGGATGACTGGCCAGGGCCTGGACGCCGAGATCGGTCTGCGCCAGCACGTCGACGTCGCGCACGCAGCCATAGATCACCATGCCTTCCCAGCCATTCTTCGCCGCCTTCTCGGCGATCATGTCGCCGAGCAGCGCGCAGCGCAGTGACGCGCCACCATCGACCACCAGCACCTTGCCCGTGCCGGGCTGATCGGCCTGGGACTTGACCAGGGAATTGTCCTCGAAGCATTTGACCGTGACGATCTCGCCGCCGAAGGAATCGCGACCGCCGAAATTGCTGAACATCGGCTCGACGACCGTTACCTGCTCGGGATAGGCGTCACACAGATCGGGCGTGATGTAATGCATGGCGAAGCTCCTGTTGGAAGGTGATCGAAACCAGCAGCATAGACAGTGGCAGGCGCTCGTGCCGCAGCGCTTGCGCGCATGCGACGGCACGCCACAGCGGACAACGGCCAGGAAAATGACCGGAAACCGTCATGGCGTCACATCTTAGCCGCATCAGGGCGCGACAGGAATGCCTTGCGCCTGCTCTGGCGGCGACGCCAGGGAAGCCGATTGCGCCTGATTCAACCAGCGCAACACCAGTGGCCACACCTCGATCTGCGCCCCTTTGCTGACCAGCATACCCACATGGTCGTAGTCGTGGGCGAAGCCCTGGGCGCGGCCGAGGCTGACGAACGCCCCGCTCGCGCCGGCGAACTGCTCGAACAGGGCCCGGCAGGCCCAGGGCGGGTCCTGTCGATCGCCATCGGCGGTCACCGCCAGCAGCGGCAGGCGAACCTCGCGCAGCCCCGACCACCAGTCGCGCTCGGCATCGGCGAAACGCCCGAACAGCCGATGCCAGCGCAGGCTTTCCAGGGCGATGCCAATGGGCTCGTCTTCCGGGCCGCGCTTGAGCCGCGCCCCGGACAGCACGGAAAAACGCCTGAGCAGCAGGCGCGCGCCCCACGCGAGCGGCGGGATCTTCAGCGGCCAATGGACACGGCTCACCTGGGCGCCGAACAGGGCGACACTGGCCATCCGGGCCTGTTCCAGGTAGGCGCCCCCAAGGGCGGCGGCCAGGGTGATTGCGCCCAGGGAATGGCCGATCCAGTGGGCCTTCTGCGGATTCTGCTCATGCACGAAGGCGGCGATGGCCGGCAGGTCGTAACGTGCATAGTCGGCCACGCAATTGCTGCGGTAAGCCTGGTTGCGGGGCGACAGGCCATGGCCGCGCATTTCCGCGATCCACACATCGAATCCGGCCCGGGCGAGAAAAGGCCCCAGGCCGATGCATGTGGGTGAATACCAGAAACGCCGGTTGGAAAAACTGCCGTGCAGCAGAATCACCGGTTCGCCGCGAACCGCTTCCGGTCCGGCGATACCGAGCCGGGTCAGCGCCAGTTCGACGCTGGGGTCGGGGCTGTTGTTCGGTTTCAGGCGGTAGACATCTTCACTCAGGTCGCCACGCAGTTCTGCGCTGATCAAGGCGACGGGAAACAACTCGCTGCTGCTTTGCATCTTCGCTCTGGCATGAAAAAGGGCAGGTAGAACCTGCCCTCGGGTCATCATTCGAATATCGCTGTTCCTGGCGCGTGCTCACGCTCTCGCGGCGACGCGCAGTGGATCGCGATCCTGTGTTCAGGCCTGCTGCTGGCCCTCCGCCAGGAAGAACCAGGTCTCCAGCACCGAATCCGGGTTCAGGGAAACGCTCTCGATGCCCTGCTCCATCAGCCACTTGGCCAGATCCGGGTGGTCGGAAGGCCCCTGACCGCAGATACCGATGTACTTGCCGGCCTTGTTGCACGCGGCGATGGCGTTGGCCAGCAGCTTCTTGACCGCTGGATTACGCTCGTCGAACAGGTGGGCGACGATACCGGAATCGCGATCCAGGCCCAGGGTCAGCTGGGTCAGGTCGTTGGAGCCGATGGAGAAGCCGTCGAAGAACTCGAGGAACTCGTCGGCCAGGATGGCGTTGGAGGGCAGCTCGCACATCATGATGACCTTGAGGCCGTCCTGGCCGCGCACCAGGCCGTTTTCGGCGAGCAGATCGACCACCTGCTTGGCTTCGCCCAGGGTACGCACGAACGGCACCATGATCTCGACGTTGGTCAGGCCCATCTCGTTGCGCACTTTCTTCAAGGCGCGGCATTCGAGCTCGAAGCAGTCGCGGAAGGACTCGCTGATGTAACGCGAGGCGCCACGGAAACCCAGCATCGGGTTTTCTTCTTCCGGCTCGTACAGCTTGCCGCCGATCAGGTTGGCGTATTCGTTGGACTTGAAGTCGGACAGGCGCACGATGACCTTCTTCGGCCAGAACGCCGCGGCCAGGGTGCTGACGCCCTCGACCAGCTTCTCGACATAGAAGCCCACCGGGTCGTCGTAACCGGCGATGCGTTTCGCCACGCTCTCCTGGATTTCCGGCGGCAGGCCGGCCATGTTCAGCAGCGCCTTGGGGTGCACGCCGATCATGCGGTTGATGATGAACTCCAGGCGCGCCAGGCCCACGCCGGCATTGGGCAACTGGGCGAAATCGAAGGCGCGATCCGGGTTGCCGACGTTCATCATGATCTTGAACGGCAGTTCGGGCATGGCGTCGACCGAGTTCTTGCGAATGTCGAAGCCCAGCTCGCCTTCGAAGATGAAGCCGGTATCGCCCTCGGCGCAGGATACGGTCACGCCCTGGCCGTCACGCAGCACATGGGTCGCGTTGCCGCAGCCGACCACTGCGGGGATGCCCAGCTCGCGGGCGATGATCGCCGCGTGGCAGGTGCGCCCGCCACGGTTGGTGACGATGGCGCTGGCGCGCTTCATCACCGGCTCCCAGTCCGGATCGGTCATGTCGGAGACCAGTATGTCGCCGGGCTGAACCTTGTCCATCTCCGAGACGTCGTTGATCACCCGCACCTTGCCGGCGCCGATCTTCTGGCCGATGGCGCGGCCTTCCACCAGCACGGTGCCGGTTTCCTTGAGCAGGTAGCGTTCCATGACCGTGGCGTTGGCGCGGCTTTTCACCGTCTCCGGACGTGCCTGGACGATGTACAGCTTGCCGTCGTCGCCGTCCTTGGCCCACTCGATGTCCATCGGCCGGCCGTAGTGCTTCTCGATGATCATGGCCTGCTTGGCCAGTTCGCTGACTTCGGCGTCGCTGAGGCAGAAACGGGCGCGGTCGGCACGCTCGACGTCGACCACCTTGACCGACTTGCCGGCCTTGGCTTCGTCGCCGTAGATCATCTTGATCGCCTTGCTGCCCAGGTTGCGGCGCAGGATCGCCGGACGGCCGGCCTCGAGGGTGTGCTTGTGCACGTAGAATTCGTCAGGGTTGACCGCGCCCTGCACCACGGTCTCGCCGAGGCCGTAGGCGCCGGTGATGAACACCACGTCGCGGAAGCCCGATTCGGTGTCCAGGGTGAACATCACCCCGGCGGTGCCGGTTTCCGAACGCACCATGCGCTGCACGCCGGCGGACAGGGCGACCAGCTTGTGGTCGAAGCCCTGGTGCACGCGGTAGGCGATGGCGCGGTCGTTGAACAGCGAGGCGAAGACTTCCTTGGCCGCGCGGATCACGTTGTCCACGCCGCGGATATTGAGGAAGGTCTCCTGCTGGCCGGCGAACGAGGCGTCCGGCAGGTCTTCGGCGGTGGCCGAGGAGCGCACGGCCACGGCTATATTGTCGTTGCCGCCGGCCATGGCGGCGAACGCCGTGCGGATCTGCGCATCGAGCTCGGCCGGGAACTGGGCCTCCATCACCCACTGGCGGATCTGCGCGCCGGTCTTGGCCAGGGCGTTGACGTCGTCGACATCCAGGGCATCCAGCGCCGCGTGGATCTGCGCATTGAGGCCGCTCTGCTCGAGAAAGTCGCGATAGGCCTGAGCGGTAGTGGCGAAACCGCCGGGGACCGACACGCCGGCACCCGCCAGGTTGCTGATCATCTCGCCAAGGGAGGCGTTCTTGCCCCCTACGTGCTCGACATCGTGGTTGCCGAGCTTATCGAGGGAAACTACGTACTCTGCCAAGGTGATCTCTCCACTTCAGTGTTGGAAAAGCTCAATGGGGCTGGCGATGCCGCTGGCTGTAAGCCCCGCGACGATGGCCTGGCCCTGGAAAATAAGTCACAATGCCAGCCCATTCGGGCCAGCCGAAACTGGCCTATCATAGCCAAGATTCGCTCCCAGCTTAAGGCCATTGGCGCAATGAAACGAACCGCGTACTTCATCTCGGACGGCACCGGCATCACCGCAGAAACCCTGGGGCAAAGCCTGCTGGCGCAATTCGAAACCATCGGTTTCAGCAAACTCACGCGGCCCTATGTCGACAGCGTGGAAAAAGCGCGCGCAATGGTACAACAAATCAACAATGCCGCCGAAAAAGACGGCGCCAACCCGATCATCTTCGCCACCATCGTCAACCAGGAGATCCATGACATCCTGGCCGAGTCCCGCGGCTTCATGATCGACATCTTCTCGACCTTCCTCTCACCGCTGGAACAGGAGCTCAACTCGCATTCCTCCTACTCGGTGGGCAAGTCCCACTCCATCGCCCACAACGCCAACTACATGGAGCGCATCGAGGCGGTCAACTTCGCCCTCGACAACGACGATGGAGCGCGCACGCATTACTACGACAAGGCAGATCTGATTTTGATCGGTGTATCGCGTTGCGGCAAAACGCCCACTTGCCTGTACATGGCCATGCAGTATGGCATCCGAGCCGCCAACTACCCCCTTACCGAAGACGACATGGAGCGGCTGCAGCTGTCCGACTCGCTGAAAAAGTACCGCGACAAGCTGTTCGGCCTGACCATCGACCCGGACCGTCTCACCGCCATCCGCAACGAACGCAAGCCCAACAGCCGCTACGCCAGCTATGCGCAGTGCGAATTCGAAGTGCGCGAGGTGGAAAACCTGTTCCGCCGCGAGTCGATCAATTACATCGACTCCACGCACTTCTCGGTGGAAGAGATTTCCGCCAAGATTCTGGTGGAGAAAGGCGTCGAACGCCGTTTCAAGTAACCCTCCCTTTTCCGGACACCCGCCATGACCCTGATCGATGCCGTGCTGTTTGCCCCAGTCGCCATGCTGATCGCCCTGACCCCGGGGCCGAACAACTTCTGCGCGATGAACAACGGCATCCGTCATGGCATCGGCGCGGCCGTGCTGGCCACCAGCGGGCGTGCCCTGGCCTTCGCCATCTTCCTGAGCATTTCCGCCATCGGCCTGGGCGCCATGCTGCTGGCGTCGGAAACGGCCTTCACCGCGATCAAGTGGGTCGGCGCGCTCTACCTCCTGTACCTGGGCATCAACGCCTGGCGCAGCCGCGAGTTCAACGGCCTTGATCTGGACAACGCGGCAGTGCCGCCGTTGCAGCCGCAACGGCAACTGAGCCGGCTGATGCTGCAGGAGTTTCTGATCGGCATCAGCAATCCCAAGGCGATCCTGCTGTTCGCCGCGGTATTCCCGCAGTTCATCAAGCCGGGCCAGCCGGCCATCGAGCAGTTCGTCTACCTGGGCGCCACCTACCTGCTGGCGGAATATGCCGCCTCACTGGTCTACGCCCTGTTCGGCCGGCAGATCCGCCGCTTCATCCGCACCCGCCGTGGCGCACGACGCCTGAACCGCACCACCGGCGCCTTCTTCATGGGCGCCGGCGGTTTGCTGCTAGGGTCTGTTGACGGTTCAGCGCGAGCCGCGTTGCCGCGAGAAATCTCGCCAGGCTAGGCGGAGGACGCCGGGAATGGTGTTCCCTTGCCAAGTCCTCCAACAACGCATGGCGAGATTTCCCGCGCAACCCGCAGGGCCGGGCCCGTTTTGCCGCGATGCGGCGTTTCTCGCCGGCTCATTTAGCCCGCTAAACTTCGCGGCTCGTGCCTTGCCTCGCGGCAAAACGGGCTCCGGCGCGGCCGTGCGTGAAACGTCAACAGACCCTAGGGGCGACTCAACACTGAGTTGCTCCGGCACGCGACGTCAGAGCACGAACAGGTCCATGAAGCGATGTACCGCAGTGCCCTCCAGCGCCTGGGCGTCCTTGCACAATGCGAAGATGCGGGCGCTGCGCGACGCGGTGAAGCGCGTGGCCAGGTTGGCCTTGAACTTGTCCTCCAGCAGCGGGATGCCTTCGGCGCGGCGCCGGCGGTGGCCCACGGGGTACTCGACCTCGACCTTCTCGGTCGCGCTGCCGTCCTTGAAGAACACCTGAATGGCATTGGCGATGGAACGCTTGTCCGCCTCCAGGTACTCGCGCGAATAACGGGGGTCCTCGACCACTTCCATCTTCTCGCGCAGGCGATCGATCTGCGGATGGGCGGCGTGGAAGCCATCCTCGTAATGCTCGGCGACCAGGCCACCGGTCAGCAGCGGCACGGCGATCATGTACTGCAGGCAGTGGTCGCGATCCGCCGAATTGGCCATGGGCCCGGACTTGGAAATGATGCGGATCGCCGACTCGTGGGTGCTGATCTCGATGCGCGCGATGTCATCCAGGCGCTCGCGGATCTGCGGATGCAGGATCACCGCCGCCTCCACCGCCGTCTGTGCATGGAACTCGGCCGGGAAGCTGATCTTGAACAGCACGTTTTCCATCACGTAGCTGCCGAAGCCCTGGGAAAAGCTGAAAACACGCTTGTCCTCGGGCTTGCTCGCCAGATCCTTGTTGGTATGACTGAAGGCCACGTCGTAGAAGCCCCACTGCGGCGCCGACAGGACACCGGGGATGCCCATCTCGTCACGCAGGGCGATATCGGCCAGGCGCACCGCCCGGCTGGTGGCGTCACCGGCGGCCCAGGACTTGCGCGAACCGGCGTTCGGCGCATGGCGATAGGTGCGCAGCGCCTGGCCATCGACGAAGGCGTGGGACAGCGCCGACAGCAACTGTTCGCGGCTGGCGCCCATGAGCTTGGCGCAGACTGCCGTGGAGGCGACCTTGACCAGGATCACATGGTCGAGACCGACGCGGTTGAAGGCGTTTTCCAGCGCGAACACGCCCTGGATTTCGTGGGCCATGATCATCGCCTCGAGCACCTCGCGCATCAGCAGCGGCGCTTCGCCACGGGAAACCCGCAGCTGCGACAGGTGATCGGCCACGGCAAGAATGCCGCCGAGGTTGTCCGAGGGATGGCCCCATTCGGCGGCCAGCCAGCAGTCGTTGTAGTCCAGCCAGCGGATGATGCAGCCGATGTCCCAGGCGGCCTTGACCGGATCGAGTCGGTAGCTGGTGCCCGGCACCCGGGCGCCATGGGGCACCAGGGTGCCTTCGACGATCGGCCCCAGGTGCTTGGTGCATTCGGGGAAGCGCAGCGCCAGCAGGCCGCAGCCCAGGGTGTCCATCAGGCAGTTGCGCGCCGTGTCCAGCGCCTCGGGGGACTCGACCCGGTAGGTCAGCACGTAGTCGGCGACCTGCTGCAGCACGCTGTCGTAGTCCGGTCGCTCGTTACGGTCGGTATTGCTACTCATGAAATCGTTCCTTTTACGTAGGGTCTGTTGCCAGGCGAACCGGTGATGCGCCCGCTCTCCACTGGGAGGGGCGTCGTTATCGAAATCAGAAGGAGTCGGCGGGCACCCTCACCCAGCCTTCCATCAGCACCCGTGCACTGCGGCTCATGATGGCCTTGGTCACCGTCCATTGCCCGCCGCCGCGACGGGCTTCGGCGCCAACCCGCAGGGTGCCCGAGGGGTGACCGAAACGCACCGCGCTGCGCTCACCGCCACCCGCCGCCAGATTGACCAGGGTGCCGGGAATGGCCGCAGCCGTGCCGATGGCCACCGCCGCGGTGCCCATCATGGCGTGGTGCAACTTGCCCATGGACAGCGCCCGCACCAACAGATCGATGTTCTCGGCCTCCACCGGCTTGCCGCTGGACGACAGGTAAGGCTTTGGCGACGCGACGAAGGCCACCTTGGGCGTGTGCTGGCGGCTCTGCGCCTCGTCGAGCGTCTTGATCAAGCCCATGCGCAAGGCGCCATGGGCGCGGATCGCCTCGAACCGGGCCAGCGCCTCGGGATCGCCGTTGATGGCGTCCTGCAGCTCGGTGCCGCTGTAACCGAGGTCGTCGGCGTTGACGAAGATAGTGGCGATGCCGGCGTTGATCAGGGTGGCCTTGAAGGTGCCGACGCCGGGCACCGCCAGCTCATCGACCAGATTGCCGGTGGGGAACATGGCCCCACCCTCGCCTTCCTGCGCATCGGCCGGGTCGAGAAATTCCAGTTGCACCTCAGCGGAGGCAAAGGTCACGCCATCGAGCTCGAAATCACCGGTCTCCTGGACGGCGCCGGCACTGATCGGTACATGGGCGACGATGCGCTTGCCGATATTGGCCTGCCAGATCCGCACCGTGCAGATGCCGTCGCGGGGGATACGCCCGGCATCGACCAGCCCGGCCTGGATGGCGAAGGCACCCACGGCGGCGGACAGGTTGCCGCAGTTGCCGCTCCAGTCGACGAAGGCCTTGTCGATGGAAACCTGGCCGAACAGGTAGTCGACATCGTGCCCGGGCCGGCTGCTGCGCGACAGGATCACCGCCTTGCTGGTACTGGAGGTGGCGCCGCCCATGCCGTCGATCTGCTTGCCATAGGGGTCGGGGCTGCCGATCACCCGCAGCAGCAATGCATCGCGGGCGACGCCAGGCACCTGGCAGCGCTCGGGCAGATCGTCGAGACGGAAGAACACGCCCTTGCTGGTACCGCCACGCATGTAGGTGGCGGGAATTCTGATCTGGGGTGCATGAACCATACGTGCTGTCCTGAGTGAGCAGTTGCCATAGCCGCAAGCTGCAAGCCACAAGCGGCAAGTTAAAGCCAGGCGGATCGAGATCCTCCACCGGCAACCTGTGGCGGCGACGCCTGGCTAGCCGGCCGCCCGGGCCGAGCCATCGGTGCCGGCCTCCAGGAAGTCCTGGGCGAAACGTTGCAGCACACCACCGGCCTCGTAGATCGACACCTCCTCGGCGGTGTCCAGCCGGCAGGTCATGGGGATCTCCAGGGTCTCGCCATCGCGCCGATGGATAACCAGGGTCAGGTCCGCCCGCGGCGTGCGGGCGCCGACCACGTCGAAGGTTTCACTGCCGTCGATGCCCAGGGTCAGGCGCGTGGTGCCCGGCTTGAACTCCAGCGGCAGCACGCCCATGCCGATCAGGTTGGTGCGATGGATGCGCTCGAAACCTTCCGCGGCAATCACCTCGACACCGGCCAGACGCACGCCCTTGGCCGCCCAGTCACGGGACGAGCCCTGACCGTAGTCGGCGCCGGCGACGATGATCAGCGGCTGCTTGCGCTGCATGTAGGTCTCGATGCCCTCCCACATCCGCACCACCTGCCCCTCCGGTTCCAACCGGGTCAGCGAGCCTTTGCGCACCTGGCCATCGACCACGGCCATTTCGTTGACCAGTTGCGGGTTGGCGAAGGTGGCGCGCTGGGCGGTCAGGTGATCGCCACGGTGGGTGGCGTAGGAATTGAAGTCCTCTTCCGGCAAGCCCATTTTCGCCAGGTATTCGCCAGCGGCGCTGTCGGCGAGGATGGCGTTGGACGGCGACAGGTGGTCGGTGGTGATGTTGTCCGGCAGCACCGCCAGCGGGCGCATGCCCTTGAGCGTGCGCTCGCCAGCCAGGGCACCCTCCCAGTAAGGCGGACGCCGGATGTAGGTGCTCATCGGCCGCCAGTCATACAGCGGGCTGATACGCTCGCCATTGTCCGGCTGCACGGCGAACATCGGGAAGTAGACCTTGTGGAACTGTTCCGGTTTGACGCTGGACGCCACCACGGCGTCGATGTCCTCGTCCGCCGGCCAGATGTCCTTGAGGCGGATTTCCCGCCCGTCGACCACGCCGAGCACGTCCTTCTCGATGTCGAAGCGGATGGTGCCGGCGATGGCGTAGGCGATCACCAGTGGCGGCGAGGCCAGGAACGCCTGCCTGGCGTAGGGGTGGATGCGCCCGTCGAAGTTGCGGTTGCCCGACAGCACGGCGGTGGTATACAGGTCGCGCTCGATGATTTCCTGCTGGATCGCCGGATCCAGTGCACCACTCATGCCGTTGCAGGTGGTGCAGGCGAAGGCGACGATGCCGAAACCGAGCTTTTCCAGTTCAGGCAGCAGGCCGGCGGCCTCCAGATATAGCTGCACGGCCCGTGAACCCGGCGCCAGGGACGACTTGACCCAGGGTTTGCGCAGCAGGCCCAGTTGATTGGCCTTTTTCGCCAGCAGCCCGGCGGCGATCACGTTGCGCGGGTTGCTGGTGTTGGTGCAACTGGTGATGGCGGCGATGATCACCGCGCCGTCGGGCATCTGCCCGGGCACCTCTTGCCAGGCACCGGCGATGCCGCGTTCGGCCAGCGCCGAGGTCGGCAGACGCTTGTGCGGGTTGGACGGGCCGGCCATGTTGCGCACCACGCTGGACAGGTCGAAGCTCAGCAGCCGCTCGTACTCGGCGCCGGCCAGGTCGTCCGCCCACAAGCCGGTGGCCCTGGCATAGGTTTCCACCAGGCGCACCTGCTCGTCGTCACGGCCGGTCAGCCTGAGGTAGTCGATGGTTTGCTGGTCGATGGCGAACATCGCCGCCGTGGCGCCGAACTCCGGGGTCATGTTGGAGATGGTCGCGCGGTCGCCCAGGGTCAGCGCCGCCGCCCCTTCGCCGAAGAATTCCAGATAGGCGCCGACCACCCTGGCCTGGCGCAGGTATTCGGTGAGCGCCAACACCACGTCGGTGGCGGTGATACCCGGCTGCGGCCGGCCGGTCAGCTCGACGCCGATGATGTCGGGCAGGCGCATCCACGAGGCACGGCCAAGCATCACGCTCTCCGCCTCCAGGCCACCGACACCGATGGCGATCACCCCCAGGGCATCGACATGCGGGGTGTGGCTGTCGGTGCCGACGCAGGTGTCGGGAAAGGCCACGCCCTGCTGCACCTGCACCACCGGCGACATCTTCTCCAGGTTGATCTGGTGCATGATGCCGTTGCCCGGCGGGATCACGTCGACGTTCTTGAACGCCTTCTTCGTCCATTCGATGAAGTGGAAGCGATCCTCGTTGCGGCGATCCTCGATGGCGCGGTTCTTGGCGAAGGCATCGGGATCGTAACCGCCGCATTCCACGGCCAGGGAATGGTCGACGATCAACTGGGTCGGCACCACCGGGTTGACCTGGGCCGGATCGCCGCCCTTGGCGGCGATGGCATCGCGCAGGCCGGCCAGGTCGACCAGAGCGGTCTGGCCGAGGATGTCGTGGCACACCACCCGTGCCGGGTACCAGGGGAAATCCAGGTCGCGGCGGCGCTCGATCAGTTGCGTCAGCGAGGCGCTGAGCGTGGCGGGATCGCAGCGACGCACCAGGTTTTCCGCCAGCACCCGCGAGGTATAGGGCAACGTGGCGTAGGCGCCGGGCTGGATGGCATCGACCGCGGCGCGGCTGTCGAAGAAGTCCAGCGAGGTGCCGGGTAACGGCTTACGGAATAGATTGTTCATATTATGTTCAGGCTCGCTCACGGTATTCGGTAGGCAGCTTTCGCTGCCCTTTGCAGGAATTGCGGGGGCGCCCACCAGCCTTGCCCGCGATGTTCGCTCATCGGATCCGGCGCAATCGCGGACAAGCCCGCTCCTACAGGTGGTGCTCTTTCAGCGTCGCTCCAGTGGTACGAACGGACGCTGCTCGACGCCGGTGTACTCCGCGCTCGGCCGGATGATGCGGTTGTTCGCCCGTTGCTCGAAGACATGGGCGGTCCAGCCGGAGACCCGCGAGCAGACGAAGATCGGCGTGAACAGCTTGGTCGGGATGCCCATGAAGTGATACGCCGAGGCATGGTAGAAATCGGCGTTGGGAAACAGCTTCTTCTGCTCCCACATGACCCGCTCGATGGCCTCGGAAACCGGGAACAGCACGCTATCGCCGACTTCGTCGGCAAGCTGCCGGCTCCAGCCCTTGATCACCTCGTTGCGCGGGTCGGACTCCTTGTAGATCGCATGGCCGAAGCCCATGATCTTGTCCTTGCGCTCGAGCATCGCCAGGGTACCGGCGCTGGCCTCTTCGGCCGAGGCGAACGTCTCGATCATCTCCATCGCCGCCTCGTTGGCGCCGCCGTGCAGCGGCCCGCGCAGGGAACCGATGGCCGCGGTGACGCAGGAGAAGATGTCGCTGAGCGTCGAGGCGCAGACCCGGGCGGTGAAGGTCGAGGCGTTGAATTCGTGCTCGGCGTAGAGAATCAGCGACACGTTCATCACCTTGACGTGCAGCTCGCTGGGCTTCTTGCCGTGCAGCAGCGCCAGGAAGTGACCGCCAATGGTCGGTTCAATGCTGTTGCAGTCGATACGCCGGCCTTCATGACTGAAGCGGTACCAGTAGGTCATGATCGCCGGCAAAGCGCCGAGCAGGCGGTCGGCCTTTTCGCGTTGCTGCTCGAAGCCGGTTTCCGGCTCCAGATTGCCCAGCACCGAGGCGCCGGTGCGCATCACATCCATGGGATGAGCCTCTTTCGGGATACGCTCCAGCACTTCCTTGAGTGCCTGGGGCAGATCACGCAGGCCCTGCAGTTTCTTCAGATAACCGTCCAGTTGCGCCTGGTTCGGCAGCTCGCCATACAGCAGCAGGTAGGCGACCTCCTCGAAAATCGCCCCACCCGCCAGCTCACGCACGTCATAACCCCGATAAGTCAGCCCGGCACCGCTCTTGCCCACGGTGCACAACTCGGTCTGCCCGGCGACCTGGCCACGCAGGCCTGCGCCACTCAACACTTTTGCTTCAGCCATTGCCCTCTCCCGTTTTCTTGAAATTGTCGGATCTGCAATTTTTTGCTGGGCCAGCCTCATCACTGGCCCGGGTTTTCAACTCTTCTTCTGTGCAAACAACGCATCGAGGCGCTGCTCGAAGGCGTGATAGTCGATACGTTCGTACAGCTCCATACGGGTCTGCATGGTGTCGACCACGTTCTTCTGCGTGCCATCGCGGCGAATCGCGGTGTAGACGTTTTCCGCGGCCTTGTTCATGGCGCGGAACGCCGACAGCGGATACAGCACCAGGCCGACGTCGACCGCGGCCAACTCATCGGTGGTGAACAGCGGCGTGGCGCCGAACTCGGTGATATTGGCCAGAATCGGCGCCCGCACCCGGGCGGCGAAGGTCTTGTACATCTGCAGCTCGGTGATGGCCTCCGGGAACACCATGTCGGCGCCGGCTTCGACGCAGGCCGCCGCCCTGTCCAGAGCCGCTTCGAGGCCCTCCACGGCCAGGGCGTCGGTACGCGCCATGATCACGAAACTGTCGTCGGTGCGCGCATCGACGGCGGCCTTGATGCGATCGACCATCTCCTGCCGCGAGACGATTTCCTTGTTCGGCCGATGACCGCAGCGCTTGGCGCCGACCTGATCCTCGATATGGATGGCGGCGGCGCCGAACTTGATCATCGACCTGACGGTACGCGCCACGTTGAACGCCGAACTGCCGAAGCCGGTGTCGACGTCCACCAGCAGCGGCAGGTCGCAGACATCGGTGATGCGACGCACATCGGTGAGCACGTCATCCAGGCCGGTAATGCCCAGATCCGGGATGCCCAGGGAGCCGGCGGCCACCCCGCCGCCCGACAGGTAGATGGCCTTGAAACCGGCGCGCTTGGCCAGCAACGCATGGTTGGCGTTGATCGCGCCGACGACCTGCAGGGGGTGTTCGCTGGCGACCGCATCGCGAAAGCGCTGACCGGGAGTGCTCTGACTCATGACTTGCCTCTGGACTTGACGGTGGAAGGGTCCGCGCTCTGGTAATGGCGCTCGATATTGCGTCTGGATGCGCCGATGTGACGGCGCATCAGCAGTTCGGCCAACTCGCCGTCGCCATCGGCGATGGCGTCGAGAATGCGGTGATGCTCGGCAAAGGCCTGGCGCGGGCGATTGGGCGTGGCGGAAAACTGGATGCGGTACATGCGTACCAGCTGATACAGCTCGCCACAGAGCATCTTGACCAGGGTGCGGTTACCGCTGCCCTGAATGATGCGGTAGTGAAAATCGAAATCGCCTTCCTGCTGGTAATAGCCCACGCCGGCCTTGAATGCCTCGTCGCGCTCGTGGGTCTCGAGCACCCCGCGCAACTCGTCGATCTCGGCCCGGCTCATGCGCTCGGCCGCCAGCCGGCAGGCCATGCCCTCGAGGGATTCGCGAATCTCGTACAGCTCGATCAACTCGTCGCGGTCCAGCGACACCACGCGGGCGCCGACGTGGGGAATGCGCACCAGCAGACGCTGCCCCTCCAGGCGATGGATCGCCTCGCGCAGCGGGCCGCGGCTGATGCCATAGGTACGCGCCAGTTCCGGCTCGGAAATCTTGCTGCCCGGAGCGATCTCACCCTTGACGATAGCCGCCTGAATACAGCGGAACACATGTTCGGAGCGTGTTTCCGAATCGTTCACGGCATCAGGCAGCGCTTCAATGACATCCGGCATATTGTCGACACAAGTAAAATTTGAGTGACCGGAAGATAGGAAAAAAGCCCGAAGAAGACAAGCAAAAGAAGAATATTGTCGACAATACCGAATAAAGGCTTGCCCCCTCGCCTCACCGCTGTCAGCCGCAGAAACGCCCATAAGCGTCTGTCGCCACGGAAAAACCCCATGTTAGAATGCGCGCCACTTACGCTTGGTGGGTGCTGCAGAGCGCCTGAGATGCCATGCCAGGCAGCGCGCGGCGGTTCCTGACCCTCCGGGGCCGGTCTTTCGATCCATCGATTGCCATCCATCCAAACAGGACTTATGAGACTCAAGCCCTTTTCATTGCTTCTTTGCCTATTGCTCCTGCCCGGCCTTGGCGTCGCTGCCGACAAGACCATCTATGGCCTGACCGAATACGTCAGGCTCGACCTCGACATCGACGTCGCCGCCAAGCTCGACACCGGCGCCCAGACCGCCTCGCTCAGCGCCCGCGATATCGAACGCTTCAAGCGCGATGGCGAAACCTGGGTGCGTTTCTACCTGGCCATCGACGACGCCCATGCCCATCCGATCGAGCGCCCGCTGGCGCGCATCAGCAAGATCAAGCGGCGTGCCGGCGACTACGATGCCGAAGAGGAAAAGACCTATACCGCGCGGCCGGTGATCGAACTGGACGTGTGCATGGGCGGCACCCTGCGCCAGATCGAAGTGAACCTCACCGACCGCAGCGCCTTCCAATACCCGCTTTTGATCGGCTCGGATGCGCTCAAGCGCTTCGATGCCCTGGTCGACCCAAGCCTAAAATACGCAGCAGGAAAACCTGACTGTGCCACCGTCGCGAAATCCGCCGAGTAATCCCCATGCGCGCTCTTACCCTGCATCTGAAAATCCTGATCACCTTGCTGGTGAGCCTGGGCATTCTGATTACGGCCTATCAGATCTTCATTCTCGGCATTCCGGTCAGCGGTGACGAAACGGACGACCTGTGGAACATCGACGCCCGCGTCGAATTCCAGGCCAATGGCCGCGACCCGATCAAGCTGCAGATGTTCGTACCGCCGCTGAACCAGGATTACGTCAGCCTCAACGAGAGCTTCATCTCCAACAACTACGGAGTGAGCGTCAACCGGGTGGACAGCAACCGCAAGGTGACCTGGTCCGCCCGGCGCGCCAACGGCAAACAGACCCTCTACTACCGCCTGGTGCTGACCAAGCGCTACAGCGGCGAACAGGCCAAGGCCAAGGGCCCGATCTTCCGCGACAGCATCCCCGTGGAAGGCCCGGAGAAGATCGCGGCCGAAGCCCTGCTGGCGCCGATCCGCCAGCACTCGGCCGACGTCGAGACCTTCATCAGCGAAACCATCAAGCGGGTCAACAACAGCAATGACGACAACGCCAAGCTGCTGCTCGGCGGCGATGCCTCGACTTCGAACAAGGCCCAGGCCATCGAACTGCTGCTGTCCATCGCCCACGTACCCATGGAGCGCGTGCACACCATCCGCCTGGCGGCCGATATCCAGCAGAGCCCGGAACTCTGGCTGCGCAGCTTCAACGGCGACCGCTGGCTGTACTTCAATCCGGAAAGCGGCGAACAGGGGCTGCCGAACGACCGCCTGGTCTGGTGGACCGGCGACGAGCCGCTGATCACCCTGGACGGCGGTCGCCAGGCCCAGGCGACCTTCACCCTCAACAACAGCGAAATGAACGCCATTCACCTGGCCAAGCTGACCGACGAGAACACCGACGCCGACTTCCTCGAATACTCGCTGTACGGCCTGCCGCTGCAGACCCAGCAGACCTTCATGATCATGGTCATGATTCCCATCGGCGTCCTGGTGATCCTGGTCCTGCGCAACCTGGGCGGCCTGCAGACCCTGGGCACCTTCACCCCGGTGCTGATCGCCCTGGCCTTCCGCGAGACCCAGCTGGGCTTCGGCATCGTGCTGTTCACGGTGATCACCGCCTTGGGCCTGTCGCTGCGCTCCTACCTGGAACACCTGAAGCTGCAGATGCTGCCGAGGCTGTCGGTGGTGCTGACCTTCGTGGTGGTGCTGATCGCCGTCATCAGCCTGTTCAGCCACAAGCTCGGCCTGGAGCGCGGCCTGTCGGTGGCGCTGTTCCCGATGGTGATCCTGACCATGACCATCGAGCGCCTGTCGATCACCTGGGAAGAGCGTGGCGGCAGCCATGCCTTCAAGGTGGCCATCGGCACCCTGTTCGCCGCGACCCTGGCGCACCTGCTGATGAGCATCCCGGAACTGGTGTACTTCGTCTTCACCTTCCCGGCGATTCTGCTGGTCCTGGTGGGCTTCATGCTGGCGATGGGTCGCTACCGCGGCTACCGCCTGACCGAGCTGTTCCGCTTCAAAGCCTTCCTGAAGGATTGAGCCAATGCTAGGTCTCTGGAAAACCTGGAAGGCCCTTGAAGCCAAAGGCATCATGGGCATCAACCGACGCAATGCGGACTACGTGCTGAAGTACAACAAACGGCACCTGTACCCCATCGTCGACGACAAGATCATCACCAAGGAGCGCGCCATCGAAGCCGGCATCCACGTGCCGGAAATGTATGGGGTGATTTCCACCGAGAAGGAAATCGACAAGCTCGACGGCATCATCGGCGGACGTAGCGACTTCGTGGTCAAGCCGGCCCAGGGCGCCGGCGGCGACGGCATCCTGGTGATCGCCGACCGCTTCGAGGATCGCTACAAGACGGTATCGGGCAAGATCGTCAGCCACGCCGAGATCGAACAGCAGATCTCCAGCATCCTGTCCGGCCTGTATTCACTGGGCGGACACCGGGATCGCGCGCTGATCGAATACCGCGTGACGCCCGACCAGATCTTCAAGAGCATCAGCTACGAAGGCGTGCCGGACATCCGCATCATCGTGCTGATGGGCTATCCGGTCATGGCCATGCTGCGCCTGCCGACCCGCCAGTCGGGCGGCAAGGCCAACCTGCACCAGGGCGCCATCGGCGTCGGCGTGGATCTGGCGACCGGCGTGACCCTGCACGGCACCTGGCTGAACAACAAGATCAGCAAGCACCCGGACACCACCAATGCGGTAGACGGTGTGCAACTGCCGAACTGGGACGGTTTCATGAAGCTCGCCGCCGGCTGTTACGAGCTGTGCGGCCTGGGCTATATCGGTGTGGACATGGTCCTGGATCAGGAGAAGGGCCCGCTGATCCTCGAGCTCAATGCCCGCCCCGGCCTGAACATCCAGATCGCCAACGACTGCGGCCTGACCCATCGCGCCCACGCGGTGGAGGCCCGTCTCGAAGAGCTGGCGGCCAAAGGCATCCAGGAAAACGCCGAAGAACGCATGCGTTTCTCCCAGGAGCTGTTCGGCCATATCCCGGCTGCCCAGCTCTGAGCCCTGCCCTGCTGCCGAACTGATCGGCAGCAGGCTCCCTCTCATCAAACATCAAGCAACCAATTGATTTATAGGTGGTTAAAAATTGCAGGATGGGCCGGGCCGCGCAGGTGCTAAGCCATCGCGATGATGGGTTAGCACCCATCCTACTCTGCCTGCATCGACCTGTTGCTGCGCGACAGCGCTGCGGCGAAGACGCCTCCTAAAGACTCAACTGACGATTCGACGCCTTCAGGAACTCGTTCTTGAGGTCTGCGTAAGTGTGCACGGCCGGAAACTGCGGGAATTCGCGAATCACGTTTTCCGGCGCATGGAACAGGATGCCAGCGTGGGCTTCGCTGAGCATGGTGGTGTCGTTGTACGAATCGCCGGCAGCGATCACGCGATAGTAGAGGCTCTTGAAGGCCAATACCGACTGACGCTTGGGATCCTTCTGGCGCAGCTGATACGCCACCACGCGATCGTTTTCGTCGGTGATCAGGCGGTGGCAGAGCAGGGTCAGGAAGCCCAGCTGGCGCATCAGCGGCTGGGAGAACTCGTAGAAGGTGTCCGAGAGGATCACCACCTGGAAGCGCTCGCGCAACCAGTCGACGAATTCGACGGCACCTTCGAGCGGCTCGAGGGTGGCGATCACTTCCTGGATGTCCGACAGCTTGAGGCCGTGCTCGTCGAGAATGCGCAGGCGCTGCTTCATCAGCACGTCATAGTCGGGAATGTCCCGCGTCGTCGCCTTGAGCGATTCGATACCGGTTTTTTCCGCGAAAGCGATCCAGATTTCGGGAACCAGTACCCCTTCCAGATCGAGACAAGCGATTTCCACGGCACACTCCTAGGTTGGGCTTTAAAGTTGGCGGCAACTCTACACGATACGGCCAGCCCCTGCCGCTACGCAGATTTGCTACCATCGCCCTCCTCACGCATATGCCCTGGAGCCTGCCATGGATCTCGATCTGGACACCCTCAACGCCGAACTCGCCAACCAGCCGGAGAAGCTGATCGAATGGGCGATCGGCCTGGGCAAACCGGCGATCTGCACGACCAACTTCCGCCCCTTCGAGGCGGTCATCCTGCATATGGTCAGCCAGGCCAAAGCCGATATTCCCATCGTGTGGATGGACAGCGGCTACAACACCGAGGCCACCTACAAGTTCGCCGACGAGGTGACGCGCCAGCTCGGCCTGAACCTGATCACCTACCTGCCCAAGCGCAGCCGCGCCCATCGCGAAGCGATCGACGGCCCGACGCCGGGCCTGGACGATCCGCGTCACGCCGCCTTCACCGAAGAAGTCAAACTGGAGCCCTTCGCCCGCGCCCTGCGCGAAACCGCGCCGAGCGTCTGGTTCACCGCCCTGCGCGCCAGCGACACTGCCGTGCGTGCACAGATGCAGCCGGTGAGCATCAACCCCGACGGCCTGATCAAGGTCGCGCCGCTGTTGCACTGGTCGTCCAAGGATCTGTACCAGTACCTCACCGCCCACGGCCTGCCGAACAACTTCGACTACTTCGACCCGACCAAGGGTGAAGACAACCGCGAGTGCGGCCTGCACCTGAGCCATTGAATCAAGCTGCAAGCCTCAAGCTACAAGCTGCAAGCTGCAAGTCAGAAGCCGCGCGAACCATGCTTCTACTTGCCGCTTGTGGCTTGCAGCTTGTCGCTAACGCTGTCAGTGCAACGGCAGCTCGACGTCCTGGAACAGGTCTTCCAGCTCGGCCTTGTTGTGGCACTGCACCGCCTTGGCCAGCATGTCGCGGGTCAGGTGCGGGGCGAACTTCTCGATGAAGTCGCACATGAAGCCGCGCAGGAAGGTGCCGCGGCGGAAACCGATCTTGGTCACGCTCGGCTCGAACAATTCGCTGGCGTCGAGCACCACCAGGTCGGGATCGAGGGTCGGGTCCACCGCCATCTTGGCCACGATCCCGACGCCGAGCCCCAGGCGTACATAGGTCTTGATCACGTCGGCGTCGGCCGCGGTGAACACCACCTTGGGCGTGAGGCCGCGATGGTTGAAAGCCTCGTCGAGCTTGGAGCGACCGGTGAAACCGAAGGTGTAGGTGACGATCTCGTGCTCGGCCAGCGCCTCCAGCGTGAGCTTGGGCAGTTTGCTCAGCGGGTGCCCCTGGGGCACGATCACGCAACGGTTCCAACGGTAGCAAGGCATCATCACCAGATCGTTGAACAGCTCCAGGCCTTCGGTGGCGATGGCGAAATCGACGGTGCCGTCGGCGGCCATCTCGGCGATCTGCGTCGGCGTACCCTGGTGCATGTGCAGCGCCACTTCCGGGTACTGCCTGATGAAGCTGCTGATCACCGGCGGCAGCGCATAACGCGCCTGGGTATGGGTGGTGGCGATGGACAGGGTGCCCTTCTTCTCGTTGGAGAATTCCTGGGCGATCTGCTTGATGCTCTCGACCTTGCGCAGGATTTCACCCGCCGTGGTGATGATGCGCTCACCGGCCGGCGTTACCCGCGTCAGGTGCTTGCCGCTACGCGCGAACACCTCCACGCCCAGTTCGTCCTCGAGCAAGCGGATCTGCTTGCTGATGCCGGGCTGCGAGGTGTAGAGACTCTGCGCCGTGGCCGAAACGTTGAGGTCATGGTGCGCGACTTCCCAGATGTAGCGCAGTTGCTGGAGCTTCATAAAAATCCCTCAAAGCGGATAGGCAGCCGTTAATCATCGGCGTCGATATATAACCATATTAATGGTTCAGGCGATAAATATAGATGATTTATTTTGGCTCCACAGCCGCATCATTCACCACGGGCGCGGTGCTGCAGCATCGGCACCAGGTAGACCGGCACATCGGACAGCTGTAACAGGCGGGCCGCCGTGCGACCCAGCGGAACCTCGAGCGCGGCACCATGGCTATGACTGCCTACGACCAGTAAATCCACGCCGAGTTTCTGCGCTTCCTCCAGAATCGCCAGCGGCGGATCGCCCTGCAGCACGCGCACCGAATTGATCAGTTCCAGATCCTGGCGGTTGTCGCCCAGTTCGTCGCGGAAGCCTTCGAGCACGCGCAGCTCGATGCTGTTCATCACCGTATCCAGACCGGTACTGCGCAATTCCTTGAGGCGTGCCTCGTCCACATAGGTCTGCAGGACGGACTCGGCGAACAGGCCCATGGGCTCGACGGCATGCACGACATAAAGCCGCGCATTGAAACTGCGGGCGAGCGCCAGGGCATGCTGCAGTACATAGGGCGCATAGAGCCCGAGGTCGGTGGCATAGAGAATCGAACGGATCATGCGGCCTCCTCGACTGCCGACACGGCGGGGCCTCGCTTGAGCTTAGCAGCGCCATCCACAAGTCAACGAATAGGCCATCATTCAGGACGAATGGCTATATGCCGCCTACTGCCGGCCATGGCGCTTCGGCCACACGGAGCGGCGCCACGGTCCCTCCCGGGAGTGGCTCGAAAACCCTCGCGACGATGAAATACCGGCCCTATAACAACCTTGGCCCCATTGTCTCGGCGGGCGTTAACGCGCTAAGGTTCGGCCTCCCCGCTCTGCCCATACTGCTGTGCCCGCCGCCCGGGGATCGTTGGCGGCCGGCACCCGTGACCCGATGACGTTGACTGATGAAAAGCACGATGGCTGATTTACCGATTAATGACCTGAACGTTGCCTCCAACGAGACCCTGATCACGCCGGAACAGATCAAGCTCGACATTCCGCTGACCGCAGCCGCCCAACGCACCGTCGCGGCCGGCCGGCAGGTGGTGCGCGATATCCTCGACGGCAAGGACCATCGCCTGTTCGTGGTCATCGGCCCCTGCTCGATTCACGATATCGAGGCCGCCCACGAATATGCCGAGCGCCTGAAGGTGCTGGCCGAGGAAGTGTCCGACACCCTCTACCTGGTCATGCGCGTGTACTTCGAAAAGCCGCGCACCACCGTCGGCTGGAAAGGCCTGATCAACGATCCCTACCTGGACGACTCCTTCAAGATTCAGGATGGCCTGCACATCGGCCGCAAACTGCTGCGTGACCTGGCCGAGATGGGCCTGCCCACCGCGACCGAAGCCCTCGACCCGATTTCCCCGCAATACCTGCAGGACCTGATCAGCTGGTCCGCCATCGGCGCCCGCACCACCGAATCGCAGACCCACCGTGAAATGGCCTCGGGCCTGTCCTCGGCCGTCGGCTTCAAGAACGGCACCGACGGCGGCCTCACCGTGGCGATCAACGCGCTGCAGTCGGTCTCCAGCCCGCACCGCTTCCTCGGCATCAACCAGCAGGGCGGCGTATCCATCGTCACCACCAAGGGCAACGCCTATGGCCATGTGGTTCTGCGCGGTGGCAACGGCAAGCCCAACTACGACTCGGTCAGCGTCGCCATCTGCGAACAGGAACTGAACAAGGCCGGCATCAAGCCCAACATCATGGTCGACTGCAGCCACGCCAACTCCAACAAGGACCCGGGCCTGCAGCCGCTGGTCATGGACAACGTCGCCAATCAGATCGTCGAAGGCAACCAATCCATCGTCGGTCTGATGGTCGAAAGCCACCTGGGCTGGGGCAACCAGTCGATTCCCAAGGACCTGCAACAGCTCAAGTACGGCGTCTCCATCACCGATGCCTGCATCGACTGGGACAGTACCGAGAAGACCCTGCGTGCCATGCACAACAAGCTCAGGGACGTGCTACCCCGCCGCCGTCGCGGTTAGAGCAAATGAAAACGCCGGGCATTGCCCGGCGTTTTTTCGTCCATCGGCAAGCGTATTCAGCCGTGGCCGGGCGTACCCTGACGGCGCTCCATGTAGCGTTCGACGTAGGAGCAGGATGGGATGACCGTGTAACCCATGCGCTCGGCGTAACGCAGGGCGTCTTCGGTCAGGGCGGCGGCGATGCCGCGGCCACGCAAGGCATTCGGCACGAAGGTGCGATAGATATCCAGCGTCTGTTTGCCCAGGTCCATGTAAGCGAGATAGGCGCGATCACCATCCACCGTGGTCTCGAACTGGTGACCCGCAAGGTCATGATGAATGGACAGTGACTCGCTCATTACAACTCCTCTCGAATTAGCCGACCGCTTCTGCCGGTCATTTGCCGGCTTGCGGTTGTGAATCCTCGGCAACAATTGGATATATGAAGCCAGTCTAGATGATAAAGGGCAAGGCGAAACCGCACTTGACCTGCGTCACGACGAGGGGTAGTTCGGGCGGCTGTCGCACGGGAAAACGGCTGTCGCTTTTCCGGCCGGCAACGAACCAGCGCGCCCCTGGTTGCCATGGACAAATGGCATTGGTTCTCTGCGGTTTTCATGATTGTGAAAAAAACCATACGCCCTTGCCCCGCCTGCGTTTACTTACTACAAGTTACAGGTAGTATGTATGCCGGCCAATTTCCCGGTATTGGGGAATGGCTTTGATAAAGCAAAAACTTCACCCCAAGGGGAACACGATGAACAACGTTCTGAAATTCTCTGCTCTGGCTTTGGCCGCAGTTCTGGCTACCGGTTGCAGCAGCATCACCAAAGAAACTGAAGCCCGTCTGACTGCAACTGAAGATGCAGCCGCTCGCGCCCAAGCCCGTGCCGACGAAGCCTACCGCAAGGCTGACGAGGCGCTGGCCGCTGCTCAGAAAGCTCAGCAGACCGCTGACGAAGCCAACGAGCGTGCTCTGCGTATGCTGGAAAAAGCCAGCCGCAAGTAATAGCGTTTGGCTGATAAAGCCGGCCCGTTACAAGGCCGGCTCTTTATTGCATGAAAACCACTGCGCGGTAACGCCAGTGGTTTTTTATCGCCGGCCGCCGGCCATTTTCCATGCAAGGGCGAACTTAGAGAGTGGCTGACTGCTGGACAACACCGTGCTCCGGTGCGGCGATTTCGATTGGCAAACCATCTTCGGCGGCGATCACTTCGCGCACCACATCCCAGTCCAGATTCAATGCATTCAAATCATCGCGCCTGATCAAGGTATTGATCACGGCAGCGTGCCTGTCGACCGCAGCAGCATCGCCTTCATCGTCGAGCGGCGTATGGGCTTCGAGGTAGACCTTGCCGGCGCTGCGACCGAACTTGTACGGCTCGTTGATGATGCGCACCGAGGTCCCGACCGGCACCATATCGGCCAACTCCAGCACGTTGTTGTTGAGCATGCGGAAGCAACCGTGGCTCACGCGCATGCCGATACCGAATTTCTTGTTCGAACCATGGATCAGATAGCCCGGTACCGACAGCGTCATCTTGTAGGGCCCCAGCGGATTGTCCGGGCCAGGCGGCACATAGCTGGGCAGCGGATCGCCGTCGGCGGCGTGCTCATCGCGAATGGACTGGGGCGGATACCAACCCGGATTCGGCGTCTTCGCGGTGATCCTGGCCTGGGTGACCGGCGAGCTCCAGCCCTCACGCCCGATGCCCAACGGGTAGGTATGCACCACATTCTGCCCTTTCGGGTAGTAGTACAGGCGGTATTCGGCCAGGTTGATGACGATACCCTCGCGCGGCCCCGGCGGCAGGATGAAGCGCGTCGGCAGCACGATCGGGGTACCGGCGCCCGGCAACCAGGGATCGACGCCTGGGTTGGCCGCGACCATCTCCAGATACCCCAGGTCGTTGGCCACGCCGAGGTCGGCGAAGGTGTCCTCGTAACGCGCCTCGACGACCTGCACCTGACCGACCACGTCCTCGCCGGGCGGTGGCAGCGGCAACTCCATGGCGACAGCGGAACCCGCTACCTGGAGGGCAGACAACGATAGACAGCAGGCAACGGCTGAGACACGCGACAACATGCGGGAGCCCCTTGGCGAAATAGGTAAAGTGCAAGACTAGGATTGTACACCGCCGCCCTCCCGGCCGGGAGCGCTCAGCGACCCGGCCACAGCGGGCGCTCGCCGCGACGCTGCGCTTCCAGGGTGGCCTTGCAGGCAGGGCACAGACGCCTGTCGCGCAGCATCCGCGCCTCCAGATCACGCCACAGCGGCTGCGCCGGCAGCAGGCCGCCGCACAGGGTACGGTCGGCATGGCCGCCCAGCTCGAGCTGGCGGGCGACCAGGTGCACGCGCACCTCGCGGCAGGCGAACAGATCCAGCTGCTCGTCCGGCTCGATCAGTTGGTAGGCGTACAGGGACCAGGCAGGACGCGGCATCGAGGGCTCCAGTGCGGGGGCGCCACATTAGCCGAAAGCCAGCCGGCGGAAAAGCCCATCAGAGCAGTGGTTCCAGGGCCGGCCAGACATTCTCCAGCAGAGCGGACTGCGCGCCCGACGCCGGGTGCACACCGTCATCCTGCATCATGCCCTCGACGCCGCCCACGCCCTCCAGGAGGAACGGCACCAGCGGCACGTCCTTGTCCTGCGCCAGATCCTGGTAGACCCGGGCAAAAGCCGTGGTGTAACGCTCGCCATAGTTCGGCGGAATGCGCATGCCCAGCAACAGCACCTTGGCGCCGCTGGCCCGGGAGGCGTCGATCATCGTGGCAAGATTCTGTTGCAATTGGCTGGGCGGCTGTCCGCGCAGGCCGTCGTTGCCTCCCAGCTCCAGAATCACCAGCTCGGGCTCATGCTCCGCAAGCAGCGCAGGCAGCCGCGCGGCGCCCCCTGCGCTGGTGTCGCCACTGATCGAGGCGTTGACCACCTGGTGCTGGAAACCCTGTTCCTGCATGCGTTTTTCCAACAACGCGACCCAGCCCTGCCGGGTATCCATGCCAAAAGCCGCGCTGATACTATCGCCGACGACCAGCACGGTACCCGCCTGCGCGATCTGCCCCAGAAACAGCAGGCCGAAAGCGGCCCCTTTCCACCATGCACGCATTGGATTCCCCATGAGCTCTAGCATTCTGTCTGCGCGGAACCTTAACAAAGTGGTTCCCAGCGCGGAAGGCGAGTTGACCATCCTGCACGATCTATCCCTGCAACTGGACAAGGGCGGCAGCCTGGCCATCGTCGGCAGCTCCGGCTCGGGCAAGTCGACCCTGCTCGGCCTGCTGGCCGGGCTCGACCTGCCCAGCAGCGGCAAGATCCTGCTGGCGGGCAACGACCTGGGCGGCCTCGACGAAGATGAGCGCGCCCGCGTGCGCGCCGAACATGTCGGCTTCGTGTTCCAGTCGTTCCAGTTGCTCGACAGCCTCAATGCCCTGGAAAACGTCATGCTGCCCCTCGAGCTGGAGGGTCGCAGGGACGCCCGCGAACGGGCCCAGGCCCTGCTCGAACGGGTCGGCCTCGGTGGGCGCCTGACCCACACGCCACGCCAGCTCTCGGGCGGCGAACAACAGAGGGTGGCCATCGCCCGCGCCTTCGCCGCCGACCCCGACGTGCTGTTCGCCGACGAACCGACCGGCAATCTCGACAGCCACACCGGCGAACGCATCAGCGACCTGCTCTTCGAGCTCAACCAGGAGCGCGGCACCACCCTGGTACTGGTCACCCACGATGAACGCCTCGCCGCCCGCTGCCAGCGCCTGATCCGCCTGGAAGGCGGCCACCTCGTCGACGCCGTGGACGCCTGATGACCCACTTGCCCCTCTCCCGACTGCTGTCCCTGGCCGCCCGACAATTGCTGCGCGATGCCCGCGCCGGCGAGTTGCGCGTGCTGTTCTTCGCCCTGATGATCGCCGTCGCCTCGAGCACCGCCATCGGCTACTTCGGCGCTCGTCTGAACGACGGCATGACCCTGCGCGCCACCGAGTTCCTCGGCGCGGACCTGATCCTGCGCGGCAGTGCGCCAGCGACTGCGCAGCAGATCGAAGCCGGTACCCAGTTGGGGCTCGAACATGCCCAGGTGGTCGAATTCTCCAGCGTGATCGCCAGCGACGAAGGCATCCAACTGGCCAGCGTCAAGGCCGCCAGCGATCGCTACCCCCTGCGTGGCGAGCTGAAGAGCGCGGCCGAACCCTACGCGGCCGAGCAAGTCAGCCAAGGGCCGCGCCCCGGCGAAGCCTGGGCCGAAGCACGGCTGTTCGCCGCCCTGGATCTGCAGACCGGCGACAACATCGAGGTCGGCTCGAAAACCCTGCGCCTGACCCGGGTACTGACCTACCTGCCGGATGAGGCCGGCGACTTCTACAGCCTCACGCCCCATGTGCTCATGCACCTGGACGACCTCGCCGCCACCGCCGTGGTGCAGCCCGGCAGCCGGGTCCGCTACATCGAACAGTGGGGTGGGCAGAGCGAAGCCCTGGCCGCCTACCGCAAGGCGGTCGAAGGCGATCTCGCCGCCCACCAGCGCCTGGACGATGCCCGCAATGGCAGCCGCCAGATCGGCGGCGCCCTCGATCGCGCCGAGCGCTACCTCAACCTGGCCAGCCTCGCCGCGGTACTGCTGGCCGGCGTCGCCGTCGCCCTGTCCGCCGCCCGCTTCGCCGCCAGACGTTTCGATGCCAGCGCCCTGCTGCGTTGCCTCGGCCTGTCGCGCAACCAGGCGCTGGGTCTGTTCGGCCTGCAACTGGCGCTGCTCGGGCTGACGGCCAGTCTCGCGGGCGCCCTGCTCGGCTGGCTCGCCCAGCAGGGCCTGTTCCTGATGCTGCAAGGGCTGCTGCCGGCGGACATTCCCCCGGGCGGGCTGTGGCCCGCGCTGGCCGGCATCGCCACCGGCCTGGTCGCCCTGGCCGGTTTCGCCCTGCCGCCCTTGGCCGCGCTGGGCCGGGTACCGCCACTGCGCGTGCTGCGCCGCGATCTGTTGCCGGTGCCGGCCAGCTCCTGGCTGGTCTATGGCACCGCCCTGCTGGCCCTGGGCCTGATCATGTGGCGCCTGAGCCTGGACCTGCAATTGACTCTGGCGCTGCTCGGCGGCGGCCTGCTCACCGCCGTGCTGCTCGGCGGCCTGCTCCTGCTCGGCCTGCAGAGCCTGCGCCGGCTGCTGGCCAGGGCCTCGCTGCCCTGGCGCCTGGGTCTGGGCCAGTTGCTGCGCCGGCCGCTGGCCGCCGCCGGGCAGGCGCTGGCCTTCGGCCTGATCATTCTGTCGATGGCGCTGATCGCCCTGCTGCGCGGCGAACTGCTGGATACCTGGCAGAATCAGCTTCCCGAGGAGGCGCCCAATCATTTCGCGCTGAATATCCTGCCCGCCGACAGGGACGCCTTCGCCGCCCGCCTCGGCGACCTCTCACCGCATCCCGCGCCCCTCTATCCCGTGGTTCCCGGACGCCTGGTCATGGTCAATGGCGAGCCGGTCAGGCAGTACGTCAGCAAGGACTCGAGCGGCGAGCGGGCCGTGCGCCGCGACCTGAGCCTGACCTGGGCCAGCGATCTGCCGGCGGGCAACAGCCTGGTGGCCGGCCAGTGGTGGACGGCTGCAAAGGAAGACGATCTTCCCGGGGTTTCGGTGGAGTCCGAACTGGCCGAGAGCCTCCAGATCAAGCTGGGCGACCGCCTGAGCTTCAGCGTCGGCGGCAGCAACCGCGACGCCCGGGTCAGCAACCTGCGCGAGGTCGACTGGAACAACTTCCAGCCCAACTTCTACATGATCTTCGAGCCCGGCACCCTGCAGGATCTGCCGGTCACCTACCTGACCAGCTTCTACCTGCCGCCACAGCAGGAACGCCAGTTGGTGGAGCTGTCCCGGGCCTTCCCGGCGGTTACCCTGCTGCAGGTGGAGGCGCTGCTGGCGCAACTGCGCAGCATTCTTGCCCAGGTTACCCTGGCCATCGAATTCGTCCTGCTGTTCGTGCTGGCCGCCGGCCTCGCGGTTCTCTTCGCCGGCCTGCAGTCGACCCTCGACGAACGTATCCGCCAGGGCGCGTTACTGCGCGCCCTGGGCGCCAAGCGCAAGCTGATGATCCAGGCCCGACGTGCCGAATTCGGCCTGCTCGGCGCGGCCAGCGGATTGCTGGCGGCGCTGGGCTGCGAGCTGATCAGTTTCCTGCTCTACCGCTATGCCTTCCAGCTCGAATGGCAACCGCATCCCTGGTTGTTGCTGCTGCCGCTGATCGGTGCATTGCTGGTGGCCACGGCCGGTGTGGTCGGTACCCGCCGGGCACTCGACGCCAGCCCGCTGACCGTGCTGCGCGAGGGCTGATAGACTTGCCGGCCTGTACAGACGCGAACGCACCATGAGCCGTTATCGCCCTCCGCGCACCGCCGGCACGCCGCTGATCACCCCCGAGGGCGAGGCGCGCCTGCGCGCCGAACTGCATGAACTGTGGCATGTGCGCCGCCCGGAAGTGACGCGCTCGGTCAGCGAAGCCGCCGCCCAGGGCGATCGCTCGGAGAACGCCGAATATACCTACGGCAAGAAAATGCTGCGCGAGATCGACAGCCGCGTACGCTTTCTGAGCAAGCGCCTGGAAAACCTCAAGGTGGTCGACAGCCGCCCCGCCGATCCGCAGAAGGTCTATTTCGGCGCCTGGGTCAGCCTGGAAGACGAAGATGGCAACGCCTCGCGCTACCGCATCGTCGGGCCCGACGAACTGGATCTGAAACTGAACCTGATCAGCATCGATTCACCGCTGGCGCGGGCCCTGATCGGCAAGGGCCTGGACGCGGAAATCACCGTGCAGGCCCCGACCGGCGAGAAGCACTGGTACATCGTCGCCATCGACTATCACTGAGCTACAAGCTACAAGCTAAGCATAGGTGCCTATGACTAATGCCGATCAGATAAGGTTTTTGTAGGAGCAGGGAGCGCCTACAGAAGAGCGTCAAAGCGCCGCCCGTGTAGGAGCGTCGACCCCGGCGCAATGCGATGGCGGCCATGCTGTAAAACCGCGGGATGGTCACGATTCGCCGCGAGGTCGCGGCTCCTACAGGGCCAGAGTAAACCGCCGGTTTGCGGAGCAAATGCTTCACTGACTGGCATTAAGCATAGGTGCCCGCTTTTAACTTGCGGCTTGTAGCTCCCCCCTCTCAGCGCAAGGTGATCAGCCCCTGACGGGCGACCCGGGTCAGCTCGCCGAGGGTTTCGCCGAGCCGCTCGCGGCTCGGCGCCTGCAGCACCGCGAAGTCGAAGCTGTCGCTGGCAAAACGGGCCAGCGATTCGCCGTGCTCGACGAACTGCACCAGAAAGGCACGCTGGCCATGGCTGCGCCGCGGCCAGCCATCGAGGTAACGCAGCAGGGTTGGCTGATGAGTACCGCCCAGCAGGATTCTGGGATTGTGGCGAATCAGGCCGGTGGTGATGGGCGCGATGCGAATTTGCGTCAGGGGACAGGTCATTTACTCTGTGCTCCGCCTCGTGAATCCCGCTGGGCAGCGGTGAGAGGCGACACCGAACCAGCGCTTTAGCGGTATTTCGAGGCTCCCGTGGAATCCTCTCAGGGTTGTCGGCAACCCGGCGCCCCGCAAGTAGCTGTCTAAATCGGCGCAGGCAGCATCCTAGAGAGGCCGATGGCAGACTGTCAATAACGAAAAAAGCCCGCAGTGGCGGGCTTTCCGGATGGTGGCAGGGCTCAGCCGGCGATACGTTTGTCCAGCGAGAGGCGACCGGCACCTTCGACCAACAGGGCCAGACTCGCCGCCATCAGGGCCAGGGCGAACTCGTAGCCGTTGTCGCTCATGAAGAAACCGTTACCGATGTGCACGCTGAAGATCGCCACCAGCATGGTCAGCGTCAGCACTGCGGCGGCCGGGCGCACCAACAGGCCCAGGATCAGCGCCAGACCACCGAAGAACTCGGCACTGCCGGCCATCAGCGCCATCAGGTAACCCGGCGCCAGGCCGATGCTCTCCATCCACTGGGCAACGCCGGCCAAGCCGTAGCCACCGAACCAGCCGAACAGCTTTTGCGAACCATGGGCAACGAAGGTGATGCCCACCAGTACCCGCAGAATGGTCAGACCGAAACCTGCCTGGGTCGAAGTTACCGATTTGATGAGTGCGTTCATGTCAGATGCCCTGCCGTATGAGAGAAGATGCAACGCATAATAATTTGATTATTGGATATGAATAGCGGATAAATCCGTCAAATCATATTGAATAAATCGATTACTTGCGCATGCTCACTGCCCGTCCGACAGGCTCCAGGGAATAGCGCTCGCGGTCATAGGCCAGGTAATACTTGTTCACGCTGTTGACGTAACTGACCACCCCCATGCCGATCTCCTCCATGGCGATGCGCTCGACCTGGAAGAACCACTGGTCCGGGTTCAGGCCACGCCTTCTGGCTTCGGCGCGCAGGCTTTGCACCCGTTGCGGGCCGAGGTTGTAGCCGGCCAGGACAAAGGCCATGCGCTCACGCTCGTTGAGCCTCGGGCTGCTGAAGAAGCCACGGCGGATCATCGCCAGGTACTTGGCGCTGGCCAGCACGTTGTTATCGAGTTTGCCGATATCACTGACGCCGACACTGCGGGCGGCTGCCGGGGTGATCTGCATCAGCCCGGTGGCGCCACTGCTGCCGCGGGCGCCCGGATTGAGGGTCGACTCCTTGAAGGCCAGCGCGGCCAGGGCCAGCCAGTCGAAATCATGTTGTTCGGCGTAGCGCTGCAGCACCGGGCGCACCTTCTCCAGGCGCTGCCGCTCGGTACGGCCCATGGGCGAGTGCACCTTGTACAGGCGTCGGTAGACCCGTTCGAAGGCCGCGTCCTGATCGTCCGGGCTCCGATAACCGGCCAGGAAGCGGTCGACGCTGGCACTCAGCATCGGCGTATCACGGCGCATGTACCAGCGCATGTCGCCCTGCTTATCGAGCACCAGTTGCCGCTCCAGACGCAACTTGGGCATGACCTTGGCCCAGCGTTCGGCGATGTGCTGCTCCACGGCGGTGAAATCGAAAATACCGGCCTGCACCATTTCCAGGACGTCTTCGACGGCCAGGGTCGGGTCGACCCACTCGACCACGATCGGTGGCAGTTTGCGCTCCTGCAACTGCTGGTTGATGGTATGCAGGGCGTCCTTGGCCACGCTGCCGACCGGTAATGCCAGGCTGCGTCCGGCCAGTTGCTCGAGACGCTGGTAACGCCGGTTGCCCTGGCGCGAGACGATGATCACCGGCACGTCGCTGCGAATCGCGGCGCTGGCGCTGACGCTCGCTCCCTTGCTGCTGAGCAGTTCGCCCGGCGCGACCAGGTCCCCCTCGCCCCGCTGCAAGGCACCCAGCAGTTGATCCTTGGCCTTGGGGATCATCTTCAGGCGCACGCTGCGCCCATCCCGGACATTGCGATTGAGGTATTGCTCGAAAGCACGCAGGCGGTGGTACTCGACGCCAATGCTCTGCCCCTTGACCTCACCGGAGCTGTTGCGGCTCTGGTTGACCAGCACCCGCAGTTCACCACTGCTGCGTATGCTCGACAGGTCGCGCACCGCCGCCGGTCTGACCACCTCCAGGGGGCCGGCCAGACGCGCCGCTGCCGTTAACGGCAGCAACAGCAGCAGGCACAGCACAAGCAAGGGACGCGACATCGGGGCTCCGGGAAGAATCGGCCGTACGCTGGCTGGCCGATTCCGGGGTAATAGGCAAATCAGGCTGCCCACGGGGGCGCGGAGATTCGCACAGCCCGGGCTCTGACGCCAATAATAGTTTGTACACAACATTACAAAGAGCCTCCAACTCCTTGTAATTAATACTCTTATTAATGATGAAAAAGCTCTGATAAGCTGCAGTGTCACGTTCGCCAGGTAACACCATGCAACTCATCGACATTGGCGTCAATCTGACGCACGAGAGCTTCAACGACAAGCGTGAAGCCGTACTGGCCCGAGCGACGGCCGCCGGCGTCTGCCAACTGGTGCTGACCGGCACCAGCCTGCCAGAAAGCGAACACGCCCTCAGCCTGTGCCGACAATTGGACGCCGAAGGCCAGCGTCTGTTCAGTACGGTGGGCGTCCATCCGCACCATGCCAGCGACTGGAACAGCGATACGGCCGCCCAGCTCAAGGCCTTGCTGAAGGAACCGCCGGCCAGGGCCGTGGGTGAATGCGGGCTGGACTTCAACCGTGACTTCTCGCCGCGGCCACAGCAGGAAAGGTCGTTCGAAGAACAACTGGCCCTGGCTGCCGACCTGCAGATGCCGGTGTTCCTCCATGAGCGCGATGCCCACCCACGCTTGCTCGAGATCCTGCGCGACTACCGTGATCGCCTGCCCGCTGCGGTGGTGCATTGCTTCACTGGCGAAAAACGCGCGCTCTTCGACTACCTCGACCTGGATCTGCACATCGGCATCACCGGCTGGATCTGTGATGAAAGACGCGGCACCCATCTGCATCCCCTGGTCAGGGAAATCCCCGCGGGACGCCTGATGCTCGAAAGCGATGCGCCCTACCTGCTGCCGCGTAGCCTGCGGCCCAAGCCGAAGAGCGGACGCAATGAACCGGCGTTTCTCGGCGAAGTGCTACGCGAGGTGGCACGCCATCGGCAAGAGTCCGAAGCCGATCTGGCTCGCCACACCAGCGCCTGCGCCCGAGCCTTTTTCGGCCTGCCGACCATCGAGTGAAACCGATCCGCCGATGTAGGAAGAGACGCCAAACCGCACCACCAGCCGCCAACCGCCTCGGGCTGGCGGCCAAACGAGACCAGGAAAAGCGCGTCTGCGTGCTACGCGCCCTGGCTTGCGGCTTGCCGCCTGAAGCTTGCAGCTATCTTTCGTGCTAAAGCCGCAACGATAGCCGCCGTTAACCTCTGAGTGGCTGTTGATGCGCGTCAACAGGCCTGCGGATGACAGGTGAAACAATACTGTCGCCTTGCCATCAATCCGTTCTTGCCGAGAGCAGAAGAATATGCCCGCTTGGATTCGCGATATTTCCCTGAAGCACAAATTCTGGGCGGTGAATGCCGTCGCTTTCATCACCACCCTGTTCCTCGTGCTGTTCGCCATGGTTCAGGAACAGGACACCCAGGCCAACGCCGCCCGCCAGGCCGCCGCCAGCCAGGCCCGTCTGCTCGCCAGTTGGCCCGCTACCCAACCGCTCCCCGGCGACGCCAGCCTGCTGCCCTTCGCCAGTGGGGAAATCCCGCGTCTGCCCGCTAACCAGGACGCCCAGGCACTGCGCAGCGCGCGTGGCTGGACAGCGCTGCCACACGACAGGCTGTTCGGCAGCGACCCGGTCATCGGCGCTCATGTGATCGATCTCGCCGATGGCCAACGCCTGGCCATACTCGCCCACGGACACAGCCTGGCCCAGGTATTCGCCGAGCGAGCGGGCAGCTACGCCATTGCCGTCGCGATTCTGATGCTGGCCCTGCTGGGCGCCTCGCAATTGCTGATCCGTTTCCTGCTGACCCACCTCAACACGCTCAAGGACGTCATGCTGCACGTCGAGAGCAGCGGCGACCTGTCCGCTCGCGTGCCCCTGGAAAGCCGCGACGAGGTCGGGCAGATGGCCAGCGCCTTCAATGCCATGCAAGCCGGCTACCAGCGCGTGGTGGGCACGGTGAGCCAGGCCGCCTCGCGTCTGGACGACGGCACCGGGCGTCTGGCCCAGAGCATGAAGGAAGTCCGCCAGGGCATGCTCGGCCAACAGAGCGAGACCGACCAGGCCGCCACCGCCATCAATGAAATGTCGGCCACCGTGCACCACATCGCCCAGCACGCGGCCGATACCCGTGATCAGTCCCAGGCCGCCGATCAACTCGCCGGAGCAGGTCAGGCCGTGGTCAGCCGGGTCGCCCACTCCATCACCGGGCTGTCGACCGGCGTGCAGCAAACCGCGACCATGATTCAGCAGGTGGCCGAGGACAGCCAGAAGATCAGCAGCGTGGTCAACGTCATCCATGGCATCGCCGAGCAGACCAACCTGCTGGCGCTGAACGCGGCCATCGAAGCGGCGCGGGCCGGCGAAATGGGCCGCGGTTTCGCCGTGGTGGCCGACGAGGTGCGCAACCTGGCCAAGCGCGTGCAGGACTCCACCGATGAAATCACCAGCATGATCGGCGCCCTGCAGAGCGGCACCCGGGACGCGGTCGAATTCATGCAGGAAAGCTCGCTGAAAGCCGACGACTGCGTGCAGGCCGCCCATGAGGCCGGCGAAGCCCTCGCCGCCATCACCGGCGCCGTGGCGCAGATGCGCGAAAGCAACACGCAGATCGCCGTCGCCGCCGAACAACAGAGCCAGGTGGCCGAGGAAATGACCCGTGCGGTGGTCGGTATCCGCGACGTCACCGAGAGAACCGTGCAACAGACCCTGGAATCGGCGACCACCAGCAGCGAGCTGGCGGAACTGGCCGGTGAACTGTCGCGGGCGATTCGCCAGCTCAAGCTGTAAAAGGCATGCCTTTCAACAAGTTGGCGGCCGAGAAGAGCGCTGGAGGCTTGAGGCTGGACGAAATGCGGCGTTGCTCTTCTCGTCCAGCCTTCAGCGCTCTTTGCGGCTTCATAGCTGTTGTTACCCGATCGCCGTCTTTCGAGGCGTTGAAAGGCATGGCCGTAAAAGGCTATGTACCCGATAGCGCGGAACAATTCGCCGGCCCCTCGGGGCCGGCCTAGACTGGGCGCATCTGATACAGGGAGCCGCCCATGAACGCACGAACCGCCACCTGGAACGACAGTCGCAACCAGGCCGACACCACCCAACTCGCCATCGCCGTGCCACTGCTCCTGGTAGCCTCGCTGCTGGCCGGTTTCGCCCAGCCCGGCGCGCTGCCGCTCGCCCTGTCGATGATCGGTGGAGCTGCCGCCTACGTGCTGATACGCGCTGCTAGCCAAACACCGTAACGGTCTGGCGGCTGATGGCCAGCAACTCGCCGCTGTCCGCCCAGAGTGCGGCCGCCACATGCCCATAGCCATCGCGGGCATGCTCGATCTCGGCGCGATACAGGCACCAGTGCGCGGTGGTCAACGCCAGCAGCGGCTGGATGAACTCGATGGTCCAGGTCAGCGAACTGCCTGGCGCCGGACTTTTCAGATGCGACAGCAGCGCCGGCGGCCAGGCGTCGACCAGCGCCAGCAAGTGGGCTTCATCGATCGGTTCAGGCTTGTGCTGATCGCGAAAACGCACCCAGCCGCCCATTTCCCGGGCTGAAGAGCCGGTGAAAGGCATGCTCCCCAGCCCCCAGCGCATGGCCAGATGGCGGGTGAACTCGGGCGTGACCTGAGGGATATAGGGCAGCTCCTGGCAATCCGTCACGGCCTTGATGGTCGGCGCCGGTGCCGCCGCGACACTGACCGAGGACGGCCGGGGGGCGCCAAAGCTGCCCTGCACCAGGGCGACCACCTCACCGTTCTGCAGCGCCCGCCCCAGCACCTGGCTGACTGCCTTGCCCTCGCGCAACAGCTCGGCCTCGAAGCGGGTCGGGACATCGGCCGCCACCGGCCCGACGAAGGTGATCGCCAGCGAACGCGGCGCACGCTCGGCCGGCACCTGACGGCGCATGCAGGCATACACCAATGCCGCCACCAGACCGCCGAAGCTGGCGCGTCCCTGGCCCCAATCCGCTGGAATACGCAACGCATCGGGCGTCTGGCGTACCGCTCGCAACAACTCGGAAAAATCCATCATCACCTCCCCGGAGAACCTTCGACGATCTTAGGGGATCGCAGCGGCCCGCCGCGAGCGCCACTTCGGTCAATAGCGAGGGGAGAAATGCGCGCCAGCAATCCGCTCATTCGGCCAGGCGGCTTTCCAGTTCGGCCAGAACGCCTTCGGCACGCCGTTCGGCGGCCAGCATGGAACGCTGCCACACTGGCACCCGGGGCAGCAGATCCGGCTCCTGCTCGGCGCGCGCCAGCCACTGCTGGTGGTCATGCCAATCGCCCAGGGCCGACTGGGCCTTCTTCAGTTCCCGGATCTGCGCGGCGGGCACCGCCGCCAGGTCAGGATAGGCTTCGGCGGTATAGCGCACGCGCTTGATCAGCAAGCGCAGGCGGTGGCCGTCATGTGCCGGGTCCTGCAGGGCGCTGGACAAGCGCGACCGCTGCTTGCGCAGGTAGCGCCGCACGCGCTTTTTCAGGCCGTCGAGCTGCCCGTCCGCCCGGGCCTCGTTCAAGACCTGTGGCCACTCGTCGAGCGCCAGCAACAGCGCCGACAAGCTGCGGCTGCCCAACAGGCCTAGCACACCCTGCTGCCAGCGCGGCTCGCGCCTGTCCGCGGCGGCGTCCAGAGCGCACTGGCGCAGGTGGGCGATCAGCACCTCGAGGTCGCGCAAGGGCCCGCTCAGCCGCCCCAGCTCAGCCGCACGCTGCTGCAACAGATCGCTGCCGGCCGCCCCCTTGAGGGGTTTGAGCAAGCTGCGCAAGCGGCGCAGGGCAACACGCAGATCATGCAGGGCCTCGCTATCGGTGTGCGCGACCAGGCGCTCCCGACAGGCGTAAAGGGTCATCTGCTGACGCAGTACTTCGGCGCGCAGCTCAGGGACGAAACCAGCCATCGCTCATACTCCTCGCGGCCGCCGGCCTGGCGGCAAGTGATCGTTCAATCGGAACGGGTCAAACGCCATGGTAACGCCCGGCGCAACGCGCTCAAGCGTTCTCGCAACAGATGCGGCGAACCGCTCTGTCCGGCATAGCGCTGGGCTTCATAGGCCGCCACGAATGCATCGATGGCGCCGGCTTGAGCGGGCAGCGCCAAAGCCGCCCGGGCGGCGAATGCCCGTGGCCCTTCCCCTGGCTGACGCCGCAGGCCATGACGCGCCAGCAGCCGCTCGAAGCGCAGGAACATCCGCTGCTGGCCATCGCGCCGGGTTTGCCAGGGCTTGAACAGACAAAGCGACAACAACGCCAGCAGCAAGCCACCGCCGCCCACCAGGGCGAGCACCAGACGGGTGACGTCGATACCGCCCAACCAGCGCTGCAACAGCTCGAGCTGCTGCGCGCCCTGGTAGCCGAGCACCCAGCGCTGCCAGCCGTAGTTGAGCCTGTCCCAGGCCAGGCGCATTTCGTTCAGCCAGCTCAGGTTGCGGTAGCGCAACGGCGAGAACGGAGAGCCCTCGAGAAAGCTCTGCTCGCCGGCCAGCGCCTCCTCCAGCCCCTGCTCTATCCGCTCGGGCGCCACCTGGAAGGTCGGATCGACGCTCACCCAGCCCGTGCCGGGTTGCCAGTACTCGACCCAGGCATGGGCATCGAACTGGCGCACCTGCACGTAGTTGCCCCCCGGATTCAGCTCGCCGCCCTGGTAACCGGCAACCACCCGGCTGGGAATGCCCGCAGCACGCAGGACGTAGGTCATGGCGCCGGCGTAGTGCGCGCAGAAGCCACTGCGCGTATCGAACAGGAATTCATCGATGCTATCGGCGCCGAGCGGCGCAGGGCGCAAGGTGTAGACATAGGGCTGACGATTGAAATGCTCGAGCAACGCCCCGACCAGTCGCTCATCCTCCGCGAATTGCTGGCGCAGCGTCTGCGCCCAGGCCCGGGCCCGGGGGTCCCCCTGCTGCGGCAGACGCAGCCAGGTCTGCATGCCGTTCGGCGCCCCGGCCGGCTCGCGCAGTGCCTGCGGCCATGAGGTCACGTTGTAGAGCAGTGTGCGATCCACCGGGCGGCGACGCTGCAGACGGAAATCGCCCATCTGCCGGGTGCCTTCCAGGTCGCTCTGCGCCACATCCAGGGCGAACAGCCAGGGCCGCGTACTGGGCTGCATGACCACGCTGTAGCGCACCGGCTCTCCCCTGGCCTGCCATTGCGGCGCCGGTGAGAACTGCGCCGTGGGCGACTGCGACCAACGCCGCCCATCGAAGTGATCCAGCGTCAGTGCGCGCCAGTACAATTGGCTGCGCGGCGGCACTTCGCCCGCGAAACTGGCCCGAAAGGCCAGCTCGGCGGAACGACTCAGTTCGGCGATATCGGCGGGCGCCATGCTGTCGGCCAAGCCCGTCACCCCACGCTCGCTGGGCACTGGCAGCGACCACAGCGGCCCCAGCCGCGGGAAGAACACGAACAGCAGCAACATCAGCGGCAAGGCCTGCAGCAACAGGCCGGCCGCAAGGCGCAGCGTCCGCCACGGCCGCGTGGCGGTGGCGCTCTGCTGCAAACCGATCAGGGCCGCCAGCAAGGCGCAGACCGGCAACAGGCTGAACAAGGCGACGAGCATGCCATCGTCGAACAGATAGGCCGTCACCACGGCGAAAAAACCCAGGAAAATCAGTACCAGGGCATCGCGCCGTGTACGCATTTCCAGCAACTTGAGAACGAACGCCGCGATCAGCAGCACCACGCCGCCGTCCAGCCCCACCAGGCTGCCCCGGGACAGGAACACGCCCAGCATGACCAGCACCATCAAGGCGGCCTTGAGCCAGCGGCTCGGGTAACCGAGCCGCATGCGGTAGATCTGCACCCGCCAGGCCGCACAGCCCAACCATAGCGCGACGACCCACAGGGGCAGGTGCACCAGGTGGGGAACGATCACCAGCGCCTGGGCGACCAGCAGCCAGGTCAGAGCGATGCGTGGAATCCCTTGGGCCACACTCATGCGGCTGCTCCATGCAAGGCCAGGGCACGCAGGCACTGTTCACGGTGGCGCTCGCCGATATCCACCGCGAGGACGCTGCCGGGCAGGCTGAGCGCGAACGGCTGCTGGCGCTCGGACAGCAGCAGCACCCAATGGCACAGCAACGACAGACGACTTTCCACATCCCCGCTCAGCACGGCGAAATCCAGCAGCAGATCCCGCCCGCTCTGCGCGGCGAAATCCTTGACCAGCAAGCCCTGCCCCCGGGAGTAGGCCTTCCAGTGCAGGCGTTTGCGCGAGTCGCCGGGCTGGTAGCTGCGCAAGCCCTGGAAGTCATCGCTGCCCTGGCCGAGCGTGAGCCGGCCCTGCTCCCGCTCGTCCTCGCGGCCACCGGCAGCCAGCGGTAACTCGCCCTCCAGTGGCCGTGGATAGACGAGCACCGCCTGATCCAGATCGACCCAGCTCCAGGCCACCAGAATCCCCAGGGGGAAACGGCTCTCCACCCGCAAACGGCCCGGGCGCAGCCAGCCGCGTCGGGGTGCGGGCAGGCTCAGTTCGCACTCGCAACTGCCGGCCGCCGGCACGTCCTGGCGCTGGGCCTCGGCAGGCGGCCAGGCGAGCGCCACGGCCTCATGGGCCCGTCCGCGGCTTTCCAGGCGCACGCGCAAGCGGGCCTGCTCGCCGGCGAACACCGCCACGCCACCACCCGCGTGCAACACCAGGCCGGCAAGATTGCGGTAGGTGTGCAGGATGGTCACCACGAACACCGATGCCAGGAGAAAGGTCAAGCCATAGGCCAGGCTGTTCTGGTAATTGATCGCGGCCAGCAGCATCAGCAGCAGCGCGGCGATGAAGGCCATGCCCATGCGCGTCGGCACGATGGAGATGCGTCGCTGGCTGAGCTGCACGCTGGCCGCAGCAGGCATGCGCCTGCTCAGCCAGCGGTTCCAGCGCTGCCGGAGTGCGGCTTTCAAAGTGCCTGCACCTCGCGCAGCAGCCATTGCACCAGAGCCCCGCCACCCAGGCCCGCCGGGTCACCCTGGTCGCGCAGGCGATGGCCGACCACGGCGGGCAGGATCGCCTGCACGTCTTCCGGAATCACGTAGTCGCGCCTGGCCAACAGCGCCCAGGCCCGCGCGGCCGCCAGCAAGGCCAGGCTGCCACGCGGCGACAGGCCCCAGGCGAACTGCGGCTGGGTACGCGTGGCCTCGACCAGGCGCAGCACATAGTCGACCAGCGCATCGCTGACCCGCACCTTGGGCACCTCGGCCTGCAGCCGCGCCAGTTCGGCATGATCGAGTACCGCATCCAGTGTCGGCAGCATGGAGCGACGCGGCTCGCCGAGCAACAGCGCCCTTTCCGCCGCCCTGGCCGGGTAGCCGAGCGACAGGCGCATGAGAAAGCGGTCGAGCTGCGACTCCGGCAAGGCGAAGGTACCGCTCTGGCTGATCGGGTTCTGGGTGGCGATGACGAAGAACGGATCCGGCAGCGGGCGGGTCGCGCCCTCGATGGTCACCTGGCCTTCTTCCATGGCTTCGAGCAGCGCGCTCTGGCTCTTCGGCGTGGCGCGGTTGATTTCATCGGCCAGCACCAGCTCGGCGAAGATCGGCCCGGGGTGAAAAAGGAACTGCCCGCTGTCCTTGTCGAACACCGAGGTACCGAGGATGTCGCCGGGCAGCAGGTCGGAGGTGAACTGAATGCGCTGAAAACTCAGGCCCAGCACCTTGGCCAGGGCATGGCTGAGGGTGGTCTTGCCCATGCCGGGCAGATCCTCGATCAGCAGGTGACCGCGCGCCAGCAGACAGGTCAGCGCCAGGCGCACCTGGGGCTCCTTGCCCAACAGCACCTGATTGACCGTCTCCAGGCAAGCATCCAGTTTCGTGTGCATCGTCCACTCCTCATACGGGTGGAGTGATGCTACTGGCCATGGCGCAGCGGGCAAAGCATTGCGTAACCTTTGCTCACGAAACTGTGGGCGAAGCCCGGATTTGAGCCTCTACAGACGAAAATGCCCGGCCATGCCCTGCAGTTCGCGGCCGAGTTCGACCAGCTGGATGCTGGAGCCGGCATTCGCCTCCATGGCCGTGGCCGACTGCTCGGCGATGTCGCGGATGGAGGTCACACTGCGGCTGATGTCTTCCGCCACGGCCGTCTGTTGCTCGGCGGCCGCCGCGATCTGCTGGTTCATCTCGTGGATCACCGCCACCGCACTGGCGATACCGGCCAGTGCCTCTTCGGTCTGCCGGGCGCCCTGCACCACCTGCGCCACCCGTTCGCCGCTCTGACGCATATCGGTCGCGGAACGGCACGCGCCCTCACGCAACACGCCCAGCAGCCCTTCGATCTCCTCGGTCGAATGCTGGGTACGTTTGGCCAGCGCGCGAACCTCGTCGGCCACCACGGCGAAGCCGCGTCCCTGCTCACCGGCGCGGGCCGCTTCGATCGCCGCGTTCAGCGCCAGCAGGTTGGTCTGCTGGGCCACGCTCTTGATCACCTCCAGCACCGAGTCGATGTGGCGGGTGTCATGGCTCAACTGCTCGATGCTTTGCGTGGTCACGGACACCGCGGCGGCCAGTTGTTCGATGCCCTGCAGGGTCTGGCGCACCACCTCGCCACCGCTGCCGACCCGCGCATCGGCCTGAGCCGCGGAGGCAGCCGCCGCCTCGGCGTTACGCGCAACCTCATGCACGGTGGCGGCCATCTGGCTCATGGCGGTGGCGACCTGGTCGGTCTCCTCCTTCTGCCCGTTCACGCCCTGGCGCGTCTGCTCGGTCACCGCCGACAAGGCCTGGGCGGAGGCGGATATCTGCGCCACGCCCCCCTGCAGGCGGCCGACCATGCCGCGCAGATCCCGCGACATGCCCTGCATGGCCAGCAGCAACTGGCCGATTTCATCACTGCGCTGTACGTCGATATCCCCGGTGAGGTCGCCACTGGCTATCCGTCGCGCGACGTCGGTGACCTGCTTCAACGGCCTGACGATCAACAGGGTAATGAGCGCGGTCGCCAGCAAGCCGATCAGCAGGGCCAGTGCCGACGCGCCCAGGATCAGCCAGGCGCTGCTGCTCAGTTGCCCGTGCAGCGCCCGCTTCTGGCGCTGATAGGACTGCTCGACGAGCGCAACGATCTGCTCGGCCTGTTCGACCAGTCGTACGTGCTCCTGCTTCTGCTGCTGCAACAGTTGGGTGTATTCCTGCAGGCGCTGGTTGAACGAGTCGAGGTTGCCGATGACCTCGACCAGCACGGCGCTGTAGCCAGGATCGTCCATGGCATCACGCAGCTCGCCGGCCAGTTGCTGTGCGTCGGCGGCCTGCTGAATCTCGGTCTGCGGCACCTCGCCACTGCTGCGGCTCTGTTCCAGACGCATGCGCGCCTCATCCAGTGCCTGCAACAGCAGCACATGCACCTGGCCGATCTGCCCGGCCTGCAGCACCGAGTCGCCACCTTCGCTGCCCTGGCTGTTCTTCAGCGCATCGACACCGTCTTCGGCCAGCCCCTCGCGCAGCAGGTCCAGGCTGTTGGACGCACTGATCACCAACCACTTGGCCGCCTCCAGGGCCAGGCGCATGTTGTCGCTCTGATCGACATAGCGATCGAAGGTTGCGCGGTACCCGGCAATCCCCTCCTGCACCTGTTGCAGGGCATCACGCTCCTCGGCGGACACCCGCTCCTGCAGTTGCTGGGTGCTCTCGCCGACCTGCTGCGCCTGCTCGTGCAAGCGCGTGCTGTCCAGCTCATCGTTGCTCATGGCGAAGGCCTGCTCACTGCTGCGCATGCGCGCGACCTGGTCATTGATTTCGCTCATCCGCTCGAGCAGCGCGAAGCGTGCGCCGACGTCACGCAGCGCCCAGAAACCGGTAACGGCCACGACCAGGGTCAGTGCCAGTACCACGCCGAACCCCAGCGACAATTTGCTTGCCGTGCTGAGACTGGCCACCGTGCGTAGCGAAACCAAGCCCATACCCACTCCCCGACGCAAGCATGGCCAGAAGCGACCACTAAACCTGTACGACGAGCAGATTGAAACAGTGAATTGATAGCGACAAGCCATCAACGGGCACGGGCGGTGCTTTTAGCTAAATACAGGTCGTTTTCAGGCTATGAAGTGCCTGTTCTGCGCAATGGGCAGGTCGATCGAAATTGAGCCGGCCTGCAATCGCCGCGCTCACGCACCGGGCACGCGCCTCAGCTCGGCCGTTGCAACTCGAAGGTGTCGCGGGTGCGGCTGTAAGCCATGCCGCCAAGACGACCGACCAGATCCAGCTTGTACGGGTCGACCCGGCCCTTGTCGGTCAACACGGCATCGTCGACATGCGCCAGCAGCACCTCGGCGAAGATCAGATGGCAGTTCGGCTGCTGCCGTGGATAGGGCATGAGTTCGGCCAGACGACATTCGTAGGCGATCGCGGCCGCCGCGACCCGAGGCGGCGCGATACGCTCGCTGGGCAGTTGCGCGATCGCGCACCGTTCGAATTCGCTGACCTCGTGCGGCAGGATCGCCGCGCTGGCGTTCATGGCTTCGGCCTGGGCGAAGGAAACCAGCTGGATCACCAGCTCACCGTTGTCCTGCACATTGCGCAGGGTATCCTTGAGGCTGCCATCGTCACGGGTGCCGACGTTGACCATGAGCGTCGCCGGCTCGTCGCTGATGACCTGGAAAAAGCTGAATGGCGCCAGATTGGCGACGCCGTCACGCGACAGGGTGGACACCCAGGCAATGGGCCTGGGGGTGACGGTGGAGGCCAGCCAACGGTAGCGCTCCAGCGGGGTCAGATCGGCAAAATCGAGCAGCATCCCATTCTCCTGCGACGGTTTGCCGAGAGCTTACCGCAATCCCCGCTCAGCGACCCGCACGGGACTCGCGAATGTAGAAACGGGCTTTTTCCGCTTTGTCGGTGCAGCCGCGATAGGCCTCGAATTGCTGCTGGGTCTTGGCCCCGGTCATCAGCGACAGTGCCTTGGAATAGCTGACGGTACCGGCGAAGCCTTCGGCCTTGGCCAGATCGAGCTCCTCCCAGGCGGCGTCCAGCTGGGTGGCGCAGCTTTCACGGTACGAGGTCGTCGCTGCGCAGCCTGCCAGCAGCGCTATCGGTAACAGAATCCACGCTTTCATGTCGCATACTCCTTGGATTGATCGACAATGCCTGATTATGACGGCTACAGGCACAAAAAGTGCCACTACCATGATTGCGCACCGTCCACCTCCACGGGTAATAGCTGCAACGGAGGGAACATGCCTTGGCGCAAGGGGAGCGCCGGCGTATGTTGCAAGGCTCTGCATGGGGAGAGGTTGAATGAGCAAGAGAGTGGCACTGGTACTGGGTTCGGGCGGGGCACGGGGCTATGCCCATATCGGCGTGATCGAGGAGCTCGAGGCCCGCGGCTACGAGATCGCCTGCGTCGCCGGCTGCTCCATGGGCGCCGTGGTCGGCGGGATCTACGCCGCTGGCAAGCTCAAGGCCTATAGCGAATGGACGCAGAGCCTGGACTATCTGGATGTGCTGCGCCTGCTCGATGTGAGCTTTCGCCTCGGCGCCATCCGTGGCGAGAAAGTCTTCGGCCGGATTCGCGAGATCGTCGGCGAAGTCAATATCGAGGCGTTGTCCATTCCCTTCACCGCGGTGGCCACCGACCTGACCAACCAGCAGGAAATCTGGTTCCAGGAAGGCTGCCTGCACCAGGCCATGCGCGCCTCCGCCGCGATCCCCAGCCTGTTCACCCCGGTCATTCAGGGCAAGCGCATGCTGGTCGACGGTGGCTTGCTCAACCCTCTGCCGATCGTTCCCGTGGTGTCCAGCCATTGCGACCTGATCATCGCCGTCAACCTCAACTCGGCGCAGCAGCAACAGTATCAGCTACCGGTGATCGAACGTACGCCGGCGCTCAAGGGCCGCTTCGATCAACTGATGACGTCGCTGGGCTCGCGTCTGCCGTCGCTGCGCCGCAAGAACGGCGACGACGACCCGCTTCTGCTGCTGGAGGACAAGAGTGCCGCAAGCGTGGCCGAGCCAGGCGATCCGTGGCTGCAGGAGCCGGCCGCGGCACCGCAGAGCGAGGCCGCGCCGAAGTCGGCCAGCGGCTCGCGGGTGGCGAATATGGCCGGCCCGGCCTCGCTGCTGGAACTGATCAACCAGAGTTTCGAAGTCATGCAGACGTCGCTGTCGCAATACAAGATCGCCGGCTATCCGCCGGATATCCTGATCAACGTGCCCAAGCGCGTCTGCCGCTTCTTCGAGTTCTACAAGGCGCCGGAACTGATCATGCTCGGCCGGCAGATCGCCCGCGATACGCTGGACAAGTATGAGCGTGGCGACCACTGAGAAGCTGTTCGCCTGCACCGCCCTCCCCGCGCTTGTCAGCGTGGCGCGTCGCCGTCCCTGGGCGGCAGCGGGGCCTTGCGCTCGACCCAGTCGCTGAGCAGGCTGTAGGCCACCGCCAGCAGGGTCGGGCCGAGGAACAGGCCCATGAAGCCGAAGGCCAGGATGCCGCCGAACACCCCCAGTAGCACCACCACCAGCGGCAGGTTGCCGCCGCGACTGATCAGGTAGGGCTTGAGGATATTGTCCACGCCGCTGATGATGAAAAAGCCCCAGATGCCGAGGAAGATCGCCATGCCGATCTCGCCCTGCCACACCAGCCAGGCCACCGCCGGGCCCCAGATCAGCGGCGGCACCATGATCAGGCTGCAGGCGAACGTCAGCAGCCCCAGCAGCAGCGCCCCCGGAATGCCAGCGATCAGGAAGCCGATGTAGGCCAGGATCGCCTGGGCCACGGCGGTGCCCAACACGCCGTTGACCACCCGCTGCACGGTACCGGCGACCAACTCCAGATAATGCTCGGCACGCTCGCCGATCAGGCGCTCCAGCAGACTCTCGACGAAAGCCGCCAGACGCGGACCATCGCGGTAGAAGAAAAACACCAGGATCAGGCTGAGCGCCAGTTCGAGAATGCCGCCACCGATCTTGGCGCTACGCACCAGCAGGAAGTTGCCGACCTGACCCAGGTAAGGCTGAACCGTGGCGAACAGTGCCGAACCCTGCTGATCCAGGGTCTCCCAGGCGCTTACCAGACGGTCGCCGACCAGGGGCACGGCCTCCAGCCAGGCAGGCGGGGGCGGCAGCCCTTCGACCTGGAAGCCCTTGATCATCGCCGTGGCGTCACGGATATGATCGGCCAGGTTGAATCCCAGCATCACCAAGGGTACCGCCACCAGCACGATCCACACCCCGGTCAACAGGCCGGCGGCAGTGGACTGGCGGCCCTTCAGCAAGCGCGTCAACCAGCGCATCACCGGCCAACTGGCGAAAGACAGCACGGCAGCCCAGAACAGCGCCGACCAGAATGGCGCCAGCACCCAGAGACTGGCACCGAGCAAACCCAGCAACAGGATCTGTACCAGCAAGCGGTCGTTATTCGGCATCTTTCAGATATTCCAGAGAAACGGGCAAGCCCCCGGGGGCATGAACCAGCGCTGCCGATTCCGAGCGGCGATCAGCGCAGCACGTCGACGCTCAGGCCTTCGCCGCTGCTCTCACCGACCTCCAGGCGAGCCGCCCTCACCCGCTGCTCGATAAGCGCCTCGCGCCAGGCTTCGGCCTGGCTGCCGCTCAGGCTGACACGCAAGGTGCTGTCCAGATTGAGGCTACGGGCCAACAGCTCGACCCAGTCCTCGCGCGGCTCGGTCTGTTCGGGCAAACGTAGCTCACCCGTGCTTTTCAGCTGCCGCGACAGGGTCGCCGGGGTCGGCAGCACGGCGCCGAGGGGCGTGCTGGAGGCGAGCATCTCCGCATGCAGATAGGCCCGCCGATTACCGCGCGTGATGCTGTACAGGCTGACCAGGGTGTCCTGGTTCGGCTGGGCCAGGCGCAGCAAGGCGTAGGCCTGCTGATCGTCGGAACCGTACAGCGTGGAATTGCCGAACACCGAGTTGGCCCACAGGCTGCTGGAGCCGCACTCACGGCCCTGGCACCAGTAGAGCAGTTGCGCATCCTTGTCCTGCAGGGCCTCGCGGGCCTCGGCGAAGACGTCGTTGGCACTGTGGGTCTGTGGCAGTTCGTAGGTGATGGCGGTCAGTTGCCCCTGGGCCAGCACCTCGCGCTCGTAACGCAGGCGGCCGCTGATGCGGCGGATCGTGCCCTGCGGGTAGATGCGCTCCTGCTCCGCCTGCTCCTTGAAGGTGACGATCTGGCTGCCGGGAAAGCGCGGCAGTACATCGAGATCACGGCTACCCGGTACATCGGCAGCGGAAACCGTGGCACTGGCCAACAACAGGGCCAGCAGACTGGTCAGGCGCATGGGCATCCTCATAGAACCAACATCGACTGAGCGGTTTTCACCGCCTGCTCATCGGCAGCCTCGCGGCGCTGCACCTGCAGAGCACGCTGTACGGCCGGACGGGCATCGAGTGCGGCGTGCCAGCGCTGCTGGGTGGGGTTAATTCCGAGAAAAGCGGGCGCCTGCTGTTCCTTGCGATCGAAACTCAGGGCGTGAAGGGCATAGGACAGTTGCAGCTCTTCCAGAGCGATGGACGCCTTGTGCCCGTTAGGGGTGGCGGCGGTATACAGGTCGATCATGCGAATCTCCGTTGCAATCGCCACACCATTCCCCAGTTGCCGTGAGCAAGTCAAGGCGGGCCCAGGAAAGGATTGAAACAGTCTGCTACGAGCTGCGCACCGGCCTCATCGTCCAGATGCAGATGATGACCGCCCGGCAGGCGCTCGACACTGATCGAATGCCGCTCCAGCAACGCATCGAGCCCGTCCTGGCGCACCAGCATACCCTGCTCGGCCAGCAGCAACCTGACCGGGCAGACCAGGCCGGCGACGAACGCCTGGGCGTGCTCACGGGTCAGGCGCAGGGGCGATGGCAGGGTCAGGCGATTGTCGGTACGCCAGGTGTAGCCGCCCGGCACCGGCATCAGGCCACGTTGCGCCAGGAGCCGGGCCGCCTCCAGACTGACCAGCCCCACCCCGCGCCTACGCACTTCGGCCGCCCGCTCGATGCTCGGATACACCGGTTTGCGTTTACCCGGCAGGGCCATTTGCGCGCGCAATGCCTCGCTCAGGTTGTGCACCGCGTGCCCGGCTTCGGTGGTGGGCGGAATCAGCCCGTCGATCAGCGCCAGGCGCTCGACCCGCTCCGGGAACGTTGCGGCCAGCAGCACGGAAACGATGGCGCCCATGGAATGCCCGAGCAGGCTGAAACGCGTCCAGCCGAACTGTTCGGCCACCAGCAGCACGTCGTGCACGTAGTCCCACAGCGCGTAACCGGCGCCTGCCGGGCGGTGATCGGAATGGCCGTGGCCGGCCAGGTCGAGGGCGACGATACGCACCCCGTTCAGCCTTGGCGCCAGCCGGGCGAAACTGGCGGCGTTGTCCAGCCAGCCGTGCAAGGCCACTACCGGTTGGCCATCGGCAGGCCCGTAAAGATGGGCCGCCAGCTCGATATGCGGCAGGCGCAGACGCACTTCCTCGAAATCCGCGCTCATGCCGGGGGCTCCATGGCCGCTTGCCGACTCCAGCGGCCGAACAGCGAGCGGATCAGCGCGGCCGTGTCGGTGGGACATTCCAGCGGAAACATGTGTCCGCCGGGCAGCGTCATGAATTCGCCACGTGGCGCACGCCGCGCCATGCGCGCGTGGTGCGGCAACACCACCCGGCTGTGCTCACCGCCAACCAGGGCCAGCGGCACCTGCAGTTGCTGTGGCCGCCCCGGGCTGGTATGGGGCACGCTGCGGTAGATACTGAGCTCGGTGGCGGCCGTGAAGCGTAGCCGCATGCCATCCTCGATGGGGTGCAAACCGTGCTCGACATAGGCATCCAGGCATTCGGGGTCGAAACGCCGGAACAAGGCCTTCTCCGCGAAGTAGCGCCGCGCTTCGACGGCGTCGCTGAAGGTTTCGCGGCGCCCCATGGTACGCCCGGCCGGCGTCAGGCGGTCGATGAAACCGAAGCGTTTGGCCGCGCGAATGACCAGTTGATCCACCCGGGTCAATACCGGTGAATCGAGCATCACCAGGCCGCGGTACAGATCGGGCCTGCGCAACGCCGCATGGTAATGCAGCACACCGCCCAGGGAATGCCCCACGCCCCAGACCGGCGCCGCGCAGGTTTCGAGGTGATGCAGCAGTTCATCGACCAGGTTGCTCCAGTTGTCGTTGACCGGAAAACGAGGGTCGTGGGCATGTTGCGGCAGATGCTGCACCTCGTACTCGGGCGCCAGCGCACTGAACAGCTTGCCGTAGGTGGCGGATGGAAAGCCATTGGCGTGGGCGAAGAAAATGAGCTGGGACATGATGTCGACGCGGGTGGCTGGCAATGCCCGGATTGTCGGGCAGCCACCGCCCCCGGGCAATGACCGTAATGGCCAGTGATGACGACGCTCCGGCCAAATGATCGCTCCGCTCAGCGCGTTGGCGGCTCGCTACCCACTGGCACCACGGCCATGGTCAGGCGCGCAATGCAGCTGATCCTGCCGTCGTCGTCGTTCAGGCGGATATCCCACACATGGGTGCTACGGCCGAGGTGCACCGGCCTGGCCACGGCGGTTACCCGCCCGCCACGCACCGCGCGCAGGTGGTTGGCATTGACCTCCAGGCCGACGCAGAAGAACTTGCTGGTATCGATGCACAGGTAGCTGGCGGTGGAACCCAGGCTTTCCGCCAGCACCACCGAGGCCCCGCCATGCAGCAGGCCGTAGGGCTGATGGGTGCGCGCATCGACCACCATGCTGGCGGTAATGGATTGGTCGTCGAAGGACTCGAAGCGGATATCCAGTTGCTCACCGATGGTGTTGCGCTGGGAGGCATTGATCTTGTCGAGGTCGGGGGTCTGTCGCCAGAGGCTCATGGAGAATCCTTGTCGTAGGCTGTCGAACACGGCGCGGCGGATGGCTCCGCAGCCCGATCGTGCCACAGAAACACCGCAGCCCCCAGAGCGAAAGCGTCTCGCCGGCACCCGGGCCGACGTTGCTTCAGCGGCTTGCGGGGTGTACCAGCAGGCTCAGCGACATCAGCCCGGCCGCCAGTTCGTCGGCCTCGAGCAACGCCAGGCTGGCGGTCTGCATCGGCAGCGGCTGTTGCCGGTGACCATGCACCAGCAACCCGCCCAGGGCGCCGATGAACGGCTGGTGAGAAACCAGCAGGATCTCGCCATCGGCGAAGCGCTCCAGGCGTAGCAGGCTTTCCCGCGGATCACTGTCCGGCGTCAGCCAGGGCACGCTGCGCAGCTCGTCGGGCAGGCCCAGGGCATCGCGGACCAGTGCGGCGGTTTGCTGGGCACGCACGTAGGGGCTGGCGAAGATGCTCCCCTGGAAGCCGCCGCGCAACCGCTCCGCGGCCTGGCGCACCTCGCCCCGGCCGTGTTCGGTCAGTTCCCGCTCGGCGTCGCTACGGGCGTGGCTCTCGGCCTGGCCGTGACGCAGCAGCCAGAGCTTCATCGGCCACGGCTCACAGCTTGGGCTCCTCGTCACGCACCGGGTGGGCGGCCGGCGGCACGCTGTGGGCTGCTTCGCCCTGGGGTGGGCGCGGCGTCGGCCAGTCGGCGAAGGGCCAGGGTTTCATTTCGCTGTTGAAGGTGCCGAAGCGGCCGATTTGCGCCAGGTACTGGCTCAGGCTGTCGCCGAAGCCGAGCAGAGCGGCATTCGGCGCCCCGTAGAACAGCCGATAGATCAGTTGCAGCAACACCACGGCGCCCAGCACCAGTTCGGCCAGTTGCCAGACGATCACGAACAGCAGCATCCACAGAATGCGCAGGCCGATGGACTCGCTTTTCTCATGCTCACTCATGTGCAGTCTCTCCCACTTCGTCAGAAGCCTGTGGCTGGAATGAAATCGACGTCCGTCTTCGGCTCGGCGCGCATCAGCGCGGCGATCACCTGATCCAGGGTGCGCCCCTCGAACAGGATGGCATGCAGTCCCGCCACCAGCGGCATATAAACCTGCAGCTCATCGGATTTGGCCTTGAGCACCTTGATGGTGTTCACCCCTTCGGCCACTTCGCCGAGGCGCTGCACGGCGGCATCGAGCGTCAGCCCCTGGCCCAGGGCGAAACCGACCTGGTAGTTGCGGCTCTTGGCCGACGAACAGGTGACGATCAGATCGCCGACACCGGCCAGGCCGAGGAAGGTCATGGGGTTGGCGCCCAGGTGCACGGCGAAGCGGGTCATCTCGGCCAGGGCCCGGGTGATCAGCATGCTCTTGGTGTTCTCGCCCATGCCCAGGGCCGCCGCCATGCCGGCAATGATCGCGTAGACGTTCTTCAGCGCCCCGCCCAGCTCGGCACCGAAGCGATCGGCACTGGCATAGACGCGGAAGGTGCGCCCGTGCAGCACGGCCTGCACCCGTTGGCAGAGGGCTTCGTCCTCGCTGGCGACCACGGTGGCGGTCAGTGCATGTTCGGCGATTTCCCTGGCCAGGTTGGGCCCCGACAACACACCGATGCGCGCCTGCGGTGCGATGTCCTGGAGAATCTCGCTCATCAGCTTGAAGCTCTGCGCCTCGATCCCCTTGGTGGTACTGACCAGCATCTTGCCGGCGAGCAGCGCCGATACCGGCTGCAACGCCTGGCGCAAGGCACTCGACGGCAAGGCGACGAAGGCCAGGGCGCAGCGGTTGAGCACCGCCGGCAGATCCGTACTCGGCTCGACCCCCGCCAGCACCTTGATTCCCTTGAGATAACGGGGATTCTCGCGATTGACGCGTATGGCCTCGGCCTGCTCGGGGTCGCGCATCCAGTGCAGGACGTGCTGGCCATTCTCGGCCAGCAGGTTTGCGATGGCGGTGCCGAAGCTACCGCCGCCAAGCACCGCGATGGGTTGCTGTTGAGTCATAACCGATCCGTAGTGAGCCTTGAGGCAATGGTCACGCATTATACGGCTCGATCGCGCTGCGGCCAGCCTCGAGGCAGGCGGCTCGAGCAAGGCGGTGGCTACGCGGCGGGCAATCCGCGGCACGATTTCGCCGCCAGGCAGCGCGCAGCCAGGCTCTGCAGCGTTCCGGCACAAGCCGCGCCGCGACGCGGAATCTCGCCAGGTAATCGGTTAACATGCGCCAACTGCGCGAACAAGGCCGTTGCGTGACCAGCCAGAGCCACTCCCCGATTGATGTCCTGTTGCTGACGCTTCTGGCGGCAGGCAACGCCGTGGCCGACGATCCGTTCGGCAATGCCCAGGCCGTTCCCGAGGCGCCGACAGGCACAGGCCCGAAGCAGACGGCCGAGCGACTCGACGAGCGCCGCCGGCTCTACCTCAGCGCAGAGCGCGAGTTCTAGCATGGCTGGAAACCGTTCGAGGAAACGCTACGGGCAACGTCCATGGCTACGCTGCGTTCTGCTTCTGCTGTGCCTGGCCCAAACACGGCTCGACGCCGCCGAGCTGCTGCTCAGCAGCGCCGGCGATACCAGCGAGCTACACGATTTCAGCGCTGCCCTCGCCGCGTTACGCCCCGCCGATCGAATTCGCGTGGAACCCCTGAGCAACCTGCCACCCGCCAGCGAACTCCCGGCCGACACACGCCTGATCCTGTTCGGCCAACCGGCCCTGGCCTGGCGCCTCAGCTCGGCGAACGGCCCTCCCACGCTGGTGCTGCAAGTCAGTCAGGTCCAGGCCCGGGCGACCCTGGGCAAGCGGCGACCGAGCAACCTCAGCCTGCTCTGGGCCGATCCCGCCCCGCTGCGACAGTTGCGCCTGGCCCAGCACCTGCTACCCCACATCAGACGCGTTGGCGTGTTGCACGATGCCGATAGCAGCTTTCTCCTCGATGAAATGCAGCAGGCGGCCGCCAGCCTGGGCCTCGAACTCATTGCCCAGGCCTGGCCGAACCCCCGCGACAACCGTCCGCTGCTACGTTTGCTGCGCGACAGCGACATACTGCTGGGCCTCGCCAATGACGATCTGTATAACGCACACACGGCCAGGAACCTGCTGCTGGGCAGCTACGCCCAGCAGCGCGCGCTGATAGGCCCCAGCGCCGGCTTCGTCCGCGCCGGCAGCCTGGCCAGCACCTACAGCGACCAGCACGACTGGCTCGCCACACTCGACATCCTGCTCGACCAGCCCCCCCAGCGCTGGCCACGCACCACCTATTCGCATGCCTTCAAGGTGCTCGGCAACCCTCAGGTAGCACGCGCGCTCGCCGTGGCGTTGCCCGCGGACGAGGCACTCGCACAGCGCTTGGCAGAAGGAGAAGCACCATGAAACAGCGGCGTGGCTGGAACATCCACACCCACACCCAACTCATCAGCATCGGCCCCGCGCTGCTGTTGACGCTGCTGCTGACAGGCTTTCTGACCTTCAACCGGCTGCAGGATCTGCGCCTGGAAATCAACCGCACCGGGCAACTGATCGCCAGCCAGCTGGCGCCGGCCACCGAGTACGGGGTGATCTCCGGCAATCTGGAGGTGCTCGAGTCCCTGCTGCAAGCCACCCTCAAGACACCCCATGTGCGCTTTGTCGAAGTGCGCGACCGTGACGACAACATTCTCCTCTATGTCGAACAACCGGCGCAGCGCAACCCGGGCAATGGCCAGATCGACATATTCCAGTCAGCCATCCAGCGGCAGCAAGTCGACATCGGCACCGACTTCATCCAGGAGCAAACGCCCAACCACCCCTTCCTGGCGGGCGATTACCTGGGCCGGGTCATCGTCGGCATGTCCAGCGATGCCTTCAACAGCCGCCAGCAGGACATCCTCCTGAAGGTCACGGTGCTGGTACTGTTTGCCCTGCTGCTGACCTTCCTGCTCGCCCGCCGCCTGGCCAGCCGTCTGTCGCAACCGCTGAGCGCCATGAGCGATGCCGTCACGGCCATTCAGAGCGGCAACTACCAGACCACGCTGCCGGAACTGGGCAGCGGCGAACTGGCCACCCTGGCGCGGCATATCAACCAATTGGCCAACGGTTTGAACAACGCCAGCCTGGAACAGCAGCAGGCGATGGCGATGCTGATCAAGGCGCGCGAGGAGTCGGAACTGGCCAATCGCGCCAAATCCGACTTCCTGGCCATGATGAGCCACGAACTGCGCACGCCCATGAACGGCGTGCTCGGTATGCTGCAATTGCTGGAAACCACCGACCTGACCCAGGAGCAGCGCGAATACGCGGCGCTGGCGACCGAGTCGACCGAACACCTGCTCAAGGTCATCAACGACATTCTCGACTTCTCGCGCATCGAACGTGGCGCCCTGGAACTCGAACGCATCAATTTCAACCTGCGGGATCTGCTCAGCACCTGCATGCAGGCCTTTCAGCACAGCGCCCAGCAACGCGGCCTGCTGTTACGCCTGGACATCCCCGATGACCTGCCGGCCCTGCTGATCCAGGGCGACCCCACGCGCATCCGGCAGATTCTGGTCAACCTGATCGGCAACGCCCTGAAATTCACCGAGCACGGCGAGGTACGCGTGGAGGCCCACTGGCAAGCCCTGGACAATCAGGTGCTGTGGTTCACCTGCAGCGTGCACGACACCGGTATCGGCATCAGCGCCGAGCGTCTGGACAAGATGTTCGACGCCTTCCTGCAGGCCGACACCTCCATTTCCCGGCGTTATGGCGGCACCGGCCTGGGCCTGCCCATCGCCCGCACCCTGGCCGAACGCATGGGCGGTACCCTCAGCGCCCGGAGCGAACCCGGCCGGGGCTCGTGCTTCACCCTGGAAATCCCCCTGCCGTTTTCCGAGCAGCAGAGCCGCCCGCCACACGCCGAGGTGGCACGGCCGGGCACCCCGAGCGACCAGCACCACGTGCTGCTGGTCGAAGACAATCCGGTCAACCAGACGGTCATCGAGGCCATGCTGCGCAGCCTGGGCTATCGGGTCAGCCTGGTCGGCGACGGCGCCCAGGCCGTCGCCGCCATGGAGCAGGGACAATTCGCCGCAGTGCTGATGGATTGCCGCCTGCCGATCATGGATGGCTACGAAGCGACCCGCCGCATCCGGCAACTCGAACGCTGCGGCCAGTTGCCGATCATCGCCCTGACCGCCAATGCCCTGCAGGGCGACCGCGAAGCGTGCCTGCAAGCCGGAATGAACGATTACCTGGCAAAGCCGTTCAAACGAGTTGAATTGCAACGGATACTCGAGCGCTGGCTGGAATCTCGACGATAGGCGGGTGGTCAGGCAGGCTGAAATGTTGCACGCTTGCGGGTTGAAGCGGGCGCCCGACGGGCATCTGTGACAACATTGTCGCCGCAGAGTACAACTGTACTCAGTGCGCTGTGACTTTCACCACAACGCAACAGTCTATGACTAGGCTGCTGGCGGTCGCACCCTGATGCGCAGCCAGCCAGGACGATTTACCCAGCCTAGGTGCGTGGGGATTATTGAGGAGCTCGCATGACCAAACAAAACGCCTTCACCCAGGAAGACCTGTTGCGCTGCAGCCGCGGCGAACTGTTCGGCCCGGGTAATGCGCAACTGCCCGCCCCCAACATGTTGATGATCGACCGGATCGTCCATATCAGTGAAACAGGCGGCAAGTACGGCAAGGGCGAAATCGTTGCGGAGCTCGATATCAACCCGGATCTGTGGTTCTTCGGCTGCCATTTCGAAGGCGACCCCGTCATGCCGGGCTGCCTGGGCCTCGATGCCATGTGGCAACTGGTAGGTTTCTTCCTCGGCTGGCAGGGCAACCCGGGCCGCGGCCGCGCCCTGGGCTCGGGCGAAGTGAAATTCTTCGGTCAGGTACTGCCGACCGCCAAGAAGGTCACCTACAACATCCATATCAAACGCACCATTACCCGTTCGCTGATCCTGGCAATCGCCGATGGCACCGTGAGCGTCGATGGCCGCGAGATCTACAGTGCCGAAAGCCTGCGCGTCGGCCTGTTCACTTCCACCGACAGTTTCTAAAGGATCTTCTCCATGCGTCGCGTCGTTATTACCGGTCTAGGCATCGTTTCCTGCCTGGGCAATGACAAAGAGACCGTCTCCGCCAACCTTCGCGCTGGCCGTCCCGGTATCCGCTTCAATCCGGAATACGCCGAAATGGGTCTGCGCAGCCATGTCTCGGGCTCCGTCGACCTGAACCTGGAAGAACTGATCGATCGCAAGCTGTTCCGCTTCATGGGCGACGCCGCGGCTTATGCCTACCTGGCCATGGAGCAGGCGATCAAGGATTCCGGCCTCAGCGAAGAGCAGATTTCCAACCCGCGTACCGGCCTGATCGCCGGCTCCGGTGGCGCCTCCACGCTCAACCAGATGGAAGCCATCGACACCCTGCGCGAAAAAGGCGTCAAGCGCATCGGCCCATACCGCGTGACCCGCACCATGGGCAGCACCGTATCGGCCTGCCTGGCCACGCCGTTCAAGATCAAGGGCGTCAACTTCTCCATCTCCTCGGCCTGCGCCACCAGCGCGCACTGCATCGGCCAGGCCATGGAGCAGATTCAACTGGGCAAGCAGGACGTGGTCTTCGCCGGCGGCGGCGAAGAAGAACACTGGAGCCAGAGCTGCCTGTTCGACGCCATGGGCGCCCTGTCCACCGACTACAACGCCACGCCCGAGAAAGCCTCGCGCGCCTACGACGCCAAGCGTGACGGTTTCGTCATCGCCGGCGGCGGCGGCATGGTGGTGGTCGAGGAGCTGGAGCACGCCCTGGCCCGCGGCGCCAGGATCTACGCGGAAATCGTCGGTTACGGCGCGACCTCCGACGGCTACGACATGGTCGCTCCGAGCGGCGAAGGCGCGATCCGCTGCATGCAGCAGGCGCTGGCCACCGTCGATACGCCGATCGACTACCTCAACACCCACGGTACTTCCACGCCGGTCGGCGACGTCGCGGAAATCAAGGGCGTGCGTGAGGTGTTCGGCGACAAGGCCCCGGCCATCAGCTCGACCAAGAGCCTGTCCGGCCACAGCCTGGGCGCCGCCGGCGTGCACGAAGCGATCTACTGCCTGCTGATGATGGAAGGCAACTTCATCACGGCTTCGGCGAACATCGAAGAGCTGGACCCCGCGGTCGCCGACCTGCCGATCCTGCGCGAAACCCGTGAGAACGCCAAGCTGGACACCGTGATGTCCAACAGCTTCGGCTTCGGTGGCACCAATGCCACCCTGGTGCTCAAGCGCTGGGCCGGCCAGTAGGCCGCAGAGCCCGCAAAGAAACCGGCGCCCCAGGGCGCCGGTTTCGTTTTACCTCGCCCCTCAACGTACCTGAAAGCGCTGCTCGGCGAGCTTGCGATCGCCCTGGAACAGCAGGAAGTGCCACTCGCCCGGCACCACTTCGTAAGGCTCGGAGAACTCGAAGGCCATGACGTCCTGGGCCACATCCGGATCGAGTTTCTGGGTGACCACGAACTTGTCGTGGCGGGCGCCATCGTTGCCGACCACACCCGGTGTAAGGTAGAGCAGCGTCACCGGCTCGGCATTGGCGGTCTTGCCCGCCAGGCTATAGCGCATGCCGAACTTGGTGCCCAGCCTGGCCGGAATGACCTCGGCAGGCTGGATTTCCTGGGCCGCCCGGGTCAGCACACGTTCGCCAGGCTGAAAATCCTGGTACTGGCTGACGAAGATCCCGTACTCGACGGCCCCGTCGACACGAACCTCGGCCCGGGCCATGCCGGCCAACGCCATGCAGGTCAGCAACGCAGTGAATCGGATGTGGTGCATGTCTGTCGCGCTCCTTGTTGGGGGATGGCGCGAGGCTATGACATCGGCGTGACAGGTTGATGACGTCGGCGTGGCATCAGGGCTGCCCAGGCAGTTCGGCTTGTACCCGCCGTGGCAGTATCGAGAGGAAGTTGTCGCGGGCGACCTGTCGGGCGACAGCTTCGGGCAGCGCGTCGAGGAAGCGATCGAAGCCCCGCATGTACTCGCCCATGCTGTCGAAGCGCCCCACCACATCGGAACCGAGCATGAAGCGCGCCGGGTAGCTGCTGACCAGGTGCACCCATTTCGCATCGGGCTTGCCGGTGTCGTCGGTGAGGTAGGGCCTGAGCATGGTCCAGGACAAGTCGACGTACAGGTTGGGATAGGACTCGAGCATGCGCTCCAGGGTGTCGAAGAGGAAATCCAGCTTCTCCTGATGACGATGGATCTCCATGCTGGTGCCGGCATGAGCCCAGATGAAGCGCACATGGGGATGGTTGCGCAACGGCTCCTCGATCTCCTGCAGATACAGCGGATTGCGCTCGCGCTTGGAGGTGATGTTCGAGTGCAGCATCACCGGCAGATCGTATTCGGCGGCCAGGTGGTAGACCCGCGTCATGGCCTCGTTGTTGGCCCGTGGGGTGGCGCCCTCGATCAGCGAGGTGAGGTCGTCATGCCGGGTGAAGACCTCGCCAATGCCCTGCCAGAGTCCCGGGTCGAGCTCGAGCATGCGCCGGATATGCGCATCGGAATTCTTGTCGTTGGGATTGAAGCCGGACAGAAAGGGATGGAAACGGTGGCGCTGCTCGGCGGGCAGTTGCTTGTAGGCATGGGCGATCAGCACATCGGTGGCGCTGTACCAGTAGGCGGCCGCATCGTCGCCGGCGTAGTAACGCGGGCGCTTGGGCTCATTCTCGTGCCACTTCTTCGCCACCGGAATGCCGGAGAACATCACGTGATCGACGCCCGCCTCGTCCATGCGCGCGAGCAGCGTGTCCATGCCAGCGCTTTCCTGGAAGAAATCGACGTAATGCAGATGAGCATCGCTATAGCGGTACTCACGCGCGTCCACGCCACCCCAGCACAAGCCGATGAACAACAGAAAACTCGAACGGATCACATGCAAACTGGCGCCCTCCTGACGATAAGCAGCATAGACTGTGGCCCGCGCGGGCAAGTTCAGCCATTGATGGCAGCGCGCAGGACAGCTTCACGCTTGCCCCGCCCGTCCCGGCACGACGCGAGAACATTTGTTTCACTCCCGATGCATCCGCCAGGGCCACTCTCGGGTATAACCCCTGACACATCAAGGACGCAGCCCACAGGATGACGGCATGCCTGACCCGATGTTCGATTACGAAAGCATCCTCGAGGCCTGCGCCCGCCAGGACGAGCGCGCCTTCCAGGCGCTGTATCGCCAGGAGGCGCCACAGATGCTCGGCCTGGCGATCAGCCTGCTCGGCCAGCGCGACCCGGCCGAAGACTGCCTGCACGATGCCTTCGTGCAGATCTGGCGCAATGCCGGGCGTTTCCAGCGCTCGCTGGGCAGCGGTCGCGCCTGGATCTACAGCATCCTGCGCTACCGGGCGCTGAACCAGTTGCGCCAGCGGGGACGGACGGTAGAGCTGGATGACGACATCGCCGAGCACCTGGTCGACGACAGCCTCTCGGCCGCCCAGCAGCACGAACGGCAGGCGGACAAGCGTCACCTGCGCAGTTGCCTGCAGAACCTCGAGCGGCCACGGCGCCATCCCATTCTGCTGGCGTTCTACCGTGGCCTGACCCATGAACAGATCGCGACTCGCCTGACCACGCCGCTGGGTACCATCAAAGGGCGCATCCGCAGCGGTCTGCGTGCCCTGCAGGAGTGTTTGCAACGATGATCAGCACCGACCCCGCAGAACGCCGTGCACTCATCGGCGAATACGTCCTCGGCCTGCTGGAGCCGGATCAGGCCCGTGAGGTCGCGGAACTGATCGAACGCGACCCGCAAGCCGCGGCCATGGCCCTTGAGTGGGAACAGCACCTGCTGGAGCTGAGCGACAGGCTCGAGCCCTGCGCGCCCTCCCCCGGGCTCTGGCCGCGCCTGCAACAGAGCCTGAACCTGCAGCAACAGGCCAACGCCTGGCAGGCCTGGTGGTCGAGCCTGACCGCCTGGCGCCTGACCAGCGCGGCGCTGGCCGTGCTGCTGATCATCGCCCTGTTGCCGCTGCCCTGGAGCCAGGACACGCCCGCCACGACCTACACCGCCGTGTTGCAGCCACCGGGCGAGGCCGCGGCGCCAGGCTGGGTGGTGCATATCGATAGCGATGGCGGCTTGCTGCTGGAACCACTGCGCCAGGATCAGGTCGCCACGAACCGCTCCGTGCAGTTCTGGACCCTCATCGACCCGGCCGAGGGCCCACGCTCCCTGGGCCTGGTCGAGCCGGGCAAGCGCCTGGCGCTGTCGCCACGGCAGATCGGCGCGGTGCAGGCCGGGCAACTGTTCGAGCTGACCCTGGAGCCAGCCGGGGGCTCGCCACTCGACAGACCGACAGGCGAAGTCTTGTACATCGGCCGCGCAGTCATGGCGGTGCTCGACTGAAAGGCGGCGGTCATGGCGCCTTGCGGCGTATGGAATCGGCAAATGTAAGCAGAGATGTCTGCCGACATCCACCCGCTCATCTCGTGGGTATCGCTATCAGGTGCTCAGTACGGCGCCTGGACGCTAGCGCGAAGACTCCTTCGCGCCTTACCCAAGAGAGGACGCTTATGAACATCTCCAAGAAACTGCTCGGTATCGCCATCACCACCGCAGCGCTGGGTTGCGCCACTGCCGGCGCGGACGAACTGCTGGCGCTCAGCGCCGACGGCAAGCTGCTGCGCATCGACATGCAGAGCCGCACCATCACCGCCAGCATGGCGGTCAGCGGCGTCGGCGCATTGCGCGGTATCGATGTACGCCCCGCCAACGGTGCACTCTACGGCCTGGGCGATGACGGCCAGTTGTACAGCCTCGATCTGGCCAGCGGCGCCGCCAGCAGCGTGGCCAGGCTGAGCCAGACGCTGCCGGGTAAAGGCCAGGCCGTGGTCGACTTCAACCCGGTAGCCGATCGCCTGCGTCTGCTGGCGGCCGATGGCACCAGCCTGCGGGTGAATGTGGAAAACGGAGAAGTGGTGGTCGACGGCCAGGTGGCCTATGCCAAGGAGGGGCCCTATGCGGGCAAGACCGCCAAGGTGGTGGCCGGTGCTTACAGCAACAGCTTTGCCGGTACGCAGAGCACCGCGCTGTACACCGTGGACCTGGCCAGCGGCAACCTGATGCTGCAGGACCCGCCAAACGACGGCATCCAGCAGGTGGTCGGCAAGATCGCCGACGATCTGCCGGGTGCCGCCCTGGATATCCAGAGCGATGGCAAGGGCGGCAACAGCGCCTACCTGCTGAGCGCAACCACCCTGCACCGCATCGACCTGGCCACGGGCAAGGCCAGCGCCCTGGGCGAGATCGAGGATCTGCCCGCCGACATCATCGACATCGCCGTACTGCCCACCAAGTAGGGCGCCATCGGGGAAGGCCCTAGGGCCCTCCCCGCACGGGCTACTCGAAGACCTCGTCGAGCAGGTTGTCCATCGCCTTGAACGCGCGTGTCGCCACCAGCGGATGGTACTGGTTGCTACCGGGCGTATTGGCCAGGGGGTTGGTGAACGAGTGCACCGCACCGCCATAGCTGACCAGTTGCCAATCGACCTTGGTCGCCTTCATTTCCGCCACGAAGCCATCGACCTGTTCCTGTGGCACCGCCGGATCGTCGGCACCGTGCAGCACCAGGACCGGCGCCTTGATGTTCTGCGCATCGGCCGGGTTGGGCGTATCCAGATTGCCATGGAACGACACGAAGGCCTTGAGCGGAGCGCCCGAGCGGGCCAGCTCCAGGATCGTTCCGCCACCGAAGCAGAAACCGATCGCCCCCAGTTTCCCGGTATCGATCGCCACCTGAGCAGTCTGCGCCTTGAGCACCTCGACGGCGGCCTGGGCACGCTTGCGCATCAACGCGCGGTCACTGCGCACAGTGGTTGCGGCGGCCTTGGCTTCATCGGGGTTGCTCGGGCGGATGGACTTGCCGTACATGTCGGCCATGAACACCACATACTTGTCACCCGCGGCGCGGGCAGCCTTCTGTGCGGAAGCCTCGTTGACGCCCATCCAGTTCGGCACCATCAGCAGCCCGGGGCGCGGCTCGGTCACGGCGTCGTCATAGATGAGCATGCCTTCGAACGGCACACCATCGATTTCGTAAGGGACGGGTTTGACCACTACCCCGGCTTCGGCCAGACCGGCCAGACCCAGCAACGCGAACGGTATCAGCGATTTCTTCATTGTTTGACTCCCATGTACGAGTGCTCCAGCAAGCACGGCGTGCCGTTGCCTCAAGAAAGCACATTTGCGGCGGCATGGAAACCCATGCCGCTGCCACACGGGAAGGCCGGCGCCTCAGGCGCTGGCGAACAGTGCGCCGATCTGCGCCCGAGCATCGCGCAGTGCGCTGGCTTTCGGCTCCTCGCCATAGGCCAGGCCTTCGGCGCGAACCACCTCGATATCGGTGATGCCCAGAAAGCGCAGTACCAGGATCAGATAATCTTCATGGGCCTGCCCGCTGGGCTGACCGGCATGAATACCGCCGGCGGTGGAAACGATGACCACTTTCTTGCCGCCCGCCAGGCCTTTCGGACCGTTCTCATCGTAGGCGAAGGTCTTGCCGGCGATGGCGATACGATCGATCCACGCCTTGAGCTGGGTCGGGATGGTGAAGTTGTACATCGGCGCGCCGATGACCAGCGCATCCGCCGCGAGGAATTCCTCGAGGGTCGCTTCGGCCAGCGCCACTTCATGGGCCTGGGCGGCATCGCGCAATTGCTCGGGTGTACCAGCGGCCAGCAGGCTGGCGGCAGACAGGTGGCTCAGCGCATCGCTGGCCAGGTCGCGGTAGGTGACCTGCACGCCAGTCTCCCGGCTCTTCCAGGCATCGACCAGGGCGGCGCTGAGTTGGCGAGAAGCGGAGGCATCGCCGAGGATGCTGGAATCGAGATGCAGAAGTTTCATGACGGACGGTTCCTTGAATGGTGATCGGTACGATGCGGCTCATCCTACTGGTGAAGACAAACGCCGATTAGTCGGTAAAAATGCGATGATACGTTCCACTGGCAGAACGATCACAGGTAATGCCCCTCCTCGCTGCGGACCCCCTCATGCCGGATCTCAATGACCTGATGTACTTCGCCAAGGTGGTCGAACACGGCGGTTTCGCCGCTGCCGGACGGCGCCTGGGCATCCCCAAGTCACGCCTGTCGCGCCGCATCGCCGAACTGGAGGCGCGTCTCGGTGTTCGCCTGCTGCAGCGCACCACCCGCAAGCTGGCGCTGACCGAGGTGGGCGAGCGCTACCTGCGCCATTGCCAGGCGATGCTGCTGGAGGCCGAGCAGGCGGAAGAGGCCGTGGCCTCCCTGAGCAATGAGCCGCGCGGGAGAATTCGCGTGTCCTGCCCCAACGAGTTGGCGCGGACAGGCCTGAACCAGGTCGTCACCAGCTTCCTGCTGCGCTACCCACTGGTGCAATTGGAAGTCGTGCTGAGCAACCGCCGCGTCGATCTGCTCAACGAAGGCATCGATGTCGCCCTGCGTGTCCGCGAGCAGGGCGATGAAGACCCGTCCCTGATCAGCCGCCAACTGAGCCCCGCAGCGGCGTATCTGATCGCGGCCCCGGCACTGGTGGCCGGGATCGCCATCGACACACCGGAGGATCTGCAACGGCTGCCGGCACTCGGCGCCGTGGACAGCGATCGACGCATCCATCAACGGCTCAAGCATATCGATGGCAGCCGCCGCGACGTGGTGCTGGAAGCTCGCCTGAGCATCGAGGACTTCGAGATCCGCAAAGAAGCGGCCCTGCTCGGCCTGGGCTTCTCCATGCTGCCGCAGATGCACTGTCAGCAGGAACTCGACGATGGCCGGCTGCTGCGCCTGCTGCCGGACTGGGAGCTGCCGGGTGGCCACCTGCAGGCGGTGTACCCGCACCGGCGCGGCATGTTGCCCGCGGTGCGCGCCTGGATCGAGCACCTGAGCCAATCCCGCGAGCACGGCGGGCTGTTTCAACCCTGCGGACTTTCCTTGTCCGTTGCGCTGGGCGATGATGGCCGGCGTCCCCCTCCCGACCAGGTTTCTCGATGAGCGCCCGCCAGGCCTACGCAACCGGCAAGACCGCGCAGATTCTCGGCGTGGTGATCTTCACCTTCATCGGTTTTCTCTGTGTCGGCCTGCCCCTCGCCGTGCTGCCGGGCTTCGTGCTCAACGACCTGGGCTATGGCTCGGTCATGGCCGGCCTGGTCATCAGCCTGCAGTATCTGGTCACGCTGATCTCACGTCCCATCACCGGTGTGCTGATCGATCGCATCGGGCCCAAGCGCGCGGTCAGCTACGGCCTGGCCGGTAGCGTCGCCAGCGGCCTGCTGACCCTGGGTGCAACCAGTCTGCATGGCTTGTCGAGCGACGTCGGCCTTGGTCTGCTGCTGGTTGGGCGGGTGGCACTGGGCGTCTCCCAGGCGCTGATCGGCACGGGCTCGATTACCTGGGGCATCGGCCGCGTCGGCGCGCAGAACACCGCCCGGGTGATTTCCTGGAATGGCATCGCCTCTTATGGCGCCATTGCCGTGGGTGCTCCGCTGGGGGTCGTCATGGCCGCCACACTCGGCCTGTGGAGCATCGGTTGCGCGATCACCCTGCTCAGCGCTGGCGCCCTTTGGCTGGCCCAGGGCAAACCGGCCATCCCAGTCATCCAGGGCAAGCGTCTGCCCTTTCACAACGTGTTCCTGGCCATTGCGCCCAATGGCGTGGCCCTGGCCCTGGGTTCGATCGGCTTCGGTACCCTGGCCACCTTCGTCACCCTCTATTACGCCAGCCTCGGCTGGGCGCACGCGGCCTACTGCCTGAGTGCGTTCGGCTGCGCCTTCATCGTGGCGCGCCTGCTGTTCGCCGGCACCATCGAACGCCGTGGCGGCTACCGCGTGGCGACCATCTGCCTGGCGATAGAAACCCTTGGCCTGCTCCTGCTCTGGTTGGCGCCGCATCCGACCCTGGCACTGTGCGGCGCCGCCCTGACCGGTTTCGGCCTGTCCCTGGTGTATCCGGCGCTCGGCGTCGAGGCCATCGCCAACATTCCCGCCGCCAGCCGCAGCTCCGCACTGGGCGCCTATGCCCTGTTCTTCGATCTTGCCCTGGGCATTGCCGGCCCGCTGATGGGCATGATCGCCAGTGCCTACGACTACGCAGCGGTCTTCCTCGCAGCGGGCCTGCTCGCCCTGCTCGGCCTCGGCCTGAGCCTGTTGCTGCTGCGCAGAGCCGAGCGGCCACGAGAGGCGCGACCATGACCCCGGAAGAAATCGCCGCTTTCTGCCTGCAACTGCCTGGCGCCCGCCTGGACTTCAAATGGGGCAGCAACCAGGTGTTCTCGGTGGCGCACAACAAGATGTTCGCCATCCTCAACTTTCTCGGCGACAACCTGGCCTTCAAGGTCGATGACAGCCTGTTCCTCGGCTACACGGATCGCCCTGGAGTCCGTCCGGCGCCTTATCTGGCCCGCGCCCACTGGATCAGCATGAACGCCAGCCAACCGCCAATGGGCGACGCCGAGCTGCGCGAGCTGATCACCCGCTCCCATCAACTGGTGGTGCGGCGCCTGCCCAAGCGGCAACAGGTCAGCCTGCTGCTCGACCTATAGCAGGGCCGGCAAGGCATGCAACCAGTGGCCCAGGTACTTGCCGGAGAGCAGCCACTCATCGAGCCAGAACAGCTGATGCGCAGCCACGATCAACCAGAACAGCGCCTGATAGGACAGCTTGCGCGTCTTGTGGCGAAACACCTGCTGCCCCAGCAGAGCGCCAGGCCAGCCGCCCAGCAACTCGACCAGATGCAGGTGTTTCTCGGGAATTCGCTGGCGCCCCGCAAGCGCGCTGGCCTTATCGTTCCAGTAGAGGACGAAGCACAGGACGCTGGCCAGGGGATAGAGTACCAGCGGCCAGACGATCTGCAGTTCGAACAGCCAGCGCAGCGAGCCGAACAACGGCAGGCTGCACAAAGCGCCCAGCAGCACCAGTTTGGCGGCGAGGTTGCGCACCGGGCCCTGGGCGCGTCCAGGCAAGCGGGCACGTGGTTTATCCAGGCGCGTGCGTGGCGGCTGCCCAGGCTTGCCGGCACTCTTCACCCGGATCTGCGGTCGATCCAGCACCAGTTCCCCGGCCAGGCGCAAGTGCTCGGCGCGTAATCGCCCCTGTCCATCCCGGGAGGGCACGAACAGCACCTGATCGCCGGTACGTGGCCGTCGCTCACCATGCACCACCGAAATATGCGCGAACACCTGTTCACCGCCGCCAGCGGGCTGAATGAAGCCGAAGCCCTTGTCGTCGTTCCAGCTTTTCAGCCGTCCGGATTGTTCCATTGTCTGCACGTTCGTCCCTGTACGCGAGAGGCGATCAGCCCTCGGCGGTGCTCCAGTCGATCAGATCGAATTGCCAGGTCGCCAGGATCAACAGGCCGAAGGCGATGCGATACCAGGCGAATACGGCATAACTGTGATTGGCGATGAATACCAGCAGCGCCCGCACCGTCAGCATGGCGACGATAAAGGTGGTGACGAAACCAATGGCGAACATCGGCAGGTCATCCCACTGCAGGATATCGCGGTACTTGTACAGCGAATAGACCGTGGCAGCGACCATGGTGGGCATTGCCAGAAAGAAGGAGAACTCGGTGGCCGCCTTGCGCGACAAGCCGAACAGCAGGCCGCCGATGATCGTCGAGCCGGAGCGCGAAGTACCGGGAATCAGCGCCAGGCATTGGGCGAAGCCGACCTTGAGCGCGAGCTTCCAGTCCATGTCGTCCACGGTCTCGGCGACGATGCGGTGCTGACGCTTCTCGGCCCAGATCATCACCACCCCACCGATGATCAGCGCCGCGCTCACGGTGATCGGATTGAACAGCCAGTGTTCGATCAGGTCGGCGAACAGCAGCCCGAGGACGATGGCAGGGATGAAGGCCACCAGCACGTTGAGCGTGAACCGGCGCGCCATGGGATCGCTGCCGATGCCCGAGGCGACAGCTATGATGCGCTGGCGGAACTCCCACATGACCGCCAGGATGGCGCCCAGCTGGATGATGATCTTGAAGGCCGTGGCCCGCTCGCCGTTGAACTCGAGCAGGTCGCCGACCACGATCAGGTGACCGGTGCTGGAAATCGGCAGGAATTCGGTAAGGCCCTCGACAATGCCCAGGATCAGCGCCTGAAAGGCGACCCAACTATCCATCAGAACTCCTAGGGGTACGTAACGCACCGTGCATGCGCCAGTCGGGCTGGCCGAAAGTGAATGATTCTCGGACTGGAGCGATCCAGGGAGGTTCCAGAACAGCTGAAAAAAGCGGCAGTTATAAAGCCGTACCCATTCAATTTCAAAATGCTATCAAAAGATCAGTACAAGCGCGCTGTCCGCAGAATACCCACGAGACAAGACGCGCTCATGTCCGGTCGCTAGAATGTGCCGCCGCCATCCCCATCCTCGGAGCCCTATGTCGCTGCTCGAAGTCTGCGCCTCCCTGCTCGGCCTTATCGCAGTCTGGCTGACGGTCAGGCAGAACCCCTGGTGCTGGCCTGTCGGCCTGGTCATGGTCGTGCTCTACGGCTGGGTATTTTTCCAAGGCAAGCTCTATTCCAATATGCTGCTGCAGCTCGTCTATGCCGGGCTCCAGCTCTATGGCTGGTGGCACTGGACACGCCGCGACCTGCCGCAACAGGGCTTGCGCGTATCACGCCTCGACCTGGCGCAGACCCTCGGCGGACTGGCGGCGGGCCTGCTGGGCGCCTTGCTGCTGGGCTATCTGATGGCGCGCTACACCGATGCCGCCGCGCCCTGGCAGGACGCGACCCTGTGTGCCTTCAGCCTGGTGGCCCAACTGTGGATGGCGAAAAAACGCCTGCAATGCTGGCCTCTGTGGATCGTCCTCGACCTGCTGTTCGTCGTCCTGTTCCTCGATCAAGGGCTTTACCTCACGGCAGCGCTCTATGCCCTGTTCACCTTGCTGGCCTGCAACGGCTGGCTGTCCTGGCGACGTGACCTCGCCCTGCCCGCGCGATGAAAGTCCTGGTCCTGACCGGCCCGGAATCCAGCGGCAAGAGCTGGCTGGCCGCTGAAGTGCGGAACGCGTTCGGTGGCCTCCTGGTCGGCGAGTACGTGCGCCACTTCATCGACAGTCAGCAGCGCGACACCTGCTACGCCGACATCCCCACCATCGCCAGCGGGCAACTCGCCTGGGAAGATGCCGCGCGCGCGACCCAGCCGGCCCTGTTGATTCTCGACACCCACCTGTTGAGCAATATGCTGTGGAGCCGCATCCTGTTTGGCGACTGTCCGGCCTGGATCGAACAGGCCCTGCTGCAGCGCGAATACGGCCTGCACCTGCTGCTCGACCCACGCGGCGTGGACTGGGTCGACGACGGCCAGCGCTGCCAGCCCGAACTGCAGGCCCGCCTCGCTTTTCACCGGGCCTGTGAGGACTGGCTGGTCGGACACCGACAGCCTCTGCAGCGTATCGCTGGCGATTGGCAGCAGCGGCGCGACCGCGTACTGGCCGTAACCCGGCAATGGCTGAAGCAGTCGCACTAGTCGTTCACCTCGCAAAACGGCCGGGAGCCGTTCGCGACAGACCGCAGGATGGCCGCCAGGGATGACGGGAATGGCCAGCCACACAAAAAACAGGGATAAAAAGCCTCTGGCATCTTGCCAGCAGTGCTGGCGCTAGGCATAAAGGGCAACACCAAGAAAATGCTACAAGGACGTATCCGATGCGCCTGATTCGCCGTGTCCTGCTGGGACTTCTCCTGTTGTTATCCGCAGTGCTTCTGATCGCCCTGTATTACATCGCCAGGCCGAACCTGCCGAGCTACCAGAAGCCCGAGCACCTGCACTACCTGGAACAGTGGAGTGACGCGCAGCGCCAGACCTACTACTACACGCCCCAGGGCACCCGGGTAAAAGGGCTGCAATACGACTGGTTCACGGCCCTGGAACTGCCCTTGAGCAAGGCAAGATTCGCCACCCCCGATTACCTGGCGCGCTTCGGCTTCCTCGTCGACCCGAACCAGCAACCGAGCGCACTCAACCCGGGTAACCTGCCGGTCGGTTTCGCCCGTCACGAGGACGATGAAAGCGGCGTCCAGTACCTGGATATCACCTGCGCCGCCTGTCATACCGGCGAGTTGCGCTACCGCGGCCAGGCGGTGCGCATCGATGGCGGCGCCGCCCTGCATTCGCTGGCCTCCACCGTTCCCACCGTCCGCGGCGGTAGCTTCGGCCAGGCCCTGGGCATGAGCATGGCGTTCACCTATTACAACCCGCTGAAGTTTCGCCGCTTCGCCAAGGCAGTACTCGGTGATCGCTATGCCGAAGAGCGCGACACCCTGCGCGGCGAGTTCAAGGAAGTCCTCGATCGCCTGCTCGGCACCGCCTACAACGACTGGCACCGCGGCCTGTACCCCACCGAAGAAGGTTTCGGCCGCACCGATGCCTTCGGCCGCATCGCCAACACCACCTTCGGCGACAGCATCGATGCGAGCAATTACCGGGTGGCCGATGCCCCCGTCAGCTACCCCCACCTCTGGGATATCTGGAAATTCGACTGGGTGCAGTGGAACGGCTCGGCCATGCAGCCCATGGCACGCAATATCGGCGAGGCGCTGGGGGTCGGCGCCACCCTGCACCTGCTCGATGCCAAGGGCCAGGGCGTCGCCGAAGATCAGCGCTACGCCTCCAGCGTGCGGCTCACGGATCTCTATACCCTCGAAGAGACGCTGAAGCACCTGCGACCTCCGGCCTGGCCCGAAGAGGTTCTCGGCAAGATCGATAGGCGCCTGGCCAGCCAGGGCCGCGCCCTGTTCAAGGAGAACTGCGCGCACTGCCATGCGCCACACCCCACCCCGCCGGACAAACGCTTCGCCCCGGATCGCGATCCCGAGTGGCACATGCGGGTCATCCCCACGTCGATCGTCGGTACCGATCCGGGTACGGCCGACAATATCGCCGACCACCGCTTCGACCTCAGCAAGCTGGGCTGGAACAAGAGCGAACTCGCCAAGCTCGATGTACGTCTGTTCGGCTCGAACCTGGATCAGGTCGACATACGCTCGATCTCCAGCGCCAAGGGGCTGGCCTACATCACCGCCTATGTCGAGGAACGCGCCTACCGTGATGCCGGCATAGCGCCAGAACAGCGCAAGGTCATGGATGGCTATGGCCTGCCGATCGGCGTTCAGGAAATCCGTGGCTACAAGGCGCGTCCGCTCGATGGCATCTGGGCCACCGCGCCGTTCCTGCACAACGGTTCGGTGCCGACCCTGTTCCACCTGCTGTCGCCGGTTCCCGAGCGGCCGGCGCGCTTCTGGGCCGGCAACTTCGAATTCGACCCGAAACACGTGGGCTTCGTCGGCGACAAGTTTCCCGGCGGCTTCCTGCTCGATACCAGCATCAAGGGCAACGGCAACGGTGGCCACGAATTCCGCGACGGTTGCCGCAATGACGGCGTCATTGGCCGCGCCCTGCAACCCGAAGAGCGCTGGGCCCTGGTCGAGTACCTGAAAGTGCTGGGCAATAGACAACTGGAAGAACAGCTTAGCAAGGTCGCAGCCAAGCCCTGGAGCCCCGGACAATACTGCCAAGGCCTGTCCCACTGAACCATTACTCGTCGAACAAGGAGTCATCGATGCTTAAACGATTCTGGCTGTGGCTGGGGCGCCTGCTCGGCAAGCTCATGCTCGTCCTGCTGGTCATCGGACTGGGCGGCTGGGGGATCGGCAGCGCCTATTACAGCTGGAAGTTCTCCGGCCCCGTCTCCAGCGAGGAGCAGATCCCCGCGAACGAAGCGGCCTATACCCAGGGCATCATCGAAGATGCCATACGCGTGGTCGAGCAACACCGCGAAAACACCCGTGTGCTGCGCGATGCCCATGCCAAGGCCCATGGCTGCGTCAGGGCCGAAGTCACCGTGCAGCCCGACCTGGACAGCGACCTGCGCCACGGCGTGTTCAGCGAGCCGGGAAAAACCTGGCAGGCCTGGATGCGCCTTTCCAACGGTAACGCCTATCCCCAGTTCGACCGGGTGCGCGATGCCCGCGGCATGGCCATCAAACTACTCGAGGTACCGGGCGCCAAGCTGCTGAACAGCCCTCGAAACAGCCAGGAACAGGACTTCGTGATGTTCAATCATCCGGTCTTTTTCGTACGTGACGTGGCTGAATACAAAAGCAATTTCGCCGCCCAGGCCGATGGCAAGAAAGTGCTGGCCTTCTTCCCCAGCTGGGACCCACGCAGTTGGGAAATCCGTCACCTGATCATCGCCCTGAAAACCCTTTCACCAGCGCCACAGAGCCCGGTGGAAAACACCTACAACTCCATCGCACCGTTCAAGCTGGGGCCGCATAACATCAAGTACAGGGTCATTCCCGCGCCGGAGAATTGCCCGAGCTATACCGTCGCCACACCGAATACCGGACTGCCCAACTTCCTGCGCAGCGCGCTGTATCAGCAACTGTCCCTCGACCGCGTGCCCGCCTGCTTCGCCCTGCAGGTACAACGGCAGAACCCGGACTACTACATGCCGATAGAAGACCCCAGCGTGGAGTGGGACGAATCCATTTCCCCCTTCGAGACAGTGGCCGACATCCGTCTCCCCGCCCAGGACTTCGACAGCGCACAGCAGAACCTGCTCTGCGACAACCTGGCATTCAACCCCTGGCATGCGTTGCCGGAGCACCGTCCCATCGGCGGCATCAATCGTCTGCGCAAGGCCGTGTACGAAGCGGTGAGCGTCTATCGGCACGAGCGAAACGCCGCCAGCGGGCAGTGATTCGCCTATCAGGAGCGACAGGCTGCTAAAATCGCAGCCTGTTCGTCCTGTACGTAAAGAGAGCTGTCTTGGAACTGTTCAAAGAATTCATCTTCGAAGCCGCCCACCGCCTCCCCCATGTGCCCGCAGGCCATAAATGCGGACGCCTGCACGGCCACTCGTTCCGCATCGCGGTGTATATCGAGGGGGAAGTCGACCCGCATACCGGCTGGATTCGCGACTTCTCGGAGATAAAGGCCATCTTCAAGCCCATCTACGAGCAGCTCGACCACAACTACCTCAACGACATCCCCGGCCTGGAAAACCCGACCAGCGAAGTCATCGTCAAATGGGTCTGGCAGCAACTCAAACCTCTGCTGCCCGAGCTGTCGCGTATCCGGATCCACGAGACCTGCAGCAGCGGCTGCGAGTATCGCGGCGACTGAATAGCGGCCGACAAACCTGCATCGCTACAGGTTCCTCGCAAAACCCGCTTCGTGCGGGTTTTCGTGTTCAATTGCTTATCGTATAGAGAGGCTGTCGCCGGCCCACAGGCGCGTCTTCATGCGCATAAACCCTGAACACTATCTACAGCCGGCTTATTGATCCGGGCTGAATAAGTCGCCACTCAAACTGCGCCTGCTTTCCCGGGTATCGCTTCGCTCAACCCGGGCTACGGGCTAAAATGTCGGGCTCTGTAGCAGTCAACGGGTTAGAGCACGGTGGTAGCCCGGGTTGAGCACCGCGATACCCGGGAACTATGCCAGCTCCCCCACTCGCCCACCTTCCAGCTGAGCCGGGCACCCCATTTCCCCGCCCCCAAAAGACGAAACCCCAGACCTCTGTCGAGATCTGGGGTTTCTGGTAGAAGCTTGACGATGACCTACTCTCACATGGGGAAACCCCACACTACCATCGGCGATGCGTCGTTTCACTACTGAGTTCGGGA
>NZ_QJUM01000020.1 GCF_004327355.1 Phytopseudomonas dryadis
TGTGCAGTCATGCGTAAATACCTGACTGGCGTCTGGGCTTGCCTGAAGCTCGGTGTGCCTTTCGATTCATCCGAGCTATTCAGCAATGAACACCTGAAAAACGCTTGACCACTAACAGAGTATCTACGGGATTGCGGCAAGCCAAAGCCCGTGTAGGAGCGCCGACCTCGGCGCGATAGGGTTGCAGCCAATCAGCAAAACCTGTGGCGCGACCGCAATTTCGTTCTTGTCAGAACAGCTTGCGGTACTGCACGAAGCCCGAGCGGTCGCCGATGCGCTCGTAGAGCAGTTGGGCCTTGGCGTTGGTCTCGTGGGTCAGCCAGTGCACCCGCGAGCAGCCCGCCTCCCTGGCCACGGCATAGACATGCTCGATCAGTTGCCGGCCGACGCCATTGCTGCGCACGTCCTTGGCGATGAACAGGTCCTGCAGGTAGCAGTAGTCGCCGATGGTCCAGCAGGAACGGTGGTAGAGCCAGTGCACCAGGCCGATGGCCTCGCCGTCGCGCCAGGCCAGGGCGGCGAACATCGGTTCGTCCGGGTCGAGGAAGCGCTGCCAGGTCACGGCGCTGGTGTCGGCGTCGATCTCGGTCATGTAGAAGCGCTGGTAACCCTGCCACAGGGGTAGCCAGGCGGCGTGGTCGGCGGCGCTGACGGCGCGGATTTCCACGGGAATGCGGACGGTCATGGGCAGCTCTCCTGAAGGTCGATCGACCGCCATCCTGCGATGCCTGGGCCGGCATCGCAAGCGACAGCGCGTCGCTGGCCCTGCTGCGTTGAATACCAGCCAGGCGCTAACGCCCGTTCAGGTAGGCCTTGCCGTAATGCCGTTCCAGGCGGGCCTGGAGCAGTTCCAGGCCGATCGACAGCAGCCAGTAGATCACCGCCGCGGTGGTCAGCATCTCGATGTAGCGGTAGGACGAGCGCCCGTAGGACTGGGCCAGGAACATCACCTCCCAGACTCCCATCACCGAGATCAGCGAGGAGTCCTTGAGCATGGCGATGAACTGGCTGGTGGTCGGCGGGATGATGGTGCGCATCGCCTGGGGCAGGGTCACCCGCCAGAAGATCACCACCGGCTTGAGACCCAGGGCCAGGGAGGCTTCGCGCTGGCCGGGGGCCACGCCGATCAGCCCGGCGCGGAAGATCTCGCTCAGGTAGGCGCCGTAGTTCAGCGACAGGGCGATGATCCCGGCGGCGATCGCGCCCGGCACCAGGCCCAGTTGCGGCAGGCCGAGGTAGATCAGCAGGATCTGGATCAGCAGTGGCGTGCCGCGGAAGAACGAGGCGTAGAAGCTGGCGATGCCGAAGGCCACGGCGCTCTTCGACAGGCGCGCCAGGGCGGTGACGAAGCCCAGCGCCAGGGACGCCCAGATCGAGCAGAAGCACAGGAACAGGGTCAGCGCCGCGCCCTGCAGGAAACCGTTCGGCGCCAGGTTGGCGCCGAGCAGGTTGGGCAGTTTCTCGAGGATGATCGAGAATTTCAGCTCGAAGCTGAGAAAGAACGCCACGCACAGGGCGAACAGGCCGGCCCAGGTGAGGTACAGGCGCGTACGGAAGCCGAGCAGGCGTTGCAACGGCGATTCGCGCACCGCCGGTGGCGGGCGCGGGGTTTCGGGGGCTGGCGTCATTGGCTGATGTCGGAACCGATCCACTTGTTGGAGATGGCCGCCAGGGTACCGTCCTGGCGCAGCTGGGCGAAGACGTCCTCGACCTTGGCCCGCCATTCGGCATCGTTCTTCTCGATGGCCACGGCGTTGGGTTCAGCGTAGAGCGGCTCGCCCGCCAGCTTGAAGCGCGGATCCTGGTCGATGCGCGGCTGTGCGGTGACCAGGTTGGTGAGGATGGCATCCAGACGCACGCCGGCGCCCAGGGCGAGGTCGTGGAAGGCCACGGTGTCGTTGTCGTAGGGGGCGACCTGGACGGCGTCGAAGGGATAGTCCAGCGGCTGGTCTTCGGCGCCTTCGATGACCAGATCCTTGTTCAGGTAGCTCTCGTAGGACGACGCGCTGGTGACGCCGACCTTCAGGCCGGACAGTTCCCTGGCCGACTGGATGCGCTCATCCGCGGCATTGACCACGATCACCGCCGGCGAGGCGTAGTAGGTGACCGGGAAGTCGAACACCTGCGCGCGCGCCTGGCTCGGCGTCATGGAGCAGATGCAGATGTCGTAGCGACCGCTCCAGCGGCCCGCGGCGATCACGTCCCAGGATGGCGTCTCCAGGCGCAGCTTGACGCCGAGCCGGTCGGCAACCGCCTTGGCCACGTCGACGTCGAAGCCATCGAGCTGATTCTGCTCGTTGAGGAAGGAGAACGGCGGGTAGTTCTCCATCAGCACGTTGACCAGTTCGCCATTCTTCTCGATGCGCTCGAGAGTGGGGCCGGCCAGAGCCTGGCTGCAGAGAGTGGCGAGGGTCAGCCCGAGGACCGGGAGCAGAGGGTTTTTCATGGGACTCCTTAGACGCGAAACAGGTTGTGGTGGGCACGAAGTCTGTATTAAATAGTTATAAATGATGCCGTCCAAATGAATTTAAGGAATATATATATGACGGAAACTTCTCTGCGCGCAGCTCCCCTGGTCATGCTCGATGGTGGTATGGGCCGTGAGTTGCAGCGCCGTGGCGCGCCTTTCCGCCAGCCGGAGTGGTCGGCGCTGGCGTTGACCGAGGCGCCCGATCAGGTGGAAGCGGTGCATGCCGCCTACATCGCCAGTGGCAGCGACGTGATCACCAGCAACAGCTATGCCGTGGTGCCCTTCCATATCGGCGAGCAACGCTTCGCCCGGGAGGGACGCGCGCTGGCCGCGCGTGCCGGCGAACTGGCGCGCCGCGCCGCCGACAGCAGCGTCCGCCCGGTGCGCGTTGCCGGTTCATTGCCACCGCTGTTCGGTTCCTACCGTCCGGATCTGTTCGAGCCGCAGCGTGTCGCCGAGGTGCTGACGCCGCTGTTGCAGGGCCTGGCGCCGCATGTCGACCTGTGGCTGGCGGAAACCCAGAGTGCGATCGCCGAAGCGCAGGCCATCCATGCCCATCTGCCGGACGATGGCAAACCGTTCTGGCTGTCCTTCACCCTGCAGGACGAAGAAACGGATGGCGTGCCTCGGCTGCGCTCCGGCGAGCCTGTGGCCGAAGCCGCCAGGGCCGCCGCCGGGATGGGCGTTGCGGTGCTGCTGTTCAACTGCAGCCAGCCGGAAGTCATCGGCGCGGCCATCGACGCCGCGCGCGAGACCTTGACCGGACTGGCCGTGGAGATCGCCATTGGCGCCTATGCCAATGCCTTTCCGCCACAGCCCAAGCAGGCCACGGCCAACGATGGCCTGGACCCGCTGCGCGAGGATCTCGATCCGCCCGGCTACCTGCACTGGGTGGCCGACTGGCGTGCCCGTGGCGCCAGCCATCTGGGAGGGTGCTGCGGCATCGGCCCGGAGCATATCGCGCTGCTGGCGCAGCGGCTGGTCTGAACGGCACCGCGTCATGCGCGGGCGCCGGAACTCAACGCCAGCGGCAACGCCCGGGCCGGTATGACGACCCGGGCGCTGCCCGGTCCGATCAGAAGCGCAACTGCCACTGGGCGACCAGGGCATGGTTCTGCGTGCGGCTGCCGTACTCGCCGCTGTAGCCCAGGCCCAGGCTCTGGCCATTGCTGATGCCCAGATCCAGGCCGGCTTCGGCCAGCAGGCTGTCGCGATCCAGGGCGCTGCCTTCGACGTTGAAGGCACTGCCGCCACTGAGGAAGGACTGCCGGGCCTGGCTATCGAGATCACCGTAGGTATGCCGCCAGCCCAGGCTGACACGCGGGGTCAGGCTCATGCCGTTGTCCAGGGTACCGAGGTGGGCCAGGCGCAGGCCCAGGGTGCTGCTGAGGTTGTCCTGTTTCTGGCTGTCGACATGCAGCGCCGCGGCGCCACCCTTTTCATCGTAGGACTCGTGGCTGTAGCGCTGGTAGCCGAGGCCGGCGAAGGGTTCGGCGAGCAGCCGGCCGCTGGCCATCTGGTAGCCCAGCTCGGCGAACACCTGCTGGCTGTCGGCGTTGTAGTCGCTACGCAGGCGGTCACTGAAACCGGCGAAGTCGACCCGTCGCGTACCGCTGTTGTCGTGGCGGCTGTAGGCCGCGCCCAGGCGCAGGGCGAAGGGGCCGCTCTGGCGCAGGGCATAGACGCCCAGGTGCAGGCTGTCGATATCGCTGGAGATGCCAGGGCCGGCATCCACATCGGTACGGGCGTAGCCGCCCAGCACGCCGATACGCCAGGTCGGGTTCAGCGCCCAGTCGGCGCCGAGCACCGCGCCGCGGGTATCCTGGGTCAGGTCATGGCCGCCCTGGCGGCCATCGAGCTTGCCGTGGCTGCCCAGGCCCTGCAGCCAGAGGCGCCCTTCGGCGCGCGGGTCGTTGAGGGTGCGGGCTTCGTTCGGCACGCCGCTGGCGGCGAGCAGTGGCGCTGCGTCGTGCAGCAGCGAGGCTTGCAGGTTGTCGGTCCCGCCCAGCTGCTGCATGGCGCCGAGCATGCTGCTGGCCACTTGTGCGTTGCCGGCCAGGCTGGCGGCCATGAGGCTGGCGTTGCTGCTGGCGGCCAACTGGTCGATGGCGTTGGCGGCAGTGCCGTTGCTGCTGGTCAGTACGGCGTTGTACAGCGTGCCGTTGCCCTGGGATTCCAGCGCACGCGCCGCGCCACGGCCGTTGGTGTTGCGCGCCAGGTCGGCGAAGCTGCGGTCGTTGCGGGCCAAGGTCAGGTCGACGTTGTGGGCAGCGTACTGCAGGGTCGGGGTCAGGAAGGCCAGGTTGCTGCTGAAATCGGCAAAGGTGCCGGTAATCGCGCCGTTAGCCTGGAGCACCTGATAGCTGCTCTGCAGTGGGTAGTCTCCCGCAAGCGCATCGATGCGCAGGTTGGCGCCGTTCAGGGCGACATCGCCGCCGACACTGAGCGTATTGCTGGCGCCTGCGGGGCTGACCGTCAGCGTCAGGGTCGAGCCGCTGGCCAGGTTCAGGTTGCCACCGACGACACCGCCGCTGAAGGTGGCGCCGTTGTCGACCTGCACATCGCCCTGCAGGGTGCCCAGGTTGAGCAGGCTGGCACCGCTGTAGATGCGCGTGCTGGCGCTGAAGTCGTCGCTGTCCAGGCTCCAGGTACCGCTGCGTACATCCAGGTTTTCGAAGTTGAGGCTGTTGCCGAAACGGCCGCCGGCGGCATCGTCGAGCACCAGCTTGTCGATTCCCGCGCCACCGTCGACGCTGCCGATGAAGCGTGCCGTGGAAAGCACGGTCAGGCTGTCGTCGCCATCGCCCAGATCCACGGCCAGGCCGTTGAGGCCTTCGATCAGGCCGGCATTGATCAGGCTGTCGTTACCGCCGCCCATCTGCACGGCGGCGGCCGCGGTGGTGCTGTTGGCCTCGTCGACGCGGGTGGTGTCGAGGCCGCCACGGATGCTGCCGCCGGCATGGTTGATCAGCACGTCGTCGAAGTCGCCGACCAGGCCGATGGCGGCCTCGTCCGCGCCGATGATGCTGCCGGCGTTGTCGATGCGGACCACGCCGCCCTGGGCGTCGCTGGTGCCACGGCCGCTGGCTACCGCGGAGCCGGCGGCGCCGTCGTCGATGAGGATGCCCTTGGCCTGGCCGAAGATGCTGGCGCCGGCATGGTTGATGAGGGTGCCGCCGCCGGCGGCGATGCCGTCCGCGCCGTTGGGGTGGCCGCCGGAGTCCAGGCCGCCGGCACCGGTGCCTTCGATGCGGCCGTGGTTCTCGATGTAGGCGATGCCGTCGATATCGACGCCGTCACCGTCGCCGTTGTCCTGGGTCAGGCCCGCGCCTTCGTGGTCGTAGACGTTGCCGGCGCCGGCGTAGTTGCCGCTGATCAGGCCATGGTTGATCACCACGCCGTGGCCGTCGATGCCGACGCCGGAGCCGTTCTTGCCCCTGATCTCGCCACCTGTGTAGTTGATGATCACCGGGTTGAGGATCTGGACGTTCTCGGTGGTGACGCCGTCGACCACCTTGTCGAAGGTCACGCCGTTGCCGTCCGCGCTGCGCACGATCAGGCGTTCCAGGCCGATCAGGTTGCTGTCCGCGGCGAAGGCCAGCGGGTCGCCGCCGTCGATGCCATGGCGCGGGCCGGTGATGGTGCCGTGGTTGAGGATGGCGACGTTGGCGCGTTCGTTCTCGATGGCCACGCCATCGGCGGCGGAGACGTCGGCTCCGCAGCCTACCGAGGCCGCCATGTAGTCGGGGCAACTGGTGTTGACCAGGCCGGTGGAGAAGATATGGCCGTAGTTGGTCAGGGTGAAGTTGCTGCCCAGACGCAGGGCGTCGTTGCCGGTGGAACTGATCACCGCCGTGCGATTGTCCACGGCACCGTTGATGATCTGGTTGTGCTCGCTGGTGTAATCGAGGTCGGCCTTGATCGCGCGTTCGCCGCCGATAGCGGCGCCGACCTGCGCGATGGTGCCCTGGTTGTCGATGACGTAGTGGCCGTCCTCCTTGTTGAGGCGGATGGTCTGCGCGCCGCTGGAGCTGATGACGCCGGTTTTTTCGTTGCTGAGGATCAGGGTCTGCCCGCTGGCGTTGGCATCGATGGCGCGTTGTGTGCCGGTATGCGCGATGGTGCCCGCGTTGTGGATGACGTACGTGCCGTTCTCGGAGTTGAGGTGCAGGGCGCTTTCGCCGCTGCCACTGGTGCTGATGGTGCCGGTATTGTTGAGGATCAGGCTCGAGCTGGCGCCGTTGATATGGATAGCGCGTTCGGCGCTGCTGATGCTGCCCGCGTTGTTGATGAGGTACTGACCGTTGGCGCGGGCGAGGCGGATGGCCGCGGCGCTGTTGGAGCTGATCGCGCCGCTGCTTGCGTTGTTGATGGTCAGGATCGGCGTGCCGGCGTTGGCATCGATGGCGCGGCCGCTGCCGGTCTGCGCGATGGTGCCGGCGTTGTTCAGTACCGAGGTGCCGGTCAGGACGTTGACCGCCACGCTACTGCCGCTGGTGCTCAAGGTGCCGCCCTGTTCGACGGTGCCGGTATCGGGCAGGGTCTGCGTGGTGGTCACGGTGCTGCCCGTGGCGATGGTGAAATCGGCCCCGACGGCCTGGCCGGCGAGGGCGGCCTGCAGGGCGATTACCAGAGGGAGCGGGTGCAACAGCGGGTTCAGTCGAGACATGGGGCACCAGTCGTTGGAGTAATAAGGCCAGCGACTATGCCCACATGATGTTACGGAGAGTTGACGGTCAGTCTGCGGCGCATTCACCGCACAGATCGAGCGCGAACAAACGTTCCACTTCGGCCTGCGGCAAGCCGGCGCCGAGCAGGGCGAACAGCTTGCCCAGTGCCGCCTCGCGGGTCATGCCGCCGCCGGATACCAGGCCGACCGCCGCCAACTGGCTGCCCGCCGCATACACGCCGAACTCGACATGCCCCTGGGGGCACTGGCTGATGGCGGCCAATACCACGCCCCGGGCATGGGCCTGGCGCAGCACCTCGAGCAGTTCGGCGTCGTCGCTGGGCCCCGTGCCGCTGCCGTAGCACTCCAGCAGCAGACCCTGCACGCCGCTGTCGAGCAGAGCCCGCAGGTGGGCGGCGCGCAGGCCGGGAAACAGCGGCTGCAGCGCGAGGTTGACCGGCTGGCGCGGCTGGCGGTAATCGATCTGCGCCGGCAGCGCCTCGAGGCGTTCGCCCTGGCGCCGGCGTGGCAGCACCTGGAAGGCATCGAAGGCATCGCTGCGCAGCTTGCCGACCCGGGCGCCATGCAGCAGCGCACCGTTGAAGAACAGGTGCACGCCGCTGGGAGCGCCGGCGGCCAGCACCCGCAGGGCGCCGAACAGGTTGGGCCAGGCGTCGCTGTTTTCGCTGCCCGCCGGCAGCATCGAGCCGGTCAGCAGCACCGGCACCGGCAGGCCCAGCAGCAGGAAGCTCAGGGCGGTGGCGCTGTAGGCCAGGGTGTCGGTACCGTGCAGCACCAGCACGCCGTCGCAGCCGTCCCGTTCGATGGCCTGGCGAATCGCCGCGACCATCGCCAGCCAGTGGCCCTGGTTCATGTTGGCGCTGTCGATCGGTGGCAGCAGCTCGCGGAAGATCCAGTTCGGCAACGCCGATTGCGCGTGCCGGGCCTGCTGCTCGCGCAGACGAGCCTCGAAACCGGAGGCCGGGGCCAGGCCGGCGGCGCTCATCTGCATGCCGATGGTGCCGCCGGTGTAGAGCACGAGGAGTTTTTGCGCTGCGGGCATGCCGTTGTCCTTGTGAGCAGAGTGGCTATGACGGGGTGGCAGGATACAACCGATCGCCGTTCATGGCAGGCTCGGCGTTCGCATCCGTGGCCATGGGCGGCACCAGGCCTGTCGCTGTCCGTCGCGGGGTCATGTGTCGGCCAGGGTGGTCGATGTGCCCGGGGCGGCGAACGGGGCAATCGTAATGGGGGATGGCAGGCAGCCATAAGCTGCAAGGCGGATGGCCGCCCCCTTCAAGCGGCAAGTAAAGGCGGTAGCGGACACTGCAGTCTGCGTGGGAGGGGCTTTAGCCGCTATTGGTCCGTCAAGGGCGCAAAGAGCTCGCGGCTAAAGCGGATCGCCGCCTGGCCCCTCCCACAGCCACAGGGCGTAGATACCGTCTTGAGCCTCACTTCGCAAGGGTGAGTTCAGGGTTGAACGGCTTGCCGGATTTCAGCACCCCGTAAGCGATGCACAGCAGCTTGCGCCTTTGAGCAACCACTCGGCCCGTTCGCTCGGATACGACATTGGCTCTGTGATGGGGCACTAGAGATCCGGCAGGGACGCCTGCACGTGTTGGGCGAATGCCTCGACCAGCAGGGAGGGCGGTTCATGATCGTATTCCAGGGCAATGCCCACGCTGGGCAATGGTGGCAAGGCCGCGCCGGTCTGCAGGATCTGCAGGTCGTCGGGAACCGCCGTCTGGGTCATGACCGCGATGGCCTGGCCTGAGCGCACCAACGCGGTCAGGCCGGCCAGACTGCTGGAGGCGTAGGCGATACGGAAAGGACGAGCGACTGCGCGCAGGGCGTGGCAGGCGGCCAGGTGATCCAGGGTGTCGGGATGGGACAGCGCCAGCGGCAGGACATCGAAGTCCAGTGCGGACGTGGTGGGGTGGCCGACCCACACCAGGGGTTCGCGGCGGATGACGGCCTCGGGACGTTCGCCCTCCGGCCACGACACCAGGGCCAGATCCACGGTGTGCTGTGCGAGGCGCTCGCGCAGTCGCGGCGTGGGCGCGCAGTCGACTTCCACCTGGGCCAGGGGGTGGCGTCTGGCGAATCCTCTCAGCAGTGCGGGCAGAAAGATCGTGGCGTAGTCGTCCGGGCAACCGAATCTGAGCGTGCCGCTCAGGCCTCGATCCGACAACTCGGCCAATGCCTCGTCGTGGCAGCGCAGAATGCGGTGGGCGTGAATCAGTAATTGCTCCCCCTGTTGGGTGAGCACCACGCCTCGGCCGGTGCGATGCAGTAGCGGTTGGCCGACGCATTGCTCCAGCCGCTTCATCTGCTGGCTCAGGGCCGCCTGGGTTCGGGCCACGCGATCCGCGGCGCGGGACAGGGCACGGGTTTCCGCAATGATCACGAAGGAACGCAGCAGTTCGATATCGAGAGATACTCCCAAGATATAAACACTCCTTAAGTCTCATATAAAAAGTATTAGATTTAATAAATGCATTTCTGCGCCTAATCTGCAAGCTCTTGAGTAATTACTTGTGGAGGGAATGGACGTGTCGGGGAATCTGGAGCCGGTATTCTGGGAAAATGCGCGCAAGCACCTGATCCGCTACGGCGGACAATTCGCACCGCTGATCATCGAGCGGGCGCAAGGCAGCTTTGTCTTCGACGCAGACGATCGGCCGATCCTGGATTTCACCTCCGGGCAGATGAGTGCCGTGCTCGGCCATAGCCATCCGGACATTGCCGCGGTGGTCGGCGAGTACGCCCACCGCCTCGACCACCTGTTCAGTGGCATGCTCTCGCGGCCGGTGGTGGAGCTGGCCGCGAAACTGGCGGAGAAGACCCCGGCGGGCCTCGACCGCGCGCTGCTGCTGAGCACCGGGGCGGAGTCCAACGAAGCGGCGATTCGCATGGCCAAGCTGGTCACCGGCAAGTACGAGATCGTCGGCTTTGCCCAGTCCTGGCACGGCATGACCGGCGCCGCTGCTTCCGCGACGTACAGCGCCGGGCGTCGCGGTGTCGGCCCGGCGGCGGTGGGTTCCTTCGCCATTCCGGCGCCGTTCCCCTACCGCCCACGCTTCGAGCGCAACGGCGAATACGATTACCTGGCCGAGCTGGACTACGCCTTCGAGCTGATCGACCGCCAGTCCAGCGGCAGCCTGGCGGCCTTCATCGCCGAGCCGATCCTCAGTTCCGGCGGCATCATCGAGTTGCCCGACGGCTACATGGCGGCGCTGAAGAAGAAGTGCGAGGAGCGCGGCATGCTGCTGATCCTCGACGAGGCGCAGACTGGCATCGGCCGCACCGGGATGCTGTTCGCCTGCGAGCGCGAGGGCGTCACCCCGGACATCCTGACCCTGTCCAAGACCCTTGGCGCCGGCCTGCCGCTGGCGGCGGTGGTCACCTCGGCGGCGATCGAGGAGCGCGCCCACGAGTTGGGCTACCTGTTCTATACCACGCACGTCTCCGACCCGCTGCCCGCGGCGGTCGGCTTGAAGGTGCTGGAGGTGGTCGAGCGCGATGGCCTGGTCGGCCGCGCCAATACCATGGGCAAGCGCCTGAAGGATGGTCTGCGGGCCCTGCAGGCGCGCCATGAGTGCATCGGCGACGTGCGCGGTCGCGGCCTGCTGCTGGGGCTGGAGATCGTCAAGGATCGGCGAACCAAGGAACCGGCTTCCGATCTCGGTGCGGCGATCACGCGAGAATGCATGAACCTCGGCCTGAGCATGAACATCGTCCAGTTGCCGGGCATGGGCGGGGTATTCCGCATCGCCCCGCCGCTCACCGTGAGCGAGGTCGAAATCGACCTCGGCCTGGATCTGCTGGATCAGGCCATCAGCCGAGTGCAGTGAACACCAAGGAGACGCTGCGCCCAGGCCGCTGTACGAGTTCCCCAACCTGCGCGGCGTCGAGCTGCTCTTCGCCTGAACTGTTTCACCCACCGATCGTTGTAGAGGTATCCATGAGCCAATCCTTGTTCGATTCACCGGAGATCCAGCAAAGACGCCAGCAACTGGCTGCCGCATTCCGCTGGGCGGCCGAGCTCGGCCTGCACGAGAGCACCTGCAACCATTTCAGCGTGATGGCGCCGGGTCTTGCGGATCATTACCTGATCAATCCCTTCGGCGTGCATTTCGCCGAGATGCGTGCCAGCGACCTGCTGTTGCTCGATGGCGAGGGCAGGGTGGTCGCCGGGCAGGGCGAGGTCGAGGCCAGCGCCTTCCACATCCACTCCAGCATTCACCGCGCCAATGCCCGGGCGGTATGCGTGCTGCACACCCACATGCCTTATGCCTGCGCCATTCTTGGCACCGAGCGGGGCCGTCTGGAGCTGTGCCACCAGAACGCGGTGCGCTTCCATGGTCGTATCGCCTATGACGACGAGTTCGGCGGCTTCAACGGTCTTGCCCTGGACGACGCCGAGGGCGCGCGCATGGCGGGGCTGCTGGACGACAAATCAGTGCTGATGCTGCAGTGCCATGGCCCCCTGGTCATCGGAGCCAGCGTGGCCCTGGCCTTCGACAACCTCTATTACCTGGAGCGTGCCGCCCAGGTTCAGGTGCTGGCGCAGTCCTGTGGGCGACCGCTGGCACTGATTTCCGAACAGCAGGCCGAGCGCGTCAGTGCGGATTTTCAGGCACAGGCCGAGCTCTATGCCGAGGCCCATTTCGCGGCGATCCAGCGCCTGCTCGACAAGCAAGACCCGACCTGGCGGCACTGACGCCCGGCCCGCCACAGAGACGGTGGCACCTGCAGTTCCCATAACTAACGTCTCTCCGACTTCGCACCTGCCTTCCGTGTCCTTACCGGGAGAACCGACGATGCGCATTTGCAAGCTTCACCCACGTTCCATCCTGCACACCCTTGCTCTGGCACTGACCCTGTCGTTCACCTCGCTGCTCCAGGCCGGCGACCTCGACGCGATTCAGGCGCGCGGCTACCTGCATGTCGTCACCGAGGATGACTTCAGGCCGTTCGAGTTCGTCGACAACGGCAAGCCCAGCGGTTTCAACCACGACATGATCGCCGAGCTGCGCACGTACGCGCCGTTCGAGATCCGCAGCAGCATCATTCCCTGGGCGGGCATGATGGCCGCGCTTTCCGCAGGCCGCTACGACGCCGCCGTCACCGGCACCATCGTCACCACCGACCGGCTCAAGGCGTTCAACTTCGTCGCACCCACCGCCGCGGCCACCCACTATTTCATCCGCCGTGCCGACGATGAAAGTCTCGCCAGCATCGCCGACCTGGACGGCAAGACCGTCGGTGTCCAGGCCGGCAGTGCCCAGCTCGCCCGCCTGCCGGAGTTGCAGGCCATGCTCGAGCGCACGGGTGGCAAGCTGGGCAGGGTCGTCGAGTATCCGTCCTACCCCGAGGTCTACGCCGACCTGGCCAGCGGCCGGCTCGACTACGCCATCAACACCATCATCGGCGCCCGCGCCGTGGTCGAGGAGCATCCGGGCCGCTTCGCCCTGGGCCTGCCGGTCTCCGGCCCCGGTTTCCACGGCTGGATGATCGCCAAGGACAGGCCGGAAGTGCTCGCCTTCCTTACCGACTTCGTCAACCACCTGCGCGACAGCGGCCGGCTGGGCGAGCTGCAGACGAAGTGGTTCGGGCAGGACTTTCCGGAGCTGCCCCGCGAAGCCATCACCTCGGCCGAGCAGTTCCAGAGCCTGACCACCGTCGATTGATCCACAAGGTGCCGCAAGGCACCTGCACGAGGAACCGCACATGGATGCCAATGCCTGGTTGTTGCTGCTGCAGGGCGCGTGGGTCACGCTCTGGATATCGGCCCTGTCCATCGTCCTGGGAATCGCCCTCGGCCTGGTCGTGGCGCTCGTGCGCGCGTCGCGCGTCCCTTTCGTCGCCCAGGCCCTGGCTGTTTACGTCAGCCTGACCCGGGCCACGCCGCTGGTGACCCTGGTGCTGATGATCTTCATCGCCGCACCGCACCTGGGCCTGGATCTCAGTCCCGCGGTGGTCGGCATCGTGGCCCTGACGCTGAACACCACGGCCTTCAATGCGGAGATCTGGCGTTCCGCCCTGGAGAGCTTTCCGCGCGAGCAACTGGAAGCCACCAAGAGCGTCGGCATGACGCCTGGCGTGGCCCTGCGCCGCATCGCATTGCCGCAGATGTTCCTGCGCGGGTTGCCGGCGCTGGTCAACGAGGCGACCTTCCTGGTCAAGGCCAGCCCGGCGGTGGCGGTGATCGGTCTGGTCGAGCTGACCCGCACCACCCAGCGTATCTCCGCTGCGACGTTCGAGCCCATGCCGCCGCTGCTGGCCGCCGCCGTGCTCTACATGCTTTTAATCTATGGCCTGGTGCGGCTGCAACGCGCTGCCGAGCAGCGCACGCTGCGCTTGGCCATGTAAAGGAGATTCCATGGACGCTTGGTACATCCTGTGGGCCGAACGGGCTCAACTGCTGTCCGGTTTCGCCACCACCCTGGCGCTTTTCGTCGGTGCCGCCGTGGGCGCCTTCATCCTGGCCGCGCTCCTGCTGCCGTTGCTGGAGGGGCGGATCACGCCGGCCCGGCGCCTGCTGCGCTCCTTGATCGATGGGGTACGCCTGCTGCCGTTCCTGGTGCTGCTCTACCTGCTGTACTACGGCCTGCCGCTGCTGGGCGTGCGCCTGGATGCGTGGGTCGCCGGCTACGTCGCGCTGATCCTCTATCACGGCCTGTACATCACCGAGATCCTGCGCGGCGCCCGCACCGTGCTGCCCAAGGGCCAGGCCGATGCCGCCCGCGCCCATGGCTATGCCACCGGCGGCCTGTACCGGCGCATCCTGCTGCCGCAACTGGTGCTGGGCAGCGCGCCGATGCTCGGCAACCAATTGGTGATCTGCCTGAAGGACACGGCCTTCTTGACCTTCATCACCGTGATCGAACTGACCGGCGCGGCGACGGCCATCCAATCCACCCACTTCATCCCGATCCAGGCCTTCGTGGTCGCGGTCGGGTTCTACTGGCTGATCAGTCTGGCCATCGAGGCGCTGACCCGCGCCCTGGGCCGCTGTGCGGCGAAACGAGGTTTGGCGTCATGAGCGACATCGTTGTCGAGATCCAGCACCTGTCCAAGAACTTCGATGGCGTGGAAGTGCTGCGCGATATCAACCTGCAGGTCACCCGGGGCCGCACCCTGAGCCTGCTCGGAGCCTCCGGTTCGGGCAAGTCCACGCTGCTGCGCTGTATCAATTGGCTGGAAGAACCCGATCGCGGCGTGGTGCGCATCGCCGGGCAGCGCATGGGTGTGAGCGAGGAGGGCAGGCGCCTGTCCGATCGCGCCCTGGCACGGCTGCGCGCGCGCACCGCCATGGTCTTCCAGAGTTTCAATCTCTGGCCCCACCTGACGGTGCTGCAGAACGTCATGGAGGCGCCCATCCATGTGCTGGGCGTGCCGCGTAGCCAGGCGCAGGCCGAAGCGCGGGCGTTGCTGGACAAGGTGGGCCTGGCCGCCAAACAGGACGTCTACCCGCACACCCTGTCTGGGGGGCAGAAACAGCGAGTCGCCATCGCCCGGGCGCTGTGCATGCACCCGGAAGTCATCCTGTTCGACGAACCGACCTCCGCCCTGGACCCGGAGATGGTCGGCGAGGTCCTGGCCGTGATGCAGGCGCTGTCGGCCGAAGGGCAGACCATGATCGTGGTGACCCATGAAATGGCGTTCGCCCGGGCGGCATCGGACGAAGTGATGTTCCTCGAGCGCGGAGTGATCCTGGAGCGCGGGACTCCTGACGATTTCTTCGAGCGCCCTGCCAGCGAGCGGGTGCGCCGCTTCCTCGGGTTACCGTCGAAGGAGGCTATCGTCCAGCCGCTGCCGGGCGTATGCCGAGCGGGTTCATAGCAGCCGGGTACCGAGGGGGATGTCGTCGTGGTCGGGGACGCACAGCGACACGCGCCCCTCGGCGTCATGGAAGACTGTGATCAGGCATTCGGAACGCAGCGGGTCGATTTGCTTGGGCGGAAAGTTGACCCCCGCTCACACTCGCTGTCGTGTAGAGACACCGGTCATCTCCGTATACGCGTTAAAGTTCTCGGGATCGCTGCCGAAAATTCCGCTAGGAGTTCGTTGCCGTGAGAGGAGGGACGTGCGATGGAGAACATGGGAATGTCCACCACGCTATCGGCGTGGCAGTCCAAGGTCGCGCCCGCGGGGCAGGCGGCACAGCAGGGGCAACCGCCACTGATTCGGTTGGACGCGCCGGCACCCGAGGCATCGGTGATCTACCATCCAGGCTCGGAAGACCCTGTCGATCGAGGCGATTTCGACGTGTATCAGAAGACGGGACGTCCCGCGTCCAACTATGCGATCCGCGCCGAACCGGTCGTATTGGCCGAACTCGGAGCCGTCCAAATCTCCTTGGCATCAGCCTACACGGACTTTCAGAAGGCACTGGCTGCGACTGATCCTGACCTTGTCGAGAAAAACTTTGGTTTCAGTGTTAGTCAGAATGGTCATCTGGTTGCCGTCAATGCGGGTTCATTGAGTCAAGATCAGATCCAGCGCCTGGAAACGGCGCTGAATGCTTCTTCTAGGCTTGTGAAAGCCGCCAACAGCTTTGCAAGGCTGAGCATGGAGTTCGTAGCTGCCAGCGCGGTATATGAGTACGGCAAGTTCCATCTGGATCTGGACAACTATGCCAGTACGATCGACCTTGGCCGGGCACTTGGCGTTGGTGCTCAGTCCGGACAGGATCGTTTCAACGGTCAGTGGGACATCCAGTTGTGGCGCAACGGTGAGAAGCGCTACGACGGTTGGGAAAAGCTCGTGGATGGGCAGTGGGTCGACGCACCCGAGTATCAGCCTCAGTCTGTCGTTGCTTACAGATGACGGCAGTGCCGGCTTGATGCCGGCACTGCGTGTGTTCGAAGGCTCAGCAAGGGGCTGCTGATCCGCGATTGGCTGCATAGCGCTTCCCAAGCGGATCGTCTCCCGGTTCCAGGGAGGGCTTGACGGCGGCATGTTGTCTGCCCGCATTCGCCAATGTTTGGCTCTGAACCCAAAAGACGGGTCGCCAGTTTCCCGTGGATGCTGCAGCCAGGTACCCGCGCGCGCCAAGGTGCTGGCCAGCGGCGGGTGTTCCAAGGCGATAGCGGCCGGTCGTAGGAATGGGTGCAACCCATCCGGCAATTGATGGGTTTCACCCATCCTACAGGCTGCCTCGCTTCTAGCTTCTAGCTTCTAGCTTCTAGCTTCTAGCTTCTAGCTTGTGGCTTGCAGCTTGCAGCTCAACGTCTGCTTCCGCCTTTTTGCAGTCATGGATGCCCGCAGCAGATCAGATATCCAGCCTGTAGGATGGGTGCACCCATCGGCAATTGATGGGTTTCACCCATCCTACGACCGTCCGCTATCGCTTTGTATCCGAAGGATGCGAGCGTGCAGCGGCTATCAGCACAGCTCCGGGTGTTTGTTGCAGGTGCCGTAGCCCTCGCTCTTCATCTGGTCCAGCGCTTGTTGAAGCCGTGCGACCACGTCGTCCGGCGTATCGAGGTTGAGCGCCAGGTACAGGTCGGAGCGGTCGAAGGTCAGCACGGTGCGCAGGCCGTTGACGTTGGCCTGGCGCGCCTGGTGCCGCCAGACCGGATCGGTGGTGCCCCACAGGTCGATGCGCCCTTGGGTCAGCTTGCCGATGTTTTCCGGGTCGCGCAGGGTGTTGATCGGCTGCAGGCCGGCCTTCTCCAAGGTCTGGCTGGCGGCGCTGTCCTTGTAGCTGCCGATGCGGTACTGGCTGGCCTCGTTGAGATCCTTGAGGTTGGGAATGTTCGAGCCCGGCGCGGCGAGCAGCACGCGCTCGACCTTGGCGATGGGGCCGACCCACTTGAACAGCGGGCGGCGGGCTTCGTTCATCGAGGTGGAGAACAGGCCGTGGTTGGCGTTTTCCAGGGTCGAATCGTAGATGCGTGCCCAGGGGAAGCGCAGGGTCAGGGTGTAGTCGATGCCGGCACGCTTGAACATCTCGCGCACGATGGTGGCGCTGACGCCCTTGATGTTGGCGTCGCGGGCGAAGTTCTTGTCGTTGTCGGCCATGTTGAACGGCGGAAAGTTTTCCGTTTGCAGCACGACTTTGTAACCGGCAGGCAACTCGGCCTGGGCGTTGAGGCTGATGACGCTCAGAAGGGACAGCAGACAGGCTGTGAGCCAGGCGGGTTTGACGGTCATGTGGCGAGCTCTCTTCTTGGCTGCGCCACCGTCATGCTCCGCGCCGTCCGGGGGCGGACGGCGCGGGGCCGGGAGGGACGTCAGCGCTGGTGATTGTGGGTCCGTGCTTCGACCGGTTTGCCCGCCGGCGGCGTCAGGTGCCTGAGCTGGTTGGGCGCGATCATGTTTTCCGGTCGAAGAATCTCGGCCAACGTAGCATCGTCGAGCAGTTGTTCCAAGCGCACCAGTTCCAATACGCCACGACCGCTGATCAGCGCCTCCTTGGCGATGCGCGTGGAGTTCTCGTAACCGATGTAGGGGTTGAGCGCGGTGATCAGGCCGATGGAGTTTTCCATCAGCGCGCGGCAGTGGGCTTCGTTGGCGGTGATGCCATTGATGCAGTGCTCGCGGAGCATGTCCATGGCCCGTTGCAGCAGGCGGATCGAGTCGAAGATCTTGTAGGCGATCAGCGGCTCCATCACGTTCAGTTGCAGCTGGCCGCCTTCGGCCGCCAGGGTCAGGGCCAGGTCGTTGCCGATCACTTCGAAGGCCACCTGGTTGACCGCTTCGGGGATCACCGGGTTGACCTTGCCCGGCATGATCGAGCTGCCCGGCTGGCGCGGCGGCAGGTTGATCTCGTTGATGCCGGTACGCGGGCCGCTGGAGAGCAGGCGCAGGTCGTTGCAGATCTTCGACAGCTTGACCGCGGTGCGCTTGAGCATGCCGGAGAACAGCACGAAGGCGCCCATGTCCGAGGTGGCTTCGATCAGATCCGCGGCCGGCACCAGCGGCTGGCCACTGATGGCCGCCAGGCGCTGCACGGCCAGGTGCTGGTAGCGCGGGTCGGCGTTGATGCCGGTGCCGATGGCGGTGCCGCCCAGGTTGACCTCGGTGAGCAGTTCCGGCGCCAGGCTGCGCAGGCGCGCCAGGTCTTCGCCGAGGGTGGTGGCGAAGGCGCGGAACTCCTGGCCCAGGGTCATCGGCACGGCGTCCTGCAGTTGGGTGCGGCCCATCTTCAGCACGTGGGCGAATTCCTCGCCCTTGGCGGCGAAGGCCTGGATCAGGCTGTCGAGGCTGGCCAGCAGGGTGTCGTGGCCGAGCAGCAGGCCCAGGCGAATGGCGGTGGGGTAGGCGTCGTTGGTCGACTGCGCCATGTTCACGTCGTTGTTCGGGTGCAGGTGCTTGTACTCGCCCTTCTGCAGGCCCATGGCTTCCAGGGCGATGTTGGCGATCACCTCGTTGGCGTTCATGTTGGTCGAGGTGCCGGCGCCGCCCTGGATCATGTCGACCACGAACTGGTCATGGAAGTCGCCACGGATGATGCGCGCGCAGGCTTCGCTGATCGCCGCATGCTTGGTGGCGCTGAGGTGGCCCAGTTCGCGGTTGGCATCGGCTGCCGCCTGCTTGACCATGGCCAGGGCCACGACCAGCTTCGGGTAATGCGCCAGCGGTACGCCGGACAGGCGGAAGTTGTTCACCGCGCGCAGGGTCTGGATGCCGTAGTAGGCATCGGCAGGCACTTCGAGGGTGCCGAGAAGATCTTTTTCGACGCGCAAGGATGCAGCAGCGGACATGATGGCTATGTTCTCAGGAAGGCGCGGAAGATACCGCGATGACCTCTAGAATAAGGCTTCAGGCCATTCGTCGACCAATGCTGTTACTTGCTGCCCTATGCGTAATCGGCATAATGTGGATGTGACTTACTAGGGTCTGTTGACGTTTCAGCACGACCGCGCCGGAGCCAGTTGTTGCGCGAGGCAAGGGCCGCGCCCGCTCCCGGCGGGCTTGCGGCATTTCCCACATCCCTGTGGGTCACACAGGTGCGAAGTTTGGCTGGCCAAATGAGCCACCGAGTAACGCCGCGTCGCGCAAAAACTGGCCCGGCCCTACGGGTTGCGCGGGAAATCTCGCCATGCGTCGTTGGAGGACTTGAAAAGGGAATGCCATTCCCTGCGTCCTCCGCCTCGCTTGGCGAGATTTCTCGCAGCAACGCGGCTTGCGCTGAAACGTCAACAGACCCTAGGCGCACCAAACGTGTGCGCAATGCCGCCGCGCGTCGAGGATGCCCCGTGAACCTGGAAACCAAATGGCTGGAAGACTTCGTCACCCTGGCCGCCACCCGCAGTTTCTCCGCCGCGGCGCAGAAGCGCTTCGTCACCCAGCCGGCGTTCAGTCGCCGCATCCGCAGCCTGGAAGCGGCGCTGGGGCTGACCCTGGTCAACCGTTCGCGCACGCCGGTGGAGCTGACCGAGTCCGGCCAGCTGTTCCTGCTGACCGCGCGCAGCCTGGTGGAGCAGCTCGGCGAAGTGGTGCGCCACCTGCATCACCTGGAGGGGCAGCAGGGCGAGGCCCTGCAGATTGCCGCGGCGCACTCCCTGGTGTTCAGCTTCTTTCCGGAGTGGATCGCCCGCCTGCGCCGCGATGGCCTGCCCCTGACCACCCGGCTGGTGGCCACCAACGTCGGCGAAGCCGTGCACTCCCTGCGCGAAGGCACCTGCGACCTGATTCTCGCCTACCACGACCAGGATGCCGCCGTGCAACTGGCGCCGGATCTGTTTCCCTCGCTGTTCCTGGGGCGCAGCGACATGCTGCCGGTCTGCGCCGTCGACGACAGCGGCGCGCCGCTCTACGACCTGGATGCCGGTCAGAGCGTGCCGCTGCTGGCCTACAGCGCCGGCACCTTTCTCGGCCGCTCGGTGAACCTGCTGCTGCGCCAGCGCGCGCTGCGCTCCACCACCGTGCACGAAACGGCCATGGCCGACAGTCTCAAGGCCATGGCCCTGCAGGGCCTGGGTGTGGCCTGGGTGCCAAGGCTGTCGATGCATGCCGAACTGGCCCGCGGCGAGCTGGCGATCTGCGGCAAGGAGCACTGGCACATCCCTCTGGAGATCCGCCTGTACCGCTGGAGCCTGTCGCGCAAGGCGGCGGTGCGCCTGCTGTGGCGCAAGCTCGAAGGCGGGGTGGGGCGGTAGGGCAGCTTCAAGCTGCAAGCCACAAGCCTCAAGTAAGAGCGAGAGCTTGACCGCGAGCTTGAGGCGCACGCCACACTAGCTTGCAGCTTGCAGCTTGCAGCTTGCAGCTTGCAGCTTGCAGCTTCGCGTTCATGGGGCCGGTGCAACGTGCAGCCGTTCATTGTCGGCGCTCACCGTCAATCGGGTCGTGCCCGGAGTCTCGAGCAGGCATTGCGCCAGGGCGGGTTCCAGCTCGACCCGTATACGGCGAGCCAGGGCGCGGGCGCCGAAGCGCACGTCATGTTCGCGGTACAGCCAGGCACTGGCGCTGGCATCCACCTGTAACGAGCGACCCTGGTGTCCAAGGCGCTGGTTGAGCTTGTCCAGCTCGATATTCAGCAAGGCATCGAGCCACTGTGCATCGACCCGCTCGAACACCAGCACGCGGTCGATGCGGTTGAGCCATTCCGGCTCGAAGCGCTCGTGCAGCACCTGCTCCAGCAGGGCTGCCTCCCCCGTCGGCGCCAGCCCCAGCCAGCGCCGCCAGCCACGGGCGAAACGCTCGCGGTAGCGCTGCGCCTGTTGCGCGCCGACATTGCTGGTCATGAAGATCAGGCTGTTGCGGAAATCCAGGGTGCGGCTGCCGGCGGTCAGGGTCAGCCGGCCATGCTCGAGAATACCGAGCAGGCTGCGCAGCACTTCCGGGCTGGCCTTCTCCAGTTCGTCGAACAGCACGATACCGGGTCGGCCGAAACTGCCGGCGATGGCCTCGGCATCGAACAGCGTGGTGCCTTCCTTGCTGCCGACATAGCCCGGTGGCGCGCCGGTCAGCGCGGCGGCGTAATGCGCCTGGGCCAGGGTGTGCATGTCGATGCGGCACAGGGCATCGGCGCGGCCGTGGATGGCCTGCGCCAGCAGGCGTACGATCTCGGTCTTGCCGACGCCGGTCGGGCCCATGAACAGGTTGACCGCCAGCGGCCGCTCGCGCTCGCCGATATCGGCCTTGACCACCTTGAGCAGCGCCTCGACCTGCGCCAGCACCGCCTCCTGGCCGACGATGCGCGAGCGCAGCAGGGCCATCACCGCCAGGGGCTCGAAGAGAAAGCGCGATGGCAGCCTGGCCGTAGCGCCCTGTTCGATCAGGCGCTCGCGGTTGTTCTCGATCAGGTCGTTGGCAAAAGGCATGGGCCGTCTCGATTTGATTGCGGGGTCGCAGAGACTGCGTGGAAGGGGCAGTCGCGGCTAAAGCCCCTTCCACGGTATTTCATCCGGCCGTGCGTTCCTTGCCCGGATGGGGCAGCTCGCCCACCGGGCAGTCGGCCACGCCGATGCTCGAGCGGGTGAGTTTCTCCACGTCCTCCCGGGCCTTCTGCGCATCCAGTACCCAGGTGCGGTAGAACTCGAACGGGCAGTCGGCCACGCCCTTGTCGCCATCGCCGGAGTTGTACACGCCGGTGTAGCCGCGATGCAGCAGCTTGAACAGGTGGTTCTGCGACTGGTCATTGGCGCGCGCGTCGCGGATCTGCGACACCGATAGCTGGGCGTACTGGATGCCCATCTCCTCCTCGCCGCATTCGCCGAGGGTGCGACCGTCGAAGCCAATCAGCGCGGAGTGGCCGAAGTAGCTGTAAACCCCGTCGAAGCCGGTGGCGTTGGCCACCGCCACGTAGCAGTTGTTGGCCCAGGCCATGGTCTTGGCCATCAGCACCTGCTGATCCTTGGCCGGGTACATGTAGCCCTGGCAGCGCACGATCAGTTCGGCGCCCTTCATCGCGCAGTCGCGCCAGATTTCCGGGTAGTTGCCGTCGTCGCAGATGATCAGGCTGATCTTCAGGCCCTTGGGGCCTTCCGATACGTAGGTGCGGTCGCCCGGATACCAGCCTTCGATGGGGCACCAGGGAATGCATTTGCGGTACTTCTGCACGATCTCGCCCGCATCGTTTATCAGCACCAGGGTGTTATACGGCGCCTTGTGCGGGTGCTCCTCGTGGCGTTCGCCGGTGAGCGAGAAGATGCCCCAGGTCCTGGCCTCGCGGCAGGCGGCGGAGAAGATCGCGGTTTCCTCGCCGGGGATGGTGGCGGCGGTGGCCATCATCTCGTCGTGGTCGTACATGATGCCCATGGTGCTGTACTCGGGGAACACCACCAGATCCATACCCGGCAGACCGAGCTTCATGCCCTTGATCATCTCGGCGATCCTGCGCGCGTTGTCGAGCACTTCTGCCTTGCTGTGCAGGCGCGGCATCCTGTAGTTGACGACGGCGACGCCGACGGTATCGGGGCTGCTGGAAATATCGCCGTGGCGCATAAAAGGCTCCTCAGGGAATCGAAAATACGAAAAGAGCGCTGAAGGCTCGAGGCTGAACGAAAAAGCGCTTTCTCACCCGGCTCTCCAGCCTCCAGCGCTTTACCTCGGCTGTTCGTCTAATGGCTGATCATCCACGGCCGCGCCGAGGGGCTGGCCTTGAGGCCGTGGGGATTGGCCCTGGTGCGCTCGACCGCTTTGCTCGGGCCGCAGCAACTGCAACTGGCGGGGTGTTTGCGCGTGGCCTTGTATGCTTCGAGGCTCTGCGGGGCATGGGCGCTGCGCTCGTTGGTCTCGTGCGCGCGGCGCTGGCTACCAGGCAGGGTGGTCAGGCCCGGTGCTGTGAGGATCACCCGCTCGCTCGGGGCATCGCAGTACGGACAGGCGCAGGCGCTGTCGCGCTCGGCCATTGGCCGCAGCACGCTGAAGTCGCCGCAGCTCGGGCAGTCGTATTCGTAGATGGGCATGGCAAGTTCCTCGAAAAAGTAACCCCTTGCCCGCTCCCACAAGCGGGAGAGGGGTAACAACAATCACTTGTCGTAGGCGATGGGCATGTCGATGCTGCCGTCGAGGAACTGGGTCGGGCCGCTGGCGCTGGGGTTGATGTCGAACTCGAAGATGTCGGTCGGCAGCCACAGGGTGGCGCAGGCGTTGGGGATGTCGACCACCCCGCTGATATGCCCCTGCACCGGCGCCGAGCCGAGCAGCGAGTAGCCCTGGGCCGGCGAGTAGCCGAACTTGGTCAGGTAGTTGATGGCGTTCAGGCAGGCCTGCTTGTACGCCAGGCTGACGTCCAGGTAGTGCTGCTTGCCGTCGTCGTCCACCGAGATGCCTTCGAAGATCAGGTAGTTGTTGTAGGTGGGCACGATCGGGCTGGGCTTGAAGATCGGGTTCCTGATGCCGTACTTGGCCATGCCGCCCTTGATCAGCTCGACCTTCATATGCACCCAGCCGGCCATCTCGATGGCGCCGCAGAAGGTGATCTCGCCGTCGCCCTGGCTGAAGTGCAGATCGCCCACCGACAGGCCGGCGCCGTCGACGTAGACCGGGAAGAAGATCTTCGAGCCGCGCGACAGATCCTTGATGTCGCAGTTGCCGCCATGCTCGCGCGGCGGCACGGTACGCGCGCCGGTGGCTGCCGCCAGGTCGCGGGCGGCGCCGCTGAGCTTGCCCATATGTGCGGTGGAGGTGAACGGCGGGTTGGCCAGCGGCGGCACGCGGGTCGGGTTGGTGTCGATCAGCGCCTGCTCGCGCCTGTTCCAGTCGGCGAGCATCTGGTGATCCGGCAGGCAGCCGATCAGGCCGGGGTGGATCAGGCCGGCGAAGCGCACGCCGGGAATGTGCCGGCTCTTGGTGAACATGCCCTCGAAATCCCAGATGGATTTCTGCGCGGACGGGAAATGGTCGGTGAGGAAACCACCGCCATTGCTCTTCGAGAAGAAGCCGTTGAAGCCCCACATCGAATCGGCCTTGGCGCCGATGTCGAGCAGCTCGACGATCAGCAGGTCGCCGGGTTCGGCACCCTTAACCCCTACCGGGCCGGACAGGTAGTGCACGGTGGACAGGTCGACGTCGCGCACGTCGCTGGCGTCGTCGTCGTTGTGGATCGCGCCGCCGGTCCAGTCGTAGGTCTCGAGGATGAAGTCGTCGCCCGGCTTGACCCAGCAGGCCATGGGGATGTCCGGGTGCCAGCGGTTGTGCACCTGTTCGTTGTCGGTAGCGGCCTGGTTGAGGTCGACCTTGATCAGGGTATCGGTCATGACGTTGCTCCTGGGACCTGTGGTGGATGCCGGCCGGGTAAGCGCCGGGGTACGCAGCCAGTCTCGGGGCAGCGTGGCAATCGGCAAATACGTTGGATGACGTATGCGCCAGGCCAGTGAATGCGCGGCCTCCGGGCATTTTTCGCGGGCGCGAAAAAGCGGCCGGCGCATGGAGAACACACCGACCGTAAAGCGGGAAATCAGCCCACAGCCCGAACGCTTGAGGCTTGAGGCTTGAGGCTTGAAGCTGCCCTTAAACCGACAGATAGCGGCTGATGCTCGCCTCGTCGACGTTCTCGCGCCGCTCCTCGACCACGAAGCGCCCCTTCTCGATCACCAGGAAGCGGTCGGCGATCTCCAGGGTGAACGACAGCACCTGCTCGGATACCACGATGGTCAGGTCGCGCAGGTCGCGGATCTCCTTCAGGCTGCGGGCGATGTCCTTGATGATCGACGGCTGGATGCCCTCGGTCGGCTCGTCGAGCAGCAGCACCTTGGGATTGGTGGCCAGCGCGCGGGCGATGGCCAGTTGTTGCTGCTGGCCGCCGGAGAGGTTGCCGCCCTTGCGCTGGCGCATGTCGTGCAGCACCGGGAACAACGAGTAGAGATCGTCCGGCACCTTGCCACCGGCAGAAGCCGGCAGGCCGGTCTGGATGTTCTCCAGCACGCTCATGCCGGGGAAGATCATCCGCCCCTGCGGCACGTAGGCGATGCCGCTTGCCACGCGCTGGTGGGTTTCCAACTGCGACACATCCTGGCCGTCCACGCGAATCTGCCCGCCCCATTGCGGCAGGATGCCCATCAGGCTCTTGAACAGGGTGGTCTTGCCCATGCCGTTGCGGCCCATCACCGCGACGATTTCCTTCTTCGCCACGTCGAGATCGAGTTCGTGGAGGATCTGGCTCTGGCCGTAGCCGGAAGCGAGGTTGCTGATGCTGAACATGTTCTGCTCCTTGTAAACGCTAGTCAGGCTACGGGACGCCACCATGCATACGGCAGAGCTCCTCAATGCCATGCCTTTCAACATGTTGGCGGCCCGAGAAGAGCGCTGGAGGCTCGAGGCTGGACGAAATGCGGCGTTGCTCTCCTCGTCCAGCCTTCAGCGCTCTTTGCGGCTTTATAGCTGTCGTTACCCGATAGCCGTCTTTCGAAGACGGTGAAAGGCATGCCCCTCAATGCCCCAGGTACACCTCGATGACCTTGGGGTTGCTCTGCACCGCATCCATGCTGCCCTCGGCCAGCACCTTGCCCTGGTGCAGCACGGTGACGCGGTGGGCGATGCTCTTGACGAACTCCATATCGTGCTCGATGACCAGCACCGAACGCCCCTGGCTGATGCGTTTGAGCAACTCGGCCGTGGCCACCCGCTCGCTGACGCTCATGCCCGCCACCGGTTCGTCGAGCATCAGCAACTGCGGGTCTTGCATCAGCAGCATGCCGATCTCCAGCCACTGCTTCTGGCCGTGCGAGAGCAGGTCGGCCTGGCGGTGCAGGTGCTCGCCGAGCATGATCTCCGTGGCCACCTGCTCGACCCGTTCGATCACCTCGGGCGAGCGCTTGAAGAACAGCGCGCCGAACACCTTGCGTCCCTTGGGATAGGACATCTCCAGGTTCTCGAACACCGTGAGGTTCTCGTAGATCGACGGGGTCTGGAACTTGCGCCCGACCCCGGCGCGGACGATGTCGTACTCGCGCATGCGGGTCAGCTCGCGACCATCGAAATCGATGCTGCCGGCGCTGGCCCTGGTCTTGCCGCAGATCAGGTCGAGCACCGTGGTCTTGCCGGCGCCGTTGGGGCCGATCACCACATGCACCTCATTGCGGTCGACATAGAGATTGAGGTCGTTGACCGCCTTGAAGCCGTCGAAGGACACGCTCAGCCCCTCGATGGCCAGCACCGGCTTGGGCATCTGGAAGCCGCTGGGATGGCTCATGGCGTGGTCTCCAGTTCAGGGGTGGGGCGTTTGCTCGCGGCGACCGCGGCGGGCGGCGGCGCGGCGACCACCTGCGGCTTGCGCCGCAAGCGCGCCAGCCAGCGCTTGCCGTGGCTGTCCCAGAGGCCGGCGAGGCCGTTGGGGAAGTACATCACCACGACGATGAACAGCCCGCCCATCAGGTACAGCCACAGCTCGGGGAAGCTCTCGGAGAAGTAGGTCTTGCCGAAGTTGACCAGCAGCGCGCCGTACACTGCGCCGAGCAGCGACAGGCGCCCGCCGACCGCGGCGAAGATGACCATCTCGATCGACGGCACGATGCCGACGAAGCTCGGCGACATGAAGCCCACCTGCAGGGTGAACATCGCCCCGCCGATACCGGCGAACGCCGCGCCGACGCAGAACACGAAGACCTTGAAGCTGGCCACGTCGTAGCCGGAGAAACGCACCCGTTCCTCCTTGTCGCGCATCGCCAGCAGCAAGCGGCCGAGCTTGGAGGCGATGATGAAGCGGGCGATGAGGATGCAGCCGATCAGCAGCGCCGCGCTGACGAAGTAGAGGATCAGCTTGGCCTCGTCGCTACGGATGTCCCAGCCCTTCAGGGTGCGCAGGTCGGTGATGCCGTTGACCCCGCCGGTCAGGCCCTGCTGGCCGATGATCAGCACGGTGAGGATCAGCGCGATGGCCTGGGTGACGATGGAGAAGTACACGTCGCCGACGCGGCGCTTGAACATCGCCAGGCCGATCACCAGCGCCAGCAGCACCGGCACCGCCACTACCGCGACCAGGGTGAAGCCGAGGCTGTGGAAGGGCTCCCAGAACAGCGGCAGTTCGGTGATCTGGTTCCAGTCCATGAAGTCCGGAATGCCGGGGGTGGACTGGATCCTGGTGCTCTCCGGGTCGGACGCCTCGAGCTTGAGGAACATCGCCATGCAGTAGCCGCCGAGGCCGAAGAAGATGCCCTGGCCGAGGCTGAGGATGCCGCCGTAGCCCCAGCACAGCACCAGGCCGACGGCGACGAAGGCGTAGGTCAGGTACTTGCCCACCATGTTCAGGCGGAAGGCGTCGAGCGCCAGCGGCAGCACCACCAGGATCAGCGTGGCGAGCAGCGCCAGGCCGATGGCGCCCTGCTTGCCGCCGAGCAGTTTGTCGAGTGTCGGGTTCATCAGCGGCTCCTTATTTGCGCACCTTGATCGAGAACAGCCCCTGCGGGCGCAGCATCAGGATCAGCACCACCGCCGACAGGGTCAGCACCTTGGCCATCGAACCGCTGGTGAAGAACTCCAGCAGCGATTGCGCCTGGGCGATGCCGAACGCCGAGGCGATGGTGCCGAGCAGGCTGGAGGCGCCGCCGAACACCACCACCAGGAAGGTATCGACGATGTACAGGGAACCCGCGGTCGGCCCGGTGGAACCGATGGTGGTGAAGGCCGCGCCGGCGACACCGGCCACGCCGCAACCGAGGGCGAAGGTCATGCGGTCGACGCGCCGGGTATTGATGCCCACGCCACGCGCCATCACCCGGTTCTGCATGGTGGCGCGCACCTGCAGGCCCCAGCGCGAACGGTAGATCATGAGGAACAGGGTGGCGGTGAGCAGAACGGTCAGGCCCATGACGAACAGGCCGTTGCGCGGAATGTCGATGGCCTCGGTGGGGTTCCACGAGCCCATCAGCCAGTCCGGCAGGGTGGCGCTCACTTCACGGGCGCCGAAGATCGAGCGAAAGCCCTGCTGCATCACCAGCGACAGGCCCCACGTGGCCAGCAGGGTGTCCAGCGGGCGCTGGTAGAGCTTGCTGATCATCGCCCACTCCACCAGCCAGCCGATAACCCCGGCGATGAAGAACGAGAGGGCGATGGCGAGGAAGAAATAGTAGGGCCCGAAGGCCGGTGCGTATTGCGCGGTGAGTGAGGACACCACGAAGGTGGTGTAGGCGCCGATGGTGAGGAACTCGCCATGCGCCATGTTGATCACGCCCATCTGGCCGAAGATGATCGCCAGCCCCAGAGCCATCAGCAGCAGAACGCAGAACACGGACAAGCCGTTGAACCCCTGCATGGCCGCGATGGCGCCGAATTCCGATAGCCATTCCATTAGAGAATCCTCGTTGAAAGCCGCTGGAGGCTGGAGGCTGAACGAAATCGAATCGTCCAGCCTCCAGCGCTTTCTTCGGCTCTTCGCCTTACTGGTAGCCTTTCGGGAACGGATTCGGTTCGATCAGATCGGACTCGAATACCACCTTGAACTGACCGTCCTTCTGCACTTCACCGATGCGGGTCTTGCTCCACAGGTGATGGTTGTCGTGCACCTTGACGTAGCCTTCCGGCGCGCTGGTCAGCTCGATGCTCGGGGAAGCGGCGACCACCTTGTCGATGTCGAAGCTGCCGGCCTTCTCCACCGCGGCCTTCCACAGCCAGGGGCCGAGGTAGGCGGCCTGGGTCACGTCGCCGATCACCGCGTCCTTGCCGTACTTGGCCTTGAAAGCTTCGACGAAGGCGGTGTTGTTCGGGTTGTCCAGGCTCTGGAAGTACTTCATCGAGGCGTAGAAGCCTTCCATGTTCTCGCCGCCGATACCGAGCAGCTCATCCTCGGTCACCGACAGGGTCAGCAGGGTTTGCTTGTCGGCGGTCACGCCGGCGGCCTTCATCTGCTTGTAGAAGGCCACGTTGGAGCCGCCGACCACCGCGGCGAAGACCACGTCGGGCTTGCGCAGCTTGATCTTGTTGATCAGCGAGCCGAACTGGGTATTGCCCAGCGGGTAGTACTCCTCGCCGACCACCTTGCCACCGAGCACGCTCTCGATGTGCTTGCGGGCGATCTTCATCGAGGTGCGCGGCCAGATGTAGTCGGAGCCGATCAGGTAGAAGGTCTTGGCCTCCTTCTCCTTGGCCACCCAGTCGAGCCCGGCGAGGATCTGCTGGGTCGCCTCCTGGCCGGTGTAGATGACGTTCTTCGACTGCTCCAGGCCCTCGTAGAAGGTCGGGTAGTAGAGCAGCCCGTTCTCCCGCTCGAATACCGGCAGCACCGCCTTGCGCGAGGCCGAGGTCCAGCAGCCGAACACGGTGGCGACCTTGTCGTTCACCAGCAGCTTGCGCGCCTTCTCGGCGAAGGTTGGCCAGTCGGAAGCCCCATCTTCCTGGATCACCTTGATCTGCCGGCCGAGCACCCCGCCGCTGGCGTTGATCTGCTCGATGGCCAGGCGCTCGGCCTGGATCGACCCGGTCTCGGAAATGGCCATGGTGCCGGTGGCCGAATGCAGAATGCCGACCGTGACCTCGCTATCGGTCACCGCCAGGCCGGTGCTGTTCACCTCGGCGCTGGCCACCTGGCCGAACAGGCTGGCGGCCAGCAGCGAGAGCGCCGCGGCGCCCGCCGCCAGCCGGCGGGGAAGAAGTCGAATCGGTTGAGAATCCATCGCTTTGCTCCTGAGCTGGTTATTCGTGCCGAACCACGCCGGCTGCGCAGCCAGGATGCGTCGCCCCCGGCAAGCGGGGTATACGCAGCATGACGTAACGGCATACGTCATCTGACGTACAGCACCACGCGCCACCCTGGTGCAAGCTGAGCGCGAGAAAACCAGCCAGGCAGAAGCCCGCGCGCGCGACAGGGGCCTTGCCGAGCCGGGGCATGGAAGTTGCAGTTTTCGCCGAGCACAGGACTGCGCTCTCGCGGCTGGATCCGCCCTCAAAGAGACCAGAATCAGGACACCACCCGTGCAGCAGACCGGCACCCAGCGCATCATCAAGATCCGCCGCGACTACAACTCCTGGGTCGCCGACGAGACCATGGAAGACTACGCCCTGCGCTTCACGCCCAGGTCGTTTCGCAAGTGGTCGGAGCTGCGCATCGCCAACACCGCCCTGGGCGCGGTGTCGTTCCTCGCCCTGGAGGCCATCGGCGGCGCCCTGGCGCTGTCCTACGGCTTCACCAACACCCTGTGGGCGGTGCTCGCGGTGAGCCTGGTGATCTTCCTCACCGGCCTGCCGATCAGCTACTACGCCGCCCGCTACGGCCTGGACATGGACCTGCTGACCCGCGGCGCCGGCTTCGGTTACATCGGCTCGACCATCACCTCGCTGATCTACGCCAGCTTCACCTTCCTGTTCTTCGCCCTCGAGGCAGCGATCATGGCCCTGGCCCTGGAGCTGTACTTCGACATCCCGCTGGCCCTGGCCTACGTCCTCTGCTCGATCATCATCATCCCGCTGGTGGCCTACGGCGTGACCCTGATCAGCCGCCTGCAACTGTGGACCCAGCCGCTGTGGCTGATCCTGCTGCTGCTGCCCTACGTGTTCGTCATCGCCAAGAACCCCGAGGCGCTATCGGATCTGACCAGTTTCGCCGGCCGCGAGGGCGAGCCCGGCAGCTTCAACCTGCTGCACTTCGGCGCCGCCTGCACCGTGGCCCTGGCGCTGGTCACGCAGATCGGCGAGCAGGTCGACTACCTGCGCTTCCTGCCGGAGAAGACCCGGGCCAACCGCGGCCGCTGGTGGGCCGCGCTGGTACTCGCCGGGCCTGGCTGGATCATTCCCGGGGCGCTGAAAATGCTCGCCGGCGCCTTCCTCGCCTTTCTCGCCCTGCAGCATGAAATCCCCATCGAGCGCGCCGCCGAGCCGACGCAGATGTACCTGGTGGCCTTCAACTACGTGTTCGCCTCGCCGCAGTGGGCGCTGGCGGCCATGGTGCTGTTCGTCATCGTCAGCCAGGTGAAGATCAACGTCACCAACGCCTACGCCGGCTCGCTGGCCTGGTCCAACTTCTTCGCCCGCATCACCCACAGCCACCCCGGCCGCGTGGTGTGGCTGGTGTTCAACGTGGCCATCGCCCTGATCCTGATGGAGCTGGGCGTGTTCGAGGCGATCGAGGAGGTGCTCGGCCTCTACGCCAATATCGCCATCGCCTGGATCGGCGCGCTGGTCGCCGACCTGGTGCTGAACAAGCCGCTGGGGCTGTCGCCGAAGTACATCGAGTTCAAGCGCGCACACCTGTACGACATCAACCCGGTGGGCGTCGGCGCCATGCTGATCGCCTCCCTGCTCTCGGTGCTGGCCCACGGCGGCCTGTTCGGCGAACTGGCCCAGGCCGCCTCACCCGCGGTGGCGCTGGGCTCGGCCTTCCTCCTCGCGCCGCTGCTGGCCTGGGCCACCGGCGGGCGCTACTACATCGCCCGCGAGCGCCAGCCGCATCTGCTCTACCCCTACACCCAGGCGGGCCAGGTGCAGTGCGTGCTGTGCAGCAACCGCTTCGAGGAGCCGGACACCGCCTTCTGCCCGGCCTACGGCGCGCCGATCTGCTCGTTGTGCTGCTCGCTGGACGCGCGCTGCGACGACCTGTGCAAGCCCCGCGCACGGCTGGTCGACCAGCTCGACGACTTCGTCGGCTGGCTGTTTCCCAGGGTCTCCATCCCGCGCCTGCACAGTCGCCTGGCGCAGTACCTGGGACTGCTGAGCCTGCTGGTGCTGATGCTGTTCGGCGCCCTGGCGCTGATCTACAGCCAGGTCTCGCTGGGCCTGTCGACGCAGGAGCCGGAGATGCGCCAGACGCTGTTCCAGGCTTTCCTCAAGGCCTTCCTGACCCTCTCGCTGTTCGCCGCCATGCTCGCCTGGTGGCTGGTGCTGACCCGCGAGAGCCGCCGCGTGGCGCAGGAGGAATCGGATCGCCAGACCCTGCTGCTGATGCAGGAGATCGAGGCCCACCGCAAGACCGACGAAGCCCTGCAGCAGGCCAAGGAAGCCGCCGAGGCGGCCAACGCGGCGAAGAGCCGCTACGTCACCGGGCTGTCCCACGAACTGCGCACGCCGCTCAACAGCATCCTCGGCTACACCCAGATCCTGCAGCGCGACGCGGCCATGCCGCCCCAGCACCAGGATGCCCTGGCCACCATCCTGCGCAGCGGCTCGCACCTGCTGTCGCTGATCGACGGCCTGCTCGACGTGGCCAGGATCGAGGCCGGCAAGCTGCACCTGGAGCTGGCGGAAATCCCCTTCCCCGAGTTCATCGATCAGCTCGAACGCATGTTCACCCCGCAGGCGGCGGAAAAGGGCCTGGGTTTCACCCTCGAACGCCTCGGCCGCATGCCGGCGGTGGTGCGCGGCGACGAGAAGCGCGTGCGGCAGATCCTGATCAACCTGCTGGGCAACGCGGTGCGCTTCACCGACCACGGCGAAGTGCGCCTGCGCGTCGGCTACATGCGCGAGACCGCCACCTTCGAGATCATCGACACCGGTATCGGCATCGCGCTGGAGCAGATCGAACGCATCTTCCAGCCGTTCGAGCGCGGCGACCTGATGCGCCAGGACAACGGCGTCGGCCTCGGCCTGACCATCACCCGCATGCTCACCGCACTGATGGGCGGCGAGCTGTCGGTGCACAGCGAGCCGGGCCAGGGCACCCGCTTCCAGGTGCGCCTGTTCCTCTCCGAAGTGCGCGTGCCGCAGGCGGTGGTGTACGTCGAGCACGACATCCTCGGCTACCAGGGCGAGCGCCGGCTGATCCTGGTGGTGGACGACCACCTGGAACACCGCCGCGTGCTGGCCGGCATGCTCGAACCGCTGGGCTTTTCGGTGATCCAGGCCGCCAGCGGCCAGGAAGCCATCCGCCTGGTGGCGCTGCACGGCCCGGACCTGATCCTCATGGACCTGTCCATGCCGCAGATGGACGGCTGGGAAACCAGCCGCCTGATCCGCCGCAACACCCGGTGCCGGGCGCCGATCATCGTGATCTCCGCCAACGCCTTCACCGACGACCGCGAACGCAGCGTCGCCGCCGCCTGCGACGACTACCTGGCCAAGCCGGTGTACACCCCGCAGTTGCTCGAACGCATCCAGCGGCAACTCGGTCTGACCTGGCTGCACCGCACCCAGGAACAAGCGCCAGCCGCCCAGGCCATGGTGCTGCCGGGCAGCGACGACCTGCAGGCGCTGCGCGAGCTCGGTGCCCTGGGCTACGTGCGCGGCATCCAGCAGCACCTGGATGACATCGACCAGCGTGACCCCGCCTGCGCCAGTTTCACCGCCACACTGCGTTTGCTGGTGAAGAACTTCCAGCTCGACGAATTCAACCGCCAACTGAAGGAGGCCGAACATGAATGCGCCACTCCCCCAGCCTGAATCGAGGCTGCCTGCCAGCCTGCCGGCCGAGCGCGGCATCATCCTCATCGTCGACGACACCCCGGACAACCTCGCGCTGCTCTCCGACGCTCTCGACGATGCCGGCTACATGGTGTTGGTGGCGCTGGACGGCGCCAGCGCGCTGGGGCGCATCCAGCGGCGGCGCCCCGACCTGATCCTGCTCGACGCGATGATGCCGGGGCTGGACGGCTTCGAGACCTGCCGACGGATCAAGGCCGATCCCGATAGCGCCGACATCCCGGTGCTGTTCATGACCGCCCTGACCGACAGCGAGCACGTGGTACAGGGCTTCGAGGCCGGTGGCATCGACTACGTGACCAAGCCGATCAACCCGGGCGAGGTGCTCGCCCGCGTCGCCTCGCACCTGCGCACCGCGCGCATCCTGCAGGCGGCACGCGCCGCCTCGGAACCGCTCAACCTGAGCCTGGACGATGCCCCGGCCCATGCGTGCCTGTCGGCGCGTTTCCAGCTCACCGAGCGCGAGGTGCAGGTGCTGCGCTGGGTGGCCTGCGGCAAGACCAACCGCGACATCGGCGACATCCTCGGCCTCAGCCCGCGCACGGTGAACAAGCACCTGGAGCACGTCTACGTGAAATTGGGTGTGGAGACCCGAACCGCGGCGGCTGCGGTAGCCATTTCTGCCAGAATGGTGCGTTGATCCGCTCGGTTCGTCGCCATACCCTCGGTTGCCGGGTCGTGTCGCTACAGGGCACCGCCAAAAACTGCTTGCGTTGTCATCGCGTGGAATGCCAGCCGGGTTTTGACGCCGCATGACCGAGCGCAGTCGTATTCACACAGCCTGCTACAGCCCGTATTTCTTCACCTTGTCGAACAGCGTGGTCTTGGCCATGCCCAGGGCCTGGGCGGCCTGGCTGAGGTTGCCGGCGTGGCGCTCCAGGGCGTCGCTGAGCAGGCTGCGCTCGAAGGCTTCCACCGCCTCGGCGAAGGCCGGGGCGTTGCCGTCGGTGCTGCCGCCGCTCTTCTTGAACACCGGCAGGCCCAGGGCGAAGCGCTCGGCGACGTTGCGCAGCTCGCGCACGTTGCCCGGCCAGTCGTGGGCGGTCAGGGTGGCGATGGTCTGCCGATCCAGTTCCGGCACGGCGCGGTCGAAGCGCAATGCCGACAGCTGCAGGAAGTGTTCGAACAGCAGGCTGATGTCTTCGCGGCGTTCGCGCAGCGGCGGCAGTTCCAGGGTCACCACGTTGAGCCGGTAGTACAGGTCGCTGCGGAACTGCCCGGCCTTGCCGGCTTCGTCGAGGTCGGCCTTGGTCGCGGCGATCACCCGGCAGTCGACCTGCACCGACTGGTTCGAGCCCAGGCGCTCCAGGCTGTGTTCCTGCAGCACGCGCAGCAGCTTGATCTGCAGGTTCAGCGGCATGCTCTCGACCTCGTCGAGAAACAGGGTGCCGCCATCGGCGTGTTCGATCTTGCCGATGCGCCGTTTGCCGGCGCCGGTGAAGGCATGGGCCTCGTGGCCGAAGATCTCGCTCTCGAACAGGTTTTCCGGCAGGCCGCCGCAGTTGAGGGCGACGAAGGCCTTGCTCTGCCGCCGGCTGAAGTCGTGCAGGCAGCGGGCGACCAGCTCCTTGCCGGTGCCGGTTTCGCCTTCGATCAGCACGTTGGCCGAGGTGTCGGCGACATTGGCGATCAGCTCGCGCAACGCCTGCATGGCCGGCGAGCGGCCGATCAGGCGTTGTTCCAGCGCCTGTTTGCCGGCCAGTTGGCGCCGCAGCGACGACACTTCCCGGGCCAGGCTGCGTTGTTCCAGCGCGCGCCGGGTGACGTCGACCAGGCGTTCGGGGGAGAAGGGTTTTTCCATGAAGTCGTAGGCGCCGTCGCGCATCGCGCCGACCGCCATGCCGATGTCGCCGTGGCCGGTGATCAGCACCACCGGCAGGGCCGGATCGCGGCGCTTGAGTTCGGCGAGCAGCTGCAGGCCGTCCATGCCGGGCAGGCGGATATCGCTGATGACGATGCCGGCGAAGTCGGCGTCGATGCGTTGCAGGGCCTGTTCGGCGCTACCGACGCCCTCGCTGACGATGTCTTCCAGGGCCAGGGCCTGCTGGCAGCCGAGCAGCACGTGGGGATCGTCTTCGACGATCAGCACGGTGAGGGCGTCATTCATGCTCGAGTGTCTCCGTGACAAGGGCGGCTTGGGGCAGGTTCAGTTCGAAGGCGGTGCCGCCGCTGGCCGGATGCTCGACCGTGAGGCTGCCGCCGGCGGCCGCGGCCAGGCTGGCGGAGAGAGTCAGGCCGAGGCCCAGGCCCTGTTCGCCGGGTTTGGTGGTGAAGAAGGGTTCGAACAGGTGCACCCGGGCCGCGGGGTCGATGCCCGGGCCGTTGTCGCGCACGCTGAAGCGATAGCGCTGGCCATCCTCGCGGCCGCACAGCCACAGCTGGCGATCCTGCTGGGCGCTCATGGCATCCGCGGCGTTGGCGATCAGGTTGACCAGGATCTGCTCCAGGCGGGTCTGGTCGATGGCCAAGCGGGTGTCGCCGTATTGACGGTGGATGCGCAGCGGCGTGCGCTCCAGGCGCGGCTGCACCACCAGCAGCGCCGCTTCCACGGCCTTGTCCAGGCTGGCTTCGCCGTGATCGTCGGAGCGGCGGGCGAAGGCGCGCAGGCTGCCGGTGATCTTGCCCATGCGGTCGACCAGTTCGTTGATGGTCTGCAGGTTGGTGCTGGCGACGTCGTAGGCGCCGCGGGCGAGAAAGCGCACGGTGTTGCCGGACAGGGTGCGCAGCGCCGCCAGGGGCTGGTTGAGCTCGTGGGCGATGCTGGTGGACATCTGCCCGATCACCGCCAGTTTGCCGGCCTGCACCAGCTCGTCCTGGGTCTTGCGCAGGTCGTTCTCGGTCTGCCGGCGTTCGCGGATTTCCGCCTTGAGCCGGTCGTTGCTGGCGCGCAGATCGGCGGTGCGGTCGGCGATCCGGCGTTCCAGTTCGTTGTTGGCTGCCTGCAGGGCTTCGCGGGCGGCCAGGCGCGTGGCGATGACCTTGCGCCGTTCGTTCCAGGCGATCAGCAGAAAGGCCAGCAGGGCGAAGGCCACGGCGGCGAGCATGCCATTGCTGATCGCTTCGCGGCGCAGATCCTGCAGCGGGCTGAGCAGGGTGAGGTGCCAGGGCGTGTCGTCCAGCGGCCGGGTCTGGGCCAGGTAGTTGATCGATTGGTCGCGGCTCGCGGGGGTGCCGGCGGCAAAGCTGACATGCTCGACGCCTTCGCCCAGCGGCGTGCGCGCCAGCGGGATCAGCTCATCGAGAGACGACCAGTGATACTGCAGGCTGCGCGCCAGGCGTTCCTTGATGTCGGCGTTCAGCGGGCGCACGGCCTTGAGCCGGCGCGCCGGGTTGCTGGAGAGGATGATGATGCCGTTCTCGTCGCTGACGTAGGCTTCCAGGCGCGCCCGCTGCCAGCGCTGCTCCAGGGCGTCGAGGCGCACCTTGACCACGGCCACGCCGATGATCCGGCCATTGGCCTTGAGCCCGTGGGACAGGTAGTAGCCGGCTTCGCCAATGGTGCTGCCGATGCCGTAGAAGCGCCCGGGTTCGCCGAGCACCGCATCCTGGAAATAGGCCCGGAAGGACAGGTCCTCGCCCAGGTAGCTGTCGGCCTGGCGCCAGTTGCTGGTGGCCATGACGCGGCCGTCGGTGTCCATGACGTAGATGGCCAGGCTGCCACTGCGTCGGTTGAGGCCTTCGAGGTAATCGTTGACGCGCTGACGACGGTAGGCGTCGGGCGTCAGCAGCAGGCGGCTGACGTTGGACTCCAGCTCCAGCAGGCTGGGCAGGTAGGTGTACTTGGTGATCTCGCTTTCCACCGCGCGGGCGTTGAGCTCGAGTTGCCGTTCGCCGCTTTCGATCAGGGCGCGGATACCGGCCTTTTCGCTGATGTGGTAGCCGGCGTAGCCGCAGCCGAGCACCAGCACGAGCATCAGCAGGATCAGCGACAGGTGGCGGACGAGGCGCGGTTTCACGGTCAAGGCGGGTGGCACCACACGGAGACTGGCGGAAGCGCATTGCATCACAGTCCTCCGGGGCTGGCCAGTTGTGGAGCGGGTCGCTGACTGTTGGAGCCAGCTTGCTGGCTCCAACAGGGTGCGTCAGTGCTGCAGGATCTTGGCGAGGAACTGCTGGGCGCGGTCGGAGCGGGCGCTGACATCGCCGAAGAACTCTTCCTTGGGGCAGTCCTCGACGATCTGGCCGGCGTCCATGAAGATCACCCGGTCGGCGACCTTGCGGGCGAAGCCCATCTCGTGGGTCACGCACATCATGGTCATGCCTTCGTGGGCCAGCTGCACCATCACGTCGAGCACTTCGTTGACCATTTCCGGATCCAGCGCCGAGGTCGGTTCGTCGAACAGCATCACCACCGGGTCCATGGCCAGGGCGCGGGCGATGGCCACGCGCTGTTGCTGGCCGCCGGACAGCTGGCCGGGATGCTTGTGCGCATGCTCCTTGAGGCCGACGCGCTCGAGCAGGGCCAGGCCCTTCTGGGTGGCTTCGGCCTTGCTGCGGCCGAGCACCTTGATCTGCGCGATGGTCAGGTTCTCGGTGATGCTCAGGTGCGGGAACAGCTCGAAGTGCTGGAACACCATGCCGACCCGCGAACGCAGCTTGGGCAGGTTGGTCCTGGGGTCGGCGATGGAGGTGCCGTCGACGGTGATGTCGCCCTTCTGGAACGGCTCCAGGGCATTGACGCACTTGATCAGGGTGGACTTGCCCGAGCCGGACGGCCCGCACACCACCACCACTTCGCCCTTGTTCACTTGCGTGGTGCAGTCGGTCAGCACCTGGAAGTCCCCGTACCACTTGTTGACGTTCTGGATGGAAATCATACGGCTAACCTTTTTTGCAGGAATTTCACCAGCTGCGAGGCGGCGAAGCTGATCGTGAAGTAGACGAGGCCGGCGAAGATCAGGAACTCGTGGGGCTGGCCGATGATGTCGCCGCGCGAGCGGGCGGCATTGAGGAAGTCCATCAGGCCGACGGTGTAGACCAGCGAGGTGTCCTGGAACAGGATGATGCTCTGCTGCAGCAGCAGCGGGGTCATCTTGCGGAACGCCTGGGGCAGGATGATCAGGCGCATGGTCTGCGCGTAGTTCATGCCCAGCGCCTGGGCGGCGCCCATCTGGCCCTTGGGAATGGACTGGATGCCGGCCCGCACGATCTCGCAGAAGTACGCCGCCTCGAACATGATGAAGGCCACCAGGCACGAGGCGAAGGCGCCGACCGGGGTGTCTTCGCCGGTGATCCAGCGCAGGATGAAGGGCACCGCGAAGTAGAACCAGGTGATCACCAGCAGCAGCGGGATCGAGCGGAAGTAGTTGACGTAGGTGGCGGCGACGTTCGACAGCAGCTTGCTGTGCGACAGGCGCATCATGGCCAGGACGGTGCCCAGCACCACGCCGCCGAGCACGCCCATGACCATCAGCTGCAGGGTCATGGCCATGCCTTCCCAGAGGCCGGGCAGGGCCGGGATGATCTGACTGAAATCCATCACTTGCCTCCCACGGAAATCAGGCCCGGTACCGCGACCTTGCGTTCGACCATGCGCATGAGCAGCATCAGGCTCATGTTCAGGGTGAAGTAGATCAGCGTGGCCAGGGTGAAGGCTTCGAACAGGTTGGCGCTGAATTCGGCGGTCTGCTTGGTCTGCGCCAGCAGCTCCATGAGGCCGATCAGCGAGGCCACCGAGGAGTTCTTGAAGATGTTGAGGAACTCGCTGGTCAGCGGCGGAATGATGATCCGGTAGGCCTGGGGCAGCAGCACGTTGCGGTAGATCTGCGGCAGGCGGAAACCCATGGCATAGGCCGCGGCGGTCTGCCCGGCGGGCAGCGCCTGGATACCGGTGCGCACCTGCTCGCACACCCGCGCGGCGGTGAACAGGCCCAGGCACACGACCACGCTCAGGTAGGCCGAGGTGGCCGGGGAGAGATCCTGCTTGAACCAGATCTCCAGCGGTTCGGGCAGCAGGTCGGGTACCAGGAAGTACCAGAGGAACAGTTGCACCAGCAGCGGTACGTTGCGGAACACTTCCACATAGGCCGTGGCGATGCCGGCGATCAGACGGTTCGGCACGGTGCGCATGACGCCGAGCAGCGAGCCGAGCGACAGGGCGATCAGCCAGCCGACCACGGCGATGGCGATGGTCCAGCCCAGGCCGGTGAGAAACCACTCCAGGTAGATCTCGCTGCCGATGCCGGTGGGCTTGAAGAATATGCCCCAGTCCCAGTTGTAGTTCATGCGGGTTTCCCCTCGCGTGAGGATACGATCTGCTGCGCGTCGGCCCTGCTGCGTTGAAAACAGACTCGGAAGTCGCTTGCGACTAACGCACTTCAGTGCGGCCCCGAAAGGGGCGAATGAAGTGAGTCATGCTCATGTGCTGCAGCACACTCCGCTTCCTCGCCTGCTTTATTCGCTGGCGCTCACCCTTCGGGCCAGCCTTTGGCCGTTACTCCCGTTGGTCGTTGCGCCTTGCATGGCTCTAGCTCGCGAGATCTTGAATACGTTCTACGCTGGCGAAGCGCGAGAGGGGTAACGGATGCCCGTACCCCATGGGCGGATAGCCTCGGCTTCGTCAGAAATTAGATTGGGGAAGCCGCTGGCTTCCCCGGGGTCCCCGCGCCGTCACGCCTTGTGAGCGTGGCGGCGCATCACCGTCAGATCTGTTCTGCAGATTTGTCGGTCGGTTCGGCGATCAGCTTTTTCAGCTCATCGCTCATGGGGAAATTCAGGTTCAGGCCTTTTGGCGGTACCGGCTGCTGGAACCACTTGCCATAGATGTCGTTGATTTCGCCGGAGGCGAAGGTGTCGCTGATGGCCTTGTCGACCACTTTCTTGAAGCCTTCGTCGCCCTTGCGCATCATGCAGCCGTAGATCTCGAAGGACTGCGGCTCGCCGACCACGACCCAGTCATCGGGCTTCTTGGCCTTGGCCATTTCGCCGGCCAGCAGGGCGTCATCCATCATGAAGGCCACGGCGCGGTTGGATTCGAGCATGAGGAAGGATTCGCCGTGATCCTTGGCGGAAATCACGTTCATGCCCATCTTCTTCGCGGCGTTCATGGATTTGAGCAGGCGCTCGGAGGTGGTGCCGGCGGTGGTCACCACGTTCTTGCCCTTGAGATCCGGGAAGTCGTTGATGCCCGAGGTCTTCTTGGTCAGCAGGCGGGTGCCCACCTCGAAGATGCCCACCGAGAAATCGACCTGGCGCTGGCGCTCGAGGTTGTTGGTGGTGGAGCCGCACTCCAGGTCCACGGTGCCGTTCTGCACCAGCGGGATGCGGGTCTGCGAGGTGACCAGGTTGTAGCGAACGCGCAGGTCGGGGATATCCAGTTCCTGCTTGAGTGCCTCGACCACCTTGAGCTGCAGGTCATGGGAGTAACCCACCGGCTGCTGCGGGCTATCGGCGAAGTAGGAGAAGGGGATGGACGAGTCGCGGTGGCCCAGGGTGACGGTGCCCGATTCCTTGATCTTCTTCAGGGTGCCGGTGAGTTCGGCGGCCAGGGTCGGGGTGGACATCAGGGCGGCGGTAACCGCTACAGCCAATACGCGGGGGACAATACGCATGAGTCGATTTTCCTCGGTGTTGTTGTTATGCGAGGCCGTGGCAGCGCGTTGGCTGGCACGCACCTCTTGTGGAAGAGCTATCGCATTCCTGCAGGCATAGGGAGCAGGATGCATGCCAGGCTTTGGCTGCACCGCCAGAGGCTGGCAACTCATTGAAAATATTGAGGTATTGTTTTTTCGCGCGGAACGCTTGGGGCCGCAGGGGTTCGGATATTCGATTGCGGCGCGCCTTGTCGTTCGGAAAGCCGAACGACAAGGCGCGTTTTGTAGCTACAGGCTCGAGCCACGGTAAGGCCAGAGTGAAAGCTTGACTGCCATCGGCGCCAGGCCCGCATGCTGATCGGCTTGCAGCTTGCAGCTTGCAGCTTGCAGCTTGCAGCTTGCAGCTTGCGTCAGCGATTGCGCAGGAAGGCGTTGATGAAATCGCCCTGGTTGGGCGCCTCGCGTTCGGTGGTGAAGACGATTCGGCCATCCTGCTCGCGTACCTTCATCTCCTTGCCGAAGCTGCACTGCACGGTGTTCAGCGTCTGCGTCTGCTGCTTGAAGTCGGCCGAACTGGCGCACAGGTTGCCCATCTGGGTGACCACCTCGCCGCAGAAGCTGGAAATGCTCAGTTCCTTGAGAAGGGTTTCGTCGAGGCCTTTCCAGTCCACCTCGGTGGTCAGCTTGCTGCCGCAACTGGCGGAGGCCTGGGCGTCCAGCTCCTGCAGGCGCTGCACGTGATACTGCTGGCGTTTCTCGCGATCGAAGCGGGCCAGTTCGTCCTGTACGCCGTCGCTCTTCTGCTTTTCGTAGAGGGCGAGCAACTCGGCGGGTTTGACCGCCTTGCTGGCCTTTTCATCGAAGCCCAGGTACAGCGGCTCGCGGCTGTCGGGCAGGTACAGCTGGTAGGACTCGCCGCCCCAGGCCTGGCGCTGCGTCACCAGGTTGTAGCGGCTGCCGTCCAGGGTGGTGCTGTAGTCGTGTTCCTGCTGCCCGCGTTGCCTGATCTCGGTCAGCAGGACGACCTCGTCCAGCGCATGATTGATGCCACGGATCTGCACCAGTGCCTGGCGCTCGTCGCTGCTGGGCGCCAGGATCACGCTGACGCCTTTGTCGGCGGTGAAGGCCTTGGGGTACTTGGCCAGTTCCAGCGCGCTGGCATTGAAGGTCAGGAAGGTGGAGGCGATGAGCAGCGACAGCCGTGTCATGGCGGAGTCCTTGTGGTGGGTGAAAAGGCAATGGTAAACGCGTCCGACAATGGGCGATGTGACTCCGTTCCCCGCTGTCGGTTCTGTCGGGCATGACGCGTGCTCGAAGGCTCGCGAGCCAGGGTCATGGAGCCAGGGCGGCTCCACGCAAGAGGTTCATGTGCGCTCGCCGCGGGGTGCGCCGGCCGCGAGCGCTTTGCCAGCGGGCTGGCGTTGCAGCCCGCTTAACGCGGCACGGCCGACGTCTCGGCTGTCAGAACTGCATCACCACCCGCCCTTCTATCTTGCCCGCGCGCATCTGCTCGAGGATGCCGTTGACGTTGTCCAGGCTGTCGGTGTGGATGGTCGCCTTGACCAGTCCTTCACCGGCGAAGTCCAGCGCCTCCTGCAGGTCGGCGCGGGTACCGACGATGGAGCCGGTGATGCTGATGGCCTTGAGCACCACATCGAAGATCGGCGTCGGGAAGTCGCCTGGCGGCAGGCCAATCAGGGCCACCGTGCCGCCGCGTCGGGCCATGCCGATGGCCTGGCCGAAGGCGCTGTTGGACACCGCCGTGACCAGCACGCCATGGGCGCCGCCGATATCGCGTTGAATGACGTCGGCCGGGTTCTCGTTGCGGGCATTGATGGTCAGGCTGGCGCCGAGCTTCTTCGCCAGCTCCAGCTTGGCGTCGTCGACATCGATGGCGGCCACGTGCAGGCCCATGGCGCGGGCGTACTGCACGGCGACGTGGCCGAGGCCGCCGATACCGGAAATGGCCACCCACTGGCCGGGCCGGGCGCCGGTCACCTTCAGGCCCTTGTACACGGTGACGCCGGCACAAAGGATGGGCGCGATTTCGGCGAATTCGACGCTCTTCGGCAGCAGACCGACGTAGTTTGGATCGGCCAGCACGTATTCGGCGTAACTGCCGTTGACCGAATAGCCGGTGTTCTGCTGATCGGCGCAGAGGGTTTCCCAGCCGGTCAGGCAGTGCTCGCAGCAGCCACAGGCGGTGTACAGCCAGGGCACGCCGACGCGGTCGCCCTCCTTGACCCGGGTCACGCCGCTGCCCACGGCGGCGACGTAACCGACGCCCTCATGGCCGGGAATGAACGGCAGGCTGGGTTTGACCGGCCAGTCGCCGTCGGCGGCGTGCAGATCGGTATGGCAGACACCGGCGGCCTCGATCTTGACCAGGATCTGCCCCGGGCCGGGCAGCGGAACTTTCACTTCTTCCAAGCGTAGCGGCTCGCCGAAGGTGTGTACGACGGCGGCTTTCATGGTCTGTTGCATGGCGCGTTCCTCCTATTCCCATGGAGGGAACAGTGTGGCTCATCGTTCTGAATGTGCATTGTCCCTGCGCAATGTTTTCAGCCTGGTGGCCGCTGCGATGTGCCTTGGGCGCCCGAGGGCCGGGCGCTGCAGCCTTGCGTCAGGTGCCGCTGTAGACCATCGGCCAATGGATGAATCCCGGTGCGGTTCTGGTATAATCAACGGTTTTCGCAAGCCACGCCCCTCGGGCGTGGCTTTTGATTTTCGGCAAGCGCCCGACAGCAGGGCGCTCCCTGCCGGACAGCCCGTATCGAGGTAAGGCGATGAGTGCATTGGTAGGCGTGATCATGGGCTCCAAGTCCGACTGGAGTACGCTCAGTCACACGGTGGAAATGCTCGACAGGCTGAGCATCCCCCACGAGGTCAAGGTGGTTTCCGCCCACCGTACCCCCGATCTGCTCTTCCAGTACGCCGCAGAGGCCGAAGGCCGCGGTATCCAGGTGATCATCGCCGGTGCCGGCGGCGCCGCGCACCTGCCGGGCATGTGCGCAGCCAAGACCCACCTGCCGGTGCTCGGCGTGCCGGTGCAGTCGTCGATGCTCTCCGGCGTCGACTCGCTGCTGTCCATCGTGCAGATGCCCGCCGGCGTGCCGGTCGCCACCCTGGCCATCGGCAAGGCCGGCGCCATCAACGCGGCATTGCTGGCGGCGAGTATCCTCGGCCACCAGCACCCGCAGTACCATGCCGCGCTCAAGCAGTTCCGCGACGAGCAGACCCGGACCGTGCTGGACAACCCGGATCCGAGGGCGCAGTGATGAAGATCGGGGTGATCGGTGGGGGCCAGCTCGGCCGCATGCTGGCACTGGCGGGAACGCCGCTGGGCATGAACTTCGCGTTTCTCGACCCGGCGCCGGACGCCTGTGCGCAAGCCCTGGGCGAGCACATCCGCGCCGACTACGGCGATCAGGATCACCTGCGTCAGCTGGCCGACGAAGTCGACCTGGTGACCTTCGAGTTCGAAAGCGTACCGGCTGAAACCGTGGCCTTCCTCTCCCGGTTCGTGCCGGTGTATCCAGGCGCCGAATCGCTGCGCATCGCCCGCGATCGCTGGTTCGAGAAGTCGATGTTCCGTGAGCTGGGTATCCCCACGCCGGAATTCGCCGACATCCAGTCCCAGGCCGATCTCGATACCGCCGTGGCCGACATCGGTCTGCCGGCGGTGCTGAAGACCCGCACCCTGGGTTATGACGGCAAGGGCCAGAAGGTGCTGCGCAAGGCCGAGGACGTAGTCGGCGCCTTCGCCGAACTGGGCAGCGTACCCTGCATCCTCGAAGGCTTCGTGCCCTTCACCGGCGAAGTGTCGCTGGTGGCCGTGCGCGGCCGCGACGGCGAAACGCGCTGCTACCCGCTGGTGCACAACACCCACGACAGCGGCATCCTCGAGCTGTCCATCGCCAGCACCGCCCACCCGCTGCAGGCGCTGGCCGAAGACTACGCCGGGCGGGTGCTGAGCAAACTCGATTACGTCGGCGTGCTGGCTTTCGAGTTCTTCGAGGTCGACGGCGGTCTGAAGGCCAACGAGATCGCCCCGCGGGTGCACAACTCCGGGCACTGGACCATCGAAGGCGCCGAGTGCAGCCAGTTCGAGAACCACCTGCGGGCCATCGCCGGCCTGCCGCTGGGCTCGACCGCCAAGGTCGGCGAAAGCGCCATGCTCAACTTCATCGGTGCGGTGCCGGCCGTGGACAAGGTGGTGGCCATCGAGGACTGCCACCTGCACCACTACGGCAAGGCCTTCAAGGCCGGGCGCAAGGTTGGTCATGCCACCCTGCGTTGCGCCGACCACGCCACCCTGGAGCGTCGCATCGCCGCCGTACGGGCATTGATCGACGCCGTCTGATCCGGGCTGTGGCGGACACGTGAGTTGAACCTCTCCCGCGCTGCTCTCGTCAGATGGAGGACGCCGCATCGATGCGGCGTTTCATTCATCCGGAGGACATCATGGGTATTATCGGCACTATTCTCATCGGCCTGATCGTGGGGCTGATCGCCCGTTTTCTCAAGCCAGGCAATGACAGCATGGGCTGGATCATGACCATCCTGCTGGGTATCGGCGGTTCCATCGCCGCGACCTACGGCGGTCAGGCACTGGGTATCTACCAGGCGGGTGAAGGTGCGGGTTTCATTGGCGCGGTGGTCGGTGCGATCATTCTGCTGGTGATCTATGGTCTGATCACCAAAAAGAGCTGACACCGGCAGCCGGACGCATCGACGCCTGGCCGCCTCCCGCTGGCGTTGCACCTACTGCGAGTCCCGTCGATGCGTTACTGCTTGTTGTCCCTGCTGTTGCTCTGTGGCCTCGCCCACGCCGAGCTGCCCGAAACCGACTGGCTGGAGCTGATGCCCGAAGAGGATCAGCGGGCGCTGGAGCAAATGCCGGAGATCGTCCACGACAGCCCCGAAGTGGCTGGCAGCTTCGACAGCAAAGGCGGTCTCAAGCAGCAGGACAAGGACCTGCCGGCGGTGATGTATTCGGCGAAGACGGTGCCGGGCCTGGACGGCAAGCAGATTCGTCTGGGCGGCTACCCGGTGCCACTGGAAACCGACAACGCCGGACGCAGCACACTGTTCTTCCTGGTGCCGTACCCCGGCGCCTGCATCCACGTACCGCCACCGCCCCCCAACCAACTGGTGCTGGTGCGCTATCCCCAGGGCATCGCCCTGCCCGATATCTACGAGCCGCTATGGGTCAGCGGTACGCTGAAGATCGAACCGGTCAGCAACGATCTGGCCGATGCGGCTTATGCGCTCGACGCCAGCAGTGCGCGGATGGTCGAGGAAAGCGATCTCTGATCAAACCGCGGCGCTGTGCGGGCGCCGCGGTTTTGCTTGCCTTAGGCGCGGAAGACCAGTTGCATCGCCTGACGAGCCATATTGACCACCGTCCTGGCCAGCAGGTCGAGCACCCAGCGCAGGAACGCCGTCGTGATATCCGCCGTCGAGGGTACGGCACGCCCCAGAAAATTGAAGATCTTGGCAATCAGGTTGCGTAGCGAATCGCTGATGTCCTTACAGATCTGCGCACCCTGTACCAGGATGCCGGCGATCTGGTCCAGGATCGTCATGCCGGCGGTAATGACGCTGCCTATCACCACATTGGCGGCCTTTTTCAACAGATACTGCATGGCTCTGGAAATCATCCACAACGTAGTGGCGGAATGCATCGTACCGCCGTAGCTGGCACTTTCCAGCCAGATATCGATATCGCGCGCGAGCGGCGGCTCCGGGTTACGGTACAGGCCGGCCCAGGCCGAGTCGCCGATGGACGCCATGTAGTTATCCATCTTGTGAGCGGCGAAAGCGAACGAGCCACCATTCCAGGGCAGCATGCAGACATTTCCTTCAATCGGTACGTGATTGAAGGGAAAGATCGGCACCATGCTCACCGGATCTGCGTTGTGGTAGACCCGGTGAATATTGTTGCTGCCCAGCTTGCCAGTGAGGTGGCGGGCGAAACCGGATACACCGGCTCGCGGTGAGCCAAAGGTATAGAGTTTGACGCCCGCCACACCCAGTTCGCTCAGGTGGTCGGCTGCTAGCGTGGCTAAGGCACCGCCAAGGCTATGGCCCACACAATGCACGGTACTGGGATTGCGCCCGCGCATGAACGTATCGATATCGGCACGCAGCGATTTGAATGTTTCGTTGAAGCCTGCGTGGACAGACCACGTGCTTGGCCCCCGTTGCAAACCGGCATTTGCATCAGTCGCCCAGTCTGCTGCGATATCGGTACCGCGAAAGGCCAGTAATATTTCGCCTTGCCGTCCGCCGATGCCATTAGCCGCGTAAGCAAACCCTGTCCGTGTCCTGAAGATTGCTCCGCTGGTACCGTCTGATTTCTGACCACCTTTGAAATCGAACAAATCACCCAGCCCACTGATGCTGGCTGATTGATAGACTTCGTTCATGCTTTCCGTCTGAACGAGATAGACATTCTTCGCAATGCTTGCGCTTTGTTTGGGTGTTAGAGGGTTCATCCAGATTCCCTTTTCTAATTACTCAGCTGCGGTGCAAATACCATAGCTTTCGATATCCGGGTGTGGGCCGGGCTCGTCTGTCAGTTCGCATTTTAGGCGGATCGGGCGACCTTTCAGCTCGCCAAGATCTTCATAGTTATGCTTGGCATGAAACCAACCTTGGTACTCTTTGCCTTCATGCCGTATCCGTAGATATTGGACAATGACAGGCTCGTGTGGCAGCAAGCCTGCGCTGATTGACTTTCCCGTAATGGTAGGAAAGCTGAACCGGCCCTGTTCATCGGTCGTGGTCGTTGAGGATTTTTTCTCTTTTTTCCAATGCCAGTTATATTCCTGTTCTACCTCGGCACCCTGCACAGGCTTGCCATTCAGAAAGACAGTGCCCTTTACTTCGGAGAACAAATAATAGGTTTTCGAGAAGGCCATTGCGTTTCCCTGTATGCATAGTGTTACTAGTATTAATGCGAGTTGTGATAGGCGGCGATACACGTTCGAACCCCTTAACGTTGTGGTCGAGTAAGCCGTTGTGTGGAGCCCTGTGTGGTGGTTAATCATCCTGCCTTTCCATCGTGCTGTAACAAACAAATGCCGAACGTTTCTGTTTCGGCTTGAGCGACGGGCTCGGCGTTAAGTTCGCAGTTGAATGTCAGTGCCCTGCCTTTCACTTCGCCAAGGTTGTCGTAATTGTGCTTGGAGAACACCCAGCCCTTGTGCTCCTTGCCTTGATAGCGCAGGGTGATTCGCTGGCCGATGGCTGGCTCATGGGGTATCAGGCCGGCAGTCAATGACTTGCCGGTGACTGCTGGGAAGTGGAAGCGCCCATTCGCACCGGTTTTTGTGCTGCTCTTGCGATGCTCGTTTTTCCAGTGCCAGTGATATTCCTGTCCGACCTCGACGCCCTCGACAGGCTGTCCATCAAGCAGCACCGTGCCCTCTACTTCGGAAAACAGATACAGCGTTTGGGTGAATGCCATGGCCTGTCCCTGTAGCAGTAGTCCCAGCAACACCAGCATCCAGCAGGTTGCGTTGCGGTTAGCGATCATACAGGCTGCGGCCCTGGGCAGACTGTCGTGGGTATGACTGCCGCGACATGGCCGAAGCGCGATGCGGCAATGGAGTATAGCGAGGGGCGCAGTGGGGATTGTTTGAGCATGTTCGCACTATCCTTGTGTCGTCGATCTTCCTGGATGGTCAACTGTCCAGCAACCGTGCCTGTCTGCGTGTCGGCGCGTTCGTTGGAAACAGCGCGCTGGTCAGTTGGGCGCGCACCAGCAGACAGCCGCACAGCCAGGCATTGCTGCTCGCTGAACGGCTGTCACCAGTGTTCGACCTGGTGCGGTCCGGCCAGGTCAGGTCGCTATCCGGATCCCTGTCCGCAATTGGGGGCATTTGGATCGTCGTTGGGGCTGCTGTCGTAGTCGGGATAGACGCTCGATTCCAGATCGAGTTCCGCGAGGCTGGCAGCTTCAGAAAGCTCCTTTGTTCAGATTGACTCTGGCGCATGGGCGATCTCCTGACGTGTAAAAGTCGGGCCGTCAGAGAAACCGCTCGCGCGTCTCTGTCGGAATAGCGCGTTTCATGCCGAAAAAGCGAGACGGAAGGCAAGGATTGGCCAATAGTGCGCTCTCAATCCTTGATTGTTGCCCGGCATTGCCCGAAGATTTTCAGCGCACCGCTTTACTCATCGGATGGAGAGCGATCAATACCGTGACTCAATACCGCCTTCAAGAAGCCGACCTCGACATTCCCGATTCCTGGCATGACCAGAGCATCAACATCTTCAAGCTGCCCGCCACCAACGGTGCCAGGGAAGCCAGTTTCGTCATCAGTCGAGATCCCAGCCAGGGCGACGTGCCCTTTGCCGACTACGTGACGCGGCAATTGGAGAGCGCCGAAAAGCAACTGCCGGGCTTCCGTCTGGTGAAACGCTGGGACATCGTCCTGCATGGCCATGCGGCTACCCTGCTCGACTACACTTGGCGGCGCGAAGGTCAGGATCTGATGTTGCGGCAGGTGTTCGTCGAGCGTAAACCGGCGGTATTGATCACCACCCTGACCACGACGCCGGAGGATCTCGTCCATCACGAGCCCGCCTGGAAGATGGTCATGCAGACACTCAAACCACTCCCGTCCGTCGCCTAGCGTTGTGAGCGCCTTAACGCAAGGTGGCGCGCACCTTCAAGGATCGTAGAGACGCGCAATGGATGTCCAGGCAGCAGCACGGCTAGGCGACGAGATCGCCCATGGTTTCGGCGTGGCGGCCATGGTCGCCGGTGCCGTGGCCGGCGCCCTGATCGGCGCGGCGATCGTCGCCGCCACCGTGGCCACGGGGGGGGTGGCGTTGGCGATCATGGCTGGCTCCATCGCCGCGGGCGGTCTGTCGATGTTCCAGATCGTCAAGGGTCTGAGTACCATCTGCAACTTGCCCGATCCGACCACGGGAGTCCTGATACGGGGCAGTATCAACGTCTACATCAATAGCCGTAATGCAATGCGCGCGGATGTCGACGTATCCACCACTTGCAGTGGTTTTCCCTGCAATCACCCGCCCTGGCCATTCCCGGTGCTGATCGCCGAAGGCAGCGCGACGGTCTTCATCAACGGCAAGCCGGCGGCGCGCCTGCATAGCAAGATGGTCTGCGGCGCGCATATCAAGACCGGTAGCGAGAACACCTTTATCGGCGGGCCGACGCTACGTGTCGCTTTCGTGCTGGATATTGAAGGTTGGCTGTACAACGGCCTGACGGCGCTGGGTATTCTGGCGGCCGGCGGTGCGCTGATTCTCGCAGCCATGGCTGGTACTGCGGCTTTCCTGGGCGCGGTGGCGATAGGCGGATTGGCGATAGGTGGCATGGTCTTGCTGGGCGAGCTCGGCGACCGGCTGGGGCCGGGCTACCGGGATCTGCTTCAGGGCGTGGCGGGAATGGCGCTGCTGGGGTTGGGGCCCAAACTGGTTCCCAAACCTAAATTACAAGGTCCCAAGGGATTCGAAAGGGTCTATTCGAAAGCGCCCGCTGCGAAAAGAGAGATCGACACCATAGCGGACCAAGTGGCTGCTCAATTTGGTGGGCGAGTGGCAAAAGCACCTATTAAGTCCCGGGAGCGGGCCATGCAGAAAGTCATGGATCATTACGATGGCGATGCAAGCCGCATCAAGGATTTGGCGCGCAATACGATCATCGTCGAGTCCGACCAGATTGGTGCGGTAACCGCTGAACTGAGCAGGCGTGGTGCCAACGTGAAGATCATCGATGGGGCAAGCGATCCTTTGGGATATAGCGGGGTGAACACTACGGTACAGACACGTGCGGGTATTCCAGCCGAAATCCAGGTCAATTCGCCGGAGATGATCTATGCGAAGGAACCGGAGGCTCTGGCAAGAGTGCTGCTCGGTGGTGATGATGCTTATAATGCCGTGGCTGCCGGTGCAGAAGTTCCTGGTGGTCTAGGCCACAAATACTATGAGCAATGGCGTGTGCTCGATAGCAAAAGCGTCGAAGCCAAGTCTATTGCAGAGCAGAGCCGAGCGTACTATGACGCGGTAAGGAGCGGCGGTGGGAATTAACAAGGGCGAAGCATTCGCCGCTCGCGATATCTATATCGACTATGACTTCGAGGAAGTCACTTACCGTTGGGATCATCGCGAGCAGAAGATATACGTGAAATTCTACGGCGATCAGGAACTGACGGACCCCGTTGCTCATGACAACCGCCTATACAACGAGGCTTTGCGTTTCGGCCGCGAAATTACCCGTGAACAGTACGAGCAAGGTTTCGTTCGTCGATGACTGTCCTTGATGCCGCGATTGCCCTCGCTTGCCGCGTGCATGCCGGCCAGGTGGACAAATCGGGCAAGCCCTACATCCTGCATCCGTTGCGCCTGATGCTGAAGTTCGATGATCTGGAGGGCCAGCTCGTCAGCGTTCTTCACGATGTCGTCGAGGATGGCGACGTAACGCTCGATGAATTACGTCTGCTAGGCATATCCGAGGCCGCGGTGATGGCGATTGACTGCCTGTCGAAGCGTCCCGGTGAGCCCTATGAGCGTTTCATCGAGCGGATTCGCCCGAACGATCTGGCGAGAAGGGTGAAGGTCGAGGACATACGGGACAACCTGGATCTGACCAGGCTCAGGTCGCTGCAGGAGAAGGACCTCGTGCGGGCCGCGAAGTACCACAAGGCGCTACGATACCTGCTCGAAGGGTGAGCGGATAAGCTCAGGACCAGGAAGACGAACCTTGTGGAAACTCGGCCGATGAGGGGCGCTATCGGTAAATCCCACTGTCTGCTCCGAGGCGTGTTGATCAGTTCGGTGCGGGAGGCGGGAAGATCGCGTCCACCTCGGCATCGATGGTGCCCTTGTCGCCCTGGCCCTTGGTGTCCACTTCGGTGGCGCCGCCGGAGTTGAGGTCCAGGCGTCCACCCGTGTCGATGTTGCCGTCGCCGCTGGCATAGAGGTTGAAGGCCGTACCGGAAATGTTGATTTCTCCGCTGGCGTTGAACTCCAGTACGCTCTTGCCGCACACCAGCCGAATCTGCGTGCCGGCCTCGATCACGAACTGGGTGCTCACGCTGTCCACCCTGCCGCCGCCAACCAGGGTCTTGTCGTTGGCCTTTACCGCGCGCAGACGATCCTCGCCGATGGTCGCCACCTCGTTGCGGCCGATGGATTTGTTGCGGTTGTGGCCCACCGAGTGGGATTCGTCGTTTTCCACGACGATGTCCTGGTTGCGCTCGGCGTGGATGTACAACTGCTCGGCGCCCTTCTTGTCCTCCATGCGGATCTCGTTGAAGTTGGCCGGCGTGCCGCCCTTGCTGGAGCGGCTCTTGATGCCGCTCTGGGTGGCGTTGACCGGCAGGTCGTAGGGCACGGTCTGTTCGGCGTTGTAGACGCGGCCGGTGATGATCGGCCGGTCGGGATCGCCCTCGAGGAAGCTGACGATGACTTCCTGGCCGATGCGCGGAATCTGGATCGAGCCCCAGTTCTTGCCGGCCCAGTTCTGCGACACGCGGATCCAGCAGGAGCTGTTCTCGTTGGACTGGTCGTGGCGATCCCAGTAGAAGTGCACCTTGACCCGGCCGTACTGATCGGTCCAGATCTCCTCGCCCTGGGGACCGACCACCATGGCGGTCTGCGGGCCTCGGACGATGGGTTGCGCGGTCAGCGGCAGAGGGCGGAACACCTGGCTGGCGTCGATGCAGGTCAGGGCGCTGTCGAACTGGAAGGCGCTGCTGTCCGTTCCGCTTTCGTAGCGCTCCTGGGTGACGTTGTAGTGCGCGCCGACGATCAGGTACTCGCGGTTCTGGTCCTCGCGCGGATAGCCGGTCATGCTGAACAGGTGGCCGCTGCCCAGCCCGCGGGCGTTGCCCTGCAGCTGGATCTGCTCGTACTGGGCGTGGATCGCCTCGAGGCGGTTGCGTGCGTACTGCTCGCCATCCTTGCTCTGCACGTACTCGCCCGGGTAGTCGTACAGCGGGTACTCGGCGTTGCTGTGGTTGCGCGGAATGTTCGAGCGCACTTCCAGGCGCGCGCTGGGGCGCTGGAAGTCGTAGTCGTTGAGTTCCAGCGAACCGGGCTGGATTTCCTGGGCCATGTGCCAGTCGTGGATATGGTCGCGCTCGCGTATCTGGTCGTCGCGTGGATAGAAGGGCACGCTGGCGTAGCCGGGCACGGTGCGGTGGGCGCCGTAGGCATCGCACAGCACCAGTACGTGGCGCTCCTGCTCGTGGCGGAAGTAGTAGTAGATGCCTTCCTGCTCGAGCAGCCGGCTGACGAAGTCGAAGCTGGTCTCGCGGTACTGCACGCAGTATTCCCACTCGCGGTACGAGCGCGAGAGGGCGTCCTCGAAATCGGAGAAGCCGAGATCGCGAAACACCTGCTTGACGATCTCGGGCACGGTCTTGTTCTGGAAGATGCGGCAGTCGGAGGTGCGCGAGAGCAGCCACAACCAGGGCTTGAGGCTGACCTGGTAGCTGGCGAACTGGCCGCTGCCGGCGGTCTGGCTGCAGCGGGCGACGATGCCATGGAAGTAGCGATCGCTGCCGTTGGGCAGTTGCACGGCCAGGCCCATGGGCTTGCCGAGCAGGCTGTCGAGCTTGAGCGAGGGGTTCTCCGAGACCAGGCTCAATTCGTACTGGAAGATCCGGCCGAGGGCTTCGACACCGGTCAGCCGCTCCAGTACCAGAGCGTTCTCGCCCAATGGACTGTTGACCTTGGCCAGGCGCGACTGTTGTGTGATTGCCATTTCCCATCCTCTGGCGCGATGACGACGTAGGCCGAATGTAACCGAGCTCGCGATTATCTGCTGAGACGCCGTTCGGAATGTGCGCTCAATCGGCCTGTCCTGTTGACGCCCGGCGCTGGTTGCCTTGGCGACGGGATTAAGGTGTAGCAAGCCGGGGGCGGTTGTCCAGTCAGGGGCGCTGCGGGTAAGGTGCCGCTTCAGCGAGCCGTCGTATCGAGCATGTCCGTGAATCGCTTCGCCCCTTACCAGCAACTGGCCAGCCACCTGCTGGCCAGCAGTGCGCAGTCCCTCGACGACGGCGCCCATGATCTGTCGCACCTGCAGCGGGTGTGGGCCAATGCCTGCCGGTTGCAGCGTGAGGAGGGCGGCGATCTGCAACTGTTGCTGGTGGCCGTGCTGCTGCACGACTGCGTCGCCGTGGAGAAGGATTCGCCACGGCGCTCCAGTGCTTCGCGGTTGTCCGCCGCCAGGGCCGCCGAGTTGCTCGCCGATCTGCAATGGTCGCGGCCACGCATCGATGCGGTCTGTCATGCCATCGAGGCGCACAGCTTTTCCGCCGCCATCGCACCGACCAGCCTGGAAGCGCGCATCCTGCAGGATGCCGACCGTCTCGATGCCATCGGCCTGATCGGTGTGGCGCGCTGTTTCCATGTCTCCGGGCGTATCGGCAGTGCGCTGTACGACCCCGCCGATATCGATGCCCGGCAGCGGCCGCTGGACGACCAGCGCTACGCCCTGGATCACTTTCACAGCAAGTTGCTGGGCCTGGCCGCCGGTTTCCAGACCGCCACCGGCGCGCGCCTGGCCGCCGAGCGGCATGCGCGCATGGTGGCTTTCCTCGACGGTTTTCGTGAGGAAAGCGGTGCCATGGCCTAATGCTGATCAAATAAGGTTCTTGTAGGAGCCGTCTCCGCCTACGGAAAATCGGCAAACCGCCGCCAGTGTAGGAGCGTCGACCTCGGCGCGATGCGAGGGTGGCCATCGCACAAAACGTGTCACGGCCACCAATCGCCGTGGGGTCGCGGTTCCTACGGGGCCAGGGCAAACCGACGTTTTGCAGGCCAAACGCTTAACTGACTGGCATTAGGCCATGACCCCACTCTCGAATTAGCTGAAGGAAATACGCATGCACTACGACGTCATCGTCATCGGTATGGGCGCCATGGGCGCGGCCACGCTGTACCAGTTGGCCAGGCGTGGCGTGCGGGTGGCCGGGCTGGATCGCCATGCGCCGCCCCACGACCAGGGCTCCAGCCATGGCGATACGCGCATCACCCGCCAGGCCGTGGGGGAGGGCGCGGCCTATGTGCCGCTGGCGCTGAATGCCCAGCGTATCTGGCGGGAGCTGGAGGCGCAGAGCGGCGTGTCGTTGTTCGAGGCCTGCGGCATGCTCATGCTGAGCAGCAGCCAGACGCCGACGCGCGGGCATGGCACGGCGGATTTCGCCGGCGAAACCGCAGCCCTGGCCAAGCGCTTCGGTATCGAACACCGCCTGCTCGACGCCGCGCAGATCCGCCAGCGCTTTCCCCAGTTCGGCGGCTTTGGCGAACAGGCCGTCGGTTATTACGAACCCGGTGCGGGTTACGTGCGACCGGAGCGCTGTATCCAGGTGCAGCTGCAACTGGCCCGGCAACTGGGCGCGACACTCCACCCGGATACGCCGGTCACCGGCATCGAGTCTCTCGGTCAGGGCGTGCGCGTGCGCACCGCCGCGGGCAGCCTGAGCGCCGACCGGGTGATCGTCAGCGCCGGCATGTGGACGGGGCGCCTGCTGGGCGAGCCCTTCGAGCGGCTGCTCAGGGTCTGCCGCCAGCAACTGCTCTGGTTCGAGCTGGACGAGCCCGAGCGCTTCGCCCCCGGCGCGCCCGTGTACATCCTCCTGCATGGCGCCGCCGATACCGACAGCTGCTACGGCTTTCCGCCATTGCCGGGGGAAAACGCCATCAAGATCGCTACCGAACAGTACCTGGACAGCAGCGACCCCGACGACGTCGACCGCAGCGTCAGCCAGGCCGATATCGACGCCTTGTATGACGCGCATGTGGCCGGCCGCCTGTTGGGCGTGTCGAAACGGCTGCTGAAGTCGAAGGTGTGCACCTACACCCTCACCCCGGATTTCGATTTCATCATCGATGCCCATCCCGAGCTGGCCGGGGTCACCGTGGTGTCGGCCTGTTCGGGGCACGGCTTCAAGCATTCGGCCGGAATCGGCGAGGCGCTGGCCATGCATCACTGCAACGAGCCGGGCGCGGTGGATCTGTCGGCCTTTGCCCTGGCGCGTCTGGCCGCCGGGCGTGCGTAGGGCTGCAAGTTAAAAGCGGTTCAGGCGTAACGTCCAGGCTTTTGCTTCTGGCTTGTCGCTTGAAGCTTGCCGCTCGAAGCTTTCAATCGTGCAACTGGCGGTACATCACATGGCAGTCCACCAGACCCAGGGTGCGGTGGCGGTAGGCCTTGGGCAGGGTGCCGACGATGGCGAAGCCGTGTTTCTGCCACAGCGCCACGGCGACCCGGTTGGTGGCCACCACGGAGTTGAACTGCATGGCCAGGAAGCCCAGCTCGCGCCCGACCTGCAACGAGTGCGCGCACAGGGCGCTGGCCACGCCCTTGCCGCGGGCGGCGGGAGCGGTCATGTAGCCGCAGTTGCATACATGGTCGCCGGGGCCGGCGGCATTGGCCTTGATGTAGTAGGTGCCGAGGATCTGCCCGTCCTGCTCGGCGACGAAGGTGGCGCGGGGCAGTTCGACCCAGAGTTTCCAGGCGGTATCGCGATCCATGGCCGGATCGTAGGCATAGGTTTCCTGGGCCTGGACGATGTCACGGATGATCGGCCAGACCTGCTCGAAGTCGACGGCGGTGATGGGGCGGATGGTGATCATGTTTCGCTTCATTCCTCTAGGGCCAGACGCAGGTATTCAGTTCGTCGAGGGCATCGCGGTCTTCCGCGAAATGGTAGGTCTTGCCGCTGCGCAGGTTGAGGTACTGGAAATCGAAGAGTACGGCCCCCTGGTGGTGAAAGCTGTAGCGTCCGCCGATGCGCTCCTCGGCGGGCAGGATTTCCAGCCAGGTGCTGAGGTATTCCCAGGGCCGGCCTTGGTTCTCGCCCTCTTCGTCGTCCAGTATCTCGCTGCTCTTGAATACCAGCGGCAGGCTGTCCGGCTGGCCGGCGTAGCGCACGTAGCCGGTGCGGTGCTGGCCCTGTTCGTCGCTGAGCAGGGCCAGGCTCAGGCGGATCGGCTTGCCGCTGCCCGTCGATTGCAGGCAGCGCACGTCGTCGGCCAGCAGTGGCAGGCTGGCCGCGCCCAGCAGCAAGGCGGCCAGGCCCTGGCGCAGGCAGTTCATCGGTCGAAGCCCTCGGCCAGGTGCTGATCCTTGAGCTTCACGTAGTTGCCGGCGGTGTAGCTGAAGAAGTTGCGCTCCTTGTCGGTCAGCGGCCGGGCCTGTTTCACCGGGCTGCCGACGTACAGGTAGCCGCTCTCCAGTACCTTGCCCGGCGGTACCAGGCTGCCGGCGCCGATGATCACCTCGTCCTGCACCACGGCGCCGTCCATCACCGTACTGCCCATGCCCACCAGGATGCGGCTGCCCAGGGTGCAGCCATGCAGCATGACCTTGTGGCCGATGGTCACCTCGTCGCCGATGATCAGCGGGAAACCGTCCGGGTTGAACGGCCCGGCGTGGGTGATGTGCAGCACACTGCCGTCCTGCACGCTGGTGCGTCTGCCGATGCGGATGCGGTGCATGTCGCCGCGGATCACGGTCAGCGGCCACACCGAGCTGTCTTCGCCGATTTCGACGTCGCCGATGACCACCGCCGAGGCGTCGACGAATACCCGGTCTGCCAGGCTCGGAGTAATGCCCTGGTAAGTACGAATCGCCACGATAGAACCTCTCAGAACCAGCTAAAAGTCTGCTGCGCGTCGGTCCTGCGGCGTTAAAAACAGGCTCGGAATGCTCATTTACAGCAGTAAACTCCGCTTCCTCGCCTGTTTTCGCCTTGCAGGGACCCTAGCTCGCTAGCCTTTAAGCAGGCTCTCAAGCTGCGCGAAGGGTTGATTGTAATTAAGATGACGCCATATCTGCTCAACAAGCCCTTCTATTCATTCCACCACAGGTACCCGACGTGAGTGCGAACAATCCCCTGCTGCAACCCTTCGACCTGCCCCCCTATTCGGCGATCCGCCCCGAGCACGTCGAGCCGGCGGTGGACGCCATTCTCGCCGAAAGCCGCGCAGTCGTTGCCGAGCTGCTGGCCAGCCAGGGCGATGCGCCGCGCTGGGCGTCGCTGATCGACCCGCTCGACGAGCAGGGTTCGAAACTGGGCCGGGCCTGGAGCCCGGTCAGCCACCTGAATGCGGTGTGCAACAACGCCGAGCTGCGTGCCGCCTACGAGGCCTGCCTGCCGAAACTGTCGGAATACTGGACGGAAATGGGCCAGAACCGCGCGCTGTTCCAGGCCTACGAGGCGCTGGCCGCCAGCCCGGAAGCGGCCGGTTTCGACGTGGCGCAGAAGACCATCCTCGAGCACGCCCTGCGTGATTTCCGCCTCTCCGGTATCGACCTGCCGCCTGCACAGCAGAAGCGCTACGGCGAGATCCAGATGAAGCTGTCGGAGCTGGGCAGCCGCTTTTCCAACCAGTTGCTGGACGCCACCCAGGCCTGGACCAAGCAGGTCGAGGACGAAAGCCTGCTCGTCGGCATCACCGATTCGGCCAAGGCGCAGATGCGCCAGGCGGCCGAGGCCAAGGGCCTGGACGGCTGGCTGATCACCCTGGAGTTCCCCAGCTACTACGCGGTGATGACCTACGCCGACAACCGCGCCCTGCGCGAAGAGCTGTATGCCGCCTATTGCACCCGCGCCTCGGATCAGGGCCCGAACGCCGGGCAGAACGACAACGGCCCGGTGATGGCCGAGATTCTCGACCTGCGCCAGGAGCTGGCGCGCCTGCTCGGTTTCGCCAACTATTCCGAGCTGAGCCTGGCCAGCAAGATGGCCGAGTCCACCGAGCAGGTGCTGAGCTTCCTGCGCGACCTGGCGGTGCGCAGCAAGCCGTTCGCCGAACAGGATCTGGCCGAGCTCAAGGCCTTCGCCGCCGAGCAAGGCTGCGGCGACCTGCAGAGCTGGGACGTGGGCTACTACAGCGAAAAGCTGCGCGAGCAGCGCTACAGCATCTCCCAGGAAACCCTGCGCGCCTACTTCCCCATCGACAAGGTGCTCAGTGGCCTGTTCGCCATCGTCGAGAAGCTCTACGGCATCCAGATCAAGGAACTGTCCGGCTTCGACAGCTGGCACCCGGACGTGCGCCTGTTCGAGATCGAGGAGAACGGCCAGCACGTCGGGCGCTTCTTCTTCGACCTCTACGCCCGCGCCAACAAGCGTGGTGGCGCCTGGATGGATGGTGCCCGCGACAAGCGCCGCGCCGCCGGTGGCGAGCTGGTCAGCCCGGTGGCCAACCTGGTGTGCAATTTCACCCCGGCTTCGGCCGGCAAGCCGGCGCTGCTGACCCACGATGAAGTCACCACGCTGTTCCACGAATTCGGCCACGGCCTGCATCACCTGCTGACCCGGGTCGAGCACGTCGGCGTGTCCGGCATCAACGGCGTGGCCTGGGATGCCGTCGAGTTGCCCAGCCAGTTCATGGAAAACTGGTGCTGGGAGCCCGAGGGCCTGGCGCTGATCTCCGGCCACTACGAGACCGGCGAGCCGCTGCCCCAGGATCTGCTCGACAAGATGCTGGCGGCGAAGAACTTCCAGTCCGGGCTGATGATGGTGCGCCAGCTGGAGTTCTCGCTGTTCGACTTCGAACTGCACGCCAGCCATGGCGACGGCCGCAGCGTGCTGGAGGTGCTCGAGGGCATCCGCGACGAGGTCTCGGTGATGCGTCCGCCGGCCTACAACCGTTTCCCCAACAGCTTCGCGCACATCTTCGCCGGTGGGTACGCGGCCGGTTACTACAGTTACAAGTGGGCCGAAGTGCTGTCCGCCGACGCCTTCTCGAAGTTCGAGGAAGAGGGCGTGCTCAACCCGCAGACCGGCCGCGCCTTCCGCGAGGCGATCCTGGCCCGTGGCGGCTCCCAGGCGCCGATGGTGCTGTTCGTCGACTTCCGCGGCCGCGAGCCGAGCATCGATGCCCTGCTGCGCCATCTGGGCCTGAGCGCGGAGGCGGCATGAGCGAGGTCACGCCCAAGCGCTTCATCGCCGGCGCCGTGTGCCCGGCGTGCAGCGAGATGGACAGCATCAAGATGTGGAACGTCGACGGCGTGCCGCACCGCGAGTGCGTGCACTGCGGTTATGCCGACACCCTGGATGAGCGCGGCAACTCGGTGGCCAGGGAACTGCCCACGCGGGTCAACGTCAGCGCCCTGAAACCCAAGGCCGCCGACCCCAAGGTCAAGGCCGTGCAGTTCTTCCCCAACCCGAAACTGAAGAAGGCCGACGACTGATCGACACGGATGGCGTGCCCGGGCCTGCCCGACGCCCGTGGCGATCTGTCCGCACAAGGAGCCTCCATGCGTTATCTGCTATTGCCGCTGCTGGTCGCTGCGCTATCGGCCCAGGCCGAGGTGCGTATCGACGATCTCGAAGCCAGGCGCGGCGACTGGGAAACCTACCGTTTCCCGCTGCTGAGCGGGGACAGCCCCGCCATCGGGCGTATCAACACCTTCCTGCACACGCTCGAGCTGCAGGCGTTGCCGGGCCGCTTCGAGCAGTCGCCGTTCGAGAAGGTCTGGCCGAAGCGAGGCGAGATCTGGGGGGTGAATCTCCTCGACTACCAGGTCGTCGGTCAAGGGCCGGGGTATCTGTCGGTGGCGATCGAGGGTGAATACACCGCGGCGTACACCAGCCGGAGCACACGCAGCTACAACTTCGACCTGGCCAGCGGCCGTCCCATCGCCCTGGCTCAGCTGTTCAGCCGCGACGGGCTGCTGCGTGTGCAACGCGAGGCGCAGGCCCAGCGGGCCAAGCGCATGGAGGACTTCCTCGGACAATTGCCGCCGGCTCAAGCCGGTCACGCCGAAGACATGAGCGAAGACGAGCAGTGGCAGGAGGATCAACGGGAGATGTATCTCCGCTGCCTGGATTCGCGGCGCCATGCCGACCTCGATTACGATCGCGTGCAACTGAGCGGCGACGCCCTGACCCTGATCGCCGAACCCTGCGCCGCCCACGTCGAGCGCGCCCTGGACGACCTGGGCGAGTTTCCCAACCGTTTCAGCTATCGGTCCCTGGGCGACGACCTCAGCCCCTATGGCCGCTGCCTGCTGCTGGAGCGCCGCGGCGATTGCGTGTTGCCCGTGAGCGAGAATGCGCAAGGCGTTTACCGGGGTACGCTGGGGCGTTATCCGATCACCCTGGTGATCGAGCGGCTGTACGCCGATGGCAGCCTGTCCGCCAGCTACTTCTACGACAAATACGCGAAACGCATCGAGCTGGGTGGCAAGTACCGGCAGGCTGTCCATACCCTGCGCGAGGGCGGCGAGTCGCCAGCGCGTTTCGAGCTCGAGCGCCAGGCCGACGGCAGCCTGAAAGGCACATGGCAGCAGGGCGACAAGCCGGTACTGGATGTTCGGCTGACCCCGTGATGGTGGCCGACAAGGAGGATCGATGTGGCATCTGGTATGTGGTGATAACGCGGTAGCGGCCGTGACCCATGTGATCGGCCGGCAGGCCGCCGAGGCTGGCTTGCGCGTGTTGCGCGACGATCTGGCGGTCGGTCCGCTGGGCGACGTGGACATGCCGCCCTGTAGCGCCCGCGTGGCTTTCTGGAGCGCGGTATGGCCCGAGGGGGTGACGCCGGTGCCGGATTTCGCCACGGAATTGCCCGCCGATGCGCGCTGGATCGCCGGGCTCGCCCGGCAGGAGAGGCCGGTGACCCTGTGGCACGGCGACAGTGCCAGCGAGCAATTGCTGCTGGCGCGGGTCGCCCATGCTCTCGAAGGCAGCCCACTGGCGTTATGGGAAGTGCCCTGCGGCAGCGGCGACAGCCGCGTCGAGACGCGCAAGGCGGTGGCCATGCATCGCCCCGAGGAACTGGCGGCATTGGCCCGACCGCGCGAGGTCGATGCCGCGCGGCGCCGCTTCCTGGCCGCGCAATGGCGCGCTGGGCTGGCGGACAACGCGCTGATCCGCCGCTGGCAGGCGAATGCCTTCCACGGCGAGGACTACCAGGTTATCGACGCTGCCCTGCTGCATCATGCTTCCGCCGAGGAGCAGCCGCTGGCGCGACTGATGGCCGAGGTGATGGCGCGCAACGACGGTTTCTTCGCCAGCGATTACTTCCTGTTCTGGCGTGCCCGTGAGCTGGTAGCGGCGGGGCACTTGCAACTGACCAGGGAGAGTGGAGAGCATGGCTATGCTGGATTGCAGGTACGCCGATCCTAGTGTCGCGTCAACCCTGAAATGCCGGACGTAGATACCGCCTCGCCCCGAGACCTTGCCATGCCGTTCGGAGTCGGCGTGCCCATTGGTAGGCGTGTCGCCCCCTGCGCGAATCGATGGCGGCCGCCACCCGATATCGGTGCCGTGCGCACCATTCGCTCCGGGTCGGGGCTCCTACGCTAGCGCGGCAAACCGCCGACCGTGTAGGAGCGCCGCCCCCGGCGCGATGCGATGGCGGCCATCCCGCAGAGTCCGTGGTGTGGTCACCATTCGCCGCGGGGGCGCGGCTCCTACGCTAATGCGGCCCGCCCCCTACGAGAAGCCGTTCAACCGTCAGTTGGCCTGTGACGCGACCCAGGGTCCGAGCGCGTGGCGCCAGGGTAGGTTGCTGGGCCGCACCGGCTGCGAATAGCGTGGCCAGCGCGGGTGATGGATGGCGCTCAGCCGCGAAAGAACTCCCCCGGTGTGGCGCCGAACTGCTGACGAAAGGCGGCGATGAAGGCCGAGGTGGAATCGTAGCCGCAGAGCAGGGCCACGTCGGTGACGCGCTGGCCCTGCTCCAGCGGCGTGAGGGCGCCGAGCAGGCGCAGGCGCTGGCGCCAGGCGCGGAAGGTCAGGCCGGTGTCGCGCAGGAACAGGCGGCTCAGGGTCTTTTCCGAGGTACCCAGCCGCTCGCCCCAGGCCGCCAGGGTGCGGTCGTCGTCCGGCTGCGCCTGCAGGCGGCGGCACAGGGTGCGCAGGCGCGGATCGCTCGGCAGCGGCAGCGACAGGTGCACCTGGGGGGCGGCGCGCAGGCGGTCGAGCAACACCTGGGCCAGGCGCCCCTCGGCGCCCTGTTCGTCATATTCCACCGGCAGTTGGCTGAAGCTGCGGATCAGCTCGCGGGTCAGGGCGTCGACACCCAGCACCCGGCAACTGCCGGGTTGCGGATCGGCGCTGCCATCGTCCAGGTAGAGGCTGCGCATCTCGGTATGCGGCGAGCTGTGCACCTCGTGTTCGAGGCCGGCGGGAATCCAGATCGCGCGCTGCGGCGGCGCAACGAAACTGCCCGCCGCGGTATGCACGTGCAGCACGCCCTGGATGGCATAGGTCAGCTGTACCCAGGGGTGGCTGTGGCGCGGCGTGCCGGTCTGGCGGATCAGCGATTCGTTGCGCGCGTAGAGCGGGCGCGGCAGGCGATCGAGCTGGGGCACGCTGCGTTCGGTGACGCTGTGATGTCCGTTCGGCGACATGATCTGGCTTTATGGCGTTAGTCGGCAATGACGGCTCAGGGTAGAGTGAGCGCCTTTGCATGGCAACCGCGCTTGCCTTCGTTCGTTCGGAATCCTGCCCATGGCCCGCTCCCGTCTGCTCCCCGACAACTTCACCCTGACCCTGGTCGCCGTCGTCGCCACTGCCACCCTGCTGCCCGTCAGCGGCGATACCGCCGTGGTCTTCGGCTGGGTCACCAACCTGGCCATCGCCTTGCTGTTCTTCCTGCATGGCGCCAAGCTGTCGCGTGAAGCCATCGTCGCCGGAGCCGGGCACTGGCGCCTGCACCTGCTGGTGTTCAGTTGCACCTTCATCCTCTTCCCCCTGCTGGGCCTGGCGCTCAAGCCACTGCTGTCGCCCATGATCGGCACCGAGCTGTACCTGGGCATGCTCTACCTGTGCGCGCTGCCGGCCACGGTGCAGTCGGCCATTGCCTTCACCTCCCTGGCGCGCGGCAATATCCCGGCGGCGATCTGCAGCGCGGCGGCCTCCAGCCTGTTCGGCATCTTCCTCACCCCCTTGCTGGTGGCGTTGCTGATGGACGTGCACGGCGACGGGGGGTCGACCCTGGACGCCATCGGCAAGATCACCCTGCAACTGCTGGTGCCCTTCATCGCCGGGCAGATCGCCCGACGCTGGATCGGCGCCTGGGTGGGGCGCAACAAGAACTGGCTGAAGTACGTCGATCAGAGCTCGATTCTGCTGGTGGTCTACACCGCCTTCAGCGAGGCGGTGGTCGGCGGGCTGTGGCAACAGGTGTCCTGGCCGACGCTGGCGGCGCTGGTGTTCGCCTGCTGTCTGTTGCTGGCGCTGGCGCTGATCGCCACCAGCCTGCTGGGCCGGTGGTGCGGCTTCGACCTGGAGGACCGCATCACCATTCTCTTCTGCGGCTCGAAGAAGAGCCTGGCCACCGGCGTGCCGATGGCCCAGGTACTGTTCGCCGGTAGCAGCATCGGTCTGATGATCCTGCCGATGATGCTGTTCCACCAGATCCAGCTGATGGTCTGCGCAGTGCTCGCCCAGCGCTACGCCCGGCGGCCGGAGGCGACCGTGCCGGGGCCGTTGACCGAGTAACGGCATGCCGTGCAGGCCTTTGCTGTGCATCGGCCTGCGGCTCACGCCCGGATCGCCGCGACCAGCCGTTGGCGCGGCCACTGATGCCGTTCACCCGGCCCGCGGGACGTCACCCTCATCCTCCTGCAGACGGCTCGAAAGGGGCCAGGCCTGTCGCAGACACCCTTCGCAGGCTGCGCTGCCGGCTCATGTCTGCGCGGTTTTGTCGGCGCCCCTGCAACACCTTTCCTAGAGCGCTCGCGGCACCCTGCCGAAATGATCGGTATGATCAAATTTCTTTCTTTATATGATCGTATCGATCATTTTATGTAACCGTTCATCGGATTAAGGTCGACATTTTTGATTGATTCGATCAAAAGTGGTGACCATAAAAATCAAAACGGAGCTATCCGATGAACTTCACAGGCATTGTCCCCGCACTCGTCACCCCGTTCACGGCGCGTCAGGAAGTGGATGAGGCCGCGCTGGGCGGGCTGATCGAGAGCCTGATCGATGCGGGCGTTCACGGCTTGTTCGTGCTGGGTACCAACGGCGAGTTCTTCGCCCTTCGCGAGGACGAGAAGGTGCGCATCGCGCGCCTCACGGTCGAGGCCGCAGCCGGCCGCGTTCCGGTGATCGCCGGCACCGGCGCCTTCGCCACGCGTGACGTGATCGAGCTGAACGGCAAGATGGCCGACGTCGGCGTTCAGGCACTGTCGGTCATCACGCCGTTCTTCAATGCGCTCAGCCAGAGCGAACTGATCACCCACTACGAGACCGTCGCCGACGCCTCCGCGCTGCCGATCATGATGTACAACATCCCGGCCAAGACCGGCATGTCCATCGGCATTCAGGCCGTCGCCACGCTGTCGCAGCATCCGCAGATCAGGGGCATCAAGGACAGCGCCGGCAACTTCGACAACCTCGTGCAGATGATCCGCTACCGCAGCGACGACTTCGCCGTGTTCGCCGGCACCGATTCGCTCATCTACTGGAACCTGCTGGCCGGCGGCGACGGTGCCGTGGCCGCTACGGCCAATGCCGTGCCGAACCTGGTCATGTCCATCTGGACGCATTTCCAGGCCGGCGACCATGCCGCCGCCCGTGCGGCCCAGGAGGCCCTGCGACCGCTGCGGGACGCCTTCGCCCTGGGCACCATGCCGGTCGTGCTCAAGAAAGCCACGGATCTGCTCAACGTCCCGGTGGGGCCCTGTCGCGCGCCGACCGCGGCGCTCGACGAGGCCACGCTGCAGCGGCTCGAAGGGCTGCTGTCCGTCTACCGTCGCTGATTGCCGGAGAACGCCATGTCCCTCTACCACTTCCAGACCGTCAAGCACATCGTCCACGGCGCGCAGAGTCTGAACACCCTGGGCGACCGCCTCGGCCTGCTCGACACGTCGCTGCAGCGGGTGGTGCTGGTGACCCAGAACGCCATGCACCGCCTCGCTGTGACGACGCGGGTCGTCGGGGCGTTGCAGCAGCGCGGCATCGCGGTGACGGTGGTCGACGAGGTCGAGATCGAACCGACGCTGGATAATATCGAAGGCGTGTTCCGCCGCCAGATCGCGCCCCATGCGCCGGACGCGCTGATCGCCATCGGCGGCGGCAGCGTGCTGGACGCCGCCAAGCTGTTCTCGGTCATGCTGACCAACGACACCCCGCTCAGGGACATGCTCGGCATCGACCGGGTCGGCCGCCCCGGCAAGCCGACGGTGCTGGTGCCGACCACCTCGGGCACCGGCTCGGAGGTGACGCCCAACGCCATCGTCACCCTCCCGGACGAGGAGCTCAAGGTCGGTGTCGTCAGCCGTCACCTGCTCCCGGCCCTGGTGATCCTCGACCCGATCCTGACCCTCGGCCTGCCCAAACCCATCACCGCCGCCACCGGCATGGATGCGTTCACCCATGCGCTGGAATCCTTCATTTCCACCAAGGCGAACCCGCTCAGCGACACCTTCGCCCTGGAGTCCATGCGCCTGATCGCCGGCAGCATCGTCGAAGCCTACCGCCAGCCCGACTCGGTGCGCGCCCGTGGCGACATGCTGCTGGGCTCGATGTACGGTGGCCTCGCCCTCACCGCCGCCGGTACCGCCGCGGTGCACGCGCTGGCCTATCCGCTGGGCGGCAAGTTCCACGTCACCCACGGTGTCGCCAACGCCATGCTGCTGCCCCACGTGATGGCCTTCAACATGGACAGCTGCGCCGCGCGCCTCAAGCGCGCCGCCTGCGTGTGCGGCATCGCCCGTGACGGAGACAGCGACGAAAGCGCCGCCCGCGCGCTCATCGAGCAGATCGGCGCCTGGACGGCCACCCTCGAGATCCCGCAGAACCTGCGCGATTTCGGGGTGGCCGAAGAACACCTGGCGGACATGGCCGTCGCCGCCTCCAAGGTCACGCGGCTGATGGTCAACAACCCCAAGGCCCTGAGCCTGGACGACATACAGGCCCTCTACCGGCGACTGCTGCCATGAGCGCTGGCCTGCTGATCGTCGCCGACGACCTCTCCGGCGCCGCCGACTGCGCGGCCGGATTCGCCCGCCGGCTGAGCACCCGCGTGCTGCTGGATGGCTCGGCGGCACGGCTGTCCGAGGTCACGGCCCTGGATCTCGACACCCGCCGCCTGACGCCCCGCGAGGCGGCGCGGGCGAACCGGGCCATCGTCGAGTCGGGCGCATGCGCCGGGCTGGCCCTGTACAAGAAGATCGACTCCACCCTGCGTGGCAATGTCGCCGCCGAAGTCGCCGCGCTCGGTGGACGGGGCATGGCGCTGGTGGCGCCGGCGTTCCCCGCCATGGGCCGCACCACGCGGGGCGCCGTCCAGTACGTCGACGGCGTGCCGGTGGACCGCTCCGATGTCTGGAGCAACGAACACCTCACTGGCAGCGCCCACCTCGTGACCCTGCTGGAGGCGCAGGGCCTGCGCTGCGCCCACCTCGACCTGGAGCAGGTCCGCGCCAGCGGCACCCTGGAGGAGCGGCTACGCCAGCACCTGCTGGATGGTGTGCACGCCGTCATCGGCGACGCCGAGACGGATGCCGACCTGCAGGCCCTGGCCCAGGCATCCGCGCCCCTGCGTGAGCGGCTCTACTGGGTCGGCTCGGCGGGCCTGGCCCAGCACCTGCCCGCGGCGCTCGGCTACCCGGCGGAGCGGGCGCTGGAGGCCAATCCGCAGGGCCCGATCCTGACGGTGGTCGGCAGCATGTCCCGGCATTCCCAGGGGCAGGCCGAATACCTGCTGTCGCGAAGCGGCCAGGCGCACGAACGCCTCGATCCCCGGCTGTTGCTGGCCGCCGGCCGCCAGGCCGACCGCGAGGCGCTGGCCGAGCGCCTGCGCGCGCGGCTCGCCAGTGGAGCCGACCTGCTCGTCAGCCTGGCCCAGGAACATCGCGACCCGGCCCAGGCCACCCTGCTCTCGGCGTCCCTCGCACGGCTGCTGCAGGGCGCGTTGGGCGAAGCCGGTTCGCTGATCGCCACGGGCGGGGAAACCGCCCGCGCCGTGCTGAGCGCTGCCGGCATCGACGCTCTGCGTGTCCATGGCGAACTGCTGCCGGGTGTCGTGCTGTCGTCCGCCGCCTACCAGGGGCGGCGTCTCGGCGTCGTCACCAAGGCCGGCGGCTTCGGCCAGCCCGACACCCTGCAGCGTGCCTGGAGCGCCCTGCAGGCCGACGCCGCAACCCGCACCGACACGCCGTTTACGCTAGAGGAACCCCAGCATGTCTGAGCGCCCCGTCATCGGGATCACCATGGGCGATGCCGCCGGCATCGGCCCCGAGATCATCATGAAATCCCTGGGCCACGCCTCCGTCTACGCGCTCTGCCGTCCGCTGGTCATCGGCGACGCCCGGCGCCTGGCGGACGCCAACCGCATCGTCGGCGGCACGCTGCAGGTGAACGCCATCGAGCACCCGGAGCAGGCGCGCTTCCAGCCGGGCGTCGTCGACTGCATCGACCTTGGTCTGATCCCGCAGGACCTGCCCTACGGCCGGCTGTCGCCGATCGCCGGCGACGCCGCCTTCCGCTACATCGAGCGTACCGTGGAACTGACCCGCGACGGCCTGCTGGACGCCATCTGCACCGCGCCGCTGAACAAGGAAGCGCTGCATGCCGGCGGCCACCTGTTTCCCGGCCACACCGAGATGCTGGCGCACCTGACCGGTGTCGAGGAGGTCTCGATGATGCTGATGACGCCCATCCTGCGCGTCATCCACGTCACCACCCACATCGGCATCCTCGACGCCATCGCCCGGATCGAGCCGGGCCTGGTCCGCCGCACCATCGAACGCGCCCACGAGACGCTGCTGCGCGCCGGCATCGACGACCCGCTGATCGCGGTCTGCGGCATCAACCCGCACGCCGGCGAGAACGGCCTGTTCGGCTACGGCGAGGAGGCCAGCAAGATCCAGCCGGCCATCGAGGAACTGCGCGCCCGCGGCTGGCGCGTGGAAGGCCCGCTGCCGGCGGACACGCTGTTCTTCCGCGCCGGCCGCGGCGACTTCGACGCGGTGGTCGCGATGTACCACGACCAGGGCCATGGCCCGGTGAAGGTCATGGGCCTGGAAGCCGGGGTGAACATCACCATCGGCCTGCCGGTGATCCGCACCTCGGTGGATCACGGCACCGCCTTCGACATCGCCGGCCAGGGCATCGCCGACGAACGCAGCCTCATCGAAGCGTTGCGCCAGGCGGTCGAGCTGGCCACGCGCAAACGGAGCAACCGCAGCCCCTGAAAACCCTGCGCCCAGACCGACCGCTCCCACAAGAACAATACGGAGATCCAGCCATGCGCGTTGTCAGCACATCGCCTTCTTTCGCCCAGTATTCCCAGGCGCCACTGGCGTTACTGGCCGAGCACGGCATCGACTGCCTCAGACTTGCCGCCGACCTCACGCAAGAGGCCTTCATCGAACAGGCCAGGGACGCGCAGGCCGCCATCGTGGCGTTCACCCCCATCAGCGCCCGTGTGCTGGATGCGCTGCCGAACCTTCGCCTCGTCTGCAAGCATGGCGTCGGTGTGGACAACATCGACCTCGACGCCGCCCGCGAACGCGGCGTGTGGGTCTGCAACGTGCCCGGCGCCAACCGGCACGCCGTGGCGGATTTCACTTTCGCGCTGCTGCTGGCGCTGGCCCGGCGCATTCCCCAGGCGGATCGGCTCACCCGCCTTGGCGAGTGGCCACGGCTGTTCGGCGTCGGCGTGCATGGCAAGACCCTGGGCATCGTCGGGCTCGGTAACATCGGCCGGGAAGTGGCGCGCAGGGCGTGCGGCTTCGATATGCAGGTACTGGCCCATGAACCCTATCCCACGCCCGGCCTGGAGGCTCAGCTCGGCGTCGAGCTGTGCTCGCTGGACGAGCTCTGCGCCCGTAGCGATTTCATCAGCCTGCACGTGGGCCTGGATGCCGCTACCCGGCATCTGATCGATGCCGCCGCGCTGGCCCGGATGAAGCCCGGCGCCATGCTGATCAACGCCGCGCGAGGCGGCGTCGTCGACGAAGACGCGCTGCATGCGGCACTGCGCGACGGCAGGATCGCCGGCGCCGCGCTCGATGCCTTCGAGCAGGAGCCGCCCTATGGGAGCGCGCTGCTCGGCCTCGATTCGGTGATCGCCACCTCGCACATCGCGGGATACACGGAGGAGGCCCTGACTGCCCTGAGCCTCGCCTGTGTCGACAACGTCATCCGTGTCGCCCGGGGCGAGACCCCGCTCAATGTCGTCAACGCAACGTAAGCCGACGACTTCCGTCCACGCACCTTGCACAACGAAAAAGGCAGCCACCATGTCGACGATAACAAGAAAAGACGCTCGAGAAGAGGCCGTCCTGGCCGGACAACCGCCGCTACTGAAGGACCCCTACGCACTGCATGAAGACGACGTGCTCGAACCCCCGACCACCTGGGCCGGGCGGCTGAGCTATCTCGGTCCGGGTATCATCATTTCGGCCGCGGTGATCGGTTCGGGCGAACTGATCACGACCACGGCGCTTGGCGCCAAGGCGGGGTTCGTGCTGCTCTGGCTGGTCATCATCAGCACCGCGCTCAAGGTCTGGGTACAGCTCGAACTCGCCCAGTGGTCGATCCTCAATGGCAAGCCTGCGCTACAGGGATACAGCCAGATAGGGCCGAAGTTCTTCGGCATCGGCTGGATCAACGCGCTATGGATCCTGATGGATTTCGCCAAGGTTCTGCAACGAGGCGGCATCATCGGCGGCACGGTGGCGGCGTTCAGTATCCTCTACCCGGTCGTCGGTGAACCGCTGGGCACGCCATCCCTGGTGTTCTGGACGGTCATGCTCATCGCCGGGGTGGTCGCGCTTCTCTACACCAACCGCTATGGCATGCTCGAGCGCGCCGCTTTCGTCTCGGTGGTGATATTCACGCTGATCACCGTGGGGCTCGCCCTGGGGCTGCCCTTCACTCCCTTCGCCTATACCGGCTCGACGCTGCTCGATGGGCTGAGTTTCGCCATTCCCGCGGGAACCCTGGGGTTCGCGGTGGCGATGTTCGGCATCACCGGGGTCGGCGCCGATGAAATGACCACCTACACCTATTGGTGCATCGAAAAGGGCTACGCGCGCTGGACCGGGCCGAACAATGGCAGCGAAGCCCGCGCCAGACGCGCCGAAGGCTGGATCAAGGTGATGCGCACCGACGTCCTGATCTCCTGGGTCATCTGTACGCTGTGCACCATGGCGTTCTACGTGATCGGCGCCGCGGTCCTGCATCCGCAGGGATTGGTGCCCCAGGGCAACCAGATGATCACCACGCTCAGTCGCATCTATACCGACACCATGGGCCCCTGGGCGCACTGGCTGTTCCTGGTCGGCGCGATCACCGTGCTGGGGTCGACGCTGATCGCCTCCACGGCCAGCGTACCGCGGCTCTGGGCCAATACGCTCGGTCTGCTGGGCGTGATCGACTGGCAGGACCTGGCCGCGCGCCAGCGGGCGATACGCATCATGACCGTGGTGTTTCCGATCATATGGGCCATGGGGTTTCTGGTGATCCAATCGCCCGTGCTGATGGTACAGATAGGCGGCGTGGCCAGTGGTATCTTCCTGCTCGCCGTGGTCATCGCCGTCTGGCGATTGCGAGCCACCGAAGTACCCGAGCGTTTCAAGCGCAATCGCTTCTTCAGCGTGGCGTTGCTCTTGAGCAGCGTCGCCATCGTCGCGCTGGGGATCTACTCGACCGCCAACGTTTTCGGCTGGAGCATAGGCTGAGCCATGGCTGTCGCCGGTCGCATCCGTCCCGGGCATCGGGCGCCGTTACTCGGGCGGATCATCACCGCCAGGCAGGCACGGCCGGGCCCCGACTCGACGCGAGGAATTGCGCTAAAGTGGGCGTTTCATCCCGATGGGGCAGGTCATGAAAGTCGCCAAGCGTCGCCAACTGATCCTCGATCTGATCCACAGCGGCAATACCAATGTCGAGACGCTCTGTGGCCACCTCGGTGTGTCCGAGGCCACGGTGCGACGCGATCTCACCGCCCTCGCCGAGCAGGGGTTGATCATGCGGATCTACGGTGGCGCCGCCCATATCGGCACCCGGGAACCCGAAGCCTCGCTGCAGGAACGCAGTGGCCACTTCAGCTCGGACAAGGCCCGCATCGCCCGCGCCGCGCTGGCCCACATCGAGGACCATGACACCATACTGCTCGACGGCGGGACCTCCACGGCGGCGCTGGCCAAGCTGCTGGGCCAGCGGCGCGGGCTGCATGTCATCACCAACAACCTGCTGGCGGCCACTGCGCTCGGCGAACTGCCCGAGGGGCGTGTCACCCTGCTGGGTGGCGATCTGCGCAGCAGCAGCATGGCCACCTTCGGGCCGGCCGCCATGGCCGTATTGGAGCGCCTCACTGCGGACAAGGTCTTCGTCAGCGCCGACGGCGTCGTCGCCGGTCGCGGCCTGTGCGAGGCCAGCGCCGGGCAGTCCTACCTCAAGGAGCGGATGATCCAGCAGGCCGCCGCGGTGTTCATCCTGGCGGACGCCAGCAAGCTCGGCCGCGACCGCCAGCAGTACTGGACGCCGCTCAACACGCCCTGGACGCTGATCACCTACCGTGCCTCGGCGGATCTGCTCGCGCCGTTCGAAGCGGACCCCTGGTCACACGTGGAGCAGGCAGGTTGACGGGCAGAACCCGCGACATGCCCGCCGGCGCCGGCCCGCAGGATCGCTGGCCTCAAAGCTGTCTCGGCCCGTGCGCCAGTTCGCCGCTCAGGGCCATCTGGCGCGCCCATTGGGCGTTGCGCTCGAAGCCGTAGCGCTGCTGCAGCGACAGGGTCTCGCCACCCATGTACTGGGCCTGGCTCTGCAGCAACAGCAGGGCGCTGACGGTGTCGCCACGTTCGATATAGGCCGCGATCGCTTCGTCGATCAGCGGGTACAGGTCGTTGTGCTTGCTGCCGCCGCAGGGGATGGCGCGAAACCCCGCGCGCCGTTGCCACAGGGGGTCGTCGGCCAGCTCCGCCGGGCCGTCCGCCTGGCTGACCAGGAGGGACGACGCGTCGGCGTATTCCGGTAGTCGTTGCAGGATGCGTTCGAGCAGCACGATGGCCTCGTCCACTGCCTGCCGACCGACCAGCAGGCGCGCTTTTTCGTAGGCGGCCTGCGGCGCGTCGGGGTCTTGGCTGAAGTCGGGATGCTCCAGGTAGCCATCGTCATCCTCCAGGCCCTGCGAGGCGGCGAGAAAGGTGTCCAGGCTGGAGAAGGCCGGCACCAGGCTAATGCCTGTCAGTTAAGCGTTTGGCCCACAAAACGGCAGCTTGCCCTGGTCCTGTAGGAGCCGCGACCCCGCGGCGAATGGTGCCCACGCCTCGGATTCCACTGGATGGCGACCTCGCATCGCGCCGAGGTCGACGCTCCTACACGGGCGGCGGTTTGCCGCTCTTCTGCTCCTACAAAAACCTTATCTGATCGGCATTGGGCACCAGGCGCCCTTCGTCGTGGTAGGTCTCGGCCACCAGCGGCGCGCATCCCTCCTGGCCCACCGGCCAGTACAGGCCGTAGCTGTCGCCGTTGCCCAGGGCGTGCTCGGCGAAGGGCACGAAGCCCGGCATGCTTCCCGGCGTACAGACGCTGTCCAGGCTGATCTCGGCGACGCGATCGGGCAGTTTCAGGGGCATGGGCGGCTCCGTGCGAATGGGCTGGGCCACGGCAGTCTACCCCAGTGCCGCTCAGCCATCTTCGCGCGCCGGCTCCTGGATGCGGTAGCAGGCCACGTACAGCGCCGGGAGGAACAGCAGGGTCAGCAGGGTGGCGCTGAAGATGCCGCCGATCATGGCGTAGGCCATCGGCCCCCAGAACACTTCGCGGGCGATGGGGATCATGCCCAGGCTGGCCGCGGCGGCGGTCAGCAGGATCGGCCGGCGGCGGTGCTGGGTGGCCTCGATCACCGCCTTCCAGGGTGAGTCGCCGGCCCGTTCGAAGGCGTCGATCTGGGTCACCAGGATCACCGAGTTGCGGATGATGATGCCGATCAGCGCCAGCACGCCGAGGATGGCGACGAAGCCCATGGGCGTGCCGGTGGGCACCAGGGCCAGCACCACGCCGATCAGCCCCAGCGGCGCCACGCTGAACACCAGGAAGGTCTTGGCCACGCTGTGCAGCTGGATCATCAGGAAGGTGGCCATGAGGAACAGCATCAGCGGCAGCACGCTGGCGATCGGGCCCTGGGCCTTGCCGCTCTCTTCCACGGTGCCGCCGGTGGCGACGCTGTAGCCCGGCGGCAGCGCGTCGGCGAAGGTGCGGATGTCCGGTGCCAGGTTGGCGACCAGGTCGGTGGGCTGGATGTCGCCGACCACCGACGCCTTGAGGGTGATGGTCGGCTTGCGGTCGCGGCGCCAGACCAGCGGCTGCTCCAGCTCGTAGCCGACGCTGGCGAAGGCGCGCAGCGGGATGGAGGTGCCGCTGGGATTGACGATCTGCAGGTTCTCCAGGGTTTCCGGCGAGCTGCGCTCACTGTCCTCGGCGCGGCCGATGACGTCGATCAGGTAGATGTCGTCCTTCACCTGGGTCACGCTCACGCCGCTGACGATGCTGTTCAGCACATTGGCCACATCCTCGGAGGACAGCCCCAACTGGCGTGCCTTGTCCTGGGCGATGTCGATGCGCAGCACCTTGCCCGGCTCGTTCCAGTCGTAGACCATCTCACCGATGTCCGGGTTGCCGTCCAGCAGGGTGGCCAGCTCCAGGGCATGCTTGCGCACCTGGTCGACATCCTTGCCGCTGATGCGGTACTGGATCGGCCGCCCCACCGGCGGGCCCATCTCCAGCGGCTGGACGAAGCCACTGATGCCGACGAACTCCTCGCGCAAGCGTTGCCTCAGTTTGCCGATCAGCCGGTCGCGGGCGTCGATGTCCTGGCTGACGATCACCAGCTGCGCATAGAAGGGGTTCTGCAACTGCTGATCCAGCGGCAGGTAGAAACGCAGCGCGCCCTGGCCGATGTAGGTGCTCCAGCGGGCGATGTCGGGGTCGTCCACGAGGCTGGCCTCGAGGCGGTCGACCGCGGCGCGGGTCTCGTTGATCGAGGCGTTCTGCGGCAGGTTGAGGTCGACCAGGATCTCCGGGCGATCCGACGCCGGGAAGAACTGGCTCTGCACCTGGGTCATGCCCGCCAGGGAGGCGAGGAACAGCGCCACGGTCAGGCCGATGGTCCACCAGCGGTGGCGCATGGCCAACAGCAGACCCTGGTCGAAAGCCCGGGCGATGCGCCCCGGGCCTTTATCCTTGCTCTTCAGGCGCTTGGGCAGGATGTGCACGGCGATCACCGGGGCGAACACCACGGCCACCACCCAGGACAGCGACAAGGCCACCGCGATCACGGCGAACAGGGTGAAGGTGTACTCGCCGGCCGAACTGGCGTTGAGGCCGATGGGCACGAAGCCGGCCACCGTCACCAGGGTGCCGGTGAGCATGGGGAAGGCCGTGGAGGTATAGGCGAAGGTGCCGGCGTCGTGCAGCGAGTCGCCTTTTTCCAGGCGCGTGACCATGATCTCGACGGTGATCATGGCATCATCCACCAGCAGGCCGAGGGCGATGATCAGCGCGCCCAGGGAGATGCGCTGCATGGTGATGCCGCTGTACTCCATGAACATGAAGACCATGGCCAGCACCAGGGGGATCGAGCAGGCCACCACCAGGCCGGCGCGGATACCGAGGCTGACGAAGCTGACCAGCATGACGATCAGCACCGCCTCGAACAGCGCGCGGGTGAAACCGCTGACGGCTTCCTCGACCACCTCGGCCTGGTCGGAGACCACGTGCACGCCGACCCCCACCGGCAGGTCGGCGGCCAGCGCGTCCATCCTCGCGTGCAAGGCCTTGCCGAAGGACTGGATGTTGCCGCCGTCGCGCATGGCGATGGCCAGGCCGATGGCGGGCGTACCGTTGTAGCGGAACAGCGCCTGCGGCGGATCGGCGTAGCCCCGGCTGATCTCGGCGATATCGGCCAGGCGGTAGAAGCGCTCGTCGAGGCGCAGGTTGACGTTGCGCAGGTCGGCTTCGGAGGCGAACTGGCCGCTGGTGCGCACGGAAATGCGCTCCGGCCCGGCCTCGATCACCCCGGAGGGGGTCACCGCGTTCTGCGCCTGCAGGCTCTGCATCACTTGGGCCTGGTCGATACCCAGGGCCGCCAGCTTGCGGGTGGAGAAATCGAGGAAGAACACCTCGTTCTGCTGGCCGACCATCTGCACCTTGCCCAGATCGGGCACGCTGCGGATCTCGGCGCGCACCTGCTCGACGTAGTCGCGCAGCGCCCGCATGCTCAGGCCCTCGCCGGTGAAGGCGTAGATGGAGCCGAACACGTCGCCGAATTCGTCGTTGAACGAAGGACCCTGCAAGCCCTGGGGGAACTCGCCACGGATGTCGTCGACCTTCTTGCGCACCTGGTACCAGATCTCGGGAATGTCGCCGGCCTTGGTGGTGTCGCGCAGGAACACCATGATGGTCGATTCGCCGGGGCGGGTGTAGCTCTTCACGTAGTCAAGCGAGTCGAGTTCCTCGAGCTTCTTCTCGATGCGGTCGGTGACCTGGCTCAGGGTCTCGTCCACCGTGGCGCCGGGCCAGCGGGTCTGGATCACCATGGTCTTGATGGTGAACGCCGGGTCTTCCTCGCGGCCCAGGTTCAGGTAGGAAATGACGCCCATGAGCAGGGCGACGAACATCAGGTACCAGACGAACGACTGGTGGCGCAGCGCCCAGTCGGAAAGGTTGAAGCCGTCCTTGCGCGGCGCCTGCTGGTTCATGGTGCCACGCCCTCGTCGATGCGTATCCGTTGACCTTCGTGCAGCTCGCTGAGGCCGGCGCTGACCACCTTGTCGCCCGGGGCGAGTTCGCCCTCGACGCTGACCCGTTCGCCCTCGCGCCCGAGCACCCGGACCGGCCGCGGGCTGACGGTCTGCGCAGCGCTGTCGATGACCCAGACCCGCGGCTGGCCGTCGACCTCCTGTACGGCGCTGGCCGGCAGCACGCTGCGCGGCTGCACCGGCCGCATCAGGCTGACGCTGACCGCGGTGCCCAGGCGCAGCCCTGGCGGTGTCTGCTCCAGGGACAGGCGCGCGCGGCGGGTACGGGTGCCGGCGTCGGCACGCGGCTCCAGCTCGCGCAGGCGCCCACGGCTGGCGACCTTCGGCTCGAGTTGCGAGGCCACGGTGAACTGCACTTCAGCGTCCAGGGCGTCGGCCAGCTCCACCGGCAGGTCGAACACCGCCTCCTTGACCTCGGGACGGGCCAGGGTCACCACGTCCTGGCCGGCGCCGACCACCTGCCCGGCTTCGACGTGCCAAGCGGTGACCACGGCATCGAAGTCGCTGCCGAGGGTGCCGTAACCGAGCCGGTCGCGGGCCTGGCGCGCGGCGGCGGCGGCCTGGTCGCGGCTGCTGCGGGCGCTGCTCAGTTCGGTCTGCGCCTGCTCCAGTACGGCCTTGGCGCCGACCCCGCGGTCGAACAGCTCCTGCTGGCGGCGGGCGTTGGCCTGGGCGTTGATCCACTGCGCCTCGCTGCGGGCCTGGTCGCCCTCGCTGGCGCGCAGGGCGTTCTGCTGGTCGGTCGGATCGAGGATGGCCAGGGGTTCGCCGGCCTTCACCTCGGCGCCGGCATCCACCAGGCGCCGGGCCACCCGGCCGCCGACGCGAAAGCCCAGGGTGCTCTGCACCCGCGCCTCGATGGTGCCGGCGAAGCGCCCCAGGGCCTGTTCATCGAGCTGCTGCACCTCGGCGTAGAGCACGGGGCGGATCGGCGCCGCGGGGGCGTCGTCGTCGCAGCCGGCGAGCAGCACGGCGCAGGGCAGCAGGCAGGCCGCGGCGATACGGTGCGGTAACGGGCTGTGCACCTTCATGGCTGCTCTCCGGCGCTGCGATCGGTGGCGATCTCCACCCGCTGCCCGGGATGCAGCAGCTGTCCGCCGGCCACCACCACCCGGTCGCCGTCGTCGAGGCCGTCGCTGATGATCACCTTGTCGGTCAGGTAGCGGCCCACGCGCACGGGGTGCAGGGCGACCTTGCCCTCGGCGTCGAGTCGCCAGACCGCCGGTTCGCGCTCGGCCTTGGTCAGTGCCGACCAGGGCAACTCGACGCTGCGCGTGGCCGGGTTGCGCACCTGGGCGCTGACCGCGGCGCCCAGGGTCATGGCCGGCGGCGCCTGCTCCAGGCTCACCTTGACCTGCACCGTGCCGCTGCGCGCCGAGACCGTTGGCGTGACTTCGCGCACCGTGCCCTCGGCGCTGACCGTCGGGTCCTCGAGCAGGGTGACCTGCAGGCGCTGCCCGCTGGGGGCGGCGAGCAGGGATTCGTAGACGTTGAACACCGCATCGCGTTCGCCGTCGCGGGCCAGGCTGAAGACCGGCGCGGTGGCCTGCACCACCTGGCCGACCTCGGCCTGGCGCGCGGTGATCAGCCCCGCCGCCTCGGCGCGCAGTTCGGTGTAGCCGCTCTGCTCGCGGGCATCGGCCAGTTGTGCCTCGGCAGCGGCCAGGCTGTTGCGCGCGCTGCGTTCGCTGGCCAGGGCGCTGTCGTATTCGCTGCGGCTGGTGTAGCCCTTGGGCAGCAGTTGCTGCTGGCGCCAGAGGTTGGCCGCGCTCAGCTTGAGTTGCCCGCGCGCCGCCTCGGCCGCGGCTTCGGCGGAGCGCACGGCGTTGCGCTGATCCTGCGGGTCGAGGCGGGCCAGTACCTGCTCGGCCTCGACACGGTCGCCGACGTCGACCAGGCGTTCGACGATCTTGCCGCCGATACGGAACGACAGGTCGGTCTGCACCCGGGCCTGGATGTCGCCGGTGATGCTGGCGTCGGTGGCATAATCGACGATGCTCACCGTCGCCACCCGAACCCGCGGGTGCTGCGGCTCGGGCGGCGCCTGCTCGCCGCAGCCGGCCAGGATCGCGCAGGCCAGCAGGCCCGCGGTGGCGCGGTGCGAAACGAAGAAGGGGACGGACGGCATGCGGGCTCCGGCACGGTGGTCGATGCGATGGGCTGTGCAATTGCGACCGCGAGCACCGACGAACGGTTCAGCCAACCTTTGCCGCCGACGAGGGCCCCTTGTGGGGTTGCGGTGAAAGCGAATACTGTATTTATATACAGTTATCGAGTGCGACACCATGAACCCCACATCGCCACCACGCGGTCGCGGCACCGCCAGCAATCCGCACAACCGCTTCGCCCCGACCTGCAGCCAGGCCGAGGACGATGGCTGGTACCAGGAACAGACGCCGCTGACCTTCGCCACCGAGGTGCGCCACGAACTGGCGAAAAGCGTGATCACCCGCAACAACTCGCCGGACGTGGGCTTCGACCGCTCGGTGAATCCCTATCGCGGCTGCGAGCACGGTTGCATCTACTGCTTCGCCCGGCCCAGCCACGCCTATTGGGACCTGTCGCCGGGCATCGATTTCGAGACCCGGCTGATCGCCAAGAGCAACCTGGCCGAGCGCCTGGAAGAACAACTGAGCAAACCGGGCTATGTGCCGCAACCGATCGCCCTGGGCATCAATACCGATGCCTACCAGCCCATCGAACGCGAGCAGCGGCTGACCCGTCAGGCCCTGGAAATCCTCCTGCGCTACCGTCACCCGGTGAGCGTCATCACCAAGAGCACGCTGATCCTGCGCGATCTCGACCTGCTCGAGGAAATGGCCAGCCAGCGCCTGGTCAGCGTGGCCTTCAGCGTCACCACCCTGGACGATGAACTCAAGCGCATCATGGAGCCGCGCGCCGCCTCGCCCTCCGCCCGGCTGCGGGCCATGCGCAGCCTGCACGAACACGGCGTGCCGGTGGGCATGATGGCCGCGCCGATGATTCCGATGATCAACGACAGCGAGCTGGAGCGCCTGCTCGAGGTCGGCCGCGAGGCGGGCGCCCGCTCGGCCGGTTATGTGCTGCTGCGCCTGCCGCTGGAGATCGCCGGGCTGTTCGAAGAGTGGCTGCAGAACCACTTTCCCGAGCGCGCCGAGCATGTGATGAGCCTGATCCGCCAGTCCCGCGGCGGCAAGGACTACGACAGCCGGTTCGGCACGCGGATGAAGGGCGAGGGGCATTTCGCCGAACTGCTGGCCCAGCGCTTTCGCCTGGCCAGGCGCCGCTACGGCTACGACCGCACCCCGCGCGAAGGGCTGGACTGCTCGCTGTTCTGCCCGCCCGGTCGGCAGATGGGCCTGTTCTGAACGCCATCCCGTAGCCTGGCGTTGAGCGACGCGAAACCCAGGGCACCATTCCCGGGTATCGCTGCGCTCAACCCGGGCTACAGGAGGTGCGGCGGCCACTTCGATGGCAGGTTCCGAGCAGGCCGTAGCGGCGACAGGACCGTAGCCTGGCGTTGAGCGCAGCGAAACCCAGGGCGCCATCTCCCGGGTATCGCTGCGCCCAACCCGGGCTACAGGAGGTGCGGCGGCCACTTCGAGGGCAGGTTCCGAGCAGGCCGTAGCGGCGACAGAACCGTAGCCTGGCGTTGAGCGACGCGAAACCCAGGGCGCCATCTCCCGGGTATCGCTGCGCTCAACCCGGGCTACATGAAGGGGCGTCGCCGCATTGGAATCGTCTCGGCGAGCGGAGATTCGTCACGCCGACGTGCCTTGAACGATTTTGCCACAGTCCAAGCCTTCGACCACTTGCCGGCAAGCCCTGCCGGCTGGGAAGCTGTGCGCTGTCGCACGCTTCGCCCCATCCGTACACGAGGTAACGCTATGCCTGGTAATCATCGTCCTGCCGATGGCAAACCCGCAAAAACCGCCGCGTCGGCCGCCGAGGCGCTGGATCACCTGGTCGAGGGCTTCCTGCGCTTTCGTCAGGATGTCTTCCCGCAGCAGCAGGCGCTGTTCAAGAAGCTGGCCCATGCGCAGACGCCGCGGGCGATGTTCATCACCTGCGCCGATTCGCGCATCGTCCCCGAACTGATCACCCAGAGCGAGCCGGGCGACCTGTTCGTCACCCGCAACGTCGGCAACGTGGTGCCGCCCTACGGGCAGATGAACGGCGGCGTGTCCACCGCCATCGAGTACGCCGTGGCAGCCCTGGGCGTACAGCACATCATCGTCTGCGGTCACTCCGACTGTGGCGCGATGAAGGCCGTGCTCGACCCCGAGACCCTGGAGCGCATGCCCACGGTCAAGGCCTGGTTGCGCCATGCCGAGGTGGCGAAAACCGTGGTCGCCGACAACTGCGGCTGCGCCGACCACACCACCCTGGGCGTGCTCACCGAGGAAAACGTGGTGGCCCAGCTCGACCACCTGCGCACCCACCCCTCGGTGGCCTCGCGTCTGGCCGCCGGGCAGTTGTTCATCCATGGCTGGGTGTATGACATCGAAAGCTGCCAGATCAAGGCCTACGATGCCGAGACCGGCGGATTCCGCCAGATCGGCGACGGCCCGCTGCCGATGGCCACGCCTCGTGCACGTTATCCACAGGGCTGAGTCGGTCTGCTCGCTGTGGGTTGTGTAGTGGGGCCGCGATAAGGCGCTAGCCGACATTCGATATGGGTGGGCTGAAGCGGATCGCCGCCCGGCCCTCCCTACAGCGGTCACACGCACTCACGCTCTGCGTGGGAGACAGAAGGTGTGGGAGCGCGCCATGTGCGCGAATCGCGGGCGCGGCCCGCTCCCACAGTGGATCGCACAACGTCGGTCCACCGCTCTGCAATCGCAATGGTGGATGAAAAGAGCGTCATCCACCCTACGTCCTGGTCGTTGATGGCGGCGCCTGCCAAAGGCGTTAAAAAGCAATAGCGGCCATTTGTAGGGTTGGACGACGCTTCTCCCGTCCACCGGCTCCATGATCGCAGTGGTGGATGAAAAAAGCGCCGGCCACGCCTGCCTCTGTGACAGGGTTCGCGGGCGCGAGATCGGCGAACTTGGAGGGCTATGCTAGGGTCTCTAGTCGATATTCCGACAAGAACAAGACGACGCCGCCCGAATCATGTCCCGAACCCAGAGAACGCCCGATCCTTCCTACGAGTTGATGGACGATCACGAAGGCCATTCGTTGATCTATCGCCAGCATGGCTTTCCCAGCCCCCTGGTGCGCTGGCATTTCCACAAGGAATACGAGCTGCACCTGATCGTCGCCAGTTCGGGCAAGGTGTTCGTCGGCGACTACATCGGCAACTTCTCTCCCGACAGCCTGTTTCTCACCGGCCCCAACCTGCCGCACAACTGGATCAGCCAGATGGAGGCGGGCGAGCAGGTCGCCGAGCGCGACATGCTGGTCAACTTCACCGACGAGGTGCTGGAGAGCGGCACCGCGGTGTTCACCGAACTCAAGGATCTGCAGCCGCTGCTGGCGCGCGCGCAGTACGGCATCGAGTTCCGCTGCAAACGCACCATCGGCGAAGCGCGGCAACTGCTGCAGCGCATCGCCGACTCCCAGGGCATGACCCGCCTGGGCCATTTCTTCATCCTCATGGAGCTGCTCGCCGGCTGCGACGACTACCAGTTGCTGTCGGACATGACCGCTCCGCAACTGGCCGACGAACACCACGTGGAGCGGATCAACCGGGCGGTGGACTACATCTTCCAGCACTACGCCCAGGAGCTGTCCCAGGAGGAGGTGGCCGAGTACCTGGGCATGACGCCCAGCTATTTCTCGCGCTTCTTCAAGCAGGCCACCGGGCGGGGCTTCGTCGAGTTCGTCAATCGCATGCGGGTGAGCAAGTCCTGCGAGCTGCTGACCAAGAGCGACAAGCCGGTGACCCAGGTGTGCTTCGAGTCCGGCTTCAACAACATCTCCAACTTCAACCGGCGTTTCCAGCAGCTCAAGGGCATGACCCCGAGCGGCTACCGCAAGCTGGTCACGCAGCGCGTGACCGAGCAAAACCTGTACTGATTGAGCCTCGCCGATCTGCCTCCCGGCACCTTGGATGGCCGTGCTTGACGCATTGCGTGCTCGTTCGGCAGGGTTTTGCCCGTGTCGTCCAGTGCAAAAAAGTATCGATTTCTGTGCAGGCAAGGCGTTGTTGCCCCGGGCGCGCGGGGGTGTAATCCAGGCCGTGCAATACAAAAACAATAATGTCTCCCGAGGTCGCACCGGCCAGGGAGAGGAGTTCAAGACCCATGAACAACTCGACCAAAGCACTCGTTGCCGCTTCATGCCTGTCGCTCACCGTTTTCGCCCAGGCCGCCGAAACCCTGACCATCGCCACGGTCAACAACAGCGACATGATTCGCATGCAGCGCCTGGCGAAGACCTTCGAAGAGCAGAACCCCGAGATCAAGCTCAAGTGGGTGGTGCTCGAAGAGAACGTCCTGCGTCAGCGCCTCACCACCGACATCGCCACCCAGGGCGGCCAGTTCGACGTGCTCACCATCGGCATGTACGAAGCGGCGCTGTGGGGCGAGAAGGGCTGGCTGGAGCCGATGACCGATCTGCCCGCCGACTACGACCTCGATGACGTCTTCCCCTCGGTGCGCGAAGGCCTCTCGGCCAAGGGCCAGCTCTACGCCCTGCCGTTCTACGCCGAAGCCTCCATCACCTATTACCGCACCGACCTGTTCGAGCAGGCCGGGCTGACGATGCCCGAGCAGCCGACCTGGGAACAGGTGGCCGAATTCGCCGGTAAGCTGCACCAGCCGGACAAGGGTCAGTACGGCATCTGCCTGCGCGGCAAGGCGGGTTGGGGCGAGAACATGGCGCTGATCAGCACCGTGGCCAATGCCTTTGGCGCGCGCTGGTTCGATGAGCAGTGGCAGCCGGAATTCACCGGCAGCGAGTGGAAGAACGCGCTGAACTTCTACGTCGACACCATGAAGAAATACGGCCCGCCGGGCGCGTCGAGCAACGGCTTCAACGAGAACCTGGCGCTGTTCAACAGCGGCAAGTGCGCGATGTGGGTCGATGCCAGCGTGGCCGGCTCGTTCGTCACCGACAAATCGCAGAGCAAGGTGGCCGACTCGGTGGGCTTCACCTTCGCCCCGACCCAGGTCACCGACAAGGGCGCCTCCTGGCTGTACTCCTGGGCGCTGGCGATCCCCACCAGCTCCAAGTCCAAGGACGCGGCCAAGACCTTCAGTGCCTGGGCCACCTCCAAGGCCTATGGTGCGCTGGTCGCCGAGAAGGATGGCGTGGCCAACGTGCCGCCGGGCACCCGCGCCTCGACCTACAGCGATGCCTACATGCAGGCCGCGCCGTTCGCCAAGGTCACCCTCGACTCGCTGAAGAAGGCCGATCCGGCCGACCCCAGCGCCAAGCCCGTGCCCTACGTGGGCATCCAACTGGTGACCATTCCCGAGTTCCAGGCCATCGGCACCCAGGTCGGCAAGCTGTTCGCCGCCGCCCTGACCGGGCAGATGCAGCCTGATCAGGCGCTGCAGGCGGCACAGCAGAGCACCGAGCGGGAAATGAAGCGCGCCGGTTATCCCAAGTAGCCAATCCGTAGGGTGGGTTAGGCGCCTTATCGCATGACATGCGTGTCATGCAATAGGCATGGCGCCGTAACCCACCATGGGCGCAACGCAGACGATCGCCTGGTGGGTTACGCGACGCCCCGCAATCGTGGCGACAGTTAGAAACGCTATACGGCGCCGCTAACCCACCCTACGTAAAGCGTCATCCGCTGTAGAACCGTCTTTCGGAGACACGATGAACACCATCGAAAATCCTGCAGAGCAGGCCCGCGAGCCGGCGCCGCGAAAATCGCGACGCCTGGCGCCCGGCTGGTTCCTGGTCAGCCCCTCGGTGATCCTGCTGCTGATCTGGATGATCGTGCCGCTGGGCATGACCATCTATTTCTCGCTGATCCGCTACAACCTGCTGTATCCCGGCGACAACGATTTCGTCGGCCTGGAGAACTTCGAGTACTTCGTCACCGACGCCGCGTTCCTGTCCGGTGCCACCAATACCCTATTGCTGGTCGGCAGCGTGTTGCTGATCAGCGTGGTGTTCGGCGTGCTGATCTCGGCCCTGCTGGAGGCCAGCGAGTTCTTTGGTCGGGGCATCGTGCGGGTGCTGTTGATCTCGCCGTTCTTCATCATGCCCACGGTCAGCGCGCTGCTGTGGAAGAACCTGATCTTCCACCCGGTCTCGGGGATTCTCGCCGCGGTCTGGCAGTTCTTCGGCGCCCAGCCGGTGGACTGGCTGGCGCACCACCCGTTGTTCTCGATCATCATGATCGTGTCCTGGCAGTGGCTGCCGTTCGCCATCCTCATTCTGATGACCGCCATGCAGTCCCTCGACCAGGAACAGAAGGAAGCGGCGCGCCTCGATGGCGCCGGGCCGATAGCGATCTTCTGGCACCTGACCCTGCCGCACCTGGCGCGGCCCATCGCCGTGGTGGTGATGATCGAAACCATCTTCCTGCTTTCGGTATTCGCCGAGATCTACACCACCACCGGCGGCGGCCCGGGTTACGAGTCGACCAACCTGGCCTACCTGATCTACACCCAGGCGCTGCTGCAGTTCGACGTGGGCATGGCCTCGGCGGGCGGGCTGATCGCGGTGGTCATCGCCAACATTGCCGCTATCGTGCTGATCCGCATGATCGGCAAGAACCTGACCGATAAACAGTGAGGGCGCCGAGATGTTGACCCTGAAGCAATCCCGCCGCCTGCAGAGCGTGCTCATCGGCACGCTGGCCTGGGCCATCGCCGCGCTGATCTTCTTTCCGATCTTCTGGATGGTCATGACCAGCCTGAAGACCGAACTCGACGCCTTCGCCACGCCGCCGCAGTTCATCTTCACGCCGACCCTGGAGAACTACCTGCACATCAACGAGCGCAGCGACTACTTCAGCTTCGCCTGGAACTCGGTGCTGATCTCTTTCTCGGCGACCCTGCTGAGCATGCTGATCGCCGTGCCGGCGGCGTACTCCATGGCCTTCTTCGAAACCCGCCATACCAAGCGCACGCTGCTGTGGATGCTGTCGACCAAGATGCTGCCGCCGGTGGGCGTGCTGGTGCCGATCTACCTGCTGGCCAAGCAGTTCGGCCTGCTCGATTCGCGCATCGTGCTGATCGTCATCTACACCCTGATCAACCTGCCGATCGTGGTGTGGATGGTGTACACCTACTTCAAGGACATCCCCGTGGAAATCCTCGAGGCGGCGCGCCTGGACGGCGCCAGCACCTGGCAGGAAATCGTCCGCGTGCTGCTGCCCATCGCCCGTGGCGGCCTGGCCTCGACCATGCTGCTGTCGCTGATCCTGTGCTGGAACGAGGCGTTCTGGTCGCTCAACCTGACCAGTTCCGCCGCCGCGCCGCTGACCGCCCTGGTGGCCTCCTATTCCAGCCCCGAAGGCCTGTTCTGGGCCAAGCTTTCCGCCGTCTCGACGCTGGCCTGCGCGCCCATCCTGATCTTCGGCTGGATCAGCCAGAAGCAGCTGGTGCGTGGCCTGTCGTTCGGCGCCGTCAAATAATCGAATAACAAGAGGGTTGATTCCATGGCTGACCTGAAAATCCGCAACCTGAAGAAAGGCTTCGACGGCACGGCGATCATCAAGGGCATCGACCTGGATATCGAGAACCGCGAGTTCGTGGTCTTCGTCGGGCCGTCCGGCTGCGGCAAGTCCACCCTGCTGCGGCTGATCGCCGGGCTTGAGGAGGTGTCCAGCGGCACCATCACCCTCGATGGCGCCGACATCACCGATACCGCGCCGGCCAAGCGCGACCTGGCCATGGTGTTCCAGACCTACGCCCTGTACCCGCACATGACCGTGCGCAAGAACCTCTCCTTCGCCCTCGACCTGGCCGGTGTCGGCAAGCAGGAAGTGCAGGCCAAGGTGGCCGATGCCGCGCGCATCCTTGAGCTGCAGCCGCTGCTCGAGCGCAAGCCCAAACAGCTCTCCGGCGGCCAGCGCCAGCGCGTGGCCATCGGCCGCGCCATCGTGCGTAATCCGAAGATCTTCCTGTTCGACGAGCCGCTGTCCAACCTCGACGCTGCCCTGCGCGTGCAGACCCGCCTGGAACTGGCGCGGCTGCACAAGGAGCTGAAGGCGACCATGATCTACGTGACCCACGACCAGGTCGAAGCCATGACCCTGGCCGACAAGGTGGTGGTGCTCAACGGCGGCCGCGTGGAGCAGGTCGGCTCGCCCCTGGAGCTGTACAACCACCCCGACAACCTGTTCGTCGCCGGCTTTCTCGGCACGCCGAAGATGGGCTTCCTGCGCGGCCGGGTCGAGCGGGTCGACAGCGGCCTGTGCCAGGTGCGCCTGGACAGCGGCGCGACCCTGGATCTGCCGCTGGCGGGCACCGGGCTGGCCAGCGGCAGCCAGGTGACCCTGGGCATCCGCCCCGAGCACCTCAACGTGGTGCCCGTGGGGCAGGGCCGGCTCAAGGTCACCGCCGACGTCAGCGAACGGCTGGGCAGCGACACCTTCTGCCACGTGCGCGCCGGCTCCGAGGAGCTGCTCACGGTGCGCGTGCGCGGCGACTTCGCGCCGACCTACGGCGAGGCCCTGGAACTGGCTTTCGATCCCGCCCATTGCCACCTCTTCGACGCCGATGGCCAGGCCATCGACAAACGCATCCAGCCCGAGCAGGCGGCCTGACCGGCCGCCGCTCGAGGCGATTCAGGAACGACCCCATGAAACTATCTCGCCAGCACCTCGACTCGCTCGCGGCAGACGTCGCGGTTCCCGCCTATGACCCGGCCAGCACCCGCCAGGGCATCGCCCACATCGGCGTGGGCGGCTTCCACCGCGCCCACCAGGCGATCTACACCGAGGCCCTGCTCAACCAGGGCGAGGCCCGGGACTGGAGCATCTGCGGCGTCGGCCTGCGCCGCGAGGACCGCGCCATGCAGGAGGCCCTGGCCGAGCAGGATCACCTCTACACGATGCTCGTGCTGGGCGACGAACCGGGCCTGGAAGTGCGCGTGGTCGGCGCCATCAGCGGCATGCTGCTGGCCGAGGATTCGCCGGCGGCGCTGATCGACAAACTCGCGGACCCGGCGATCCGCATCGTGTCGCTGACCATCACCGAAGGCGGCTACTGCATCGACGACAGCAGCGGCGAATTCATGGCCGATCTGCCGGACATCCAGCACGACCTGGCCCATCCCGACAGCCCGCGCAGCGTTTTCGGCTTTCTCTGCGCGGCGCTGGCCCGACGGCGCGCCGCCGGCATCCCGGCGTTCACCCTGATGTCCTGCGATAACCTGCCGCACAACGGCGCGGTGACGCGCAAGGCGCTGCTCGCCTTCGCCCACCTGGCCGACCACGAGCTGGCGACCTGGATCGATGGCCACGTGAGCTTCCCCAATGCCATGGTCGACCGCATCACGCCGATGACCAGCGACGCCCACCGGCTGCAGCTGTCGGCGCGGCACGCCATCGAGGATGCCTGGCCGGTGGTCTGCGAGCCCTTCGTGCAATGGGTACTGGAGGACAAGTTCGTCAACGGCCGGCCGGCCTGGGAAAAGGTCGGCGTGCAGTTCACCGACGACGTCACCCCCTACGAAGAGATGAAGATCAAGCTGCTCAACGGCAGCCACCTGGCGCTGACCTACCTGGGCTTTCTCAAGGGCTACCGTTTCGTTCACGAAGCCATGAATGACCCGCTGTTCCAGCGCTATGTACGCAGCTTCATGGAGCTCGACGTGACGCCACAGCTGGCGCCGGTGCCCGGTATCGATCTGGACCGGTACAAGGACACCCTGATCGAACGCTTCTCCAACCAGGCCATCGCCGATCAGCTCGAGCGGGTCTGCTCGGACGGTTCGTCGAAGTTTCCCAAGTTCATCGTGCCGACCCTCAACCGCCTGATCGCCGATGGCCGTCCGCTGGAGCGCGTGGCGCTGGTGGTGGCGGCCTGGGCGCTGTACCTCAAGGGGGTCGACGAGAACGGCACGGCCTATCGCATTCCCGATCCGCGCGCCGAGTTCTGTCAGGCCCTGGTCAGCGATGACGATCGGCTGCGCGAGCGGCTGCTGGGCGTCGAGGCCATCTTCGGCACGGCGATTCCACAGTCGGCCGCCTTCGTCACCGCCTTCGAGCTGTGCTACGACAGCCTGCGCAAGCTCGGCGTCAGCCGCACCCTGCAGACCCTGCTGGGTGAATGACCCGGCGCCACCCATCGTCAAGGAGCAGCCCATGAGCAGCCTGCTGGAACAGCTCAAACGACACAGCCTGGTGGTCGCCGACAGCGGCGACCTGGAAGCGATCAAACGCTTCCAGCCAGAGGACGCCACCACCAATCCATCGCTGGTGCTCAAGGCCCTGCAGGCCGGCCAGTACGCCAGCCAGGTCGAGGCGGCGCTGCGTTGGGCACTGCTCAACAGCCGTTCGCCCCATGATGTGCTGAGCCTGGCCGGCGATCGCCTGGTGGTCGCCATGGGCCTGCAGATTCTCGAGCAGGTGCCGGGCAAGGTGTCCACCGAAGTGCCGGCGTCGCTGTCCTTCGACACCCAGGCGACCCTGGCGCGGGCCCGTGCGCTGTATCGCCATTACCTGGAGCAGGGCGCCGACGGCGAACGGGTGCTGGTCAAGATCGCCGCCACCTGGGAAGGCATTCAGGCGGCCCGGCAACTGGAGCGGGAGGGCATCCACTGCAACCTCACGCTGATCTTCAACCTGGCCCAGGCGCGCGCTTGTGCTGAGGCTGGCGTGTACCTGGTGTCGCCCTTCGTCGGGCGCATCCTCGACTGGCACCAGCGGCAGATGCCGGAGCGCAGCTTCAGCGCCGAGAACGATCCCGGGGTGTGCTCGGTGCGCGAGATCCACGCCTACTTCAAACGCCATGCCTACCCCACCGTGGTGATGGCGGCCAGCTTCCGCAACGTCGACGAGATCCTCGCCCTGGCCGGCTGCGACCGCCTGACCATCGGCCCATCCCTGCTCGGCGAGCTGGCCGGGCGCAGTGGCGAGCTGGTGCCGGCCCTGAACGACGCCGGGCGTCGCGAGGCTCGTCCCGAGGCGTTCGACGAAGCGAGCTTGCGCTGGCAGATGAACGAAGACGCCATGGCCACGGAGAAGCTCGCCGAGGGCATCCGCCAGTTCCATGCCGACCACCTCAAGCTCGAAGCGCTGCTGTCCGAGCGCTTGCGCGCGCTGCACTGAGCGGGAGGCCGGCATGTTCCTCGGCATCGACTGCGGCACCCAGGGCACCAAGGCGCTGATCCTCGATGCGCAGAGCGGTCGCGTGCTCGGCGAGGGCAGTGCGGCGCACCGCCTGATCAGCGGCGCCAACGGCCGTCGCGAGCAGGAACCGGACGACTGGCTGCAGGCCTTCGAGCAGGCCACGCGGGCGGCGCTGCAGCAGGCCGGCGTGGCGGGCGGCGCGATTCGCGGCATCGGCGTGTCCGGCCAGCAGCACGGCCTGGTGCTGCTCGATGCCCAGAGCCAGGTGCTGCGCCCGGCCAAACTGTGGTGCGATACCGAGTCCGCCGGGGAGAACCAGCACCTGCTGGATTTCCTCGGTGGGGAAAGCGGCTCCCTGGAACGCCTGGGCGTGGCCATCGCTCCGGGCTACACGGTGTCCAAGCTGCTGTGGACGCGCGATCACCATCCCGAGGTGTTCTCGCGCATCGCCCACATCCTGCTGCCCCACGACTACCTCAACTACTGGCTCACCGGCCGCTGTTGCGCCGAGTATGGCGATGCCTCGGGCAGCGGCTACTTCAACGTGCGCACGCGCACCTGGGACACCGCGCTGCTGGAGCTGATCGACCCCGATGGCGCGCTGGTGCGGGCGCTGCCCGAGCTGATCGAAGCGCATCGATGCGTCGGGCCGATCCGTCCGCAGATCGCCGCGCGCCTGGGCATCGACCCGGGTGCGCTGGTCGCCAGCGGCGGCGGCGACAACATGATGGGCGCCATCGGCACCGGCAACATCCGTCCGGGATCGATCACCATGAGCCTGGGCACCTCGGGCACGGTCTACGCCTATGCCGATCAGCCGCGGATCAGCCCGCATCCGCAGGTCGCCACCTTCTGCTCGTCGTCCGGCGGCTGGCTGCCGCTGATCTGCACCATGAACCTGACCAACGCCACGGGCGCCATCCAGCAACTGCTGGAACTGGATCTGGCGAGCTTCTCGGCGCTGCTCGAGCAGGCGCCCATCGGCGCCGGCGGCGTGCTCATGCTGCCCTTTCTCAACGGCGAACGGGTGCCGGCCCTGCCCCAGGCCAGCGCCAGCCTGCACGGCCTGACCAGCGACAACCTGAACCGCGCCAACCTCTGCCGCGCGGTGGTCGAGGGCACCACCTTCGGCCTGCGTTACGGCCTCGACCTGTTGCGCGACAGCGGTATCCACAGCCAGGACATCCGCTTGATCGGCGGCGGCGCGAAGAGCCCGGCGTGGCGGCAGATCGTCGCCGACATCATGGGCACGCCGGTGACCTGTCCGCGCCACACCGAGGCCGCGGCCCTCGGCGCGGCGATCCAGGCCGCCTGGTGCGTGGCCCACGAGCGGGGCCAGGCGCTCAGCCTCGCGTCGCTGTGCGACACTTGCGTGAGCCTCGACGAGCAGCGCGTCACGCAGCCCGACGGGCAGCGCAGCAGCGCCTACGAAGTCGTCTACCAGCGCTACCGGGAGCAGGTGCGCCAGTTGCAATGAACCGATCCGGCGGCCCGTGCCGCCCACCCTGCCCTGCGCGAGCGCGCCTTCTGTGATGCGGAGAACCCCATGTACCTGGTATGCGGCGAAGCCCTGTTCGATTTTTTCTGCCAGCCCGGCGCGCGCCACAGCGAGCTGAATTTCCAGGCCCTGGCCGGCGGCTCGCCGTTCAACGTGGCGCTGGGGCTGTGCCGGCTGGGCGTGGAGGCGGCCTTGTTCGGCGCCATTTCCAGCGACTACCTCGGCCAGCGCCTGCGTCAGGTGCTGCTGGAGGAGGGCGTGAGTGATCGCTATCTGATCGCCAGTGAGGCGCCGACCACCCTGGCCATGGTCGCCGTGGATGCCCAGGGCTCGCCGCAATACATGTTCCGCGGCGAAGGCTGCGCCGACCGGCAACTGCTGCCGGAACACCTGCCGCTGCTGGATGCGCGGGTCAGCGGCCTGCATGTCGGTTCCTACTCGCTGGTGGTGACCCCGATCGCCGACACCCTGCTGGCGCTGGTGCGGCGCGAAAGCGGGCAGCGGCTGATCAGCCTGGACCCCAACGTACGTCTCAATCCGGCGCCTGATATCGCGCTATGGCGCCAGCGGATTGAATCTTTTGCCGCCCACGCGCATCTGATCAAGGTCAGCGAGGAAGACCTGGGACTGCTCTATCCCGGTGTCGAGCCACTGACGATCGTCGAGCGCTGGTTGGCGCAGCGCTGCCAGTTGGTGTTCCTGACCCGTGGCAGCGAGGGGGCGAGCGTGTTCAGCCGGCAGCACGGGCAGTGGTCGATTGCGGCCCGCACCGTGGTGACCCGCGACACCGTCGGCGCAGGGGATAGCTTTCAGGCGGCGATCATCGCCTACCTGGTGGAACAGGGGCTGGACAGCCCCGAGGCCCTGGCCACGCTGTCGCGTGAGCACATCGACGCCATGCTCGGCTTCGCCGTGCAGGCGGCGGCGCTGACCTGTTCGCGGGTCGGCCCGCAACTGCCGTATCGACATGAGCTGGCAGGTTATCAGGCCGTTGGAACGAGCGAGGCGCAGTAGGCGATTTTTGACGCAGTGTTGCCAGCGCAGGCGTTTTCCAACGGTGTGCCTTTGAATTCGTGAGGCCAGCGGGAGCTGGCCGCAACCAAGGAGTCGTCATGCCGCACCTTTCATCGTCGCTGGATGTCACCCAACTGCCCAGCTGGCAGGCCCTGGCCGCCCACCGCGAGCGTCTGGGCGGATTCAGCCTGCGCCAGGCCTTCGCCGCCGATCCGCAGCGCTTCGAGCGTTTCACCCTGAGCGGTTGCGGGCTGTTTCTCGATTACTCGAAGAACCTCATCGATGTCGAAACCCGCGAGCTGCTGGTCAACCTGGCCCGCGAAGTGGGCCTGGACCGGGCTATCCGTTCGCTGTTCGACGGCGACCTGGTCAACGCCTCCGAGGGGCGTCCGGCGCTGCACACGGCGCTACGCCGGCCGCTGGGCGACAAGGTGCTGGTCGACGGCGCCGACGTCATGCCCGACGTACAGCGCGTGCTGCACCAGATGACCGAACTGGTCGGGCGCATCCATGACGGCCTCTGGCGCGGCTACACGGAAAAGCCCATCACCGACGTGGTCAACATCGGCATCGGTGGCTCCTTCCTCGGCCCGCAACTGGTTTCCGAAGCCCTGCTGCCGTTCGCCCAGCGCGGCGTGCGCTGCCATTACCTGGCCAATATCGACGGCAGCGAATTCCACGAGCTGGCGGCCAAGCTGCGCGCCGAGACCACCCTGTTCATCGTCTCGTCGAAATCCTTCAACACCCTGGAAACCCTGAAGAACGCCCAGGCGGCGCGCGGCTGGTACCTGGCCCAGGGCGGTTCGGAAGCCGAGCTGTACCGCCACTTCATCGCGGTGTCGAGCAACCGCGAGGCGGCGGTGGCATTCGGCATCCACGAAGAGAACATCTTCCCCATGTGGGACTGGGTCGGCGGGCGCTATTCGCTGTGGTCGGCCATCGGCCTGCCCATCGCCCTGGCCATCGGCATGTCCAACTTCAAGGAGCTGCTTTCCGGCGCCTACCGCATGGACGAGCATTTCCAGAGCGCGCCCTTCGAGGCCAACATGCCGGTGCTGCTGGCCCTGCTCGGCGTGTGGTACGGCAACTTCTGGGATGCCCAGAGCCACGCGATCCTGCCGTACGACCATTACCTGCGCAACATCACCAAGCACCTGCAGCAACTGGACATGGAGTCCAACGGCAAGCGCGTGCGCCAGGACGGCCAGCCGGTCACGACGGCCACCGGCCCGGTGATCTGGGGCGGCGTCGGCTGCAACGGCCAGCACGCCTATCACCAGTTGCTGCATCAGGGCACGCTGCTGATTCCAGCCGATTTCATTGTGCCGGTGAGCAGCTACAACCCGGTTGCCGATCACCACCAGTGGCTGTTCGCCAACTGCCTGTCGCAGAGCCAGGCACTGATGCTCGGCAAGTCGCGCGAGGAAGCCGAAGAGGAACTGCGCGCCAAGGGCCTGGGCGAAGAGGAAGTGCAACGCCTGGCGCCGCACAAGGTGATTCCCGGCAACCGGCCGAGCAACACCCTGGTCATGGAGCGCGTCAGCCCACGACGCCTGGGCGCGCTGATCGCCATGTACGAGCACAAGGTGTTCGTGCAGAGCGTCATCTGGGGCAACAACGCCTTCGACCAGTGGGGCGTGGAGCTGGGCAAGGAGCTGGGCAAGGGCGTCTATTCGCGCATGGTCGGCGACGAGGACAGCGCCGCCGAAGACGGCTCGACCCAGGGCCTGATCGAGTTCTTCCGGGGCCGTCACCGCGGTTGAACGCGGTCGCATGGCGACCACGCGATTCGCTGGGATGGCCACGATCGATTCGCGCCGGGGGCGACGCGCCTACATGGGCGATGGCCACCGCGCTCCCAGGTGGGAGCCGCGCCCCCGCGGCGAATGGCGGCCATGATGCGATCTGCCGGAATGGCCACGATCGATTCGCGCCGAGGGCGACGCTCCTACACGGGCGACGTCCACCGCGTTCCCCTGTGGGAGCCGCGCCCCCGCGGCGAATGGTGGCCATGACGCGATCTGCCAGGCTGGCCACGATCGATTCGCGCCGAGGACGACGCGCCTACGCGGGTGACGTCCACCGCGTTCCACTGTGGGAGCCGCGCCCCCCGCGGCGAATGGCGGCCATGATGCGATCTGCCGGAATGGCCACGATCGATTCGCGCCGAGGGCGACGCTCCTACACGGGCGACGTCCACCGCATTCCGCTGTGGGAGCCGCGCCCCCGCGGCGAATGGTGGCCATGATGGGATCTGCCAGGCTGGTCACGCTCGAATTGCGCCGGGGGCGACGCTCCTACGCGGGTGATGTCCACCGCATTCCGCTGTGGGAGCCGCGCCCCCGCGGCGAATGGCAGCCATGACGCGATCTGCCGGGCTGGTCACGCTCGATTCGCGCCGAGGACGACGCGCCTACATGGGCGACGTCCATGTGGGAACTGCTCCCCGCAAAGTACCGTCATAGAGCCTGCTATTAAGTTTCAGTTAAGTCTCCTGGATTAGCCTGATCGCCAATATGACCAATCGGTCATATTGCGAATTGCCACCATATGGCAAGTCACCATCACAGGACTGAGACCAGGAGGAAGCATGAGCGAGCGCATCCGTTCGATCCCATCCGCCACCGCCGGGAAAGCCGCAAGACCGAGCGCCGACGAGGCCTTCCACGCCTTGCTCGACGGGTTCCGCCGCTTTCGCCGCGATGTCTTTCCCCAGCAGCGCGCGCTGTTCAGCAAACTGGCGCGTCAGCAGAATCCCCGCGCCATGTTCATCACCTGCGCCGATTCGCGCATCGTCCCCGAACTGATCACCCAGAGCGAGCCGGGCGACCTGTTCGTCACCCGTAACGTCGGCAACGTGGTACCGCCCTACGGGCAGATGAACGGTGGCGTGTCCACCGCCATCGAGTACGCGGTGATGGGCCTGGGCGTGCAGCACATCATCATCTGCGGCCATTCCGACTGCGGCGCGATGAAGGCCGTGCTCGACCCCGAGACCCTGGAGCGCATGCCCACGGTCAAGGCCTGGTTGCGCCATGCCGAAGTGGCGAAGACCGTGGTCGCCGACAACTGCGGCTGCGCCGACCATTCGACGCTGGGCGTACTCACCGAGGAAAACGTGGTGGCCCAGCTCGACCACCTGCGCACCCACCCCTCGGTGGCCGCGCGCCTGGCCAGCGGCCAGTTGTTCATCCATGGCTGGGTGTACGACATCGAAAGCTGCGCCATACGCGCCTATGACGCCGAGCGTGGCGAGTTCCTGCCCCTCGATGGCGATACCGCCCCCACGGCAAGCCCGCGAGCGCGCTACCTGGCGTCGTGAGCGTTGCCGACAGGACGTCACCCGGTGGCCATGAATCGACCTGCGGGCCAAGCGCCCGCCAACAATCGACAGCCTGTTTCAGGGTTTTGACTGCCTACCTGCCAGACGGCAAGCACAGCTTGTCGTCCTGACCTTTCGTGCGCCGTACCCGCAGGAGACCGCACCATGACCCTAGCTTCCTTCAAGTCCGCGCTACCACGGGATGCGCTTGCCTCCATCGTGGTCTTTCTCGTCGCCCTGCCGTTGTGCATGGGTATCGCCATCGCCTCCGGCATGCCGCCGGCCAAGGGACTGGTCACCGGCATCATCGGTGGCCTGGTGGTCGGTTGGCTGGCCGGTTCGCCGCTGCAGGTCAGCGGCCCGGCCGCCGGCCTCGCCGTGCTGGTCTTCGAGCTGGTGCGCAGCCACGGTGTGGCCATGCTCGGGCCGATCCTGCTGCTGGCCGGGGTGCTGCAACTGCTGGCCGGTCGTTTGCGCCTGGGCTGCTGGTTCCGCGTGACCGCCCCCGCGGTGGTGTGCGGCATGCTCGCCGGCATCGGCGTGCTGATCGTGCTCTCGCAACTGCATGTGATGTTCGATGTGAAACCCCAGGCGTCCGGCCTGGACAACCTGCTCGCCTTTCCCGAGACCCTGCGCCAGGCGCTTCCCGGCCTCGGCTCCGGCAGCGGCTTGGCGGCGGCATGCCTGGGTCTCGGCACCATCGCCTGCATGGCCCTGTGGGACAAGCTGCGCCCGCAGTCATTGCGCTTTCTACCCGGTGCCCTGCTCGGCGTGGCGCTGGCGACCCTGGCCAGCCTGTGGCTCGACCTGGCGGTGGCCCGCGTCCAGGTGCCCGCCACGCTGAGCGATGCCATCGACTGGCTGCAGCCTGCCGACCTGCTGCGCATGGCCGATCCACAGCTGTTGCTGGCCGCCGTGGTGGTGGCTTTCGTCGCCAGCGCGGAAACCCTGCTGTCCGCCGCGGCGGTGGACCGCATGCACAACGGCGCGCGCTCCAACCTCGACCGCGAGTTGTCCGCCCAGGGGATGGGCAACATGCTCTGCGGCCTGCTCGGCGCCTTGCCGATGACCGGGGTGATCGTGCGCAGTTCGGCCAATGTCCAGGCCGGCGCGCGCACGCGCATGTCGGCGATCCTGCACGGCGCCTGGCTGCTGGCGTTCGTCATGCTGCTGCCCGGCGTGCTGCAGAGCATCCCCATCGCCTGCCTGGGCGGGGTGCTGGTGTACACCGGCTGCAAACTGGTCGACATCAAGGCCATGCGCAACCTGGGCCGTTACGGCCGGGCGCCCGTATTGATCCATGCCGCCACGGCCCTGGGGATCGTCGCCATCGACCTGCTCAGCGGGGTGCTCATCGGCTTCGCCCTGACCCTGGTCAAGCTGGCCTGGAAAGCCTCGCGCCTGAAGATCAGGCTGACCCGCCTCGGCCCGGACGAGGCCGAGCTGCACCTGAGCGGCGCCGCCACCTTCCTCAAGGTGCCGAAGCTGGCCAGCGTGCTGGAAAGCGTCGCCCCGACCACCCACCTGCACGTGCCCCTGACGCGACTGAGCTATGTCGATCATGCCTGCATGGAACTGCTCGATGACTGGGGCCGCGCCGCCCGCCAGCAGGGCGGCGCCCTGCACATCGAACGACACGGCCTCAACCGGCGCCTGGAAGGGCGCCTGCTGAACCCGAGACGCAGTCCGGTTTGAGGCAGGTCACAAGCTGGAAGCTAGTGTCGTGTCAACCATGAAATGTCGGACTCCCGTGGTTATCGTCTTGATCCCTGGTCAGCAAGAGCCCGTTCGGAATCAGGGTTCGCCAGTAGGAGCGTCGACCCCGGCGCGATGCGATGGTGGCCATGCTGCAAAAACGCGCTATGGCCACGATTCGCCGCGGGGTCGCGGCTCCTACACGAATGTGGCCATGCTGCACGCTTATTGCTGAGTCCGGTAGATACCGCGCGCCCGACATCTGATCTGTGTCGCGACACTAGAAGCGAAGAGCGAAAAAGCCCTTGCCATCGGGTGAGGGCGTCATACGCTGTTCCAGCCTCCAGCCTCCAGCCTCCAGCCTCCCCTATGCCTAAGACGCAATTGGCATATCTTTCCTGTAGTTATACGCGCTCGCTATAACCATGCCTCCCTGGGCGCGCCAGCCCAGGGTTGCCGCGGCGTAGCGCCTCGCTGTCGGCGGCTCTGGCCTGCGTTGCGGGGTACCGGGGCGCGGCTATACTCGAAATCGAAAGGCAGTACCTGATGAGACCGGACGGGCTTCGGCACCAAGGTTTCGACAGCCGTTGCCAGTAGTCACAGTCAGCGCAGCGCCACGGCCCTGCGTCCACCGTAGTGGTAGTCGATCCCTTTCCGCGGGCCTGACCGGCGGGATAACAAGAACGATAAAGGGGAACCCGCATGACGCGACATCCAAGGGTTTGGATGGGTCTGCTGCCGTGCCTGGCATCCGCTTCGGCGCACGCCAGCTGGACGGTCAACATGGCGCCGGGCGCGACCGAGGTCAGCCGTTCCGTGTTCGACCTGCACATGACCATCTTCTGGATCTGCGTGGTCATCGGCGTGCTGGTGTTCGGCGCCATGTTCTGGTCGATGTTCATGCATCGGCGTTCCAAGGGCCGGCAACCGGCGCATTTCCACGAAAGCACCACGGTGGAAATCCTCTGGACCGTGGTTCCCCTGCTGATCCTGGTGCTGATGGCGATTCCCGCCACGCGCACGCTGATCGATATCTACGACTCCTCCGAATCCGAACTCGACATCCAGGTCACCGGCTACCAGTGGAAGTGGCACTACAAGTACCTGGGCCAGGACGTCGAATTCTTCAGCAACCTCACCACCCCGCGCGCGCAGATCAACAACCAGGCGGCGAAGGGCGAGCACTACCTGCTCGAGGTGGACGAGCCGCTGGTGGTGCCGGTCGGCACCAAGGTGCGTTTCCTCATCACCGCCGCCGACGTGATCCACTCCTGGTGGGTACCGGCCCTGGCGGTGAAGAAGGACGCCATCCCCGGTTTCGTCAACGAATCCTGGACGCGCATCGACGAGCCGGGCATCTACCGTGGCCAGTGCACCGAGCTGTGCGGCAAGGATCACGGCTTCATGCCGGTGGTGGTCGATGCCAGGAGCCAGGAGGATTTCGCGGCCTGGCTGGCCGAGCGCAAGGCCATCGCCGCCGCCGAACGTGAGTTGACCAGCAAGGAATGGACGCTCGAAGAGCTCATGGCCCGTGGCGAGAAGGTCTACAACACCGCTTGCGCGGCCTGCCACCAGGCCTCGGGCGAAGGCTTGCCGCCGATGTTCCCGGCGCTCAAGGGCTCGGCCATCGCCACCGGCCCCACCCGGGAGCACATCCATATCGTGGTTGAGGGCAAGCCGGGCACGGCCATGGCGGCGTTCGGCAGGCAGCTGTCGGAGGTCGACCTGGCGGCGATCATCACCTACGAGCGCAACGCCTGGGGCAACAATGTCGGCGACATGGTCACGCCCAAGGACATTCTCGACTTCAACAAGGCGCAGGAGTGACGACATGAGTGCAGTGATCGATCCGCATCCTGCGGATCACGGCCACGCCGACCACCCCCATGGCCCGCCCAGTGGCCTGATGCGCTGGGTGCTGACCACCAACCACAAGGACATCGGTTCGATGTACCTGTGGTTCAGCTTCGCCGCCTTCCTGCTCGGCGGCTCCATGGCCATGGTCATCCGCGCCGAGCTGTTCCAGCCGGGGCTGCAGATCGTGCAGCCGGAGTTCTTCAACCAGATGACCACCATGCACGGCCTGATCATGGTCTTCGGCGCGGTGATGCCGGCCTTCGTCGGCCTGGCCAACTGGATGATCCCGCTGATGATCGGCGCGCCGGACATGGCCCTGCCGCGGATGAACAACTTCAGCTTCTGGCTGCTGCCGGCGGCCTTCGGCCTGCTGATCAGCACCCTGTTCATGGAGGGTGGCGGGCCGAATTTCGGCTGGACCTTCTATGCGCCGCTGTCCACCACCTACGCCCCGGAGTCGGTGACCTTCTTCATCTTCGCCATCCACCTGATGGGCTTCAGCTCGATCATGGGCGCGATCAACGTCATCGCCACCATCCTCAACCTGCGCGCGCCGGGCATGACCCTGATGAAGATGCCGCTGTTCGTCTGGACCTGGCTGATCACCGCTTTCCTGCTGATCGCGGTGATGCCGGTGCTGGCCGGCGTGGTGACCATGATGCTGATGGACATCCACTTCGGCACCAGCTTCTTCAGCGCCGCCGGCGGCGGCGACCCGGTGCTGTTCCAGCACGTGTTCTGGTTCTTCGGCCATCCCGAGGTGTACATCATGATCCTGCCCGCCTTCGGCGCGGTCAGCTCGATCATCCCGGCCTTCGCGCGCAAGCCGCTGTTCGGCTACACCTCGATGGTCTATGCCACCGCGGCCATCGCTTTCCTGTCGTTCATCGTCTGGGCGCACCACATGTTCACCGTCGGCATTCCGCTGACCGGCGAGCTGTTCTTCATGTACGCCACCATGCTCATCGCCGTGCCCACCGGGGTGAAGGTGTTCAACTGGGCCAGCACCATGTGGCGCGGTTCGATGACCTTCGAGGCGCCGATGCTGTTCTCCGTGGCCTTCGTCATCCTGTTCACCATCGGCGGTTTCTCCGGGCTGATGCTGGCCATCGCCCCGGCGGACTTCCAGTACCACGACACCTACTTCGTGGTGGCGCACTTCCACTACGTGCTGGTGCCGGGGGCGATCTTCGGCATCTTCGCCTCGGCCTACTACTGGCTGCCGAAGTGGACCGGGCACATGTACGACGAAACCCTGGCCAAGCTGCATTTCTGGATGAGTTTCGTCGGCATGAACCTGGCGTTCTTCCCCATGCACTTCGTCGGCCTGGCCGGCATGCCGCGGCGCATTCCCGACTACAACATGATGTTCGCCAACTTCAACATGGTGTCCTCCGTCGGCGCCTTCCTGTTCGGCACCACCCAGCTGCTGTTCCTGTTCATCGTCATCAAGTGCATCCGTGGCGGCCAGCCGGCCCCGGCCAAGCCTTGGGACGGCGCCGAGGGGCTGGAGTGGTCGGTGCCGTCGCCGGCGCCCTACCACACCTTCCAGACGCCGCCGGAGCTGGACGAGGAACTGGCGGGGCAGCGCCATGAATGAGTCGCTGCCGATCCGCCGCCTGGTCGTCCGCCTGTCGCTGGTGGTGGTCGGCATGTTCGCCTTCGGTTTCGCCCTGGTGCCGATTTACGACGTGATGTGCCAGGCCTTCGGCATCAACGGCAAGACCGCTGGCGCCTATCGGGCCGGCGCCGGGCCGGTGGACGAGGCCCGTCAGGTGCGCGTGCAGTTCCTCGCCACCAATGCCGCGGGTATGGCCTGGGAGTTCGGCCCCCAGGGCGATGAGGTCACCGTGCATCCGGGGGCGACCACGCAGATGCTGTTCATCGCCCACAACCCGACCGAGCGGCCCATGACCGCCCAGGCCGTGCCCAGCGTGGCGCCATCCAAGGCGGCGGCGTTCTTCCACAAGACCGAGTGTTTCTGTTTCACCCAGCAGGTGCTGCAACCGGGCGAACGCATCGAGATGCCGGTGCGCTTCATCGTCGACCGCGATCTGCCACGCGATGTCCATCACCTGACCCTGGCCTACACGCTGTTCGATATCACTGCGCGCAAACCGCCCGTGGCGCAGGCGACCCCGGCTCCATAAGGAGAACACCATGTCGAGTCATGAGCACTACTACGTTCCGGCGCAGAGCAAATGGCCGATCATCGCCACCTTGGGCATGCTGATCTCGGTGTTCGGCGTGGCCACCTGGTTCAACGACCTCAAGGCCGAGCGCGGCGAATCCCATGGCCCGCTGATCTTCTTCGTCGGCGGCCTGCTGCTGGCCTACATGCTGTTCGGCTGGTTCGGCAACGTCATCAGGGAAGGCCGCAGCGGTCTGTACAGCGCGCAGATGAACCGCTCGTTTCGCTGGGGCATGAGCTGGTTCATCTTCTCCGAGGTGATGTTCTTCGCCGCCTTCTTCGGCGTGCTGTTCTACGTGCGCATGTGGACCGGGCCCTGGCTGGGCGGGGAGGGCAGCAAGGGCATCGCCAACATGCTCTGGCCAGGCTTCGAATACAGCTGGCCGATGCTCGATACCCCGGACCCCAAGCTCTACCCTGCGCCCAGCGGCACCATCAGCCCCTGGGGCCTGCCCTTGCTCAACACCGTGCTGCTGGTCAGTTCCAGCTTCACCCTGACCTTCGCCCACCACGCCCTGCGCGCCGACAAGCGCAAGGCCTTGAAGATCTGGCTGGCGCTGACCCTGCTGCTGGGCGTGGCTTTTCTCGCCCTGCAGGTGGAGGAGTACATCCACGCCTACAGCGAGCTGGGGCTGACCCTGGGCTCGGGCATCTATGGCGCCACCTTCTTCATGCTCACCGGCTTTCACGGCGCCCACGTGACGCTGGGCGCGATCATGCTCACGGTGATGCTGATCCGTGTGCTGCGCGGGCATTTCAGCCCCGACCAGCACTTCGGCTTCGAGGCGGCCAGCTGGTACTGGCACTTCGTCGACGTGGTCTGGGTCGGCCTGTTCATTTTCGTTTACGTGATTTGAGGGCAGCGGCAAGCGGAAAGCTTCAAGCCGCACGCAAGAGCGGGAATACGAATTCGTAGGAGGGGCGGGCCGCGTAGGTGAAACCCATCAACAGCCGTAAGCGAGAAGCGCCAGGCAGGCGCTACCAGGTGACATGGGAGGTCAACTGGCCGCTGAAGAAGCCCCAGGCGACCAGGGCGAGAGTGATGGCGGTGAGGATGACGCGCAGGGTGAGCGAGTTGACCAGGCGAGCGCTGCGGCCCTCATCGCGGATCAGGAACACAGGGTCTGTTGACGTTTCAGCACGACCGCGCCGGAGCCCGTTTTGCCGCGAGGCAAGGCACGAGACGCGAAGTTTAGCGGGCTAAATGAGCCGGCGAGAAACGCAGCATCGCGGCAAAACGGGCCCGGCCCTGTGGGTTGCGCGGGAAATCTCGCCATGCGTTGTTGGAGGACTTGGCAAGGGAACACCATTCCCGGCGTCCTCCGCCTAGCCTGGCGAGATTTCTCGCGGCAACGCGGCTTGCGCTGAAACGTCAACAGACCCTAGGCCCCAGAACAGACTGATGGCGGTGGCAAGCAACATGAGGAGGATGATGACCTTGAGCATGCGTGACTCCCGGACGTTGGCCCTGTCCAGTATAGCCAGCGTGCCCCGGCGCCCGCTTTTCCGCCCCGGCAGGCTGCCCAGCCTGCTGGTGGCGCTGCTGCTGCCGAGCATGATCGGCCTGGGCTTCTGGCAGCTGTCCCGGGCGGCGGAAAAGCAGGAGCTGATCGCCGTCCACGAGCGCCGCATGCTGCAGGCCCCCGTCACAGTCGACGCCTTGCCCGGCATCGAGGATCCGGCCCAGCTGCGGGTGCGCCTGCAGGGGCGCTTCGATGCGCGGCATACCTGGCTACTGGACAGTCGCGTGCGCGATGGCCAGGCCGGGGTCGAGGTGCTGCAGCCGTTTCACGATGACCTCAGCGGCCGCTGGCTGCTGCTCAACCGTGGCTGGGTGGCGTGGCCGGATCGTCGCGTGGCGCCGGCCTTCGGCACACCGGATACGCCCCTGAGCCTGACCGCCAGCGTCTACCTGCCGCCAGGCCGTGGCCTGCAGCTGCAGGACGAGCGCGAGCCGGCCGCCGCCTGGCCGCGGCTGATCGGCCAGGTCGAGCCCGCGCGGCTATGGGCCGAGCTGCGGCGTGACGGCCTGGCTTACGAAATGCGCCTGGAACCGGGCCCGGCGTCGCTGCGCGGCGGCTGGGCGGTGGTGGCCATGAGTCCGCAGAAACACACCGGCTACGCCGTGCAATGGTTCGCCATGGCCGGTGCGCTGACGCTGCTGTTCCTCTACCTCGGTGTGCACAACGCACGGGAGATCCGCCATGCAACCTGCCATCGCCACGCCTGACAGGGCGCCCGGTCGCGGCCGTGGCCGCCTGCAACTGCTGTTGATCCTGGCCATCGTCATCGGCCCGATGTTCCTCGCCAGCGCCATGTACCACCTGCGCTTCTGGGTACCGGAAACGCGCAGTTACCACGGTGCCCTGATCGGCGACGGCAGAACCCTGGCCGATCTCGGCGTGCTCGGCGCGCAGCCGGCGCGCTGGCAGTTGCTGGTGACCGTGCCGGATCGTTGTGACCAGGCCTGCCGGCAATTGATCTTCGCCGCACGGCAGATCCATATCGGCCTGAACCGCGACGTGATCCGCGCCAGCCACGGACTGGCCGTGGCCCGGCCGCTGGACGCCGGCTACGACGCGCAACTGCGCCGCGAATATCCGCAACTGGCGCGCTACGCCCTACAGTTGCCGGCCTATGCCCGGGTGGCCGGCGCGGGCGCAGGCGCGCAGCTGTGGATCGTCGACCCCCACGGCAACCTGGTGCTGCGCTATGACGCCAGCAGCAAGGGCAAAGCGATTCTCGACGACCTGCGTTACCTGCTGAAGGTTTCGCAAATTGGCTGATCACCTGTAACGCTCGGCGCCGGCGCCCTGGGCGGGTGCCCGCGGGGCTGGTTCGGAGGAGATGCGATGACCAAGCGCGGCTATCGACTGGCCCTGTTCGCCACCCTGCTGGCCGTGGTGGTGGTACTGCTCGGCGCCTACACGCGGCTGACTCATGCCGGCCTGGGTTGCCCGGACTGGCCGGGTTGCTACGGTTTCCTCGGCGTGCCCATGAGCGAGCACAAGCAACTGCTGGCCGGCGAGCGCTTTCCCGAGACGCCGCTGGAGGTGGCCAAGGGGTGGTACGAAATGATCCATCGCTACTTCGCCGCCGCGCTGATGCTGCTCGCCGCGGCGCTGGTGGCCCGGGCGCTGCGCCACCGTGGCGAGCCCGGCCAGCCGCTGAAGCTGCCGCTGCTGATCCTCGCCCTGCTGGTGGTGCAGGCGGCGTTCGGCATGTGGACGGTGACCCTGAAACTCTGGCCCCAGGTGGTGACGGCGCACCTGCTGGGCGGCTTCGCCATCCTCGCCGCGCTGTTTCTGCTGACCCTGCGACTGTCCGCCTGGCGCCCGGCGATCACCCCGCTGACCGCGCAGTTGCGCGGCCTGGCCCTGGGCGCATTGCTGCTGGTGATCGGCCAGATCGCCCTCGGTGGCTGGGTCAGCAGCAATTACGCGGCGGTGGCCTGTGTCGACCTGCCGACCTGCCACGGCGAGTGGTGGCCGCGGATGGACTTCGCCAATGGCTTCCACCTGACCCAGCACATCGGCCCCAATTACCTCGGTGGCCAGCTCGACAGCGATGCCCGCACGGCGATCCACATGGCCCATCGCCTCGGCGCGCTGCTGGTGACCCTGGTGCTGGGGCTGCTGGCCTGGCGCCTGCACCGGGCTGGCGATAGCCGCCTGGGCGGCGTGCTGCTGGCGGCGCTGGCGCTGCAGGTCGGCCTGGGCATCGGCAATGTGCTGCTGCACCTGCCGCTGCTGGTGGCGGTGGCGCACAACGCCGGCGGTGCGGCGCTGCTGCTGACCCTGGTGGCCATCAACTACCGCCTGAGCGCCGAACCCGTGGTGGTCGCCGGCGTGGTGCGGCTACCGCTGTGGCGTCATGGGCTTACCGCCTTGCCGGGCAAATGAGGAGTCGCGCGATGAACAGCCTGTCCAAGGTCAGCCAGGCCGGCTGGCGGGATTACCTGGCGCTGACCAAGCCGCGGGTGGTGCTGCTGATGTTGATCACCTCGCTGGTCGGCATGTTCCTCGCCACCCGCGCCGGCGTGCCCTGGACGGTGCTGCTGTTCGGCAACCTGGGCATCGGCCTGTGCGCCGGGGCCGCGGCCACGGTCAACCACGTGGTGGACCGGCGCATCGACGCACTGATGGCGCGCACCCGCAATCGGCCACTGGCCCAGGGCCGCGTAGCGCCGGCCGCGGCGCTGGCCTTCGCCCTGCTGCTGGCGGTCTGTGGCCAGCTTTTGCTGCTGCGTTTCACCAACCCCCTGGCCGCCTGGCTGACGCTGGCCTCGCTGCTCGGTTACGCGGTGATCTACACCGGCTTCCTCAAACGCGCCACGCCGCAGAACATCGTCATCGGCGGGCTGGCCGGCGCCGCGCCGCCGCTGCTCGGCTGGGTGGCGGTGAGCGGGCATGTCAGCGCCGAACCGCTATTGCTGGTGCTGATCATCTTCGCCTGGACACCGCCGCATTTCTGGGCCCTGGCGATCCACCGCAAGGCCGAATACGCCAAGGCCGACATACCGATGCTGCCGGTCACCCATGGCGAGCATTACACCAAGATCCACATCCTGCTCTACACCTGCATGCTGTTCGCCGTTACCCTGTTACCCTATGCGATCCGCATGAGCGGGTTGCTGTATCTGGTCTGTGCGGTGATCCTGGGGCTGCGTTTCCTGCACTGGGCCTGGGCGCTGTACCGTGACAGCCGGCCGCATGCGGCAATGGCGACCTTCACGTACAGTATCTGGTACCTTTTTCTGCTGTTCATCGCCCTGCTGGTCGATCACTACCTGTTCGTATGACCGTTGGTTCGGCCAACCGTTTGCCAGGCATTCGAGCCTGGCGGGCGTCCTCATCCGCCCCGCCCATGCCATGGGCGGGTTCGTCGGTGCCCTGGCCGGGACCGGCGAGCGTCGGCGATCCGCTGTCCAACCTGACCCTCGTTGCCGCCATGACCCGAACCCAAACCACCGTTTTCGTACTCGTCGCCGTCGTCGCCCTGGTGCTCGGCCTGACCGTCAACAAGGTGCTCAACAGCAAGGCGCAGAACGATCCGGCCGCCTTGCTCGATGCCGGTATCGTCCTGCTGCCGCAACACCGTCAGGTGCCGACGCTGGACTTCACCGACCAGGACGGCCAGACCTTCGCCACCGACCAGCTCACGGATCGCTGGAGCCTGCTGTTCTTCGGCTACACCTTCTGCCCGGACATCTGCCCGGCAACCCTGGCCCAGTTGCGCCAGCTGCGTAGCCAGATACCGCCAGAGGCCTGGGACAACCTGCGCATCGTGCTGGTCAGCGTCGACCCGAACCGCGATACGCCCGAGCAGTTGCACAAGTACCTGGGCTATTTCGATGCCGGCTTCGTCGGCCTGACCGGCGAGCCGGACACCCTCCAGCAACTGGCCAATGCGCTGAGCATTCCCTACATCCCGGCCGATACCAGCAAGGAAAACTATACAGTCGACCATAGCGGCAACCTGGCGATCATCGGCCCGGACGGCACCCAGCGCGGCTTCATCCGCGCGCCGATCAACAACGAAAAACTCGCCGCCCAGTTACCCGCCCTGTTGCGCAAGGATGGTTGAGTCGATGGGTTTCACCCATCCTACGTGCTACGAGTCGTAGGATGGGTGAAACCCATCGCACTGCAAAAACTGACCCAAAGTGCGTAGGATGGGTGCAACCCATCACATACTTCAAAACCGACCCAAGGAAGGGAACGTTGATGACTGGCTATCGCCGCCACTACCGCGCAGGCGGTGTGTATTTCTTCACCTTGACGCTCGCCGATCGCCATAGGGATTGGCTGGTTTCCAATATCGATGTCCTACGCCGGAGCGTCCGGGAAGAGCAACGGCGTGCGCCCTTCGCCTTGCACGCCTGGGTGGTACTGCCTGAGCACCTTCACTTGCTGATGCGCCTACCGGATGGCGACAGTGATTTCTCCAACCGGCTACGGCGCATCAAGGGCAATTTCTCCCGCCAGATTCCCTTGCCCGCGCACAGGCGGCAAAGCCTGCTAGGCAAGGGGGAGCGCGGTATCTGGCAACGCCGATTCTGGGAGCATGCCATTCGTGACGAAGAGGATTGGCAGCGGCATATCGATTACATTCATCACAACCCGGTCAAACATGGAATGGTGGATCGGGTACGCGACTGGCCGTATTCATCCTTCCATGCCTATGTGCAGCGAGGGGACTATCCACTGGATTGGGGATGGGCAGCGGAAGAGGACATCCCGGCCGGGGAGTAAGTTATGGCGCTATTGATGGGGCGGGCCGCGCAGGTGAAACTCATCATGCATTCCCCGCCATGCCCGTGTGGTACCAGGGCCATTGCCCACAGGATTGCGCATGGGCAAATGGGATTTGGCGGCTTTGATGGGTTGCACCCATCCTACAGTCCGTAGGATGGGTGCAACCCATCGCTTGAACCAAAGACCTACTTGGCGAACAACTGGCCGATATCCTTGAAGGCCTTGAATTCCAGGGCGTTGCCGCAGGGGTCGAGGAGGAACATGGTGGCCTGCTCGCCCACCTGGCCCTGGAAGCGTACGTAGGGCTCGATCACGAACGCCGTCTGCCGTTCCCGCAGGCGCTGCGCCAGGGCTTCCCAGGCCGGCCATTGCAGCACCACGCCGAAATGTGGCACCGGTACGTCGTGGCCGTCCACCGGGTTGCTGTGGGCCGCTTCCTGATACGCCATCTTCGGCGCTTCGTGGATCACCAACTGGTGGCCGAAGAAATCGAAATCCACCCAGTGGTCGCTGCTGCGGCCTTCGGCGCAGCCGAAGATCTCGCCATAAAAGTGTCGTGCCTTGGCCAGGTCGTAGACCGGGATGGCCAGGTGAAACGGGGACAATGCCATATTCAGGCTCCTTCAGTCGGTACCGGTCGATTTTAGGGTTAATGATTTCGATTGAAAGCGAATATTATTACGCTCGAGCTCAAATAAAATTGATCAGACGTCCGCCATGCTCCGTGAACTGAAAACCTTCATCGCCGTCGCCCGCCACGGCACCTTCGCTGCGGCGGGGCTACGGGTCGGCCTGACCCAGTCCGCCGTGAGCGCGCAGATGCGCGTGCTGGAACAGGGCCTCGGCGTGCGCCTGTTCGACCGCAGCGGACGCAGCGCGGTGCTGAGCGCCGCTGGCCGTCACGCCCTGCCACTGGCCGAGCAGATACTTGGCCTGTACGCACGGATGGCCGCGCCCACCGCCCTGGCGGAATGGCGGGGCGAATTGAAGATCGGTGCCATCGCCAGTGTGCAGACCGGCCTGCTGCCCGAGGCGCTGGTGCGTTTCCGTAGCCAGGCGGCCCAGGTCGAATTGAAACTGGTGCCCGGGGTTTCCCTCGATCTGCTCGGTCAGGTGGATGCCGGTGAGCTGGATCTGGCCGTGCTGATCCGTCCGCCCTTCGAGCTGCCCAAGGAATTGCTGCAGATCGAGCTGGTGCGCGAACCTTTCGTGCTGATCGCCCCGCCCGATCTGCCGGGAGACGACCCGCTGCAACTGCTGCGTGAACAGCCGTTCGTACGCTACGACCGGCGTTCCTTCGGCGGCCGCCAGGTCGAGCGCTTTCTGCGCGAGCAGCGCCTGACCCCGAACGAGGCGCTGGAGCTGGATGAACTGGAAGCCATCGTGCGCATGGTCGAGTGCGGCCTGGGCGTTTCCCTGATTCCACGGGCCGGGCTGTGGTGCCAGCGGCCTTCGGCCCTGCGCGTGCTGGAGCTGGGCGAGCTCGGCTTTCATCGGCAATTGGTGGCGATTCTGCGCCGGGCCCAGCGTCAGCCCGCCCTGGAATGGCTGCTGCAGTGCCTCAGAAGGGAAAATGACAATTGAAAATTATTCTCATTGGTCGTTAAGATGCGGCTCCGTCCCGCTCAGGTCAGGTGCGTCGATTGTCGGATCTGGATATCAAAGGCCTTTTCCAGCAGCACGCCAGGGCGCTGCAAAGCTTCCTGCTGCGCAAGAGTCGTGATCCGCAACTGGCGGCCGACCTGGTGCAGGAGAGTTTCCTGCGCCTGACCGAACAGGCCCGGCGCGACCAGATCGACAACTCGCCCGCGTACCTCTACCGCACCGCCCGCAACCTGTTGATCGACCATCGCCGCCAGCAGGAGCGACGCCGGACGGATCTGGTGAGCGAGGATGTGCTCAATGCTGTCGAAGATGAGGTCGACAGCCTGGAAGACACGACCGAGAGGCAGCAACGTATGGAGCTGTTGCAGCGTGCGGTTGCCGAACTACCGCCGCGAACCCGCGAAATCTTTCAGCTCAACCGGATCGACGGCCTGACCCATGCCGAAGTCGCCCGGCGCCTGGCGATCAGCGACAGCTCGGTGCAGAAGCATCTGTCCAGGGCGCTGGCGCACGTCATGGCGCGCCTGGTCGAACGGCCGTGAACGGCAAGGGTGCCGGTGTCGGCAAGCGCTTTTACGGTAAAAGTGCCGCTCAGGCGTCATTACCCCTATAAGAGAAACCGAGAGCACGACGTGAATAGCCCAGACCTGCAGGATCGCGGGATACGCCAGGCCGCCGCCGAGTGGACGGTGCGCATGAGCGACTCGCCGCTTAGCGAGGACGAGCAGCAGGCGCTGCGGGCCTGGCTCGCCCTCGACCCGCGCCATGCCGAGGCGTTGCGCTTCGCCCGTCAGACCTGGGGCGATCTGGCGGCCCTGCCGGTTGCCGCGCAGGGGGCGCCACGTCGCGCGCCGGCCGCCGCCGTTGCCGTGGCGCGTCCACGCCGGCGGCGTGCGCTGCGCTGGCTGAGCAGTGCTTCGCTACTGCTGCTATTGGCAGGGTTCGGCTGGTTGCAGGGCCCGGCCCTGTACCTGCCGCTGGTCGCCGATCACCTGACCGCCAGCGGCGAAGTGCGCACGGTCGAACTGCCCGACGGCAGCCAGGCGACCCTCGACGCGCGCAGCGCCATCCGTCTCGATTACACCGCCCAGGCCCGCCGTGTGGAACTGCTGGCCGGCTCGGCGATCTTCCAGACCGCCCCCGTGGGCAGGCATGAATCACGGCCCTTCATCGTCGACAGCGCCGGCGGCAAGGCCCAGGCCCTGGGTACCCGCTTCCTGGTCAGCCGCGATGACGCCGAGCAGGCCTGGGTCGGAGTCATGCAGCACCGCGTCGCGGTCAGCAAGCACAGCCACAGCCTGATCCTCGAAGAAGGGCAGAGCGCCCGTTACGACGCCGATGGCCATATCGAGCGCCTCGACCTCGACCTGGCGCGCGCCAGCAGCTGGCAGCGCGGGCTGCTGATCTTCGACCAGGTGCCGCTGGCGCAGGTGGCGCAGCAGCTCAACCGCTACCGCGACGGGCATATCCTGATCGCCGACGGCCAACTGGCGCAACGCAAGGTCAGCGGCGTATTCCGCCTGGACTCGCTGGACGGCGCCGTCGCCACCCTGACCGGCGAACTGCACGCCCGGCATACCGACCTGCTCGGTGTCAGCCTGATCTACTGAGCGCCGATGCCTGCCGCGCTCAAGGGGCGAGCGTAGCAGCCGGGGGGCGCCTGGCCCTTGCCGGCGTTGCTGGGTCGGACGACGAGCCGTGCTTGGCCTGCAGGAAGCCTTCGAAATCAAAGAGCGCGCTGCTTGTCGTCTTCCATTCGGCGGATTACGCCTTCGGCCAATACGCCCTACGGGATTCAGAATTGCCAGATTCGTGTAGAAGCCGCGACCTCGCGGCGAATCGCGGCCATAGCGCGATTTCTGCAACATGGCCACCATCGCATCGCGCCGGGGTCGGCGCTCCTACATGATCGGTGGTTTGCCGCGACCCCGTAGCCGCGCCCCCGCGGCGAATCGTGGCCATAGCGCGATTTCTGCAACATGGCCACCATCGCATCGCGCCGGGGTCGGCGCTCCTACATGATCGGTGGTTTGCCGCGATCCCGTAGGAGCCGCGACCTCGCGGCGAATGGTGGCCATAGCGCGATTCTTGCGGCATGGCCGCCAGCGCATCGCGCCGGGGTCGGCGCTCCTACATGATCGGTAGTTTGCCGCGATCCCGTAGGAGCCGCGACCTCGCGGCGAATGGTGGCCATAGCGCGATTTCTGCAGCATGGCCGCCAGCGCATCGCGCCGGGGTCGGCGCTCCTACATGATCGGTGGTTTGCCGCGATCCCGTAGCCGCGCCCCCGCGGCGAATGGTGGCCATAGTGCGATTTCTGCAGCATGGCCGCCAGCGCATCGCGCCGGGGTCGGCGCTCCTACATGATCGGTGGTTTGCCGCGATCCCGTAGGAGCCGCGATCTCGCGGCGAATGGTGGCCATAGCGCGATTCTTGCGGCATGGCCGCCAGCGCATCGCGCCGGGGTCGGCGCTCCTGCGTGTGAACCCTGACTCCGCGATCTGCTGGGCCACCCGTAGGGCCGTCTCCCGGCTCTCCACCGTTTGCAAACGCCTGTGAAAAAAACTCGAAAATTCCTTACTGAGTTTTCCGGGCTGGAACGTCTTGCCTATTGATAGTGATTTTCATTACTGGAAATACACATAAGAAGCAGGGCAATGGGGAGCGAGGGAATGAGTCATCAAGTAGCCAGGACACTGCGAGCGCGCCGCTCCGTGCGCCTGGCCGGCAGTCTGGTGGTAGGCGCGACGCTCGCCTTCAGCGGCGCAGCCTGGGCACAGCAGGCCGCCAGCAGCGCGGCGCAGGCCAGCGCCAGCACCGAGCAGGTCGATTTCGATATTCCCGCGCAGCCGCTGGGGAGCGCTGTGATCGCCTTCGCCGAGCAGGCCGGGATTCAGGTGTTCTTCGACAGCAGCAAGCTGGCCGGCCTGCACAGCCGCGAACTGCAGGGCCGGCACTCCGCCCAGCAGGGCCTGGATCTGCTGCTCGGCGGCCTGCCGGTCAGCTACAGCTTCACCGGCGAGCGGCGGGTGAATCTGGAACGGGTGGTGGAGGTGGGGGGGACCCTGGAGATCCAGGCCACCACTATCGAGTCGACCCAGGACATCGGCAATGAATGGATCTACCAGGCGCCGCGTTCGGTCAGCGTGATCACCCGCGAGCAACTCGACCGCAACCCACCGCGCCACGCCGCCGACATGCTGGTCGAGACCCCAGGCGTGTACAGCGCGGTGAGTGCCCAGGACCCCGGTCTGTCGGTGAACATCCGCGGCATGCAGGACTTCGGTCGGGTCAATACCATGATCGATGGCATGCGCCAGAACTTCAACGAGAATGGCCACCAGCAGCGTAACGGTCAGTTGTATGTCGATTCCGAACTGATCAGCAGCGTGGTGATCGAGAAGGGCCCGCGTTCCGACGTTACCGGCGCCACGTCGATTGCCGGCAGCGCCAACTTCGGCACGCTGAATGTCGACGATATCATTCTGCCGGGCCAGGACACGGGCGTACGCCTGCGCGGCATGACCGGCCTGGGCGGTTACGGGAATGGCGTGAATTTTATCGGCAGCGCCGCGGTGGCCGGCCGCCTGGGCGACAACCTGGAACTGCTCGCCGCCCGCAGCCGCCGCAGTTTCGGTGACTATGCACCGGGTTCGCGGCGGGAGAACTTCGATTTCCTCACCTCCGGCGTGCAGGACGGCCTGGGCGGCGTGACGCAGGTGGTGGATCGCATCAAGTTTTCCGACCAGGAGCAGGACTCGGAACTGTTCAAGGGCCGCCTGATCCTGACGCCGGAGCAGTCCCTGCAGTTCACCTATGTCGGCACCGACCTCAGCTACAACAACGTTTCGGATCGACGGGTGACCAGCGCGGTGGATGGTTCGGTCATCGACGGTGAAGAAGCCTGGGCCAAGTTCGGCGATGCCAGTGCGCGCTCGCAGTCCTTCGGCCTGGACTACACCTATGACCCGGATTCGCCGTGGATCGATCTGAAGGCCAAGGTCTACTACGTCACCACCGAGAACCAGCGTGACACCGCCGCCGGTCGTCCGATCGTCACCGATGGCGTGAATATGACCGAGACCGCCTGGCGTCTGGGCTACTGCCGGCAGAACCCGATCCCGACGTCCTGGGTGGAGGCATGCGAAGCGGGTCTGGGCAACGAGAGCGAGACGCGCATCGATACCTATGGCTTCACCCTGGACAATACCGCGCGCTTCGCCCTCGGCGGTGTCGAGGGCTTCAGCTTCAACCACGGCCTGGAGTACTACCAGGACAAGGGCACCTCCAAGACCCGCAGCGATTACCAGGGTGAAACCATCGCCTCGGCGCAGAACACCCTCAACCCCAATGGCAAGCGCAGCATCGCCAGCGCCTTCGGCAGCCTGACCTTCGAGACCGAGCAGGTGACCCTTTCTGCCGGCCTGCGTTACGACAGCTACTGGCTGAAGGGCAAGACCCAGCTTCCGGTAACCGACTGGAACTATCGCTCGCGCGCGGAACTGGTTCAGAGCAACATAGAAACGCAGTTGCAGACCTATATCGCCAATTGCGCGAATCCGAACCTCTCGGATCGCAATCGGCAACGGGCCTGTGATGCCATACCGACATGGCAGGGCTACCTGGCGGCAGGCCCGGAGAGCGCGCCTTTCTACAATAATGGCCAGTATGCGCCGACCTGGGTGTCCAGTCCGGGCCTGCGCGAGTATCGCGTGGATGAGCACCTGGACAAGTTCCTGCCCACCCTTTCCGCAGCCTATCGTCCGGCCGACTGGCTGGAGCTCTTCGCCAACTGGGGCAAGTCCTGGCGTCCACCGGCCCTGACCGAGTCGCTGATGCAGGGCTCGCACCCCGGCGACCCCTTCGCGCGGATGTACCCCAATCCCTATGCCGATCCGGAAACCTCGCGCAGCTGGGAGGTGGGCTTCAATGTCGAGCATGTCGGGCTGATTCGCCCCGACGATCGTTTCCAGGCCAAGGTCGCCTACTACGACACCCGGGTCGACAATTACCTGATCACTTCCATGGTCAATACCCTGCCGGGTCGTACCGGTGGCCTGGGCAATACCCTGTTCGTCAACAACCAGGTGCCGATGAACTTCCGTGGCATCGAGTTCGAGCTCGATTACGACGCCCGGCGCTGGTACACGGGGGTCAACTACACCCATGTGATCGGTGGCGACAACGACATCTGCCAGAAGGTCTACCCCTTGGGCAGCGACTACAAGGTCGAGGACATGCCACGCGAGGACGGCAGCTATTCGGACTTCCATAACGAAGCCATCGCCGCCGGCTATGCCTCCTACGAGGCCTACCTGGATGCCCAGGAATCCTGCGCCGGCGACATATTCGGCATGAACAGCGCGCGTAACCTGCCCATGGATCGCGGCAGCTGGGTGGTCGGCACCCGCTGGTTCAACGAAAGCCTGGAACTGGGCGCCCGGCTGAACTACAGCGCCGCCGGCGGCCCGGAAGACTGGGACTACGACCTGTGGCCCAGCTATGTCACCTGGGATCTGTTCGCCAGCTACCGGGTCAGCCGCAACCTGCTGCTGCGCGCCACGGTCGAGAACATCCGCGACCGCAGCTACGTCAGCGGCTACTCCGACATCTTCACCAAATCCTATGGCCCGGGCCGCACCGTCATGGGCGGTTTCGAGCTGCAGTTCTGACAGTGGCCACTGCCTTCGACGGCCACTGTGGAACCGTGCTGAACATAGCGCGGAAACCGGCATCGAGCGATGCCACCCAGCCGGCGAGACTTCGCCGAACAAGGAGAGAGAAAGATGGCAATTTCCTACAGCTACAACAGTAACTACTTCCCCAGTACGTTCACCGGCGGTGACCTTGAGGATCTGCTGCTGGCTTTCCAGGATGTGGGTGTAGATGGTGAACATCCGGCCAACACCGGTGGTTTCTACACCAACGGCGTGAGTTCCGGTCTCTCTGGCGATACCTATGCATTTGCCAATACCGGCACCAATTTCGCTTTCTCGGCCGTTGGTGATCTGGCCTACAACTTCAGCGCGCACGCGCTCTACGGCACCCTCCAGCAACTGACCCTGGGTGGCGGCCTGAATGCGGATGGCACCGTGTCGAGCGCCTTCATCACCTTCGACTTCGGCACCACCCCGCTGGTCGCCACGGCGGCGGAAGGCCGTGACAATGCCGTACACGATGTGATCTGGGGCCTGATGAACGGCTCGGTGGAAGGCGCCACCGACAGCGCCGGCACGCCGAACGACGGTGGCCTGCTGGCCGTGCTGGACGCGGCCGGCCTGCTGGACGACGTCATCGTCACCACCGGTTCGGCTGCTTTCAGCGAGTCCGAGCTGCTGCTGGCGGCCTGATCGTCGGGCAATGAAAAGCGAACGGAATGTACCATCCCGTTCGCTTCGGTAACGCCGTCACGGCCCGTGTTTTCCAAGGCCCAGGTCGTGGCGGTCAAGGATTCTGAGTGTTGCCCGGGTGGCCGTCAATGGCCGTGGGCGGCACCGCCAGGCGCCGTGCGCCTCTTCTTTCCGCCAAGGAGCGTCTTGCATGCGCGCGCCCGTCCCCGCGTCTGCCAACGAGATACTTCAGGCCCTCCGGGCCTGCCGGTCAGGCCTGATCCATGTCGGCCTGTTCTCCGCCGTGATCAACCTGCTGATGCTGGCGCCTGCGCTCTACATGTTGCAGGTCTACGACCGCGTGCTCGCCTCCGGCAATGTCATGACCCTGCTGATGCTGACCCTGATCGTGGTCGGCCTGTTCGTCTTCGCCGGAGCGCTGGAGTGGATCCGCAGCCTGCTGGTGATCCGCCTCGGTACGCAGCTGGACATGCGCCTCAATGCCCGGGTGTTCGAGGCGACCTTCGAGGCCAACCTGAGCAATGGCCGGCAGACCTCGGCCCAGGCCCTGAGCGACCTCACCAGCCTGCGCCAGTTCGCCACCGGCAGTGCCTTGTTCGCCTTCTTCGACGCGCCCTGGTTCCCGGTCTACCTGGGCGTGATCTTCCTGTTCAGCCCCTGGTTGGGCCTGCTGGCCCTGGCGGGTGCTCTGGCGCTGCTGGCGTTGGCCTGGCTCAACCAGCGCCTGACCCGTGCGCCACTGGCCGAGGCCGGGCGGCTGTCCATCGCCGCCAACCAGCAGGCCGCTGGCCATCTGCGCCAGGCCGAAGCCATCGAGTCCATGGGCATGTTGGCGGCGTTGCGCCGGCGCTGGTTCAGTCTGCACGCCGGCTTTCTCGGCCAGCAGAACCTGGCCAGCGAGAAGACCGCGGTGTTCAGCGCCTGGTCGAAGTACCTGCGTCTGGCCCTGCAATCGCTGGTGCTGGGCCTGGGCGCCTGGCTGGCCCTGACGGACCTGATCACCCCGGGGATGATGATCGCCGGTTCGATCCTGATGGGGCGGGTACTGGCCCCCATCGATCAGGTGCTCGGCGTCTGGCGGCAGTGGAGTCATGCGCGGCTGGCCTACGAGCGCCTGTCGACCCTGCTGCGGGCGCACCCTGCGCGCGAGGCCGGGATGCCGCTGCCGGCGCCGAGCGGTGCGCTGCGTGTCGAGCAACTCAGCGCCTTCGCCCCGGGCACGCGCACGCCCTGCCTGGTGAACCTGGGGTTCGCCCTGGAGGCGGGCGAAGTGTTGGGCGTTATCGGCCCTTCCGGTTCGGGCAAGTCGTCCCTGGCCCGCCTGCTGGTGGGCGTCGCCACGCCGCAGGCCGGCAAGGTACGCCTGGATGGCGCCGACCTGCAGCAGTGGGATCGGGCGGCCCTTGGCCCGCACATCGGTTACCTGCCCCAGGACGTGCAACTGTTCGCCGGCAGCATCGCCGAGAATATCGCCCGTTTCGCCGAGATCGAGCCGGACAAGGTGGTGGCCGCGGCACGGATGGCCGGTGTCCATGACCTGATCCTGCAACTGGCCGACGGTTATGACACACGGCTGGGCGAGGGCGGCCAGGGCCTGTCCGGCGGGCAGAAGCAGCGCATCGGCCTGGCCCGGGCGCTGTACGGCCTGCCTGCGCTGATCGTGCTCGACGAGCCCAATTCCAATCTCGACGAGGCCGGTGAGCAGGCGCTGCTGGCGGCCATCGCCGAGGCCAGGAAGCAGGGGCGTACCCTGGTGCTGATCGCCCACAAACCGTCCCTGCTGGTCGGCACCGACAAGCTGCTGGTGCTGCGCGACGGACAGCAGCAGGCATTCGGCCCGGCACAGCGGGTGTTGCAGGAGTTGCAGCAGAAGGCGGCGCCGGCCGCGGCCGTGCGCCCGGCACCGTCGTACGGCATGAACTACAGCCAGCGGGGAGTGGCCCTCTGATGCACAGCAACGTACAGAGCGCGGCACCCCTGGCCGATGTCCTGCCCCTCGATGAACGCCGCTACACGCGTATGGGCGGCTGGCTGCTGGCGCTCGGTTTCGGCGGTTTTCTGCTGTGGGCCGCCCTGGCCCCGCTGGACAAGGGCGTGGCGGTCAGCGGCAACGTCGTGGTGGCCGGTAACCGCCAGGCGGTGCAGCACCCTTCCGGCGGTGTGGTGCAGCGCCTGCTGGTGCGTGATGGCGACCAGGTCGCGGCCGGACAGGTGCTGATCCGCATGGATGCTACCCAGATCAGCGCCCAGCGCGAGTCGCTGTTCGTCCAGCACCTGGGTGCCCTGGCCAGCACCGCGCGCTTGGAAGCCGAGCGCGACGGCCTGGAGGAGATCGTCTTGCCCCCTTCCCTGAGCAGCGACGACCCACGTGCGGTCGCGACCCTGGCGCTGCAGCGGCAACTGCTGAGCAGTCGCCGGGCGGCCTTGCGCCTGGAACTGGATGGGCTGCGCGAAAGCATCGCCGGGAGCCAGGCGATGCTCGAGGGCCTGCGGGCCGCCAAGGTGCACAAGGAAGAACAGCGCGCGAGCATGCAGGCCCAGTTGCAGGGCCTGCGCGAACTGGCCCGGGAGGGCTACGTGGCGCGCAACCGGCTGTTGGAGAACGAGCGCCTGTATGCCCAGCTCAACGGTGATATTTCCGAGGATCTCGGCAACATCGGCCGCACCCAGCGGCAGATTCTCGAACTGCGCCTGCGTGCCGCCCAACGCGCCGAGGAGTATCAGCAGGATGTGCGTCAGCAACTGGCCGATGCCCGGCTGCAGGCCGAGGACCTGGGCAGCCGCCTGCGTGGCGTCGAGTTCGAGCTGGCGCACACCGAGGTACGCGCCCCGGTGGCCGGCACCGTGGTCGGGCTCGATGTGTTCACCGAGGGTGGGGTGATTTCACCGGGGCAGATGCTGATGGAGATCGTCCCGCAGGATGCGCCGTTGCTGGTCGATGCCCGCGCGCCGGTAGAGCTGGTGGACAAGCTGCAACCGGGGCTGGATGTGGAACTGCTGTTCGTGGCCTTCAACCAGAGTCGTACGCCACGGGTCAACGGCAAGGTCACCCTGGTCTCCGCCGACCGCCTGCTCGACGAAAAGACCGATCAGCCCTATTACCGTCTGCGGGTGCAGGTGGATGAAGACGGGCTGCGCCAGTTGCAGGGCCAGCAGATTCGTCCCGGCATGCCGGTGGAGGCATTCGTGCGCACCGGCGAGCGCTCGCTGCTCAACTACCTGTTCAAGCCGTTGACCGATCGTACCCACATGGCGCTGGTGGAAGAATGAACGGGTCGATGAGCGTTCGTCCGGCCAGGCCCGGACGCGGCGGGCAACGCTGCGTGCTCCGCTGGTGCGTCGTGGCGCTGAGCCTGTTCTGCGGCCCTTCGTACGCCCTGGGGGTGATGGATGCCTACGCCCTGGCCCTGCGCAACGATCCCACCTTCCGTGCCGCCCTCAGCGAGCGCGACGCAGGCGTGGAAAACCGTGCCATCGGCCGCGCCGGGCTGTTGCCGAACCTCTCCTATAGCTACCGCAAGGCGCGTAACGAGTCAGAGGTGTCCCAGACCACGGCGGCGGGCAGTGTCACCACCGAGCGGGACTACGACAGCTATGCCTCGGCACTGACCCTGCAGCAGCCGCTGTTCGACTACGCGGCCTGGGCCGAGTACCGCCAGGGTGTGGCCAAGGCGGCGCTGGCCGACGAGCGTCTGCGCGGACGCGGCCAGGAACTGGTGGTGCGTCTGTTCGAGGCCTACAGCCAGGCGCTGCTGGCTGGCGAACAGATCGACCTGGCGCGCGCCCAGCGCCGTGCCTACGCCGAACAACTGCAGCTCAACCAGCGCACGTTCGAGGCGGGTGAGGGCACCCGTACCGATCTGCTGGAAACCCGGGCCCGTCACGACCTGTCCCGGGCCCAGGAAATCGAGGCGCAGGATGCCCTGGATGCAGCCTTGCGTGAGCTGCAGGCGATCATCGGTGAACCGGTCGAGCTGGAGCAGCTGACCCCGCTGAACGGGCCTCTCGAGGCCGCGCCATTGGCGCCGGCACGTTTCGAGGGCTGGCGTGACCTGGCGATGGCGCATAACGCCGAGCTGGCCAGCCAGCGCCATGGTCTGGAGGTGGCCGAGCAGGAGGTCGAACGCCAGCGTGCCGGTCACCTGCCGACCCTCGGGCTGTACGCCAGCACGCGCAAGACCAGTTCCGACTCGGAAAGTACCTATAACCAGAAGTACGACACCGATAGCATCGGCATTCAGTTCAGCATGCCGCTGTTCGCCGGTGGCGGCGTCTCGGCTGCGCGGCGCCAGGCGTCGGCCTCCTATGACCAGGCCCGCTACGAGCTCGATGCCCAGCGTGACGGGGTGCTCAACGAGCTGCGCCGGCAGTTCAACCTGTGCGCCAGCAGCACCGCCAAGGTACGCGCCTACGAGCTGGCGGTGGAGTCGGCGAGTGGGCTGATCGAGGCGACCCGCAAGAGTGTGGCCGGCGGCGAACGGGTCAACCTCGACGTGCTCGACGCCGAACAGCAGCTCTACAGCGCCCGTCGCGATCTGGCCGAAGCCCGTTACGGCTACCTGCGTGCCTGGCTGCAACTGCGCTACCTGGCCGGGGTGCTGGGCGAGGGCGATCTGCAGCAACTGAGCCGTTACTTTCCAGCTGCCCGTTGAGACCTGGCATCCATCGCTTTCGATGATCTGGCGTTCAGGTGATATCGGATGAGATGTTCATGGACCATACAACGTCGGCGATTACGGGGTCACGTGAGGTCTCCGGCAGCATTGGTGGCCTGTCGCGCAGTGAAACAGCGACGTCCACAGCCCGACCCTGTGTTGCGCAGGGCCTTTTGCCCGATTGGCAAGCCTGGTTTAAATGCCAGGGTCGGGCAGATGGGTTCTCAGGCAGGCGTGTCCGTCCATTTCAGGGACCTGGCTGGAGTTCCGGCAAGTCGCTGTCACCGCGGCTCTCGGGCGAACCTCTTCTTCGTGTAGCCCGGGTCGAGCGTAGCGACACCCGGGGCAGGGCGACCCGGGTATCGCTGTGCTCAACCCAGGCTACGGTCTTATCCCCAACTGGCGAACAGGCCTGGGCGCATCTGTGGCGGGCGGCGATAGCGTGATCCGGCGCCCATGGCAGGCGTGCGCGCCACCCTGTGCTTGCAACTCAGATGTCCCACACCAGATTGACCGAGAAGTTGCGTCCCGGCTGGGTCAGGCGGTCGAGGTTAGCCGGGCTGGTCACCCCTGCTTCGCCTACACCGTCATAGCCGCGCACGTCGTCCCACAGCCAGTATTGCTTGTCGGTCAGGTTATACAGGCCGGCGTTGACGGTGAGGTCGTCGGTCAGCTTGTAGTAGCCGCTCAGGTCGAGAATGCCGAAGCCCGGAGTGCGGAACTGGCTGCTGGTGCCGTCCGGTGCATTGAAGGCGCTGTCGTCGATGCGGCTCTTGTGCTTGACCAGGGTCCAGTTCAGCAGGGCACCGTAGCGCTCCTGATCGTAGCCCAGGCCGAACACGCCGGTCAGCGGGTTGACGCTGTTCAGCGGCTCGCCGGTATCGTCGTTGCGGCCGCGGGCATAGGCGATCGAGCCCTGGGTGTAGAGGCCCGGCAGGGCGCCGAAGCTGTCCAGGTTCAGGCGGCCCTTGAGTTCCACGCCGCGGATGCTGGCATGGCTGATGTTCTGGCTCTGGAAGGCCAGGGCATTGCTGTTGGCGGTGATGGCGTTCTCGTCGATGAAATCGCGGTAACGGTTGTAGAACAGCGCCACATCGAAGCTGCCGCCCTCGAAGTTGCCGCGCAGGCCGGTTTCCACGCCGCGGCTTTTCTCCGGGTCGAGGTCCGAGTTGGGTTCCACGGTATAGCCGCCGGCCAGGTTCTCGAAGCGACCGTACAGCGCCTTGGCGGTCGGCGTGCGGAAGCCCTCGGCGTACTGGCCGAACCAGGTGTAGTGGTCGTCGAAGGCATAGGTGACGCCGAGCTTGGGCGACACGCGGTGCCAGGTCTTGGTTTCGTCGCTGTACTCGGTGACGCCGCTTGTGGTGATGGTGGCGAGAAACTCGTCGGTCAGTTTCGGCTCCAGACGGGTGTAGTCGTAGCGCAGGCCGGGCAGGAAGGTCCACTGGTTCCAGCGGATCTCGTCCTGGACGAACAGGCCATAGGTGTCGATGGTCGGGGCGGGGAAGTCGCTCTGCGGGATCAGGGTGTCGGCGCTGGCGGTACTCACCGCGCCCACGGCGCTGCAGTTGGTGCCGACTGCCTGACAGATGCCGTAGCCGGTGCGCAACCCGGTGACCTTCTGGTGCTTGAGGCTGGTGCCGTAGGTCAGCAGATGGTCGGTGTCGCCGATGGCGAAGGCCTTGTCCAACTGCGCATCGAACAGCCACTGGCGATCCTTGTAGTAGGTGTCCCGATAGCGCATCACGTCGCGGGTCACCGCACCGGTGAAGAAGTTGGTGGGAACGTAGTTCTCCACGGTGCTCTGGTCGGTCTTGGCGATCTGGTAGTTCAGGCTCCACTTCAGGTTGTCGGCCAGCAGGCTGTCCAGGGCCAGACTGTGCTCCAGGCCGAAGCGCTCGCGGGTGATGGTGTCGTTGCCTTGGCGCGAATGGTAGTAGCCGAAGCCGCTACCGGCATTGAACGGCCCGCCCACCGCGCTGAGCTGGTTGGTGTCGCGGTCGTCCTTGTATTTCTCGTAGGTCAGTTGCAGGCGGTCGTCGCCGGCATAGTTCCAGCCGAGCTTGGCCAGGATATTGGTGGTACGCACGTCTTCGGGGTTGGCCTCGGTGCGCGTCAGCCCGGTGCCGCCGGTGCTGCCGTAGGATTCGGTCTCGTGGCCGTTGCGCTGGCTCAGGTGCAGCAGGGCGTCGAAGTCGCCATGGCGGCCGGCCACGGTGGCGGAGGTCAGCCAGCTGTCGTCGGCCGAACTGTAGCCGGTCTTCAGCCGTGCACCGACGTCCTGGCCGGGCTTGATGATGTCGTCCGGGTCGAGGGTGAAGTAGCTGACCGCGCCACCGATGGCGCTGCTGCCATACAGCGCCGAAGCCGGGCCGTGGAGGATTTCCACGCGCTTGACGATTTCCGGATCCACATAGTTGCGATGGGTATTGGCGTAGGGACCGTTGAAGAAGCTGGCCGGTACTTCGACGCCGTCGATCTGGGTCAGTACCCGGTCGCCGTCGATACCGCGGATGTTGTAGCCGCTGATGCCGGCGCGCTGGCCGGTACCGCCGACCGAGACGCTGGGCTCAAAGCGTACCAGCTCCTTGATGGTGTTGACGTTCTGTCGGTCGAGCTGCTCGCGGCTGTGCACGCTGACCGAGCTGGGGACTTCGCTCACGCTCTGCGCCCGGCGCGTGGCGGTTACCGTCAGCGGTTGCAGCGCCATCGCCTGGGTGGGGGTTCTGATCAGTACCACGCTGCGCGCACCGACGCTGTGGTAGGTGATGCCGGTGCCCTCGAGCAGGCGTGCGAGCGCCTGTTCGGCCGGCAGTTGACCCGTGAGGCCGGGCGAATAGACGCCGTCGGCCAGTTCGGCGGGCAGGCCGACCTGCCAGCCGGTCACCTCGCTGAAGCTATTGAGCGCGCTGACCAGCGGTTGCCGGGCGATGGCGAAGTCGTAGCCACCCGCCTGGCTCTGCTGCTGGGCGCTTGGTCCGGCATCGGCGGCATGGGCGTTCGACGGCAGGCTGGCGCACGAGATGGCGAGCGCCAGCAGGGACAGGCTGGCGGTGGACAGTCGGCGCGGCAGCGGGCGCCTGGAGTGCATGGTCATCGTTGAGCTCTCTGGAGGGTCGTCAGAACATCGTAAAGATACGAATAATTTGCATTGGCTTCTGACGGGACGAACGAGAGCGGGAAATGCCGTAAAAATTTTTTCGGATCAGTTGAGGATCAGCAGCGCGGGGTACTCATGCAGCCGTGCCGAGGTCACCTGGGCCAGCGAGCGCATCACTTCCAGGGGGTTGTCGAGGCGATAGTTGCCGGTGACGCTGAGGTCGTTCAGATGCGGGTTGTTGCTGACGATCCAGCCCGGGTAATAGCGCCGCAGTTCGGCCAGCACCTCGTGCAACGGACGGTTGTCGAAGACCAGCCGGCCCTGGACCCAGGCGAGTTGCGGGGCCGAGGCGCGATTGACGCGGCTGCCGAAGCCGTTGCGGCCGACCCGGATGCTGTCGCCACTGCCCAGGCTCACGCGGGTGTCGTCGCCGGGCGAGTGCAGTTCGACTTCGCCCCGCTCGACGCTGACCTCGGCCTCGTCGTTCAGGTAGCGCACGGCGAAAGCGGTACCGCGCACCGAAACCTGCACGGGACCGGCCTTGACTTCGAAGGGGCGGCCGCTGTCGCGGGCGACGTCGAAATAGGCTTCGCCGCGGTACAGGTGGGTGACCCGCTGGCGCTCGTCGATCCGGCTGGAAATGGCGGTATCGGTATTGAGCAGCACGTGCGAGCCGTCGGCCAGCTCCAGGCTCTGCCGCTGGCCGACGGCGGTGACATGGTCGGCCTTCAGGCGCAGCAGCAGGTCGCTTTGCACGATGACGCCACAGGCCAGTAGCAGCGAGGCGGCGACCGCCAGCAGACCGCGCATGCGCCGGCGTGCGGGCGCCGCGGTTCGCCGCCGGGTTTCCAGGCGCGCCGCCGCCTCGACCAGCAGCGGCGACTGCCAGTGGCTCTGTGCCTGGCGGAAGGCTTCGGCATTGGCTGGCGATACGGCCAGCCACTCGGCGAAACGCGCGCGGCAGGCTTCGTCCGCGTCTTCCAGCAGGATCAGCCAGGTGAGCGCCTGATCCTGCGGCGTGTGGTTTTCGGCAGTGGGCCCGTCCTGGGACATCGAGCGATTCTCGCGGCTGGGGGCGTCCATTCTGGCCGAACGACCGGGCAAACGGTAGTCGCTCATGTCGGCGGGTTCAGCCTGTCGAGCAGGGACATGCAGATGGCCATGATCAGTTTGAGCTCTTTCTGCACCGTGCTCAGCGAAACGCCGAGCTGGGCGGCGATTTGCGCATGGCTCTGGCCGTGCAGGCGGCTGAGGATGAAAATCCGCTGTTGGCGCTCGCTCAGTTGCTCCAGCATGCCGCCCAGGCGTTGCAGGAGTCTTTGCGCATGCAGGCTGTCCTCGTTGGAGGAGCCCGGTGCGGGGACGGCCTGGATCACTTCGTCCGGTACATCGTCGAGCAGGGTTCTGGACTGCATGCGCACGCGCCGCAGGTGATCCAGGGCGAGATTGCGTCCGGTCTGGAACAGAAAGGGCTCCAGGTGCTCGACCTTGTGCTCGCGCAGGCTGTGGGCGACCCGTAGATAGGTCTCCTGTACCAGGTCTTCGGCGATGCTGGCGTTCTTCACCATCTTGACCAGAGTGCGCAGGAGCGGGGTGCGCTGGGTCAGAAAGACGCTGTCGAGATTAGAGGTGGTCACTGGCAGATCCGGTTCGCCGACTACCGGTTAATGATAATCACTTTTAATGGCGTCGACTACCGGCGGCTGCCTTTCCAGCCGGGAACGCGGATGAACAGGATGAGTGGCTGCTGAAGGCAAAAGCGGACGATCGTAATTAGATGGACTCGCCCCCGCCGAGGCGTCGATGCGCCACGGTGGCATTCTAATGATGACCAACGGCAGCGAGGGCGAGGCCATGCAAAAGCGTACGACGAAATCGCCAGCAGCGCATCCAGT
>NZ_QJUM01000021.1 GCF_004327355.1 Phytopseudomonas dryadis
TCGCCGCGGGGGCGCGGCTCCCACGGGATCGCGGCAAACCACCGACCGTGTAGGAGCGTCGACCTCGGCGCGATGCGATGGCGGCCATCCCGCAGAATCCGTGGCGTGGCCGCTATTCGCCGCGGGGACGCGGCTCCCACGGGATCGCGGCAAACCACCGACCGTGTAGGAGCGTCGACCCCGGCGCGATGCGCTGGCGACCATGCCGCAAAATCGCGGTATGGCCACGATTCGCCGCGGGGGCGCGGCTCCCACGGGATCGCGGCAAACCACCGACCGTGTAGGAGCGTCGACCCCGGCGCGATGCGCTGGCGACCATGCTGCAAAATCGCGGTATGGCCACGATTCGCCGCGGGGGCGCGGCTCCCACGGGATCGCGGCAAACCACCGACCGTGTAGGAGCGTCGACCCCGGCGCGATGCGCTGGCGACCATGCCGCAAAATCGCGGTATGGCCACAATTCGCCGCGGGGGCGCGGCTCCCACGGGATCGCGGCAAACCACCGACCGTGTAGGAGCGTCGACCTCGGCGCGATGCGATGGCGGCCATCCCGCAGAATCCGTGGCGTGGCCGCTATTCGCCGCGGGGGCGCGGCTCCCACGGGATCGCGGCAAACCACCGACCGTGTAGGAGCGTCGACCTCGGCGCGATGCGATGGCGGCCATCTCGCAGAATCCATGGTGTGAGCGCTATTCGCCGCGGGGGCGCGGCTGGGGAACCGCCAGGTTGCGGGCCGCTCAGGCCGCTTTTTTCTCGATGCGGCGCTTGGGCCCGAGGTATTTGCTCAGCCCCTGGAACCAGAGCACCAGCGCCGGATTGCCCTCGATCCGAATATCCTTGTTCTGGATACCCTGCATGAAGGCCAGTTGCTTGTTCTTCGCGGTCAGGGTGGCGAAGCCGCAGGCAGCGTCCTTGAAACCGATGGCGAAGGCGGGCTCGCTGACCGTGCCGCGCTTGCTGCCGATGCGCTGCTGGCTGACGATGAAGTGGCGCGCCACCCTGCCGTCCAGGGTATGCAGCTGGAACACCATGTCCCGGCCTTCGAGCTGTTGCCGGAACGCGGGATTGTCACGGCTGGCCTTGGCCATGAGCCGGCCCAGCATCCACAGGAGAAAACGGAATTTCATGCGCAAGGCCTCTAGATGATGTTAAGGCGGCGCATTGTAACGGCTCGACCCGGGCTTAACAGCCGACCGAGAGCCTGGTCCTGTGACGGGCATGGCCCGGAGCCAAGCTCCGGGCCCACGAGGCTCAGTTGATCGAGTCCTTCAGGGCCTTGCCCGGCTTGAAGGCTACGGTGTTGCTGGCCTTGATCTTGACTGGCTGGCCCGTCTGCGGGTTCTTGCCCGTACGCGCACCGCGATGGCGTTGCACGAAGGTGCCAAAGCCAACCAGGGTCACACTGTCCTTGCGGTTCAGTGCGCCGCTGATCTCTTCAAGCACGGCGTTGAGTACACGATTGGCCTGATCCTTGGTCAGATCAGCTTTTTCCGCGATAGCGGCGGCGAGTTCCGGTTTGCGCATAAATGCCTCATTTACGGTTTGTTGTTGTTGTGTTCCGTGCTGCCCGGCCAAGGTGCCGCAACAGCTCTGCGCTGCGGCAGACCCGGGGAGAATGGCACGCCGTGGTGGGCTTCGCCAGTCCCGTGGGCGAGTAATCCGGCAATTTTGTCGAACAGGCGACAGAACGCTCAGGGTAACAGGGCCGGCAGCAGACGATTAAGCGCCAGTTTTTCCTGTACCGCCGCGCCGGTCAGGGCATACCCCAACAGCGCGCCGGAGGCATCCTGGCACAGCGCCTTGATGTCGCCACCACTGCCTTCGACCGTCCACTCGCCCTGGGTTCCACGCGGTGGCGGCGAAACGATCAGCGGACACACCGGCGTCTTCACGGTGATCGGCATGGCGCCATAGGCAACCTCGGTCGGCGTGCCGGTGAGGGTTTTCGCCAGGGCCCGGGCACAGGCCATCAATGGCATGACATACAGCAGATTGAGGCCGTCGACCTCGGCGCAGTCGCCCAGGGCATGGATGTTGGCATGGGAGGTGCGCAACTGGCGGTCGACCATGATGCCGCGATTGATCGCCAGGCCGGCGGCGGCCGCCAGCGCGATGCGCGGGCGCAGGCCAACGGCCGACAACACCAGGTCACAGGCGATCACCCGGCCATCGGACAGATGCGCCTCGAGGCCATCGGCGGCGTACTCCAGGCGACTCAGCACCGGCCCCAGGTGCAGGCGCACCCCCAGGCTTTCCAGCCCGGCCTGCACGGCCGCCGCCGGCGCCGGGTGCAGCAGGGCCGGCATCACCTGTTCGCAGGGCGCGACCAGGTCCACCTCGTAGCCACCGAGGGACAGGTCATTGGCGAATTCGCAACCAATCAGGCCGGCGCCGAGGATCAGCACCCGCCGCTTGCCCTGCGCCGCCTGGCGGAAACGCGCGTAATCCTCGAGGTCGTTGAGCGCCAGCAGCGCGTCGCGCGCCTCGCCCTCGACCGGGACGCGGATCACTTCCGCGCCCCAGGCCAGCACCAGATCGCGGTAGGCAACGGCCTCTTCGCCGAGCCACAGGCGCTTGTGCCCGGGGTCGATGCCGGTGACCGGGGTATGGGTACGCACCTCGGCGTCGAGTTGTTCGGCCATGGCGCCGGGCTCGGCCATGCACAGCCCGTCGGCGTCCTTGTTCCTGGCGAAGCCGGTGGACAGCATCGGCTTGGAGTAGGAGCGCCCGTCATCGGCGGTGATCAGCAGCAGCGGCGTGTCATTGTCGAGCTTGCGAAACTCGCGGGCCAGGTTGTAACCGGCCAGCCCGGTACCGACGATCACCACGGGTGTATCCATTGTCTGTTCCTCCATCGGGAAAACGACGCGACGGCCAGCGGCCGTCGCGGTGCAGTGAGGGCCATCGGCGGGCGACTCAGGCGATCTCGATCATGTCGAAATCCGCCTTGCCCACGCCACAGTCCGGGCATGACCAGCCCGCCGGTACGTCTTCCCAGGCGGTGCCGGGGACGATGCCCTCTTCCGGCAAGCCGGCGGCCTCATCATAAATGAAACCGCACACCACGCATTGCCACCTGCGCATCATCGCCTCCGTGGTCGGGCCACCGCTCGCAGAATCCCGACGCGATCAGATGGCGGTGAGAAAGGAAACCCCGTAAGTCCCCATGAACCCCGGGCCCTGGGCCGGCGGCAGGCCGATGGTCTGGTCGCCATGATCGGCATTCATCACCCGCGCCACGCGGTGCCGGTGCATGCTGGCGAGAAAACGTCGCGCCGGCAGCACCGGCTCCTCGCCCTTGTCATAGAGCTCATGGTGCAGTTGCGGCAGGCGGTACCAGGGCACCGTGGGCTTCTCGTGGTGGGCGTTGTGATAGCCGAAATTCAACACCAGCAGGTTGAGCAGGCGCGAGTGGCCGAAGGGGTTGGAAAAGGTGTTGCGCTGCTCGTAGGCCTGGTCGGGCCGCTCGCCCGGTTCGGCATCCAGGCCGACCACCACCTCGAAGGTGTGCTGGTGCATGTCCATCAGGCGCATCACGTTGAGGAACAGCAGGTAGGCCACGGCATAGCCCAGCAGCGCCGGCCAGGAGAACAGGCCGAGGGCGACGAAGGCCGCGCCACGCAGTGCCAGCCAGAACAGTACCCGGCGCCGGAGCGGGCGGTAGTGTTCGACGACGAAAGGACTGTAGATCACCAGGAAATGCATCAGCAGTTCCACCGCCGGGATGTAGGCCCATTCCAGGGCCTCGACCAGGCGCCGCAGCCACGGATGGGCGATGAGGATGGCCCGGTAGTCGAAGGCGACCACGTCGGCCCGATCGACATGGTGGCGCATGTGCTTGAGGCGCAGGCCGTCGTAGGTACCGTAGCAACCACCCGCCAGCACGCTGAGCAGGCTGCCGAGGCGCGCGTTCCAGTGGCGCTCGAAGAACACCGCCTGGTGCGTGCAGTCGTGGATCAGGTAGGCACCGATCACCAGGCTGTGGCCGAGCAACAGCACACCCAGCGGCCAGCTCCAGAGGCTGGCGTGCACCAGCAGGGCAAGGCCGGCGCCATAGGCGACCAGGACATAGAGGACGGCCAGCAGGGTGGGCAGACGTCCATCGGGATAGCGGATGCTTGGCAGTTTCATGGCGTGCTCCTCAGTTCGCCATCGACGGCCATGCGCAGGAAGCGGTCGTCGAAACGCAGTTTCACGTTGCCGGGGTCGCCATACACGCTGCCATCGGTGAAGGCCATGCCGACCGCCCCGGCCGACGGGGCGGCATTGCCGAGCAGGCCCTTGTCGAAGGAGAACTCGGCGATCCGCGCCATGGTCTTGGCCAGTTGCGGATCGCTGATGAAATCGACGGCTTCCTGGGCGCTGTAGAACAGGTGGGTGGCGGCCAGTTGCTGCTCGTAGCCGGCGCGGTCGGTACCGGCGGCGATGCCCATGGTTTCCCGCGCCTGGCGGCCCTGCTCGTCGTCGCGGCGCATGACCGCCAAGGTTTCGAACCAGGCGCCGATCAGTGCCTTGCCCAGTGCGGGGTTCTGCTCCAGGGTGGCGGTATGGGCGACGATGGCGTCGGTCAGTTCGCCGGGCATCTGCCGCGAATCGAACACCAGGTGAGCGTCGTCGCGACGGAGGATGTCGCTGACCATCGGGTTCCAGGTCACCATCGCCGACACCGACGGCTGGCCGTACAGCGACACCATGTCGGCGTCGGAGGTGTTCACCAGGGTCAGTTCGCGCTCGCTCAGGCCGACGCTCTCCAGAGCGCGGGCGAGAAAGTAGTGGGAGATGGAGAACTGGACGATGTTCACCCGCTGGCCACGGATGTCGGCGAGGGTCTGCCCATGCTTGAGGATGATCGCGTCGTTGCCGTTGGAATAGTCGACGATGTTCAGCACCGTCGAGTCCACGCCACTGGCCGCCGGAATGGTCAGCGCGTCCATGGTCGCCATCAGGCAGATATCGAACTCGCCGGCACTGTACTGGTTGACCGCCTCGATGTAGTCATTGACCTGCACCACCTCGATGTCGATGCCGTACTGCTGCGCCCACTTGTCGAGAATGCCGCTGCGCTGGGCGTAATCCAGCGGCATGAAGCCGGGATACAGCACCCAGGCGATGCGGAACTGCTCCTTGGCCAGTGCCGGTTGGGCCAGCAGCGCCAGGGCAAGGGTGAACACGGCGAATAGACGCCGTCCCCAATGATTGAATGCTTGTGCCTGCATGACGACGCTCCGCTTGGATTTCAGTGGGACAGCGCGACGGGGGCCGCGCAGCGCTGGAAGTGCGCCCGTTCGCAATCGCCGACCCAGCGGTTGATCTGCCACAGGTCGGCGACGGGCTGGTCGGTGAATGGCAGGGTGTGCAGGTAACCGTCCGGGCCGAACTCCGGCGTCATGCTGCTGACGGCATAGCCACGCCGCCGCTGCGCAGCCCATACCGCTGCCCAGAAGCGCTGGTGGAAGGCCAGGCAGTCGGCGTATTCCGGCGCCGCCGGATGGGGTACCTGCGGCCCTTGCGGATAGCCGATACGGCCATGGATGTGGTGGGCCCGCTCGGCGATGCCCAGCAGCAGTTCCCAGTCGTCATCCAGCAGGCGCTCGCTGACCACCACCCAGTGGCTGATGTCGACGGTCAGCAGCAATTGCGGCACGCGCTGCAGCACGGCCTCGGTGACCCAGGGGGTGAACAGCGAACGGCTGCGGTGCGTCTCGAAGCTCAGGGTGACGGCATGGCGGTCGGCGACCTCCAGCGCCCGGGCGAAGAATTCGTACTGCACCACCAGGGGCCAGGCATCGCAGCCGGCCATGACATTGCAGAAGCGCGGCCCCAGGGGCAGTGCGCCGACGATCTTGCGTTCGAGGTCGGCCAGGTGCTCTGCCGGGGTGGCATGGCGATCCGGTACATAGCTGCCCGCCGTGCAGATCTCGGCGATGTAGTCGAGCCCATGCTCCGCCAGGGCCGCGGCGAACCCGTCGAGCGCCGCCGAGGTCGTCGGCGCAGGCGCCTCCAGGCCATCGAAACCCGCCTCACGGGCCTCATGGGCGGCCTCCTGCGGGGAGCCGGAAAACCCCCAGAAGGTTTTGAATAACTTAAACTGCATCCTGTCCTCCCCGCTCGGCATGAGCGCACGAGGGGAACAGAGCAACCACTATGCCAGTATCTTCACCGATTCATTAACATGTTATTTTTCATGCAATTTTGCACTTTTATAGAAAATGGACACCCTGCTCGACCTGCCGGGAAACGCCCCTCGACAGGGCAATACGTGCAAAACTGCACCATTATAGCCAGCCAAGGGAATGCCGAACGATGACCCGCCGCTACAGCCAGAGCAACCGCCGCACCGTCGCCGAAGCGATCATCGGCATGGATGAAAGCTGGATCGCCCTGTTCAGCGACATCGGCCTCAGCGACCTTTGCTATTGCGACCTGTTCATCCACATGTGGCTGCGTCGCGACCAGGCCCTGCACAAGACCGATCTCTACGCCTACATGCCCAGCGTCAGCCGGCGCACGGCGGTGAAATACGTGCAGAACCTGATCGACCAGGGACTTCTGCAGGAGACGGGTTCGGAGGCGGACAAGCGCGTGCGCAGGGTTACCCTGACCACGCCTCTGATCGAACGTCTGGAGCGTTTCTACGACGAGGCCTGCCAGCACTTTTCCGCGCTGGGCAGAAGCTGAGCGCGGCGCGACGGCACCGGTCAGTCGATTTCGATCATCTCGAAATCCATCTTGCCCACGCCGCAATCCGGGCACAGCCAGTCTTCCGGCACGTCTTCCCAGCGGGTGCCGGGGGCGATGCCATCATCCGGCCAGCCTTCGCGTTCGTCGTAGATCAGTCCACAGACCACACATTGCCACTTCTTCATAACGCTCTCCGGCGTATCTCACGGTCATTGCGCGGGGCACGCTACCGCAATTGCCAGCATACGCCAAGCGACGGGGCGACGAAGCCACCCCGCCAGAGTCTGTTCCCGCTGCGGCGCCAGCCCTGCCGAAACGGTAACAGACCCCGGGGTCAGGCAACGTCGGGCGCCGCCGTACGCCCATGGGCTCAGGTGCTTTCCAGCAACGGATCGCTGACGCCCATGACGTACATGGCCAAGAGTGCGATGCCACCCGCCATGACGAGGTAGTACAGGGTCGGCAGGAGCGTCTTGCGCAGCGTGATGCCCTCGCGGCCCAGCAGGCCGACCGTGGCCGAGGCGGCGACCACGTTGTGGATGGCGATCATGTTGCCCGCCGCGGCCCCCACCGATTGCACCGCGACCATCATTGCCCCGGAAACGCCGAGCAGCTCCGCCGCATTGAGCTGGAACTGCGACAGCATCAGGTTGGAAACGGTGTTGGAGCCCGCGATGAAGGCGCCCAGCGCGCCCACTGCCGGGGCGAAGAAGGGATAAACGCCACCGACACTGTCGGCCACCAACTGCGCCATGGCCACCGGCATGGAAACCAGATCCGCACCGTTGACGCCGGAATTGATCAGGATACGTACCATGGGGATGGTGAAGATCAACACGAAGCCCGCGCCGAGCAGGGTCTTGCTCGACTCGCCCACGGCCGCCTTGAGCTCGGAGAAACGCATGCGGTGCAGGAAGAAGGTGATCAGCACCACCACGCAGAGGATGCCTCCCGGCAGGTATAACGGCTCGATGGCACCGGACACGCCGGACTCGCCGAGGATGTCGTTCCAGCCGAAGCTGAGGTCCATCAGCGCCGCCTTCACCTGGGGAAAGGTGCGCGATATCACCAGGAACGCCGCCAACAGCAGATACGGCGCCCAGGCCATGGGTACCGAAATCGGCGCCTTGCCGGCCACCTCGTCGAGTTTCATCTCGATCTTGCCCATCCACTCGGCAGGCCACTCCCTGGCATCGGCAAAGTCCCAGGTGTCCCTGGGCAGCAGGAAGCCGGCCCTGGCGGCCGGGACCACGATGGCCAGGCCGACCAGGGCGCCGATGATCGACGGGAACTCGGGGCCGAGGAACACCCCGGCGGCCATGTACGGGATGGAGAAGGCGAAGGCGGTGAAGATGGCGAAGGGAGCGACCGCCAGGCCTTCCTTCCAGCTCTGGTTGCGACCGAAGTAGCGCGTCATCACCATCACCATGATCAGCGGCATCAGCAGCCCGATCAGGCCGTGGATGATGGCCACCCGCGAGTAGATCAAATGGAAGAAGGTGTCCCAGCTGCTGCCGCTGGCCGCCAGCTGCGCGCTGATGCCGCTCTGGTCCAGGCCGGCGCCGACACCGACCAGAATCGGCGTGCCGACGGCACCGAAGGATACCGGCGTGGATTGCACCATCATCCCCAGCACCACGGCGGCCAGGGCCGGGAAACCCAGCGCGACCAGCAGTGGCGCGGCCACCGCGGCCGGGGTACCGAAACCGGAGGCGCCCTCGATGAAGCAGCCGAACAGCCAGGCGACGATCAGCGCCTGGACACGTCGATCCGGGCTGATATTGGAAAAGCCCCGGCGAATGGCCGAGATGCCACCGGAATGCTTGAGGGTGTTGAGCAACAGGATGGCGCCGAAGATGATCCACAGGATCGCGGCGGTGAGGATCAGCCCCTGCAGGCTGGAAGCGATCACCCGATTGAGCGTCATGTCCCAGGCCAGCAGGCCGATCAGGGCGGTGAGCACGAACACCAGCGGCATCGCGTACTTGGCCGGCCAGCGAAAGCCGATCAACAGTACGCCCGCCAGTACCAGCGGCACGAAGGCCAGGATGGAGAGCAGCGTTTGACTCATGGGTCGGTTCCCTCTTGTTCTTGTGAACCACAGTTTTCCGGGGGTGACCCGGCGCCATGCATCTGGAAATGGCGAAACGACCCGACCACTTCCGTGGACACCGACAGCGAGGATCGCCCACCACCGGCGCCATGCTCGAAAGCCCCGACGGCTCGGCACCGTCAGGGTTTGTCATTGCTCCATGGCGGCGTTTGACGCCATCCACGGTTATCAATCCGCTGGTGTGGGAGGCGCTTCAGCGGCGAGCCGTGGACAGCTGGTCGCGGCTGCAGCCCCTGCCACGGATCGGGTGTCGCTCAAGCCTCCTCTTTGAAACGCAGACGCCAGGCATGCAGCAGCGGTTCGGTGTAACCGGAGGGCTGCTCACGGCCCTTGAACACCAGGTCGCAGGCGGCGCGAAAGGCATGGGAACCGTCGAAGTCCGCGGCCATCGGCCGGTAGGCCGGGTCGCCGGCGTTCTGCCCATCCACCACGCTGGCCATGCGCTGCAGCGTTTCGCGTACCTGGGCCTCGTCGACCACGCCGTGATGCAGCCAGTTGGCGATGTGCTGCGCGGAAATGCGCAGGGTGGCACGGTCCTCCATCAGACCGACGTCATGGATGTCCGGCACCTTGGAACAGCCCACACCCTGCTCCACCCAGCGCACCACATAACCGAGGATGCCCTGGCAGTTGTTGTCCAGTTCCTGCTGGATGTCGTTCGCGCTCCAGGCCCGCTCGGCACTCACCGGCACGCTCAGCAGGTCGTGCAGCAGGCCGTCGCGCTGGCTGGCCAGGTCGACTCGCTCCAGCTCGCGCTGCACCGCCTGCACATCCACCTGGTGGTAGTGCAGGGCATGCAGGACAGCGGCGGTCGGCGATGGCACCCAGGCCGTGTTGGCACCGGCTCTGGGCTGCCCGATCTTCTGCTCGAGCATGGCCGCCATGAGATCGGGCATGGCCCACATGCCCTTGCCGATCTGCGCCTTGCCACGCAGGCCACAGGCCAGGCCGACCAGCACGTTGTTGCGTTCGTAGGCCTGAATCCAGGCGCTGGACTTCATGTCGCCCTTGCGCAGCATGGCGCCGGCCTCCATGGCGGAATGCATTTCATCGCCGGTGCGGTCGAGGAAACCGGTGTTGATGAAAGCCACGCGAGCACTGGCCGCCTCGATGCAGGCCACCAGGTTGACGCTGGTGCGCCGCTCCTCGTCCATGATCCCCATCTTCAGGGTGTTGGGCGCGATGCCCAGCAGTCGCTCGACGCGCCCGAACAGTTCGGCGGCGAAGGCCACCTCGGCAGGCCCGTGCATCTTTGGCTTGACGATGTAGATACTGCCGCTGCGCGAGTTACCGCGGCGCTCGAGGTCGTGCAGGGCGATCAGACTGGTCAGCACGGCATCGAGGATGCCTTCGGGGATTTCCTCGCCGTCGCCGTCGATGATCGCCGGATTGCTCATCAGGTGCCCCACGTTGCGCACGAACAGCAGAGCACGGCCGTGCAGGGTCAGTTCGCCGCCGCTTGCGGCGGTGTAGGTGCGATCCGGGTTGAGGCGGCGGACGATGCGCTTGCCGCCCTTCTCCAGGGTTTCGCTGAGATCGCCCTTCATCAATCCCAGCCAGTTGCGGTAGACCGCGACCTTGTCGCTGGCGTCCACGGCGGCGACCGAGTCTTCGCAATCCATGATGGTCGACAGCGCGGCCTCGATCACTACGTCCTTCACCCCGGCGGAGTCGGTAGCGCCAATGGCACTGTCCGGATCGATCTGGATCTCCAGATGCAGGCCGTGGTTCTTCAGCAGCACGGCCGAGGGCGCCGCCGCACTGCCCTGGTAACCGACGAACTTCTGCGCCTCGGCCAGCGCCACGGTCTTGCCACTCGCCAGGGTCACCTGCAGGCCGTCATCGGCCACCGCGTAGGCCGTGGCCTCGGCATGTGAGCCGCTGGCCAGTGGCGCGGCCTGATCGAGGAAGGCGCGGGCGAACGCGATCACCTGGGCCCCGCGGACTTCGTTGTAGCCCGCCCCTTTGCCGGCACCGCCCTCCTCGCTGATGGCATCGGTGCCATACAGGGCATCGTACAGCGACCCCCAGCGGGCATTGGCCGCATTGAGCGCGTAGCGGGCGTTCATCACCGGCACCACCAGTTGCGGGCCGGCCTGACTGGCGATCTCGCTGTCGACGTTGGCGGTGCTGGCCCGCACGCTGGCCGGTTGCGGCTGCAGATAGCCGATGGACTCGAGGAAGCCGCGATAGGCGGCCATGTCGTGGATCGGGCCGGGATTGGCGCGGTGCCAACCGTCAAGTTCCCGCTGCAGGCGATCACGCTCGTGCAGCAGGGCCCGGTTGCGCGGGGCCAGATCATGCACCAGCGCGTCGAAACCGCTCCAGAATGCAGCGGCATCGATAGCGCAGCCCGGCAGCACTTCGTCCTCGATAAAACGCTTCAGTTCGCCGGCGACCTGCAGGCGCTGGCATTGCACGCGATCGGTCATCTTCGGACCTCCTCTCTGTTCGCTTCGCCCGATGCGCCGGGGCACGGGACGATGGGTTGCTCGCCGGCAAGCTGGCCAAGTGCGTTCACAGCGCAGCGATACCGACCGTGGCCACCTGCGCGTCCTGTTCGGCCTTGACGCCGGACACACCCAGCGCGCCGATCACCTGGCCATCCACCTGGACCGGGACACCGCCCTCCAGGCAGGTGAGCAGCGGCGCACCGACGAACGCGGTACGGCCGCCGTTGACCATGTCCTCGTAGCCTTTGGTCTCGCGGCGCCCCAGGGCGGCACTGCGCGCTTTCTCCGTGGCGATGTAGGCGCTGATCGGCGCGCTACCGTCGAGGCGCTCCAGGGCCAAGGGGTGGCCACCGTCGTCGACCACGGCGATGCTCACGGCCCAGCCGTGCTGCTGCGCTTCGCTGCGCGCGGCGGCGAGCATGCGGGTGACGTCGGTCTGGCTGAGTACGGCTTTCTGTTGCATGGCATACCTCATGTTCGCGGTTTGCTATCCCGGATCGGCTCCGGGGGTGCGGCGGCATGCGCTCGCGCATGCCGCGATGGTCAGCGCATCGCCTCCTCCACAACCTCGACCCAGTGCCGCACCGGCGTGCGCTCGGCCCCGTCGAGGTGGGCCTGGCAGCCGATGTTGGCGGTGACGATGGTGTCGGGATCGCCGCTTTCCAGGGCGTTGAGCCGGTTGTCGCGCAACTGCCGCGACAGCCCTGGCTGGGTCACCGAGTAGGTGCCGGCCGAACCGCAGCACAGATGGCCGTCCGGCACGCTGCTGAGGGCAAACCCGAGGCGGCCGAGTACGCTTTCCACGGCGCCCCCGAGTTTCTGCGCATGCTGCAGGGTGCAGGGGCAATGAAAGGCCAGTCGCTGCTCGGCGTGAACCTGCAGCCGCTCCAGCGGCTCGTCCCGCAGCACTTCGACCAGATCCCTGGCCAGGCCGCTGACCCGCGCGGCCTTGGCCGCATAGCCCTCATCGTTGCGCAACAGATGGCCGTAATCCTTGACGAAGGCCCCACAGCCGCTGGCTGTCTGCACGATGGCTTCGACGCCAGCCTCGATCGCCGGCCACCAGGCATCGATGTTGCGACGGGCACGGCTGAGCCCCGCCTCCTGGGCATTGAGGTGGTAATCCACGGCGCCGCAGCATCCGGCTTCACGCAGCGGTAGGACGCTGATGCCGAGCCGATCCAGCACCCGCGCCGCGGCGGCATTGGTATTGGGCGACAGGCCCGGTTGCACGCAGCCTTCGAGCAGCAGCAGGCGGCGGGCGTGGCGTACCGGCGGGCGCGGCCTGGGCGGGCGAACCTGGCGCGGCAGCTTGGCCTTGAGCGCACCCGGCAGCAACGGGCGCAGGCGCATGCCGGCCCGGGTCAGCGCCTTGAACAGCGCAGGGTGCGGCACCACGGCGCGCAGAGCCTGACGCAACAGGCGCTCGTTCAGCGGACGCGCGACGCGCTGCTCGACCAGTTCACGGCCGATGTCCAGCAGGTCGTGGTACTGCACGCCGGAGGGACAGGTGGTTTCGCAATTGCGGCAGGTCAGGCAGCGATCCAGGTGCTCCTGGGTCTTGGCGCTGACAGCGTCACCTTCGAGCATTTGCTTGACCAGGTAGATGCGTCCACGCGGACCGTCCAGTTCGTCTCCCAGCAGCTGATAGGTCGGGCAGGTGGCATTGCAGAAACCGCAATGCACGCACGAGCGCAGGATGCGCTCGGCCTCCTCGGCGCGTGGCAGTCGTTTGGCTCGTTCGCTCAGGTTGGTCTGCACGGTTCATATCTCCGCATACAGTCGGCCAGGGTTGAAGATGCCCTGCGGATCCAGCTGCTGCTTGAGCTGGCGCTGATAGCGCAGCAGCACGGCGGTCAGCGGCTGGAAAGGCTGCTCCAGGCCGGCGAAGAAGCCCGTGGCATGACCGCCGACCTCGCTCAGAACAGCCTGAATCAGTGCCGCCTCGGCGTCGGACTTGAGCCAGCGCTGGGCGCCGCTCCAGTCGAGCAACTGCCGGCCCGGCAGCTCGAGCGGACCGCAATTGGCCGGTAACGACAGGCGCCACAGGGCGCCCTCACCACGGAAGAACGGCAGGCGCTGCTCGCGCAGCTCCAGCCAGTAGAGGTTGTCGATCTCCTCGCCGCCCAGGCGCTGACGGGCGGCCGTTACCGATCCCTCTCCGCCTTCCAGGCGCAGGCGCAACGTCTGGCCGTCGTGGCTGGCGGCGCTGATCGGCAGTGGCTGCTGCCCCCACTCGGCGAGCCTGAGCAGCGCCGCCTCGGCATCCAGTTCCAGGCGCAGGCTGAGGCACTGGCGCGGTTTGGGCAGCACCTTGAGCGATACTTCGGTCAGCAGGCCGAGGCAGCCAAAGCTGCCGGCCATCAGGCGCGACAGATCGTAGCCGGCGACGTTCTTCATCACCTCGCCACCGAAGCGCAGCAACTTTCCTTGCCCGGTGATCAGCCGACTGCCGAGCACATAGTCACGCACCGAGCCGGCCCATGGCCGCCGCGGCCCGGAAAGGCCCGCCGCGACGGCGCCGCCGAGGGTGGCGCCATCACCCAGGTGGGGCGGCTCGCACGGCAGCATCTGGCCGTTTTCCTCCAGCGCCGCCTCGATCTCGCGCAGCGGCGTACCGGCGCGGGCGGTCAGCACCAGTTCGGTGGGGTCGTAGCTGACGATGCCGCGATGGCCGCGGGTATCCAGCACTTCACCCGGGGTCGAACGCCCCAGGTGGGCCTTGCTGGCGCCGCCCTGGATGCGCAACGGGGTGGCGTCGTTCAGAGCGTGGTTGACCTGCTCCAGTAGCGCGGCACTGGCATCGACATCGTGCGGCATCAGAAGCGCTCCAGTTCGGGAAAGGGCAGCTGGCCGTGGTGCACGTGCAGGGCGCCGAACTCGGCGCAGCGATGCAGGGTGGGGATGTTCTTGCCCGGGTTGAGCAGGCCGGCCGGGTCGAATGCCGCCTTCACCGCGTGAAACAGGGTGATCTCGTCGCTGTTGAACTGTGTGCACATCTGGTTGATCTTTTCCCGGCCCACACCGTGCTCACCGGTGATGCTGCCGCCGACCTCGACGCACAGCTCGAGGATCTTGCCGCCGAGGGCCTCGGCCCGCTCCAGCTCGCCCGGCACGTTGGCATCGAAGAGGATCAACGGATGCATGTTGCCGTCGCCGGCATGGAACACGTTGGCCACACGCAGGCCGTATGCCTCGGACAACGCGGCGATACCGCGCAGCACGCCGGGCAGTTCGCGCCGCGGGATGGTGCCATCCATGCAGTAGTAGTCCGGCGAGATGCGCCCCACGGCGGGGAAGGCATTCTTGCGCCCGGCCCAGAACCTGACGCGCTCCGCCTCGTCGCGGGCCAGCCTCACCTCGCTGGCGCCGGCTTTTTCCAGCACCTCACGCACCCGCTTGCAGTCGTCGGCCACGTCAGCTTCGACGCCGTCCAGCTCGCACAGCAGGATGGCCTCCGCGTCCACCGGATAGCCGGCATGGATGAAGTCCTCGGCGGCACGAATCGCCAGGTTGTCCATCATTTCCAGGCCGCCGGGGATGATGCCGGCGGCGATGATGTCGGCGACCGCCGCACCGGCCTTTTCCACCGAATCGAAGGCGGCCAGCAAGACCTTGGCCACCTGCGGCCTGGGCAGCAGCCGGACGGTGACCTCGGTGACGATGCCGAGCATGCCCTCGGAGCCGGTGAACAGCGCCAGCAGATCGAAGCCGGGCGCATCCAGGGCGTCGCTGCCGAGGGTCATGAACTCGCCCTCGACGGTGAGGATTTCCAGCTTGAGCAGGTTGTGCACGGTCAGCCCGTATTTCAGGCAGTGCACGCCGCCGGCATTCTCGGCAACGTTGCCACCGATGGAGCAGGCGATCTGCGAGGACGGGTCCGGTGCGTAGTAGAGATCGAAGGGAGCGGCCGCCTGGGAGATCGCCAGGTTGCGCACGCCGGGCTGCACACGGGCGAAGCGGCCCGCGCGGTTGACCTCGAGAATCTGGTTGAAGCGCGCCATCACCAACAGGATGCCCTGCTCCAGCGGCAGCGCGCCGCCGGACAGGCCGGTGCCGGCGCCACGGGCGACGACCGGCACGCCGCGCGCATGGCAGAGGCGCAGCAACCGCTGCACCTGTTCGATACGTTCGGGCAGGGCCACCAGCATGGGCGTGGTGCGGTAGGCGGAGAGGCCGTCGCACTCGTAGGGCGTGAGGTCTTCACGGCTGTGCAGGAGCGTGAGGTCGGGCAACCGCGTGCGCAGTGCCGTGAGCAGGGCGGCCTTGTCGATCTTGGGCAGCGCGCCATCGACGCGCTCGTCGTACAGAATGCTCATGGCAGGCTCTTTCGGCTCATTGTTGTTATGGCGGGTCAGGCTGCGACCATGGCCCGCATCTTTGCCACCGCGACGCACGAGCGTCCACCTTTTCGGCAACTGGTACGACCAGTTTCTTTCACCAGCCTTTCGCCAATGCTTGGCCAAAAGCCCCGTACTCTCCTATGGTCATCGGTAACGAGAGGATTTCCTCTGGGCGACAAGAAGACTGGTACGACCAGTCCATGGAGGTACCGATGGAAGAGCGTCAGGGTGCCGCGCGGCGCCAGCTCAGCGACGTGGTGGCAGAACGCATCGAGCGGCTGATCGTCGATGGCGTGCTCAAGGTAGGCCAGCCGCTGCCGTCGGAACGGCGCTTGTGCGAGAAGCTGGGCATCTCCCGCTCGGCGTTGCGTGAAGGGCTCAAGGTGCTGCGTGGGCGCGGCATCATCGACACGGCGCAAGGCCGCGACTCGCGGGTGGCCAGGCTCAGCGGCGAGCAGGACGCCAGCCCGTTGATGCACCTGTTCAACTCGCAACCGCGCACCCTGTACGACCTGCTCGAAGTGCGCGGGCTGCTGGAGGGCGAATCCGCACGCCTGGCCGCGTTGCGCGGCACCGAGGCGGACTTCGTGCTGCTCAGCCGCCGCTACGAGGACATGCTCGCCGCCCACGCCCGGCGGAACCCGGTCGATCCACGCGAGCACGCGCGCCTCGACCATGCCTTTCACCTGGCCATCTGCGAGGCTTCGCACAACCCGGTGCTGGTGCACACCCTGCAGTCGCTCACCGACCTGATGCTCAGCACCGTGTTCGCCTCGGTGAACAACCTCTACCACCGTCCAGCGCAGAAAAGGCAGATCGACCGCCAGCACGGGCGCCTCTATCACGCGGTCATCGAGCGCCTGCCGGAACAGGCCCAGCGGGCGGCCCGCGATCACATCAACGGCATCCGCGACAACCTGAAGGAAATCGAGCAGGAGGAGCAACGCCTGGTGCGTGCCACCATGCGCCTGCAGGGCTGGGCCTAGGCACGACCGCGCCGGCGCGGGAACAGCCCCTGGAGCCGCGTGCTAGACTCGCGCGCACCCATGAGCCACGATGACCCGCTGCCGTGCCCGACAACCTGCCGTCACCCCTGTGGCTGAGCGCCGCACAACTTCCGCCGCCCTCTGCGCAAGAACGCGACTGGCTGTTCAACGAAGACTCGCTGACCCGGCGCCTGACCGCGCTGTCCGACGATGGCTTCAGCGTCACCCCGCTGCACGAGGGCTGGCACAGGCTACGCCACGACGAATGCGCCGCGCTGGAGGTCGCCGAGGGCAGCCGCGGCTGGGTGCGCGAAGTGTACCTGCGCGGCAACGGCCAGCCCTGGGTATTCGCCCGCAGCGTCGCCGCGCAGGTGGCTCTGCAAGGCTCGGACATGGACCTGCAGCACCTGGGCAACCGCTCACTGGGCGAGTTGCTGTTCAGCGACCAGGCTTTCGATCGCGGCCCCCTGCAGGTCTGCCATTACCCCGCCGCCTGGCTGCCCGCCGACAGCCGCCATGAAGCCATGTGGGGCCGTCGTTCGTGCTTTCGCCGCGGCGCGCTGGGCGTACTGGTCGCCGAAGTGTTCCTGCCCGCCTTCTGGCAAGCCGTCGCCGACGACACCGGCAAGCCCTAGGGCTGCGCGTATAATCCGCGCAAACCGCCAGGAGACATGCTCGATGTACACCCGCCTGCTGCAATCGCTCGATCGCCTGCACCCTCGCGCCTGGGACTTCGTGCAACTGACGCGCCTGGACAAGCCCATCGGCATCTACCTGCTGCTGTGGCCGACGCTGTGGGCACTATGGATCGCGGCGCAGGGCGTACCGAGCCTGAAGAACCTGGCGATCTTCGTGCTCGGCGTGATCCTCATGCGTTCGGCCGGCTGCGTGATCAACGACTATGCCGACCGCCACTTCGACGGCCACGTCAGCCGTACCCGGGCTCGCCCGCTGGCCAGCGGCCGGGTGAGCGCCCGCGAAGCGCTGATGCTGTTCGCCATCCTGGTGGCCGCGAGCTTCTTCCTGGTGCTGCTGACCAACGCCAGCACTATCTGGCTGTCGTTCGGCGCCCTCGGCGTGGCCGCGCTGTACCCCTTCATGAAGCGCTACACCTACTACCCGCAGGTGGTGCTCGGTGCCGCCTTCTCCTGGGGCATGCCGATGGCCTTCACCGCCGAGACCGGCAGCCTGCCGCCCGAAGCCTGGCTGCTGTTCCTGGCCAACGTGATCTGGACGGTGGGCTACGACACCTACTACGCCATGGCCGACCGCGAGGACGACCTGAAGATCGGCGTGAAGTCCACCGCGATCCTGTTCGGCGATGCCGACCGGGTGATCATCCTCGGCCTGCAGGGCATGGCGCTGCTGTGCCTGCTGCTGGCCGGCGCCCGCTTCGAGCTGGGCCTGTACTACCACCTCGGCCTGCTGCTGGCCGCGGCCTGCTTCGCCTGGGAATTCCACGTCACCCGCCGACGCGAACCGCTGGTCTGCTTCAAGGCCTTCCTGCACAACCACTGGGCCGGCCTGGCGATCTTTCTCGGTATCGTCCTCGACTACGCGCTGGCGTGAAGGCGTACGCTGCAGCCCCGCTGTCATATCGCTGCAATAATTCCGTTATCTAATGCGCCGCATGACAGTTGAATGAACCGAGGCTTGATCCATGGTTGGCAAGAACATCCTGATCGTCGATGACGAAGCACCGATCCGCGAAATGATCGTGGTGGCGCTGGAAATGGCCGGTTACGAGTGCCTGGAAGCGGAAAATACCCAGCAGGCCCACGCCATCATCGTCGACCGCAAACCCGATCTGATCCTGCTCGACTGGATGCTGCCCGGAACCAGCGGCATCGAGCTGGCGCGGCGCCTCAAGCGCGACGAGCTGACCGGAGATATCCCGATCATCATGCTCACCGCCAAGGGCGAAGAGGACAACAAGATCCAGGGTCTGGAAGTCGGTGCCGATGACTACATCACCAAGCCCTTCTCGCCCCGCGAGCTGGTCGCCCGCCTGAAAGCCGTACTGCGCCGTGCTGGCCCCAGCGACAGCGAAGGCCCTATCGAAGTGGGCGGGCTGCTGCTCGACCCGATCAGCCATCGCGTGACCATCGATGGCAGGCCGGCGGAAATGGGCCCGACCGAATACCGCCTGCTGCAGTTCTTCATGACCCATCAGGAGCGCGCCTACACACGCGGCCAGTTGCTCGACCAGGTGTGGGGCGGCAACGTCTACGTGGAAGAGCGAACCGTCGACGTGCATATCCGCCGTCTGCGCAAGGCACTCGGCGAAGCCTACGAAAACCTGGTGCAGACGGTGCGCGGCACCGGTTATCGTTTCTCCACCAAGGGCTGACCGGCAGCCTGGAGCGCAACATGACAGGGACATGCTGGCGGATGAACGAAACGTGACGAGCCATTGGCGTGGCGCCATAACCCGTCGTTTGTTGCTGCTGATCGCAGCCTGCCTGATGGTGGGCCTGATCAGCGGCCACTATGCCTGGGCGCTGGCCTTGGGGCTGGCCATCCACCTGGCGTGGACACTCAGCCAACTGCTGCGCCTGCACGCCTGGCTCAAGGATCACCAACCCGATGAGCCGCCGCCCGACGGCTACGGTTTGTGGGGCGAGGTGTTCGACAGCATCTATCACCTGCAGCGCCGCAACCAGCGTGCCCGTGGCCGCCTGCAAGCAGTCATCGACCGCGTCCAGGAATCCACCGCGGCCCTGCGCGATGCGGTGATCATGCTCGACAGCAACGGCAACCTGGAATGGTGGAACAAGGCTTCGGAAACCCTGCTGGGCCTGAAAACGCCCCAGGACAGCGGCCAGTCCATCACCAACCTGGTGCGTGATCCGCGCTTCAAGGAATATTTCGAGCGTGGCAGTTACCTCGAACCGCTCGACCTGCCCTCGCCGGTCAACCCTCGCAAGCAGCTACAGTTGAACATCACCCGCTACGGCAATCGGGAACACCTGATGCTGGTGCGCGACGTGACCCGTTTGCACCAGCTGGAACAGATGCGCAAGGATTTCGTGGCCAACGTATCCCACGAACTGCGCACGCCGCTCACGGTGATTTCCGGTTACCTGGAAACCCTGCAGGACAACGTGGACGAGATCAATCCACGCTGGCGCCGCGCTCTGCAGCAGATGCAGCAACAGGGCTCGCGCATGCAGGGCCTGCTCAACGATCTGCTGCTGCTGGCCAAGCTGGAAGCCACCGACTATCCGTCCGACAATCAGCCGGTGGCGGTCGATCTGTTGCTGCTGTCGATCAAGACCGATGCCCAGGCACTGTCCGCCGAACGCAACCACCGCATCAGCCTGGAAGCCGACCCCCAGCTCAAACTCAAGGGCAGCGAATCGGAGCTGCGCAGCGCCTTTTCCAACCTGGTGTTCAACGCGGTCAAATACACCCCGGCCGAGGGAGAGATCCGCATCCGCTGGTGGCAAAACGAACAGGGCGCCCACCTCTCGGTGCAGGACAGCGGCCTGGGTATCGAGGCCAAACACCTGCCGCGCCTGACCGAACGCTTCTATCGGGTGGACTCCAGCCGCGCCAGCAACACCGGCGGCACCGGTCTGGGCCTGGCCATCGTCAAACACGTGCTGCTGCGTCATCGCGGCAAGCTGGATATCACCAGCGTCGTCGGCAAGGGCAGCCTGTTCATCTGCCATTTCCCGGCCACCCAGATAGCGCACCGCGTTTAGACCTATTGCAAAGCACCGTCCCAGGCCCCACCCTTTAGCAATATCTGGTCACACGAACTCCCCATGGATCCCTCTACGAGCGTCTCTTTCTCCACCTATTTCGCCGATTTCGGCCTCGTGCTGTTCGCCTTGTTCCTGGTGCTTCTCAACGGCTTTTTCGTCGCCGCCGAGTTCGCCATGGTCAAGCTGCGGGCCACCAAGGTCGAAGCCCTGGCCCAGGAGAATGGCTGGCGTGGACACATCCTGCGCACCGTGCACAACCAGCTCGATGCCTACCTGTCGGCCTGCCAACTGGGCATTACCCTGGCCTCTCTCGGGCTTGGCTGGGTCGGTGAGCCTGCCTTCGCCCACCTGCTCGAACCGCTGCTGACCTCGATCGGCATCGAGTCGCCGAAGCTGATTCACGGCATCGCCTTCTTCACCGCCTTCTTCATCATTTCCTACCTGCACATCGTGGTCGGCGAGCTGGCGCCCAAATCCTGGGCGATCCGCAAGCCCGAGTTGCTATCGTTGTGGACGGCGGTGCCGCTGTACCTGTTCTACTGGGCCATGTACCCGGCGATCTTCCTGCTCAACGCCAGCGCCAACGCCATCCTGCGTATCGCCGGCCAGGGCGAACCGGGCACGCACCACGATCACCATTACAGCCGCGACGAGCTCAAGCTGATCCTGCACTCCAGCCGCGCCAGCGACCCGACCGATCAGGACATGCGCGTACTCGCCTCGGCCGTGGAACTGAGCGAGCTGGAAGTGGTGGATTGGGCCAACTCGCGGGAAGACCTGGTCTATCTGGAGCTCAATGCCTCGTTGGACGAAGTGTTCAGCGTGTTCCGCCGTCACAAGTACAGCCGCTACCCGATCTACGACGAAGCCGCCGGCGAATTCGTCGGCGTGCTGCACATCAAGGATCTGCTGCTGCACCTGTCGCAGCTGGAAATGCTGCCCTCGACCCTGCGCCTGAGCGAGCTGATGCACCCGCTGGAGAAGGTCAACCGCAACCTGCCGCTGTCCGAACTGCTCGAAGAGTTCCGCAAGGGCGGCGCGCACTTCGCTCTGGTCGAGGAAGCCGACGGCAAGGTCATCGGCTACCTGACCATGGAGGACGTGCTCGAAGCCCTGGTCGGCGATATCCAGGACGAGCACCGCAAGGCCGAACGCGGCATCCTCGCCTACCAGCCGGGCAAGCTGCTGGTGCGCGGCGACACGCCGCTGTTCAAGCTGGAACGCCTGCTCGGCGTCGACCTCGACCACATCGAGGCGGAAACCCTCGCCGGCCTGATCTACGAAACCCTCAAGCGCGTTCCCGAGGAAGAGGAATCGCTGGAAGTCACTGGCCTGCGCCTGATCGTCAAGAAGATGAAAGGCCCGAAGATCGTCCTGGCCAAGGTCATCAAACTGGACGCCTGAGCCACCCGGCTCAGCCCTCCTTAGCCGGCACCGGCCGCGCTGCCTGGCCGTCGTAATCCCAGATGAACTGTCGCGGGATCGGCCCCTTGTTGCGCCCGCCCTGCTGGGTCTGCTCCCAGGCGTGAGCGAGGATGCCGACCGAACGCGAGAGGCAGAACAGCCCTCGCGCCAGCGGTGCCGGAAAGCCCAGCTCGGCGTAGATCACCGCGGTGGCACCGTCGATGTTCATCGGAATGCGCTTACCCTTGCGGGCCTGCAGCCGCTCTTCGATGCCCCGCGCGATCTGCGCGAAACGCCCACCGACCACGCCCTCGGCGGCAGCCTTGTCGACCGCCGCCAACAGCGGCGCCGAACGCGGATCGACAGGATGGAAGCGATGGCCAAAACCGGGGATGAACTTGCCATTGGCCGCGATGAAGGCATCGAGGGCGGCATCGGTGGCCTGTTCCTGGGCGTCGCCGGCCTCCATCCGCGCGGCGATGTCCAGGTACAACCCGACAGCCTGCTCACCGGCACCACCATGCACGTCGCCAAGCACATTCAGCGCCGACGCCATGGCGCTGTTGAGGCCGACGCCGCAGGTCGTGGCCATGCGCGCGATGGCGATGCTCGGTGCCTGCGGGCCGTGGTCGACAGCCGACATCAACGCGGTTTCCAGCAGGCGGCCCTGGGCGACGCTGGGCAGCTCGCCACGCAGCATCAGCCAGATCATCTGGGCGAAACCGACATTGCCGATCAGTTCTTCGATGGCGTAACCGCGGTAGCGGATCTCGCCCGGCTGCATCTGGATAATGGAGGTCGTCCACCATTGTTCGCTCAGGCGGCGTCCGTCGTTGGCGTCGGTCATAGTGCGTGCTCCTCGCGCAGGCTGTGGATCTGTTCGTCGCTGTAGCCGAGTTCGGCCAGGATGCTGTCGGTGTGTTCACCGAGCTGCGGCGGCGGTGTGCTCACCGACGGCGCCTGGCGGTTGATCTTGATACCGGTACGCAGCAGGCTGACCGGGCGCTCGACACCAGGCACCCGCTCGAAGTGGGCAATCATGCCGCGGTCGCGAATCTGTGGATGCTCGAGCACCTCCGGCACCTGGTATACCGGCCCGGACGGCACGCCCGCCGCCACCAGCAAGGCCCACCATTCGTCCGCCGGGCGGGTCGACAACGCCTCCTCCAGCAGCCGGGTCAGCTCATCACGGTGCTGCAGGCGAGCCTGGCGCTTGGCGAAACGCGGATCGGCGATCAGCTCCTCGCGCCCCACGACCCGGCACACCGCCTCGAACTGTTCCTGTTTGTTGGCGGCGATATTCAGCGGCCCGCTGGCCGTGCGGAAGGTGCCCGACGGGCTGGCGGTGACGTTGTCGTTGCCCATCGGCTGAGGTACACGACCGGCGACCAGGAAGTTCGACACCGCCCAGCCCATGGTGGCCAGGGACGCTTCGAGCATGGAAATATCGAGGAAGCAGCCTTCGCTGCGCTGACGGTCGGCCAGCACACTGGTAATGGCGAAGGCGGCGGTGATGCCACCGACGGTATCGGAGATCGGATAACCCACCCGATACGGCGCGTTTTCCGGCGCGCCGGTGATGCTCATCACCCCGGACATGCCCTGGATGATCTGATCGTAGGCCGGTAAATCGTGCAGCGGGCCATCCTGGCCGAAACCGGAAATGGCGCAATAGATCAGCTTGGGATTGACCGCCTTGAGCGTTTCGTAGCCCAGCCCCAGGCGCGTCATCACACCGGGGCGGAAGTTTTCCACCAGCACGTCGGCGCTGGCGACCAGCTTGAGGAATACCTCGCGGGCCTCGGCGTTCTTCAGATTCAGGGTCAGTGAACGCTTGCCGGGGTTCTGCGCCAGGAAGGAAACACCCATGAATTTCTGGTTGAGCTCGGCATCGGCTCCCAGTTGGCGGGCCAGGTCGCCGCTGCCGGGCACCTCGACCTTGATCACGTCAGCGCCCATATGGGCCAGTTGATGGCAGCAGAATGGACCGGCCAGTACGTTGGTCAGATCCAGCACACGAATGCCTTTCAGTGGGCTGATCATGCTGACGAGCTCCTTGTTTTGAGAGATTTTATTCTACTAGATAGAACATCTTTCTATTATATAGAATATCGCCTCGCTTTCAACGCATCGCTGCGGTTCGTCCCATCAGCTGGATTAGAATGGCCGGATTCGCCCGCACAGGAATGCCCCATGACCAAGAATCGAGTCGAAGCCGTCGATCGCGCCCTGTCGATCGTCGGCGCCTTCGCCAATGGCCCGAGCCGCCTCAACCTGCGTGACCTGGCCGAGAAGACCGGCCTGTACAAGAGCACCATCCTGCGCCTGTGCGGTTCGCTGGAGCACTTCGGTTACCTGGTGCGCGACGAGCACGGCGCCTTTCGCCTGGGCCCGACCATCGGCCAGCTCGGTTCGCTGTATCGCCGTGAACTTGGCGACCTGATCCGACCGTCGCTGCGACAGTTGGCCGAGGAGCTCAACGAGACAGCGTCCTTCTATGTGCGCGAGGGAGATGTGCGGGTCTGCCTGCTGCGGCAGAACTCCAACCAGGAAATCCGCCATCACCTGGAGGAAGGCGTGCGCCTGCCGCTGCAGCGCGGCGCTGCCGGCCAGGTACTGCTGGCCTTTGCCGGCGAGCAGGGCGAGGTGATGGATCTGATTCGCCAGCGCGGTTATCACCTGTCGCTTGGGGAGCGAGCGCCGGACGTGGCAGCCATCGCGGTGCCGTTGTGCCTGCCCGATGGTTCGTTGCGCGGCGCGCTGTCGGTGTCCGGCCTCAAGAGCCGTTTCGACGAGGCTTTCCAGGCGCGGGCCGTAGAGCGCCTGAAGGAAGAGGCGATCCGCCTGACCCGGCAGATCGCCAACGAGTGACGCGCTTCAGGCCATGCGCCGCAATTGAAGGTGACGGGATCAGACCGGGCAGCCCTTGGCGCGCAGCAGCGCGTCGATGCGTTCCGGATCGGCACTGCCCTGCTGGTTGCTCTGGCGGATGCGCGCCTCCTTGTCGGCATGGGCGAGCACCTCGGGCAACAGGCTGCGCAGGCGTGCGGCGGGAATCGCCACCACGCCATCGGCGTCGCCGAGCATCAGATCGCCCGGCGCCACCATCAACCCGGCACAGGACAGCGGCACGTTGACCTCGCCCGGCCCCTCCTTGCTCGGCCCGCGGTGCACATGGCCCAGGGCGTAGACCGGGATCTCGCCTTCGGCCCACTCGGCGACGTCGCGAACCGCGCCATTGACCACGAAACCGCCGAGGTGCCTGGCCAGTGCCGTGGTCCGCATCAGGCCACCGATCACCGCCTGGGTCAGGTCACCGGCGCCATCGATGACGATCACATCGCCCGGCTCGGCCATGAGCATGGCCTTGTGGATCATAAGGTTGTCGCCGGGGCGCACACGCACGGTCAGCGCCGGGCCGCACATCAGCATGTCCGGCGACCCGTGGTAGGCACGCAGGCCGAGGCCACCGACCGCACGGCCCATGCAGTCGCTGGCGTGGGCGACCGGGACACGGCGAAAGGCTTCGATCAACTCGCGATCGGGCGCAGTGGCACGCGGATTGACGGCGAAGCCGGCGGGCCAGGCAGGGGCAGCGTGACTCATGATGCGAACTCCTCTTGGAACAAGACGTGGGGGTCGATACGGGCGTGGCGTAGCGGCGGCTCGGCCTGCGCGGCCGACGGGGGTACGGGAATCCCCGGTGGGCCGCCTGTAAAGGCGCTCATTCGGCCAGCCCGAATTCCTTGGCCAGTTGCCGATACTCGGCGACCTGGCGCCGGACATAGGCATCCAGCTCATCGCCCTGCAGGGTCAGCGGATAGAGATCGCGGCGCTCGACCTGCTGGCTGAACTCAGCCGACGCGAACAGGCGGGCGAACGCGTCCTGCCACCAGGCGAACGCCTCGTCACTGACCTCCGGGCCCATGTAGAAACCGCGGATGACCGGCCAGGAAACGTCGTAGCCCTGCTCCTTCGCGGTCGGGATCTCGCTCAGCTTGCCCGGCAGGCGCTCGTCGGCGAGCACCGCCAGTACCCGCAGCGTGCCGGCTTCGATCTGCCCGGCCACTTCGCTGGTGGCACCGAACACCACCTCGATGTGGCCGCCCATCAACGCCGTGTAATGGGTGGCACCGCCTTCGAACGGCACGTACCGCAGCGCCCGGGCGTCCACCCCGATCTCCCGCGCCAGCAGCGCAGCGCGCATCCAGCCATGGCTGCCGACCGTACCGCCGGCGCCCATCGGCACCGCGCCCGGGTCCTGTTTCAGCACCTCGACCAGGTCGTCGAGGGTCTTGAAGCGCGAGTCGGCGCGCACCGCCACCAGGCCATAGTCCACGCCCAGGGCCGCCAGCCACTTCACCGCGTTTTCATCGAAGCGGCCGAACTTGCCCTGCGCCAGGTTCATCAGCGAACCACTGGAGAACACCGTGACCAGACCGGGATCGGCTTTTTTCTGCCCGGCGATCACGTTGTAGGCCACCGCCCCCAGGCCGCCCGGCATATAGGTCACGCGCATCGGACTGTTGAGCAGTTTCTGCTCGTTCAGACCGCCCTGCAGCAGCTTGCAGGTGATATCGAAGCCACCTCCCGGACTGCTGGGGGCGATGCATTCGGGGCGACGCGGTGCATCGGCGTGGACACTGGAGACGGCCACCGAGAGGGACAACGCAAACAGAACAGCGAAATGCTTCATGTCGAACACCTTTGTTGTTTTTGTACAGTGAATGCGCATCCGGCGCGGTCATTCCCTGGGTGCATCCGGCGACGCACAACGCCGCCAGAAGCGAAACACGCGCTCGGCGAGAAACACCACCAGCACGAAACGCAGTACCTGGATCGCGGTCACCAGCGCCACCGACTGATTGAGCGCCTCGGCGGTCAGGCTCAGTTCGCTGATGCCGCCGGGCATCATGCCCAGCATGGTCGCGGCCACCGGCAGGCCGCCGAGCTGCGCCAGGCACCAGGCCAGGCCACTGGCGCCGAGCACCATCAATGCGGTGAACGCCAGCACGCGTAGCAGGAAGGCCGGCGCCGAGCGGAAGAACGGGCGATCGAAGTAGCTGCCCAGCGAGCAGCCCATCAGCCATTGCCCCGCCTCGCCGAGCCCGGGCGGCAGGCCGATATGCAGGTCCATCCACACCGCGCAGGTGGCGCAGACCAGCAGCGGCCCGAGCATCCACGGGTTGGGCTGGTGCAGGCGTTGCCAGGCCCAGGCCACCAGGGCGCCGAGCGGCAGCAGCAGCGCCAGCCAGCGCCAGTCCACCGCTGCCGGAGCCGGCGCGCTCGGCGTGGAGATGCCCAGGGTGAACAGCGCCGGGATGCACAGCACGATCAGCACCATGCGCAGGCTCTGCCCGGCCGCCACCCTATCCAGTTGGCCGGCGCCGTGGCGTGCCGCCAGGTTGATCATTTCACTGGCACCACCGGGCATGCTGGCGAAGTACGCCGTGACCGGGTCGTTGCCGCCACGGCGAAAGATCACCACGCCGATCACCGACAGCAGCAGCGTGGCCAGGGCGCAGAGCAGGATCACCAGCGCATGACTGCCGATCTGCTCCACCACCTCGCGGGTGAAGTGCAGGCCCAGGCCGGTGGAGATCAGCCACTGCCCGCACTTGCGCCCATTGGGGATGTCCTCGATGCGCCAGCCACTGCAGCGCACCAGGATCACCGCCAGCATGGCGCCGACGATCCACGGCAGCGGCCAGCCAATCAGGCTCGCCAGCCAGCCACCGAGCAGGCCGACGAAGGGCGTGGCGAACCAGCGCGATCCGCGCATACCGTTACTCGGCCGCAGCCAGGGCGCGGCGGACCTCGCGGCGACGACGCAGGGTGCGCCAGATGGGGAACAGGATCATCCCGGCGATCAGCACCCAGACCACCCAGGTGATCGGGCTGGAAAAGAGGATGCTCAGCTCGCCATTGGAGATCGACAGCGCCCGGCGCAGGTTCTGCTCCATCAGCCCGCCGAGGATGAAGCCGAGCAGGATCGCCGACAGCGGGAAATCCATCTTGCGCAGGATGTAGCCGACCACACCGATGGCGATCATCAGGTACAGGTCGAAGGTGGTGGCGTGCACCGCATAGACGCCGATCGAGGTGATGATGGCGATCACCGGTACCAGCGCCCAGTACGGCACGGCGAGGATCTTGGTGAAGATCTTGATCATCGGTACGTTGATCACGATCAGCATCAGGTTGGCGACGAACAGTGAGGCGATCAGGCCCCAGACGATGTCCGGCTGGTTCTGGAACAGCAGCGGGCCCGGGGTGATGTTGTACAGGGTCAGGGCGCCGAGCATCACCGCGGTGGTGCCGGAGCCGGGCACGCCAAGGGTCAGCATCGGCACCATGGAGCCGCAGGCCGAGGCGCTGTTGGCGGTTTCCGGAGCGGCCAGGCCGCGCAGGTCGCCATCGCCGAACTTGTTGTCCTTGGTGGCCAGGCGCTTCTCGGCCATGTAGGCCACGGCGCTGGCCAGGGTCGCGCCAGCACCGGGCAGGATGCCGAGGAAGAAGCCCAGGGCTCCGGTGCGCAGGTTGGTCGCTAGCACCGAGGCACCTTCCTTGAGGTTGAACAGCATGCGCCCGCCGGCCTCGATGGCTTTCTGGCCATTGTGCGTGCGCTCGAGCAGCACGAGGATTTCGCTGACCGAGAACAGGCCGAGCACCAGCACCACGAACTGGATGCCATCGGCCAGGCCGAGGCTGCCGAAGGTGAAGCGGTACACGCCACTGTTGGAGTCGATGCCGATGCACGACAGCAGCAGGCCGATCAGCGCGGCGATGGCGGTTTTCATCGGCTTGTTGCCGGCCATGCCGGCCAGGCAGACGATGGCGAAGACCATCAGCACGCAGTACTCCGCCGGGCCGAAGGCTACTGCCCAACTGGCCAGCAGCGGGGCGAAGATCACCACGCCGCAGGTGGCCATCAGGCCGCCGACGAAGGAGCTCCAGGCGGAGATCGACAGCGCTACGCCCGCCTTGCCCTGACGCGCCAGCGGGTAGCCGTCGAGGGTGGTCATCACCGCCGAGGCTTCGCCGGGAATGTTCAGCAGGATCGAGGAGATACGGCCGCCGTATTCGCAGCCCAGGTATACGGCAGCGAGCAGGATCAGCGCGCTCTCCGGCGGCAGGCCGAGGGCGAAGGCGATGGGAATCAGCAGCGCCACGCCGTTGATCGGGCCCAGGCCAGGCAACAGGCCGACCACGGTGCCGATCAGGGTGCCGCATAGCGCGGTGAACAGGTTGTAAGGCGTGAGCGCGACGCCGAAGCCCTGCCCCAGATAGCTAAGAGTTTCCATCGATCAGATCTCCAGGAGTTCCAGAACGCCCAAGGGCAGGGGCACGTCGAGCGCGTAATCGAACAGCAGGTAGAGGCCGATCGAGGCGACCACGCCGATCACCGCGCATTGCCACCAACGGGCGCCATACAGGCGGGCGATGAACAAGCCGAACAGCGTGGTGCTGAGCACGAAGCCCAGGTTTTCGAACAGCGCGGCATACACCAGCAGCAGACCGACGCAGGTACAGACCTTGATCAGCATGGGCCGATCCAGCGGCACGTCTTCGTCGTGACCGGGCTGCGCAACCAGGGTGAGCGAAGCCGGTTTGAACAGCAGGTACAGCGCGCCGCCCATGATCAGCACCAGCAACAGCAGCGGATAGGCCCGCGGCCCGACCGGCTCGTAGGAAAACGGTGCCTGGTAACCCCAGGCGACGACGACCAGGCCGACGCAGATCGCCAGCAGGATCGCTCCGAAGATGCGTTGATACATGAAACACCCCTCACGGACGTGGCTTGCGCGTTCCGCTGCAAGAAGGCCGCCCACGGCGACCAGGTTCGCTGGTTACCAGATCGGCAGGCTGTAGCTGACGATCAGACGATGCTCGTCCGCGCCGCGGGTGAAGTTGGCGCGGTGACTGGCATGGCGCCAGCGCACCCCGACGTTCTTCAGCGCACCGCTCTGTACCTTGTATTGCACGTCGATGTTGCGCTCCCACTCGCGACCGTGCTGGTCGCTGCCGGTGACCTGGGCCTGGGAGCCGCTGACGTAGCGGGCCATGAAGGTCAGTCCCGGTACGCCCAGGGCACTGAAGTCGTAGTCGTAGCGCGCCTGCCAGGAGCGTTCTTCGGCCTGGGCGAAATCGTTGAGCTGGAGGAAGTTGACCAGGTAGGGGTCGGAGCCGTCGATGTAGGCGAAACCGGTATCGCCGAACATGCGCTGGTAACCGGCACCGATGCTGTGTCCGGCCTGGCTGTAGGTGAGCATGCCATTGAGCGCGCGATTGTCGACCTCGCCACCGAGGGCGCGGCCCTGGTCGTCACTGATGGACAGGCGCAGGTCGGTCTTCAGCTCGCCCTCGCCCAGCGGCAGCGAATGCTGCAGGCCGAGGAAGTGCTGGTTGTACACATCGTCCAACTGACCGAAGTGGTAGCTGCCGGTCAGCGCCGGGGTGAAACGGTAGTCGGCGCCGGCGAAATCGAAATGTGCCGATTCCGCCGCACCACCGCTGAAACGGCGGTTCTTGTTGTTCAGCGCCAGGCGCTCGGAATGGCTGACATCCCGCGCGGTGACCCGCTGCAGACGACCGAGGTTGAGGGTCAGACCCTCCAGCTCGTTGGCGGTCAGCTGCCCGCCGCGAAACACCTGCGGCAGGATGCGGCCGTCGTTGGGCCGCACGGTGGGCAACCTGGGAATCAGCGTGCCGACCTTCAGCTCGCTCGCGGACAGCCGCACCTTGGCGGTCAGGCCCAGCTTCGAGTATTCGTCCGCGGCGCGGCCGTCATCGTGAGTGGGCAACAGCCCGGTACCCGTGCGCCCGCGCCCCGAATCGAGCTTGAGGCCGAGCATGCCCAGGGCATCCACGCCGAAGCCCAGGGTGCCATCGGTATAGCCGGAACGCAGGTCGAGGATGAATCCCTGAGCCCACTCTTCGCGCTTGGACTGGCCGGCGCCATCGCGGAAGTCGCGGTTGAGGTAGAAATTGCGCAGATCCAGCCTGGCCGAGCTGTCCTCGACGAAAGCGGCCTGGCTCCCCAGGCTGCAGGCCAGCAGCGGGAGCGAGGCACCAATAGCCGCAGCCAGCGGTGCGGAACGGAAAACGGGCATCGACTGCCTCCTTGTTGTTATCGGGTGATACGCCTGCAAGCGTCATCGGCCTGATGACGGCAGGGTTGTTCGTGGCTGAGATCGATAGCGTCCATTACCGACCATTCCTCATCCGCTCCCGCTTGGGGGTCGAATGAGTGGCGGCCACTCACTGCATCAGGCCGAAGTCGCCGGCCAGTTGCTTGTACTCGGCCACCTGTTTCTTCACGTACTCGGTCAGCTCATCGCCGGTCATGGAGAAGGCGTACATTTCCCGCTGGTCGCGCAGCTGGGCGAACGCTTCGGTCTGCATCAGCCGTTCGAAGGAGGCGAGCCACCAGGCGTAATCCTCATCCTTCACTTTCGGCCCCATGAAAAAACCGCGGATCACCGGCCAGGACACCTCATAGCCCTGCTCCTTGGCGGTAGGGATTCCCGCCAGCTTGCCGTCCAGGCGCTCGTCGGCCAGCAACGCCAGCACGCGGACATCGCCCGACTCGACATAAGGCGCGGCCACGGCGATATCGCCGCTGATCACCCCGACATGGCCACCGAGCAAGGCGGTGAATACATCGCCGTTGGTATCGAAGCCGACATAGCGCAGCTTGCGTGGGTCGATGCCGCCGGCACGGCTGAGCAGCGCGGCCTGCATCCAGTGCTGGCTGCCCACCGTACCGGCGGCGCCCAGCGGCGTAACGGCCGGGTTTTCCTTGAGCGCGCCGAGCAGATCGTCGAGGTTCTGGTAGGGGGAATCCTTGCGGACGGCGATCACCCCGTAACTGGCTCCCACGGCGGCGAGCCAGCGCACGTCATTCTCGTCGTAGCGGCCGAACTTGCCCTGCGCCAGGTTGAGCAACGAGCCACTGGAGAACGAGACGATGGCGCCAGCATCGGCAGGACGCTGCGCGACCATGGTGTTGTAGGCCACCGCGCCGATGCCGCCGGGCATGTAGGTGACGCGCATCGGCGCCTTGAGCAGTTCGATGTCCTTGAGGCCGCTTTGCGCGAGCTTGCACGTCAGATCGAAGGCGCCGCCCGGGCTGGAAGGCGCGATGCATTCCGGACGACGTGGCTCGGCCTGCAGGCTGCCGGCGATCAATAGCACGCTCAGCCCCAATGCGTGACGCTTGCTCAAACGCAACATAGGAATTCCTCTTTGTTTTTATTGGGAGTTGCCGGGATGAACATTTCCATTTGTTCTATCAGACAGAACATCGTTCTGATTTATGGACAGATTAAGAAATAAATCGACCGGTGTCCACTTCTCTGTGGCAAAGAAGCGGCGCCTTCGGCGATCGAGGGACGCAGGCGAAAGGAAAAAAACGCTGATCGTTCTGCACGGTGGAACGGCGAGCAGGCAATAAGGTGCGGTAGAGGGCGATGAACAGCCGGGGACCATGTTGACCGAACGGTCACTTTCAGAGCACCGGGCAGCGAGTCCCGACCAGGGAAAACAGGCACTTGCGACCGCTTGTCGGGCGACCCGAATCATCACCAGTCGGTGACAGTCCATCGTGAGCTGACCGCTCTATTTCGGTGCACGCCAGCATTTCAATCGACTGTCTCAACAAGGATCTCGCCATGACACGCAATGGATTAACCTCGAAAACCGCCCTCGCCCTCTGCCTCGCCGGCGCCTCCCATGCCTATGCCGACTCGATCACCGACCCGATCTCCACCATCGGCGTGATCGGTTCGCACAACCAGTACAAGCTGACCGTCGATGATGACAGCGACAAGGAGCGCCTCAACCAGGGCGGCCTGTTCTACAACTTCGGCAACAAGCTGACCGGCCAGGAAGGCTTCATCTACCAGGCCGGTATCGAAGGCCAGTACCGCGACAAGGACGATGTCGAGTACAAATCCGCCCGTGCCGACCTGGACCTGGGTCTGCGCGCGGCCCTGAGCAGCAACAACTATGTCGACCTGATCGTCGGTGGCGGCTACGACTGGGGCCGTATCGAGCAGGATGACATCGGCCCGTTCGACAGCAACGTCAAGCTGACCAGCAAATCGCCGTTCGCCAAGGCCGGCGTGGGCTACAACTACCTGACCCCGGACTACACCGTGCGTCTGGAAGTCGGCGCCCGCTACTCGATCAATTCCGAGGCCCGCCTGAAGGTCGATGGCGACAGCGATTCGGTCGACCTCAAGGACAAGGTCAACCCCTACGGCGAGCTGAGCGTGCTGTGGAACAAGGGCATCAGCAACCTGCCAATCAGCACCAGCCTGTACTACACCCAGACCCGCTACGAGCTGGATAGCAACAGTGCGCTCGCCGAGCGCACCAAGCTCAAGCAGGAACAGGTGGGCCTGAAAGTCGGCCTGGCATTCTAAGCCACCCGCAAAACGTCGAGCGTCCGGCAGTCAGCCCGGGCGCTCGGCGCTCAGGATCAGATCGGCGGCACGTTCGCCGATCATGATGCACGGCGCATTGGTGTTGCCGCTGATCAGCGTCGGCATGATCGAGGCGTCCGCCACCCGCAGGTTGTCCACGCCGCGCACCCTCAGCTCGGGCGTGACCACGGCCATGGCGTCCGTGCCCATCTTGCAGGTACCCACCGGATGGAACACCGTTGCCGCCTGTTCGCGCAGGTGCGCCAGCAGTTGCTCGTCGCTCTGCACCTGCGGCCCCGGCAGCATCTCGGTACCGCGCAAGCCGTCGAACGGCGGCTGGGCGAGGATACGCCGCGCCAGTTTCACCCCCTCCACCAGCACCCGGGCATCCTCGGGATCGTCGAGAAAGTTGAAGTCGATTTCCAGGCTGCGCCCGGGGCCCAGACGCACCTCGCCGACGCTCCCGGGACGCAGCACGCAGGTGTGGATGGCGTAACCGTGGCCCCACTCGAACAGGCGACCGCGATGACTGCGGTAGCCGGGTACGAAGTGCATCTGCACGTCCGGCAGCGCGCCGGCCAGGGGCGTACGGGCGAAGCCGCCGGCCTCGACGTAGTTGGTGGTCAGCCAGCCCATCTTCTGCGCCAGGTACCTGAACGGCGAGGCCAGCACCTTGGGCAGCGAACCCAGGGAGAAGCCCAGTGACAGCGGGCTCTTCGAACGCACGGTGACCAGCCCGTCGATATGATCCTGGAGGTTCTTGCCCACCCCCGGCAGATCGACCTTGCAGGCCACGCCCGCCGCTTCCAGTTCGGCCTGCGGCCCGATACCGGAGTTGAGCAGGATATGCGGCGAGCCCAGGGCACCGGCGCAGAGGATGGTTTCGCGCACGCAGTGCAGGGTGCGCCACTGCCCGGCCTGCTGCAGCTCGAGGCCGCTGACACGCGCGCCGTCGAGGATCAGCCGGCCGACCTGGCAGCCGGTGAGCACCGTGAGATTGGCCCGGTCGCGCAGCGGGTGGACGAAGGCGCGGTAGCTGGACAAGCGTCTGCCGTCCTTCTGCGTCACGTTGTACAGGCCGACCCCCTCCAGGGTGCCGCCATTGAAGTCGTCGTTGCGGCTCAGGCCGAGGCGTTCGCCGGCTCGGATATACACCTCCGACAGCGGATTGGGGTCGCGCGGGCGATCCACCAGCAGTTCGCCCTGGGTGCCGTGGTAGAGCAGCGACTGGCCGAGGCGGTTGCCTTCCGAGCGCTTGAAGTACGGCAGCACGTCCTGCCAGCCCCAGCCGGGACAGCCGGCGGCCTCCCAGCGGTCGTAGTCGCTGGCGTCGCCGCGGATGTAGATCATGCTGTTCATCGCGCTGGAGCCGCCCAGGGCCTTGCCCCGTGGCGTGTGCAGGCTGCGCCCGGCGAGGTTCTTCTGCGGTGCGGAGAAGTAGTTCCAGCTGAACACCCGGCTCTTGTACAGGGTGATGGTACCGGCGGGTGTCTGCACCCGCGGGCTGGCGTCGCTGCCGCCGGCCTCGATCAGGCACACGCGCATGGCCGGGTCGGCGCTCAGTCGGTTGGCCAGCACGCAACCGGCGGAACCGGCACCGACGATCAGGTAATCGAATGTATCGGCCATCAGTGCATCACCTCCAGGTCATCGTGCAGCAGGCCGAGAATGTGCCGCTTCATGCGGATGAACGCCGGCTCCATCACCACATCCAGATTGCGCGGCCGCTCGATGGGCACGTCGAGCACTTCCTTGATCCGTCCCGGGCGCGCGCCCATCACGTAGATGCGGTCGGCCAGCAGGATGGCCTCGTCGATGTCGTGGGTGACGAACACCACGGTCTTCTTGCTGTTGCCCCACACCTGCAGCAGCAGTTGCTGCATCTGCAGGCGGGTCTGGCTGTCCAGGGCGCCGAAGGGTTCGTCCATCAGCAGGATCTGCGGGTCGTTGGCCAGGGCCCGGGCGATCGCCACGCGCTGCATCATGCCGCCGGAAAGCTGCTTGGGGTAATGCCCGGCGAACCTGGCCAGGCCGACCTCGCCCAGGTAGAAGTCGACGATGGTGTTGATCTCGCCACTGGCCAGGCCACGGCGCTTGAGACCGAACTCGATGTTCTGGCGCACGGTCAGCCAGGGGAACAGGGTATAGCCCTGGAACACCATGCCACGGTCGGCACCGGGCCCCTCGACCTTGTTGCCGCCGACGTAGATGTCGCCCTCGCTGGGCTCGCTGAGGCCGGCGGTGAGGTAGAGCAGGCTCGACTTGCCGCAGCCGGAAGGGCCGACGATCACCGCGAACTGCTGATCCGGCACCTCGAAGGAGACGCGGTCCAGGGCGGTGAAGGTTTCCCCCTTGGGCGACTGGTAGCGCAGGCTGACGTTGTCCACGCGCAGGCGCGCGGCCACTTCGGCGTACTCGCTCAATGCCGGCATGATGTAGGGTTTCTTGGCTATTGCGCCCATGCGGTCACCTTCAGGCGGAGCAAACGGAACAGTTGATCGGTGATCAGCCCGAGCAGGCCGATGATGGCGATGGCGAGGAAGATCACGTCGACCTGGAAACCCCGCATGGCCTTGAGGCTGATGTAACCCAGGCCGCTCGATGCGGCGACCAGCTCGGCCACCACCAGGTAGGTCCAGGCCCAGCCCATGGTCACCCGCAGGGTATCGAGGATACCCGGCAGCGAGGCCGGGCCGAGTACGTGCAGCACCACGTCGCGGCGGCTGGCGCCAAGGGTGTAGCTGGCGTTGATCAGATCCTTCTGCACGCCCTTGGAGACGTCGGCGATCATCACCAGTTGCTGGAAGAACACGCCGAAGATGATCACCGCCACGCGCTGCTCCAGGCCGATGCCGATCCACAGGATGAACAGCGGCACGAAGGAGGTCACCGGCAGGTAGCGGATGAAGTTGACCAGCGGCTCGAGCAGCGCCTGGACGATGCGGAAACTGCCCATCAGCAGACCCAGCGGCACCGACACCAGGGCCGAGACGGCGAAGCCGATCAGCACCACCTCCAGGCTGGCCAGCACATGCTTGCCCAGGGTGCCGTCGCCGGCCAGGCGCACGCCGGCGGCGAGCACGTCGCCCGGGGTCGGCAGGAACATCGACGGCACCACGCCGCCATAGGAAAAGCCGGCCCACAGGCCGAGCACCAGCAGCCAGCACAGGGTGCCGGCGCCAAGCACCAGGGCGCCCGGCAGATCGGCTTTCGGCGTCAGACAACGCTGCAGCCAGGATTTTTGCGTGGCCATTCACCACCTCGTGTTGCGGGGTATTGGAAGACGCTGAACGCGCAGTCGGCCCCTCTGTCCCTGGGGCAAGCGCCGTGGGAGGCGCTTCAGCGGCGACGGTCGCGGCTGAAGCCCCTCCCACAGGGCCCGTTCTGCGCAGAAAGGGCGCGAAGGCCTACGGCGTGACGAACGAGGTATCCACCAGATCCTCGTAGCTCACCACGTAGGGCTTGCCCTGCAGGCTGCTCCAGGTTTCATTGGCCAGGCCGATGATGGCGGCGATGTCGCCCGGCTTGCCCGGCGTGCCGAGCAGCTTCTCGCTCATGGCCTGGTCGTAGAACTTCACGCCCTTGGCCGCCTCGGCCAGATCCTCGGGCTTGGACAGGTAACCACCGACGCCCTTGGCCATGATCGCGTAGGCTTGCTCGGGATTCGTCCTGGTGTACTCGACCGCCTTGTACAGGCCGGCGACCAGCGCCTTGACGTCCTCCGGCTGCTGGTCGATGACCTCGCAGGACAGCGCCACCACGTCGACGATCACCCCGGGCGTGGCGCTGCTGTCGACCAGCACCTGGCCGGCGCCCTTCTGCCTGACCGTGGTCAGGTTCGGTTCCCAGGTCACCGCCGCCGGTACGCGCCCGGCGATGAAGGCCGAGGCGGCATCGTCGGCGGTCATGTTCTGCACCTCGATGTCGTCCAGGCTCATGCCCGCCTGCTTGAGCAGGTAGGCCAGCCAGAACTGCGACACCGAGCCCTCGTTGACCGCCACCGACTTGCCCTTGAGATCCTCGATAGCGGTGATGCCCTCGCTCACCACGATGCCGTCGCCGCCATGGGACTCGTCCAGCGCGGCCACCGCCTTGAAGCAGAAATCCTTGGAGCGGTACTTGAGGATCTCGTCGATGGTCGAGGCCGAGCCGGAGAGCTTGCCCGAGGCCTGGGCGGCCATGTACATGGACGCCTCCTCGATTACGCTGAACTCGACGTCCAGGCCATGCTCCTTGAAGTAACCGAGGTCGCGGGCCAGGTACAGGGTGCCGTAGCCGACCCAGGTGGTATGGCCGATGGACAGGCTGCCGGCCTGCGCAGTGGCGGCCGTGCCCGCAGCCAGTGCGCTGCACGCGAAAGTACGGACGATACGGTGGCACAAGGATGGTTTCATGAAGCACTCCCACAGCCTGTTGGCTCGTTATTGGTTTGCGTGGGGCAGAAGGCGGCCAGTGGCCAAATGTCTTGCGCGGGCCGGCCTCGTCGGGCCGGCGCCTTGTTCCTGGCGCTTTCTGTGAAGCGGTTTCAGTTACAGCAGGTTCAGTTCGCGGCCAGTGCGATCCAGCGCGCGGCGGGTCTTCTCCACCAGTTCGTCCAGCTCGGCATGACTGGCGACCAGGGCCGGGGCCACGATCATCCGCCCCAGGGTCGAACGGATGATCAGGCCCTCGTCGAAGCCGACATTGCGGCAATGCCAGGCGATGTCGTTCTCGTTGGCGAAGCGCTTGCGACTGGCCCGGTCCTCGGCGAACTGCAGCGCGGCGACCAGGCCGGTGCCCTGGATCTCGCCGATCAGCGGATGTTCGCCGAAGGTGTCGCGCAGCAGCTGCTGCAGGTAGGGGCCGGTGTCGGCCTTGACCCTTTCGACGATCCTCTCGTCGCGCAGCGCGGTGAGGTTGGCGATGGCCACCGCGGCGGCCACCGGGTGGCCGGCGTAGGTCAGGCCGTGGGCGAATACGCCGCCCTGCTGCACCAGGGCATCGGCGATGCGCCTGGACAGCACCAGGCCGCCCATGGGGATGTAGCCGCTGGTCAGCCCTTTGGCGATGGTCAGGGTGTCCGGCTCGAAGCCGAAGTGCTGGTGGGCGAACCACTCGCCGGTGCGGCCGAAGCCGCCGATCACTTCGTCGGCGCACAGCAGCACGTCGTGCTGGCGGCAGATGCGCTGGATCTCGGCCCAGTAGCTGGCCGGCGGGAAGATCATGCCGCCGGCGCCCTGGAACGGCTCGGCGACGAAGGCGGCGACGTTCTCGGCGCCCAGTTCGAGGATCTTCGCTTCCAGCTCGCGGGCGGCCTCGAGGCCGAATTCGTCCTCGGAAAGATCGCCGCCTGCGGCGAAATAGTAGGGTTCGCCGATATGGGCGAAGTCCGGCAGCATGCCGCCCATCTCGTGCATGAAACCCATGCCGCCGAGCGCGGTGCTGCCCAGGGTGGAACCGTGGTAGCCGTTCCAGCGGCCGATCATGATCTTCTTCTGCGGCTTGCCGACCACCTGCCAGTAGCGGCGCACGCTGCGGATCAGCACCTCGTTGGCCTCGGAACCGGAGTTGGTGTAGATGGCATGGCTGTAGTGCGCCGGCAGCAGGCTGAACAGCAGCTCCGAAAGCTCCACCACCCGCGGATGCGTGGTGTGGAAGAACAGGTTGTAGTACGGCAGCTCTTCCAGCTGGCGAGCGGCGGCGGCGTTGAGATCGGCGCGGCCATAGCCCAGCGCGGTGCACCAGAGGCCGGACATGCCGTCCAGGTAGCGCTTGCCGTCGCTGTCCCACAGGTTCAGGCCCTGGCCCCTGGCGATCACCAGGGCGCCCTGCTCGTTGAGCGTCTTCTGATCGAGAAAGGCATGGATATGATGCGCCGCATCCAGGGCCTGGTATTCCTTCGTCGTGTGCTTCGGGGCAGTCATCGCAGGGCTCCTTTCTTCTGTCTGGCTCTGATGGCCATGGCTCAGCGCAACTGCAACCAGGTGGTCTTCAGCTGCGTGTACTTGTCGAACGAATGCAGCGACAGGTCGCGGCCGAAGCCCGATTGCTTGCCACCGCCGAACGGGGTGGCGACGTCCAGCGCATCGACGGTGTTGACCGACACGGTGCCGACCTTCAACTGGCGCGCCACGCGGTGGGCGCGATTGAGGTCGTCGCTCCACAGCGAGGCGGCCAGGCCGTAGTGGCTGTCGTTGGCCAGTTGCACGGCCTGCGCTTCGCTGTCGAAGGGCATCACCGCCAGCACCGGGCCGAACACCTCTTCGCGGGCCAGGCGGCTACCCGGCGCCACGCCGGTGAAGAGGGTCGGCTCGATGAAATTGTCCGAGCCGTTGACCCGCAGCTGCCGGCCACCGCAGGCGAGGTGGGCGCCCTCGCTGCGCGCATCGTCGATGAAGGCCATGATCCGCGCGGTCTGCCGCTGCTCGACGATGGCCCCGGCGCGGCTGGCCGGGTCCAGCGGGTCGCCCGGCTGCCAGTCGCGGGCCTGGTGCAGCAGGCGCTCGACGAACTCGTCGTGGATCGAGCGCTCCACCAGCAGGCGCGAGTTGGCCGAGCAGACTTCGCCCTGGTTGAAGAAGATGCCGAAGGCGGCCTTCTCGGCGGCCAGCTGCAGGTCCTGGCAATCGGCGAACACCAGGTTGGCACTCTTGCCGCCGCACTCCAGCCAGACCTGCTTGAGGTTGGATTGCGCCGAATAGCCCATGAAGTATTTGCCGACCTCGGTGGAACCGGTGAAGGCCAGGCAATCGATATCCCTGTGCAGGCCGAGGGCCTTGCCGGCGCTCTCGCCAAGGCCGGTGACCACGTTGAACACGCCTTCCGGCACACCGGCCTCCAGGGCCAGTTCGGCCAGGCGCAGGGCGGAGAAGGGCGATTGCTCGGCGGGCTTGAGGATCACCGAATTGCCGGCGGCCAGGGCCGGGGCGAGTTTCCAGGCGGCCATGTCCAGGGGGAAGTTCCACGGCACCACGGCGGCGACCACCCCCAGGGCTTCACGGGTGATGGTGGCCAGCACGTTGCGCGCGCTCGGCGCCACTTCGTCGTACAGCTTGTCGAGGCTTTCCGCATACCAGCGCAGTACCCCGGCGGCGCCGGGCACGTCGATGTTCCAGGCGTCCATGACCGGCTTGCCCATGTTCAGCGAATCGAGCAGCGCCAGTTCGTCGCGGTGGGCGAGGATCAGCTCGGCGAGCCTGAGCAGCACCTGCTTGCGTTCGACCGGCGCCCGTTGCGACCAGACGCCGGCGTCGAAGGCGTGCCGCGCGGCCCGTACCGCCAGCTCGACATCGGCGGCGTCGCAGGCGGCGACATGGGCCAGCAACCGGCCGCTGGCGGGGTCGATCGAGGCGAAGGTGGCGCCGGACTGCGCAGCGACCTGACGACCACCGATGATCGCCCGGTCGATGAAGCGTTGCCGTTGCGCACGTTGCTGCCAGTCGCTGAGTTCGTACACCGCCATCCCCTTCTCGCCAATGGATTGCTGTTGCGAGCAGATGGTGGCCCATGGGCGACGAGAGGAAAAATATTAAAAATATCATCGGGACATACGAAAAAACTGGCTTCACGCGCACCAACAGGGCGCTCGTCGCACCCTTTCCGAGCAAGCCCCTGCACAGCGCCAGGGCCTGTGCGAGCAGCGCACGGCACCACGGCCCTTGCCCAGCCGATGGCAGGGCCCATTCCTGCTTCATTCCAGTGCCCGACCTGACTCAGGTAGCTAGCGGCTTGATCCAGCCTACAAGAGCCTGTTCGCAGTCAGGATTCACAAGTAGGAGCGCCGACCCGGCGCGATATGCTGGCGGCCATGCTGCAAAAATCGCGGTATGGCCACGATTCGCCGCGAGGTCGCGGCTCCTACACACATTGGCAATCCTGCGCGCTTATCGCTGAATCCCGGGTGGATCGGGGCACGTAGCTGGCGCTTTCTTCAGCCACCATCGGCACGAGCAACGGCGAGCATCTTGCAACGGCAGTCCCCGGCCGCTGCCGCACAGCCCATGAAAAACCTGCCCACTGCCCAGCAAAATGCTGGTTCGGCGCGCCGCACCCGCAGCGCGGCAACGCGCTATGGTGGGTGCCGTAACCGTTACCCGAGGTATGCCGTGGCTTCCTATACCCTGCGCCAGATCAGGTACTTCGTCACCACCGTGGAATGCGGCAGCGTCGCCGAAGCATCGCGCAAGCTGTACATCGCCCAGCCCTCCATCTCCACGGCGATCAAGGGCCTGGAGGAAAGCTTCGGCGTGCAACTGTTCATCCGCCACCACGCCCAGGGCGTCTCGCTGACGCCGGCGGGCGGGCGCTTCTACCGCAAGGCCCAGGAGCTGCTGCGCATGGCCCATGAGTTCGAACAGAACGCCCTGGCCGACAACGACGTGGTGGCCGGGCAGATCGACATCGGCTGTTTCGAGACGGTCGCGCCGCTGATCCTGCCATGCCTGATCGCCGGCTTCGGCCAGCGTTACCCGGGCGTGGAGATCCGCCTGCGCGATGGCGAACAGCACGAACTGGTACAGGGCCTGACCGCCGGCAGCTTCGACCTGGCCCTGCTCTACCAGCACGATCTCGACGCCACCATCGAGACCGAGGCGCTGATGGCGCCCCAGCGCCCCTATGTGCTGCTGCCCTTCGAGCACCGTTTCGCCCGGCAGCAGAGCGTGTCCCTGCACGACCTGGCGCTGGAGCCGATGATCCTGCTCGACGTGCTGCCGAGCCGTAACTACTTCGTGAGCATCTTCCACGAACTGGGTCTGAACCCGCGCATCGTGTTCAGTTCGCCGTCCATCGAGATGGTCCGCGGCATGGTCGGCCAGGGATTCGGCTTCTCCGTGCTGGTCACCCGTCCGCATTGCAACGTCACCTACGACGGCCAACGGCTGGTCTGCGTCGACATCAGCGAAGAGGTCACCGGTTCGGGGCTGGTGGCCGCCTGGCTCAAGCGCGCACAGCTGACCAAGCCGGCGCAGTTGTTCGTCGAGTACTGCAAGGAGCAGTTCGCGGCGAGAGCGACCGAGAAGGCATAGACGAATAACCTGTGATCCGACGACAAACCCGGATTACGCCTGCGCCTGATCCCGGCTACGAAGCCGTCCGCACGACCGTCAGCAGACGGCGATATGCGAGTCGGCCCTCGGCTCGGTGCCACCGCACAACACGCCGCTCTGCGGGTCGCGCACGATGATCTGCCCGCGCCCGTAGTCGGTGAGGTCGCAGGCCACCTCGACCTGGTGGCCGTGGCGGGCCAGGGCGAAGGCGAGGTCGCGCGAGGCGCCCTGTTCGATGCCCACCTTCTGCCCGCCCAGCCACTGCCAGCGCGGGGCGTCCAGCGCGGCCTGGGGGTTGAGGCCGAAGTCGATCAGGTTCATCACCATCTGCACGTGCCCCTGCGGCTGCATGTAGCCGCCCATGACGCCGAACGGACCGACCGCCACGCCATCCTTGCTGAGGAAACCGGGAATGATGGTATGGAAGGTCTTCTTGCCGGGAACCAGATAGTTCGCGTGGTTCGGATCCAGGCTGAACTCACAGCCGCGGTTCTGCAGGGCGATGCCACTGTCGGGCAGCACCACGCCGGAGCCGAAGCCGTGATAGGCGCTCTGGATGAACGAGACCATGTTGCCCTCGCCGTCGGCGGCGGCGATGTACACCGTGCCGCTGGCGTGCGGGTCGCCATGCAGCGGTTCGCGCGCGCGTTCGCCGATCAGCGCGCGGCGCCGGGCGCAGTAGCCGTCGGCGAGCAGTTCCTCGGCGGCCACGCGCATGTGCTCGGGGTCGGTGATGTAGTGCAGGCCGTCGGCGTAGGCCAGCTTCATCGCCTCGATCTGGCGGTGCCAGGTCTGGCGGCTGTCGCGGTGGTCGAAATCGAAGCCTTCGAGGATCTTCAGGGTCATCAGGGCGATCAGGCCCTGGCCGCTGGGCGGAATCTCCCAGACGTCGTAACCCCGGTAGCTGGCCTTGATCGGCTCGACCCAGCGCGGCAGGTAGCCGGCCAGGTCGGCCGCCGTCAGCATGCCGCCGCTGGCGGCGGCGTGGCTGGCCAGGCGCTCGGCAAGGGCGCCGCGATAGAAGCTCTCGCACTGGCTGGCGGCCAGTTCGACCAGGGTCTGCGCCTGCGCCGGGTTGCGGAACAGCTGCCCGGCGCGCGGCGCCTGGCCGTCGATCAGGTAGGTGTCGAACCAGGCCTGCAGCTCGGGGAGGCGCTCGCGGCTGGCCTGGTATTCCTCCAGGGCGATACGCCACTGGTGGGCGACCACCGGCGACACCGGGAAGCCGTCCCGGGCCAGTTCGATGGCCGGTTGCAGCAACTCGGCGAACGGCAGCTTGCCGAAGCGCCGCGACAGCTCGGCCCAGGCCGAAGGGCAGCCCGGCACGGTGACCGGCAGCCAGCCGTGCACCGGGATACGTTCGTGGCCGGCGGCCTGCACCACCTCGCTCGACAAGGCTGCCGGGGCATGGCCGCTGGCATCCAGACCGTACAGCCGATCCCTGATCCAGACCAGGGCGAAGGCGTCGCCGCCGATGGCGCAGCCGGTGGGCTCGACCACCGTCAGCGCAGCCGCGGTGGCGATGGCGGCGTCGATGGCATTACCGCCACGGCGCAACATGGCGATACCGGCCTCGGCCGCCAGCGGTTGCGAGGCGGCGACCATGCCGTTGCGGGCGAACACGCTCTGGCGCTGTGAGGCATAGGGGTATACGTGGGCAGAAAAATCAAGCATGGGCATTACTCGAGCAGGACATTAGACCCTAGCGGCCACTTTTGATGCGTGTCCATTCACGGGTGATGATGCGCTGGATGTTCGGCGGCAGGTCGGCGGAGACGTACATCCTTGCGATCACCTCGTCAGCCGGGTAAATGCCGGGATTATCGCGCACGCCAGGCTCCAGCAGGACCGTGGCATCCTTGTTGGGGTTGGCATAGCCCACGTAGTCGCTGACCGGGGCGATCACCTCCGGGCGCAGCAGGTAGTTGATCAGCGCGTGGGCGCCATCGGCGTTGCGGGCATCGCGCGGGATGGCGAGCATGTCGAACCAGAGGTTGGCGCCTTCCTTGGGGATCAGGTAGCGGATGTCGATGTTCTTGCCGGCCTCCTTGGCGCGGCTCTGGGCCTGCATCACGTCGCCGGAATAGCCGATGGCCACGCACACGTCGCCGTTGGCCAGATCGGTGGTGTAGCGCGATGAGTGGAAGTAGGTCACCGAGGGCGCCAGCTTCTGCAACAACGCTGAGGCCTTGGCGTAGTCATCGGGGTCGCTGCTGTTGGGATCGAGGCCGAGGTAGTGCATCGCCTGCGGGATGATCTTCACTGGAGCATCGAGAAACGCCACGCCGCAACCGCTGAGCTTGGCCAGGTTCTCCGGTTTGAACACCAGATCCCAGGAGTCCAGCGGCGCGCTGTTGCCCAGCGCGGCCTTGACCTGGGCGTAGTTGTAGCCGATGCCGACGGTGCCCCACATGTACGGCACTGCATACCGGTTACCCGGATCGGCGGCCTCCAGGCGCTGCATCAGGAGCGGGTCGAGGTGCTGCCAGTTACTCAGCTTGCTGCGATCGAGCGGCTGGTAGACACCGGCGCGGATCTGCTTGGTGAGAAACTGGCTGGAGGGCACCACGAGGTCGTAACCGGAGTGCCCCGAGAGCAGCTTGGCCTCGAGCATCTCATTGGTTTCGAAGACATCATACTGGACGGCGGTGCCGGTTTCCTTCTCGAAGCTCTTCAGCGTGTCCGGCCCCATGTAGTCGGACCAGTTGTAGAAATGCACCGTTTTGTCGGCGGCCTGGGCAAAGGTGCAAGCGACGAGACTCAGACTGGCTAACAGCATTGGCTTGTTCATGGTCGATCCTTGTGGGTCAGAGAACACGACTGAGAAGTTCCCGCGTGCGCGGGTGATGGGGATTGCCGGATACCTGGACCGCAAGCCCCGGCTCGATCAGCTCGCCCTGCTGCAGCGGCGCCACGCGCTTGCCGCCGAGACGCCTGGCGAGCTCGCCGCCCAGCGCAACGGTGATAGCCGCCGGCTTCCGGTTTTCATCGACAAGGCCCGGAGATGGCGAGTCCGTTGCACCGCAACAGACGACCTTGTCCGCAGCCTTCAAGCGCTCAGGAAGCAGAACCTCGGCCTGGATCAGGCCGGTCATGCCCGCGGTCGGGGAAAGTGTCGTCGCGGATGGGGCAAGGGGGCGTTCAAACATGTTCGACTCCGGGACGCTTTGGGGACGGGCAGTGCGAAAATGGCGCCAGGCATACGGAAAGACGAGCCTTAGGCACCCGCCTGTTCCAGGAACTCGAGCAGATCGGGCACGGTGCCCTCGATATGCTCGCAGACGATTCGCTCGGCATGCCGGGCATCGCCCAGGCGCAGGGCGTCGAGGATCTCCAGGTGTTCTTCGCGAGCGCCCAGGGGCTTGTCGACGTGCTTGAGCCAGAGCCGCATGTACGGCTCGATCATCGCGTGGAGCGCGCTGATCTGGCGCATCAGCCGCGGGCGCTCGCCGAGGCTGCAGAGGTATTCGTGGAAGATGCGGTGGCGCACCACCCACTCCGAGCTGTCGTCGCGGCAGTCGTCCATCTCGTCGAGCAGACGCTCCAGGCGCGCCAGGTGCCGCGCGTTGACCTTGGGCGTGGCGACCCGGATCGCCAGGCCCTCGAGGGCGCTGCGCATCTCGAAGACTTCGCGCATCTGGTCGCGGTCGAGGCCGCTGACGACGGCACCTCGGTTGGGCCGCAGCGTCACCAGCCCTTCTGCCGCCAGGCGCTTGAAGGCCCCGCGAATCGGCATGCGGCTCATCTCCAGCTCGTTGGCGATGTCTTCGGCGATCAGCCGGTCGCCGGTTCGGTAACGCCCCTGACAGATGGCGTCGAGCAGATGCAGGTAAGCCTCGTCCTCGGCCGACAGGGCGGGCTGGGTGTTGTGGGTGATGGCGAAAAGCATGGGGAGGATTCCTGAATTTCTGGATCCAAAAACACAATAATCCAAATGCAGAACTCATGCCTGAAACGTCAGCTCCTTGTTTTCATAGAAGAAATTATTCTGTCGAAGTGACGACAAGGCGACTGACGCACCAAAAGCGTTACCAAGCCCCCTTCCAGGGCAGTCGACGAGGCAAAAAACCACAGGATGAGAATGCGACCGCATGCCGCTGCGCGTCCTCACGCGCTGGCGGAACCGAGCGAGCCCCGTTACGACTCGAGACTCAGCCCTGCATCCACTGCGCCAGTCTTAACAATTGCGCATCGCATTGCGCGAGCTGCTCGAGACTGACGTACTCGTCGGGCTTGTGGCCCTGCTCCATGCTGCCGGGGCCGCAGATCACGGTGGCGATGCCGGCCTCGTCGAACAGCCCGCCCTCGGTGCCGAAGGCCACGGTGGTGAAATCCTCGCGCCCGCACAGCAGCGCCAGCAGGCGCGCAGCCTCGCTGGCGGGGTCGGTGAGCAGGCCGGGGTAGCTGGACAGCTCGCTGAAGCGGATATCGCTGTCCGCGCTGACGGCGCGCATGCGCGGCAACAGTTCGCGCTCGGCGTAATCGCGCAGTGCGGCGGCGACCTGTTGCGGGTCATCGGCGGGCAGCGCACGCATCTCGAAGTCGAAGCAGCATTCGGCGGGCACGATGTTCAATGCCCGGCCGCCCTGGATCAGTCCGGTCTGCACGGTGGAATAAGGTGGCTCGAAGCGGGGGTCGTGGCGCTCGGGCGCGGCCAGTTGCGTGCCGAGTTCACCAAGGCGGCCGATCAGCTTCGCCGCGTATTCGATGGCATTCACCCCCAGCAGCGCGTAGGCCGAGTGGCAGGCCGCGCCATGCACCTCGCAGCGCATCGCCAGTTTGCCCTTGTGGCCGAGCACCGGGCGCATGTGCGTCGGTTCGCCGATCAGGCAGATGGCCGGCCGCTCGGGGCTGGCGCGCAACTGTTCGATCAGGCTGCGCACCCCCAGGCAACCCACCTCCTCGTCATAGGAAATGGCGATATGCAGCGGCAGGCGTAGCGGGCGTTCGAGAAAGCGCGGCAGGCTGGCCAGCACGCAGGCGATGAAACCCTTCATATCGGCCGTGCCACGCCCATAGAGCCGGCCGTCGCGCTCGCTGAGCCGGAACGCCGGCAGCGTCCAGGGCTGACCATCGACCGGCACCACGTCGCTGTGCCCGGACAGCATCACCCCGCCCGGCCCGGTCGGGCCAAGGCGGGCATGCAGGTTGGCCTTGCTGCGCCCGGCATTGAAGAGCGTCTCGCTGGCGACCCCCAGCCCGGCCAGGTAGTCGCGCACGTAGTCGATCAACGCCAGGTTCGATTCGCGGCTGGTGGTGTCGAAGGCGATCAGGTCGGCCAGCAAGCGGCGAGTTTCACGCGTGCAGCCAGCAGAGCAAGCGGCCTGGTCTTGCAGCCTGTCGCTTGCGGCTTGCGGCTCGTGTTCATTCATCCCCCGGCACACCGTAGCTGGGCGCCTGGGTCGGATCGAGGGCGCGCACGATATAGTCGTGCAGTTGCGGCTGGTAGGCGCGCCAGAGCTTGTCCAGTTCGCCGATGGGGTTCTCCTCGGCCCAATCGATGCGCAGGTCGATCACCGGCCAGATCAGATCGCCCACCACCGATAGCGCCGCCGAATGCACCGGCCCTGCTTCGCCACCGGCGGCCATGGCCGCGTGCATGGCCGCCAGCAGGCGATCCGGCAGGCCGCCGTCGGCCTGCTCGAAGGCCTCGACCATGGCCTCGATCACCGCAGGCGCGGTCAGCAGGTTGCCGGCCGCCACGCACTGCTCGCCAGCCCGCGCATGGTGGATACCGAGCGCCTCGCTGCCGGTGAAGTGGGCGCTCAGGCCATGGCTGTCGATCACCGTCACCTGGCGATACTGGCCATAGCCGTTGCTGCCCAGCGCCTTGCCCAGCGCCGCCGCCGGGCTCTCGCCGGCTTCCAGCAGGTCGAGGATCTGCGGCCCCAGGGCCGGCAGGGTGATGTTCTGCGTCGATACCGCGCCGACCCCCGCGCGCAGCCAGGGGCAGCGGGCGCCGACGGCGATGCTCGAGGAGCTGATGGCGATGCCGAGATGGCCGGTTTCCGCACAGCGGGCGACGATGGAAAAGGTCATGCAGGCTCCTTGGCGTGCCAGCCATCGGGAATCACCGCGATCACATCGATCTCCATCAGCCACTGCGGCTGGCCCAGGGCGGACACCACCAGGCCGGTGGAGATGGGGAACACGCCCTGGAGCCATTTGCCGACTTCCCGGTACACCGGCTCGCGGTAGCGCGGGTCGGTCAGGTAGGTGGTGGTCTTGACGATATGCGACAGGTCGCTGCCGGCCTCCTCGAGCAGTTGCTTGAGGTTCTTCATCGCCTGCTCGGTCTGCGCGCGCGGGTCGCCAAGGCCGACCAGGTTGCCCGCGAAATCGGTACCGACCTGGCCGCGCACATAGACGGTGTTGCCGGCGCGCACGGCCTGGCACAGGTCGTTGTCCAGGGTCTGGTTGGGGTAGGTGTCCTTGGTGTTGAACATGCGAATGCGGGTGTGGGTAGGCATCAACGTACTCCTGCGGTCTGGGCGGGCGCGTCGTCGCGGTCCACCTGGCGCTGCGCGGCATCGCGATAGGCGAGGTACTTGCGCTGCGTGGCGATGTGGTCGGCGATGTGCCTGGCATCGTGCCAGACGCCCCAGATGAACGTGGAACCGCGCCGCGACAGCCACGGCAGGCCGAGGAAATACACGCCCGGCTCGCTGGAGACGCCGCGCTGATGCCGCGGCTTGCCCTTGGCGTCGAAGGCGTCGACCTGCAGCCAGCTGAAATCCACCGAATAGCCGGTTGCCCAGATGATCGTGGTCACGCCGGCCGCGGCCAGATCGAGCTCGAGAATGGGCTGGGTCACGCACTGCGGATCCGGATAGGTGGCGCGGGCTTCAGGCTCTGGCGGGAGGTCGAGAGCATTGCGGGCAATGTAGGCGTCGGCGGCATCGAGCAGCGACAGGTAGTTCTCGTCGCCGCGCGCCAGGTTGTCGGCAAGGTCGGCCTGGAAGGTCGCCACGCCGTCATGGAACGCCTGGGTCAGGCCGACCAGCGTGATGCCCTGGTGGGCCAGGCCGCGGAAGTCCACGGTATGCCCGCCACGGGCGCCGCTGACGGCGATGGTGACGTGCTCCTTGCCCGGCCTGGCGGCCTCCGCGTCCCATTCGCCGAGCACGCCCAGCCACCAGACGAAGTCGCGATTGCGGTAGGCCCGCGGCGGCCGGTCATGGGGGCCGACCGACAGATAGACCTGCTTGCCGGCGCGCTGCAGCTCATCGGCGATCTGCACCCCCGACGAGCCGGCGCCCACCACCAGCACCGCCCCCTCGGGCAGTTGCTGCGGATTGCGGTAGGCGGCGGAGTGCAGTTGGGTGAGCCGCTCGTCCTCGGGCGCGATCGGCGGGATGACCGGCTGCTGGAACGGCCCGGTGGCGGCCACCACGCGGTTGGCCCGGATCACCCCCTCGGAGGTTTCCACGGTGAAGCCCGGGCCCTGCGCATTGCGCACTACCTTATTCACGTTCACGCCGGTGCGGATCGGGGCGTCGAACTGCTTGGCATAGGCTTCGAAGTAGGCCGCTATGCGCTCTTTCGAGGGGAAGGCATCGGGCTCGAGATCGTCGAACGCCAGGCCCGGGAAACGATCGTGCCAGGCCGGCCCATTGGCCACCAGCGAGTCCCAGCGATCCGTGCGCCAGGCTTCGGCGATACGCTTGCGCTCGAGAACCAGGTGCGGCACGCCGAGCTTGCTCAGGTGCTCGCTCATGGCCACGCCGGCCTGGCCGGCACCGACCACCAGCGTATCCGTTTCCAGCGTGTCGACGGTCTTGTCGGTGTGCGTCTGAAACGCGGTTTGATTCAGGTTGGTCATGACGTGCCTGCTCTGATTCTGATCATGGCGGTTTCCGCAGACGCAGCGATGGCGGCGGATGTCGAACGCATTCTGTGCAGAGACAGGGATTGGCGAAATTATGATTTTTGTAGTCGCTGGCTAGGAAAAAGCTGTCCGCCTGGCAGAACGCCTTGGCGGGGCGATGTCGGCACGAATCAGGGAGAGGGAGCGGACGGCCGGCAGGAGCGCTGGAGGCTGGAAGCTGAACGACAAGCAAACCGCATAGGCTCTTTCGTCCAGCGTTCCAGCCTCGAGCGTTTTTGATCGAAGGCCGAAGGCCGCTTTCGCCTTGTCGCCGCCGCTCGATGAGCGGCGACGAACGTCGCCTAGGCCTGAATCTCCGAGGCCGGATTGATCATGCGACCCAGCCCCAGGTTGCGCAGCGCCAGTTGCAGGGTGCTGTGGATAACCTGCGGGTTGTCGATGCTCATCACCTGGGCCAGCAGCTCCCGGGCCTTGCCCAGGCTGACCTGGCGCAGCAGCCACTTGACCTTGGGCAGGTTGGTGGCGTTCATCGACAGGCTGTCGAAGCCCATGGCCATCAGCAGCACCGCCGCCGTGGGATCGCCGGCCATTTCCCCGCAGATGCTCACCGGCTTGCCCTCGGCGTGGGCATCGTCGACCACCTTGCGCAGCGCCTGCAGCACCGCCGGGTGGAAGAAGTCATAGAGATCGGCGACCCGCGGGTTGTTGCGATCCACCGCCAGCAGGTACTGGGTCAGGTCGTTGGAGCCGACCGAGAGGAAATCCACCTGGCGCGCCAGGTCGCGGGTCTGGTAGACCGCGGCGGGAATCTCGACCATCACGCCGATCGGCGGCAAGGGCACGTCGGTGCCTTCGTCACGCACCTCGCCCCAGGCGCGATGGATCAGGTGCAGCGACTCTTCCAGCTCCTGGATCCCGGAAATCATCGGCAGCAGGATGCGCAGGTTGTCCAGGCCCTCGCTGGCCTTGAGCATGGCCCGCACCTGCACCAGGAAGATTTCCGGGTGATCGAGGGTCACGCGGATGCCGCGCCAGCCGAGGAAGGGGTTGTCCTCCTTGATCGGGAAGTAGCTCAGCGACTTGTCGCCGCCGATGTCCAGGCTGCGCATGGTCACCGGTAGCGGATGGAAGGCCGCCAGCTGTTCCCGGTAGATCGCCAGCTGTTCCTTCTCGCTGGGGAAGCGGTCCTTGATCATGAACGGCACTTCGGTGCGGTACAGGCCCACGCCTTCGGCGCCGCGCTCCTGCGCCCGCACCACGTCGGCGAGCAGGCCGGTATTGACCCACAGCGGCATGTGATGGCCGTCCAGGGTCTCGCACGGCAGCGCGCGCAGGGCATCGAGGCCCCTGGTCAGTTGGCGGTCTTCCTCGACCACGTCGGAATACTGCTTGCGCAGGATCTCGCTGGGGTTGGTGAAGACCTCGCCGTGGTAACCGTCGACGATCAACTGGATGCCGTCGATCTTCGAGTACGGCAGCTCGACCGCGCCCATCACCGTGGGAATGCCCATGGCGCGGGCGAAGATCGCCACGTGGGAGTTGCCCGAGCCCTGCACGGAGACCAGGCCGACCAGCTTGCCTTCCGGCACTTCGCCGAGCATGGCCGGCGACAGTTCCTCGGCGACCAGAATGCAGTTGTCCGGGTAGACCAGGGTCTGCTGCCGCGCCTGCTGCAGGTAGGCGAGCAGGCGCCGTCCCAGATCCTTGACGTCGGAGGCGCGCTCGCGCAGGTAGGCGTCGTCCATCAGTTCGAAGCGGTTGATGTGTTCGCCGATCACCTGGCGCAACGCGCCCTGGGCCCACTGCCCGGTCCTGATCACCTTGACCACTTCGTTACCCAGGGCGGCGTCTTCGAGCATCATCAGGTAGACGTCGAACAGCGCGCGTTCTTCCGGGCGCAACTGCGTGGCCATCCTCGCCGACAGGTTGCGCATGTCGCTGCGCACACCTTCGAGGGCATCGTTGAACAGCTCCAGCTCGGCATCGACGTCATCGACGAGCTTGTCCGGCACCACCTCCAGATCGGCCGGCGGCAGCACCACCACCGCGGTGCCGACGGCCGCGCCGGGCGATCCCGGCACGCCGACGAACTTGGCTTCCTGGATGCCCTTGCCCTGCTTGCCCAGGCCGCGGATCGAGCCGGTGGCTTCGGCATGGGCGATGACCCCGGCGAGCTGCGCGCTCATGGTCACCAGGAACGCCTCCTCGCCCTCGTCGAACTGGCGGCGCTCCTTCTGCTGCACCACCAGCACGCCCATCACCCGGCGGTGGTGGATGATCGGCGAGCCGAGGAAGGAGGCGTAGCGCTCCTCGCCGGTCTCGGCGAAGTAGCGATAGCGGGGGTGCTGGGAGGCGTTCTCCAGGTTGAGCGGCTCCTCGCGGGTGCCGACCAGGCCGACCAGGCCCTCGTTGGGCGCCATGCTGACCTTGCCGATGGAGCGCTTGTTGAGGCCGTCGGTGGCCATCAGCACGAAGCGGCTGCTCTCCGGGTCGAGCAGGTAGACCGAACACACCTGGGTGCCCATGGTCTCCTTGACCCGCTGCACGATGATGCCCAACGCCGCCTTCAGATCCTTGGCGGCATTCACTTCCTGGACGATCTTGCGCAGCGTATTGAGCATGGCTCGACTCTAGTCTGTTCAGTCCCGGGCCAGCAGGCGCGGAGCGAGTTCCTTGAGGGCGCGACGATAGACCTCGCGCTTGAATGTGACCACCTGTCCCAGCGGATACCAGTAACTGACCCAGCGCCAGCCGTCGAACTCGGGCTTGCCGGTGAGATCCATGCGCACCCGCTGTTCGTCCGACGTCAGGCGCAGCAGGAACCACTTCTGTTTCTGACCGATGCACAGCGGCTGGCTGTGGGTACGCACCAGACGCTGAGGCAGACGATACCTCAACCACCCCCGGGTACAGGCGAGAATTTTCACGTCCTGCTGCTCGAGGCCCACTTCTTCGTTCAGCTCGCGGTACAACGCTTCTTCGGGCGATTCACGGTCGTTGATGCCGCCTTGCGGAAACTGCCAGGCATCCTGGTTAATTCGACGCGCCCAGAGCACCTGGCCGACATCATTGGTCAGAATGATGCCGACATTGGGGCGAAAGCCATCAGGATCGATCACGGCGCACAACCTCGTAAACGCATGTTCCGGCATTGTTCCACAAAGCCCGGGACAGCGGCAACGCGACCGAGCGGCGCAACGCCCCGGCACGCGCGGTTTTCCCCGGGCGGGCAAAGCCGCTATCCTGGCGCCCTCCCGTTATTCGTGCATATAAAGGTGGCGACGTGCGCTTGGCTCTATTCGATCTCGACAATACCCTGCTCGGCGGCGACAGCGACCATGCCTGGGGCGACTGGCTGTGCGCGCGCGGTATCCTCGACGGCGCGACCTACAAGGCCCGCAACGACGCCTTCTACCAGGACTACCTGGCCGGGCGCCTGAACATCGCCGACTACCTCAATTTCAGCCTGGAGATTCTCGGCCGTACCGAGATGGCGCAACTGCAGGCCTGGCATGAGCAGTTCATGGCCGAGTGCATCGAGCCGATCATCCTGCCCAAGGGCCTGGCCCTGCTCGAACGGCACCGGGCCGCGGGCGACAAGCTGGTCATCATCACCGCCACCAACCGCTTCGTCACCGCGCCGATCGCCGCGCGCCTGGGCGTGGACAGCCTGCTGGCCACCGAGTGCGAGATGGCGGGCGGCCGCTATACCGGGCGCACCACCGATGTGCCCTGCTTCAAGGAAGGCAAGGTCACCCGGCTCGAGCGCTGGCTCGGCGAGCAGGGCCTGAGCCTGGAAGGCAGCAGCTTCTACAGCGACTCGATCAACGACCTGCCGCTGCTGGAGCGGGTCACCCAGCCGGTGGCGGTCGATCCCGACCCGAGCCTGCGCGCGGAGGCCGGGAAACGCGGCTGGTCGATCATTTCCCTGCGCGACTGAAGCACGGCGCGGCTGCGGGGCGCCCGCCCCGAGTCGCCAGGTGCCGGGCGGCAGCCGGGGTTCGCCGCGAGGCGCATTGCCGTTTCGGTCGATGCAGGAAGTACACCGCGCGGTCAGCCTGTCCGGGACACCGCCCACACGCGCGCAAGGAGCAGCATGTCCCTCGATCAACGCACTTCGCGGCCGCTCGTGGTGGTCGCACTGGCCACCGCCCTGTGCCTGGCCGGCGACTCCATGCTGTATATCGCTCTGCCGGTCTACTGGCGCGAAGTCGGCCTCGATGCGCTCTGGCAGGTTGGCGTGCTGCTGTCGGTCAATCGCTTCATCCGCCTGCCGTTCAACCCGCTGATCGGTTGGCTGTACCAGCGCATCAGCCTGCGCACCGGGTTGTTGCTGGCCACCCTGCTCGGCGCCGCCACGACCTTCGGCTACGGCATCGCCAAAGGCTTTTTCGCCTGGCTGCTGCTGCGCGCGGCATGGGGCATCGGCTGGTCGTTCTTCCGTATCGGCGGGCTGTCGGCGGTGGTCTACTGCACGAACGGGCAGTCGCGCGGCCAGGCGATGGGCCTGTACAACGGCCTCTACCGGCTCGGCAGCCTCGCCGGCATGCTGCTCGGCGGCTTGCTGGTGCCGCTCTACGGCCTGCCGGCGCTGGCCCTGAGCTTCGCCGGCATGGCCCTGCTCGGCGTGCCGCTGCTGCTGCGCCACTTCCACCTGCCCTCGAGCTACGGCGAACGACAGCTAGCGGCGGCGCAGAGCCCCGGCACCGCGCGAGATAGCGCGCGGGTAAACGGCAAGTACCGGGTGATCGCCAGCGGCTTCTGCATCGCCATGCTGATCCAGGGCGTACTGGCGGCGACCCTGAGCGCCCTGATCGAACGCTTCCATGGCAGCCAGCTCGACCTCTTCGGCCTGCTGCTCAGCGCCACCGCCCTATCCGGCATCCTGCAGGCGCTGCGCTGGTCATGGGAGCCCTGGCTGGGCCGGCGCTTCGGCGCCTGGTCCGATGGCCCGGGCGGCCGCTCCCGGCTCTACGGCTGGACGTTGCTGGGCGCCGCCCTGAGCTTTGGCTCGATGGCCAGCGGCCTGCCCCTGCTGCCCTGGATCGCCGTGACCCTGCTGGTGATGCTGCTGGCGACGGCGCTGACCACGCTCACCGACGCGCTGGCCAGCGACGCCGCCAGCGCGGGCAATGTCGTCGCCTTCATGACCCGTTACTCGATCGCCCAGGACCTGGGCGCCGCGCTGGGGCCGCTGCTCGCCTACCTGTTGATCGGGCTGGTCGACGGCTTCGCCTGGCTGTATTGGGGCGGCTCGCTGATCTACCTGCTGCTGGCCCTGAGCTGGCTGGGGCGCAAATGATCAGGCCGGCTTGGCGCCCATCAGCGCCATGATCACCAGCAACAGCAGCACGATCAGCCCGGCATAGGCGGCGCTGAAGCGCAGCAGCCGCACCGGCGCCGGGGTTTCGCCCAGGGCCTGCCAGGCATTCAGGCGGCCGACCAGCAGCAGGCCCAGCACCATCATCACACCATAGAGCACGCTGCCGGCCAGCAGCCAGGTCAGCCCCAGCGGCCAGCCGGCCAGCTCGACCATCCACCAGCCGGTGAGCGGCAGGCTCAGGGCCAGCACGGCGAACACCGGCAGGCTGATGCGGCGCGTGCGGCGCAGCTTGCGTTGCAGCAACGCCGCATCGCCGCCGCGCCATGCCTTCCACAGCATGAAGGCATGGGCCGCCACGCCGAGCAGCAGCAGGATGCCGGGTAGGCTGTGAGCGATTCTCAGCAGCAGGTAATGTTCCATCACGGTTTCCTTGATTTTTATGGATACAGATGTAACGCAGCCCTGGGCATCGCTGCGCTCGACACCAGGCTACCGGCAGACAGACAGGTAGCCTGGGTGGAGCAGAGCGATACCCGGGAACATACCGGAACTATCGCGCTGCCCGGGATATGGGTGAGCCCGCTGGCCGAGAAACAGAGTCGTAGCCTGGGTTGAGCAACGCGATACCCAGGAAAGAACTAGCCCAGGAACAGTTTATAGGCCGGGTTGTCGCTCTCGTCCCAGTACGGGTAGCCGATGGCATCCAGCGCCGGCGCCAGCAAGTGGCGCTCGTCCTCCGGCACCTGCAGGGCGGCCAGCACGCGGCCATCGGCGGCGCCATGGTTGCGGTAGTGGAACAGGGTGATGTTCCAGCGCCCACCGAGCTTGGTGAGGAAGTTGAACAGCGCCCCCGGCCGTTCCGGGAACTCGAAACGGAATACGCACTCATCCGGCACCGCCGCGGCATGGCCGCCCACGGTATGGCGGACGTGCAGCTTGGCCAGTTCGTTGTCGGTCAGGTCGATCACCGGGAAGCCCTGGCCACGCAGGTTCTCCACCAGCGCCCCGCGCGGGTCGTTTTCCGGATGGGTCTGCACGCCGACGAAGATATGCGCCTCGCCATCGCTGTGATAACGGTAGTTGAATTCGGTGATCTGGCGCTTGCCGATGGCCTCGCAGAAGGCCCTGAAGCTGCCGGGCTTTTCCGGGATGGTGACGGCGATGATCGCCTCGCGCTTCTCGCCCAGTTCGGCGCGTTCGGCGACGTGGCGCAGGCGGTCGAAGTTGACGTTGGCGCCGGAATCGATGCCGACCAGCACCTGGCCAGTGGCGCCTTCGCGCTCGACGTACCGCTTGATCCCGGCCACGGCCAGGGCGCCGGCCGGTTCGGTGATGGAGCGGGTGTCGTCGTAGATGTCCTTGATCGCCGCGCAGATCTCGTCGGTGCTGACGGTGATCACCTCATCGACGCACAGCTTGCAGATATCGAAGGTGTGCTGGCCGATCTGCGCCACCGCCACGCCGTCGGCGAACAGCCCGACCTGGGGCAGCACCACCCGCTCGCCGGCGGCCAGGGCCTGCTGCAGGCAGTTGGAATCGTCCGGCTCGACGCCGATGACCCGGGTCTCCGGGCGCAGGTATTTGATGTAGGCGGCGATACCGGCGATCAGCCCGCCACCGCCGACCGGCACGAAGATCGCGTCCAGCGGGCCCTGGTGCTGACGCAGGATTTCCATGGCCACGGTACCCTGCCCGGCGATCACGTGCGGATCGTCGTAAGGGTGGATGTACACCAGCCCCTTCTCCTCCACCAGCTTCAGCGAGTGGGCCAGGGCATCGGGGAAGGCGTCGCCATGCAGCACCACCTTGCCGCCGCGCGAACGCACGCCCTGCACCTTCAGTTCCGGGGTGGTGCGCGGCATCACGATGGTCGCCTTCACCCCCATGTGCTTGGCCGCCAGGGCCAGGCCCTGGGCATGGTTGCCGGCCGAGGCGGTGACCACACCCCGGGCCAGTTCCTCGGGGCTCAGTTGCGCCAGCTTGTTGTAGGCGCCGCGAATCTTGAACGAGTAGACCGGCTGCAGATCCTCGCGCTTGAGCAGAATCTGATTGCCCAGGCGTTCGGAAAGTTGGCGAGCGGGTTGCAGCGGGGTTTCCACGGCAACGTCATAGACACGGGAGGTCAGGGTCTTCTTGACGTACTGTTCGAGCATGGCTGGCATCGCAGGCGGCTTCACGGGGAACCTTGGAGTCTAACCCAGGGATCTGCCGAGCGACCATACGAATTCCGGGGTTTTGCCGGCTATAATGGCCGCTCCGCTTCCCCACTCGCTCTCGTGGAACCCGCATGACCCAGGATCAGCTCAAACAAGCCGTGGCCCAGGCCGCCGTCGACTTCATCCTCCCCAAGCTCGACGCCAGGAGCGTCATCGGGGTCGGCACCGGCTCCACGGCCAACTGCTTCATCGATGCCCTGGCCCGGCACAAGATGGAGTTCGACGGCGCCGTGGCCAGTTCCGAAGCCACTGCCGCACGCCTCAAGGGGCACGGCATCCCGGTCTATGAACTGAATACCGTCAGCGACCTGGAGTTCTACGTCGACGGCGCCGACGAGAGCGACGAACGCCTGCACCTGATCAAGGGCGGTGGCGCGGCCCTGACCCGCGAGAAGATCGTCGCCGCGGTGGCGCGCACCTTCATCTGCATCGCCGACGGCAGCAAGCTGGTCCCGGTGCTCGGCGCCTTCCCGCTGCCGGTGGAAGTGATCCCCATGGCCCGCAGCCATGTGGCCCGCGAGCTGGTCAAGCTGGGCGGCGACCCGGTGTATCGCGAAGGCGTGCTGACCGATAACGGCAACGTCATCCTCGACGTGCACAACCTGTCCATCGTCGATCCGGTGAAACTGGAAAGCGCCATCAACGCCATCGTCGGCGTGGTCACCAACGGCCTGTTCGCCGCCCGCCCGGCCGACCTGCTGCTGCTGGGCACTGCCGAGGGCGTGAAGACGCTGCAGCGCTGAATATCGCAGGCGTTACCGAAAAGGCCGAGTGAGCAGTCACTCGGCCTTTTTGCTGAAGGTGTAAAAGAGATTGGGCTCGCTGATCATGTAGATCACGCCATTCTCGTCCATGGCGATGCCCTCGGCCTGAGGAACGGACTCCTTGAGCCCCTGTTGCCCGCCGATCAGCGACAGACTGCTGACCGCTTCGCCCTTGGCATCGAGTTCCACCAGCAGGCGTGAGTCGTCGGACAGCGCCAGCAGATGCCCGCTGCGCGCGTCGTACTGCAGGCTGGACAGATCGCGCAGGAAAAGCCCGGCATCGCGCTCACGGTCATCGCTGATACGGATCACCGAAGGCGTACCCGGTTCGACATGGGGAAAACCGTGCACTTCGTAGATGCGCAGCGGGTCACGCTCCTTGGCCACGAACAGGCGCTTGCCGGCCAGGTCATAGGCCAGGCCCTCGAAGCCCCTGTTCTTGGCTTCCATCTCCAGCCCCAGCGACAGCTGCTGGCCATCGGCGGCATCGATCCGCGTGGTGGCGTCGTCGATACGCACCTCGACCAGGCGCTGCGGGCGCTCGTCGGCGATCACGAAGAGGCCGGGCGCGATGTACTCCACCGCCTCGGGATCGCCGAAGCCGACCAGTTCGATCTGGCGCAGCACCTTGCCCTCGAGTGACAGCTCGATCAACCGCGAATGCTGGTTGGTGAGGGTGAACAGGCTCTTGCGCAGCGGGTCGTAGGTCAGCGCCGAGACATCGTCGTCCAGGCCTTCGATCACCTGGGCCTCGCGCACCACCCGATAATCGTCGAGCCAGAGCGTCTTGGCCGGTGCCTCATCCGGTTGCCGCACATTGAACCAGGCCCGCTCGAACACCCGGTACTCCTGCCCCCAGAGCGCCAGCAGCAACGCCGCGACGAGGACGAACAGCACAAGGAATGCCTTGAAGGAAAACAGTCGACGCATACCCGTTCACATGTCCATCAGCGGAAACGACAAGGCCGCACTGAAGCAGCCGCAAGCTGCAGGCCACGAGCGGCAAGCAAAAGCTCGCTTCGCCATGTGCCGCGTCATACCTGCGGCCCGAACCATACCATAGGCACGACGCCCAGCCTCCGGCTTGTAGCTGTTCTCCGCCAGGGCAATCGCGCCATGGCATCATTGTGTGAAAGACACTCGATGAAAAGCGCTGGAGGCTGGAGGGCTGAACGAGAAACCTCTGTTTTCCTGTGTGCTCGGGCTGCTTTCGTTAAGCTTCCAGCCTTCCAGCGCTGTTTTCTGCTCTTCGAGCGCATAGCGCAATTGCCCTGTATTCTCCACCCAGGTGTCCCCTGGCGGTGAACGACGGGGCTCGAAGCCAGGCTCAATCCGCTTTGCCGTCCTTGCTGAAGACATAGAAAAGATTGGGCTCGCTGGTCAGGTAGAGCACGCCCCGATCATCCATGGTGATGCCTTCGGCCTGGGGCACCGAGGCCTTGAGCCCCTGCTGCCCCTGCAACAGCGACAGGCTGCTGATCGGCTTGCCGTCCTCGCCCAGTTCGACGACCAGGCGCGACTCGTCCGACAACGCCAGCAAGTGGCCGGTGCGGTTGTCGTAATGCAGGCTGGAGAGATCGCGCACGAAGATGCCCGCATCGCGCTTGCGGTCATCGCGGATCTGCACCGGGTTCGGCGTGGCCGGGTCGAGATTGGGAAAACCGTGCACCTCGTAGATCCGCATGGGATCACGCTCCTTGGCCACGAACAGGCGCTGCCCGGTCAGGTCGTAGGCCAGGCCCTCGAAGCCCTTGTTCCTGGTGCCCATTTCCAGGCCCAGCGACATCTGCTGACCATCGGCGGCATCGATCGACGTGGTGGCGTCGTCGACGCGCACCTTGACCAGGCGCTGCGCACGCTCGTCGGCGATCACGAAACGCCCGGGCGCCACATATTCCACCGCCTCGGGGTCACCGAAACCGACCAGTTCGATCGTGCGCAGCACCTTGCCGTCGAGGGACAACTCGATCAGCTTGGGATGCTTGTTGGTCACGGTGAACAGGCTCTTGCGATCCGGATCGTAGCTCAGCGCCGAGACGTCATCCTCCAGCCCTTCGATGCGCTGCGCCTCGATCACGACCCTATAGTCGTTGAGCCAAAGCGAGTGGGATGGAGCCTCGGCAGGCCGGCTGACGTTGAACCATACACGCTCGAACAGGCGGAACTGCTGGCTGGTGGCGGTCAGCGCCGCCAACAGGGCAAGCATCAACAGCAGGAATAATCCTTTGATTGAAATCAGACGAGGCATGGTGCTTCACATATCCATCGGCAAAAACGACAACGCCGCCCCCCGGTTTTCCGAGAGGCGGCCATTCAGTGCAGGGGTGGACGCCAACGGCGCGCCTTATTTCACCAGTTCGACGATATCGACATCGATTTCGCGGCTGGTCAGATCCTTGTCGACTTCACCGGTGAGCTTGACGGTGGCTTTCTCGGAGATGGCGTGTGGCGGCCAGTCTTCGTCGTCGATTTCGACGTGGATGGTACCGGTGGCATCCTTGAACTCATAGAGCTCGTCCTGCAGGCGCTTGACGATCTGGCCCTGCAATACCACCGGGGTGTCGTCGCCGGCTTTCAGCGCCTGCTCGACAGTGGTGACCTGGGCGACCTGGCCTGGCCCGGTATAGCCGGCGGCCATGGCAACGGAAGAGAACAGCGGAACGAGCAGCAGTGCGAGTGCGGGAGCTTTCATGGAGATGACCCTTGATCAGTAGATGACGGGGTCAGGTTAAGTCCCGGAGCTGAAGCCAGGCTTAAAGCCGGCTTAAGCCAAGCTTAAAGAGCAGCTACAAGCCACAAGCTTCAAGCCGAGCACAAGCGCGGTCCGCCCTGCTCTCTACTTGCAGCTTGAGGCTTGCAGCTTGCCGCTTAAAGGACCCGACTGGCGAAGCTGGAATGGCCGACCAGCTCCAGCACCAGCTCGTCGCCCTTGTTCAGCGGCCCGACGCCAACCGGGGTGCCGGTGAGGATCACATCGCCCGGCTGCAGGTTGAAGTGGCCACTGATGTGCTGGATCACCGGCACGATGGGGTTGAGCATGTCGGCACTGCTGCCGTCCTGACGCACTTCGCCGTTGATCGACAGGCGGATGCCGATGGCGGTCAGGTCTTCCACGGCATCGCCCGGCACGAAGGGCGCCAGCACGCAGGCGCCGTCGAAGGACTTGGCGGTTTCCCAGGGATAGCCCTTTTCCTTGAGCTTGCTCTGCAGGTCGCGCAGGGTCAGGTCCAGGGCCGGGGCGAAACCGGAAATGGCATCAAGCACTTCTTCGCGATTGGGCGTGCGCGACAGCGGCTTGCCGATCAGCACGGCGATCTCGGCTTCGTAGTGCACCGGGCCACGGTCGTCGGGAATGGCGAAGCCCCCTTCGATCGGCACCACGCAGCTACCCGGCTTGATGAACAGCAGCGGCTCGCTGGGCACCGGGTTGTTGAGCTCCCTGGCGTGCTCGGCGTAGTTGCGACCGATGCAGACCACCTTGCCCAGGGGAAAGTGGATATGGGTACCGTCGATGTACTGATGCTGATAGCTCATAGGATTCCTCCGGAAGCGGCAAGCCGCAAGAAAAAGCAGGGAGCGCGCTCGCTTGCAGCGTGTGGGGGGCGGCCATCCGCCTTGAAGCTTGGCGCTTTCAATTGAAAATCTTGCCGGGATTCATGATGCCGTTGGGGTCGAACACCGCCTTGATCGCCTTCATATAGGCGATCTCGGCCTCGCTGCGGCTGTAACCCAGGTAATCGCGCTTGGTCATGCCCACGCCGTGTTCGGCGGAAATCGACCCGTTGTAACGCTGCACGGTCTCGAAGACCCAGGTATTCACGGTCGCGCACTTGGCGAAGAACTCCTCCTTCGGCAGCGCCTCGGGCTTGAGGATGTTCAGGTGCAGGTTGCCATCGCCGATGTGGCCGTACCACAGCACTTCGAAGTCCGGGTAGCTGCGCTCGACGATGGCATCGATGTCGCGCAGGAACGCCGGCACCCGGGAGACGGTGACGGAGATGTCGTTCTTGTAGGGCGTCCAGTGCGAGATGGTTTCGGAAATGTCCTCGCGCAGGCGCCACAGGTTGCGCAGCTGCTGTTCGCTCTGGCTCATCACGCCATCGACCACCCAGCCCTGCTCGACGCAGTGCTCGAAGGTGGCCAGGGCGTCGTTGGCGATCTCCTCGGTGCTGGCCTCGAATTCGAGCAGCGCATAGAAGGGGCACTCGGTTTCGAACGGCGCCGGGATGTCGCCGCGGGCGAGGATCTTGGCCAGGGCCTTGTCGGAGAAGAACTCGAAGGCGGTCAGATCCAGCTTGCCCTGGAAGGCATGCAGCACCGGCATGATGGAATCGAAGTCCGGCGTGCCGAGCACCATGGCGGTGAGGTTCTTCGGCGCACGATCCAGGCGCATGGTCGCCTCGACCACGAAGCCCAGGGTGCCTTCGGCGCCGATGAACAGGTGGCGCAGGTCATAGCCGGTGGCGTTCTTGATCAGATCCTTGTTCAGCTCCAGCAGCTCGCCGGTACCGGTGACCACCTTGAGGCCGGCCACCCAGTTGCGGGTCATGCCGTAGCGAATGACCTTGATGCCGCCGGCATTGGTGCCGATGTTGCCGCCGACCTGGCTGGAACCGGCCGAGGCGAAATCCACCGGGTAGTACAGGCCCTTGTCTTCGGCGAACTGCTGCAACTGCTCGGTGATGACGCCGGGCTGGCAGACCACGCTGCGATCGACGGCGTTGAAATCGACGATCTGGTTCATGTAATCGAAGGCCACCACCACCTCGCCGTTGGCCGCTACCGCGGCGGCCGACAGGCCGGTACGGCCACCCGACGGCACCAGCGCGACCTTGTGCGCGTTGGCCCAGCGCACGATGGACTGCACCTGTTCGATGCTCTTGGGAAAGACGATGGCACTGGGCGCCGGCGCATAGTGCTTGGTCCAGTCCTTGCCGTAGGTCTCCAGCGACGCGGCGTCGGTCAGCACCTTACCGGGCTCGACCAGGGTTTTGAGTTCTTCAATCGGCAGGTGATCGCTCATTTCAACTCTCGAAACATTCATGGTCGCCCTGAGAACCGTTCAGGTCGCAACCGAGCAAGGAAAAGGGAAGCCATGCTAGCATACGCACCCCGCAAAGCATGCTTCGCAGCGATCTCCGGGCCCGTCGGCGCCAGCGCCGATGCTTCTCCTGACACTTAATTTAGTGGGACAACAGGTACTCCGATGAGCACGACCTCTCTCGACAAGAGCAAGATCAAGTTCCTTCTTCTCGAAGGCGTCCACCAGAACGCGGTGGACACCCTGAAGGCCTCCGGCTACACCAACATCGAGTACCTCAAGACCGCGCTGTCCGGTGACGAGCTGAAGAAAAAGATCGCCGACGCCCATTTCATCGGTATCCGTTCGCGCACCCAGCTCACCGAGGATGTCTTCGACTGCGCCAGGAAGCTGGTGGCGGTCGGTTGCTTCTGCATCGGCACCAACCAGGTCGACCTCAACGCGGCCCGCGAGCGCGGCATCGCGGTGTTCAACGCGCCCTACTCCAACACCCGCTCGGTGGCCGAGCTGGTGCTGGCCCAGGCCATCCTGCTGCTGCGCGGCATTCCCGAGAAGAACGCCTCCTGCCACCGCGGCGGCTGGATCAAGTCGGCGGCCAATTCCTTCGAGATCCGCGGCAAGAAGCTGGGCATCGTCGGCTACGGCTCCATCGGCACCCAGCTTTCGGTGCTCGCCGAAGCCCTGGGCATGCAGGTGTTCTTCTATGACACAGTGACCAAGCTGCCGCTGGGCAATGCCACGCAGATCGGCAAGCTGCACGACCTGCTGGGCCTGTGCGACATCGTTTCGCTGCACGTGCCGGAACTGCCGTCCACCCAGTGGATGATCGGCGAGAAGGAAATCCGCGCGATGAAGAAAGGCGGCATCCTGATCAACGCCGCCCGCGGTACCGTGGTCGAGCTCGATCATCTGGCCGCCGCGATCAAGGACGAGCACCTGATCGGCGCCGCCATCGACGTGTTCCCGGTCGAGCCACGCTCCAACGACGAGGAATTCGAAAGCCCGCTGCGCGGCCTGGACCGGGTGATCCTGACCCCGCACATCGGCGGCTCGACCGCCGAGGCGCAGGCCAACATCGGTCTGGAAGTGGCCGAGAAGCTGGTCAAGTACAGCGACAACGGCACCTCGGTGTCCTCGGTCAACTTCCCCGAAGTGGCCCTGCCGGCGCATGCGGGCAAGCACCGCCTGCTGCACATCCACGCCAACATCCCGGGCGTGATGAGCGAGATCAACAAGGTGTTCGCCGACAACGGCATCAACATCTCCGGTCAGTACCTGCAGACCAACGAGAAGGTCGGCTACGTGGTCATCGACGTCGATGCCGAGTACTCCGACCTGGCCCTGGAAAAGCTGCAGCAGGTCAACGGCACCATCCGTAGCCGCGTGCTGTTCTAGCAGGCCGCCGCGGCGAAGAAGGGCGGCCTCGACCTAATGCCGATCAGCTAAGCAGGGAGCGACTACGGAAGATCGGCAAGCCGCCGCCCGTGTAGGAGCGTCGACCTCGGCGCGAAGCGATCGTGACCATTCCACAAACCGCGTCACGGCCACCAATCGCCGCGGGGTCGCGGCTCCCATGGGGCCAGGGCAAACCGCCGTTTTGCGGGCCAAACGCTTGACTGACTGGCATCAGGCCTCGGCCTCTCTGTTTCCTTATGCCAGGCTGTCCAGCTCGCGCAGCCGCGCGTCGGCCGCCTGCAGCTCATGTTCGTTGAACACCTGCACCCCGGCTCGCCGCAGCAGCGCCGCCGTGACACCTTCGCCGGAAACCTTGCGCCCGTTGAAACTGCCATCGTAGGTTTCGTGATTGCCGCACGACGGGCTATTGGCCTTGAGCAAGGCGACACGGATGCCATGCCGCTCGACCAGTTCGAGGGCCTGTTCGGCGCCCGCCCGAAAGGCGGCGCTGACATCCTCGCCGTCGATACTCAGCACCGGCAACAGGCCATCGAGCACCTGCGCGCCCTGCCCGCCACGGATTTCCGCCGGCGCCCGCGGCGTCGGCAGGCCACCGGCGACCTCCGGACACAGCGCCACGATGCGCCCCTCGGCACACCAACGCTCGACAACGCCGGACGGCGCAAGGGCGCCACCGTCATAACGCACCGGATGCCCCAGCAGGCAACGACTGACCAGCACCTTGTGCATGGCCTCAGAACGGCCCGTCGCCGCGGCGGCGGAACCAGCCGGTGAGGGACAGGCGATCACGGCTCGCCGGCAGCACTTCGTGGGGCACATCGGCGGAGAGGAACACCACCAGGGTGCCGGCCTGGGGCAGGACATCGCGCACCTGCCCATCGGCCAGATACAGGCGCAGCGCCCCGCCCTCCTCGGGCAGCCAGTCGTCGTTGAGATACAGCACCGCGGATACCGCCCGCCGGTCATCGTCGAGGAAACGATCGAGATGCTTGAGGTAGAAGGCACCGGGCGGATAGAAGGCGAAATGGCTTTCATAGTCCACCAGGCCCAGGTACAGGCTCCGGTTGAGCTCGACGCGCAAGCCATCGAGCAGCGCCAGGTAGCTGTCGCACGCCCCGGACTGACCCGCCTCGAGCCACTGGATATGGTCGCCACGGGTCCCTTCGCGCACCGCCACGGCGTTGGCCCGGCCGGTGCCGGCTGGCGCCAGGGTCCCCTGGCCGATACGCAGGCGGCACTCTTCGGCCAGTTGCCGGGTCAGAGAGGAGGTAGCGAACTGCGCTTGCAACGACCAACCGTATTCGGCCAGGTCATCGACGATGCGGCTCAGCAGTGAATCGGAAATGTCGGTCGTCATGGCGTGGATTCTACTCCGTGTCGACTGCGCCTCGACAAGCTTCCTCGCGCCATCGAAAATAGCCGCCCCAGACAGGAGTCCGTATGCGCGCCTTGTGTTGTATCTTGCTGTTGCTCGCGGCCTTCCCGGCCCTGGCCGATTCCCATGCCCGGCTCTATGAGACGGCCGGCTGGCCACAGCAGCGCGCGCATTTCAGCGACGCCCTCAGCGCCGCCCAGGCGCGCTACCGCAACAGCCTGCCGCCGGCGGTCTACCAGGCCCTGGTCAACAACAGCAACCAGCGCTTCGCCGCCAGGGCCATGGATCAACGCGCCGAACAGAGCCTGCGCGACAACCTCGCCGATCCGGCGCCGGCCCTGCGCTTCTTCGAGTCGCCGCTGGGGCGCAAGGTGGTCGAGGCCGAACTGCTCGCCACCCGTCCCGACCAACTGGCCAAATACGCCGATGGCCTGCCGATCGGCCAGGCCGATGCCACCCGCCGCCTGCTGATCCGCCACCTGGCCCAGGCCCTGCCAGCCAGCGAGGCGGGCGCGGAAATCAGCCTGGCCCTCGCCGGCGTGGCGGCCGACAGCCTCAGCCAGATGATCCCCGGCCTGCTCGGCGGCGATACCGCGCAGGGCATGCTCAACAGCCAGCGGCAGCGGCTGATGGCGCAGATCGACAAGGATCTCGACAATACCCTGCTGCACGTCTACCGCGGCCTGTCCGACCCGGAGCTGGAGGAGTTCGTCAGTTTCGCCCAGTCGGCCGACGGCCAGGCCTACTACCGCGCCGCCCTGACCGCCATGCGCGCCGGGCTCGCCGTCGGCCAGAGCAGCGCCAGCCTGGCGCCCGCGCCATGATGGCGGATGCCGTGGCTCAGCCCAGTTGCTCGCCGAGAAAGTCGAAATAGCGCTGGCGTAACGGCTGCACCTCGTTGGCCAGGTGATGCCGCGCCTCGGGCAGGCGCAGGATGCGCGGCGTGGCGAACTTGTTCTGCAGCACCCCGAGGTTGTGCCGCCAATCCACGGTCATGTCCGCCTCGCCCTGCACGATCAGCGGGCTGCGTGTGCTGCGCGGCGCCCCTTCGATACGCGGTACCCATTGGCTCAGGGCGCCCACCCAGGTGGTCGGCAGCATGCGCGGCTGCAATGGATCGCGATGGCGCAGGAACTCGAGGAAATCCGCATCGCTGGAGTTGTCGCTGAAACGCCGGGGGATTTCGTCGACGAAACGGCGCAGCAGGCGATAACTGAGCTGCGACCAGCCCCAGCGGCGCGGCCGCACCAGCGGCGCCAGCAGAATGGTTTCCCCCACCGCATCCAGCGGCCTGCCGTTGAGCAGATAATCGATCAGGATCGCCCCGCCCGTACTCTGCCCGCACAGGTGCCAGGGCTGCGGCAAACCCAGGGCCTCGGCCTGGCCCAGCGCCCCGCGCAACACCGCCTGGTATTCGGCGAAGTCGTTGATGCTGGCCCGCGGGCCGCTGGACAGGCCATGCCCCGGCAGGTCCACGGCGAGCACGGCGAAGCCCATCTCCAGCCCCCACTGCACCACGTGGCGATACAGGGCGCTGTGATCGTAGTAGCCGTGCAGCAACAGCAAGGTGGCGCGCGGCGTCGCCGGCCACCAGACCTGGGCGGCGATGCGGTACGCGTCCACCTCGAACCAGCCGACACGGGTGAGCGCCGCGTCGACCGGGGCAAACCCGTAGAACTGCCGGTAGGCCTGTTCGACCTGCGACAACGGCGTCGCCTCGCTCAGGGGGCGCAGACTGGCGAGCAGGTGATCGGGCAGGAAGAGTTCGGACATCGGCGTTGGGTGTTCTCGATTCAGTGGCGTGGCGTGGCGCGGCGGCATGCGGCAACCCGTACAGCAGAAGATATTCTGCTGCCAGGCGCGCCATGGCAAGCTATGACTCCCTTGTCAGGTCGGATCAGCATGCGCCGCCCACGCCGTAAATCCCTGCTCGTCGGTCTGATCGTGGTCATCGGCCTGGCGTCCATGCTGGCCGCGCTGCGCTGGTTCGAGGCGCGCTACCTGCGCCCGTTCAGCGACCGCGCGGCGCTGTTCTCCGGCGCCGACCTGCGCCTGCCAGCCGAGCTGGCGGGGCCCGGGCCGATCCGCCTGGTGCACTTCTGGGACCCGGCCTGTCCCTGCAATGTCGGCAACCAGCAGCACCTGGCCGAACTGATCGAGCACTTCGCGCCGCTGGGCGTGCGCTTCCACGTGGTTCAACCTGCCGGCAGCAACGCCCGCCTGCCGGCCAACCTCGAGGCGCTGCACGCGATCGCCACGCTGCCCGGCGCCGAACGCCTGCCGGCCAGCCCCGCCGTGGCGATCTGGGATCGTCACGGCGAACTGGCCTACTTCGGCCCCTACAGCGACGGCCTGACCTGCACCTCGAGCAACAGCTTCATCGAACCCATTCTCGAGGCCCTGGGCGAGGGCCGCCCGGTCGTGGCCAACAATACCCTGGCCGTGGGCTGCTTCTGCGACTGGCAAGCGACGGAGCCTCGCTGAAGCGATCGCCAGCGTCCAGCCCGGCCTTGCGGTCGCGGGCTCATGCTCGCAGCATAGGCCTCCCGCGCAGCCCCAGGACGACTGCATGAAACGCCTCTTCACCCTGCTGGCCGCTGCCATCGCGATCACCCTCGGCGCCGGCGCCTGGCACCTGCACGGCAAACAGCCGCTGCGTGACGGCACCCTCGTCCTGGCCGGCCTGCAGGCGGACGTGAGCGTGCGCTACGACGAACGCGGCGTCCCCCATATCGAGGCGCAGAACGAGGCCGATATGTATCGCGCCCTGGGTTTCGTCCAGGCCCAGGATCGCCTGTTCCAGATGGAAATGCTGCGGCGCCTGGCCCGCGGCGAACTGGCCGAGATCCTCGGCAGCCGGCTGGTGCCGACCGATCGCCTGTTCCGCAGCCTGGAAATCCGCGTGCGCGCCGATGCCGATGCCCGCGCGATGGACATGCAAAGCCCGGCCGCCAAGGCGCTCGGCGCCTACCTGGAGGGCATCAACCAGTACCAGGACAGCCGCCCGGCACCGCTGGAGTTCGACCTGCTGGGCATCGACAAACGCCCCTTCACCGTGCAGGACACCCTGTCCATCGCCGGCTACCTGGCCTACAGCTTCGCCGCGGCCTTGCGCAGCGAACCGCTGATGACCTACGTGCGCGACGAACTGGGCGCCGACTACCTGGCCCTCTTCGATCTCGACTGGCACCCGCAGGGCGTCCTCGCTTCGCGGCTCGCCGCCGCCGACTGGCAGGCACTCGACGGCCTCGCCCGGCTCAGCCAGCAGGCCCTGGCCCAGGCCGGCCTGCCGCAGTACGAAGGCAGCAATGCCTGGGCCATCTCCGGCAGCCGCACCGCCAGCGGCAAGCCACTGCTCGCCGGCGATCCCCACATCCGCTTCGCCGTCCCCTCGGTGTGGTACGAGGCGCACCTGCGCCACCCGGGCTTCGAACTCTACGGGCACCACCAGCCAGCCACGCCGGTGGCCTTCCTCGGCCACAATCGCGACTTCGCCTGGAGCCTGACCATGTTCCAGAACGACGACCTCGACCTGATTGCCGAGAAGACCAACCCGGATAACCCCGAGCAGGTCTGGCACAAGGATCGCTGGGTCGACCTGCAGCGGCGCGAGGAAATCATCCGGGTCAAAAACGCCGACCCCGTCAGGCTGACCCTGCGCCGCTCGCCGCACGGCCCGATCGTCAACGACGCCCTGGACAACGCCGCCGGCAGCACGCCGATCGCCATGTGGTGGGCCTTCCTGGAAACCGAGAATCCGCTGCTCGAAGCCTTCTATGAACTGAACCGCGCCGCGAGCCTGGGCAAGGCCCGCAGCGCCGTGCAGAAGATCCATGCGCCCGGCCTCAACGTGGTCTGGGCCAATGCCGGCGGCGACATCGGCTGGTGGGCCGCGGCCAGGCTGCCCAGGCGCCCGGCGGGGGTCAATCCGGCGTTCATCCTCGATGGCGCCAGCGGCGAAGCGGACAAGCCCGGCTTCCACCCCTTCAGCGATAACCCGCAGGAGGAAAACCCGGCGCGCGGCTATATCGTTTCGGCCAACTTCCAGCCGTTGTCACCCACCGGTATCGAGATTCCCGGCTACTACAACCTCCCCGATCGCGGCCAGCGCCTCGATGAGCGCCTGGCCGAAGCGGGCGTGCGCTGGGACCTGCGCAACAGCCAGGCGCTGCAACTGGAAACCGGCACCGGCTACGGCCCGCGCCTGCTGGCGCCGATTCTCGACGAGCTGCGCGCCGCGGCAGCGGATGAGCGGGAACGCGAGCTCGTCGAACGACTGGCCGGCTGGTCGGGGGATCACCCGCTGCAATCGATCGCCGCCACCCTGTTCAACCAACTGACCTATGAACTCAGCCGCGCGGCCATGGCCGATGAACTGGGCGAGGCCTTCTTCGAGCACCTGCTGTCGAGCCGCGCGCTGGATACCGCCCTGCCGCGCCTGACCGCGGACAGCGCCTCCCCCTGGTGGCACGATCACGCCAGCGCCACGCCGCAGAGCCGCGCCGAGGTGGTGGCCCAGGCTTGGCGCGCCAGCATGCGGCACCTGCGCCAGGCACTGGGCGAAGACCCCACGGCCTGGCGCTGGGGGCCGGCCCATACCCTCACCCACCCGCACCCGCTCGGCACGCAGCCGCCGCTGGACCGGCTGTTCAATGTCGGCCCGCTGCACGCGCCTGGCGGCCACGAAACTCCCAACAACCTGTCGCACCGCATCGCCACCGCCCCCTGGCAGGTGGTCTACGGCCCCTCGACCCGACGCCTGATCGACCTGGCCGACGCCAGCCATAGCCTGGGCATCAACCCCGTCGGCCAGAGCGGCGTGCCCTTCGACCGCCACTACAGCGACCAGGCCCGGCGCTACATCGACGGCGAGTACGTGCCGCAGCACCTGAGCCAGGAAGATGTCGCCCGCCACACCCGCAGCACCCTGATCCTGCGCCCGGCGGACTGACCTGCGGCGCGAATCGCAGGCATGAAAAAGCCCGCCATGGGGCGGGCTCTCGCAACAGGGCAGCCGATCAATTACTTGATCTTGGCTTCCTTGTAAGTCACGTGCTTACGTACGACCGGATCGAATTTCTTGATTTCGATCTTGTCGGGCGTGGTGCGTTTGTTCTTGTCGGTGGTGTAGAAGTGGCCGGTACCGGCACTGGACACCAAACGGATCAGTTCGCGCATGATAGCTCCTTAAACCTTTTCGCCGCGGCTGCGGATTTCAGCCAGCACTACGTCAATGCCACGCTTGTCGATGATACGCATGCCCTTGGCGGTAACGCGCAGACGCACGAAACGCTTCTCGGACTCGACCCAGAAGCGATGATGCTGCAGGTTCGGCAGGAAACGACGACGGGTTTTGTTGTTGGCGTGGGAAATGTTATTCCCGGTTACCGGACCCTTACCGGTAACTTGACAGACTCTCGACATACCTCAGCCCTCTAAACCACATGCCCAACCCGGCATGGGTTGGCCGCTTAATCTCTGTTATTCGGCGCTGGGCGCCGCGTTTCTTCGGGGTCTTACCGGCTACAGATACCAGCAAAGGAACCGGGCCCCTAGAAAAGAGCGCTGCTTTATACCAGAAAGCCCCCGGAGCAACAAGGTCGAACGCACTTTATCCTTTCCTGCGCCAAGCCGCGAAAAGCCGCGAGCGCAGCCTGAATGGGGCGGGCCGACGCTCGACCACTCGTCGCCAGGATACATTGTTCTTGCCGGCGCTATGGGTTAGGGTCTGTTGACGTTTCAGCACGACCGCGCCGGAGCCCGGCAGCGGGCCGACCGTCCGACGCCGCGTCCATGGATGCGCACCGCCTCGCACAGGAGTCCCCCATGCGCTTCGCCGCCCTGCCCCTGCTCATCGCCCCGCTGCTCTGCCCGCTACTGGCCCAGGCCGCCACCCTCAGCGTCTGTACCGAGGCCAGCCCCGACGGCTTCGACGTGGTGCAGTACAACTCCCTGACCACCACCAATGCCTCGGCCGATGTGCTGATGAACCGCCTGGTGGAGTTCGACGCCGACAGCGGCAAGCTGGTACCGAGCCTGGCGAGCAGCTGGGAGGTGTCCGCGGACGGCCTCAGCTACAGGTTCACCCTGCGCCCCGACGTCCAGTTCCACCGCACCGACTACTTCAAGCCCAGCCGCCCCCTGGAAGCCGACGACGTGCTGTTCAGCTTCCAGCGCATGCTCGACCCTGCCCAGCCCTGGCACAAGGTGGCCGCCAGCGGTTATCCCCATGCCCAGTCCATGCAGTGGCCGGAGCTGATCAAGGCGGTCGAGAAGGTCGATACCCATGGCGTACGCATCACCCTCAACCGCCCGGACGCGACCTTCCTCGCCACCCTGAGCATGGGCTTCGCCTCCATCTACCCGGCCGAGTATGCCGACCAGTTGCTCAAGGCCGGCACCCCGGAGAAATTCAACAGCCAGCCCATCGGCACCGGCCCCTTCGTGTTCAGGCGCTTCCAGAAGGACGCCGCGGTACGCTACGTCGCCAACCCCGACTACTTCGCCGGCAAGCCGAAGGTCGACGCCCTGGTGTACGCCATCACCCCCGACGCCAACGTGCGCCTGCAGAAGCTGCGCCGCGGCGAATGCCACATCGCGCTGTCGCCCAAGCCCCTGGATGTGGAAGCCGCCGCCAAGGACGCCAACCTGGCCAGCGTGAAGACCGCGGCCTTCATGACCGCCTTCGTCGCCATCAACAGCCAGCACCCACCGCTGGACAAGCCCGCCGTGCGCCAGGCCATCAACCTGGCGTTCGACAAGGCCAGTTACCTCAAGGCGGTCTTCGACAACAGCGCCGAGGCGGCCAACGGCCCCTACCCGCCCAACACCTGGAGCTACGCCAGCGAACTGCCCGGCTACGCCCACGATCCGCAGAAGGCACGCGCCCTGCTGGCCGAAGCCGGGCTGGCCGATGGCTTCCAGACCACCATCTGGACGCGCCCGTCCGGCAGCGTGCTCAACCCCAATCCCAGCCTCGGCGCGCAGCTGCTGCAGGCCGACCTGGCCGGCGTCGGCATCAAGGCGGAGATTCGCGTGATCGAGTGGGGCGAGCTGATCCGCCGCGCCAAGGCCGGCGAACACGACCTGCTGTTCATGGGCTGGGCCGGCGACAATGGCGATCCGGACAACTTCCTCACGCCGCAGTTTTCCTGCGCCTCGCTGGAGTCGGGGCTCAACTTCGCCCGCTACTGCGACCCGCGACTGGACGAACTGATCGCCGATGGCAAGGCCGTCAGCGATCAGGCCCAGCGCAGCACGCTATATAAGGAAGCCCAGGCCATCATCCAGCAGCAGGCGCTGTGGCTGCCCCTGGCCCACCCCACCGCCTACGCCCTGACGCGCAAACAGGTCGAGGGCTACCAGGTGAGCCCCTTCGGCCGCCAGGACTTCTCCGCGGTCGGCGTAGCCCCCTGAGACGCCCCCGGCGACCGACTGCGCAACGCTATAGCCAGCCGTACTCGGCCATGGACAGCGGTTCGCCGTCACCGATGATGAAGTGATCGAGGATGCGCACCTCGATCAGCGCCAGCGCCTCTTTCAGCCGCTGCGTCAGCAGACGGTCGGCCTGGCTCGGCTCGACCACTCCCGAAGGGTGGTTGTGGGTGAGGATCAATGCCGCGGCATTGTGCGCCAGGGCGCGCTTGACCACCTGCCGCGGGTAGACGCTGGCACTGTCGATGGAGCCGTGGAACAGCGCCTCGAACGCCAGCACGCGGTGTTTCGCATCGAGAAACAGGCAGCCGAACACTTCATGGGGCTCATGCCGCAGCAAGGCCTTGAGGTAGTCGCGCACGGCCTGCGGGCTCTCCAGCGCCGAATCGCGCTGCAGTTGCTCGGCCAGGTGCCGCCGCGCCATCTCCAGGACGGCCTGGAGCTGGGCGAACTTGGCCGAACCCAGCCCGAGGTGCCGGCTGAAGGACGGCAGATCGGCCTGCAGCAACGCCCGCAGGCCGCCGAAATCCCCCAGTAGATGACGCGCCAGATCCACCGCGCTGCGTCCGGAGACCCCGGTGCGCAGGAAAATCGCCAGCAGCTCGGCATCGCTCAATGCCGCCGCGCCATGGGTCAGCAGTTTCTCCCGCGGACGCTCCGCCGCGGGCCAGTCACGAATACTCATAACACCTCCTTGTCGAGCTGGCAGCCCGCTGTTCCGGTGGGGCCGCTGTGCCAGGGCTGTTGCCGTTTCAGCTTGCGCTGAAACGGCAACAGCCCCTATCGTAGCCCAACTTTTTACGCGGTGATCGGCCTGGGGAGGCGTCATCATCGCGACGCACATCCACCTTTCGACAAGGCAGGCCCCATGCAGCGGCTGTATCGCAAACGCATCATTCTCGGCGTGGGGGGTGGCATCGCGGCGTACAAGAGCGCCGAATTGATTCGCCGGCTCAAGGATCAGGGTGCCGAAGTGCGCGTGGTCATGACCCAGGGCGGGCGCGAATTCATCACCCCGCTGACACTGCAGGCACTGTCCGGCCACCCGGTACACCAGGATCTGCTCGATCCCGCCGCCGAAGCCGCCATGGGCCATATCGAGCTGGCGCGCTGGGCCGACCTGGTGCTGATCGCCCCCGCCACCGCCGACCTGATGGCACGCCTGGCCCAGGGCGTGGCCGACGACCTGCTGAGCACCCTGGTGCTGGCCACCGATGCCCCGGTGGCCCTGGCGCCGGCGATGAACCAGGCCATGTGGCGCGATCCGGCCACCCAGGCCAACGCCGCCCTGCTGCGCGAGCGCGGCCTGCGCCTGCTCGGCCCCGCCTCCGGCAGCCAGGCCTGCGGCGACGTGGGCATGGGCCGCATGCTCGAAGCCGATGACCTGGCCCAGCTCGCCGCCGACTGCTTCGAACACCTGTCCCTGACCGGCCAGCACGTGCTGATCACCGCCGGGCCGACCCAGGAAAACATCGATCCGGTGCGCTACATCACCAACCACAGCTCGGGCAAGATGGGCTTCGCCCTCGCCGAAGCGGCCGCCGAAGCCGGCGCCAAGGTCACCCTGATCTGCGGCCCGGTGCACCTGGCGACCCCGGATCGGGTCAGCCGTATCGACGTGGTCAGCGCCCGCGACATGCTCGCCGCCTGCGAAGCCGCCATGCCCTGCGACATCCTCATCGCCGCCGCCGCGGTGGCCGACTACCGCCCCGAGGTGGTCGCCCAGCACAAGCTCAAGAAAGACCCCAACAGCGGCGACGGCCTGCTGCTGCAGATGGTGCGCAACCCGGACATTCTCGCCACCCTCGCCCACCGCGACGACCGCCCGTTCAGCGTCGGCTTCGCCGCCGAGACCGAGAACCTGCTGGAATACGCCTCGCGCAAGCTCAAGGACAAGAACCTCGACCTGATCGTCGCCAATGACGTGGCCAATCCCAGCATCGGCTTCAACAGCGAAGAGAACGCCATCACCATCATCGACCGCGAACTGCAGCAGAACAGCTTCGCCCAGACCAGCAAGGGCAAGATCGCCCGCCACCTGGTGAGCTTCATCGCCGCGCGCCTGCCACGCCCCTGATCCCTCTTCACCTACGGAACCGCAGATCCCATGCACGCCTTACAAGCCAAGATTCTCGACCCGCGCCTCGGCAGCGACTTCCCCATGCCGGCCTATGCCACGCCCGGTTCGGCAGGACTGGATCTACGTGCCATGCTCAAGGAAGACCTGAGCCTGGCGCCCGGACAGACCGTGCTGATTCCCACCGGCCTGGCGATCCACATCGCCGATCCCGGCCTGGCGGCACTGGTGCTGCCGCGCTCGGGCCTGGGCCACAAGCACGGCATCGTCCTCGGCAACCTGGTCGGGCTGATCGACTCCGACTACCAGGGCGAGCTGATGGTCTCGTGCTGGAACCGCGGCGAGAGCAGCTTCGCCATGACGGTTGGCGAGCGCATCGCCCAACTGGTGCTGGTGCCGGTGGTGCAGGCCCGTTTCGAGGTGGTCGAGGCGTTCGACGACAGCGAGCGCGGCACTGGTGGCTTCGGCCATTCCGGCAGTCGCTGAGCCGCAGCCCCAGACGATCCATGCCAGGAGAGGCTCGATGAAAGGCTTCAAACGCGCACCCAGGGAAGAACGCTCCGGCGAATCGCTCGACACCCGCAAGGCGCAGCCCAGGCGCGGCCCCGCCGACCTGCTGCCCGGCGCCATCGCCGCCGCGCTGGGCATCGCCCTGGCCGCCGCCCTGCTGTGGTTCGGCCCGCTCGACTCGGCGCGCCAGGTGCAACAGGCACAACTGGTGCAGGCCTGGGGCGGCGGACAGGCCGCCAGCCTACAGCTGGCGCTGAAACAGCTCGCTGCCGACACCCTGGCCGCCGCGCGCAACCCGGCGCTGCTGCAGGCCCTGCAAAGCGGCGACGAGGCGCAACTGCGCAGCACCGAGGGCAGCTTGCGTTACTGGGACGGCGTGGTCGATGCCCACCTCAACCCCAGCGGCCAGGCCGTGCAGGACGCCAACCGCGCGGCGCCGATGAACTTCGCCGCCCTGGACATGCTGCGCCGCCTGGAAAGCGGGCAGGCACCGGCCGCCGAAGCCTACAGGGTCGGCCAGCGCTGGCTGGTGTACAGCGTCGCGCCGGTGCGCCAGAACGACGACCAGCCGCTGCAGGGCACGCTGCTGCTGGCGTTCGACCTCGAGCGCCTGCTCGCCAGCCTGCCGCCACTGCCCGCCGATGTCGGGCAGATCCAGCTGATCCAGAAATTCGACAGCGCCGGCGCCCAGGTGCTGGCTCAGCGCGGCCAGGGCGACGGCAACCCCAGCTCGTTCCCCAGCGGTAATCCGCACTGGACACTGGTGTTCACCCCGGCGGCCGGTCTCGGTGCCGCGGGGCTGTCCCCCGAGCTGCTGGGCCTGGCCCTGCTGATCGCCCTGGCTGGCGCGTTGACCGGTGTCTATCTGGTCGACTGGCGCCTGCAACAGCGCCTGCACGGCGATGTCCTGCAATTGTCCCAGTTGCTCAAAGAACTCTCGGCGGGCAAAGCCGTCAAAGCCTTCAGCTTGAGCCTGCCGCCCCTGCACCACCTGGCACAGGTCCTGGCCCGGCTGCCACGTCGTCCCCAAGAGCCCGTGGCGAGTCGCCCGCCAGTCGCCAGCGTGCCAGCCACCCCTGTCGCGGCCAAGCCGGCGGATCTGATCGATCCGCTGTTTCAAGACACCGATATCCTCGATATCGACATTCTCGACGATGACCAGGATCTCCTGGGACTGGAGCAGACCCCGACCATGACCGCGCCACAAGCCCCGAAACTTCCTGCAGACATCTTCCGAGCCTATGACATCCGCGGTGTGGTGGGCAGTGGCCTGACCCCGGAAACGGCTTACTGGATCGGCCGCGCCATCGGCTCGCAGAGCCTGGCCCAGGGCGAACCCAACGTGGCCGTCGGCCGTGACGGGCGCCTGTCCGGCCCCGAGCTGGTGCAGCAGCTGATCCAGGGCCTGATCGATTGCGGCTGTCAGGTCAGCGATGTCGGCATGGTGCCCACCCCGGTGGTGTATTACGCCGCCCACGTGCTCGCCGGCAAATCCGCGGTGATGCTCACCGGCAGCCACAACCCGCCGGACTACAACGGCTTCAAGATCGTCATCGCCGGCGACACCCTGGCCAACGAACAGATCCAGGCGCTCAAGGCGCGCATCGACGACAACGACCTGATCAGCGGCGTCGGCGCGGTCGAGCAGGTCGACCTGCTGCCGCGCTACTTCAAGCAGATCCGTGAAGACATCGCCATGGCCAAACCGCTGAAGGTGGTGGTCGACTGCGGCAACGGCGCCGCCGGCGTGATCGCGCCGCAACTGATCGAAGCCCTGGGTTGCCAGGTGATCCCGCTGTTCTGCGAAGTCGACGGCAACTTCCCCAACCACCACCCGGACCCGGGTAAACCGGAGAACCTGGTCGACCTGATCGCCAAGGTCAAGGAGGAGAACGCCGACCTCGGCCTGGCCTTCGACGGCGATGGCGACCGCGTCGGCGTGGTCACCAACAGCGGCTCCATCGTCTACCCCGATCGCCTGCTGATGCTGTTCGCCAAGGATGTGGTATCGCGCAACCCGGGTGCCGACATCATCTTCGACGTCAAGTGCACGCGCCGCCTGACCCCGTTGATCAGCGGCTACGGCGGCCGCCCGGTGATGTGGAAGACCGGCCACTCGCTGATCAAGAAGAAGATGAAGGAAACCGGCGCCCTGCTGGCCGGGGAAATGAGCGGCCACGTGTTCTTCAAGGAACGCTGGTTCGGTTTCGACGACGGCATCTACGCCGCCGCCCGCCTGCTGGAGATCCTCAGCCAGGACAAGCGCAGCGCCGAGCAGGTGTTCGCCGCCTTCCCCAGCGACATCGCCACGCCGGAAATCAACATCAAGGTCACCGAGCAGAACAAGTTCGGCATCATCGAACGCCTGCAGCGCGAGGGTCAGTGGGGCGAAGGCAACATCACCACCCTCGACGGCGTGCGCGTCGACTATCCCAAGGGCTGGGGCCTGGTGCGTGCGTCCAACACCACCCCGGTGCTGGTGCTGCGCTTCGAAGCGGAGAGCCAGCAGGAGCTCGAACGGATCCAGGCGGTGTTCCGCTCGCAGTTGCACATTGTCGCCCCCGATATCAATCTACCGTCCTGATCCGCCCAGCACTGGAGCCCCTGCATGACCCTAGAGCGTGATGCCGCCACCAACGTCGCCAAGGTTCTGTCCGAAGCACTGCCGTACATCCGCCGCTTCGTCGGCAAGACCCTGGTGATCAAATACGGCGGCAACGCCATGGAAAGCGACGAGCTGAAGACCGGCTTCGCCCGCGATATCGTGCTTATGAAGGCCGTCGGCATCAACCCGGTGGTGGTGCATGGCGGCGGCCCGCAGATCGGCGACCTGCTCAAGCGCCTGTCGATCGAAAGCCACTTCATCGACGGCATGCGCGTCACCGATGCGCAGACCATGGACGTGGTGGAAATGGTGCTCGGCGGCCAGGTCAACAAGGACATCGTCAACCTGATCAACCGGCATGGCGGCAGCGCCATCGGCCTGACCGGCAAGGACGCCGAGCTGATCCGCGCCAAGAAGCTCAAGGTCACCCGCCAGACCCCGGAAATGACCCAGCCGGAAATCATCGACATCGGCCATGTGGGCGAGGTCACCGGGGTCAACGTCGAACTGCTGAACATGCTGGTCAAGGGCAATTTCATCCCAGTGATCGCCCCCATCGGCGTGGGTCCGGACGGCGAGTCCTACAACATCAACGCGGACCTGGTGGCGGGCAAGGTGGCCGAAGCCCTGAAAGCCGAGAAGCTGATGCTGCTGACCAACATCGCCGGCCTGATGGACAAGCAGGGCCAGGTGCTCACCGGCCTGACCACCGAGCAGGTCGATGGCCTGATCGCCGATGGCACCATCTACGGCGGCATGCTGCCGAAGATCCGTTGCGCCCTGGAGGCGGTGCAGGGCGGTGTCACCACCGCCCATATCATCGACGGCCGCGTACCCAATGCGGTGCTGCTGGAAATCTTCACCGATACCGGTGTGGGTACCCTGATCAGCAACCGCAAGCGTCACTGATCCCTGTCCGCTGAACGAAAACGCCGGCTGCTCAGCCAAATGCCAGTCAGTTAAGCATTTGGCCCACAAAACGACGGTTTGTCCTGGCCCTGTGGGAGCCGCGACCCCGCGGCGATTGCTGGCCATCACACGCCTTGTGCGATGGCTACCATTGCATCGCGCCGAGGTCGACGCTCCTACACGGGCGGCTGTTTACCGCTCTTCGGTAGGTGCCCCTGCTCCTACAAGCACCTTATCTGATCGGCATTAGGCTGCTCAGCCGGCGTTTTCGTCTGCAGATGTTGTAGCCCGGGTCGAGCGAAGCGACACCCGGGAAGGACATCCCTGGGTATCGCTTCGCTCAACACCAGGCTACGGAGCTTCGGTCTCAACGAATGGCGTAGATATCCTTCTCGTTGGCCTCGGCGTACTCGTACAGACGCGCCAGGTAGGCCTTCTGCTGCTCCCATACCTTGCTCGCCGCCGGATCGGCCGCGGCGGTGGCGTCGACCACTTCGGCGGAGACTTCCTTGAGCCTGGCCAGTACCTCGTCCGGCAGACGGCGCACGTCGACGCCCTCCTTCTTGAGCTGCTCCATCGACTCCATGTTCTTGGCGTTGTAGTCGTCGAGCATGTCGCCGTTGACGTCGCGCGCGGCCGCCCGGACGATGGCCTGCAGGTCGGCAGGCAGGGTTTCCCAGGCCTTGATGTTGATGTCCAGCTCGAAGGTGACGTTCGGTTCCTGCCAACCCGGCGTGTAGTAGTACTTGGCCGCCTTGTGCAGGCCCAGGGCCTGGTCGTTGTAGGGCCCGATCCACTCGGTGGCGTCGATGGCGCCGGTCTGCAGGGCAGTGAAGATCTCACCCGCCGGCATGTTGACCACGGTACCGCCGACCTTGGTCAGCACCTCGCCGCCCAGGCCCGGGGTACGCATCTTCAGGCCCTTGAGGTCATTGACCGAATTGATTTCCTTGTTGAACCAGCCGGCGGTCTGCACACCGGTGGCGCCGCAGGCCATCGGCAGTACGCCATAAGGTTTGTACACCTCTTCCCAGAGCTGGATGCCGCCGCCGTAATGCAGCCAGGCGTTCATTTCCTGGGCATTGGGGCCGAACGGCAGGGCGCAGAAGAATTGCGCGGCGGGCACCTTGCCCTTCCAGTAATAGGGGGCGCCATGGCCCATTTCGGCGGTGCCGCGCGACACCGCGTCGAACACTTCGAGGGCCGGCACCAGCTCACCGGCGGCGTAGACCTTGACCTTCAGCCGGCCATTGCTCATCTGCTCGACGAGCTTGGCGAAGCGCTCGGCGCCGACGCCCACGCCGGGGAAGTTCTTCGGCCACGAGGTGACCATTTTCCAGTTGAAGGTTTTCGTTTCGGCACTCTGTTGCGGCGTGCCGGCGGCATCGGTTTCCTTGTTGCAACCGACCAGCGCACCGGCAGCCAGGCCGACACCTGCAGCGGCAAGTATTTGGCGACGTTTCATGGGGGGTAGCTCCTTGTTGTTGTAATAATCACCGGGCCGTAGCGGCCGCCGGAAGACGGCAGTGGCAATGTGCCAACCGCACGTGCGCATTATCGTATGCCTTGGGCATGGGCGAGGCCCCGCGGGCAAATGTTGCAATACATGTCACAAGACGCCCCGCGCGCCGACACGCGCAAGCCTCGGCACGGCCAAGGCCGCCTACATTAGAGGCAAGCGGCCATCGCGCTCGACAAATGCGACTAAAGTTGTATCGCCATTGCCGTGCTCATGAGTAGCGGCCTAGAATCGCCGGCTTTTTTGGCTTTTTCATAACTATAAGGACTCGATATGTCCAATACGCCTCCACTTCCTCTGGGGATCGCCCAGGTCATCGACACGGTGAACTTCCGCTTCGGCCAGGCCTGCTCCTGGTTGACCCTGTTTCTGGTATTCGGCACCGCCCTGGTGGTGATACTGCGTTATGGCCTGAACATGGGCGCTACCGCCCTGCAGGAGGCCGTACTCTATGCCCACGCCCTGGTATTCATGGGCGCCGCGGCCTGGGCGCTGCAGCGCAATGCCCACGTGCGGGTGGACATCTTCTATCAGCAGTTCGGTGGCCGCCGTCAGGCCCTGGTGGAGATTCTCGGCACCCTGTTCCTGTTGCTGCCGGTCTGCCTGTTCCTCGGCTGGGCCAGCTGGGACTACGTGGCCAACTCCTGGTCGACCCGGGAAGGCTCCAGCGAGTCGGGCGGACTCAAGTTCGTCTACCTGCAGAAGAGCATCATCCTGGTGCTGGTGGTCAGCCTGGCCCTGCAAGGCGTGTCCAACCTGATCAAGGCCATCTACCTGCTGCTCGGCATCCTGCCGGAGCAGGAGGTGAAGCATGGCTGAAGTCATGGCGATCCTGCTGTTCGTCAGCATCTGCGTGGCGCTGATGGGCGGTTATCCGGTGGCCTTCACCCTCGCCGGCGTATCCCTGCTGTTCGCCGCCATCGGCACCCTCAGCGGCACCTTCGACCCCGGTTACCTGAGCGCCCTGCCCAACCGCCTGTTCGGCATCATGAACAACCAGACCATGCTGGCCGTGCCGCTGTTCGTGTTCATGGGCGTGATGCTGGAGAAATCCAAGGTCGCCGAAGACCTGCTCGAATCCATGTCGCGGCTGTTCGGCGGCATCCGCGGCGGCCTGGCGATTTCGGTGTGCCTGGTCGGCGCGCTGCTCGCCGCCAGCACCGGCATCGTCGGCGCCACCGTGGTGACCATGGGCCTGCTGGCCCTGCCGACCCTGCTCAAGCGCGGCTTCGATCCGGCCGTGGCCACCGGCACCCTGGCCGCCACCGGCACCCTGGGGCAGATCATTCCGCCCTCCATCGTGCTGGTACTGCTCGGTGACGTGATGTCCAGCGCCTACCAGCAGGCGCAATTGCGCATGGGCATCTTCTCGCCGAAGACCGTCTCGGTCGGCGACCTGTTCATGGGCGCGCTGCTGCCCGGCCTGCTGCTGGTGGTGCTGTACGTTGGCTACCTGGTGCTGGTGGCGATCTTCCAGCCGAAGAAAATGCCGGTGGTGCCGAAAGAGGAACTCGGCGAGGTGCAATGGGGCAAGCTGCTCGGCGCGCTGGTGCCGCCACTGGTGCTGATCGTCGCCGTGCTCGGCTCGATCCTCGCCGGTTACGCGACACCGACCGAAGCCGCCGCCATCGGCGCGGTGGGCGCTACCCTGCTGGCCCTGTTCAAGGGCCAGCTGAGCCTGCCGCAACTGCGTAGCGTGGCCCAGGGCACCACGGAAATTTCCAGCATGGTGTTCCTGATCCTGATCGGCGCCTCGCTGTTCTCCCTGGTGTTCCGTGGCTTTGGCGGCGAAGCGCTGATCGAGGACGTGTTCCAGCAGTTGCCGGGCGGCGTGCTCGGCGCCTTCTTCCTGGTCATGCTGGTGATCTTCCTGCTCGGCTTCATCCTCGACTTCATCGAGATCATCTTCGTGGTGGTGCCGATCGTCGGGCCGGTGCTGATGGCCATGGGCCTCGACCCGATCTGGCTCGGGGTGATGATCGCGCTGAACCTGCAGACCTCGTTCCTCACCCCGCCACTGGGCTTCTCGCTGTTCTACCTGCGCGGGGTGACACCACGCTCGGTATCGACCAGCACCATGTACCGTGGGGTGATCCCGTTCATCGCCATCCAGTTGCTGATGCTGGTCATCGCCTATCAGTTCCCGGCGCTGATCACCTGGCTACCGAATCAGGTCTACGGTTCGTAAAGCAAAAACGCCCGTCTCGACGGGCGTTTTTCATGGCAGCGAGCGAACCCTGGCGCCGCGCCGTGGCCCAACGAGGGTCGTCTACAGGAGTACAGCATGAGCACCACCAACGAACGCATCCAACTGGGCGAGCTGGTCTGCTGGCGCATTCGCCACGCCGGGGCCGAATTGCTGGTGAGCGAGCAGGGCGCGCAGATCCTGCGTTACCAGCCGGCCGGGCAACAGCCGCTGATCTGGCTCAGCGAGCAGGCCGCCTATCAGGCCGGGCAAAGCGTACGCGGCGGGGTGCCGGTGTGCTGGCCCTGGTTCGGCGACCTGCAGCGCAACCCGGAGGCGATCCGCGACAGCCATATGCGCCCGGAAAACGCGCCGGCCCATGGCCTGGTACGCAACTGCGCCTGGCAGTTGCTCGGCCTGGACACCCGGGAAGACGGCATACGGCTGTCCTTTGGCTTCGACACCGCCGAGCAGCCCTTCGCCGAGTGGCCGTTCGCCGCCGAACTGCAGCTCGACATCCACCTGGGCGAGCGCCTGTCGCTGAGCCTGAGCACACGCAACCTCGGCGATACGCAGCTGCCGCTCAGCCAGGCGCTGCACAGCTACTTCGCCGTCAGCGACATCCGCCAAGTGCAGGTCGAAGGCTTGGACGCCTGTCGCTACATCGACACCCTGGAGGACTGGCAAGCGCGCCAGCAGCGCGGCAGCCTGGCCTTCACCGGCGAGACCGACCGCATCTACCTGGACACGCCGGCGCAGTTGAGCATCGTCGATCCCCAGTGGAAGCGCCGTATCCTCATGCGCAGCGAAGGCTCGCATTCGGCGGTGGTATGGAACCCCTGGACCGACAAGGCCAGGCGTCTCTCGCAGTTCGCCGATGATGCCTGGCAGGGCATGCTCTGCATCGAACACGCCAACGTGCTCGATGATGCGCTCATGCTGGCCCCGGACGCCGAATACCGGCTCGCGGTTTCGCTCTGGACACAAACGCTGTAGAGAACGCCGCCAAGGCGTCAGGGCAGTCCGTTCGCGTCAGCGGCCCCGCAGCCTGATAAACTGCCGCGATGCACGCCCTCCACCGGATACCCCGATGCAAGCAAAGAACCCTGTCATCGGCCTGTGTCAGCAAGCCACCTTTCTGATCAGTGCCGCCAAGGTCGACCAGTGTCCCGACGACCAGGGCCACGAAGTGGCCTTCGCCGGGCGCTCCAACGCCGGCAAGTCCAGCGCGTTGAACACCCTGACCCACGCCAGCCTGGCACGCACCTCGAAAACCCCGGGGCGCACCCAGTTGCTCAACTTCTTCCGCCTGGATGACCAGCGCCGCCTGGTCGACCTGCCCGGCTACGGCTACGCCAAGGTGCCGATCCCGCTCAAGCTGCACTGGCAGAAACACCTGGAAGCCTACCTGGGCAGCCGGGAAAGCCTGCGCGGCCTGATCCTGATGATGGACATCCGCCATCCGCTGACCGAGTTCGACCGCCTGATGCTGGACTGGTCCGGCGCCAGCGGCATGCCCATGCACATTCTCCTGACCAAGGCCGACAAACTGGCCTTCGGCGCCGCGAAGAATGCCTTGTTGAAAGTGCAGCAGGAGATCCGCAAGGGCTGGGGCGACCACGTCAGCATCCAGCTGTTCTCGGCGCCCAAGCGCCAGGGCGTCGAAGAAGCCCAGGCCGTGCTGGGGCAGTGGCTGGGCCTGCTCGGGGAAGAAGAGGACGAGCCCGCTTCGTAGCCCGTGGTTGAGCGCAGCGATACCCGGGTGGTCATTGAGCTTAGGAATGGCCCTGGGTTTCGCTGCGCTCAACGCCAGGCTACGGAACTTCGCTTAACGCCAGACCACCGGGGCAGGGCTGGCACTTTTCTGCGGGCAAAAAAAACCCCGAGCTTCATATGGGGAGGGAGAAGATCGGGGTTTAAGGGTCTGAACCGCTAGGGCGGGGCTCAGATGTCTGCCAACACTTAACACAACAAAGGAGCATCGAAAGGCTTTATGGGCCATTCATAAACTCTGACCAGACGGACAGAAGCAAAGTTCAGCCGTCCTTAGATTCCTTTGTTAGGACTTGATAATCATTAAGGCCCATAAGACCTAAACGAGACGCATGTCTCAATGTGCCTCGTCCCAGTTATCGCCAACCCCCACCTCGACCAGCAGTGGCACATCCAGCTCGGCGGCACTGCCCATCAGCGGCCGGATCCGCTCACGCACCTGCTCGACCAGATCCTCGCGCACTTCCAGCACCAGTTCATCGTGTACCTGCAGAATGACCTTGGCATCGATCCCCGACTCGCTCAGCCAGCTGTCCACCGCGACCATGGCGCGTTTCATGATGTCGGCAGCGGTGCCCTGCATCGGCGCGTTGATCGCCGTGCGCTCGGCGCCCTTGCGCATGGCCTGGTTCTTGGCGTTGATCTCCGGCAGGTACAGGCGCCGGCCGAACAGAGTCTCCACGAAGCCCTGCTGCGCCGCCTGCTCACGGGTGCGCTCCATATAGGCCAGCACCCCGGGGTAACGGGCGAAGTAACGGTCGATATACGCCTGCGACTGCTTGCGGTCGACGCCGATCTGCTTGGCCAGGCCGAAAGCGCTCATGCCATAGATCAAACCGAAGTTGATGGCCTTGGCGCGGCGCCGTTGCTCGTGGGTCACCTCTTCCAGTTCCACGCCCATGACCTCGGCGGCCGTGGCGCGGTGCACGTCGCGATCGTGGCGGAAGGCTTCCAGCAGGCCTTCGTCCTGGGCCAGGTGGGCCATGATGCGCAACTCGATCTGCGAATAGTCCGCCGCCAGCAGCTTGTAGCCCCTGGGGGCGACGAAGGCCTGGCGGATGCGCCGGCCCTCGGCGCTGCGAATGGGGATGTTCTGCAGGTTCGGGTCGCTGGAGGACAGGCGCCCGGTGGCCGTCACCGCCTGGTGGTAGGAGGTGTGGATGCGCCCGGTGCGCGGGTTGATCTGTTCCGGCAGGCGGTCGGTGTAGGTGCTCTTGAGCTTGCTCAGGCTACGGTACTGCATCAGCACCTTGGGCAGCTCGAAGTCCTGTTCGGCCAGTTCGGCCAGTACCGCTTCGGCGGTCGACGCCTGGCCCTTGGCGGTCTTGCTGATCACCGGCAGGCCGAGTTTCTCGTAGAGGATCGCGCCGAGCTGCTTGGGCGAGCCGAGGTTGAATTCCTCGCCGGCGATATCGAAGGCCTGGCGCTCCAGCGCCACCAGCTTTTCGCCGAGCTCCTGGCTGTGCTCGCCGAGCAGCTTGGCGTCGACCAGCGCGCCCTGGCGTTCGATGCGCGCCAGCACCGGCACCAGGGGCATCTCGATCTCGCGCAGCACCCTGGCCAGGCTCGGTTCGGCCTCCAGCCGCGCCCACAGGTGCTGGTGCAGAGCCAGGGTCACGTCGGCATCCTCGGCGGCGTAGGGGCCGGCCTGTTCCAGGGCGATCTGGTCGAAGGTCAGCTGCTTGGCGCCCTTGCCGGCGATGTCCTCGAAGCGGATGGTGCTGTGGCCCAGGTACTTGAGCGCCAGGCTGTCCATGTCATGCCGGGTCGCCGTCGAGTCCAGCACATAGGATTCGAGCATGGTGTCGAAGGCCACGCCCTGCACGGCGATGGGCGTCGGGGCGTTGGCCAGCACGTTGATGTCGTACTTGGCGTGCTGGCCGACCTTGGCCTTGGCCGGATCTTCGAGGATCGGCTTGAGCGCGCGCAGCACCGCATCGCGATCCAGCTGTTGCGGCACGCCCATATAGGAATGGCTCACCGGCACGTAGGCCGCCTCCCCGGCCTTCACCGCGAACGACAGGCCGACCAGCTGCGCCTGCTGGGCATCGACGCTGGTGGTTTCGGTGTCGAAGGCGATCAGCTCGGCCTGCTGCAGCTGTTCCAGCAGCGCATCGAAGTCGGCCTGCTCCAGCACGGTCCGGTAGTGGCCCCCCGTTGGCGTCTCGATCGGCTCATCGGCGGGGCTCTCGGCGACCGGGGCGAACAGATCGTCGGCAGACGCGGCCTTGCTGGCCTTGGCCGCGGCCGCCTTGTTCTGGCGCAGCAGTTCGTCCAGCCAGCCCTTGAATTCGAGCTCCTCGTACAGCGCGATCAGCGCCGGCACGTCGGGCTCGCCGGGTTGCAGCCCGGCGCAATCGAGATCCAGCGGCACATCCAGCTTGATGGTCGCCAGCTGATAGGACAGGTAGGCCATCTCGCGGTGTTCCTCGAGCTTGGCCGGCAGGGTCTTGGCGCCGCGAATCGGCAGGGCGGGCACCTTGTCCAGATTGGCGTAGAGCACATCGAGGCCCCCGCCGACGCCGACCAGCAGGCCCAGCGCGGTCTTCTCGCCGACACCGGGCACGCCGGGAATGTTGTCGACCTTGTCGCCCATCAGCGCCAGGTAATCGATGATCAGCTCAGGGCCGACACCGAATTTCGCTTTCACGCCATCGATGTCATAAACGCTACCGGTCATGGTGTTGACCAGCGTAACGTGCGGGCAGACCAGTTGCGCCATGTCCTTGTCGCCGGTGGAGATCACCACGTCGCGGCCATCGGCGGCGCTTTGCCGGGCCAGGGTGCCGATCACGTCGTCGGCCTCGACGCCCTCGATGCACAGCAACGGCAGGCCGAGGGCGCGCACGCTGGCGTGCAGCGGCTCGACCTGTACCCGCAGTTCGTCGGGCATGGCGGGACGGTTGGCCTTGTACTCGGCGAACAGTTCGTCGCGGAAGGTACCGCCCTTGGCATCGAAGACCACGGCGAAGGGGCTGTCCGGGTATTGCTTGCGCAGGCTCTTGAGCATGTTCAGCACGCCCTTCACCGCCCCTGTGGGCAGGCCCCTGGACGTGGTCAGCGGCGGCAGGGCATGGAAGGCGCGGTACAGGTAAGAAGAACCGTCGACCAGAACGAGGGGGGCTTGGCTCATGAGCGTGATCAACCTTTTCGGCGGAGGGCGGCGCCAGCAGACCGTTGAAAACCTGGGCGAGGCCGGCATGACATGGCGAAAATGACCGAAAAAGCGCAGTTTATGCGCTGTAAATGAGCATTTTCGGCCATGTTCAACGCCGACTTGCCGAAGCAGGTAGTTTTTCAACAGCCTGATAGAATGGGCGCACCATTGATATCAAAGGGACAAGGTTACCATGGGTACATTCAATCGCTTGATCTTGCTCGGCGTGCTGGTCGCTCTGCCATTCGTTGCCCAGGCCGACGATGCGCCGTCGGCGGATCCGGACGTCACCATTCGCCAGGACGGCGACCGTACCGTGGAGGAGTACCGGGTCAACGGTTTTCTCTACGCCATCAAAGTCACGCCCAAGGGCGGCAAACCCTATTTCCTGGTACGCGCCGACGGCAGCGACGGCAATTTCGTCCGTTCGGATGAGCCGGACATGCTGATTCCGTCCTGGGAAATCTTCCGTTGGTAAGGCAGTCCTGATATGTCGGTGTTCACCCCGCTGCAACGTCCGCAACTGGACGCTTTTCTCGCGCCTTACGAACTCGGGCGCCTGCTCGATTTCCAGGGCATCGCCGCCGGCAGCGAGAACAGCAACTTCTTCGTCAGCCTGGAACAGGGCGAGTTCGTCCTCACCCTGATCGAGCGCGGGCCGAGCGCCGACCTGCCGTTCTTCATCGAACTGCTCGACGTGCTGCACGAGGCCGGCCTGCCGGTGCCCTATGCCCTGCGCACCCGTACCGGCGAGGCGCTGCGCAGCCTGGCCGACAAGCCGGCGCTGTTGCAGCCGCGCCTGAGCGGCAAGCACATCAGCCAGGTGAACGCCCACCATTGCCAGGAAATCGGCAGCCTGCTGGCGCGCATTCACCTGGCGACCCGCGAGCAGCCCTTGCTGCGCAAGAGCGACCGCGGCCTGGAGTGGATGCTGCAGGAGGGGCCGCCACTGGCAAGCCGCCAGACGCCGGCCAACGGCGCCCTGCTGAGCGCGGCAGTGGAGGAAGTCGGCGCACTGCGGGCGCGCATCCGCGCACTGCCCATCGCCAACCTGCATGCCGACCTGTTCCGCGACAACTGCCTGTTCGACGGCCCGCACCTGAGCGGGGTGATCGACTTCTACAACGCCTGTTCGGGGCCCATGCTCTATGACCTGGCGATCGCCGTGAACGACTGGTGCTCGGACGAGCAGGGCCGCCTCGACGGCGCCCGGGCACGGGCGCTGCTCGGCGCCTACGCGGCATTGCGCCCGTTCAGCGCCAATGAGGCCGAGCTGTGGCCGGCGATGCTGCGCATCGCCTGTCTGCGCTTCTGGTTATCGCGACTGATCGCCGCCGAGGCGTTCGCCGGCCAGGCCGTGCTGATTCACGATCCCGAGGAATTCCAGCGCCGCCTGGCACAGCGCCAGCAGGTCGACCAGCCGCTGCCGCTGGCGCTGTAGACAGCAGGCCGATCCACGGCGCACGTCGCTGTGAACGCCTGGTTGCGTAGCCAATAGGCGGGCTCGTCACTGGCTCGATGGAATACGCTCTCCAGGCGTCAACCGGGTGTAGGAGCTGCGACCTCGCAGCGAATCGCGGCCGTACCGCGAGATAGCTGGATGCCCGCCATCGTATCGCCCCGGGGGCGGGGCTCCTACGCTCGCAACACCACGGCCCTACAGCTTGCCCAGGCACTCGCTCAGGCCGTCGGCCAGGCCTTCCAGCAAGGCTTCGTACCCCGAGGCATCCACGGGCACCGCCGCGCCCATGGAGTCCAGCTCCGCCAAGGTCACCGGCAGACCGGCGGTCAGGGTCTCGGCCAGCCGCGGGCGCAGCGGCGGCTCGCTGAATACGCAGCTCGGCCCGCTGTTCTGCAGGCGCTCGCGCATCGCCGCCACATGACGGGCGCCCGGCTGCACCTCGCTGGCGACGCTGAACACCCCGGCGTGCCTGAGGCCATAGGCGGCCTCGAAATAGTCGAACGCCTCGTGGAAGACGAAGAAGGGCTTGTTCGCCAGTGGGGCGAGACGGCTTTGCAGACGCGGGTCGAGGCTCTCCAGGCGCTGGCCGAAGGCCTGCAGGTTGGCCTGGTAGCGCGCGGCATTGGCCGGATCCGCCTGGCTCAGATCGGCGGCCATGCGTGTCGCGATCACCCAGGCATTGGCCGGCAACAGCCACAGGTGGGCATCCAGGGTGCCCGGGCGGTGATCATGATCGTGCTCGTCGGCATGCTCATGCTCATGCTCATGCTCATGCTCATCGCCATGCTGCTCGCCGAAATGGCGCAGGGTCATGTCCGGCAAGTCCTGTACCGCCACGCTGGGCCTGTCGCGCCCGGCCAGCACGCGCACCATGAACCCTTCCAGGTCGGGCCCCACCCAGTACAGCAGGTCGACGTCCTGCACCCGACGCATGTCGGAAGGCCGCAGGGCGTAATGGTGCGGCGATGCGCCCGGCGGCAGAAGGACTTCCGGCTCGCCGACACCGGCCTGCACGGCGGCGGCGATCAACTGCAACGGCTTGATGCTGGTGAGCACACGGACCTCGGCCTGGGCGCTCCCCAGCGTGGCCAAGCTCAGGCAAACAGACAGAATGATCGAGGACAGAGAACGGAAACGCGGCAACATGGGCAATGAATTCATTCGGATGGCACAAAGGAGCAATAAAATAACATTTCCTTCAGCAGACGTCCGCTCCATTGCGGCTTCTATCAACCCGCAGCAGAAGCGTAATAGAATAACGTCCTACGCTTCGAGGCTCCCGCCATGTACAAACCCGTCAACGTCGAGACGCCCCTGGCCTCGCGTCCCCACGACCACTCCCATTGTGTCAGCCATGCCCTGGCCGAAGCCGAGGCCATCTGCGCCCGCCAGGGCCTGCGCCTGACCGCCCTGCGCAAGCGCGTGCTGGAGCTGGTCTGGCAGAGCCACAAGCCACTGGGGGCCTATGACATTCTCGGCGTGCTCAGCGAAGAGGACGGCCGCCGTGCGGCGCCGCCGACCGTCTACCGCGCCCTGGATTTCCTCCTGGAAAACGGCCTGGTGCACCGCATCGCCTCGCTCAACGCCTTCGTCGGCTGCAGCCACCCGGAACACGCGCACCAGGGCCAGTTCCTGATCTGCCGCAAGTGCCACGCGGCGGTCGAGCTGGAGCAGCCGTCGATCAGCGACGCCATCGTCAGCAGCGCCAAGGGTGTCGGCTTCAACGTCGAAAGCCAGACCGTGGAAGTCGTCGGCCTGTGCGCGGGCTGCCAGGGCGGCCAATGAGCGACGCCCTGGTGCGCCTCGACGGCGTGAGCGTCGGCTTTGCCGGACAGACGGTGCTCGATGGCGTGCGCCTGACCATCCGCCCGGCCGAGATCGTCACCCTGATCGGCCCCAACGGCGCCGGCAAGACCACCCTGGTGCGCGCCGTGCTCGGCCTGCTCAGGCAGGACAGCGGCAGCGTCTGGCGCAAACCGCGGCTACGCATCGGCTACATGCCGCAAAAGCTGCACGTGGACCCCACCCTGCCGCTCAGCGTGCTGCGTTTCCTGCGCCTGGTCCCTGGCGTCGACCGCGTCCGGGCGCAGGCGGCGCTGGCCGAGGTCGGCGCCAGCCAGGTGATCGACAGCCCCCTGCAGAGCGTCTCCGGCGGCGAGCTGCAGCGGGTACTGCTGGCCCGCGCCCTGCTGCGCCAACCCGAACTGCTGGTGCTCGACGAGCCGGTGCAGGGCGTCGACGTGGCCGGCCAGGCCGAGCTGTACCGCCTGATCACCCGCCTGCGCGACCGCTATGGCTGCGGCGTGCTGATGGTCTCCCACGACCTGCACCTGGTGATGAGCACCACCGACCAGGTGGTGTGCCTGAACCGCCACGTGTGCTGCTCGGGCCACCCGGAGCAGGTCAGCTTCGATCCGGCCTTCGTCGAGCTGTTCGGTCAGGACGCGCAGAGCCTGGCGGTCTATCACCACCACCACGACCATGAGCACGACCTGCACGGCAGCGTGGTCAGCGAGGCGCCCGGCCTGACCATCAAGGGTCCGCTGCGCCCGCACGTACACGGAGATGGCTGCAAGCATGGCTGATTTCCTGCTCAACGCCCTGCTCGCCGGCCTGGCCCTGGCCCTGGTCGCCGGGCCGCTGGGGTCCTTCGTGGTCTGGCGGCGCATGGCCTATTTTGGCGACACCCTGTCCCACGCCGCGCTGCTCGGCGTGGCCCTGGGCCTGATGCTGGACGTCAGCCCGACCTTCGCCGTCACCGTCGGCTGCGTACTGCTGGCGATCCTGCTGGTCACCCTGCAGAGCCGCCAGCCGCTGGCCTCCGATACCCTGCTCGGGATTCTCGCCCACAGCACCCTGTCGCTGGGGCTGGTGGTGCTGAGCTTCATGAAGGAAGTGCGCATCGACCTGATGGGCTACCTGTTCGGCGACCTGCTGGCGGTCAGCCCCGGCGACCTGGCCTGGATCCTCGGCGGCAGCGCCCTGGTGCTGCTCCTGCTGCTGGTGATGTGGCGTCCGCTGCTGGCGATCACCGTGCACGAGGAGCTGGCCAGGGTCGAGGGCTTGCCCGTGGCGGCCATCCGTCTCGGCCTGATGCTGCTGATCGCCATCGTCATCGCCGTGGCCATGAAGATCGTCGGCGTGCTGCTGATCACCTCGCTGCTGATCATTCCGGCGGCGGCCGCGCAACGGCATGCGCGCACCCCGGAACAGATGGCCTTCGGCGCCAGCCTGCTGGGCATCGTCGCGGTCTGCTGCGGACTCAGCCTGTCCTGGCTGCAGGACACCCCGGCCGGTCCGTCCATCGTCGTGGCGGCCGCCAGCCTGTTCCTGCTCAGCTTCGCCCTGCCGCGCCGTCAGGCCTAGGGTTGGCTGCGTTAAAAACAGAACCGTAGGGTGGGTGAGGCGCCTGTCACGGGCTGACATCCCGCGCGGTTTCCGTCGCGCCGTAACCCACCATTGGTGCAACGCCGCTTATCGCCTGGTGGGTTACGCGACGCGCCAGAATCGAAGTCCCTGCAATAGCGCAGCATGGCGTCGCTCACCCACCCTACGGGTGAACACTACAAAGCCTGGTCCCGTGGTATTTGGTCGCTCGCCCGGCAGCGTGTAGAATTGCGTGTTTTTTGCACAAACCGAGACTCGCAGCCATGACGTCGTCCCCTATACGCTGTGCCACCCTGGCCGCCCTGTTTCTGCTGATGCTGGGCTGCCAGAGCCGCCAGCAAGCCGAACCGGCTCCGGCTGCCGTGGCGGTCGCGCCAAGTGCCCAGGAACGCTTCGACGCCAGCCTGGCCAACGGCGAGCTGGGCGAAGCCGAAGCCCAGCTCGAGGCCCTGCGCAGCAGTGACGGCGAGGCGAGCCAGCTGCTGCACGCCCAGCGCCGCCTGGCCGAAGCCTACCTGCAGGAAGGGCAGAAAGCCCTGGAAACCGGCGATCTGGACAAGGCCGCCACCTCCCTCGGCCATGCCCGCACCCTGATGCCCAAGGCCCCGGCCCTGACCACCGGGCTGGACGGCGCCATCGGCAAGGCCCGTGAGGCCGAGCTGAGCGCGGTCGAACAGGCTCGCCAGGCTGGCGAACAGGCCCAGGCGGCACGCCGCGAGCAGTTGCGCCTGCTGCGCCAGGCCGCCGAAGCCCAGGCTGCCGCGACCCGCAATCGGGATGATGACGATGCGGCAGTCACCGCCAGCGTACCCCGGGCGCGGCTGATCGACCCGGCAGCCGCCAGCAGCACCATCAGCCTGCCGATGCTCGACACCCGGGACGAAGCGGCCCTGTTCGAACAGCTCGACAATGCCGCCGCCGACGTGGTGGCCTTCGATTGCGCCGTGCATATAGAAGTGCGCAGCGCCCAGGATCTGCGCCGGGTCACCGCGTTGCTCGAAGCCCGTATCGCCCAGCGCGACCCGAGCTTCGCCGCGCGCCTCAGCCATGCGCTCCGGCCGGTCCAGGTGCCACGACTGGTGCTGAGCCCCAGAGGCCATTAAGCCGACCGGCTGCAGCAGGCGAAGCGCACCGCGCTCTCCGGGCCGTACTAGGCTGTTTGGCTATAAATATAGGCCTACAAAGATTTTTGAGGCCTAAGCAGCGCCGGGTAGACTAGCCGGCCGTTGAAAAACGTTGCCGAGGCAGCTAGCGCAATACCGATGGCGGCCCCGCAAAAACAGGCGAGAAAGCGGAGTTTACGCGTTGTAAATGAGCATTTTGATTGGACTCGCACACGAGCCTGTTTTTAACGCCGCGATGGCAACGCACGACTGCATGGATGCAGGAGGTAGAGCGACGCAGGAAGCCAAAGCCGAGGTAGTTTTTTCAACGGCCTGCTAGCCATCCTTATGCCTACCCGGCACATCACAAGCCCAAAAGGTTTAACGCGTGATCGACTTCCACCAGGTTCACAAGGCGTACCGCGTCAGTGGCCACGATATCCCCGCCCTGCACCCCTGCGACCTGCACATCGCCCGTGGCGAAGTATTCGGCATCATCGGCCATTCCGGTGCCGGCAAGAGCACGCTGCTGCGTTTGATCAACCGCCTGGAAGAGCCTTCCGGCGGCACGATCCGCATCGACGAGGTCGACGTGACCGCCCTCGCCGCCGACGGCCTGCGCCAGTTCCGCCAGCAGGCCGGGATGATCTTCCAGCACTTCAACCTGTTGTCGTCGAAAACCGTCGCGGCCAATGTCGGCATGCCGCTGAAGCTCGCAGGCGTGCCGTCCCAGCGGATCGAACAGCGGGTCGCCGAACTGCTCGAGCGCGTCGGCCTCGCGGATCACGCCAACAAGTACCCGGCCCAGCTGTCCGGCGGGCAGAAGCAGCGCGTGGGCATCGCCCGCGCCCTGGCGACCCGGCCGAAGATTCTGCTCTGCGACGAAGCCACCAGCGCCCTCGATCCGCAGACCACCGCCTCGGTGCTGCAGCTGCTGGCCGAGATCAACCGCGAGCTGGGCCTGACCATCGTCCTGATCACCCACGAGATGGACGTCATCCGCCGCGTCTGCGACCGCGTCGCGGTCATGGATGCCGGCGTGATCGTCGAGCAGGGCCCGGTGGCCGATGTCTTCCTGCACCCGCAGCACCCCACCACGCGGCGCTTCGTGATGGAGGCCGAGCAGGTGGACGAAAACGAACAGCGCGACGACTTCGCCCATGTCCAGGGCCGCATCCTGCGCCTGACCTTCCAGGGCGAGGCCACCTATTCGCCGATGCTCGGCCAGATCGCCCGCGAGACCGGCATCGACTACAGCATCCTCGCCGGGCGTATCGATCGCATCAAGGACACGCCCTACGGGCAACTGACCCTGGCACTGAGCGGCGGTGATATCGACGCGGCCCTGGCCCGCTTCGAAGCGGCCGACGTGCACCTGGAGGTTCTGCGCTGATGGAAACCTTACTGCCCAACGTCGACTGGCTGGAAATCTGGCAGGCCAGCCTCGATACCCTGAACATGCTCGGTGGCTCCATGTTGTTCACCGTGCTGTTCGGCCTGCCCCTCGGCGTGCTGCTGTTCCTCACCGGCCCGCGGCAGATGTTCGAACAGAAGGGACTCTATGCGGTGGTCTCGCTGTTGGTGAACATCCTGCGTTCGGTGCCCTTCGTGATCCTGCTGATCCTGCTGATCCCGGTCACGGTGCTGATCACCGGCACATCGCTGGGGGTTGCGGGCGCCATTCCGCCACTGGTAGTCGGTGCCACGCCGTTCTTCGCACGCCTGGTGGAAACCGCACTGCGCGAGGTCGACCGCGGCATCATCGAAGCGACCCAGGCGATGGGCGCCAGCACCCGACAGATCATCTTCAACGCCCTGTTGCCCGAAGCCCTGCCGGGCATTCTGGCGGCCGTCACCGTCACGGCCATCACCCTGGTGTCCTACACCGCGATGAGCGGCCTGATCGGTGGCGGCGGCCTGGGCGACCTGGCGGTGCGTTACGGCTATCAGCGTTATCAGCCGGACGTGATGTTCGTGACCGTAGCGCTGCTGGTGGTGCTCGTACAAATTCTGCAAACCATCGGCGACCGGCTGGTGGTGCATTTCTCACGTAAGTAGAACGCCGGCGACCGGCATACCGCCGCCACGCCGCCTCATCTCAAAAGGGAGTCAAACGATGAAAAAACTGCTCACTGCCCTGGCCGTCGTCGCGGCCTTCTCCAGCGCCGCCCAGGCCGAAACCCTGAGCGTCGCCGCCACCGCGGTGCCGCACGCGGAGATCCTCGAGTTCATCAAGCCGACCCTGGCCAAGGAAGGGGTGGAGCTGGACGTGAAGGTCTTCACCGACTATGTGCAGCCCAACGTGCAGGTCGCCGAGAAGCGCCTGGACGCCAACTTCTTCCAGCACCAGCCATACCTGGACGAGTTCAACAAGAGCCGCGGCACCACCCTGGTCAGCGTCGCCGGTGTCCACGTCGAGCCCTTCGGCGCCTACTCGAGCAAGCTCAAGAGCCTGGACGAGCTGCCCCAGGGCGCCAACGTGGTCATCCCCAATGACGCCACCAATGGCGGCCGTGCCCTGCTGCTGCTGCAGAAAGCCGGCGTGATCACCCTCAAGGACGCCAGCAACATCCTCTCCACGCCGAAGGACATCGCCGAGAACCCGAAGGGCATCAAGGTGCGTGAACTGGAAGCCGCCACCCTGCCGCGGGTGCTGACCCAGGTCGACCTGGCGCTGATCAACACCAACTACGCCCTGGAAGCCAAGCTCAACCCGACCGAGGACGCCCTGATCATCGAAGGCAGCGACTCGCCTTACGTCAACATCCTGGTGGCCCGTGACGACAACAAGGACAGCGACGCCATCCAGAAGCTGGCCAAGGCCCTGCACAGCGACGAGGTGAAAGCCTTCATCCTGGAGAAATACAAGGGCGCCGTGGTCCCGGCGTTCTGATCCCGCCCTGGCGACTGGCCGCCGGCTAGTCGTCGCGGTCGATGATCCCCTCGCGCAGGGCGTAGAGCACCAGTCCCGGTACATCGTGGATGTTCAGCCGCTTCATGATCTGCGCCCGATGGGCCTCTACCGTCTTCACGCTCAAGCCCAGCCCCTGGGCGATACGGCGCGAGGAAACGCCGCGGGTGATCAGCCGCAGGATCTCCACCTGGCGCTGAGTCAGCACCTCTTCCACGACCACGGGACTGGAGGCGCGTGACAACGCCTGCTCGATCACCGGCTGGGCGATGGCCGAGCTGAGGTAGCGCTGGCCGAGCCCCACCGCGCGCAGGGCGATATGCAATTCGGCCATGGCCGCATCCTTGAGCAGGTAGCCGTAGGCGCCTTTCTGCAACGCGGCGAAGACCACCTTGGCGTCGGTGTGCATGGACAGCATCAACACCCTGGCGCGGGGCGCGACATCCGCCAGTTGCTGCAGCGCCTCGATACCGCCTATGCCGTTCATCGACACGTCGAGCAGGATGATATCCGGTTGCAGCTGCTGCGCCAGCTCGACCGCCTGGCGGCCGTCCTCGGCCTCCCCGACGACTTCGTAGCCAGGCAGATCACCGATCATGGCCCGCACGCCGACCCGGATCAGGGCATGGTCGTCGGCAAGCAACAGACGGCAACTCATGGTGCACACTCGTTCATCACAGGCTCCTAGGAGGCAGTGCAGGCTCGCGTCCGCTGTTCGACGATGGCCAGGCCTGACGGTCCTTGAGAGTCTAGACAGTGCCGGGCCACAGGAAGGTTCGTCTTATTTGTGCCCGGACAATGGACCTCAGTGCGACAGCTGGACACTGCCCCTGATACCGACCGCCGCCCGCGTAGGAGCGTCGACCTCGGCGCGAGGCGAGGGTGGCCATGCTGCAGAAATCGCGGTATGGCCACGATTCGCCGCGAGGCCGCGGCTCCCACAGGGGGCCACTTTGCGGGGCAAACGCTCAACCGACTGGCATCAGGCACTATCCCTGGACGTTGCAGCGCCGGGATCGGCGGCGAACTGGGTGATCAGCCCGGCCATGCCGGACAGCGCCTCGCAACGCTGCGCGGCCCCAAGCTTGATGGCTTCCCTGGGCATGCCGAAGACCACGCAACTGGCTTCGTCCTGGGCCACGGTGCGGGCGCCGGCCTCGCGCATGGCCAGCAGGCCGCGGGCGCCGTCATCGCCCATGCCGGTCATGATCACACCCAGGGCGTTGTGTCCCGCGTGCCGGGCCACGGAGCGGAACAGCACGTCCACCGAGGGTTTGTGGCGGTTCACCGGCGGGCCGTCGATCACTTCGACGAAATACTGGGCGCCGCTGCGCTTGAGCTGCATGTGCTTGCCGCCGGGGGCGATCAGCGCCAGTCCCGGGCGTACCCGATCCATGTGCCTGGCCTCGCGCACGTCGATGGCGCAGACGCCGTCGAGGCGCTGGGCGAAGGTGGCGGTGAACTTCTCCGGCATGTGCTGGACGACGACGATGCCGGGACAGTCCACCGGCAACTGGCGCAGCACCACTTCCAGCGCCTGGGTACCGCCGGTCGAGGTGCCCAGGGCCACCACGCGGTCGGTCGTGCTCAGGTGCCTGGCGGGCGCCGGTTCGGCCGGCGCGGCAACCGCGCCGGTGCTCTGCGTCTTGCGCGGCATGGCGTGGGGCTGGCTGCGCGCGGCGGTCTCGATCTGCCGGATGAGGTCGCCGGACAGCTGCTGCAGGCTGTCCTTGAGCCCCAGCCGGGCCTTGGTGAACACGCCCACGGCCCCGGCGGCCAGGGCCTCCAGGGTCACCGCGGCGCCGGCCTCGGTGAGCGTCGAACAGATGATCGCCGGCGTCGGCCGCTCGGCCATGATCTTGCGCAGGAAGGTGATGCCATCCATGCGCGGCATTTCCACGTCGAGCACCAGCACGTCGGGCCAGTTGCGGTTCATCTTCTCCAGGGCGAACAGGGGGTCGGCGGCCTGACCGATCACGCGGATGCCCGGGTGGCTGTCCAGGCAGGCGGTGAGCACCTGGCGCACCAGCGCCGAATCATCGACGATGAAGACCTTGATCATGGAACACTCCTTCATTGCCGTTCGAACACCGAGGGGCGCACGCCGCGCAGGGGCAGGCCGAAGCCATGCACGCTCTCGGCATGGCCGATGAACAGCAGGCCGCCCGGCTTGAGCCGCTCCACCAGGCGCGCGGCGATGGCGCGCTTCTCTGCGGCGCCGAAGTAGATCAGCACGTTGCGCAGGAAGATCACGTCGAACGGCCCGACCTCGCGCGGCAGCGGCCGGGTCAGGTTGATTTCGGCGAAGGCCACCCGGTGGCGCAGCGCCTGGTTCATGCGCAGCAGGCCGGCGCTCTCTTCGACGCCACGCAGGCAATGGCGCTTGAGCCAGCCGGGCGGAAAATGCTCGGCCTGCTCGAGGGGGTAGGTGGCCAGACGCGCCCTGTCCAGCACGCGGCGACTGAGGTCGCTGGCGAATATCGACCAGTCCTGGGTGGGCGCGTGCTCGGCCAGGGTCATGGCCATACTGAAGGCTTCCTGGCCGGACGAACTGGCGGCGCTCCACAGGTGCACCGGCTTGCGCTGGCGGCTGGCCCATTCGGCCAGCACCGTGAAGTGCTGCGGTTCGCGGAAGAAGTAGGTCTCGTTGGTGGTCAGCAGGTCGATCACCGTGCGCCGTTCTTCGCGCTCGGCCGGGTCGCAGATCAGCTTCAGGTAATCGCCGTAGTTGTCCAGATTCAGCGCCCGCAGGCGGCACATCAGGCGGCCGGCCATCAGCGTGCGCTTCTGGTCGGCCATGTGGATGCCGGATACGTCCAGCATCAGCTTCTGCAGTCGGCGAAAATCCTCGTCGCTGATCTTGGGCAGTTCGCCAGCCGCCATCAATCGACCTGCCGGGCAAGGCTGATCTGGCGGATATCGTCGAGCGACAGCACCCGGCGCACGTCCAGCACGATGGTGAAACCGCGCGCGTCGCGGGCCATGCCGGCGATGAAGTCGGTGTTGATGCCGGCGCCGAACGGCGGCGCCGGTTCGACCTGGTCGTTGTCGATGTCGAGCACCGCGTCCACCGCATCGACCACCAGGCCGATGCGCTGCTCCTGTTCGTCCAGGCGCAGTTCGATGATGACGATGCAGGTGCGCTTGTTCGGCACGCTCAGGGACAGGCCGAAGCGCGCCGCCAGGTCGAGCACCGGCACCACGTTGCCACGCAGGTTGATCACCCCGTGGATGAAGCCCGGCATCATCGGCACCTGGGTGACCTGGCCATACTCGATGATCTCCCGCACCAGCTCGATGGGCAGCGCGTAACGCGCCTCGCGCACACGAAACGACAGATGCTGGACGCTGTTCCGGGGAACGCTCGGGACCAGGGCTTGGGCACTGTTCATCGCAGCCTCCTGGGTTAGTTGAAACTGACGAATTGGCCTTCGTCGAGCAGTGCCGGCGGCCCCTTGCGGTCGGCGCGGCGCAACTCGCGGACCAGCACCGGCTTGTCGCGGCGCGTGCTCTTGCCGGGAGCGAGCGCGGCATCGAGGCGGAAATAACCGATCAGTTCCTGCAACTGGCTGGCCTGGGCGTTCATTTCCTCGGCAGTGGCCGCCAGTTCCTCGGAGGCCGAGGCGTTCTGCTGGGTGATCTGGTTCATCTGGCTCATGGCGATGTTGATCTGCGCCGCGCCGCTGGACTGCTCCTGGGACGCGGCGGTGATTTCCTGCACCAGGTCCGAGGTCTTCTGGATGTTCGGCACGATCTCGTCGAGCAGGCGCCCGGCCTGCTCGGCCAGTTGCACGCTGCTGCCCGCCACCCCGCCGATCTCCTGGGCCGCCACCTGGCTGCGCTCGGCCAGCTTGCGCACTTCCGCGGCGACCACCGCGAAACCCTTGCCGTGGTCGCCGGCGCGGGCGGCCTCGATGGCGGCGTTCAAGGCCAGCAGGTTGGTCTGGTAGGCGATGTCGTCGATGATGCCGATCTTGTCGGCGATCTGTTTCATCGCCTGGACCATCTCGCGCACCGCGCGCCCGCCCTGCACCGCATCGCCGGCGGCCTTGCCGGCGATGCCGTCGGTGACCTGGGCGCTCTCGGTGTTCTGCGCGATGGAGGCGGACATCTGCTCCACCGAGGCGCTGGTTTCCTCGACGCTGGCGGCCTGCTCGGTGGCGGCCTGGCTCAGCGACTGCGAAGTGGCGCTGACCTCCTCGGACGCCGAGGACAGCGAGTCGGCGGCGCTGCGCACGTCGCCCATGACACTGCGCAGGCGTTCGGTCATGTGCTGCATCGAGGCCAGCAACTGGCCGGTCTCGTCGCGGCTGTCGGCCTCCACCTGCACGCTCAGGTCGCCTTCGGCCAGGCCGTTGGCGGCGACCACCGCGCGGTTCAGCGGGCGGGTGATGCTGCGGGTGACGAAGATGCCGATGGCGAACCCGAGTACGGCCGCGACCAGCACCAGCACGATCATCTGCAGCCGCGAATCGAGGTAGATGCTGGTGATGTCCTGGTTGGCCTCCTTGGCGCGCAGCTTCTTCTGCTCGACCAGGCTGCCGATGGTGTGGTCGGCGGCGTTGCCATTCTCCCGCAGTTGCGGCATCAGGGCGCTGAACTCGCTGGCCTCGGCCAGGTCGCTGGCCTTGTTCAGTTCCACTACCCTGGCGACGATGGCCTCGTAGTCGGCCAGCTCGCGGTCGAGGGTATCCAGTTGCGCCCTGGCTTCCGCCGTGACGAAGCTCGGCCGCGCCTGTTCCAGGTGCTCGTGCATCGACTTGATCGCCTGCCCCACCTGGGCCAGCGTGGTCTCGCGCTCCGCCAGCGAGGTGGCCAGCAGTGCGCTGCGCAGGTGGCGCCCGGCGTACACCAGATCCAGGTTGGCGTTCTGCATGCGATCGAGGGCCATCATCTCGCGCTCGTACATGCGGTCGGACAAGGCGTTGACCTTGGACAGGTTGAAGATGCCCAGGGCCCCGACCAGCGCGGTCAGGATCACCACCAGGGTAAAGCCGGCGATCAGGCGGACGCCGATCTTCATGTTACGGACGAATTGCATGGTGGTTCTCCTACGCGCCGACCGATTCCGGGCGCGGCTGGGTGGAGCGCGAGTCGGGCTCGACGCTATGTTGCAAATGACGGAACAGGCTGGCGATGTCGAGGATCAGGGCGATCTGCCCGGAGCCGAGGATGGTCGACCCGCCAATGCCCTGCAGGTGCTGGAACAACAGGCCGAGCGGCTTGATCACGGTCTGCAGCTCGCCATGCAGGCGGTCGACGATCAGGCCGGCCTGCTGCCGCCCGATGTTGACCACCACCACGTTGCGCCGCCCGCCGCGGGTGCCGGGCAGGCCGAAGTGCGCGGCCAGGTCGATGCACGGCAGCGGCCGGCCACGCAATTCGAGGCAGCCATAGGCGCCTTCGGCCAGCGGCGTGTCGTCCAGCTCCAGGCATTCGGTGACCATGTCCAGCGGCACCACGAAGTGCTCGTCGCCCAGGCTGACCTGGAAGCCGTCGATGATCGCCAGGGTCAGCGGCAGGCGGATGCGGAAGGTGCTGCCCTGGCCGGGTCGCGAGTCGATCTCGATGCTGCCGCGCAAAGCGTCGATGGCGCTGCGCACCACGTCCATGCCGACGCCGCGACCGGACAGGTCGGACACCGCGTCGGCGGTGGAAAAGCCCGCGGCGAAGATCAGCATGTGCACGTCGTCGTCGGACAGGTTGGCCTGGGCGTCGATCAGCCCGCGTTCGATGGCCTTCTGGCGGATGCGCGCGGTATTCAGGCCATGGCCGTCGTCGCTGACCTCGATGACGATCATCCCGGACTCGTGGTAGGCGTTCAGCGACAGCCGGCCTTCGGCGGGCTTGCCGACGGCCAGGCGCTGCTCGGCCGACTCGATGCCGTGGTCGATGGCGTTGCGCACCAGGTGGGTCAGCGGGTCGGCCAGGCGGTCGATCACCGATTTGTCCAGGTCGGTGTCGGCGCCGCGGATGTCCAGGCGGATGTTCTTGTTCAGTTGCTGGCTGACGTCGCGCACCACGCGGTGGAAGCGGTTGAAGGTGTCGCCGATCTCGATCATGCGCAGCTTGAGCGCGACCTCGCGGATCTGCTCGACGTACTGGTTGACCGATTGCGCGCTTTCCAGGCAGGCGGCGTTGCCGTGGGCCTGGGCCTGCAACTGGGCGCCGGCGGCGCTGATCACCAGTTCGCCGACCAGGTTGATGAGTTCGTCGAGCTTGTGCGCGGCGACGCGAATCTGGCTGCTTTCCTGGCTGCGCCGTTCGCGCGCCGACTGCTGCTTGGCCAGGGCCGCGTTCACCGCCTGCGGGGCGACGATGCCCTCTTCCACCAGCACCGCGCCGAGCGCCGGGCGCAATTGCGGCGCCCGGGCCTGCAGGGCCAGGCCCTGCTGCAGTTCGTATTCGGTGAGCAGGCCGCTGGCGATGAGGATGCTGCCGATGCGCGCATCGCTTTCCGGCAATTCCTGGATCAGCCGCAGGTAATCGTCCAGCGCGCTGTTCGGCGGCAGGATACGCAGGCTGCAGAAGTCGCGGATGAACTCGAAGACGTCCTCGATCTCGCTCTTGCTCGCCTCGCTGCACAGGTCGATCTCCAGGCCCAGGTAGCAGCTCTCCGGATCGAGCGCGGCGAACGCCGGCAGGGCATCGTCGATCAGCGCCAGGTTGAGGATGTCGCCCAGGCGACCCAGGTAGCGGATGAAGGCCGCCGGGTCGAAACCGTTGCGCAGCAGATCGCGGTCGCAGCGCAGGGAAATATGCCAGGCGCCGTCCTTGTCGCAGCTGCGGCAGCGCTCCAGGGCGCCACGGGAGGCACAGGCCCTGGTCGCCACGGCCGGGCCAGCGGCCTCGAGCGCCTGCAGCGCGATCGTTCCGCTGGCCGGCGCCGGCTGGGCGCCAAGCTGGGCCAGAAGCTGGGCCTGGTGCTGCTCGTCCACCGGCAGCTCGCCGCTCTCGCTGTCGATCAGGCCGACCATCGAGCCGATTTCATCCAGGCAGCGCAACAGCACCGAAATCAGCATCGGGTCGAGGCTGCGCTGGCCATCGCGCACGGCCATCAGCAGGTTTTCCAGGTGGTGGGTGAAACTCACCAGCGGGCCCAGGGAAAACAGCCCGGCCGAGCCCTTGAGCGTGTGCATGGCGCGGAACAGCCCGTTGATCGCCTCGGCGTCGGTCGGCTGCTGGTCGAGGCGCAGCAGGTATTCCTCGGCCTGGCGGGTCAGGTCGCCGGCTTCCTCGATAAACCCCAGCAGCAGCTGGCGCCATTGTTCACCATCGAGCATCGCGGTCTCCTCGCGGGTTCAGGCCGGCACCTGGCGTTCGCCAGGCAGCAGGGCGTGGAGGTGGAGCAGCTCGAACAGCTCCTCGGCGGCGGCAGCGTGGCCATGCACCGCGAACTGGACGCCGCGCTGCTGCAGGTGCTTGTGCAGGGCCAGCAGCAATTGCGCACCGGCACTGTCGATTTCTTCCACAGCGGCGAGATCGAGGTGCCAGGCGGGAACCCGTTCCTCCGCCTCGAGCAGCGCCAGCAGCGCGGCATGCGCGTCGCGCACCTCGTAGATGGTCAGGTTGCCGACGATGGCCATCCGCGCGGGTCGGGTGCTGCTGTCGTGATCCAGGCGGAACATCTCAGCCGACCAGCTTGTCGACGGCCGCGAGCAACTGCTGCGGCTGGAAGGGTTTGACGATCCAGGCCTTGGCGCCGGCGGCCTGGCCTTCGGCCTTCTTGCCCTGCTCGCTCTCGGTGGTGAGCATGACGACGGGCGTGAAACGATAGTCGTTGCGCGCCTTGATTTCCTTGAGCAGGCCGATGCCGTCGAGGTTGGGCATGTTCACGTCGCTGATGATCAGGTTGATCTTCTGCCCGTTGAGCTTGCTCAGCGCATCGCGCCCGTCCACCGCCTCGATGACCTGGTGGCCGGCCCCGGACAGGGTCATCTTCACCAGTTGGCGCATGGACGAGGAATCGTCGACGATCAGGATGGTCTTGGCCATGGTAGGGCTCCGCTGTAGGGCTCAGAAAAAGGTGATGTCGCTGGCGCTGGGTTGCTGGCGCGAACCGCTCGCCTGGGCGTTGCGTTCCTCGTCGGTGGTGAACTGGCGGCGCAGCTCGCCGAGCCACTGCTGGGGATTGCCCAGCGGCGCCGGATCGTCGCGCTGCAGCGCCTCTTCCAGCCGGCTCATGTCGCCCTGCAGGTGATCGAGCATCTGGTCGGAGCGATCCTGGAACTGCAGGCTGACGATGATTTCCTGGATGTCGCCCTGGGTGGCCCGGGTTTCCTGCTGCAACTCCCGCGAGGAGGCGGACAGCGCCTCCAGGTTGTCGCCCAGGCCGCGCATGATTTCCCCGGCCACCTCGTCCAGGTAGCGCAGGTTGCTTTCCTCGCTGCCCGACAGTTCTTCGGCGGCGGTCACCGTGGAGCGGATCGCGCTGTTGATCTCGCCGACCTTGCCGACCATGCGCTGGCCGGTTTCCGCGGACAGGCTGGAGAGCTTGCGCACTTCGTCGGCGACCACCGAGAAGCCACGCCCGTATTCGCCGGCCCGCGCCGCCTCGATGGCGGCGTTGAGCGCCAGCAGGTTGGTCTGGCTGGCGATGTCCTGCACGTGCTTGGACATGCCCTGCAGTTCGCTGGCATAGGCGCCGAGGTGGCCGATGGTGCCGAGCAGCTCGTTCTTGCGCACGCTGGCGCCATGGAACGCCGTGGTCACCTCGTCCAGCCGCCGCTGGGCCTGGCGCAGGCTCTCGCCCATGCCGTCATGACCGATCACCCGCTCCGAGCGCTCCAGGGTCGCATCCAGGCGCTGGCCCAGGCCGGCGAAACGCTCGAACAACTGGCCGACATTGCGCGAGAGCAATTGCCGCACCTGGCCCAGGTTCTGGTTCCAGGCGGGCAGTACCGCCACCAGCAGCGGCTTGCAATCCAGTGGGACGGGATCGTTGCCGGCCTCGACGGCCTGAACCGGCGCGACCGGCTCGGTCCTTGGCCGCAGCAACAGTGCCGCGGCGGCCGCCAGCAGCAGGCCGGAGCCACTCACCCACGGCATGTCCAGCGCGCTACCGGCGCCACCGATGACGAGGCCCAACCAGAGGATGCAATAAGCCAGCACAGTGACGTTCCCGAGCGAATTCCGATGGGCGCAACGATAGGCCCGGCCGGGGCGCTCGGAAATCGGGGATTCCCCTAGGCGCCCCTAGGGGTTTGGGTCAGGCGGCCCCGGCCCGAGCGGCGCATGCTCGGGCCGGGCAACGCGTTGCCGCGTCGGCAGGTGTGCGCTCAGAGCCAGACGTCGTTGCGGGCCGTGCGCTCATTGCGTTCGTCGCCGGTGTTCAGCACACCGCGCGGCTCGATGAGCAGCAGCTTCACTTCTTGCTCAGCACAGGGCCTGTGCTCGACGCCCCGGGGCACCACATACAGCTCCCCCGCGTGCAGCAGCACGTGAGCGTCGCGCAAATCGATGCGCAACCTGCCAGCGAGCACGATGAAGGTTTCGTCGGTGTGCGCGTGGCTGTGCCAGACGAATTCGCCGTGCAGTTTCACCACCTTGAACTGGTAGTCGTTCATCTCGGCGATCACCCGCGGCGACCAGTGTTCGTCGAGCCGGGACAGCTTGTCGGCGAAGTTGATGGCCGGGTGCCTGGGTGTGTTGTGTGGGTCGCTCATGAGGGTCTCCTTCGAAAGGAGCCCAGGCTAGCGATCGACGGCGCCGGCTGGCTTGAACGATCGTGCAGCTTTCGCCCGCGCGGTCAATGGCGGGCACCCAACATGCGCAGCCACTGTGCCGGGGCAATGCCGTAGGTCTGGGTGAAGCGGCGGGTCATATGGCTCTGGTCGGAGAAGCCGGCCATGACCGCCGCATCGACCAGCGCGTGCCCGGCCAGCATCAGGCGGCGGCAGTGGTCGAGACGGCGCAGGGTCAGGTAACGATAGGGGCTGGTGCCGTAGAGGGCACGGAAGTCCCTGGACAGGCTCCAGCGGTCACGGCCACTGGCGATGGACAGGTCATCCAGGGTCACCGGGCGCTCGACGGCGCCGTGGAGGTATTCCCGGGCCCGCTCGGCGGCCTGGTAATCCAGCGCCCGCCGCCCCCGCCGTGTCCCCGCCGCCGTGTCCAGCGCCTGGGCCAGGTCGAAGAGGGCATCCTCTTCCTGGAGATCGTCGAGGGGGTCGTCCAGGCCCTGCAGCAGGGTTTCGGTCGCGGCGTACAGCCGCGGGTCGTCGGACAGGCCATTGGCGATGAACGGCAAGGGGCGGCCGCCGAGCACCCGCTGGATCAGGGCCGGCTCGATGTAGACCATCCGGTAGTGGAAGCCCTCGGCGGTGCCCGCCTCGCCGTCGTGCAACTCGTCCGGGTGGAGCACGATGGTCTTGCCGGGCAGGCTGTGCCGCATGGCCTGGCGATAGTGAAAGCTCTGCACCCCGGCAAGCGTCCGGCCTATGGCGTAGGTGTCGTGGCGGTGCGGGTCGTAGCCGTGGCCCGCGAAGTAGGCTTCGATGCGCTCCACCCGGGCCGGATGCGCCGCCCGCAGCACCCAGTTCCTGCCTTCCCCATCGCGACGCATGGCTTGCCCTCACCGTTACAGCCTCACACGGTAACCCAGGGCGGGGCCGTTGTCCCCGGCCGTCGGCGCGGGCCGTCGAAAAAGCGAACGCGGCGGCGGCATTCCACTCAATCGAACAGGGTCCGAGGAGAACGCTCACGGAGCTGGCCAAACGCCAGACCGAGCGATCGGCCCGGACAGCGCACGACGCGGCAGCAGGCTGCGTAACGACTCCACCCGGCAGCAGGAGCATGACATGACGACGTTCACCACCCGCGATGGCACCGAGCTCTATTACAAGGACTGGGGTGCCGGCAAACCGATCCTGTTCAGTCACGGCTGGCCGCTGGACGCCGACATGTGGGAGTACCAGATGCTCCACCTGGCGGCGCACGGTTATCGCTGCGTGGCCTTCGACCGCCGCGGCTTCGGACGTTCCAGCCAGCCCTGGTCGGGCTATGACTACGACACCTTCGCCGACGATATCCATCAGCTCATCGAACATCTGGACCTGCGCGAGGTGACCCTGGTGGGCTTTTCCATGGGCGGCGGCGACGTGACCCGCTACCTCGGCAAGCACGGCTCGGAGCGTGTCGCCAGGCTGGCCCTGCTGGGCGCGGTGACACCGATCTTCATCAAGACCGCCGACCACCCCGAAGGCGTGGACAAGAGCGTCTTCGACGACATTCGCGGCAACCTGCTCAAGGATCGCGCCCAGTTCATCGCCGACTTTGGTTCCACCTTCTACGGCCTGAACAAGGGCCAGACGGTCTCCGATGGCGTGCTGACCCAGACCCTCAACATCGCCCTGCTGGCTTCGCTCAAGGGCACGCTGGACTGCGTGACGGCCTTCTCCGAAACCGACTTCCGTGCCGATCTGGCCAAGGTCGACGTACCAACCCTGATCATCCACGGCGATGCCGACCAGGTGGTACCCTTCGAAGCGACCGGCAAGCTCGCCGCCGAACTGATCGATGGCGCCAAACTCAAGGTCTACCCGGGCGCGCCCCATGGCTTCGCGGTGACCCATGCCGACCGGCTCAACGACGACCTGCTGGCCTTCGTGTCGCGCTGACCGCGATCCGCGAATGCGCTGAAGTCGGCGGTCAGTGCGCGGTGTCCGACGGGATGAAGCGCAGTACCCCCGCCTGCCTCGGCCCAGCCCCGCCGGGATCGTCCGCTGGATGCACAATGCCGTCGCTGACCGGCACTTCGGCGAAGTCGAACGGGCTGATGCCGTCGAGGCAGGCCACGTTGACGCCGTACTGATGGGGGTTGGAACGGCGCTGGTGGTGCGTGTAGATGCCACAGCGCGAGCAGAAGTAATGGCGGGCGCTGCCGGTATTGAACCGGTAGAGCGTCAGCAGCTCCTGCCCCTGCAGGATATGCAGGTCCGCCCGTTCGGCGGACACGGCGATGGCGCCGCGCATGCGGCAATAGGAGCAGGTGCAACGCCGCGCGGTATGCAGACCATCGCTCAGGGTCACCTGGAAACGCACGCCACCACAATGACAGGCACCGCTGATCTCGCCGATATCCTTGTTCATCGCCTAGACCCTCGCTCGATTGGAGCGCCTAGCATACGCCACGCAGCGCTCCGGGTAGCCTGGCGTCGAGCGAAGCGATACCCAGGAATGATCGCCTATGAACCGCGGCGTCAGGGTCGAGATTCATCTCAGGACCGGCCCCGGGTATCGCTGCGCTCAACCACGGGCTACGACACCCGGCTACAACGCCGTAGCCTGGCGTTGAGCGAAGCGATACCCAGGAATGATCGCCAATGAACCGCGGCGTCAGGGTCGAGATTCGTCTCAGGACCGGCCCCGGGTATCGCTGCGCTCAACTGCAGGCTACGACGCCGGGTTGTCCTTGGGTTCGATGCACTCCGGTCGCGACCAGATCCACAGCGCACCACAGCTCATGCCCAGGCCTGCGAAAATCAGCGACGGCGTATGCGCCACCGTCAGCAGCATGATGCCGAAGGCCACCAGCATGCTCAGGCTCGCCACCAGCTTGGTGCGCCGGGTGATCACACCGCCAGCCCGCCAGTTGCGCAACAGCGGGCCGAACAGCCGGTGATTCTCCAGCCAGGCGCTCAGGCGCGGCGAACTGCGCGAGGCGGCCCAGGCCGCCAGCAGGACGAACTCGGTGGTCGGCAAGCCGGGCACGATCACCCCCAGCGCCGCCATACCGATGCTCAGGTAGGCCAGCGCCAGCCACAGCCAGCGCAGCCAACCGCTTGCTTGAGCCTGTGGCGCATCAGGCAAAACTGCGCTCCAGGTGCACCACGAAACGCTCGAACGCGGCAATCGCCGCCGCCTCCGCCTCGCGCTCCTGTTCGGCATCCAGCTCGATCGCGTCCAGGGCCGCGACGAACGCCTTCCAGCCTTGCGCCCTGCCGCCTTCCGGCTCGCCGAGATGGCGCGCGCCAAACGTCTCGCTCAGGCCCAGGGCCGGCATGCGCTTGAGCAGAAAGGCCGCGCCCAGCTTGGAACCCTCGGACACGAACAGCCAGGCCAGGGCGGCGCCGAGCCCCAGAGCGCGGCCACGAATCGCGTCATCGCCCTGCGGCACCGGCAGGCCGAGATCGGCCAGATCCAGACGCGCCTGCTCGACCCGGCAGCGCGCCGGCAGGTCGGGCACCAGTTCGATCAGGGCGGGGTCGGTATAGAGTTTTTCCAGGTCGTACTGGAACAGGTACTGGGCCGCGACGAAGCGCGCGAAGCGTTCCCGGCTGCTGAACGGGTCGTGGCTCTTGACCAGGGCGTCGAGCTTGCTGTGGGGCTCGTGGGTGATCTGGTTGAGACGCTGGGAACGCAGGGAATGGGACAGGGGCGATGATGCAGTCATGAGGAGGGTCTCAATGATGACGGAGAAACGGCAGGGTTGCGCAGACCCGGACGCGGATGGCGTGGTCGCGGCCCGAGCCTCGGTAAGGTCGGCCAGCGGCACGCCAGCAGGCCATGCGGGCAGCCAACCCTTTACATTGGTCATAAATAAGAGACGAACGAGCCCCCCGGAGTCAGTAAAAAAACTCGACCGCCGCCCGATGCCGGGTCAGCTTCCCGAGCGGAACCGGGGTGCCGGCTTCGCCGAAGACACCGGGACAAGAGCGGGCGAGGCTGCTGGAAGGCGATAGCGGCCTTCGGCCTTCGATCAAAAGCGCTTGAGGCTGGAAAGCTGGACGAAAGAGCCCATGCGGTTTGCTTGTCGTTCAGCCTCCAGCCTTTAGTCCGTAGGATGGGTGCAACCCATCAATTTGCCGATGGGTTGCACCCATCCTATGTATGGACTCGCCTTTACCTGTCAACCCGCTTTGAACAGAGAAACCCGGTTGCATCTATGTATCAGGCCTCAGCAAGGGAGCATCAGGTGCTCCGGGCCACCATTGTTTGAGCTC
>NZ_QJUM01000022.1 GCF_004327355.1 Phytopseudomonas dryadis
TGCAGTTGGAGGCTTTCGAGGCGGTCAGCGATAATCCGCAGGCCAAGCTGTCGGCCGTGATCAACTAAACGGCAAACTCAAGTGGCCGAAGCCATGATGAGTTACACCACTTCCAGGGGCACGATCGATTCGAGGTCGTTCGGACAGCCCCCGGGTGTCGCTGCGCTCGACCCGGGCCACGCCCTACGGATGCCTCGAGGTGGCTGGTTGTAGCCTGGGTTAGCCGAAGGCGTAACCCGGGGCTGCGGATTCGAGGTCGTTCGGACAGTCCCCGGGTGTCGCTGCGCTCGACCCGGGCTACGTCTTGCCATGACCCGATAGAGCGATTCATGGCGTCTGCTCCCCGGTGTGCTCCGGGTGCAGGTGCACCGCCAGCCACAGCGCGCCTGGCGAGGCCTGTTCCACTCGATGCGAGACGCCGGCCACCAGGAACAGGTAATCGCCGGAACTCAGTTCGACCACCTCGCCGGCCACGTTGAGCCGCGCCTGTCCCTGAAGCAGCACGACCCATTCATCCTGCGCCTGCAGGTAATCCTGCGGTTGCGCATGGCCTGAACTGACGATGCGCTCGACGACCAGGTTGCGGTGGCTGAGCAGGGCTTCGAAACGTTCGCCCTGGGCGGGCGCCTGGTTGTCGGCGAAGAGGTTGCCGGTGTGCATGGGTCTGCTCTCTGGGTAATGGCACAGGGGGCTCAGCGCTTGCCCGGTCGCGGCCTGCCGGCCACCAGAAGGTGGTGGTGCTCGCTGCAATAGAGCTCTTCGTACCAGCCGTAATGGGGGTCGTTGCAGTAGCCGTGACGCAGGCTATCCGGCAGGTGGCGGGTGTCGCTCCTGAAGTCGTGGCGCAAGGCGGCGAAGAGCGAGCCGGGCTGCGGCCAATCCGTCCGCTGGGGCTGTTGCGTCAGGCTGTTGCCGTGGTTCAGCTCGGCGGCCAGAACCCGGGTCAGCTCCGCGCAGAGCAGGTGGTAGCTCACGGGGCATCCCCGCTGCCGATCTCGCCGGCCAGGCGTTCGACCTGCTCCAGGCGCTCGACCTGCTCCAGGCGGGCGCCGGGGTTGAGCGACGACCACTCCGGGTGGGCGCGGGTGATCGACAGCGCCTGGGGCAGTTTGCCGGTGCGCCACTGGGTGTCTTGCGGCGAGGCCATGCGGATCGCGTGCACCGCCGCGTGGCCGCGGGCTTCCAGGGCCTGCAGCAACTGTTGCTGGCGCAAGGCGAGCAGGCGCAGCACGGCATCGTCCACGGTCAGCTCGCGCTGGCCCTTGAGCTTGCCTTTCAGGCGCGCGCCGTAGTTGCGCAGGGTCTGGGCGCCGCCGCCGAGCAGGGCGCCGGCCAGGGCCGCGGTGCCCAGGGTCAGGCCGCCCACCAGCAGGTCGACGCCGGCACCGGCTGCCGCGCCCGCGGCCATGCCGCCGCCGAGGCGAATCCCCAGTTGCCTGAGGGTTTCCGGGTTGAACAGGTCATCGCCCCAGCGGCCGTCGAGCAGGGGCAGATCGTCGGCCCTGGCGTCCTCGCGGCGAAAGGCGTGCAGGCGCAGCAGGGCTTCGACGCAGCGCTGTTCGCGCTGGCGCACGGCGTCGCGTAGCTCAGAGATGGCCGCCTGTTGCTGCGGCGGCTCGTTGGCCACGCTGCGGCGGCAGGCGGCGCAGTCGATCAGCAGCTCGGCGATCAGCCGCTTGCCGCTGCGCTGCCGCGCCAGGCGTTGCGCCTCGTGGTCGTCGATCAGGCGTTGCAGCTGCGGGCGCGATTTCTCGTGCATCAGCGCCAGGCTTTCATACAGGCGCCGCTCGCCGTCCAGCGGCGGCGCCACGCTGTCGAAACGCACCAGGGCATGCAGGCCCAGGCGGGCCAGGGCCTCGCGCCAGTCGTCCTCGCGCTGCTGCGGGCTGGCGACGAAATTGAGCACCGGCAGCAGCGGCCGGCCACACATGGCCAGCACGCTCAGTTCGTCGCGGTACTTGGCCAGCACCGGCTCGCGGGCGTCGATCACGTACAGGCCGGCGTCCGAAGCCTGCAACTGGCGCAACACCTTGGCTTCCTGCTCGAAACGCTGGCGCGCTTCGCTGCCGTCGAGAAAGCGCGCCAGCCGGGCCGGGCCATCCAGGCGTTCGCCGGGGCGATCCAGCTGGTCCAGGTAGTCGAGCAGGGCGATGGCGTCCTCCAGGCCGGGCGTGTCGTACAGCTCCAGCAGCGCGTCGCCGTCCACCGACAGGCGTGCGCCCTCGACATGGCGGGTGGTGCTGGGGCGGTGCGAGACCTCGCCAAAGCCGATGTCGCGGGTCAGGGTGCGCAGCAGCGAGGTCTTGCCGACATTGGTGTGGCCGACCACGGCGAGCTTCAGCGCGCGACCGCTCTCTTGTGGCTTGGCGCTTGCGGCTTGTGGCTGTCTAATCATGGCCCGTCTCCAGCCAGGTCAGCGGCGAGCTGTCGCGGTGCGCTAGTTGCAGTCGATCCAGCGCCTTGTGCCAGTCGTCCAGACGCTCGCTGTCGAGGGTTTCGCCGGGTGCCGGCGGCAGCAGCCAGATCCGCGTGGCGCCGGCCGAACGCGACAGTTCGGCGAGCAGCGCCAGGCTGCCACGATCCGGCGAGCGTCGCGGGTCGCAGGCGATGGCCAGGCGCGCCGGGGGAAAGCGGCTCAGCTGTTCGAGCAGGTGCCGGCGTTGTTCGCGGCTGTCGATCACCCCGGCGTCGGCCACCTGCTTCGGTAGCGCGGGCGGCCAGGGCCGGCGATCATCCAGTTCGATGGCCACCAGCAGCGCGCCCTGGCTGTCCAGCACGGCGCCAGCGCCCGGCACCTGATACAGGGTGTCGGGCGCCGCATCGCATACGCCCAGGCGTTCGCTGTTGGGCAGCAGGCGCTCGCGCAGCAGGCCATAGCCGGGCAAGTCCACGTCCAGTCGCACGCTGGCCATGCCGGCCCGCCAGCGCCACAGGCACAGCAGCGCCAGCAGCAGGCGCGGCACCAGGCCGTAGCACAGCACCACGCCGATCAGCCAGCCGGCCCAGGCATGGCGCGCCGATTCCAGCGGCAGCGGGCTGTCGCCACTGGCGCGGATGGTCGCGGCGTCGGGCACGGGGAAGCCGAGCAGGCCGGGCAGGGCGCCGAGGCCTCGGGTCAGGGCGACGAAGGTGTCGCCGCCGAGCAGGGTGGTTTCCCAGACGAACCCATAACGGCGGGTGGAGAGCAGGGCCAGCAGCATCAGCAGGGCCGTGGTCAAGGCCACCAGCCACAGCCCGTGCACGGCCATGCCGAGCAACCAGCGGTTGAGCCGATGGCGTTGCAACAGCAGCACCAGCGCCGGGCCGACATGCGCGGCGCTGGCCGTGCGCGCGAGCTTTTCGCTGAGCCACAGCCACAGGCGTCCCAGGGCCGCCCGGTGGCCGCCGCCGAGCAGCAGGCCGAGGAGCCAGCCCGCCAGCAGCAGGACATGCAGGCCGAGCAGGCTGCCCAGGGCCCAGAACACATTGACCGGCGCCTGCCCGTCGCCAAGCGCCGCCACGGCGAGCCCGGCACCGCTGGCCAGGGCCATCAGGCCCAGCAGCAACAGGGCCAGGCGCGCCCCTTGCAGCCAGTGGCGCAGGGCCTGGGTCTGGCCGTCCCGCTCGGCGAGGCACAGGGCGCGGGTCTCGATGCGCGCGGCCAGGTCGCCGCCACTGGCCCGGGCGCGACGATTGGCTTCGCTGTCCTCGAGCAGCCCGGCGTGTTCTTCACGCAGGCGCACGGCCTCGCAGAGCCAAAGGCGTTGCAGCTTGGGTAAGGCCACGCGATCTCCCGTCGTTGAACACTCTGGGCAGGAGCATAACCGTTGCGGCGGCATTGGCAAAAACCTTTGCCGCCTGATGCGCCGCAGCGGCCATGACGCCGCTGCGCGGCCAGGCCGGGCTAGCGTCCCTGGGGCGTATCGCGGCCCTGGCGCAGGCGCACGGCGACGTCCGGCTGGTCGATGAACAGGCCGTCGATGCCGGTGGCGAGGAAGGCGCGCAGCTCTGTCTCGATATCGCCGCGGGCGGCCGGGTCGTCGCCCTGGCGCAGGTCGGCCGGCAGGAAGCGGTTCTCCGCGCGGAAGGTGAAGGGGTGTACCAGCAAGCCGGCGGCATGGGCGTCGGCGACGAAGCGCGTGGGCTCGCCCAGTTCGTCACTGGCCGTGCGCGGGATGATGTAGCCCTTTTCCGGGCCGACCCCGGCGGCATAGCTGGCCACGGCGCGCAGCCCGGCGGGCGTGGCCATCTGCGCGTAGGTCAGCGGGTTGCCCAGCACGGTCTGGTCGTACGGTCGGCCCCTGCCATACAGCTGCACCAGGCGCAGCGGGGTCAACTGGCTCAGGGCCTTGAGGTTGCTGACCTCGAAGGACTGGATGAACACCGGCGCGTCGGCGTCGCCGTAGCCGTTGCGTGCGAGGATCTCCACCAGGCGCTGCTCCATGGCCAGGCCCTGCTGGCTGAAGTGCATGGGGTGCTTGGTTTCGATGTACAGGCCGATCTGGCGCCCCTGGCTGGTCTGCAGCGCCTGCACCAGGTCGATGATTTCCTGCAGGGTGGGAATCTCGAACTGGCCATTCAGGCGGCTGTTGCCCGGCCGCTCCTCGGGAATGCGCTCGATGGCGCGCAGGCGCTTGAGCTCGGCGGCGGTGAAGTCCTCGCTGAACCAGCCCTCGAGTTCGACGCCGTCGACCTCGGCCCTGCGTTTGCGACCGGCGAACTCCGGGTGCTGCGCCACGTCGGTGGTCAGGCCCAGTTCGTTGTCGTGACGGGCGAACAGGTGCCCGTCCTTGCTGCTCACCAGATCCGGCTCGATGTAGTCGGCGCCCTGCAGGATCGCCAGGGCATAGGCGGCCAGGGTGTGTTCCGGCACATAGCCGCTGGCCCCGCGGTGGGCGATGACCAACGGATTGGCGCTCGCTGTCTGCCGTTCGGTTTGGACCATATCGGCATGGGCCGTGCCGATGCAGAGCAGGCCGGACAAGGCGCTGGCGAACAGGCGCTGGCCGAGCGCGGTGGGCAGGAAGGAAGGCATGAAGGAGTCTCCTGGACGGACGTGAAGGGTCAGCCTGCACCGGGAAAGATGGCGATTGCATGACGATCCGGCAAGTTGGGCCTGGTGTTTCCCGGGCTGTAGCGGGCGCAGGGGCTCTGTTATGCTCGCCGCCATGAACGACTCTCTGCCTCTCTGCCTGATCGCCGCCCTCGCGGAAAACCGCGTGATCGGCCGCGATAATCAACTGCCCTGGCACCTGCCGGCGGATCTCAAGCACTTCAAGGCGCTGACCCTGGGCAAGCCGATCGTCATGGGCCGCAAGACCTGGGATTCCCTGGGGCGCCCGCTGCCAGGCCGGCTCAACCTGGTGGTCAGCCGTCAGCGCGGGCTGAGCCTGGATGGTGCGGAGGTCTTCACCTCCCTGCAGGCCGCCCGCGAGCGCGCCGAGGCCTGGGCGCGGGAGCAGGGCGTCGAGGAAATCATGCTGATCGGCGGTGCCCAGTTGTACCAGCAGGCCCTGCCCATTGCCCAGCGCCTGTACCTGACCCGCGTGGCTCTGCAGCCTGAAGGCGATGCCTGGTTCCCGGCATTCGACGAGGCCGACTGGCAGTGTCAGGCGCGGATCGAGCACGCCGCCCTGGACGCCGCGCCCGCCTATCGCTTCGAGACCTGGGGCCGCCGTTAGGCGAGCCCCGCATTTGCCTTTGCCCGCTGCCTTTGAGCCGTGGCGCCCCGCATGCGGGCGACGGCTCGTGGCGTGCGGGTCGATGTCCGAGATTGCCTCGCCATGAATGACACCTCTCCAGATCCCCGCGAAACGGAAACGGTAGCCGAGCTGTTCGTTCGCCACCCGCTCTGGGAAGACGCCCTGGCCCTGCTCCTGGGAACCGCCATGGTCGCCCTGGGCATCGCCTTCTACAGCCAGGCCGGGCTGCTCACCGGCGGCACGGTGGGGCTGGCCTTTCTGCTCAAGTACCTGGCCGGCTGGCCCTTCGGCGCGGTGTTCTTCCTGCTCAACCTGCCGTTCTATGCCCTGGCGATCTGGCGCATGGGCTGGGCCTTCACCCTGCGCACGGCCTGCGCGGTCGGCCTGGTTTCGCTGCTGGCCGAGCTGACCCCGCAATGGGTCACCTTCGCCCAGCTCAATGTGTTGTACGCGGCGCTGTTCGGCGGCTTCGCCATGGGCCTGGGACTGTTGATGCTGTTCCGTCACCGCGCCAGCCTGGGCGGCGTGAACATCCTCGCGCTGTACCTGCAGGAGCGCTTCGGCCTACGGGCGGGGGCGGTGCAGATGGGCGTGGACGCGGCCATCGTGCTGGCCTCGGTGTTCGTCGTGGCGCCGGACAAGGTCGCCCTCTCGGTACTCGGCGCGGTGGCGCTGAACATGGTGCTGGCGATCAATCACCGGGCCGGGCGCTACATGGGGGTGAGCTGATAGCGGCCTCGGGTGAAATCACGGATTTGTAGGAGCGCCGCCTCCGGCGCGAATCGATAGCTGCAGCTCCCAGACATCGGTGTTGTCCGCACCATTCGCCGCGAGGGCGCGGCTCCTACAGGCCCCAGCAACGTGATCAGCGTTCGCTCTTGGGCGGGCTTTCCGGCAGAAACCAGTTGAGCAGCAGGGCGCAGATGCCGCCGGTGGCGACGCCGGATTCCAGCACGTTGCGCAGCGCCGCCGGCATGTGGGCGAGGAACTCCGGCACCTGGGACACGCCCAGGCCCAGGGCCAGGGACACGGCGATGATCAGCAGGGCGCGGCGATCCAGGTCGATGCCGGCGAGGATGTTGATGCCCGACGCCGCGACGGCGCCGAACATGACCATGGCCGCGCCGCCCAGCACCGGTTCCGGCACCGCCTGGATCACCCCGGCCACCGCCGGGAACAGGCCGAGCAGCACCAGCATCAGGGCGATCCACACGCCGATATGGCGGCTGGCGATGCCGGTCAGCTGAATCACCCCGTTGTTCTGGGCGAAGATCGAGCTGGGGAAGGTGTTGAACACCCCCGCCAGCAGCGAGTTGACGCCGTTGACCAGCACGCCGCCCTTGATCCGCCGCATCCACAGCGGGCCCTCGACCGGCTGGCGCGATACCTTGCTGGTGGCGGTGACGTCGCCGATGGCTTCCAGCGAGGTGACCAGGTAGATCACCAGCATGGGTATGAACAGGCTCCAGGAAAACCCCAGGCCGAAGTGCAGCGGCGTCGGCACCTGGAACAGCTCGGCCTGGTGCATGCCGCTGAAGTCCAGGCGGCCCAGGTAGCCGGCCAGGGCATAACCGACGAGCAGGGCGATGACGATCGCGCAACTGCGCATCCACACCAGGGGGATGCGGTTGAGCAGCACGATCACCGCCAGCACCGTACCGGACAGCAACAGGTTCTCGCCATTGGCGAAGGTACCGTCGGCCATGGCGCCGAAACCGCCGCCCATGCTGATCAGGCCGACCTTGATCAGGGTCAGGCCGATCATCAGCACGACGATGCCGGTCACCAGCGGGGTGATCAGCTTCTTCACGAAGGGCAGGATGCGCGAGATGCCGATCTCGATGAACGAGCCGGCGATCACCACGCCGAAGATCGCCGCCATCACGCCTTCCACCGGCGTGCCCTGCTTGACCAGCAGCGCGCCGCCGGCGATCAGTGGGCCGACGAAATTGAAGCTGGTGCCTTGCACCACCAGCAGGCCGGCGCCTAGCGGGCCGAAGCGGCGGCACTGCACGTAGGTGGCGATGCCGGAGATCACCAGGGACATGGACACGATCAGGTTGGTGTCACGGGCCGAGACGCCCAGCGCCTGGCAGATCAGCAGGCCCGGGGTGACGATCGGCACGATGATCGCCAGCAGGTGCTGCAGCGCCGCGAGCAGGGCGACCAGTGGGCGTGGGCGGTCTTCCAGGCCATAGATCAGTTGGTTGTCGCGCGCTGCGGCCTGGTCGGGAGAGTCGGCTGGGTTCATGGCGGTGCCCCGAAAAAGAGCGTGATTCTACGGGGCTCGGCGGCGGCCGGCGAGTGCCCATCGCTGGGCGCTGCCGGGGTGTTCTGCGGGCGATCCGGCAGCTGGCTGCCGGGTTGCGCCTGGGCCTCAGGCGACTTCGCTGAACTGGATGATCTCCACCCAGTAGCCGTCCGGATCCTTGATGAAGGCGATGTCGCGCATGCGGCCATCGCTCAGGCGCTTCTGGAAGTCCACGCCGAGGTCTTCGAAGCGCTGGCAGGCGGCCTTGATGTCCGGCACCGCCACGCACAGGTGGCCGAAGCCGCGCGGGTCGCTGTTGCCGCTGTGGTAGGAAAACGCCGGGTCCTTCTCGGTGCCGTGGTTGTAGGTCAGTTCCAGCACGCCGGGGATGGATTTGCGCCACTGGTGACGTTCGGCCGGGTCGGCCGGGATCTGCGACTTGTCCTTGAGCAGGGCGAGGAAGTACAGGCTGAACCCGGCATCCGGGAAGTCCTTCTTCTCCAGCAGGGTGAAGCCCAGCACGCGGGTGTAGAAGTCCAGCGAGTGCTCGAGGTTCTTCACCCGGATCATGGTGTGGTTGTAGACGAAGTCGGCGGTGGCGACGTCGGGCTTGGCGGTCACACCGGGCAGGGTGTTGAGGTCATCGAGGGTCATGGGGGTCTCCATCGGGATGTGCCTGGGCAGGCTGAAAAAGTCGCTACCTGTCTAGATGGCTTCGCCAGCCAGGTTTTTCAAGGCCGATAGCGGCCTTCGGCCTTCGATCAAAAGCGCTCGAGGCTGGAAAGCTGGACGAAAGAGCCTGTGCGGTTTGCTTGTCGTTCAGCCTCCAGCCTCAAGCGCTCCTATCGGCCGTCCGCTTTTGCGCCTTGCATCAGACATCCAGCGTAATCAGCTCGGCTCGCACCGCGTCACCGTCGATACGCAGCAGGGCCACGCCGACGGGCAGCTTGAAGCGCCTGGGGCCGGCGCTGCCGGGGTTGAGATAGAGCACGCCGTCGCGCTCTTCGTGCAGCGGTTTGTGCGAGTGCCCGGCGATCACCGCGTCGATGCCTTGCGCCTTGGGGGCGATGTTCAGTTGCTTGAGGTCGTGGAGGATGTACAGGGTCACCCTGCCGAACTTGAGGATCAGTTGCTCGGGCAGGTTTTCCGCCCAACTGCCTTCATCGTTGTTGCCGCGTACCACCGAGAGCGGCGCGATGCGTTCCAGTTCGGCGAGAATCTGTGGCCCGCCGATGTCGCCGGCGTGGATCAGGTGATCGCAACCCTGCAGCGCGCTCAGGGCCTGCGGGCGCAGCAGGCCGTGGGTGTCGGCGATCAGTCCTATGGTCAAGGATCTTGGTCTGGTCTGCGGTTCCCGGTTCATCTCGCTTCCTCCCAAAAGCAAGAAGCCCGGCGGGGCCGGGCTTTGCGAGCGTGCCGCCTTCAGCCGTCCAGCAGCGCCTTGTTGCGTACCGCGCCCTTGTCGGCGCTGGTGGCGAGCAGGGCGTAGGCCTTGAGGGCGGTGGTGACTTTGCGTGGACGCTGTTCCGCGGGTTTCCAGCCTTTCTTGTCCTGCTCATGGCGGCGATGGGCGATTTCCTCGTCGCTGACCAGCAGGTTGATCGAGCGGTTGGGGATGTCGATCAGCACCTTGTCGCCGTCGCGCACCAGGCCGATGGCGCCGCCAGCGGCGGCTTCCGGCGAGGCGTGGCCGATGGACAGGCCCGAGGTGCCGCCGGAGAAGCGGCCGTCGGTGAGCAGGGCGCACTGCTTGCCCAGGCCCTTGGACTTGAGGTATGAGGTCGGGTAGAGCATCTCCTGCATGCCCGGGCCGCCTTTCGGGCCTTCGTAGCGGATGATGACGATGTCGCCGGCCTTCACTTCGTCGGCGAGGATGCCGCGCACGGCACTGTCCTGGCTCTCGAAGATCCTGGCGGTGCCCTCGAACACCAGGATCGACTCGTCGACGCCGGCGGTTTTCACCACGCAGCCGTCGAGGGCGATGTTGCCGTACAGCACGGCCAGGCCGCCTTCTTTCGAATAGGCGTGCTCGACGCTGCGGATGCAGCCGTGCTCACGGTCATCGTCCAGGGTCGGCCAGCGGGTCGACTGGCTGAACGCGGTCTGGCTGGGGATACCGGCCGGGCCGGCCTTGAAGAAGTGGTGCACGGCTTCATCGTCGGTCTGGGTGATGTCCCACTTGGCGATGGCCTCGATCATGCTGCGGCTGTGCACGGTCGGCAGGTCGGTATGCAGCAGGCCGCCACGGGCCAGCGAACCGAGGATGCTGAAGATGCCACCGGCGCGGTGCACGTCTTCCATGTGGTACTTCTGGATGTTCGGCGCGACCTTGCACAGTTGCGGCACGTTGCGCGACAGGCGATCGATGTCGCGCAGGTCGAAGTCGATCTCGGCTTCCTGGGCGGCGGCCAGCAGGTGCAGGATGGTGTTGGTCGAGCCGCCCATGGCGATGTCCAGCATCATGGCGTTCTCGAAGGCCTTGAAGTTGGCGATGTTGCGCGGCAGTACCGAATCGTCGTTCTCGCCATAGTAGCGCTTGCACAGTTCGACGATGGTGCGCCCGGCCTGCAGGAACAGCTGTTCGCGGTCGCTGTGGGTGGCCAGGGTCGAACCGTTGCCCGGCAGGGCCAGGCCGAGGGCCTCGGTCAGGCAGTTCATCGAGTTGGCGGTGAACATGCCGGAGCAACTGCCGCAGGTCGGGCAGGCGCTACGCTCGTACTCGGCGACCTTCTCGTCGCTGGCCGAACTGTCGGCGGCGATGACCATGGCGTCGACCAGATCCAGGCCATGGTTGGCCAGCTTGGTCTTGCCGGCTTCCATCGGCCCGCCGGAGACGAAGATCACCGGGATGTTCAGGCGCAGGGCGGCCATCAGCATGCCGGGGGTGATCTTGTCGCAGTTGGAGATGCAGACGATGGCGTCGGCGCAGTGGGCGTTGACCATGTATTCCACGGAGTCGGCGATGATCTCGCGACTCGGCAGCGAATAGAGCATGCCGTCGTGGCCCATGGCGATGCCGTCGTCCACGGCGATGGTGTTGAATTCCTTGGCCACGCCGCCGGCCCGCTCGATCTCGCGGGCCACCAGTTGGCCCAGGTCCTTCAGGTGCACGTGGCCGGGCACGAACTGGGTGAAGGAGTTGGCGATGGCGATGATCGGTTTCTTGAAGTCATCGTCCTTCATCCCGGTGGCGCGCCACAGGGCGCGGGCGCCGGCCATGTTGCGGCCGTGGGTGGAGGTTTTCGAACGATAGTCAGGCATGGCGGTTTCCTGCGGCTAATCAGGTATCTGGTTATGTGCGTTGTGTGGGAGCGACTAGCCGAGGTCGAGCGGCAGATGGCCGTCGATTCGGTGGGGCCGCGCAGGCAACGGGGTTGACGTGCGCGCGGCCGGGGCCCACAAGCCCGCCGAAGGATGGTTGGCGAGGAATGCCGACGATTCTACGCCGCTCGGCGGCGCAGGGGAAAGGGTGATGGTGCGCGGGCGGCTCCGGCGCGGTCGTGCTGAAACGTCAACAGACCCTAGGCGCCGCCCGCGTGCCGGCTAGGCGAGTGCCGGCTGCGCCTGGCGGCGGGCGCGGCGGTGCTGCAACCAGGCGATCAGGCCGAGCAGCAACAGCGCCGGGATCCACATCAACTGCTTGGGCGGCCGCTGCGCCGGCACCTGCAGCTCGAGTATTTCCTGGTCGAATTGCAGACCAGCGGACGCCGCCGGGCTGTTGAAGGCCACGCTATCGATCAGCACCTTGTCGTCCTCGTCGTAGAGCACCAGGCCAAGGCTTTCCATGCGCTGTTGCGGCTCGCCCTCGGGCACGCCGAGAATGATGGTCAGGTCGCGCTGGCTACCGTCGATATCCTCGCTGCGCACCAGCAGGCGCAGTTCGGCGCCGGGCTCGGCGTCCTGCACGGCTTCGGCGAAGCGTGCCGGCGGTTCGCTGTGGAACGGTGGCTTGAGGGTGTCGAGCCAGAATTCCGGGCGGAACAGGGTGAAGGACACCAGCAGCAGGAGCAGGCCTTCGTACCAGCGGTTCTTCGCCAGGAACCAGCCCTGGGTCGCCGAGGCGAACATCAGCATGGCGATGGCCGCGGTGATGAAGGTGACGATGCCCTGGCCGAGGGTGACGCCGATCAGCAGCAGGTCGGTGTTGAAGATGAACATGAACGGCCAGACGATGCTGCGCGCCTCGTACATGAACGCCTGCACGCCGGTCTTGATCGGGTCCTCGCGGGAAATTGCCGCCGCGGCGAAGGACGCCAGGCCCACCGGCGGCGTGGCGTCGGCCAGCAGGCCGAAGTAGAAGACGAACATGTGGATGGCGATCAGCGGCACCACCAGGCCGTTCTGCTGGCCGAGGGCGACCACCACCGGCGCCATCAGCGACGACACCACGATGTAGTTGGCGGTGGTCGGCAGGCCCAGGCCGAGGATCAGGCAGAACAGGCCGGTGAGGATCAGCATCAGCAGCAGGTTGCCCATCGACAGCATTTCCACCAGGTCGGCCAGCACCAGGCCGACCCCGGTCTGGGAAATGGCGCCGACCACGATGCCGGCGGTGGCCGTGGCGATACCGATGCCGATCATGCTGCGCGCGCCGCCGATCAGGCCGTGGTAGAGGTCGAGCAGGCCATCCTTGAAGGTGCCGTCGACGTGCTCGCTGTCCTTGCGCATCCAGCTTAGCAGCGGGCGCTGGCTGACCAGGATGCAGATCAGCGTGACCACGCCCCAGAACGCCGACAGCCCCGGTGACAGGCGCTCGATCATCAGGCACCAGACCAGGATCACCACCGGCAGGATGAAGTGCAGGCCCGAGAGCAGTACGGCGCGCGGCGATGGCAGTTCGGTCAGGGCGGCGTCGGGGTCTTCCACCGGTAGCGGGGCGACGCTGGCGGAGATTTTCAGCAGGCCGAGGTAGACCAGCACCGTCAGGCCGGCGATGACCCAGACCGCGGCATCGCCGAGCAGCGGTTTCAGCCAGCCCAGGCCGTAGTAGACCGCCAGCGACAGGCCGCTGATCAGCGCGACGCCGAAGCAGAAGCCGATCAGGCGGCGCATGAATGGCCGGGTGTCGCGTCGCGGCAGGCCCTGCATGTTCATCTTCACCGCTTCCAGGTGCACGATCCACAGCAGGGTGATGTAGGAAATGGTCGCCGGCAGGAAGGCGTGCTTGAGCACTTCGACATAGGGAATGCCGACGTACTCGACCATCAGGAAGGCGGCCGCGCCCATCACCGGCGGCATCATCTGGCCGTTGGTCGAGGCGGCGACTTCGATGGCGCCGGCCTTGGTGCCCGGATAGCCGACCTTCTTCATCATCGGGATGGTGAAGGTGCCGGTGGTGACCACGTTGGCGATGGACGAGCCGGAGACCAGGCCGGTGAGCATGGAGCCGACCACCGAGGCCTTGGCCGGGCCGCCGCGCATGTGGCCGAGCATGGAGAAGGCCAACTGGATGAAATAGTGCCCGGCGCCGGCACGTTCGAGCAGGGCACCGAACAGCACGAAGAGGAAGACGAAGCTGGTGGAGACGCCCAGGGCGATGCCGAACACCCCTTCGGTGCTCAGCCACTGGTGGTTGGCCAGGCCGGTGAGGCTGACCCCGCGGTGCGCCAGCAGGCCGGGAATCCAGGGGCCGGCCAGGGAGTAACCGATGAACACCAGGGCGATGATCGCCAGCGGCGCGCCCAGGGTTCGGCGCGTCGCCTCCAGCAACAGCGGTATGCCGATCAGGGCGGTGAGCAGATCCAGACTGGTCGGGTTGCCGGGGCGTGACGACAGTTCGCGGTAGAACACGCACAGGTACAGCACCGAGGCGCAGACCATCAGTGCCAGCAGCATGTCCACGATGGGCACGTGGCGGCGCGGCGAGCGCTTGAACGCCGGGTAGGCGAGAAAGGCCAGGGCCAGGGCGAACGCCAGGTGGATGGTGCGGCTTTCCGTGTCGTTGAGGATGCCGAAGCCGAAGATGAACGGCAGGGGCGAGGCGATCCACAGTTGGAACAGCGACCAGGCCAGGGCCAGACCGGCGATCAGGCCGGCCATGGCGCCGGCGGGATTACGTGCACCGGTTTCCTGGGCTGCCAGTTCCTCGGCAGTCATGGTTGGCGGATTGCTCATGGACTCGATTCCAGGCTGCGTGACGAAAACTGCCGGGCATCAGGCGATGACCGGCAGCGAGTGTGACTCCGAGGCGGGTATGGCGAGGCTTACAGCCAGCCGCGCTCCTTGTAATAGCGCTCCGCGCCTTCATGCAGCGGCGCCGACATGCCGGTGCTGATCATTTCCTCTTCGGTGAGGTTCTCGAAGGCCGGGTGCAGGCGCTTGAAGCGGTCGAAGTTCTCGAACACCGACTTGACCAGCAGGTACACGGTGTCGGCGCTGGTCTTGGTCGAGGTGGTCAGCAGCGCCTTGCCGCCAATCGAGGGGATCGGCTGATCCACACCCTTGTAGATGCCGGCCGGGATCTCGGTCTTGATGTAGTAGGTCTTCTCTTCGAGGAATTTGTCGATGTCCGGACCATCGACCGCAATCAGTTTGGACGCCACCACGCTCAGGCCTTCCTGGATCGCGCCGCTGGGATGGCCGACTACGTAGGTCATGGCGTCGAGGTTGTTGTCGGCCAGCGCCGAGGCCATTTCCGCGGGCTTGAGTTCGGCGGCCAGGGCGAAGGAGCTGTTCTTCCAGCCTTTGGCCTGCATGATTTCCTCGAAGGTGTCACGGCTGCCGGAACCCGGCACGCCGATGTTCACGCGCTTGCCGGCCAGGTCGTCGAAATTGGCGATCCTGGCGCTGTCGCGGGCGACGATGGTCAGCACTTCGGTCTGCATGGAGAACACCGCGCGCAGGTCTTCCATGGCGCCTTGTTTCTCGAACGGCGGCAGGCCTTTGTAGGCCTTGAACTGGTGGTCGGCCTGGGTGAAGCCGAAGTTGAATTCACCGCTGCGCAGGGCGTTGATGTTGAACACGCTGGCGGCGGTGGAGGGGGCGTTGCACTTGATGCCCTGGTCGGCGCCGGTGCGGTTCATGAAGCGACAGATCGACTGACCGGCCACGTAGTAGACGCCGGTCTGGCCGCCCGTGCCGATGGTGACGAAGCGCTCCTGGGCCTGTACGGCGAGGCTGGCGCAGGACAAGACCGTGGCGGCCGCGAGAGCGCTGAAGGCGCAAGGTAGGGAAGGTATCTTCATGGTGCTTTCCTTATTGTACGAGGCCGCTGTTCGGCACCGCTGGAGAGTAAGGAGCCGGTAACCGCCGGGTAGGGCGGTCGCCGGCGCGGCTTGTCCTGTCTGGATCAGGCGCGAACGGCGGCGATGACCATTATTTCAACCAGCACATCCGGCGATGCCAGCGGTGCCTGCGTGGTTGCGCGCGCTGGAGCACAATTTTGCGGCAACCAGGCCTCCCATACGGCGTTCATTTTCGTGAAATCCGTTTCAATATCTTTCAACCAGATCTGTGCGCTGAGCAGATGGCTGTTGTCGCTACCGGCCTGCTGCAGCAGCGCGTCGATCTTGGCCAGCACCTCGGCGGTCTGCCCGGAACAGTCCAGGCTGCGATCGGTCGGCACCTGGCCGGCGAGGAAAATCAGCCCGCCGTGGACGACGGCGCCGCTCATGCGGGCGTTGCTGGCGATACGTTGAATGCTCATGACAGTAATCCTTCGATCAGGGGGTGAGGGTCAGCCCGGTGAGATCCACGGGGCTGGTGCGGTGTTCGATCAGTTGGCTGAGCACCTGGGCACTGGCGGCGGCCAGGGTCAGGCCGAGGCTGCCGTGGCCGACGTTGAGCCAGAAATTGTCCAGGTGGGTGGCCCCAAGAATAGGTTTGCCATGGGCGGTAGACGGGCGCAGGCCGGCCCATTCGCTGGCATGCTGGTAGTCGCCAGCTTCGGGAAAGGTCTGTTGGCATTGCTGCTTGAGGGCGGCCATGCGAGCCGGGTCGACAGTCGCGTCCGGTGCGCCGATATCGACCATGGCGGCCACGCGTAACTGATCGCCGAGGCGGGCGTAGACGATCTTGCGATCGAAGTCGGTGACGCTGACGTCCGGGCAGCGGCTGCTGTCATTCAGTGCCAGGGTCAGGCTGTACCCCTTGAGCGGATAGAGCTGCAGATCGATCCCCAGCGGGGCGGCGAGCATGCTGCTGGCATTGCCGGCGGCGAGGACGAAATCGTCCGCTTCCAGTGTTCCGCCACTGGCCAGCTGCAGCGCCTGAATGCGGCCCTGGTCGTGGCGTATGGCGCTCACGCAATCCTCGATGCGCTGGTAGCGGCCGCTGGCCCGGGCGGCCTGCTCCAGGGCCTGGCAGAACAGCTGGCAGTCGGCGGATTCGTCCGAGGCACTGAAAATGCCGCCGGCCAGTTGTGTGGCGATGGCGCTCAAGGCGGGCTCCAGGGCCACGCATTGCTCTGCCGACAAGACCCGCTGCTCGTCCCCTTCCCTGACCTTGGCCGCGGCCTGGGCGAAACTGTCCGCCTGGCGATAGATCACCAGCTTGCCGTTGCGCCGCCAGGCGAAACCGTCGAGCCCGGCCTTGCGCCATTCTCCCAGCACCTGCTGGCTGTACAGCGCCAGGCGTAGCAGGTGGGCGCCGTTTTCCCGGTTCACCGAGCTGCGGCACGCCGCCAGGAACGACAGGCACCAGCGCCATTGGCGCGGATCCAGGCGCGGGCGGAATTTCAGCGGCGCGTCGGCGCCCTGCAGCATCCAGCGCAACGCCTTGAGCGGCACGCCGGCATCCGGCAGCGGCGAGACGTAGCGATAGCTGAGCTGACCGCCATTGGCCAGGCTGGTTTCCTGGCCCGGCTGCGAATGCTTGTCCACCAGCACCACCGAATGACCTGCGCGCACCAGGGCGTAAGCCGTGCTCATGCCGATCACGCCGGCGCCGATGATGGCGATCCGTTTTTTGCCCGGCGATCCCGGCGGGCCGTCGCTGCGCGGCGTGCAGGCGTGCTCCTGGAGATGGGCTGACATCGCGTACCTCGAAATCTGTGCAAGCCGGTAACGTACGGGCCGAGGCGCCGCTGGAGCCAATGAATAAATGACCATAGACTATTGCCAAAGGTTATGGGCTTTGGCCGTTAGTGTCGTGTCAATCATGAAATGTCGGGCTCCCGTGGAAACCGTCTTGATCCCTGGCCGGCAGGGTTCGCCTGTAGGAGCGTCGACCCCGGCGCGATGCGCTCATGCTGCAGAAATCGCGCTATGGTCACGATTCGCCGCGGGGGCGCGGCTCCCGCACGAATGTGGCAATGCTGCGTGCAGATACCGTGCGACCGACATTCGATCGGTGTCGCGACATTAGAGGGATGCCATGCGTCTGCGTCATATCGAGATTTTCCAGGCCATCCTGCAGACCGGCTCGATTACCGGCGCCGCCAACCTGCTGAACATTTCCCAGCCGGCGGCGACCAAGGCGCTGCAGCATGCCGAGGCGCAACTGGGCTTCGCCCTGTTCAACCGCGTGCGCGGGCAGTTGCTGGTGACCGCCGAAGCACGGATTCTCGAGCAGTCGACGGCGCGGGTGTTCGATGAGCTGCAGCGGGTCAGGCGCCTGGCCGGCAATTTGCGTGCCCATGGCGCCCAGGCGCTGCGCATCGTGGCCACGCCGAGCCTGGCGCAAAGCCTATTACCTAAGGTTATTCCCGCCTGGTGCGCGCGCTATCCCCAGTCCCCCTGCGAGCTGGCCACCCACCACACCCCCGAACTGGTGCAAAGCCTGTTGCTGCACGAGGCGGATCTGGCGCTGACGCTGCAGAACCCCAAGCATCCCGGCCTGCGCATGCAGGTCCTGGCGCAGGCACGCATGGTGGTGATCGCGCCTCCGGGCCACTGGCCGGCCGCGCAACTGCGAGAGCCGTTGTCCATCGAAGCGCTCAGCGGCCAGCCGCTGCTGGCGCTGGATACCCGCGACGCGCTGGGGGGGCTGTTGGAGCAGCACCTGTCCGAGGCCAGCAGTGCGCCGACCATCGTCGCCCGCGCGCAGACCTGGCAACTGGCCCGGGCGCTGGTAGCCGAGGGCATGGGTTTGGCGGTGGTCGACCCGCTGACCGGTTATGGCAGCGGCGCCGGCGTGCAGGTACGGCCGCTGTGGCCGGTGCTGCCGGTCAACCTGTACGCCATGACCCGTCTCGACGAGGGCGGCAGCGACGCCATGCAGCGTCTGCTGCAGATGCTCGGCGAACAGGCGCAGCGGATCATGCTGCCTAGTTGAGGACTGTCGGTTGACGCCGGGTTGCGTAGACCGTAGAGGGACGGAACATAGGACGTGGGCTCGTCACTTGCTGATCGCCAAGCGCCATCCGGGTGTAGGAGGTTGTGACCTCGCAGCGAATGGCGGCCATACCGCGAGATAGCGGGATGTGCACCATCGCAGGTCGCCGTCGGTGTCAACCACACCCCCATGGGCGGCGAAGCATGCAGCAGGCGGCGAGTCAGCTCGGCTAGCGGTTGCAGTGCAACCCCGCGGCTCGGTGGGAGTGCACAAGCCGCTGGACGAGGCCGCCACCGCCGCCGCGACCAGCTCAGTAGACCAGCCGTACGTCGAGCAGACCGGTGTAGCTGCCCGGGCGGTAGAGGCGATCCGCCCGGGTGGTTGCGTAGACCCTGTAGTTCCGCGTCGAGGTCGAGTATGGCGCCAGGCTTACACTGTCCGTGATGGCTATTCCGGTGCCACTGGGGTTGCCCCAGAGCTGGCGTTGATCGCTGGAAATGAACAACTGGTAAGCAATTTCGCCAGCGGCGCCCAGCAACCGCTGCTGGGTGGGGTCTTCGCTATCCAGGATAATCTGGTAGTCGATGTTCGCCGCGCTGGCATCGCTGTGGCAGACCACCGTCAGCGTTGCGCTGCTCGATTGTGCCTGGCCACCGCCTTCGATCTGGCCGAATACCAGGGGCGTCGTACTGATCGAGCAGTCATAGGCCTGGGCAGGCAGCACGGTGTGGCCGAGCGCGCTGGCGAACAGGCTGGCGATCATTCGCGGACTCATCGTCGCTCCCCCAAGTGGCAGGCCAATGGGCCGATCTCGGGAATCCGCTCGGCATCGGGCTGGTAATCGAAACGCGCGCGACAGTCGGGCTCGCCTTCACGGCTGACCTGCACCTCGTTATGGGGGCCGAGACCTTCGATGAAGACTTCGCCGTCATACCCCACCGGTACCTGCACATCGCTACCGAGCAGCATCACCTGGCTGCCGATCGGCAATGGCTTGCCCCGAACATCTGTCAGTCGCAGAGTTGCGCCGTTGCGCTGGACGATGGCGAACCTGACCAGCACGCCGGCGCGGTCGGCCGGTCGCACCTGCTGCTCGACTTGCGCCAGATTGGCGTTCATAGGCACATCGCCAGGCTCGATGGACAGCCGGTTCGACTCGTAGGCACGCAGATCCTCGACGAACAACAAACCGTTATCGTCGGTGCGCCCGACGCGACGATTCTCCTGGTTCACGCCAACGCCGACGGCACCGTCGGTATCCACCAGGGCGAAGCTGTCGTCGATCCGGTTGGAGGCGAACAGGTGTCCGCCGATCAGCGTCACTGCGCCGCTGGCGGTGGCGCGCAGCGCGTTGCCGTCATCCGCTCGCTCGGTTTCCACGCCGATGCGGCCCCAGTCGGACTTGTAGCTGAGGGCGGCATTCTGCTGCTCGCGCTCGCCGCTCTGGCTGGCCAGACGCCAGCCGATGTCGCCGCGCTGCACGGCGGTCTGTTCGGCCTGCACGCGGTTGTAGGTGCGCGAGCCGCTGCTGTTGCTGCTGGCGCTGAGGGTGCGGCGGTTGCCCAGGGGGAGGGACAGGCCGACGAAGAAACCGTTGCTGTCATGGTTCTCGAAGTCGCGAAAGGCGGTTACGAAGGCCGACAGGCTACCCGCCAGGCGCGTGCTGTAGGTGGCCGAGAGAACCGCACTGTCGATATAGCGCGGCGGTTCTTCGGCGTAACGGTAATCGCTGCCGTAGAAGCGATAGAGATTGACCCGCTTCTTCGCGAAGACCATGCCGAACGAGCCGAAGCGCCCCAGCGGGATGCCCAGGTTGGCACGCAGGGTGGTGCCTGGCTGGCTGTCACCAACGGCGGCGGCGATGTCGGTGAAGCCGTCGCTGGCCTTGAGAATGCTTGCGCCAACGCTGAGCCAGGGCATGTTGCGCGAAAAGCCCAGTCCGTATTGCCCGCCTCCGCGGCCCTGGTGCCGGCTCGCCGCCAGTGAACCGGAGAGCACGCCGAAATCCCCCAGCAGCCAGTTGCCACCGAGTCCGCCCATGGCCAGTCCCGGAGCCGCCTCGGCATGGCTCTCCAGGGTGGCCTGTGCGGACAGTCCGCGTCGATAGCTGAGTGAAGCGGCTCCCTCGGCGTAATCGTTGGAGCGCGACGCATAGTGGCGGCGCACCGCGCCAAGCTCCAGCGAGAGTGCGTCCAGGCCGGGACGCAGCAGTTGCGAACTGGTGTAGAACGGCAGGGTCTCGCTCGTCTGGCGGCCGCTGGCGTCCTTGATCAGCATCGATATGTCGCCGCCGCCGCTGACCACCGGCAACTGGTTAACCTCGAACGGACCGGGTTCCACGCGGCTGGATAACTGGCGTATGCCGTTGACGAAGACGTCCACCGAGGACGGCACCGCCACTTCGCCGCCGAGGCTGGGGCGGGGGAAGGTGATCAGATCCGGGCGCAGATCGAAGTTGGTGCTCAGCTGCACCCCGGCCAGGCGTACCGGGCGCGTCCAGCTCAGCCCGCCGTTGATGAAATCGCCGGCGTTGAAGGTGCGCATGCTTTGCGGATCCGAATAGCTGTAGGTGCTGTTGAGGCGGACACGGCGGTCGAAATAACGGCCGCTGACCTGCTCGGCGCTGTTTTCGAATACGCCGTAGGCGCCGAACAGCCGCAGGCTGGCGAGCAGGTTGCTGCTGTCGAACTCGCTGGAGCGGGTCGCCTGGGTGTCGTAGTTGAGCAGCGCACCGCTGGCGCTGGGCATCACTTCTCCGCCCCCGCGGGCGCGCGCTCGATTCAACTGCTGCAGCGCCAGGTCGCTTGTCGGCAGTTGCAGATAAAGCGTCTGGCTCGCCGGGTCGAGGCTGTAGCGCCAACCGGGTAGCGTGGCCAGGTCGAGCCGCTGCGCATTCGCCTCGGCAGGCAGCCTGATTCCCAGGCCCAGGAGTTGCGCGCGATCGGCGAAGAGCGTGCCGTCGATCTCGTCGAAAGCCAGCACCTGGTCGAGGTCGCGCCCATTGATGAACACCGCGAGCAGCAGCGGCACCGGCTCGCTGGCAGAGACGCTCTGCGCGATGTCTGGCAGCAGGCACAGCAAGGCGAGCAGGGGACGCAGGCGCCTATCGATGATCACTGACCACCAGCCATTGCCCGGTGCCGCCTGCCTGCGGTGGTAGCTGCAGATACACGCGTGCGCCGGGTCGCAGCGACTGCTCGCCGCCTTCGATTCGCCAGCGCCGCTGGCTGCCGGCGAGCAGGTAGGGCAGACCCTGGACGGCCAGCTTCAGCGGGCCGCCATCGGCCGCGCTCAACTGCAGGCCTGCGAGCTGCGCGTGGCGGAGACCGGCGTTCTCCGCGATCAGCACGCTGCCGGTGTCCTGGCGCTCGACACGCCAGCGCAACTGGGCGGTGCCTGGCGTCGCCGCCTCGGCGAACACGGGGACGGTCATGCGCAGGGCGATATCGACCTGATTGCGGCTTTTCACCGGCAGCTGATCGAAGAACACCCGATAAGCCTGTTCGGCGGCCTGCGATGGCTGGCGCAGTTGCAGGCGGACGATCTGTGATTGGCCCGGCGCGATGCGGGCGAAGGGGGGGCTGACCGCCAGCTCCCCGGTTTTGTCGTACAGGTCGGCGCTGGCCGACTGCCGCCAGGCGAAGCTGCGAACCTGGATCAGTAGCTCATCGTCGCCGTGATTGCTCAGGGTGAAGCTGGCCGAGCGTTGGCCGGCCGCCAGTTGCTGGCCGATCGGCACGATCTGCAAGGAAGGCGGCGCGGCCAGCAGCGGCAGGCTGAACGTCAGCGCGAGCACTGACGTCCAGGGTCGTATAAAGCGCACGGGCATGATAGGAAAGCGGCTGTCAGTAATCGATGCTGGCGACCACCGAGTCGCTGTAATCGCCGATGGAGGATTCTTGACTGGCTGCGATCAGCCCATAGACGGTGAGCGTCTGGGCAGCGCCATCGCCAGTGCCGTCGAGGGTATCGGTGCCGGGGGTGTTGCCCCAGGCGATGCCTTGCGCATTGGTCTGGAACAGCTGATAGGTCAGCGTGTCGGTGCCGCTTACACCGCCCGTCATCAGTCGCGCTTCGGCGGTGGCGCCGGTACCGTTGCCCATGTCGAGGCTGACCACGTAGGGGGCGGTATTGCTGCAGGTGACGGTGAGGTCGGCGGTCGCGGTGACGTCCGCCGCGCCGGTGTAAGCGGGGAACGCCAGCGGCGTGGCGGTCAGGGTGCAAGTGGCGGCGACGGTGGCGGTTACGGCGATGGTGGCTGTTTCGGTCGCCGCATGGGCGGTTCCGCCGAGAAGGGCGATGGCGAGTAGCGAAAGGGCGCTGGCGTTGAACGCACATTTGTAGGTCATGAGGGGCATCCTTGACTGTCTGAAGTGGCATCCACCGTGCGGTGGATACGTCTTTCTCAGGATGTCCGCGTCGCGTCTGCAGAATTGGCCGAAATACCGGCAGAAACGGCCAACTTTCTCGGTGTGTCGCTCGCGAGCGACAGGTTCAGGGTTGCCAGCCGCAGTACCAGACCACCTTGCCGGCGACCTGCAGTGCGCTGCGCTGTTCGCGTGGCAGCGGGATATCGCGATATCGCGCACTGGCGCTGAGCAGCAGAAGGGAACCATCCGCCTGCACCTGCACACGTTTGACCTGCAGGCGCGCCGGGCCGATCTTCAGCAGGAACAGGCCCTCCTCCTCCAGGCTGATTCGCTGGGTGTCGATAAGCACCGTCGAGCCGGGTTTCAGCGGCTCGGGCAGGCGTCCGTCGCCCAACTGGATGGCGAGCAGAAACTGGCGCTGTTCGACGAGGCCGTGGGCCTGCAGTTCGGTACGACTCAGGGAAATGCTGTCGAGCGGCGCAAGGCCTTCGTTCCATGGCCCGGTTCCTGTCGAGCCCAGGCAGACGTAGCGCGGCACGCAGATAGAATCGCCAGCCTGGCCGGGCGCGGGAGACTGGCCTTGTACGCCCGAAACGAGCCAGTCCAGCGAGACATTTCCGGCGGCGGCTATCGAACTGATCACCAGCAGACTCGGAGAGTTGATGGCGCGGATGTATTTGTACAGCTGTGTCTCATGAATGTTTGCCTTTTTAGCTAGGTTTCGCTTTCCGCCTAGCGAGTCAGCCAATTTTGCAATTCTTTCTCCCATTTCCTTTAAATTAAGTGAATTGATAGCTTCTTTTGAAGAATTACGCGGGGGAATATGTTCAGGATTTGAGCTCATTCGGCCTGCTTGATCGTAAAGTTTAGCGATTGCGCTTGACTCTATGTGGTTGAGTGACTATGTTTTGGCGCACAAATATTGACGCCCTATTCAATTCGGCGTGTGCAAGAGGTCAAATGACCTTTCGTCTCAGTGTGCATGCATCCGCTGAAAAACTCTGTGTGGGCGCTTGATTTTTTAGACCACCGACGCGTTTTTTTTCCGTTCATCAGGAGATTCCGTCCTGGCGAATAGCTGGTCGGCACTGTGGTCTCCGAGAGCGAGCTACCCGCGGGTTCTTCGCTCGCTTTCTTCAGCCGGCACCGAGAGTCGCCAAGCGTATTCGGTGCAATGGATGCCAGGCCGGGTAGCAAAGCCATGCACAGTCGCACGCGTGTTCTCGTCATCGAGGAAAGGCCCTTCCAGTCGAGCGATATCGAAGGAGTGCTCAACCAGATCGGCTGCTATCGGATCTCCACTGTATTGGAGCCCGATCAGCTCGAGCAGGTGCTGACCTCCAGCACGGGGCCGTTCGACATGGCGGTTTGTACGGCCGGCTCCTTCGCCATGGACGATATCTTTCTGCTGGAGCGTATCTGTAGCGGATGCAAGGTTCAGCATGTGGTGCTGCTCGCCGAGTACGACGCCGAACACCAGCATGAGCTGCTGTTCAATGCCTGGCTGCGGCACATCCCGTTGATCGGATTCCTGCGCAAACCGCTGACTTCGTCGGCGCTGGCGGAAATGCTCGAATGCCTTCCGCGTTGGACGGTGCCGAGCACCACGCCATGTTGAGTGCGACCTTGCCCGGACGGGCCGATGGCGCGCCGGCCATGAGCAGTCTACAGCCCCTCGGTATGCGGGCGCAGCTGTCGAGGTCGTCGGTACGCCGAGTGATCATCCTCACCTATCCCGGCTGCTTCGTCGGTGAGGTGGTGAAGCTGCTGGAGGTTTTCGCCTCGCTCAGTCCATCCAGGAGCGATCCTCTGGCGTCCTACCAGACCGATGTCTATTCGATATGCGGCGGTGTGCTGCTGTCGCCGATGTGCGCTTCGGTGAAGGTGGAGACCCTGGCAGTCCTCGGGCCGGCACCAGACGTTGTGGATACGCTGATCGTCGCCCATGGCCCAGTGCAGTCGGTGGTCGAGTTTCCGCCGCCGCTGTTGGCGTGGCTGCGGGAGGTCGATCAGCGGGCGCGCCGTGTCATCGCTCTCGGAGCCGGTGCCTTTCTCCTGGCCGCGGCAGATTTGCTGACTGCTCGCCGGGTCGTCACCCACTCATCCCTGCAGCAAGCGCTTGGCGAGCGCTATCCAGCCCTGCAGGTCGAGCGTGACACCTGTTTCCAGATCGATGGGCATTACTGCACGTCCAGCGAGCAGATCGGCGCACGCGAGCTGGCGCTTAGGCTGATCCGCGAGGATCGTGGCGAACCGCAGGCGGAGCGCAGGTGCGCCAGCCCGCTCCGTTCCTGTCCCGGTTGCCGGTCGACCACTGCCAGCGTGGCACTGCTCGGTCAACCGGAAAGCCTCGCCCATCGCCTCTGTCGCTGGTGGCTGCAACACCTCGACGAAGAGCTGCACATGGATCGCGCAGCGCTGGAGTTATGCACCAGCGAGCGCAGCTTGCGCCGTCAGTTCAAGCATGAAACCGGCTTTTCGCCGTATTCCTTCCTGTTCCTTCTGCGCCTGGAAATGGCCCGCCAGGCCCTCCTCGACAGCGACCTGCCAGTGGACAAGGTGGCTCGCCGCTGTGGCCTGCTCGACGGTGAGCAACTGGCGAGGATGTTCCGCAAATTCATCCGCGCCACGCCACGCGGCTATCGCGAGAGCATGCGCAGGGGGCTGCCGCCGGAGAAACTGCACGCCGATTACGCCCGGCTGTTCGACGGTCGGGCGCGGCCGGCCTGGCTGCAGGAGATGCTGCTGAGTGCCGAGCAGCCTGGCCGCGCTTCGCCACAGTGGGTGATCAGATAGCGGGTGGTTGTGACGTCGCGTCCCGGTTTCCAGTCTGCCACGGCGTTGATCCGCGATAGAGGCAGGGGCGCCGACCATCGACTCCAGGCCGGGCGAAGCCTGCTTGACGGTCGAGCTGCCTGCGCCTGCGTTGCAGACGCTGCCTCTGCGTTGCCGGTGTCGGCCCGGTACGGCTCCAGCGGGCCTCAACTGTTGGGCAGCAGGCGCACCGTCAGGCTCTTGATGTAGCGGGTCTCGGCGATGGCCGGGTGCACCGGGTGATCCGGGCCTTGGGCGCCGTGTTCGAGCAGCTGGATGTTGCGATCCAGGTGGCGGGCGCTGGTCAGCAGGATGTTCTGCAGGTTGTCCTCCTCCAGGTGCATGGAGCAGGAGGCGCTGACCAGGATGCCGTCCTTGTTCAGCAGGCGCATGGCGGTTTCGTTGAGGCGGCGGTAGGCGGCTTCGCCGTTCTTGATGTCTTTCTTGCGCTTGATGAAGGCGGGTGGGTCGGCGATTACCACGTCGAAGCGTTCTTCGGCTGATTTGAGTTCGCGCAGGGCGGCGAACACGTCACCTTCCACACAGGTGACCTTTTCCGCCACGCCGTTGAGGGTGGCGTTGCGCTCCACGCCGTCCAGGGCGGGAGCCGAGGCGTCCACGCAGAACACCTCGCTGGCGCCGAAGGCCGCGGCCTGCACGCCCCAGCCGCCGATGTAGCTGAACAGGTCGAGCACGCGCTTGCCTTGCACGTAGGGCGCCAGGCGCGCGCGGTTCATGCGGTGGTCATAGAACCAGCCGGTCTTCTGGCCGGCGATCACCGGCGCTTCGAACTTCACGCCGTTCTCTTCCAGGGCGACCCATTCCGGCACCACGCCGAACGCGGTGTCGACATAGCGCTCCAGGCCTTCGGCATCACGCGCGGCGGAGTCGTTCTTGAGCAGGATGCCGCTGGGTTTGAGCACCTGGATCAGCGCGGCGAGCACCTCGTCCTTGTGCCGTTCCATGGTGGCCGAGGCCAGTTGCACCACCAGAATGTCGAAGAAACGGTCGACCACCAGGCCCGGCAGCAGGTCGGAGTCGCCATACACCAGGCGGTAGCAGGGCTTGTCGAACAGGCGCTCGCGCAGGCTCAGGGCGACGTTGATGCGGTGCACCAGCAGCGATTTGTCCAGCACGTGCTTGACGTCGCGCGACAGCAGGCGTGCACAGATCAGGTTGTTCGGACTCAGGGCGACGATGCCCAGCGGCTTGCCGCCGGCGGCCTCGAGTATGGCCTGGTCGCCCGCCTGGAAGGCATTGAGCGGCGTCGCGGCGACGTCGATCTCGTTGCTGTAGACCCACAGGTGGCCGGCGCGCAGGCGTCGGTCGGCATTGGCTTTCAGGCGCAGGCTGGGCAGGGACATGGGCGGCTCCGGGGGAAAAGGGGCGGATTGTAAGGGAAAGCCGGGAGCCGAAAACAGCGCCGTAAGGCTGAAAGCTAAGCGAAAAGGCGGCATGCCGCAGAGCTTTTCGTCCAGCGTCCAGCCTCCCGCGCTCTTGATCGCGTGCCTTTATGCCGCCAGTGCTTCGATCAGTTTCGCGTTGAAGGCCGGGATGTCATCCGGGTTGCGGCTGCTGATCAGTTGGCCGTCGACCACCACTTCCTTGTCCACCCAGTTCGCTCCGGCGTTCTTCAGGTCGTCGGTGAGCGATGGCCAGCTGGTGATGGTCTTGCCCTTGAGCAGGTCGGCCGTGGCCAGGATCCAGGCGCCATGGCAGATCACCGCGATGGGCTTGTTGGCGCGCGCTGCATCCTTGACCAGTTCGACCGCCATCTCGTCGAGACGGATGGTGTCGGAGTTGACCACGCCGCCCGGCAGTACGATGGCGTCGTAGTCCTCGATACGCGCGCTATCGAAGGTCTTGTCGACCTTGAAGGCGTCTGCCGGGGTGGTGTGGTGCCAGCCGGTCACCTTGCCGTTTTCCGCGGAGACGATCTCGGTGCTGGCGCCAGCCGCCTCCAGGGCCTTCTTCGGCCCGGTCATCTCGACCTGTTCGAAACCATCGGTGACCAGCAGTGCAACGCGTTTGCCTTTCAGGGACGTAGTCATGGAAACACCTCGATACTAGGTTCTGTTGACCCTAGATTCGTGGTCATGCGTCCGGTATTAGTTCAGCCAATGCGATGAGCTGGTCAAAAGGTCGCTGGCTGAGGGTAGACTGTGCACTCCTTCATTTTTTCTAGCCGTCGTCGCCATGGACAAAGAGCTTTCCGCCGAGCAGATCCAGAAGTTTCTGCAGGGCATCACCGTGCCGCCGCAGCCGCAGATCATGGTCGACCTGCAGTTCGAGCAGGTCATGCCCAACCCCGATCTCAAGGCGATCGCCCGTCTGATCAGCCAGGACCCGGGCCTGTCCGGGGCCTTGCTGAAGATCGTCAATTCGCCGTATTTCGGCCTGGCCAACCGGGTTGGCTCGATCCAGCGCGCGGTCAATCTGCTGGGCAGCCGGTCGGTGATCAACATGGTCAACGCGCTGTCGATCCGTGGCGAGATGAGCGACGACACCATCGTCACCCTCAACCGCTTCTGGGACACCGCCCAGGATGTCGCCATGACCTGCCTGACCCTGGCCAAGCGCATCGGCTGCGAGGCGGTGGACGAGGCTTATACCCTGGGGCTGTTCCACAATTGCGGCATTCCGCTGATGCTCAAGCGCTTTCCCGACTACATGCTGGTGCTGGAGGAAGCCTACGCCAGCGCCAGTACCGAAAAGCGCATCGTCGACACGGAAAACCGCCTGCTCAACACCAACCACGCGGTGGTCGGCTACTTCACCGCCAAGTCCTGGAACCTGCCGCTGCACCTGTGCGAAGCCATCGCCAACCACCACAACGCCCTGGCCATCTTCCTCGACGACAGCGGCCGTGACGCGCAGCTGAAGAACCTGCTGGCGATCCTCAAGATGGCCGAACACATCTGCCGCAGTTACCAGGTGCTGGGCAATCAGGCCGAGGATCACGAATGGCGCAGCATCGAGCCGCTGGTCCTGGATTACGTCGGTCTCTCGGAGTACGACTTCGAGAACCTGCGCGAGAGCATTCGCGACCTTGGTGCAGCCTGAAAGGTACAAACTACAAGCGAAGAGCGAAGAGCGAAAAAGCGCGCGAGTGTCGTAAGCTTCTCAAGCCTCAAGCCTCAAGCCTCAAGTCCTTTCCGAGCCCGTTTTGTCATGCCCGAACTGCCAGAAGTCGAAACCACCCGCCGGGGCATCGCCCCTTATCTCATCGGTGAGCGCGTCAGCCGGGTCGTCGTGCGCGATCGTCGTCTGCGCTGGCCGATCCCCGAGGATCTGGACGCGCGCCTGTCGGGGCAGCGCATCGAGGCGGTCGAGCGGCGGGCCAAGTACCTGCTGATCAAGGCCGAAACCGGCAGCCTGATCAGCCACCTGGGCATGTCCGGCAGCCTGAGGCTGGTCGAGGCGGGCCTGGCGGCGGCCAAGCACGAGCATGTGGATATCGAACTGGAGTCCGGTCTGGCGCTGCGTTACACCGATCCACGGCGCTTCGGTGCGCTGCTCTGGAGCCTGACCCCGCTGGAGCACGAGTTGCTGGTACGGCTGGGCCCGGAGCCGTTGACCGACCTGTTCGACGGCGAGCGCCTGTACCGGCTGTCGCGTGGACGCTCGATGGCGGTCAAGCCCTTCATCATGGACAACGCGGTGGTGGTCGGCGTGGGCAACATCTACGCCACCGAGGCCCTGTTCGCCGCCGGGATCGATCCGCGCCGCGCGGCGGGCGGCATCTCGCGGGTGCGCTACGTGGCGCTGGCGCACGAGATCAAGCGGGTGCTGGCCCATGCCATCGAGCGGGGCGGCACCACATTGCGCGATTTCGTCGGCGGCGACGGCCAACCCGGCTACTTCCAGCAGGAGCTGTTCGCCTATGGCCGGGGCGGGCAGTTCTGCAAGGTGTGCGGCAGCACCCTGCGCGAGATCAAGCTCGGCCAGCGGGCCAGCGTGTACTGCCCGAAATGCCAGCGTTGACGCGCGCCGGCAGGCTTGGCGGGATGGCGTCTCCGGCACTTGACGGGCATCACGCTGACAATTGCCGGAGCGCTGTTATAGTTAAGCGCATCGCCCGCACATTTCTGAAGGATCGCCCCATGAAACTGTTTCGCTCCTGCGCTGCTGTCCTGGCGCTGACCGCTGCCTCGTTCGCCCATGCGCAAGAAGTGCAGCAGAACGCCAGTGGCGACCCCCTGTACAGCGTCGAGGCGCCCAAGGCCTTCCCCATGCTGGGCGACCTGCTGATCGCCCGTCCCCTGCTCATCGGCGCCACCGTCATCGGCGCCGCGGCCTTCGTCGTCAGCCTGCCGTTCACCGCGCTCGGCGGCAACGTTGGCGAGGCCGGCAAGGCGCTGGTCGTCGACCCGGGCCGGGAGGCGTTCGTGCGCTGCCTGGGCTGCTCCAGCAGCGATCGCTATTCGCGTTAAGGCCCTGGCCAGTGAAGAAGCCGCGCCCGGGCGCGGCTTTTTAATGCCATGAGGCGCCCAGGGCTTTCTACCCGCGCCCGTTCCGGCCCAATCGCGAGCCAGGCAACCCGCACCGCTGAAGGGTGACGATCCGCTTGCCTGGCCGCCTGAAATCGAGTCTGTACCTTGTCCCGTAGATTTTTCCTCATCCTGCCGATCGCCGCTCTGTTGGGCGCCAGTTTCTGGCTGAGCCCCGGCTGGTTGCAGTTGTGCGCCGGCCTGGCGTTGTTCCTGTTCGGCATGCAATGCCTGGAGGAGGGCTTGCGCCAGCTGGCCGGCAGCAAGCTGGAGCAGTTGCTGGGGCGCAGCACGGCGACGCCCTTCAAGAGCCTGCTGTTCGGCGTCGGCGGTACCCTGCTGCTGCAGTCCAGCACCCTGGTCTCGTTGCTGACCATCGCCTTCATCAGCACCGGTCTGATCCAGCTGGCCGGCGGCATCGCCATCCTCTTCGGCGCCAACCTGGGGGCCACCAGCGGCATCTGGCTGCTGGCCATGGCCGGGCAGAATCTCAGCCTCAGCCCCCTGGCCCTGCCGCTGCTGGTGTTCGGCGTGCTGGCCAGCTTTCTCGGCGCCAGAAGCCGGGCGGCCGGACGCATCGTACTGGGTATCGCCTTCATCTTCCTCGGCATCGATCAGATCAAGGACGGTTTCGCCAGTTTCGGCGACGGCCTGGACATGAGCGGCTATCAGGTCCAGGGCCTGGTCGGGAGCCTGCTGTTCGCCGCCCTGGGGCTGCTGGTCACCGTGGTGCTGCAGTCCAGCCATGCCACCCTGATGCTGACCCTGGCGGCCCTGGCCGGCGGCCAGCTGGAGCTGGGGCAGAGCCTGGCCATCGCCATCGGTTCGAACATCGGCAGCAGCGTGACCACGGCCTTCGTCGGCTCCCTCGGCGGCAACCGCAGCGGTCAGCGCCTGGCGCTGGCCCACGTGCTGTTCAACGTGCTCACCGGGGTGCTGGCCTTCGTCCTGCTGACGCCGCTGGCCTGGCTGGTGCAGGCCATCGCCGGGTTCGCCGGGCTGGGCGACAACCTGCTGATCCAGCTGGCCATGTTCCACACCCTGTTCAACGCCATGGGCGTCCTGCTGTTCTGGCCCTGGCAAGACCGCTTGGCCAGCCAGCTGACGCGCTGGCTGCCGGATCGCCAGGAGCCGAAGGTGCTGATCACCGAACTGGACCCGGCGCGCAGCGAGCCGGCGCGCACCGCCGCCCGCTACCTCAACGAGCGGGCCCTGGACTCGGCCGATGCCGCGGCCGGCGCCGTGGTGCAGGAGTTGAACCACCTGGGGCGCCTGAGCCTGGAAGTGATCTGCCATGCCCTGTACCTGCCGGTGGATCAACTGGGCAAGGTGCGGGCCGACGACGCGCTGCTGCGGGCGGCGCCGGAGAAATTCCACTTCGAGGCCGAGGCGCTGTACCAGCGCCACATCAAGGGCGTGTATGGCGACCTGCTGAGCTTCATGGGGCGCATGGAGCAGCCCATGGACGAAGAGCACCAGCGCTTCTGGGTCGGCTGCCAGGTGGCGGCCCTGCAACTGGTGGACGCGGTGAAGGATGCCAAGCACCTGCAGAAGAACCTCGGCCACTACCTCGAGGGCGCGCCCTGCACGGCGCGCGATGCCTACGTCGAGTTGCGCGGCCATCTGCTCGCGGCGTTGCACGAGGTGTATCAGTTGGGCCGCTCCGGTCTGGATGGCCAGCCCTGGCACGACCACCTGCAGGCGCTGGACGACAAGGCCGCCCGCTTCGACGGTGAGTTCCGCCAGCGGCTCTTCGCCCAGGTGCGCAGCGGTCAGCTGGATGGCCTGCAGACCAGCTCGCTGATGAACGACCTGGGCTACGCCAGCCGCATCATCCAGAGCCTGCGCAATGTGCTGCTGATCGGCGAGGAGCAGCCGCTGTTCCACGAGCTGCGCCGGCTGGGCAGCAGCAGCGACGAGCGTCTGATCGTACTGGACTGAGCGCCGCTCAGCGGCTGCTGTCGGCGCTCCCGATGCCCCGTGGGTCGCTGGCCGCTTCCACGTGCCGGCTGGCCTTGTCCCAGCGCAGCACCTGCTGGTTGCCGTAGACGCGCGGCAGCGCCTCGAGCCGATGTCCGCGGGCCTGCAACTCGGCGATCTGCGCCGGGCTGAAGGCGTACGCTTCATGCTCGATCCGATCCGGCAGGTACTGGTGGTGATAGCGCGCCACGGCCGGCCAGCGGGCGATGGGCTGGCCATCGAGGTATTCCAGCACCGCCAGCAGCACCATGCTCGGGATGCGGCTGCCACCCGGCGTGCCGAAGCTGGCGAAGGTGTCGGCGCTCTCGATGAAGGTCGGGCTCATGCTCGACAACGGCCGCTTGCCCGCCGCGACGGTGTTGGCCTGGCTGCCGGCCAGGCCGTAGGCGTTGGCGCCGGCCACGTCAGCGGCGAAATCGTCCATCTCGTCGTTGAGCAGCACGCCGCTGCCCGGCACGCTGAAGGCCGCGCCGAACGGCAGGTTGATCGAGAGCGTGGCGGCGACCGCGTTGCCGTCGGCATCGAGCACGGTGAAGTGGGTGGTGTGGTCGCCTTCCTTCCAGGTGCCGGCCGCCGGCAGGTCGCGGCTGGGGGTGGCGTGCCGCGGGTCGATGCTGGCGCTCAGGCGTTGCAGGTAGTCCGGGGCGAGCAGGGCGGCCAGCGGGTTGTCGACGAAATCCGGATCGCCGAGCAGGCCGCGATCACGGTAGACCCGGCGCAGGGTTTCCACCACCAGGTGAGCGCGTTGCGCCGGGTCGGCCTCGCGCCATGGCAGGCGTTCGAGCATCAGCAGGCTCTGCGCCAGGGCCAGGCCGCCCGCCGAGGGCGGCGGCGCGGCGATCAGTTCGCGGCCATCGGCCAGCGTCACGCGCAGGGGCTGGCGTTGCACCACCTGGTACGCGGCCAGATCCTCCAGCGTCCAGATGCCCCCCGCCGCGCGCACGCCGTCGACCAGGCGCCTGGCCACTGGCCCGTCGTAGAAGCCGGCATGGCCGTCGCGGGCCAGCTGTTCCAGGGTGTCGGCCAGCTCCGGCTGGCGCAGCAGGGCGCCGGCGACGGGCACCTCGCCGCCGTCGAGGAACAGGCGCGCGGTTTCCGCGTCGTCGCGCATGGCCGCCAGGCGCAACTGCGCCCGCTCGCGGTAGATGCGATCCACGGCGAAACCGTCGCGGGCCAGGCGGATGGCGGGCGCCAGGTTGTCGCGCAACGGCAGGCGGCCATGCCGCTCGGCCAGTTCCACCAGGGCCGCGGGCAGGCCGGGGATGGCCGCGGCCAGGGCGCCATCGCGCGATAGCGCGGGCTGTACCTCGCCATTACGGCGGTAGAGGTCGGCATGGGCCGCCATGGGTGCCCGTTCGCGGGCATCGAGAAAGCGGTAGCCGGGGGGCTCGCCGGCTTCGCGCAGGAGGAAGAAACCGCCGCCGCCGAGCCCGGAACCATAGGGTTCGACCACCGCCAGGGCAGCGCTGACGGCCACCGCGGCGTCGAAGGCATTGCCGCCCAGGGCCAGGGTTTCCCGGCCGGCGACGGTGGCGGCAGGGTGGGCGCTGGCGATGGCGCTCCGGCCAGGGCTTTCGCTGGCCGGCAGGGCGAGGCTGAACAGCAGGAGCAGCGCGCCGAACAGCGCGGGGAGGGGAGGCTGGCCGCGAAGGTGGCGGCGCATGGTCATGCCTTGCCGGTGATGATCAGGTACTTCTGCATCAGTTCTTCCTTGCTCTCGACACGGTTCTCGTCGAGGGGGATGCAGTCCACCGGGCACACCTGCTGGCATTGCGGCTCGTCGTAGTGGCCGACGCATTCGGTGCACAGGTTGGGATCGATCACGTAGATCTCCTCGCCCTGGGAGATGGCCGCGTTCGGGCACTCGGGTTCGCAGACGTCGCAATTGATGCAATCGTCGGTAATGATCAGGGACATGAAATGCACGCTCCTGCCGGGCCATTGGCCGCGACACATTCAAACAGGAATGCGCGATTGTGCCGGATTGTCGCCGCTTGCGCACGTCCGCGCGCCGTACGGAGCAACGACCCTGCGCCTTGTGCGGGCATCGGCGGCGGCGCCATGGCCTGCCTGGCCAGGGCTTCGCCGCCGTCGTCTCAGCGGGCCTTGAAGCGCTCGGTCAGCGCATCGGCCACGGCGGGGTGGACGAACTTGGAGATATCCCCACCGAGGTTGGCGATTTCCCGCACCAGGGTGGAGGAGATGAAGGAGTACTTTTCCGACGGGGTGAGGAACAGGCTTTCCACCTCCGGCGCCAGTTGCCGGTTCATGTTGGCCAGCTGGAACTCGTATTCGAAATCCGACACCGCGCGCAGGCCGCGCAGGAACACGTTGGCGCCCTGTTCCTTGGCGAACTGCGCGAGCAGGGTGGAGAACCCCAGCACCTCCACGTTCGGCAGGTGCCTGGTCACTTCCCGGGCCAGTTCCACGCGCTGGTCGAGGGAGAACAGAGGGTTCTTCTTCGGACTGGCGGCGACGGCGATGATCACGCTGTCGAACAGACGCGAGGCGCGCTCGACCAGATCGCCATGCCCCTTGGTAATGGGGTCGAAGGTGCCTGGGTATAATACTCGATTCATCGTGACGTCCTGGCGGGGCCGTTGGGGAGTCGGATGGTAGCGCAGCACGCGGCGAGGGGCCAAGTCGGGTGCGGCCGCCGGCGCCGGAACCGGGCGTTAATCGCGCCGCCGGCGATGTTCCTGGCGAGCCCTGCGGCGCGCTCATGCCGAAGCGGGACGGACCCTGGCCGCCCGCTATCACCGCTGTGTGCTGATTCGTTCGATCCAGGCAAACAGCTCGTCCAGGTCGTAGTCACCGCTATGAGGGCGATCCCATGGCAGCGCCAGGTCGACGGCGTAGCCCTCGTTCCGCAGGGCCGTGGCGAGGATAACGGGTATGGCCAGCGAGGTGTCGCGATCCTGGGTGCCATGGCGGATGCGCCAATGTGCCGAGGAGCTAGCGCCCGCCGCACCGATGTAGCCCAGCGGGTTCATCATCTTCACCGTCGCGGCATCGGCCAGGGTGGCGCCGGCTGTCGTGCCGTTCTCCAGCGAGAAGGCGGTGAAGTGCCGCTTGTCGAGCGTCTCGCTGCCGAACAACTGGTTCTCCCCGCTGCTCAAATCCAGCGCGTCGAAGGCCGGTGGCAGTTTCTGGCGGCCGGCGTGGCGCACGTAGCGGTCGACGTCGAGATCCGTGACCCTGCCGTTCTTCACGGTCAGCCAGTCCAGCTTCGAGAGGTCCTGCCCCGCGTCCAGCGCAACCTGCGCGGAGGCGATGAGCAGCGACTCGAGGTAGTCCTTGAAGCTGCCATTGCCGGCCGCATCCAGCGTCAGCGCCTGCCCTTGCGGCCCGCGCAGCCCCAGGCTGTCGAGATAGCCGGGAAACTGCTGGCTGAGCGCGTCGGATAGCGCGATCTGCGTAGCCGTCAGGGTGCCGGCGACTGCCTTGCGCTGGACGTTGTAGTCCAGCATCGACAGGTCGAACCTCTGGTAGTCGTTGACGCCGCCGAACAGCCACTCGTAGGCGCTGTCGGCGTGCTCCAGGTTGGTGATCGGGCAATAGGCCGAGACGGCGAAGATGTCGTCGCGCGCCGGTGCGGCACCGAGCGCCTGCAGGTAGGGTTCGTAGTCGGCGCTGTTGCCGCTGGCGCCGAGCAGCGCCGATAGCGCGCCGCCGGCGCTGGTGCCGTTGGCGACGATCTTCTCGGCATCGCCTGGCATGCGCGCGTCGTTGTAACGCAGATAGCGCACTGCCGCCTTGAGGTCGACGATGGCCGCCGGCGCCTTGCCGGTGTACTTGCCGTCGGCGTCCTGGCTGGTACGGCCACGGGCGCCAGGCGAGGCCACGACGTAGCCCCTGGCCAACGCCTCGGCGATGGTGCTGGTGCGAGCAGCGCCGGTGTCGGGCCCGCTCATGCCCTCCGGGCGCACCGGGGCCATGCGCCCGGCACCCGCCGGTGGCGGGCCACGCCGTCCTTCTGGAGTGCCCGGCTGGCCGGGCATGTAGCCGCCGACCTGGTTGGGGAAGAAGATCGGTGCCGTCTGCGCGGTGAACGAACCGATGCGCTCGTCGTGGAAATACGCCTCGGGGACGTAGATGTTCATGGTCTGGTAAGTGCTGTCCAGCGGCCGGGAGACATAGACGATGTTTTCGTAGGCACGCACGCCGATGCTCTGGCCATCGACGACCAGGGTTCGGCTCTGGTAGCGATCCGCGTCGAAATCCAGGCTGGCCGGCACGGCTTCCCCGCTGCGCCAAGAGGGCGCGCTGCCCGTGCAGGCGGCGACCAGGCAAGCCGCCAGCAGCGTGCCTCCGGCCAAGGATACTGTTTTCAATCTACCCATCGTCACGAGGCCCTTGAATGAACGTTGGCGCGCGCAACCCCACCGATATCGAGGAAGCGGCATCAGTAGTGTGGCCGTGATCCATGCGCCGATGCGAGACGTGATGCGCCTGGACACCTGACGGACTTTCCAACAAAACGGCATGCCTGGGCAATGAACGTTCGCGCGCCTGAATAGTTCAGGTCCGACCGGCCGCCGCTAGGCGCTCCCCCGCAGACGTTGCGCCAGCAGGCTGGCGAGCTTGGCGCTGAGGCCGTAGACCGACAGCTGCGGGTTGGCGCCGATGCTGGTGGGGAACAGCGAACCATCGTGAATCGACAGGTTCTCCAGCTGGTGATGCCGGCCCAGGCTGTCGGTGACCGCCTGGCGCGGATCCTCGCCCATGGCGCAGCCGCCCATCACGTGGGCGCTGCCCAGACGGGTACGGTGGAGCGCCAGGTCGAGCCCGTCGATCAGCACCCTGGCCGCGGCGGCGCTCTTCACGTAGCCGGCATCCCCGTGCAGCGGCAGCACCGCCCTGGCACCGGCGGCGAACTGGATCTCGGCCATGCTGTGCAGGGCCCGGCGCACGCCGTCCCAGGTGTAGTCGGTCATGCGGTAGTCGAGCACCGGGCTGCCGTCGCTGCGCAGTTCGACCCGGCCTTCGGCGCTGTCCGGGTGAAAGCCGTCGCGCAGCAGGGCGAGCAGCATGTTGGTGTGCGGCAGCTGTTCCATGCGCAGGGCGTTGTCGATGCCGAAACGGCCGAGCAGGGTGGCCGCCAGGGCCGGATGCAGGGGCGGGACCTCGAGTTTGTAGGCCAGCGGTCCGCTGACACCGTCCCGCCACTGGAAGTGATCGCAGTAGATCGATTGCGGCGCGCCGTAGAAGGGGTTGATCACCTGCTCGAACTGGGCGGCGGAGAAGCTCGTCAGGTGCAGGTAGGTGCGCCGCCCCGTGCGCCGGTGCGGGTCGGGCGCCGCGGAACGCAGCAGCAGGCCGGGCGTGTTGATGCCTCCGCCGCTGAGCACGTAATGCCGGGCCTTGACCCGGATGCTGCGTCCGGTCGGGGCCACGCAGCGGGCGTCGAGAGCGCGGCAGTGCAGGCCGCTGACCCGGTCGCCAGTGAGCAGCAAGCGCTCGGCGCGGGCCAGGTAGAGCAGCGATCCGCCCTGCTCCAGGGTCGCGGGAATGCTGGTGACCAGCATCGATTGCTTGGCGTTGGCCGGGCAGCCCATGCCGCAGTAGCCGAGGTTCCAGCAGCCGGCGACATTGCGCGGGATGACGTCCCAGTGGTAGCCGAGCGTGTCGCAGCCGGCGCGCAGCACGTCGTTGTTGCCGTTCGGCGGCACCCGCCAGGGGGCCACGCCGAGACGCCGCTCCATGCGCTCGAACCAGGGCGCCATGGCGGCTTCGTCATGCCCCGCCACGGCGTGCTCGCGGGCCCAGTGCTCCAGGGTCGGCGCCGGGGTGCGAAAGCTCGAGGTCCAGTTGATCAGGGTGGTGCCGCCCACCGCGCGGCCCTGCAGGATGGTGATGGCGCCATCCTTGCTCATGCGGCCGATGCCTTCCTGGTAGAGCGAGGCGTAGGCCTCGTTTTCCAGCAGCTTGAAGTCGCGGCTGGTCTTCAGCGGACCCTCCTCGATCAGCAGCACCTTGAAGCCGGCGGCGCTGAGGATTTCCGCCGTGGTGCCGCCACCGGCGCCGCTGCCGACGATGGCGACGTCGGCCTCCAGGGTCAGATCCTCTGCCAGGCGCGAGCCGTCGTAGGTTTTCCAGCCGCGGGCGAGGCCCTCGGCGAACAGGTCGGGTACGGGCATGGGTCGCTGCTCTCGGGTCTTGTTGTTATTCGTGCGTTCGGCTGCCGCTCACACCCGGGGCGGGCCCGGATAGCCGCAGTGCCGCCAGGCTTCGGCCTGGCCGTACCAGGCCATCATCACCAGTTGCAGGAGCGCGGCGTGGCCCATCTGCAGCAGGCCGACGCGGCTGTTCTGCCAGCGCTGGAGAAAATGCTGCACCTGCTCGGCCGAGGCGTTTTCCCAGGCCCCCCAGATGCCGGTGAGCGGGCCGCGGGTAAGGGGCAGGCTGAGCACGTCGAACAGTTGCAGCGTGAGGTCACGCATGGCCGGGGACAGGTGGGCGAGGCCGCTGTCGAGGCCGACGATGGTGGCGTCCCGGGCCCGCTCGATGCCGGATGCGTCGACCGCACCCGCGAGCATCACCGGCACCAGGGCGTGCAGCAACGGCAGGTCGCTGGTGCGGCACCAGCAGGCCCGGCGCCGGCGTGCTCGCCGAGCAGCCGCCGAGGCTGGCGGTGGCGAGCAAGGCCGAGCCCAGCAGGCCGACCTTGAGCAGGTTGCGCCGTGACAGTGCGAGCAAGGCGGCGGTGTCGTTCATGGTGGTTGTCTCCCGGCCGGCGAGCGGCCTAGCGCACGAACAGCCTGTAGATCAGCTTCTGCACGGCCTTGCCGTAGGGCGGGTAGATCAGGCGGGCGGCGTTGAAGCGCTGCTTGGCGAACACGCCCTTGGCCTTGCTGAAGGTGAGGAAGCCTTCGTGGCCGTGGTAGTGGCCCATGCCCGAGGCGCCGATGCCGCCGAAGGGCATGTCCTCCTGGGCGACGTGCAGCAGGGTGTCGTTCAGGCACACGCCGCCGGAGTGGCTGTGCTGCAGCACGTGCCGCTGTTCACGCCGGTCGTAGCCGAAGTAGTACAGCGCCAGTGGCCGCGGTCGTTCGGCGACGTAGGCCAGGGCGTCGTCGAGCTGGTCGTAGGGCACGACCGGCAGCAGCGGGCCGAAGATCTCGTCCTGCATGACGCTCATGCTGTCGTTGACGTTCAGCAGCACGCTGGGCGGCATGCGCCGATCCTGGCCGTCGGCGGCCAGGGGGATGATCATGGCGCCCTTGCTGCGGGCATCCTCCAGATGGGCGTCGAGGCGCCGGAGCTGGCGCTCGTTGATGATGCTGGTGTAGTCGGGATTGCCGTCGATCCGCGGATAGAAGCGCTGCACCGCATGGCGGTAGGCGTCGACGAATCCTTCCAGGCGCTGGCGCGGCACCAGCACGTAGTCCGGCGCCACGCAGGTCTGGCCGGCATTCAGGCACTTGCCGAAGGCGATGCGTTCGGCGGCATGCGCCAGCGGCACTTCGGCGGAGACGATGGCCGGCGATTTACCGCCCAGTTCGAGGGTCACCGGGGTCAGGTTCTGCGCCGCCGCCTGCATCACCTGGCGGCCGATGCTGGTGGCGCCGGTGAACAGCAGGTGGTCGAACGGCAACCGGGCGAAGGCCATGCCGACCTCGACCTCGCCCAGGACGACACTGACCAGATCCTCCGGGAAGATGCTGGCCAGCAGATCCCTGAGCCGTTGCGAGGTCAGCGGGGTCGACTCGCTCAGCTTGAGCATCACCCGGTTACCCGCGGCCAGGGCGCCGACCAGCGGGGCGATGGCGAGAAACAGCGGGTAGTTCCACGGCACGATGATGCCGACCACCCCCAGCGGCTGATAGACCACCCGCGCCGAGGCCGGCATGAACGGCAGGCCGACGCGGCGGCGCGAGGGCTTCATCCAGCCGCGCAGGTGCCTGCGCGCATACCGGATAGCCTGCAGCGTGGGCAGCATCTCGGCGAGCAGGGTTTCGTCGGCGCTGCGGTTGCCGAAGTCCTGGGAAATGCTCTGGATCAGCGCCTCCTGCTCTTGCCGCAGGCGCCCGCGCAGGGCGTCCAGCCAGGCAATGCGCTGTTCGGCCGTGGGCATGGGGTTGGCCCTGAAGGCCAGGCGCTGCGCCTGGAAGCGCTGCTGCAGCCCGGCGAGCTGTTGCGCGTTCTGCGGCAGGACGGCGATTTCGGCGACCATGGTCGGCTCCTCGGATGCTCGGCGCGGCGGCCAGTGCTGGATTTCTAGAGTAATTGCTCTAATGTGTCAAACAGCATGGCCCCGCCAGGCGCCGGGCGCAGCCCAACCAAAAGCCGGTTGGCCCGGCGGTGTGCTTCGTCGGGTAACATCGACGGCGTGGCGCTGGGGTTGCAGGTAGCGCCGCGGTACTCCTCATTCTCTACCTTGGACGAGAACCCGACAGGTCATGGCGTCTTCCCCGAACACCCGCGAGCGCATCGTCCAGGCCAGCCTGGAGCTGTTCAATGCCCAGGGCGAGCGCAGCGTGACCACCAACCACATCGCCGCGCACCTGGGCATATCGCCGGGCAACCTGTACTACCACGTGCGCAACAAGCAGGCGATCATCGCCGAGCTGTTCGCCCAGTACGAGGCGCAGGTCGACGACTTCCTGCAGCCACCGGCCGGGCGGGCGCTGACCGTGGCGGACAAGACCTTCTACCTCGAGGCCCTGCTGGCGGCGATGTGGCGCTACCGCTTCCTGCACCGCGACCTGGAACACCTGCTCGACAGCGACGCCGCCCTGGCCGAACGTTACCGGCTGTTCGCCCGGCGCTGCCTGGGCGCCGCCCGGCGCCTCTACCAGGGCTTCGTCGACGCCGGCATCCTGTCGATGACGGCGCGGCAGATCGAGGCGCTGGCGCTCAATGCCTGGATCATCCTGACCTCCTGGGTCCGCTTCCTGTGCACCACCGGCACCGAGGACGGCCAGCTCAGCGAGCCGATGCTGCGCCGTGGCATCTACCAGGTGCTGGCGCTGGAAAGCGGCCATGTCAGCGAGCCGGCGTGCGAGGCGGTGGAGGCCTTGCAGGCGCGCCTGTTCGTGTCGCTCGGGTGAACGGGCCGCTGTGGAACGTCGCGGCTAAAGCCCCTCCCACGGTCGTGGGGGTACGCTTCAGCCGCGATGGCAGCGCTCGCGGCCGTACCCACGCTGAAAATCGGTGAAGCGGATCATGGCCGGCTGGCGCCTTGGCTCGTCTTGCGCTGCAGCAGCCATTCGGGAATGCGCCGCTCCAGGTAGTAGCCGGGCTGGCGCGGCGTGCCGTCGATGAAGCCGACATGGCCGCCCTGGGCGTGCAGCTCGAAGTCGATGCAGGCGGCCAGTTCAGCGGCCTCGGGCAGGCTGTGCGGGTAGACGAACGGATCGTCGCGGGACTGGATCAGCAGTGTCGGCGTGCGGATGCGATCCAGGTAATAGCGGCTGGACGAGCGCCGGTAGTAATCCTCGGCGTCGCTGAACCCATGCAGCGGTGCGGTGATGCGGCCATCGAAATCCCAGAAGGTGCGCAGGCCGTCCAGCGGGCCGAGCTTCTCCAGGATCGACAGGCGGTCGGCCTGGCCCTGGTGGGCGAACAGGCGCTGCTTGTCCTTCACATAGGCGACCATGGCGCGCATGAAGTGGGCCTGATAGACCCGCGAGAAGCCGATGCCGATGCGGTCGGCGCACTGGTCGAGGCGAAACGGCACCGACACCGCGGCGGCGCCCTGCAATTGGCTCCGGGCGCCGCTTTCGCCGAGGTACTTGAGCAGCACGTTGCCGCCCAGCGAGTAGCCCACCGCATACAGCGGCGCCATGGGCCGTTGCGCGCGCAGGTGGCGCACGGTTTCGGCTAGGTCCTCGCTGGCGCCGGAGTGATAGCCGCGCGGCAGCAGGTTGGGTTCGCCTGAACAGCCGCGCCAGTTGATCGCCACGCTGGCCCAGCCCTGGGCGGCGAGCCGCTGCTGCAGGCCGAGTACGTAATGCGAGCTGGAAGAGCCGGTCAGACCGTGCAGCACCAGTACCAGCGGCGTTCGCGCGTCGTGGGGGCCATACCAGTCCAGATCGAGGAAGTCGCCGTCCTCCAGCCACAGACGCTCGCGCTGGCGCTCGAGAAGCGCTGCACGCCGGCACAGCGAGCCCCACAGCGTCTGCAGATGGGGGCCGGGGAGCCACCAGGCGGGTTTGAAATTCGTGCTCATGCCGCACCATGTTCGTAGCCTGGATTAGCGAAGCGTAATCCGGGGAGGGTGAGGGCCGTGGAACCCTGTTTACATTGGCGGCTAACCCAGGCGACAGGCTTGCCCCGTCCCGTAGGAGCCGCGCCCCCGCGGCGATTGGTGGCCATGCAGCGCTTTGCATGATGGCCGCCATCGCATCGCGCCGAGGTCGACGCTCCTACAAAGCTAAGCGGCGTTGCCATAGCGCGTAATGCACCTGGCCGGCCTTCTGTTCGCGGTGCAGGCGCCAGTTGCCGGGCAGGCCCAGGCTCGAGGGCGGCTGTTCGCTTTCGCTGTAGACCCAGGCATCCGCCGCCAGCCAGCCGCGCTGCTCGAGCAGTTCACAGGCCGGCAGCAGCAGGTTCTGGCTGAAGGGTGGGTCGAGGAACACCAGGTCGAACGGCGTGGCGGCGCTCTGCTGCAGGTAGGCCAGGGCGTCGGCCTGCAGCACCTGGCCATCGTCGCAGCGCAGGGTGGCCAGATGGCCGCGCAGGCTGCTCACCGCGGCCGGGTTGAGGTCCAGCGCCAGGGCGCTGCCGGCGCCCCGCGACAAGGCTTCGAGGAACAGCGCGCCACTGCCGGCGAAGGGGTCGAGCACCCGGGCGCCTTCGACGTACGGCGCCAGCCAGTTGAACAGCGTTTCCCTGACCCGGTTCGGCGTGGGCCGCAGGCCGGGGGCCATGGGGAAGGCGAACTGCCGGCTGCGCCACTGTCCGGCGATGATGCGCAACTGCCCGTCGCCGCCATGGGCGGCTGCGGGCTTGGCGGATGACGGGCGTCTGGCCATCAGTGCTCCGGTACGCCAGTCGGCAATTCGACTGGTTTGTCAGTGGGCGGCGGCAGCTCTTTCTGCTCGACCTTCGGCCCGGCCGTGACGATCACCAGCGCCTCGGGGTCGAGGTGCTTGGCCATGGCGCTCTTCACCTGTTCGACGCTGAGCGCCTGGATCTGGGCCATGAAGTCTTCCAGGTAGGTCAGCGGCAGGTCGTAGAAGCCGATGGAACCGAGCTGGCCGACGATGGACGCATTGCTCGCGGTGGACAACGGGAAGCTGCCGGCCATCTCGCGCTTGGCGTCGTTCAGTTCCTGTTCGCTCGGGCCGCTGGCCAGGTAGTCGCGCAGCAGATCCTTGACCAGTTGCAGGGTGCCGTCGCTGAGCTCGGCGCGGGTCTGCAGGTTGATCATGAACGGCCCGCGGGCCTGCATGGCGCTGAAGCCGGAGTAGACGCCGTAGGTCAGGCCGCGCTTCTCGCGCACTTCGCTCATCAGGCGGGTGCCGAAACCACCGCCGCCGAAGACCTGGTTGCCCAGGTACAGGGCGGCGTAGTCCGGGTCGCGGCGGTCGATGCCCAGTTGGGCGATCATCAGGTGGGTCTGGTTCGACGGGAAGTCGATGTGCGTGGTGCTGGCCGGCGGCACCTGCGGCTCGGCGGTACGCGGCAGCGCCGGGCCTTTGGGCAGCGCCGCCGAGACCTGGCTGGCCAGGGCCTCGGCTTCTTCGCGGGACAGGTCGCCGACCAGGGCGATCACCGCATTGCCGGCGGCATAGGCCCTGGCATGGAAGGCCTGCAGCTGCTCGCGGCTGATGCCGGGGATGGACGCCGGGGTGCCGTCGCTGGGGTGGGCATAGGGATGCTCGCCGTACAGGCGCTCGAACAGCGCGAGGCTGGCCAGCTTGCCGGGGTTCTGCTTCTGGAACTCGAAGCCGGCCAGTACCTGGTTCTTGATGCGGGCCAGGGAGTCGGCCGGGAAGGTCGGCTGGCCGAGCACCTGCTCGAACAGTTCGAGGGCCGGCTCGCGCTGCTGCACGTCGCTCAGGCTGCGCAGGCTGGCCACCGCCATGTCGCGGTAGGCGCCGTTGCCGAACTCGGCGCCGAGGCTTTCGAAGCCGCCGGCGATGGCGCCGACGTCCTTGCCCGGTACGCCTTCGTTGAGCATGGCGTTGGTCAGCATGGCCAGGCCCGGCACGCCGTCGTCGTGGCTGCTGCCAGCGGCGAAGGTCAGGCGCAGGTCGAACATCGGCAGCTCACGGGCTTCGACGAACAGCACCTTGGCGCCGTCGGCGGTCTGCCAGGTCTGGATATCGAGCTTGCGCCGGCTGGGGGCCTGGTCGTTCAGCTCGGCCAGGGATTCGAGTTGGTGCGGCTTGTCGTCGTCGCGGCTCGCTGCAGCTGGAGCGGCGGTCTCGGGCGTGCGCTGCAGGGTAACGGCCAGGGTCGCCAGCAGGGCGACCAGGAACAGCCCCAACAGGGCGTAGCGCGGGCCATTGCGCTTACTCATCGCGTTTCTCCTCGGGCAGGACATGGGCGACGCTGAGGCGATCGCGGGTGAAATAGGTTTTCGCGGCGCTCTGGATATCGGCCGGGGTCACGGCCTCCAGCTCGGCCAGTTCCTGGTCGATCAGTTGCCACGACAGGCCGACCGTTTCCAACTGGCCGATGGCGGTGGCCTGGCTGGTGATCGAGTCGCGCTCGTAGACCAGCCCGGCGATCACCTGGGCGCGGACGCGGGCCAGTTCCTGCGCCGAGGGCGGGGTCTTCTGCAGGTCTTCGAGTTCGCGCCAGAGGCCGGCCTCGGTCTGCTCCAGGGTCTTGCCGGTCTGCACGTTGGGGGTGGCGGAAATCACGAACAGGCTGTCGCCGCGGGTGTAGCCGTTGTACCAGGCGCCGGCGCCGGAGACCAATTCCTCGCCACGCTCCAGGCGGGTGGCCAGGCGGGCGCTGTAGCCGCCGTCGAGCAGCGCGGCGATCAGGCGCAGGGCGTGGACGTCGCGCGGCGTCTTGGCGGTGGCCAGACCGGGCACGTTGAAGCCCAGCAACAGGCTCGGCAATTGGGTCTTCAGGTGCAGGGTGATGCGGCGTTCGCCCGGCGCCGGCAGTTCCAGGGGGATCTTGGCGGCGGGGATATCGCGCCTGGGAATGGCGCCGAAGTAGCGCTGGGCCAGGGCCTTGACCTCGTCCGGCTGCACGTCGCCGACCACCACCAGGGTGGCGTTGTTGGGCACGTACCAGGTCTGGTACCAGTGACGCAGCTCGTCGACCGTCATGCGCTCCAGGTCGGCCATCCAGCCGATGGTCGGGATGCTGTAGCCACTGGCCGGGTAGGCCATGGCCTTGAAGCGTTCGTAGGCCTGGCTCGAGGGCTTGTCGTCGGTGCGCAGGCGGCGTTCTTCCTTGATCACCTCGATCTCGCGCTTGAACTCCTCGGCCGGCAGCCGCAGGCTGGCCAGGCGGTCGGCTTCCAGTTCGAAGGCCACGCCCAGGCGGTCGCGGGCCAGCACCTGGTAGTAGGCGGTGTAGTCGTCGCTGGTGAAGGCGTTCTCCTCGGCGCCGAGGTCGCGCAGCACCCGCGAGGCTTCACCGGGGCCGAGCTTGCGGCTGCCCTTGAACATCATGTGTTCCAGGGCGTGGGAGAGGCCGGTCTGGCCCGCCGTTTCGTAACTCGAACCGACCTTGTACCAGAGCTGGGACACCACCACCGGCGCGCGGTGGTCTTCGCGGACGATGACCTTGAGGCCGTTGTCCAGGCTGAATTCGTGGGTGGCTTGCGGCGCGGCGGCCTGTGCCGCCAGCGGCAGGCAGCACAGGCCCAGCAGCAGGCCGGCGACATGACGGACAAGTGGAATGGACAAACCTTTCTCCTCGTTGGGCCACGCGGGGCGTGGCGGGTGCGGCGCGATCACCGCTGTGGTGCGTGGCGGCGTCGCCGGCGGGCCAATAGGGCGCCGGCTCCGCGAGCCGCCCGGCGGCCCGCTCGGGTTTGGCCGTGGCGAGCGCGGAGGTGCTAGGATACGCATCCGTTTTACCGGCGACCACGTCTGTGCACAGGCCGGGTGCGAATACGCATTCGAGCCTGCCGCTTTCGGTCATCCTCAGCCAGCCCATGAGCCGGCTCAGGCCTGCCAAGGCGTGCGCCCCTCTGAGATAGCCGTCCTCCATGTTTGGTTCAAAAGACGACAGCAAGACCCCGGCCCCGGGCAGCGAGCCCGCAGCGGGGCAGAACGCCGAGCCCACCGAGAAGCGCGGCCTGTTCGGCTGGCTGCGCAAGAAACCGGCCGAACCGGTTCGCGACCCCGAGCCGCCGCTTGCCGAGCCGCTGGCGCCGCCGGCCGAGCCTGAGATCACCGCCGGGGTTGCGCCCGAGCCGCAGCCCGGGGCCAGCGCGCCTGCAGCCGAGCCGGTGGCCGCCGACGTCGAGCCGCCAGCGTCGCTGCACGGGCCCCAGGCACTGGATGTGCCCGTGGCCGAGCAGCCGGCAGCGGCACTCGACGGCCATGCCGAGCTCGAGGCGGGCAGCGATGTGCACCATGGCCTGCCGTCGACCCCGGCCGCGCTGGTCGCGCAACCGCTGGAGGCGCCTGCGCCGGTGGTCGAGCAGAACAAGCCCGCGGACAACCAGGGCGGCTGGTTCGCCCGCCTGCGCCAGGGCCTGTCGAAGACCAGCGCCAGCCTCGGCGAAGGCATGGCCAGCCTGTTCCTCGGCAGAAAGGCCATCGACGACGAGCTGCTCGACGAGATCGAGACCCGCCTGCTCACCGCCGACGTCGGCGTCGAGGCCACCACGGCGATCGTCCAGAGCCTGACGCAGAGGGTCGCGCGCAAGCAGCTGACCGACAGCGGCGCCCTGTACAAGGCCCTGCAGGAAGAACTCGCCGCCCTGCTGCGCCCGGTCGAGCAGCCGCTGGTCATCGATAGCGCCAAGCGGCCCTACGTGATCCTGGTGGTCGGCGTGAACGGCGCCGGCAAGACCACCACCATCGGCAAACTGGCATCGAGGCTGCAGGGCGAGGGCAAGAAGGTCATGCTCGCCGCCGGCGACACCTTCCGCGCCGCGGCGGTGGAGCAATTGCAGGTCTGGGGCGAGCGCAACAAGATCGCGGTGATCGCCCAGCACACCGGCGCCGATTCCGCCTCGGTGATCTTCGACGCCGTGCAGGCGGCCAAGGCCCGCGGCATGGACGTGCTGATCGCCGACACCGCCGGGCGTCTGCACACCAAGGACAACCTGATGGAAGAGCTGAAGAAGGTGCGCCGGGTGATCGGCAAGCTCGACGACAGCGCGCCTCACGAAGTGCTGCTGGTGCTCGACGCCGGCACCGGGCAGAACGCCATCAACCAGGCCAAGCAATTCAACCAGACAGTGAACTTGACCGGCCTGGCCCTGACCAAGCTGGATGGCACGGCCAAGGGCGGGGTGATCTTCGCCCTGGCCAAGCAGTTCGCCCTGCCGATCCGCTACATCGGTGTCGGCGAAGGCATCGACGATCTGCGCACCTTCGAGGCCGAGCCCTTCGTACAGGCGCTTTTCCAGCAGCGGGAGCAGTAATGATTCGATTCGAGCAGGTCGGCAAGCGTTACCCCAACGGTCATGTCGGGCTGCATGAGCTGAGCTTCCGCGTGCGCCGCGGCGAGTTTCTCTTCGTCACCGGTCATTCCGGGGCCGGCAAGAGCACGCTGCTGCGCCTGCTGCTGGCCATGGAACGGCCGACCTCGGGCAAGCTGCTGCTGGCCGGCCAGGATCTGGCGCAGATCACCAATGCGCAGATCCCCTTCCTGCGCCGGCAGATCGGCGTGGTGTTTCAGAATCACCAGCTGTTGTTCGACCGCAGCGTGTTCGACAACGTGGCGCTGCCGCTGCAGATCCTCGGTCTGGCCAAGGGCGAGATCGGCAAGCGCGTCGGCGCGGCGCTGGAGCGGGTGTCGCTGAGCGACAAGGCCGAGCTGTTCCCCGGCGACCTGTCCACCGGCCAGCAGCAGCGTGTCGGCATCGCCCGCGCCATCGTCCACCGTCCGGCCCTGCTGTTGGCCGACGAACCCACGGGTAACCTCGACCCACGTCTGGCAGCGGAGATCATGGGCGTATTCGAAGACATCAACCGGCTCGGCACCAGTGTGCTGATCGCCAGCCACGACCTGGCGCTGATCGCGCGCATGCGCCACCGCATGCTGACCCTGCAGCGCGGTCGCCTGATCGGTGACGGGGAGGCCGCCGTATGAGCGCCACCCGCATGCCGCCACCGCAACCGGCCCAGCGGGTCGGCGCCGCGCCGAAGAATACCGAGCAGCGGGGCCCGGACAACGAGCCGGATTTCCGTACCCAGCTGCACGCCTGGCTGGAAAGCCACCGCGCCAGCCTGGTCGACAGCCTGCGGCGCCTGGGCAAGCAGCCGATCGGCAGCTTCTTCACCTGCCTGGTGATGGCCGTGGCCCTGAGCCTGCCCATGGGCCTGTCGCTGCTGCTGGGCAATGTCGAGCGACTTGGCGGTTCCTGGCAGCGCGCGGCGCAGATCTCGCTGTTCCTGAACATCAATGCCAGCGACAGCCAGGGCCAGGCCCTGCGCGAGCAGGTGGCGGCGATGGACGACGTGGCCGAGGCCGAGTGGATCAGTCGTGAGCAGGCCCTGGACGAGTTCCAGCAGCAGTCCGGTCTGGGCGAGGCGCTCAAGGAACTGCCGGACAACCCGCTGCCCGGCGTGGTGCTGGTGACGCCCCGGGAGGTCGACAAGGCCACCCTGGAAGCCCTGCGCCTGCGCCTGGCGGAGCTGCCCAATGTGCAGCAGGCGCAGCTCGATCTGCTCTGGGTCGAGCGCCTGAGCGCGATCCTCAAGCTGGGCGAGCGCTTCGTCTTCGGCCTGACCGTGCTGCTGGTCATGGCCCTGTTGCTGGTGATCGGCAACACCATTCGTCTGCATATCGAAAACCGCCGTACCGAGATCGAGGTGATCAAGCTGGTCGGCGGCACCGACAGCTACGTGCGCCGGCCCTTCCTCTATATGGGCGCCTTGTACGGTTTCGGTGCCGGAATCCTGGCCTGGATGGTGTTGGCCTATGGTCTAGGTTGGTTGAACGACGCCGTGGTACGCCTGTCAGGATTGTATGGCAGCGACTTCGCCCTGGCCGGTGTGCCCGCCAGCGATGGCTTTTCCCTGTTGCTGGGAGCGGTGTTATTGGGGTATATCGGTGCGTGGCTGGCCGTGGCCCGTCACCTGAGGGAGCTGGCGCCGCGCTGAGCGGCGTTTTCGCTGGCCGCCCCAAGTTATTGATTCGGTTGATGTTGACTATCGATCAGGGAACCGGGGGTCGGTGCTTCTGGTCGTATTGCGCAGTGCTACACTGCGTACGTTTATTGAGTCGGAGGATTCAAATGTCCACTTCCTTGCAACCTGTTCATGCTCTGGTTCCAGGCGCAAACCTGGAAGCGTACGTGCATGCGGTCAACAGCATTCCGCTGCTGACGCCCGAGCAGGAGCGCGAGCTGGCCGGAAATCTCTACTACAAGCAGGATCTCGAGGCCGCCCGGCAGATGGTGCTGGCCCACCTGCGTTTCGTCGTGCACATCGCACGCAGTTATTCCGGCTACGGCCTGGCCCAGGCCGACCTGATCCAGGAAGGCAACGTCGGCCTGATGAAGGCGGTCAAGCGTTTCAACCCGGAAATGGGCGTGCGCCTGGTGTCCTTCGCCGTGCACTGGATTCGCGCCGAGATCCATGAATTCATCCTGCGCAACTGGCGCATCGTCAAGGTCGCCACGACCAAGGCGCAGCGCAAGCTGTTCTTCAACCTGCGCAGCCAGAAGAAGCGTCTGGCCTGGCTGAACAACGACGAAGTGCATGCCGTCGCCGAGAGCCTGGGCGTCGAGCCGCGCGAAGTGCGCGAGATGGAAAGCCGCCTGACCGGCCATGACATGGCCTTCGATCCGGCGGCCGATGCCGATGACGACAGCGCCTTCCAGTCGCCGGCGCAGTACCTGGAGGATCATCGCTACGATCCGGCCCGGCAGATGGAGGACGAGGACTGGAGCGACACCTCGACGGCCAACCTGCACGAGGCGCTGGAAGGGCTCGACGAGCGCAGCCGCGACATCCTCTACCAGCGCTGGCTGGCCGAGGAAAAAGCCACGCTGCACGAGCTGGCGGCCAAGTACAACGTATCGGCGGAGCGTATCCGCCAGTTGGAAAAGAACGCCATGAACAAGCTCAAGGGCTCCATCGCCGCCTGATCGCCAGCCGCTGTAGCCGAAACGCCCCGACCTGTTCGGGGCGTTTGCGTATCTGCAGTATTTTCCTGGGATCGCTGCGCTCAACCGCAGGCTACGAGAGTGGTAGCCCGGCGTTGAGCGCAGCGATACCCGGGATTGGCGTTCTACTTGGCCAACCAGGCCGGCCGCGTCGCGTGCAACTGGTTCAGGTAGTGGCTACCGCCGAGCTGGCGCATCTGCTGGCGAATCCAGTTGGCGCGCTGGTTGACGTAGGCGCTGGGGCGGCCGGCATCGAGCTGGCGTGGGTTGGGCAAGACCGCCGCGAGCAGGCTGGCCTGGCGCGCCGACAGATAGGACGCGCCGGTATTGAAGTGGTGCTGCGCCGCGGCTTCGGCGCCGAACACGCCATCGGCCCATTCCGCGCTGTTGAGGTAGACCTCAAGGATGCGCTGCTTCGGCCAGAGCAGTTCGATCAGGCCGGTGAACCAGGCCTCGATGCCTTTGCGCAGCCAGCTGCGGCCCGACCAGAGAAACAGGTTCTTCGCCACCTGCTGGCTCAGGGTGCTGGCGCCGCGCACCGAGCCACCCTGCTGGTTGTGCGACAGGGCCGCCTTGATCGCGGCCACGTCGAAGCCCCAGTGCTGGGCGAACTTCTGGTCTTCGCCGGCGATCACCGCCAGCTTGAGGTCGTCGGGCAGTTCGCTCCAGGGACGCCAGCTGCGCTGCAGGTCGATGGGTTTGCCATCGATCCAGGACTCGACCTTGCGCTCGACCATCAGCGCCGTGCCCGGTGGCGGTATCCAGCGAAACACGAGCACCAGCAGAAACGAGCCGGCGATGAGCCAGAACAGCAGCTTGAGCAGGCGGCGGCGGATGGATCGGAACATGCGCATGGGAGCTGGGACGGTTGGACGGCCATTATACGACCGGTGGCGGCGCTGTGGGCAAAGGGGCCGTTTCGCCGCAAGAGCGGCGGCCGCTGCAACGCGGCAGCGGGTGCGGCAATCGTGAAGGCGCGTGCGCTGTGCCCAGGGAGTAAACTGCAGGCCCGTACAGGTCGCATAGGTGGAGGATTCGATGGTTCGTCTATGGTTGTTGCTAGCGGCAGTCGCCGGTTTCAGCGGGGTCGCGCTGGGCGCCTTCGCCGCCCACGGCCTGAAGGCCCGGCTCACGCCCGAGCACCTGGCGGTGTTCCAGACCGGCACCCATTACCAGCTGATCCATGCCCTGGCCCTGCTCGGTGTCGCCATCCTGGCACTGCAGGCCCCCGGGCGCCTGGTCAACCTGGCCGGCGGTTTTTTCGCCGTCGGCATCCTGCTGTTTTCCGGCAGCCTGTACCTGCTGACCCTGAGCGGCATCGGCAAGCTGGGCATCGTCACCCCCTTCGGCGGTGTCGCCTTCCTGGCCGGCTGGGCGTGCCTGGGGCTGGCGGCCTGGCAAAGGCAGCCATAAGCCGCAAGCCGCAAGCTTCAAGTTAAAAGCGGTTCAGGAGTAACGCCTATGCTTTGCTTCTGGCTTGAAGCTTGAAGCTTGAAGCTTGAAGCTTGCGGCTGCTTTATGCTTTCGAGGACGAATGGCCGGCCTGCGCCTTGGTCATCGCCGGTGATCGGGCTAGAATGCCGGCCCTTTCCAACGTTGCGATTGCCTCGTCATGCATATCCAGTTGAACGGTGAACCCTATGAGCTGCCCGACGGCGCCAGCGTCGCGGATCTGATCGCGCGCCTGGAGCTGGCTGGGCGGCGGGTGGCGGTCGAGCGCAATCTCGACATCGTGCCGCGCAGCCAGTACGCCGCCACGCCATTGGCCGACGGCGACCGCCTCGAAGTGGTGCACGCCATCGGTGGTGGCTGAGCCCTGGCGCTGCGCCCCGTCCATCTTCCCTGCCTAGAGGAACTCCCATGAGCCATGCTGTCAGCGACAAGCCCTTCACCCTGGCCGGTCGTACCTACCAGTCGCGCCTGCTGGTCGGCACCGGTAAGTACAAGGATCTCGAGGAGACCCGCGCGGCCATCGAGGCCTCGGGGGCCGAGATCGTCACCGTGGCGGTGCGCCGTACCAACATCGGCCAGAACCCGGGCGAGCCCAACCTGCTCGACGTGATCTCGCCGGATCGCTACACCATCCTGCCCAATACCGCCGGCTGCTACGACGCCGAGGAGGCCGTGCGCACCTGTCGCCTGGCCCGCGAGCTGCTGGACGGGCACAAGCTGGTCAAGCTGGAAGTGCTGGCCGACCAGAAGACCCTGTTCCCCAACGTCATCGAGACCCTCAAGGCCGCCGAGGTGCTGGTCAGGGACGGCTTCGACGTGATGGTCTATACCAGCGACGATCCGATCATCGCCCGCCAGCTGGCGGACATGGGCTGTATCGCGGTGATGCCCCTGGCCGGCCTGATCGGTACCGGGCTGGGCATCTGCAACCCCTACAACCTGCGCATCATCCTCGAGGAGGCGAAGGTGCCGGTGCTGGTCGACGCCGGTGTGGGCACGGCCTCCGACGCCACCATCGCCATGGAGCTGGGGTGCGAGGCGGTGCTGATGAACAGCGCCATCGCCCATGCGCAGAACCCGGTGCTGATGGGCGAAGCCATGAAGCACGCGATCATTGCCGGGCGCATGGCCTACCTGGCCGGGCGCATGCCGAAGAAGCTCTACGCCAGCGCCTCGTCGCCTCTGGATGGCACCATTCGCTGAGTTGCGCCTGTCTGTCTGACGCCGAACGGGGACGAGTGCTCCCCGTTCGCGCTTTTCTCCTATTCAATCTGTCTGTGTTCCGAGTGCCCCATGAGCGATATCGAACAATCCCCCGCCGATGAATCCCCTCGGCATCTGCGCACCATCAAGAGCTTCGTGATGCGTGCCGGGCGCATGACGGAAGGCCAGCAGCGCGGCCTCGAGCAGGGTTGGCCGAGGTTCGGCCTGGAGCTGGCCGATGGCCTGCGCGACTTCGATGCGGTGTTCGGGCGGCGGGCGCCGCGTACCTTCGAGATCGGCTTCGGCATGGGCCATTCCACCCTGGAGATGGCGGCCGCGGCGCCGGAACAGGACTTCATCGGCGTGGAAGTGCACAAGCCGGGTGTCGGCGCCCTGCTCAACGGGCTGATGACGCAGCACCTGGGCAACGTGCGGGTGTACAGCTGCGACGCCCTGGAAGTGCTGCGCCAGTGCGTGGCCGACGCCAGCCTCGACCGGGTGCTGCTGTTCTTCCCCGATCCCTGGCACAAGGCGCGTCACCACAAGCGCCGCATCGTCCAGCCGGCGTTCGCCGAACTGGTGCGGCAGAAGCTCAAGGTCGGCGGCGTGCTGCACATGGCCACCGACTGGGAGCCCTATGCCGAGTACATGCTGGAAGTGATGAACGTGGCGCCCGGTTACCGCAACCAGGCCGCCGATGGCCGCTGCGTGGCGCGCCCGGCCGAGCGCCCGGTGACCAAGTTCGAGCGCCGCGGCGAGCGGTTGGGGCATGGGGTCTGGGATCTCAAGTTCGAACGTATCGACTGAGCGCAAGGCGTTTCCGCCTCTGTCCACGCGTTCAGCGCTAACTCAGGCCGGCAATCCATCAATTGCTGATGGGTTGCCACCTGCGCGGCCCGACCCATCCTACGTGGATCGCCCTTTCTGCAATTTTCACACGCCTATAAATCAATGGGTTACCTGATGCCTGATGAGAGTCGCGACCCCGCGGCGATTGGTAGGCGCACCACGGATTTTGCGGGAGGGCCCGCCATCGCATCGCGCCGGGGGCGACGCTCCTACGCGGGTGATCCTGTCGCCACGAACATACCGTGAGATGGCCGCCCTCATGGCCCCGAGGCGGGGCTTATACAGTCGCCCTGGCAGCGCTCAGGCCGTGGCGCGGCGCAGTTGCAACAGCAGTCGGGCGCCGAACACGTTGATCAGCAGGCCGAGCATCACCACTGCAGCGCCGAGCCACTGCAGCGCACTCAAGCCCTCGCCCAGCAACAGCCAGGCCGAGCTGAGGCCGACCACCGGCACCAGCAGCGAGAACGGCGCCACCTGGCTGGCCGGGTAGCGCGACAGTAGGCGACTCCACAGCCCGTAGCCCAGCAGCGTGGCGATGAACGCCAGGTAGGCGATGGCCAGCACCGAGTTCAGCGACAGGTGGCGCAGGGCGGTCTCGATCTGTGCGGGGCCTTCGATGGCCAGCGACAGCGCGAGGAACGGCAAGGGTGGAATCAGGCTGCCCCAGACCACCAGGCTGACCAGATTCACCTGGCCGATGCGCTTGGTGACGATATTGCCCAGGCCCCACATCGCCGCTGCGCAGAGGGTCAGGGCGAAGCCGGCCAGGGTGAAGCTGCGTCCGCTTTCGCTACCGATCAGCAGCAGGCCGGCAGCGGCGACCAGCAGGCCGATCAGGCTGCTGCGGCGCACCGTCTCGCCGATGAACAGCGCGGCGAAACCCAGGGTGAAGAAGGCCTGGGCCTGCAGCACCAGCGATGCCAGGCCGGCGGGCATGCCGACGTACATGGCCGAGAAGAGGAAAGCGAACTGGCCCAGGGAAATGGTCAGGCCGTAGGCCAGCAGCCAGCGCCAGGGCATGTCCGGGCGGCGTACGAAGAGGATGGCGGGGAAAGCGGCGAGCATGAAGCGCAGGGCGCCGAGCAGCATGGGCGGCACGCCCTCGAGACCGACCTTGATCACCACGAAGTTCACACCCCAGGCGAGAATGACGATGCCAGCCAGCAGAATATCCTTGGGTGACATGGGCGCGGCCTCGGGCGGTGGTATGCGGACGCGCAGGCTAGCGCGGATGACAGGCGCTGACACGCCACAGTTGCCGGTGTTTTTTCCCGTACAGACCGCGCCTGCTCAAAACACCTGCAGGCTGCGCCCCGGCGTAGCCATCGGCTAGTTGCGGTCGGCCAGCACGCCGATCAGGAAGAACACCAGCAACAGCACCGGCGCCAGGGTGTAGTTGTTGAAGTGGCCCAGGCCCTGGGCCAGCCATGGGGTGATGAAGACGATCGCCAGGCCGTAGCCGAGGGCGCAGACCATGACGAAGATCAGCGTGCGCAGAACGAAGTTGAGGTTGCCGATCAGGCGTTGTACCCAGGCATTGATGCCTGGGCCGAACAGCACGAACAGCGTGGCCATGAGCGCCAGGGAAATATCGTACAGGTGGCCGCGCGTCCAGCGCGAAACGGTGGCGATCAGATCCAGCAGCAAATCCATGGAGGCTCCTTGAAGGGTGGACAAAGCAATCCTGCTCGAGGCGATTGCGTGGTTCGGTCTGCGTCGAGGGCCGCGCGGCCGCTCGAGCAGGCGGTGCAGCGTCTCGTCGAGCACCAGACCCGGATGATACCGCGGGTCATGATCCGCGCCGATGCAGGCGCCATAGCCTAACGGATCGAGCCGGGCCTGTGGTTTGCAAAGAAGGCGCTAGCAAGGCGTTGGACGCGGTGAGACGCGTGCCTGTCGGCCGTTTGCACCCGCGGCCCTGTTTATCCTTTGGGGCGCCAGTCAGGGTGGATACCGTCTTGCTTGCAGCTTGCAGCTTGCAGCTTGCAGCTTGCAGCTTGCAGCTTGCAGCTTGCAGCTTTTTTTACGGCAGGAAGTACTGCAGCAGGTCGTTGAGAAACAGCTGGCCCTCGCGGGTCGCCGTCAGGCGGGCCGGGTCTTCCTGCAGCAGGCCGCGACGTTGCGCCTTGTCCCGCGCCGCGGCGAGCCGTTCCAGGGGCAGCCCGGTGCGGCGGGTGAACAGTTCGGCGGCGCAACCTTCGCTCAGGCGCAGCACGTTCATCAGGAACTCGAAGGGCAGCTCCTCCACGCCCAGCCGGCGTTCGCCGGCGCTGAAGCGCTTGGCCGGGTCCAGGTAGTCCTTGGGCAGGCGGGTTTTCCAGGTACGGCTGATGATGCCCTCGGGCGTGCTCAGCTTGCCATGGGCGCCGGCGCCGATGCCGAGGAAATCGCCGAAGGTCCAGTAGTTGAGGTTGTGCCGCGCGGCACGTCCCGGCTGGGCGTAGGCCGAGACCTCGTACTGGCCGTAGCCGTGCTCGGCGAGCAGGGCCTGGCCGGCCTCCTGGATGTCCCAGAGGATGTCGTCTTCCGGCAGCACCGGCGGCTGGTTCCAGAACACCGTGTTCGGTTCCAGGGTCAGCTGGTACCAGGACAGGTGGGTGGGCGCCTGGGCGATGGCGGTGCGCAGGTCGCCGAGGGCGTCCTCCAGGGACTGATCCGGCAGGCCGTGCATCAGATCCAGGTTGAAGTTATCGAAGCCGGCGGCGCGGGCCATGTCGGCGGCGCGGATCGCTTCATCGCCATCATGGATACGGCCGAGGGCCTTGAGCTTGGCGGCCTGGAAGCTCTGTACGCCGATCGACAGGCGATTGATGCCCAGGCGCCGGTAGGCGGCGAACTTGTCCTGCTCGAAGGTGCCCGGATTGGCTTCCAGGGTGATCTCGATATCGCTGGCGAACGGGATGCGCCGTTCCACGCCTTCGAGCAGGCGGCCGAGGGCCTTGGCGGAAAACAGGCTCGGCGTACCGCCGCCGAAGAAGATCGAGGTCAGCGGTCGGCCATGGGCCTGCTGCAGATCGCTATCGAGGTCGGCCAGCAGCGCGTCGACATAGGCCTCTTCCGGCAGCGTCGGGCCGGCGGCGTGGGAGTTGAAGTCGCAGTACGGGCATTTGCGCACGCACCAGGGGATATGCACGTACAGCGATAACGGCGGCAGCGCGAACAAGGCTGTCGGGTTTTCGCTGGAGGCTGAAGGCTGGACGAGGGAGTTGCTTGTTCGTCCAGCGTCCAGCGTCCAGCCTCCAGCGGCTTTCATAGTCCCAACCGCTGCTTGAGCAGGGCCATCGCGATGGCACGGTGGCTGAGGCTGTTCTTGTCCGCTGGCGCCAGTTCGGCGCTGGAGCACTGGCGCTCCTCGACCCAGAACAGCGGGTCGTAGCCGAAGCCCTGCTCGCCGCGGGCCTCATGCAGGATACGCCCATGCCACAGGCCTTCGCAGATGATCGGCAGCGGATCGTCGGCGTGCCGCACCAGGGCCAGGCAGCAGACGAACTGGGCGCCGCGCTTGGCGTCCGGCACGTCCTTGAGGGCGGCCAGCAGCTTGGCGTTGTTGGCGGCATCGCCCTGGCCGTCGGCGTAGCGGGCGGAGTAGATGCCCGGCGCGCCGCCTAGGGCATCGACCGCCAGCCCGGAATCGTCGGCCAGCGCCGGCAGGCCGGACAGGCGCGCGGCGTTGCGCGCCTTGAGGATGGCGTTCTCGACGAACGACAGGCCGGTTTCTTCCGGCTCGACCTGGCTGAATTCACCGACCGAGCGCAGGCGCACGCTGGCGCCGAGCATGGCCTGGAGCTCCTTGAGTTTGCCGGCGTTGTGGCTGGCGAGAACGAGTTCTGGGAAAAGCATCATGGCTCCGGGAAGAATTCCTGGTTGAAGTCGAGGCGCTGACCGTTCACCTGCAGGTTGAACAGCAGCACTTCGCGCGAGGTCACGGGAAACTGCGCCAGGTAGGAAACGAACTCGCCCTGACGCTGTTCGACGAAGTGCAGTGGCTGGCCATGGCCGAGTAGGTTCTTCACCTCGCCGGCGACCCGCGCCGTACTCGGCTTGCCGGCCGCGAGCACGGTCACGTTGATCACGCCCTGGCTCTTGCTGCGCACCAGGCCGCTGGCGGTGGCGATCTCCGGCTGCAGGTAGCTGGAGTTGAAGGCGCTGTAATGCACCTCCAGCTCGCCCAGGCGCTGCTTGCGCTCGGCAAGGGTCGGCAGGCTCAGGCACAGGGCCAGCAACAGCAGAATGAAATGGCGCATGGGGGGCTCCCTCGGTGTCAGGTGGCGATCCGCACATCCCGGGCGTTATGCCCGCTGATGCGGTAGATGCCGATCTCCCCCAACAGGTTAGGCCATGTGCGGCTGGCCCAACCATGCCGGTGGTCACGGTCGACGGCCAGGCGCTCGAGCACGCGGGCGCTCTGCTGGTGGCACAGGCGCTCGAAGTCCTCGAAGGTGCAGAAGTGGATGTTCGGCGTGTTGTACCAGGTGTAGGGCAGAAAGTCCGACACCGGCATGCGGCCCTTGCTGGCCAGGTACCAGCGGCAGCGCCAGTGGCCGAAGTTGGGAAAGGTGATGATGCAGGTCTTGCCGACGCGCAGCATTTCCGCCATGACCTTGTCGGGGAAGTGCAGGGCCTGCAGGGACTGGGTCATGACCACCACGTCGAAGCTGTCGCTGGCGAAATTGCCCAGGCCCTTGTCCAGGTTCTGCTCGATGACGTTGACGCCTTTCTCGATGCACTGGGCGATCTTGTCCGGGTCGATTTCCAGGCCGTAGCCGCTGACCTGCTTGTGGGCGCCGAGCCAGGCCAGCAGCTCGCCGTCGCCGCAACCGAGGTCGAGTACGCGGCTGCCGGCGGGAATCCATTCCTGGATGATGTCTAGATCCGCGCGCATGCTTACACCTCGATCCGTTTCATGTAGCTGCCGAACGCGTGCAGGTAGCGCGGGATCGGCATGAGGAAGGCGTCGTGGCCCTGCGGCGCATCGATCTCCAGGTAGCAGACGTTCTTGCGCGCCGCCGTCAGGGCGTCGACGATTTCCCGCGAGCGGGCCGGTGAGAAGCGCCAGTCGGTGGTGAAGGACATCACGCAGAAGTCCGCCTTCACCTGGCTCAGGGTCTTGGCCAGGTCGCCGTTGTGCTCGGCCGCCGGGTCGAAATAGTCGAGCGCCTTGGTCATCAGCAGGTAGGTGTTGGCGTCGAAGCGCCCGGAGAATTCCTCGCCCTGGTAGCGCAGGTAGCTCTCGACCTGGAACTCGACGCTGTGGAAGTCGTAGTTGAGTTTCTCGCTCTTCAGGCCGCGGCCGAATTTCTCGCCCATGGCGTCATCGGACAGGTAGGTGATGTGGCCGACCATGCGCGCCAGCATCAGCCCGCGTTTGGGGATCACGCCCTGCTCCTGGAAGTGCCCGCCGTGGAACTCCGGGTCGGTGAGAATGGCCTGCCGGGCCACCTCGTTGAAGGCGATGTTCTGCGCCGACAGCTTGGGCGCCGAGGCGATGGCCAGGCAGTGCCGCACCCGCTGCGGGTAACTGATGGTCCACTGCATGGCCTGCATGCCGCCGAGGCTGCCGCCCACCACCGCGGCCCATTGCCCGATACCGAGCAGATCGGCCAGGCGCGCCTGGCTGTGTACCCAGTCTTCCACGGTCATCACCGGGAAGTCGGCCCCGTAGGGCCTGCCCGTGGCCGGGTTGAGGCTGCCGGGGCCGGTGGAGCCGTTGCAGCCGCCCAGGTTGTTGAGGCTGACGACGAAGAAACGGTTGGTGTCCAGCGGCTTGCCGGGGCCGATGCAGCTGTCCCACCAGCCCGGCTTGCGCTCGTCGGGGCTGTGGTAGCCGGCGGCATGATGGTGGCCGGACAGCGCATGGCAGATCAGCACCGCATTGCTGCGCGCGGCGTTCAGCTCGCCATAGGTTTCGTAGATCAGTTGATAGTCGGCCAGGCTACGCCCGCAGGCCAGCGCCAGGGGCTCGGCGAATTGCGCGATCTGAGGGGTGACCAGGCCAACAGAGTCTTGAGTAAAGGCAGTCGACATCGACCCTGCTCGGATAATGAAGGAACAATGGAAAGGAAAGTGCAGCAGTCTAAAGAGCGCTGCCGTCAGCGGCAAGGAAACTGCTCGTCAGTCAGCGATGGACTGTTTTATCTGCAGGGCCCATTCGGGGATATCGTCGTCCTGGGCATAGGTTTTACTGATCAGGCCTTCTCGGGTTCGGAAAAGCAGGCGTGGAGCCTGATCGTTCACCGAGTTGTCGTAGACATAGAGTCGGTCTACCAGCGTTGCCAACTCGACGCAGTTGGCGATGGACTTGGTGTAGCGTGAGACGATCTTGCTGATCGGCACCTCATGGCCGCCGTCCATGTAGCGGTAGGTGATCCGGTAGGCATTGATGGCGGGATGCGAGGTGCTGACGAAGAAGACCCTGACGAAGAATCCCGCAGCGATAGCCTTGCGGATGAACTCGACTTTGTTCTCGGTCGATAACACTGTCTCGAATGCGAGACTGCGTCCTTCGCTCAGGCAGAGCTCGCGCAGTGCATCGGACTTGTCGGCGGCTTGCCTGAAGGCGGCCTCCGAATTCCAGCCGCCGAACTCGTCCTGGGCGATTTCATCGGGATTGATGAAGGTGCAATTGGACAGCCAGCTGTGTTCGCGCAGTGTTTCCGTGATCGATGTCTTGCCTGAGCCGTTGGGGCCCGCGAAAACGATCAGCTTGGGTTTGCGTTCAGGCATCGTGGGAAGCGCGCAGGGCCGCGCTTTTCTTCTTGGCCTTGATCGCGAGCGTCAATGCTTCGCTGAGTCGGTTATCCACGCGCGTGACTCTTTTGTGCGCGGCCTGACGTACCTGTGACATCAGGGAGGACAGTTGTATATCGCTGGGGTCGTCCACTGTGGAAACCAGATTGAAACCGCTCATAGCCACCTCCTGCTCATGGCGACCAGCATAGGGTGTTGGTTGTGCAAAGCCAACCACGCTATTCGGCGCTGCCCTGGGCGCGCGCCATGCCGGGCAGGTTGACCACCTTGCCCTGGCGCTGGATCGGCGCGGGACGGCGGATGATGCGCAGCATGTCGTTGGCCTGGGCCAGTTGCTGGCTCAACTCCTCGCCATACTGCGCCATCTGCTGGCTGCGCTGGCGGCTCTGCTGGGTTTCCCGGGCCAGGGCCTTGAGTCGCAGCATATGGCTTTCCAGCAGTTGCTTGTGTTCCAGGGTGTGCTGCATCAGCGGCATCAGGGCGTCGCCTGCCCACTGCTCGGCATCCTGGCGCAGGCGCTGGTGCAGGCCGATGACTTCCTGCACCAGGGTGGCGAAGAAGCGCCGGGTCAGGCTGCGCTGTTCGGTGAGCAGGGTCTTGAGCTGGAGGCGGAACTGGTCGGCCTTGGTCTGGTGCCGCTTGAGTTCGCCTACGTAGCGTTCGATCTCGAAGCGCGGCGCATCGATGCCGTGCAGCGGGTTTTCCTCGTTGTGCCGGCGGTAGATGACGGCGACCATCCGGTTGGCCATTTCCGCATCGTGGGACAGGCTGTGCAGGTCGTCCTCCACCGCCGAGAAGAACTGCAGGATGGCCTGGTTGATGCCCAGGGTCGTCCAGCTGCCGGTAAGCTCGCGGCGCAGGCGGTTGAGGTGTTCGTCGAGGCGTTGCGGCCGCGCCGCGGTGCGCAGCAGATCGCCCTGGCGTTTCAGCAGGCGCTGGTTGGTCTTCAGACCGAGCAGGCGCTTGTGATGCAGGCTGTGGTCTTCCTTGGTGCGCGCGGTCAGTTCGAACAGCAGCTGGCCGTTGTCCTGCTGGTGCTCGCTGAGCTGCGCCTGCTGCTCGACCACCTTGGCCAGGCGCAGGCCGAGCACGTGCTGGCTGTTCTGCAGCATGGCCAGGACCTGGTTGACCACCCGCACCTCGATCAGTTGTTCCTTCTGCGCGACGATACGCTCGCACAGCAGGTTCTCCAGGTTGCTCATCTGGCTGCGTGCCAGCAGCGCACGGTCCTTGCGTACCTTGGCCAGCAGGGCCTGCTTGGCCGACAGCGGCAGGATGTCTTCGGTGTCCAGGCCCAGATGCCGGGCGGTCTGCTGGCGCATGCGGTCGATGGCGGCGGCGACGAAGGCCTCGCCGGCGAGGTCGTCCCAGAGCACGTCGATCTTGTTCAGCACGGCGAACAGGCTGGTCTGGGTGTCCTCGTCGAGCTGGCGAATATGCTGCTGCCAGATATCCAGGTCGCTGGCGCTGACCCCGGTATCGGCGGACAGCAGGAAAATGATCGCCTGGGCGCTCGGCAGCATCGACAGGGTCAGCTCCGGCTCGCTGCCCAGCGCGTTGAGCCCGGGCGTATCGAGAATGCGCAGGCCCTGGCGCAGCAGCGGGTGGTCGATGTTGACGATGGCGTGGCGCCAGGCCGGCACCATGACCTGGCCCGAGGTGCCGGCGCTTTCCAGCATGTCCGGGTGAAAGCCGAGCTGGATCGCCTGCTCCACCGCCATGGCTTTGCACTTGGCCACCTGGGCGAAGGCCTGCACCATGTTTTCCGCATCGCTGGTGTCCAGCGGGATGTTCACCCAGTGGCGTGGAATGCGCTTGAACTGCGCCACGCTGGCGTCGGCGATGCGCGTCTCGATGGGCAGCAGGCGGATGTACGAGCGCTCCGAGCGTGGGTCGAACAGCAGTTCGGTCGGGCACATGGTGGTGCGCCCGGCCTGGGACGGCAGCATGCGCTGGCCGTATTCGGAGAAGAACAGGCTGTTGATCAGTTCGGTCTTGCCGCGGGAGAACTCGCCGACGAAGGCCAGGGTGATGTGATCGGTGCGCAGCAGGCGCAGGGCGCGTTCCAGCTTGGCCTCCACCGCCTCGCTGCTCAGGCGGTTGTGTGCCAGCCAGCTGCGATAGCGGGTGATCTCGCGTACCAGTTCGCGTTTCCAGGCGACGTAGGCATCCACCTGTTCACTGAGACGTTCCATGCTCATGCGGGCGTTTCCCTGGCGAAGGCATCGGTGGCGATGGTGATGCCGGACTAAGGCGCATTATGGAGAGCCTGGCGGCACAGTCAATCAGGCCCGAACAAGACGGCGTCTGGTGGTCGCTCAAGAGGTGCGAACGGTCAGGCCGAGCCCGTCGGGCAAGCGTTTCGGCGACTGGATGCGGACGCGCTTCTGCCGGCTCTGCTGGCCGCTCTCCAGGGTTACCTGACTTTTCGCCACGGCAAAGGCCTCGGCGAGGAAGGCCAGCAGATGGGCATTGGCCTTGCCGTCCACCGGCGGCGCGGTCAGGCGGATCTTCAGGCGTTCGCCGTGCAGCCCGGCGAAGGCATCGTTGCTCGCCTTGGGCTGCAGGTGGCAGTCGAGGATCAGCGCATCGCCGTCCCAGCGGTGGAAGCTCATCGTTTCAGATGGCCAGGCTCAGGCCGCTGAACATGCCGGTGCTGATCGCCAGGTTGCGGATCACCAGCATGTCGATCAGGTTGAGGATCAGGAAGGCGACGATCGGCGACAGATCCAGCCCGCCCAGGTTCGGCAGGATACGCCGGATCGGCATCAGCAGCGGCTCGCAGATCTGGTTGACCAGCAGGGCGGCGGGATTGTGGCTGCCCTGGGCGACCCAGGACAGGATCACGCTGATGATCAGGGCGAAGAAGAACACCTTGAGCAACAGCGCGGTGACACCGATGAGCGACCACACCAGGATCAGCAGCGGCTCGCCGACGCCGACGCCCATCAGCATCAGGGTCAGGACCATGAGCACGAACTGCACGATGATCGCCAGTACCAGCGAGGCCAGGTCGAGGCCGGCGACGCTGGGGATGATCCGCCGCAGCGGCTTGAGCAGCGGGTGGGTGGCGCGCACGATGAACTGGCTGAGCGGGTTGTAGAAGTCCGCCCTGACCAGTTGCAGGATGAAACGCAGCAGCACGATCAGCAGGTACAGGCTGCCGATGGTTTGCAGCACGTAGACGGCTGCGGTGTTCAGACCGATCATCGTTGTCTCCTTATTGACCCAGTTGTTCGGCCAGTTCCGCCGAGCGGTTGTCGGCCGCCTTGAGGGCCTGTTCGACCAGCGCTTCGAAGCCGCCGGCCTGGAATGTCTTGATCGCCGCATCGGTGGTGCCGGCCGGCGAGGTCACGCGGCGGCGCAGCTCGGCCGCATCGACGTCGCTGTCCAGGGCCATGCGCGCGGCGCCCAGGGCAGTCTGCAGGGTGAGCCTGGCGGCGGTTTCGCGGGGCAGGCCGAGGCGTTCACCGCTGGCGGTCATCGCTTCGATCAGCAGGAAGAAATAGGCCGGGCCGCTACCGGACACGGCGGTCACCGCATCGATCAGGCGCTCCTCTTCCAGCCACAGGGCCAGGCCCACGGCGCCGAGCAGCCGTTCGGCCTGCTGACGCTGCGCGGCGCTGACCCGGGCGTTGGCGTACAGGCCACTGGCGCCCAGGCGCAGCAACGACGGCGTGTTGGGCATGCAGCGCACCACGGCACGCGGGCCGAGCCAGTTTTCCAGGCTGGCGCTGCTGATGCCGGCGGCGATGGAGACGATCAACTGGCCGTCCTGCAGGTGGGCGGCGAGGTCGAGGCAGACGTCCTTCATCACCTGCGGCTTGACCGCCAGCACGATCACGTCGGCACCCTGGCAGGCTTCGGCATTGCCGGCGAAGACCTCGATACCCTGTTCGGCGGCGATCTTCGCCCGTTGTTCTGCGCCACGGTCGCTGGCACGGATGGCCTCGGCGGGCATGCCCTGGGCGCGCAGGCCACCGATCAGGCTGGCGGCCATGTTGCCGGCACCGATGAAGGCGATGCGGGGTGTGGTCATGGTGAGAGCTTCCTATATATAGAGAGTCGAGATCTGCTGAAGTCAGGCCTTGGCGTAGTCACGCTCGCCGAACAGGGCGGTGCCGATGCGCACCCAGGTCGCGCCTTCGGCGATGGCTGCCTCCAGGTCGTGGCTCATGCCCATGGACAGGGTGTCCAGGCCGAGGTTCAGGCCGTCCCGCAGTTCGCGCAGGCGGGCGAAGGCGGCACGTTGAGCGTTCGGGTCGTCGGTCGGCTCGGGAATAGTCATCAATCCACGCAGGGTCAGGTTGGGCAGTTGTGTTACCGCCTGTGCCAGCGCTGTCAGCTCTTCGGGCTGGCAGCCCGACTTGCTGGCCTCTCCGCTGACGTTCACCTGCAGGCAGACGTTCAGCGGCGGTAGCCGGGCCGGACGTTGCGCACTGAGGCGTTCGGCGATCTTCAGGCGGTCGACCGAGTGTACCCAGGCGAAATGCTCGGCGATGGGACGGGTCTTGTTCGACTGAATGGGGCCGATGAAGTGCCAGATCAAGGGCAGGTCGGCCAATTGCGCCTGTTTATCCAGGGCTTCCTGCAGGTAGTTCTCGCCAAAGTCGTGCAGGCCGGCCGCCTGGGCCTGGCGAATGGCGGCGGCGGGCTTGGTCTTGCTCACCGCGAGCAGGCCGATGGTGGCGAAATCTCGCTGCGAGGCTTGCGCCGCCTCACGGATACGCACACCAACCTTTGCAATATTCTCTGCTATCGTGGACATTACTTGCGCCTGCCGCCTGGGTAGTGTCGGGCTTGACGGTTTGCCACGAAGCGCGCGCGTCCGCGGCCTCGTCGTGGTGCGTCAAGACCCTTCAGGTTCCTGAGTTCCGCGGCATTCTACCGTCATTAGGGAGTCCCATGGATATCACTGAGCTGCTGGCTTTCAGTGCCAAGCAAGGTGCGTCGGATCTGCATCTCTCCGCGGGCCTGCCGCCGATGATCCGGGTCGACGGCGATGTACGCCGGATCAACCTGCCGGCGCTGGATCACAAGCAGGTGCACGCGCTGATCTACGACATCATGAACGACAAGCAGCGCAAGGATTTCGAGGAGTTCCTCGAGACCGACTTCTCGTTCGAAGTGCCCGGCGTGGCGCGCTTCCGGGTCAACGCCTTCAACCAGAACCGCGGCAGCGGCGCGGTGTTCCGTACCATTCCCTCCAAGGTCCTGAGCATGGAGGATCTGGGCATGGGCGAGATCTTCAAGAAGGTCTCCGATGTGCCGCGCGGGCTGGTGCTGGTCACCGGGCCCACCGGCTCGGGCAAGTCGACCACCCTGGCGGCGATGCTCGACTACATCAACAGCAACAAGTACCACCACATTCTCACCGTCGAGGACCCCATCGAATTCGTTCACGAGTCGAAGAAGTGCCTGATCAACCAGCGCGAAGTGCACCGCGACACCCTGGGCTTCTCCGAAGCCCTGCGCTCGGCCCTGCGGGAAGACCCGGACATCATCCTGGTCGGCGAGATGCGTGACCTGGAAACCATCCGCCTGGCGCTGACCGCCGCGGAAACCGGTCACCTGGTGTTCGGCACCCTGCACACCACCTCGGCGGCCAAGACCATCGACCGGGTGGTCGACGTGTTCCCCGCCGAAGAGAAGGCCATGGTCCGCTCGATGCTCTCCGAATCGCTGCAGGCGGTCATTTCCCAGACCCTGCTGAAGAAGATCGGCGGCGGCCGGGTGGCGGCCCACGAGATCATGATCGGCACGCCGGCGATCCGTAACCTGATCCGCGAGGACAAGGTGGCGCAGATGTACTCGGCGATCCAGACCGGTGGGGCGCTGGGCATGCAGACCCTGGATGCCTGCCTGAAGAACCTGGTCGCCAAGGGCCTGGTCAGCCGCGACAGTGCGCGGGAAAAATCGAAGACCCCGGAAAATTTCTGAGCCGTTGCGGCCGGCCTCGCGGTCGGTCGCCATCCGGGCCACTGGCGAAACACGCGCCCCGGTGGCCGAGCGTCGCCTGAGCGCGTGCAGGTAGTCACCCATGGAATTTGAGAAACTGCTGCGCCTGATGGTCGAGAAGGGCGGCTCCGATCTGTTCATCACCGCCGGCGTGCCGCCATCTATGAAGGTCAACGGCAAGATCATGCCCGTGACCAAGACCGCCCTGTCGCCGGAGATGACCCGGGAAACCGTGCATTCGGTGATGAACGAGCAGCAGCGCCGCGACTTCGCCGAGAACCACGAGTGCAACTTCGCCATCAGCGCCCGTGGTATCGGCCGTTTCCGCGTCAGCGCCTTCTACCAGCGCAACCTCGCCGGCATGGTGCTGCGCCGCATCGAGACCAATATCCCCACCCTGGACGAGCTCAAGCTGCCCGAGGTGCTGAAGAAGCTGGCCATGACCAAGCGCGGCCTGGTGCTGTTCGTCGGTGCCACTGGTGCCGGCAAGTCGACCTCCCTGGCGGCGATGATCGGCTACCGCAACAGGAACAGCAGCGGCCATATCATCTCCATCGAAGACCCGATCGAGTACATCCACCAGCACCAGAGCTGCATCGTCACCCAGCGGGAAGTGGGCATCGATACCGAGTCCTTCGAGGTGGCGCTGAAGAATACCCTGCGCCAGGCCCCCGACGTGATCCTGATCGGCGAGGTGCGCACCCGCGAGACCATGGACCATGCCGTGGCCTTCGCCGAGACCGGCCACCTGTGCCTGGCCACCCTGCACGCCAACAACGCCAACCAGGCGCTGGACCGGATCATCAACTTCTTCCCCGCCGACCGACAGAACCAGGTGTGGATGGACCTGTCGCTCAACCTCAAGGCCATCGTCGCCCAGCAACTGATCCCGACGCCGGACGGCAAGGGCCGGCGTGCGGTGATCGAGGTGCTGATCAACACCCCGCTGGCTGCCGACCTGATCCGCAAGGGCGAGGTGCATGAGCTCAAGGGCTTGATGAAGCGTTCCACCGAGCAGGGCATGCAGACCTTCGACCAGGCGCTCTATACCCTCTACAGCCAGGGCGAGATCACCTACGAGGATGCCCTGCTCTACGCCGATTCGGCGAACGACCTGCGCCTGATGATCAAACTCGGCTCGGAAACCGACGGCGATCACCTGACCAGCCTGTCCCAGGGCCTGGCCCTGGAAGTCAGCGACGAGGACCCGGGGCGGCGCTTCCGCTGATCCCCCAGGCCACGCCGGCCCGGCGTGGCGCTGCTCAGCCTTTCTCGCTCGGCGCGCGGATACGCTTGCCGCTTTGCGCCGCCACCGCCTCGGCCTGGCCGTCGGCCTGAGCTCCGGCGCGGGCCTGGCTCATCAGCTGTGGGATCAGCGGGCCTTCCGGCAGGTTGCGCCAGAAACGCACCGGCAGGTTGCTTTCCAGTACGCTGCGGTTCAGGCGTGCCGGGTTGAAGGTGCTGCCGTAGTAGGCCAGCCACAGCGCTTCGCCCTGATCGTCCGTGTCACGTGCCAACTGCTGCCACTGTGCTGGGCAGGGGCGGGCGTGATGCAGTTGCGCACCGTCCCAGTAGACCCCGTCGTCCGGCGTGGCGATCAGCCAGGTGAGGCGGCCCAGGCGCTCGGCGAAGTGCCCGGCGGCGCCGTGCAGGATATCGTGGGCCGGTTCGTGCCAGGCCACCAGTTGCGGTGCGCCCGCCGCCGGGTCCCGTGGCTTGAAGCGCAGGAAGGCATGCAGGTGGTGGGCTTCGCGACGTACCGCCTTGAGGCGTCGATGCAGCTCGCTGCCATCGACGTCGCCCGGCAGCATGGCGGCATGATCGCCGCCGGCCACCCGCCAGAGAACGCGGTAGAGCAGGGCCCAGCGGTTCACGCAGCGAAACTGCGCGGCGCTTTCCAGCTGTTCGAGCAAGGCCCTGGGGATGCGCACTGCTTGCGCCGTACCGGGTGCCTGCGCCGTGTCCGCCAGTTGGTCGAACAAGCCGGTGTCCGTGGCCGCGTCCGTCCAGCTCAACTGGTGGGGCGCCATGCCCTGGCGCAACTGCGCGCGCGCGGCCTCGCGCCAACCGGCGAAGCTGCCATCGAAGCTGACCTTGAGCATCACCAGAGCCCCATCTGCCTGGGCGTTTCGCTCAGCTGCTGGCGCAGCACCAGGGATTCCCGGGTGGCCTGGGCCGGGCGGTAATCCTGGGTGACGATAAAGGGCTTGGCCTTTTCCAGCGCACAGCGCAGGCGGCCGAGGTCGGCGAAGCGGATGCGTTTCTGCCGGCGCAAATCCACCAGGCGCTGGGCGCTGAGCACGCCGATACCGGGGATGCGCGCGATCAGGCTGACGTCGGCGCGATTCAGGTCCACCGGGAAGTGCTGGCGATTGTTCAGTGCCCAGGCCAGCTTCGGGTCGATATCCAGTGCCAGGTTGCCGGGGCCGTCGAGCAGTTCGGCGGCCTTGAAACCATAGCCACGCATGAGGAAGTCGGCCTGGTACAGGCGGTGTTCGCGCAACAGCGGCGGGGCCGCGAAGGGAACGCTCGCGGGGCTCTGCGGAATCGGGCTGAAGGCCGAGTAATAGACGCGCTTGAGGCGGAAATCGCCGTACAGCGACTGGGCGGTGTGCAGGATGGTGCTGTCGTCGGTGGCATCGGCGCCGATGATCATCTGCGTGCTCTGCCCGGCCGGGGCGAACGCCGGCGCGCGCTTTTCGCTGTCTGCCTCCTCGACGCCGCGGCGAATGGTGCCCATGGCCTGTTTGATCGGCGCCACGCGCTTCTCCGGCGCCAGGTGGATCAGGCTGCTCTCGGTGGGCAGTTCGATATTGACGCTGAGGCGGTCGGCGTAGCGCCCGGCTTCGGCGATCAGTTCGGCGGAGGCGTCGGGAATGGTCTTGAGGTGGATATAACCGCGGAATTCGTGCTCCTCGCGCAGTAGCCGGGCGACCCGGTTGAGCTGTTCCATGGTGTAGTCGGCCGAACGGATGATGCCCGAACTGAGGAACAGGCCGCTGATGCAGTTGCGCCGGTAGAAGTCCAGGGTCAGGCTGACCACTTCCTCGGGGGTGAAGCGCGCCCGCGGCACGTCGCTGGAGCGGCGGTTGACGCAGTACTGGCAGTCGTACAGACAGAAGTTGGTCAGCAGGATCTTCAGCAGGGCCACGCAGCGCCCGTCGGGGGTGAAGCTGTGGCAGATGCCCATGCCATCGGTAGCGCCGATGCCGGCCTGGCCCCTGGAGCTGCGCTTCGGCGCCCCGCTGCTGGCGCAGGACACGTCGTACTTGGCGGCATCGGCGAGTACCGTGAGCTTGTCGATCAGTTGCATGGCGCGACCCGTTAACTGTATTTATATACAGTATTCGGTAGTGCGGCGCCGTATTCAAGGTCGCCCGTCGGAGGTGATGGAAACCCTTCGGCGAGCGTCGGATCAAATGGACAGTCCATTCCTGAGGTGATTTCGATGCAACGTGCAGATACCCACAGCAAGATCATCGGCTACCTGCTGTGGATCTTCGGTTTTCTCGGTGCCCACCGCTTCTATTACGGCAAGCCGGTGACGGGCACCATCTGGTTCTTCACCCTGGGTCTGCTGTTCATTGGCTGGATCATCGACCTGTTCCTGATCCCGACCATGGACCGTGAAGCCGACCTGCGTTTCACCGCCGGCAAGACCGACTACAACGTCGCCTGGATCCTGCTGACCTTCCTCGGCATCTTCGGCGTGCACCGGATGTACCAGGGCAAGTGGATCACCGGCATCCTCTACTTCTTCACCGGCGGCCTGTTTCTGCTCGGCGTGCTCTACGACTTCTGGACGCTCAATACCCAGGTGTCGATCAAGAATGCGCGGGAGGGTTAGGTCGAGCCACGAGCCATAAGCGGCACGTTAAAAGCGGTTCGGCCCGTAGATAGCGGCTTGCTCCTTGGCCTGCAAGAGCCCGCGCACGTAGGAGCGTCGACCCCGGCGCGATGCGATGGTGGCCATGCTGCAGAAGTCGCGGTATGGCCACGCTTCGCCGCGGGGTCGCGGCTCCTACGCGAATCCGGCGATTTCGCGCTTATTGTCGAATCCCGTAGGATGGGGCGGGCCGCGCAGGTGAAACCCATCGGCAATTGATGGGTTTCACCCATCCTACGTGCTGGGTACGCACGTAGGAGCGTCGACCCCGGCGCGATGCGATGGCGGCCATGCTGCAGAAAACGCGGTATGGCCACGATTCGCCGCGAGGTCGCGGCTCCTACGCGAATCCGGCAATTCTGCGCTTATGGTTGAATCCCGTAGGATGGGGCGGGCCGCGCAGGTGAAACCCATCGGCAATTGATGGGTTTCACCCATCCTGCGTGCTGGGTACGCACGTAGGAGCGTCGACCCCGGCGCGATGCGATGGCGGCCATGCTGCAGAAAACGCGGCATGGCCAAGATTCGCCGCGAGGTCGCGGCTCCTACGCGAATCCGGCGATTTCGCGCTTATTGTCGAATCCCGTAGGGTGGGTCGGGCCGCGCAGGTGAAACCCATCGGCAAATTGATGGGTTGCACCCATCCTGCGTGCTGGGTACGCACGTAGGAGCGTCGACCCCGGCGCGATGCGATGGCGGCCATGCTGCAGAAGTCGCGGTATGGCCACGATTCGCCGCGGGGTCGCGGCTCCTGCGCGAATCCGGCAATTCTGCGCTTATGGTTGAATCCCGTCGGATGAGTCGGGCCGCGCGGGTGCAACCCATTGGCTATTGATGGGTTTCACCCATCCTACGGGCTTGCAGCTGCTATTGCTGGTAGCTGATATGCCCGTCGACCAGGGTATAGCGCACCTGGCCGGGCAGGCAGTGGCCGAGGAAGGGGCTGTTGCCGCCCTTGGAGTACCAGGGTTCGCCGGCCACGGTGGAGGCCTGTGGGTCGAACAGCAGGATGTCCGCCGGGGCGCCGACCTGCAGCTTGCCGGCGGGCAGGCGCAGGGCCTGGGCCGGGCCGCTGCTGAGGCGGGCGAGCAGCGTCGGCAGGTCGAGCAGGCCATCCTGCACCAGGGTCATGGCCAGTGGCAGCAGCAACTGCACGCCGCTGATGCCCGGCTCGGTCTCGCCGAAGGGGGCGAGCTTGGCATCGCGCTCATGGGGCTGGTGATGACTGGCGATGGCGCTGATCACGCCGCTTTTCAGCGCCTCGCGCAGGCCGTCGCGGTCGGCGCGGGTGCGCAGCGGCGGCTGTACGTGGTAGAGGCTGGAGAAGTCGATCAGCGCTTCGTCGGTGAGGATCAACTGATACAGGGCCACGTCCGCGCTCACCGGCAGGCCGCGGGCCTGGGCCTCGGCGATCAGTTGCACGCCGCGGGCGCTGGTCAGCTGGCTGAAGTGGGCGCGGACTCCGCTCTGTTCCACCAGCAGCAGGTCGCGGGCCAGGGCCACGGTCTCCGCGGTTTCCGGGATGCCCGGCAGGCCGAGGAAGCTGGCGGTGGCGCCTTCGTGGGCCAGGCCGCCTTCGGCGAGGTCGTGATCCTGGGAATGGAAGATCACCGTCAGGTCGAAGGTCGCCGCGTACTCCAGGGCGCGGCGCAGGGTACGGCTGCTGCGGAAGCTGTCCAGGCCGTTGCCGAAGGCCACGCAGCCGGCGTCGCGCAGGGCCACCAGTTCGGCGAGCTGCTCGCCGGCGAGGCCCTTGCTCAGGGCGCCGATGGGGAACACCTTGGTGTGTCCGGCTTCGCGGGCGCGGTCGAGGATCAGTTCGGCCACGGCCGGGGTGTCGAGCACCGGGCGGGTGAACGGTGGGCAGCACAGGCTGGTGACGCCGCCGGCGGCGGCGGCCAGGGTCTCGCTGGCGATGTTGCCTTTGCGGCTGTAGCCGGGCTCGCGCAGGGCGACGTTGAGGTCGACCAGGCCGGGCGTGGCGACCAGGCCCCGGGCGTCGAGGGTCTGGTCGGCGACGAACTCCGCCGGCGCCTGGCCGATGGCGTGGACCTTGCCGCCTTCCAGGTAGATATCCGCTACTTGATCGAAACCGCTGGCCGGGTCGATGACCCGGGCACCGAGGATACGGGTACGCATCAGTTCAGCTCCTCGGCGTTGAGTTGGCGTTGCGCGTTCTGGCCGCTCATGGTCATGGACAGCACGGCCATGCGGATGGCGATGCCGTAGGTGACCTGGTTGAGGATCACCGAGCGCGCGCCGTCGGCCACCGCCGATTCGATCTCCACGCCGCGGTTGATCGGCCCGGGGTGCATGACGATGGCATCCGCCTTGGCCAGCGCCAGACGCTGCTCGCTGAGGCCGAACAGGCGGTAGAACTCGCCCTCGCTGGGCAGCAGGCCGCCCTGCATGCGCTCGCGCTGCAGGCGCAGCATGATCACCACGTCGACGTCCTTGAGGCCGCTGGCCATGTCGCTGTAGACCGTCACGCCATATTGCTCGATACCGACCGGCAGCAGGGTCTTGGGGGCGATCACGCGGATGTCCGGGCAACCGAGGGCCTTCAGCGCGAGCATGTTCGAGCGCGCCACCCGCGAGTGCAGGATGTCGCCGACGATGGCCACCGAGAGGTTGTCGAAGCCGCCCTTGTGGCGGCGGATGGTGAGCATGTCGAGCATGCCCTGGGTCGGGTGCGCGTGGCGGCCGTCGCCGCCGTTGATGATCGCCAGGTTGGGGCACACGTGTTCGGCGATGAAGTGCGCGGCGCCGGAATCGGCATGGCGCACGACGAAGATGTCGGCGGCCATGGCCTCGAGGTTGCGCAGGGTGTCGAACAGCGTCTCGCCCTTGCTGGTCGAGCTGGTCGACACGTTGAGGCTGATCACGTCGGCGGACAGGCGCTGGGCGGCCAGTTCGAAGGTGGTGCGGGTGCGCGTGGAGTTCTCGAAGAACACGTTGCACACCGTCTTGCCGCGCAGCAGCGGGACTTTCTTCACCGCCCGGGCGCCGACCTCGAGGAAGGAGTCGGCGGTGTCGAGGATTTCCGTCAGCAGCTCGCGGGGCAGGCCGTCGAGGGACAGGAAGTGGCGTAGCTGGCCCTGGTCGTTGAGCTGCAGCGGGCGCTTGGCATCGATCGGTGTCATTGCGGACGGCCTTGGTTGGAAAGCGTCTGGAGTTCGAGAGTGAACGGCGCGGGGCCGGACAATTTTACCCGCTGATCGGCGGCCAGCGACAGGGTCGCGCCGACCACATCGGGACGGATCGGCAGTTCGCGGGCATCCAGGTCGAGCAGGCTGACCAGGGTCACGCTGGCCGGGCGGCCATAGTCGAACAGTTCGTTGAGGGCCGCGCGGATGGTGCGCCCGCTCATCAGCACGTCGTCGATCAGTACCAGGTGCTGGCCCTCGATCTCGAAGGGCAGCTCCGACGGTTGCACCTGCGGGTGCAGGCCGTTCTGGGTGAAATCGTCGCGGTAGAAGGACACGTCGAGGATGCCCAGGGGCGCGTCGCGGCCCAGCTGCTCGAGCAGGGCCCGGGCGACCCACACGCCACCGGTGCGGATGCCGATGAAGCGCGGCTCGGCGATCTGTCGACGGTTGAGGTGAGCGATCAGGGCGGCGGCCATCTGCGGCAGCAGCTCGGCGGGGTTGGGTAGGCTCATCGATGGCTCCTTGTGGCCGGGGCTGCTCAGCCCGGGTGGTTCTGTTCCAGCCAGCCCTGCAGCAACAGGGCGGCGGCCAGGGCGTCCACCGGGCGCTGGCGGTAGCCGCCGTTCTGCCCATGCTGCAGGCGCTCGCCCTTGGCGGCGTAGGTGGTCAGGCGTTCGTCGTGGGTGTGCACGGGTAGATTGAAGCGCCCGTGCAGGCGCCGGGCGAACTTCTCGGCGCGGTCGCTCATTTCGCTGGGGCTGCCGTCCATGTTCAGCGGCAGGCCGACGACCAGGGCGTCGGGCTGCCATTCGCGCATCAGGGCTTCGACCTTGTGCCAGTCCGGTACGCCGTTCTGCGCCTTGAGAATGCACAGCTCGCGGGCCGAGCCGGTGATCGCCTGGCCGACGGCGACACCGATCTGCTTGCTGCCGTAGTCGAAGCCGAGCAGCAGGCGCGGCGGCTTGGCCGATGCCTCGGCCATCAGGCGTGCCCCGCCTGGCTGGTCAGCAGGCCGAGGTTGACGCCGAGTAGTGCGGCGGCGGCGTTGAGGCGCTGATCGTAGGGGGTTTCGAAGAGGATGGTGTGGTCGGCCGGGCTGGTCAGCCAGGCGTTGTCGGCCAGCTCGGCCTCCAGTTGCCCGGCTTCCCAGCCGGCATAGCCGAGGGCGATCAGGTGGCGCTCGGGGCCTTCGCCTTCGGCGATGGCGAAGAGCACGTCCTGGGAGGTCGACAGGCCCAGCTCGCCCAGCTCCAGGGTGGCCTGGAACTGCGGGCCGCTGGGGTGCAGGACGAAGCCGCGGTCGGTCTGTACCGGGCCGCCGGTGAAGATCGGCAGGCTCCGGCACAGCGCTGGGGGCTCGCTGTCCGGGCGCAGCTGCTCCAGCACGTCGGCCAGGTTGAGGCCGTTGGGACGGTTGATGATCAGCCCCATGGCGCCCTGGTCGTTGTGCTCGACCAGATAGACCACGGTTTGCGCGAAATGCGGATCGGCCATGTGCGGCATGGCGATCAGGAAGTGATGTCTGAGCGGGGTGGGGGCTGAATTCTTCATGGCGGGTAGTTTGAAGCGGCAAGCTGCAAGCCACAAGCTTGAAGCCGAGAAAAGCGCTGGAGGCTGAAAGCTGGACGAAATAAGGCCGGAAGCTGGGTAGCCTGGGTATCGCTGCGCTCGACCCAGGCTACGAGCCAGAGGCCGATAAGAGCGCTGAAGGCTGAACGAAAAAGCTTGACTGGAGTAAGGCCGACCACAACGCTGTCCAGCCTCCAGCCTCCAGCCTCCAGCCTCCAGCCTCCAGCCTCCAGCCTCCAGCCTCCAGCCTCCAGCCTCCAGCCTCCAGCCTCCAGCCTCCAGCCTCCAGCCTCCTATTGGCTCGACAGCCGGTCGCCGCGCTCGAAGCGCCAGGTGCGGATGATCTCCAGGCGGTCGATGTCGGCCAGGTCGCCGGTGAACGGCGCGTAGGGCGCGGCTAGGCGCACGATGCGCAGGGCCGCCTGGTCGAGCAACTGCTGGCCGGAGGATTCCAGCACCTGGACTTCGTACAGGGTGCCGTCGCGGTTGATCGACACCAGCAGGCGCAGGCTGCCGTAGATCTGCTGGCGGCGCGCCTCGTCGGGGTAGTTCAGGTTGCCGATGCGCTCGACCTTCTTGCGCCATTCGTCCTTGTACCAGGCGCCCTTGTCGCGCATGGTCGAGGCGGCGTTGAGGCGGTGGATCCTCGGCCGTTTGGCGTATTGCTGCACCTCGTTGGCCAGCTCGGCCTCGAGGCTGGCGATCTCCGCGGAGAGCTGGGCGCTGTCGAAGGCGGGGGCGGCCGGCGCCGGTGGCGTGGGCTTGCTTTCCTCGCGCTTGGTCGGCGCTTTCTGGGGCTGCGGGGCGCGGGTGGTGACTGCCGCCTTCGGCGCCTCGGGCTTGACCGCTGGCGGTGGCGGGGCCGCTGGCGGGGTCACGCGCTTGACCTCGGTGTCCTGGAAGGGCGCCTGTTCGGTGGTGGTGGGTGCCGCTTTCTTGTCCAGGGTGCCGCTGCCCTGCTGGTTGTCCTGGGCCAGAAAGTCGGCGTCCTTGGGCTTTTCTTCGCTCTTGAAGGTCGACAGGGTGATTTCCAGGGTCTTGCTGATCTGGCTCGGCTCGGCCAGGGTGAAGCCCAGGCCGAGGATCAGCGCGGCATGCAGCACCGCCGCGAGGAACAGGGTGAACCCCAGGCGATCCGCCGGGCGAACGCCGGAAGAGAGGATATCGGGTGGGGTGGCTGCTGCGTTCATCGCGATTCGGTCGGTTCAGGTAGCTGCGCAGTCTGCCGAGGCGTCCGCTAAAAGTCTATGAAGCACTCCGCGCATTGAGCTTCTCGGCGATCTTGTCCATCAGGCGTTCGCCGATGCGTGTATCGAAGGCGGCGTCGATCTCGCGGATGCACGTCGGGCTGGTGACGTTGATCTCGGTCAGGTGCTCGCCGATCACGTCCAGGCCGACGAACAGCAGGCCGCGCTCGCGCAGGCTCGGCCCCACCGCCTCGGCGATTTCGCGATCGCGCGGGCTCAGCGGGCGGGCCTCGCCGCGGCCACCGGCCGCCAGGTTGCCGCGGGTTTCCCCTGCGGCGGGAATCCGTGCCAGGCAATAGGGCACCGCTTCGCCATCGATCATCAGGATGCGTTTGTCGCCGTCGACGATGGCCGGCAGGTAGCGCTGCGCCATGATCTGCTGGCTGCCGTGGGCGGTCAGGGCTTCGAGGATCACCGAGAGGTTGGGGTCGCCCTCGCGGTGGCGAAAGATCATCGAGCCGCCCATGCCATCGAGGGGTTTGAGAATGATGTCACGGTGCTCGCGGGCAAACTCGCGCAGAATGTCGGCCCTGCGGCTGACGATTGTTTCCGGTGTGTAGGCGGGAAAGCGGGTGGCGAAGAATTTTTCATTGCAGTCGCGCAGGCTCTGCGGGCGGTTGACCACCAGCGTGCCGGCCTGCTCGGCCTGTTCCAGCAGGTAGGTGGAATAGACGAACTCGTTATCGAAGGGCGGATCCTTGCGCATCAGGATCACGTCCAGCTCGGCCAGCGGCAGATCCTGTTCGTCGCCGAGTTCGAACCAGCGTTGCGGATCGGCGAATACCTTCAATGCACGGGTGCGGCCACGGGCCACACCGCGGGCCTGGTAAAGATCCTTCTGCTCCAGGTAGAAGAGATCCCAGCCGCGGTTCTGGGCGGCCAGCAACATGGCCAGCGAGCTGTCCTTCTTGTAGGCGATCTGGGCAATGGGATCCATGACGATGCCGAGGCGAACGCGCATTGGGGTATCTCCGTGGAGGGCGGCAGGGAAGAGGCCGCCAGGCTGGCGTGTGTGGCGCCAAGGGTGGCGCTGACGGCGCGGGGGGTCAAGGAAAAACCTGGTTTATAGCTTGCATGGGGAGAGTGTGCTAAAAAGGCCCAGCGGTGGGCCAGGCCCATCGGCATCAGGGCCTCAGGCACACTGTAATAGCGTAAAAATGACGACTCACCGAGGCGATGGTAGGGCAAACATGGAACAGCATTCCGAAGGTTTGAGGGTGATGGTGATCGACGATTCGAAGACGATTCGTCGCACTGCGGAAACCCTACTGAAAAAGGTGGGTTGCGAGGTGATAACGGCGGTGGACGGCTTCGATGCCCTGGCGAAGATCGCCGATACCCACCCGAACATCATCTTCGTCGACATCATGATGCCGCGGCTCGATGGCTATCAGACCTGTGCCCTGATCAAGAACAACAGTGCCTTCAAATCCACCCCGGTGATCATGCTGTCCTCCAAGGACGGCCTGTTCGACAAGGCCAAGGGGCGCATCGTCGGCTCTGATCAGTACCTGACCAAACCCTTCAGCAAGGAAGAACTGCTCGGGGCGATCAAGGCCCATGTGCCGGACTTCACCCCGGTGGAACAAGCCTCCTGACGTCCGGTTGACGCCGCAGACGCCTCTTATGTATTGGGAAAGACCATGGCTCGAATTCTGATTGTTGATGACTCGCCGACCGAAATGTACAAACTGACCGCCATGCTGGAAAAGCATGGGCACCAGGTACTCAAGGCGGAAAACGGCGCCGATGGGGTGGCCCTGGCGCGCCAGGAAAAGCCGGATGCGGTACTGATGGACATCGTCATGCCGGGCCTCAACGGCTTTCAGGCCACGCGTCAGTTGACCAAGGACGCCGAGACCAGCCATATCCCGGTGATCATCGTCACCACCAAGGATCAGGAGACCGACAAGGTCTGGGGCAAGCGCCAGGGCGCCAAGGACTACCTGACCAAGCCGGTGGACGAAGAGACATTGCTGAAAACCCTCAACGCAGTGTTGGCTGGCTGATGCCGGCCGCTGCGCGACTCTAGAAGAAGGCCACGGCAGGCATGTCCGAAACACTGACGCCCTTTCAGGTTCTCCTCGGCATCGATCAGCGCTGCCGGGCGATGGCGGCTGGCTTGCCGTCGCAGCAGTCGGTGGTACAGACCTGGAGCGGGATCGGTTTTCGCATGGGCGAGCGTTTGTTCGTCGCACCGATGGGTGAGGTCGGTGAAGTCCTGCACGAGCCACGTCATACCCTGCTGCCCGGCGTGAAGAGCTGGGTCAAGGGCGTGGCCAACGTGCGTGGGCGACTGCTGCCGGTCATGGACCTGTGTGGTTTCTTCGGCAGCGAACTGTCGCCTCTGCGCAAGCAGCGGCGGGTGCTGGTGGTGGATCATCATGACGTTTTCGCCGGCCTCACGGTCGACGAAGTATTCGGCATGCAGCATTTCCCGGTGGACACGTTTTCCGAGCAGCTGCCAGCGCTCGAGGCGTCCATCCAGCCGTTCATTCACGGTGTGTTCCGACGCGAGCAGCCCTGGTTGGTGTTCAGCCCTCACGCGCTGGCACAGGACCCGGGCTTTCTCGACGTCGCGTATTAAAAAGCTTTTCGGGGGGCCGGCCTGGCCGGTCTTTTAGCGTTGCACGGAAACCGAAGTGCGGTAGGTCCAGGCGGGGGCCAGATAATGAAAAAAGCAATTTCAGGCAATATTTTGGCGGGTACGCGCGTCGGCACGCTGGTGGCAGGGCTGTTCATCGTCCTGATCGTTTCCATCGTGCTGCTGTTTGCCAACTTCGCCTACATCAACACCCAGACCAACTACGACACGGAATACATCGGCCATGCCGGTGAGTTGCGCGTGCTCTCTCAGCGTATCGCCAAGAACGCCACGGAAGCGGCCACCGGTACGCCCGAGGCCTTCGCCTTGCTGCGCGATGCGCGCAACGACTTCCAGGAACGCTGGGCCTACCTGACCGACGGCAACGCCGAGAGCGGTGTGCCGGCGGCGCCGGAGGCGGTTCAGCCGCAGATGGCGGCGGTGCAGCAGGACTGGGATAGCCTGCGGCAGAACACCGATGCGATCCTGGCCAGCGAGCAGACCGTTCTGTCGCTGCACCAGGTAGCGGCCACGCTGGCGGAAACCATTCCGCAACTGCAGGTCGAGTACGAGGAAGTGGTCGACATCCTGCTGGAAAGCGGGGCGCCGGCGGCCCAGGTATCGGTTGCCCAGCGCCAGTCGTTGCTCGCCGAACGGATTCTCGGTTCGGTGAACAAGGTGCTGGCCGGCGACGAGGATTCGGTGCAGGCCGCCGACATGTTCGGTCGTGATGCCAGCCTGTTCGGCCGCGTGCTCAACGCCATGCTCGAAGGCAACGCGGCGATGGAAATCGCCAAGGTGAACGACGAGGAAGCCCTCGAGCGTCTGGCGGAAATTTCCGAGCTGTTCGAATTCGTATCCGGCTCGGTGGACGAGATTCTCGAGACCTCGCCGGAACTGTTCCAGGTGCGGGAGTCGGCCAACGTCATCTTCACCGTGTCGCAGACCCTGCTGGACAAGGCATCGCTGTTGTCCGAAGGTTTCGAAGAGCTGGTCTCCGCGCGGGCGCTGAACACCATCGCCGGCTATGTGCTGGGCGCCCTCGCCCTCGGTTCGATTCTCTTGATCGGTCTGGTGATGGTGCGTGAAACCAACCGCCGTCTGGCCGAAACCGCCGAGAAGAACGAGCGCAACCAGACGGCGATTCTGCGTCTGCTCGATGAGATCGCCGACCTCGCCGACGGTGACCTCACGGTGGCGGCCACGGTAACCGAGGACTTCACCGGCGCCATCGCCGACTCCATCAACTATTCCATCGACCAACTGCGTGACCTGGTAGCCACGATCAACCTGACCGCTGTTCAGGTGGCCGGTGCGGCCCAGGAGACCCAGGCCACGGCGATGCACCTGGCCGAGGCGTCCGAGCACCAGGCCCAGGAAATCGCCGGTGCTTCCGCGGCGATCAACGAAATGGCCGTGTCGATCGACCAGGTATCGGCGAACGCCTCGGAGTCCTCCGCGGTAGCGGAACGTTCCGTAGCCATCGCCAACAAGGGCAACGAGGTGGTGCACAACACCATCACCGGCATGGACAACATCCGTGAGCAGATCCAGGACACCTCGAAGCGGATCAAGCGCCTCGGCGAATCGTCCCAGGAGATCGGTGACATCGTCAGCCTGATCAACGACATCGCCGACCAGACCAACATCCTGGCACTGAACGCGGCGATCCAGGCCTCCATGGCCGGTGACGCGGGCCGCGGCTTCGCCGTGGTCGCGGACGAGGTACAGCGCCTCGCGGAACGTTCTTCCGGTGCCACCAAGCAGATCGAGGCACTGGTGAAAACCATTCAGACCGACACCAACGAGGCGGTCATCTCGATGGAGCAGACCACCTCCGAAGTGGTGCGCGGTGCCCGTCTGGCCCAGGACGCCGGTGTGGCCCTGGAAGAGATCGAGAAGGTATCCAAGACCCTCGCGGCGCTGATCCAGAACATCTCCAACGCCGCCCGCCAGCAGGCCTCTTCGGCCGGCCACATTTCCAACACCATGAACGTGATCCAGGAGATCACCTCGCAGACCTCGTCCGGTACCACGGCGACGGCCAAGAGCATTGGTAACCTGGCCAAGATGGCCAGTGAGATGCGTCACTCGGTGTCCGGCTTTACCTTGCCGGAAACCGGGGAACAGGCCTGACAGGTCTCCGTTCGACGCGTTGAAAGGCGCGTCGCGCGGTGCTGACGGCCATGAGCGAGGGGCACGACATGCAGTCAGGCGTCTGGGCCTTGCAACCCGTGGTGGACATGTCCGCCACGGAGTTTCGCGACTGGCAGGCGCTGCTCGAGATGCGCATCGGCATGGTGGTCAGCGAGCAGCGGCGGACGTTTCTGCAAACCAACCTCAGTGCCCGGATGCGCGAGCTGGGTATCGCCGATTACGCGGCGTACTACCAGCAGGTCACGGATGGGCCGCGTGGCGCGGTGGAATGGTCGACCTTGCTGGATCGTCTGACCGTGCAGGAAACCCGCTTCTTTCGCCATCGCGCCTCCTTCGATGTGTTCGAGGCCTATGTGCGACGCCGCTGCGAGCAGGGGCTGAACACGCCCCTGGCGATCTGGAGCGTGGGTTGCTCCAGCGGCGAGGAGCCGTATTCGCTGGCCATCGCTGCCAGCGAGGTGCTGGAGCGGGGCGGCTGCCCGGGGCAGTTCGGCGTTACCGGTACCGACATCAGCCTCAGTGCGCTGAGCAAGGCGCGCGAGGGCCTGTATGACGGGCGCCGGCTGCAACAGATGGATGACGACTTGCGCGCGCGTTATTTCACGCCGCAGGCCGATGGACGCTTCAAGGTAGTGCCGGAGCTGGCCGCACAGGTGTGTTGCGCCAGGCTCAACGTGCTGGAGTTGGACAAGGCGCCAATGACCGGTATGGACGTTATTTTTTGCCAGAACTTGCTGATTTATTTTCGCCGCTGGCGGCGCCGCGAGATCCTCAACCGCCTGGCCGAGTGCCTGGCCGCGGGTGGTCTGCTGGTGGTCGGGGTGGGCGAGATGGTCGGTTGGCAACACCCGGAGCTGATCCCGGTGGCCGACGAGCGAGTGCTGGCGTTTACCCGCAAGGGCTAAGAGACGAGACGGAGTGGCTATGGGTGATCGGCACGACTATGTCGCCCTGGAGTGGGTCAAGGGCGAAATCGCGGAAACCCTGAAACAGGCGCGACAAGCCCTGGAGGCGTTCGTCGAGAATCCGCAGGATTCGACGCGCATGCGCTTTTGCCAGACCTATGTGCACCAGGTTCACGGCACCCTGCAGATGGTCGAATTCTTCGGCGCGGCGTTGCTCGCCGAAGAAATGGAGCAACTGTCCCAGGCGCTGATGGAAGGTCGCGTGGCCAATCAGGGCGAAGCCCTGGAAGTGCTGATGCAGGCGATCCTGCAACTGCCGGTCTACCTCGACCGTATCCAGACCGCGCGCCGCGACCTGCCCATGGTGGTCCTGCCGCTGCTCAACGACCTGCGCGCGGCGCGGGGCGAGAAGCTGCTGTCGGAAACCAGCCTGTTCTCTCCCGATCTTTCCGGGCATACCCCAGCGCTGTCGCTGGAGTCGCTGAGCCTGCTGCGTACCGAGGAACTGCCGGTACTGCTGCGCAAGTTGCGGCAGATGCTGCAGGTGGCGCTGGTCGGGGTGATCCGCAATCAGGACCTGGCGGTCAATCTCGGTTACATGGCACGGGTTTTCTCGCGTCTGGAAACCCTGTGCAAGGACGCGCCGCTCGGCTCGCTGTGGCAGATTGCCTCGGGCCTGGTCGAAGGCCTGTCCAATGGCAGCGTGAGCAATGGCACCTCCGTGCGCACCTTGCTGCGGCAGGTCGACAAGCAACTCAAGCGTCTGGTCGAGCAGGGTGCCGACGGCATCAACCAGCCGGCGCCCGACGAGCTGACCAAGAATCTGCTGTTCTACGTGGCCAAGGCCTCCGCGCAGTCGCCGCGCAACCGTGTGCTGCGCGAGCGCTACAACCTCGACGAGGCGCTGCCCGACCACGACGTGGTGGATGAAGAGCGTGCCCGTCTCGCCGGCCCGGACCGTGACGCCATGCGTTCGGTGGTCGGTGCGTTGTGCGAGGAACTGGTTCGGGTCAAGGACAGCCTCGACCTGTTCGTGCGCAGCGATCGCCTGCAGGTGGCCGATCTCGACGCCCTGCTGGCGCCGTTGAAGCAGATCGCCGATACCCTGGCCGTGCTGGGGTTCGCCCAGCCGCGCAAGGTCATCGTCGACCAGATCGACGTGGTACGGGGGCTGGCCCAGGGCAAGCAGGCTCCCAGCGACGCGGTGCTGATGGATGTCGCCGGCGCCCTGCTGTACGTCGAGGCGACCCTGGCCGGCATGGTCGGGCAGAACGAAGGCAGCTCCCGCGAGGAGAGCCATCTGCCGACCACCGACGTGGCGCAGATCCATCAACTGGTGATCAAGGAAGCGCGCACCGGCCTGGAGCAGGCCAAGGACGCGATCATTGAGTTCATCGCCTCGCAGTGGAATCACGAACACCTGGCCCGCGTGCCGGGTCTGCTGACCCAGGTACGCGGCGGTCTGGCGATGATCCCCCTGGATCGCGCCGCGGCGCTGCTCAATGCCTGCAATCGCTATATCCAGGAACAGTTGCTGGCGCGCAAGGCCGTGCCCAACTGGCAGAACCTCGATACCCTGGCCGACGCCATCACCAGCGTCGAGTACTACCTCGAGCGCCTGGCCGAAGACCACGCCACCCAGGGCGACCTGATTCTCGATGTCGCCGAGGAGAGCCTCGCGGCCCTCGGCTATCCGCTGCAGGAGCCGCTCGCCGCCGAGCCCATCGAGGAACCGGCCCCGCTGGATGATCCGCTGCACGATATCGACGTGCTGGGCGAAAGCCGTGTCGATAGCGAGGCCGGCATCGAGCCGGGCGAGACCCCCGATACCGGCTCGGCCGAGTCCGAGGCGGGCGCAGACGCGCACGCCTTCTCCGGCGAACCCGCCGCAGCGCCATTGCCGGCGACCGGGCCAGCCAGCACTGACGCCATCGAGGTCGACTGGTCGAACGAGCCGTTGTCGCCGGTGGCCGACAGCTGGTCGGTCGAACCCGAGGCGACAGCTGCGGATGATGACCTTCAAGCCTTCGCTGCCGAGCAGTCGCCGCCGGCCGAGCCGCCTGTCAGTGAACAGGGCAGCGAGACGGACTTTTCCAACGAGCCCCTGTCGCCGGTGAACGACAGCTGGACGGTCGAGACCGAGACGACGCCTGCCGCCGATGAGGCTCAAGCCTTTGCCGCCGAGTTCGGCGAGCCAGCGCTGCCTGCCGAAGAGCCGGCCGAGGATGACGGCCTGTGGACGATCGAGGAGCTGGAAACCGATCTCGATCTGGTCGACTTCGAACGCCCGGCCAGCGAACTGCCGACCCTGGAGGCTTCTGCCGAGCCGTTCGACCTCGCCGATAGCGATGCGCCGATCGACTGGGGCGATAGCGGGCTGACCGATCTGGAGTTGCCGGAGGTCGAACTGCCCGGCCTGCCGGAACCGGCGCCGGCCGACGCGGCACCGGCCGAGAAGCCGCTGTCGATGGCCGATGTCATGGCCGCGCCGGTTCAGGCGATCAACCCGCCTGCGCTCGATGTGCCGCCGAGCCTGCTGCCGCCACCGGCCGACGAAGAGCCGGTCGACGACGAACTGCTCGAGGTGTTCATCGAGGAAGCCGGCGAGGTGCTGGAAACCATTGCCGAGTTCCTGCCGCGCTGGTGTGCCGACAGCGAGGACAAGGAAGCGCTGACCGAAGTGCGGCGTGCCTTCCATACCCTCAAGGGCAGTGGGCGCATGGTGCGGGCACTGGTCATCGGCGAACTGGCCTGGTCGATCGAGAACCTGCTCAACCGCGTGCTCGACCGCAGCATCCAGCCGGGTGCCGAGGTGCAGCAGGTGATCCGCCAGGTCGTCGCGCTGATGCCGGAGCTGGTCGACGAGTTCGCCGCCAAGGCCCAGCGCCAGCGCGACGATGTCGACCGCCTGGCCGCGGACGCCCATGCCCTGGCCAAGGGCCAACAGCTCCCAAAGCATGACGCCCCGGCTGCCGCGGTAGCCGAGCCCGCGGGCGAGATCGAGGCTGCCGCGCCCCAGGAGCATGACCGCGAGGGGCTGGACCCGCAGTTGCTGGAGATCTTCCGCAACGAGGCGGAAACCCACCTCGATACGCTCGCCGCGTTCCTCGCCGACTGCGACCAGCAGTTGCCGCAGCCGGTGACCGACAATCTGCAACGCGCCCTGCATACGCTCAAGGGCAGCGCCTACATGGCCGGCATCCTGCCGGTGGCGGAAATTGCCGCGCCGCTGGAAAAGATGGTCAAGGAATTCAAGGTCAACCTGCTGCCGCTGGATCTGGCCGAAGCCGAACTGCTCGATGATGCCAGGGAGCTGTTGCGTATTGGCCTGGGGCAGCTGGAAAGCCAGCCATTGGCGCCGATTCCCGGCAGCGAGGCATTCCTCGAGCGTGTGCAGCGGTTGCACCAGAACCGTCTGGAAAGCGCCGAGAGTGCACGCAAGGACGAGCAGGGCGAGAGCCGCGATCCGCAACTGATCGGCATCTTCCTCGCCGAAGGCATGGATATCCTGCTCGACGTCGAAGAGCTGCTGCGGCGCTGGCGCGAGCACCCTTCCGAGCGCCAGGAACTGAGTGCGCTGTTGGAGGAACTGACGACCCTCGGGCGTGGCGCGGAAATGGCCGAGTTGCCGCAGATCGACGAGCTCTGCGAAGCGCTGCTCGACCTCTATGGCGCCGTCGAAGAGGGCAGCCTGGCGGTCAGCGAACGCTTCTTCAGCGAGGCCGAGCAGGCCCATGAAGCGCTGATCGGCATGATGGACCAGGTGGCCGCGGGCCTGCAGGTCAGTGCCCAGCCGGAGCGTGTCGAGGCGCTGCGCAGCCTGCTTGGCGAAGCCCTGGACCCGAGTACCCTGGCCTTGCTCTCGGGCGATGCGTCGGGTCTGCAGGTGGTCGAGATGGATGAGGCCACCAAAGCCCTCGAGCAGGACGCTGCCGAGGCCGAACGCGGCGCCGGGGACGAGGTTGCCGAGACGGCTGCGCTGGCCGAGCCGGGCGCCATCGACGAGGAGATGGTGTCGATCTTCCTCGAGGAGGCCGTGGACATCCTCGACAGCGCCGGCCGTTCCCTCGAGCGCTGGTTGGCCGAGCCGGACAATCGCGCGGCCCTGTCTTCCCTGCAGCGCGACCTGCATACCCTCCAGGGTGGCGCGAGCATGGCCGAAATCGGCCCCGTCAGCGATCTGGCCCATGAGCTGGAGGCGCTGTACGAAGGCTTGATGGATCGTCGCTACGGCGCGTCGCCCTTCCTGGCCGATATCCTGCAGCAGAGCCATGCGCGCCTGGCGGCGATGCTCGAGCAATTGCAGAGCCGCGCCGCGCTGCAGCAACCGAGCGAGCTGATCGCGGCGATTCGCCAGTTCCGCCAGAGCGGTGGGCAGGGCCAGAGCGCGGTCGACGAGCCCGCGCCGAGTGAGCAGCCCGGCGAGGCGGATAGCGACAGCCAGCCCCTTCCCGTCGAGCCGATAGCCGAGGCCGCGGACAGCGAGCCGCCGCTGTCGCTGAACATGGCCGGCGACGAACCTGCCGCTGTGATCCAGATGGCGCCTGAGCAAGCCGCGGGCGTCGACGACGGTCGCGATCCCGAACTGGTGGAGATCTTCCTCGAGGAAGGCTTCGACATCATCGAGAGTGCCGGCGCGGCGCTGCTGCGCTGGATGGACAATGTCGACAACAGCCTCGACCTGGAGTCCCTGCAGCGTGATCTGCACACCCTCAAGGGTGGTGCGCGGATGGCCGAGATCCGGGAGATCGGCGATCTGGCCCACGAACTCGAATTCCTCTACGAAGACCTCGGCAACGGCCGCTTGCGGGCCAGTACGCCACTGTTCCAACTGCTCCAGGCCTGCCACGATCGGCTGGCGGAAATGCTCGAAGCCGTACGCGGGCACCAGGCAATGCCGAGTGGCGAGGAACTGATCGACACCATCAGACGCCTGCGCGCCAACCCGGACGAACAATTGAGCATGCCGACTTCGGTGCTGCTCAAGGCCGTACCGTCGAACGATGAGGCCCTGGAAGCCGAGTCGGACATCCTCGACATCTTCCTGGAAGAGGCCGACGACCTGCTCGAAGCCATGGAGGCCGCCATTGGCCGCTGGGAAGAGCGGCGTGACGACGGCGCGGCGATCGACGACATGCTGCGTGTGCTGCACACCCTCAAGGGCGGTGCGCGGCTGGCCGGGCAGAAGCGCCTGGGCGACCTGAGCCACGACCTGGAGCAGCACCTGACCGACGCCCAGACCCAGGGCGCGCCGTGGCCGGAAAGCCTGTACCTGGATGTGCAGTCCGGTTTCGAAGGGCTGCAGAAGGCGCTCGATGAATTGCGTCAGCGCCTGGAGCAGAACACGCTCGACGATCGGGCGCCGCTGCGCCCGCTCGAGGCGCCGGCCGTGCATTCGGCCACCTCCATCGTCGCCGCCAGCGCGCAGCCGGCCGGCCCCGGCGAGGCCCGCGTCCTGCCGTTCGTGCAGCGCGCCGAAGTGGCCGCGGAAGAAGCCGCCGCCCGGCGGGCGCCGCAGGAACTGGTCAAGGTGCCCGCCGATCTGCTCGAAGGGCTGGTCAACCTGGCCGGCGAGACCTCGATCTTCCGCGGGCGTGTCGAACAGCAGGTCAGCGACTTCGGCTTCACCCTGAGCGAGATGGAAGCCACCATCGATCGCGTGCGCGACCAGTTGCGCCGCCTCGATATCGAGACCCAGGCGCAGATTCTCAGCCGCTATCAGGCAGAGGCCGAACGCGCCGGTTACGAAGACTTCGACCCGCTGGAGATGGATCGCCACTCCCAACTGCAGCAGCTGTCCCGGGCGCTGTTCGAGTCGGCCTCCGACTTGCTCGACCTCAAGGAAACCCTGGCCACCCGTAACCGCGATGCGGAAACCCTGCTGCTGCAACAGGCACGGGTCAATACCGAGCTGCAGGAAGGCCTGATGCGCACGCGCATGGTGCCTTTCGACCGCCTGGTGCCGCGCTTGCGGCGTATCGTGCGGCAGGTCGCCAGCGAACTGGGCAAACAGGTCGAGTTCGTCGTCGGCAATGCCGATGGCGAGATGGATCGCACGGTGCTCGAACGCATTGTCGCGCCGCTCGAGCACATGCTGCGCAATGCCGTCGACCATGGTATCGAAAGCGCCGAGGTGCGCCGCGAGGCGGGCAAGGCGGAACAGGGCACCATTCGCCTGGGGCTCGGCCGCGAGGGCGGCGACATCGTGCTGACCCTCAGCGACGACGGCGCCGGGATCAACCTCGAGGCGGTCAGGCGCAAGGCCATCGAGCGCGGTCTGATGAGTGCCGAAGCCGAGCTCGGCGAGCACGACATCCTGCAGTTCATCCTCGAGGCGGGCTTCTCCACCGCGGAGAAGGTCACCCAGATCTCCGGGCGTGGTGTCGGCATGGACGTGGTCAACGCCGAGGTCAAGCAGCTCGGCGGTTCCATGAGCATCGACTCGACGCCCGGGCAGGGCAGCGTGTTCCGTATCCGCCTGCCGTTCACGGTATCGGTCAACCGCGCGCTGATGGTGCTGTCCGGCGAGGATCTGTACGCCATCCCGCTGAATACCATCGAAGGTATCGTGCGGGTTTCGCCCTATGAGCTGGAGGCCTACTATGCGCCGGATGCGCCGCGTTTCGAGTATGCCGGCCAGGCCTACGAGCTGCGCTACCTCGGCGATCTGCTGAACAACGGCCAGCAGCCCAAGCTGGTCGGGCAGAGCCTGCCGCTGCCGGTGATCCTGGTCCGTTCCAGCGAGCACGCCGTGGCCGTGCAGGTCGACTCGCTGGCCGGTTCGCGGGAGATCGTGGTGAAGAGCCTGGGGCCGCAGTTCGCTTCGGTGCCGGGTATTTCCGGCGCCACCATCCTCGGCGATGGCCGGGTGGTGGTGATTCTCGACCTGCTGGCGACCATCCGCGAGCTGCACGCGCATCTGCTGCACCAGGCCAGGCCGCGTCTGGTCGGCGAGGTGACCAGCAGCGTCGAGGCCGAGGTGGACCGGCCGACGCTGGTCATGGTGGTGGACGATTCGGTGACCGTGCGCAAGGTCACCAGCCGTCTGCTGGAGCGTAACGGCATGAACGTGCTGACCGCCAAGGACGGGGTCGACGCCATCGCGCAACTGCAGGAGCAGCGGCCCGACATCATGCTGCTGGATATCGAGATGCCGCGCATGGATGGCTTCGAGGTGGCCACCCTGGTGCGTCATGACGAGGGGTTGAAGGATCTGCCGATCATCATGATCACCTCGCGTACCGGTGAGAAGCACCGGGAGCGGGCCATGAGCATCGGCGTCAACGAATACCTCGGCAAGCCTTATCAGGAGTCGTTGCTGCTCGCCGCGATCGCGCAATGGGTCAAGCACCGATGAGTGCGCGCATCGCGGTGATCGCCGACACCTCGCTGCAGCGTCATGTGCTGCAGCAGGCGCTGACCAGCAACGGCTATCAGGTGGTGCTCAACAGCGATCCGGCGCGCCTCGACGAGGCCGCGCTGGAGGCTTGCGAGGCCAACCTGTGGCTGGTCGATCTGGCGCAATCCGATGACGTGCCGCTGATCGACGCCCTGCTGGCCAGCGCCAGCGCGCCGGTGCTGTTCGGCGAGGGACACGCCCCCGAGCGGCATTCGGAGAATTACCCGCGCTGGGAGCGGCGCCTGGTCGGCAAGCTGAAGAAGCTGGTCGGCGATCCTTCCCAGGCCGTGGGCCCGAGCCTGGACGGATTGCTGGCCGAGGCGCAGCGCCCAGGCCGCATCGAATTGCCCGAGGTGCTGGCGAATACGCCGCTGGTGGCGGGCGAGCCGGCCCGCCAGGTCTGGCTGCTGGCCGCCTCGCTCGGCGGGCCGGAGGCGGTCAAGGCTTTCCTGGATGCCTTGCCCGGTGGCTTGCCGGTGGGCTTTCTGTATGCCCAGCATATCGATCCCGCCTTCGAGGCGGTGCTGCCCCAGGCGATCGGCCGGCACAGCCAGTGGCGGGTCAATCAGGCGCGCGATGGCGACGCGGTGCGCTGCGGCGAGGTCATCGTCGTGCCGATCAGCCGCGAGCTGGCGTTCAGCGATGCAGGCGCCATGCAGATCAGCGCGCGCCCCTGGCCGGAGCCGTACAGCCCGTCCATCGATCAGATGATGCTCAATCTGGCGCAGCGCTACGCCGAGTGCAGCGGGGTCATCGTGTTCAGCGGCATGGGCAGCGACGGCAGCGCGGCGGCGGCCTATGTCCGGCGCCAGGGCGGCGTCATCTGGACCCAGCGCGCCGACAGTTGCGTCTGCTCGAGCATGCCGGACAGCCTGCGCGAAGGCGGCTACAGCAGCTTCAGTGCCGACCCCCGCGAGCTGGCGGTGGCGCTGGTCGAGCACCTGGCCGGGCAATGCCGCTGATGGGCCGCCCGCGTCTTCCTCTCCTGCGCCAGGCGCCCGGCGCTGGCGGCAACCCAGCCTATCGGGGCCTGGCCCCTTACAGGACATACCCATGAGCCAAGCCGTCGTTTCCCAGAACAACGTCAGCAGCCTGACCGGTCTGATCGTGCCGCTGGCCGATCGCACCCTGCTGCTGCCCAACGTGGCGGTGGCCGAACTGATTCCCTACCGCGCGCCGCCAGCGGTTTCCGGCATGCCGGACTGGTTCCTCGGCCAGGTAGCCTGGCGTGATTTGCGTCTGCCGCTGCTGTCGTTCGAGGCGGCCTCGGATGGCCGGGCGCAGGTCGGCCCGGGTGCGCGTATCGCCGTGATCAACGCCCTGGGCGGCCGCCCCAACGTCAAGTTCATCGCCCTGCTGGTGCAGGGCATTCCGCGTTCGCTGCGGGTTACCGAGGATCTGCCGCGCGCCGACGCGCCACTGGCGCCACTGGAGCTGGCAGCGGTGAGTGGCGAAGAGGGCGTGCTGAAGATCCCGGATCTGGTCGCCCTGGAGCAGAAGCTGGCGGATGCGGGCCTGATCTGAACCCGGCTGGATGATGTCCGATGCAGCCGCGACGTCGCCGAACGCGCCGCGGCTGTGTCGCGACACGGATCAAATGTCGGTCGCGCGGTATCTACACGGAATCCAGCAATAAGCGCGCAGCATTGCCAGATTCGTGTAGGAGCCGCGCCCTCGCGGCGAATCGTGGCCATAGCGCGTTTTTGCAGCATGGCCGCCCTCGCATCGCGCCGGGGTCGACGCGCCTACAGGCGAACCCTGATACCGAACGGGCTCTTGCAGGCCAGGGCTCAAGACGGCATCCACGGGAGTCCACGGCACTAGCGACCGCGCGCCGCCGGCAACATGGCTGGCAGCACGCCATCGCGCAGGCGGTAGTGGTGCCATAGCGCCATGCCCGCGTGGCCGAGGATCATTGCGAACAGCAGGTACTGGGCGATCAGGTGGAACTGCTTGGCGGCACCGCGCAGGGTGTCGGACAGCGGCAGCGGGCCGATTTCCACCAGCCAGAACAGCTCCACCGGGCGCTTGCCGAACAGCAGGCCGCTCAGCGGCATCAGGATCATCAGCAGGTAGAGCAGGGCGTGGCCGGCTTTGGCTGCGCGCTGCTGCCAGACGGCGTCGGCCGGCAGCAATTGTGGCGCGCCCTGGCGCGCACGTACCAGCAAGCGAATGATCGTGAGCAGCAGAATGGTCAGCCCCAGCGACTTGTGCAGGGTGAACACGCCGCCCGAGCCGCCGAGCAGCGCGCCGAACAGATCCTTGCCATAGGGCAGGGCCAGCACGCTCAACACCAGAATTGCGCTCAGCCAGTGCAGGCCGATCTGTACGCTGGAATATCGGGTCTTCATGGTTATCTCTCATCGTTAGCAGGCTACGCATATCCTGCGCGCCTGCTGTGGATCCCCGCTATAGAGCGTTTTTAACCAGATATTTCATGTGGGCTTTTCCGGCGTACCAGCGCCGCCCGCGCCTGCCTGGCGCTGCGGCGAGCTTCTCGTAGCCACCGGCCGAGCGCAACCGCGTTCAGAAATCGCCCCACAACTGCTGCGCCACGGCGAGTGCCACCACCGGCGCGGTTTCCGTGCGCAGCACCCGCGGGCCCAGGCGCGCGGCGTGGAAGCCGGCGTTTTGCGCCTGCTCGACCTCGCTGTCGCTGAGGCCGCCTTCCGGGCCGATCAGAAAGGCCAGCGATTGCGGTCTGGCGTGACTGAGCAGCGGTGCGGCGACCGGATGCAGCACCAGTTTCAGCTCGGCCTCGCTCTGTTGCAACCATTCTTCCAGGGCTATGGGGGCTTGGATCACAGGCAGCACCGAGCGTCCGCACTGTTCGCAGGCACTGATCGCCACCTGGCGCCAGTGTGCCATGCGCTTGTCGGCGCGTTCGTCCTTCAGGCGCACTTCGCAGCGGGCGCTGACGATCGGGCTGATCACCCGGGCGCCCAGCTCGGTGGCTTTCTGGATCGCCCAGTCCATGCGTTCGCCACGGGAAAGCCCCTGGCCCAGATGGATGTGCAGGGGCGATTCGGCCTGTCCGGCGAACTGCTCGCGCAATTCCACGCGCACGTTTTTCTTGCCCACCTCGAGCAATGTGCCGAGGAATTCCTGGCCACTGCCATCGAACAGTTGCACCGCGTCGCCCGCCGCATGGCGCAGAACGCGGCCGATGTAATGGGCCTGGGCTTCCGGCAACGCGTGCTGACCGAGAGACAGGGGGGCATCGATGAAGAAACGGGACAGGCGCATGACGGTGGCAGGTGTTGGCTACGGGGGGCGCCAGCATAACCTCGTCGCGGTTTTTCTGCAGGGCTGCGGCAGTCTGCAGCAGGGCAATCGCGCTATATGGGTCATACAGGATTGGCAATAGTGTGTGGGGCTGGCGGCGCTGTGGTGTTCGGGCTTTTGGTGTACACCCGCCGCTCTTGTATCTGACTGTTCTACGGGTTGCGCCCTGACGGCGCCTCACTTTCTTTGCTCGTGCAAAGAAAGTAAGCAAAGAAACACGCCCCACCATACGGCCCCGGCTACGCCGGGGTGATTCGCAGCGCTCACCCTTCGGGCCAACCTGCGGTTGTTACTCCGCTTCGCTACGTTTCCTTCACTCCGGCATCGCTCCGGGGCCGGCGTACAAGGGTCATCCCTGGCCCTTTACGCCTCTCGTGGCATCCCTGCCACTCGCTCCCCTACGCAATGCCTGCGTTCAGCCTTCTGGAATGGGGGAAGGATGCGGCGCCTATTCAATCGAGTTGCAGCATTTTAAACCATCCAATTGATTGGATCCGATCGTCCAGACACCACCCGCTTCACCTCCCCGTCAGGAGGCCGAGTGGATCGTCGTGGAGGGGGTTGAGCGGCAGGGATGCCGCGAGAGGCGCGACGGGACAGGGACGTCCCTTCGCGGCGGGCCCCCGGAACGGCGATGGAGCGAGGGAACCCGGCGTAGCCGGGCCGCATGTCGGGGTGCCCTTCTTTTTGCTTACTTTTTCTTGGGCAAGCAAGAAAAAGTGAGGCGCCGTCAGGGCGCAACCGGTATAGATGTCACCACAGAAGCGGCGGATGTACACCTAACAACAAACCACGATCCATCAACACACACTATTGCCAATCCGATCGCAAGACTGTTCCTTGACGGCTATAGCGCGATTGTCCTGCAGCCTGCAGGGCGGCTTGTGCCGCCGGCGCGCGATGTGTCGCTGGCCGGGAAGCCCCGGCCAGGTCGTATCAGAAGATATTCAGTGGGTATTCGACGATCAGGCGGACCTGGTCGGAGGATACATCCGACTTGCCATTGCCGATGCGGTGGGTAGCCTGGCGCAGACGCAGCGACAGGTCCTTGGCCGAGCCGCTCTGCACCACATAGCCAACGGCGAGGTCGCGCTCCCAGTGGTCTTCGCCATCGGCGTAGTAGGCATAGGGGCTGTTCGGGTCCATTTTGCTGCCGTCGACGTCGGTACCGCGGATGTAGCGCGCGTGGAAGCTCAGGCCGGGCACCCCGTAGCGGGTGAAGTCGAGGTCGTAGAACAGTCCCCAGGACTTCTCGTTCGGGCCGTTGAAATCGACCAGTTGCGAGGAGTTGGCCAGGTAGATGGAGTCATGGTAGGTGCCAGGCCCCATCCCCAGATAGTCGAACGGCTGGTCGCCGTCGATTTGCTGGTGGGTCAGCGTGAAGGTGTGGGCGCCCAGGCTATAGGCCACCGCGAACGACCAGGCCGTGACATCGATGTCGCCGGCCAGCTTGCGGCCTTCGTCATCCGTGCGGTAGATGTTGAAGTCGAAGTTCAGGTTCTGCGTCTCGCTCAGCGCGTAGGTGTAGTTGGCGTTGGCGTAGTACTGGCGCCAGATGTCCTTGTACTCGGCGCCGTAGAGGCTGACGCTGAGGTTGTCGTTGATGGTGTAATTGCCGCCGACGAAGTCCACTGTGTCGGTGCCCACGCCCGCGTAAGCGGCGTAGAAGTCGTCGTCGCTGTTGGTGCTGTTGAAGTCCTTGGCGGCAGTCAGGTGGCCCGCCTCCAGGGCCAGGCCTTCCAGTTCGCTGCTGGTCAGCCAGAAGCCGGTGGCGGTGGCGGGCACCAGGCGGGCGTCGGCCGGGGCGAACACCGGGTTGTAGGGGCGCAGGTTGTTGCCATATTTCAATTCGGTATTGGAGAGGCGCATCTTCAGCGCCGCTCCCGCCGAGCTGGCCTCGTCACGGGTACCTTCGCCATCCGGCACCAGTACCCCGGCCCTGCCCGAGTAGCCTTGGCCGCCATCCAGCTTGATCAGCGCATAGGCGCTCAGGTCCACGCCAAAACCCACGGTGCCCTGGGTGTAGCCGGAGGCGTACTCGAGGCGAAAGCCCTGGCCCCACTCCCGGTTGTCGGCACCGCCACCATGGCCGTCATGGTGCCAGTACAGGTTGCGGGTCAGGAAGTCCAGGTGGCTGTCTTCGACGAAGCCCTGGCTTTCGGCCTGATCGGCCATGGCCAGAGGGGCGCCTGTGGTCGCGGTGATGGCGAGTGCCAGTAATGATTTTTTGCTGAATGACATTGCGTGCTCTCCGTGTGCTTTCAGGTGTCGTTGGCGGCAGAGAAAGGGGTATCGCATCCTCCCTTGATTGTCGTGGGCCATATGCGCTGGCTGCGCGCGGCGAGCCCCGGCCTGGCGAGACCAGGCCTCAGGCCATGGTAAGGACGTGGGGATCCGAGCGATAAGCGAGAGCGACAGGCAATGGTCTGAATCCGACCGATTTCGGCGAATGACCCTGGCCGTCACCGCTGTGTCGTCGACGAATGACGCCTGCGTTGCGAGGCACAGGTCGCCGGGCCTCAGCCCGGATCACGGAAGCCCGGATAGCGGCTATCGCCCTGGACCACGCTGAACGACTCGCGGGTGGCCAGATCGATACCTTCGCTGGCCACCTCGGCGAGGAAGTCGATCTGCTCCTCGCTGATCACATAGGGCGGCAGGAAATACACCACGCTGCCCAGCGGCCTGAGCAGGGCGCCGCGCTGCAGGGCGTGCCGGTACACCTGCAGGCCGCGGCGCTGCTGCCAGGGATAGGCGACCTTGCCGGCCTTGTCCTGCACCATCTCGATGGCCAGGGCCATGCCGGTCTGGCGCACTTCGGCCACGTGGGGATGATCGGCCAGGTGGGCGGTGGCGCTGGCCATGCGCGCCGCCAGTTTCCGGTTGGCCTCGATCACCCCGTCCTGCTCGAAGATATCCAGGGTCGCCAGGGCCGCCGCGCAGGCCAGCGGGTTGCCGGTGTAGGTGTGCGAGTGGAGGAAGGCGCGCAGGGTGGCGTAATCGTCGTAGAAGGCGCTGTAGACCTCGTCGGTGGTCAGTACCGCGGCCATCGGCAGGTAGCCGCCGGTGAGTGCCTTCGACAGCACCAGGAAATCCGGGGTGATGCCGGCCTGCTCGCAGGCGAACATCGTCCCGGTGCGGCCGAAGCCGACGGCGATCTCGTCGTGGATCAGGTGTACGCCATAGCGGTCGCAGGCTTCACGCAGCAGGCTGAGGTACACCGGGTGGTACATGCGCATGCCGCCGGCGCCCTGAATCAGCGGCTCGACGATGACCGCGGCGACCTCATGGTGATGCTCGGCCAGGGTCTGTTCCATGGCGGCGAACAGGTTGCGTGAATGCTCTTCCCAGCCCATGCCGTCCGGGCGCAGGTAGCAATCCGGGCTGGGCACCTTGATGGTGTCGAGCAGCAACGCCTTGTAGGTGTCGGTGAACAGCGCCACGTCGCCCACCGACATCGCCGCCACCGTCTCGCCGTGGTAGCTGTTGCTCAGGGTGATGAAGCGTTTCTTGTCCGCCTTGCCGCTGTTGAGCCAGTAGTGGTAGCTCATCTTCAGCGCCACCTCGATGCCCGAGGAGCCGTTGTCGGCGTAGAACACCTTGTTCAGCCCGGCCGGGGTGATCCGCACCAGGCGCTCGGACAGTTCGATGACCGGCTGGTGGCTGAAACCGGCGAGCATCACGTGTTCCAGCTGGTCGACCTGCTCCTTGATGCGGGCGCCGATACGCGGGTTGGCGTGGCCGAACACATTGACCCACCAGGAGCTGACCGCATCGAGGTAGCGCTTGCCGTCGAAGTCCTCCAGCCATACGCCTTCGCCACGCCTGATCGGCACCAGGGGCAGTTGTTCGTGATCCTTCATCTGCGTGCAGGGGTGCCAGAGCACGTTCAGATCGCGCTGCATCCAGTGGTCATTCAGGCTCATAGACAGGCTCTCCCAATCATCAGGTGCGCAAGCCTATCAGAAGCGCCACATACCCGTTCCGTCACGCGGTCTCCCATCGATCCCCTGAAAACAACCGCTCAGAGCCTTCTGACGAACTCTCCGGCCACGGGGCTTCCTAACGACGCTCCAACCAGCATGTTTCGTTATAGACATCTAATTTATAGATATTTCAAATCAACAATTATTGCTTTTATTCGATAGGTTTGTTGCTAGTCTTTCTCGTCTCATCCGTTCGGAATCAGGCCATGCAGTGGCGTAATACATCCCTTCGTTACGGTTTCGTCAGCATCTCCCTGCACTGGCTGGTGGCCATTGTGGTATTCGGCCTGTTCGCCCTTGGCTACTGGATGGTCGGGTTGAGCTACTACAGCAGCTGGTACCAGACCGCACCGAACATCCACAAGAGCGTCGGCATCCTGCTGTTCATGGTCATGCTCGCCCGTCTGCTCTGGCGCTGGATCAGCCCACCGCCGCCGGCATTGCCGGAGCATGGGCGGCTGACGCGGGTGGCCAGCAAGCTCGGTCACGCCTTCCTCTATCTCGGTCTGTTCGTGCTGATGATCTCCGGTTACCTGATTTCCACCGCCGATGGGCGTGGCATCAGCGTCTTCGGTCTGTTCGAAGTACCGGCGAGCGTGACCGGCATTCCCAGCCAGGGCGATGTCGCCGGGCTGGTACACGAGTACCTGGCCTGGGCGCTGGTGATCTTCGCCGGTGTGCATGGCCTGGCTGCGCTGAAGCACCATTTCATCGACCGTGATCGCACCCTGGTTCGCATGTTCGGCCGCTGAGTTTCCACGCTGTTTCGGGCTCGCGGAATGTCCCCCGAGCCGATATTCACCTCACAAGGAGTACGCCCATGTTGAAGAAGACACTTGCCGCCCTGGCCATCGGAACCGCCCTGCTCGGTGCCGGCAATGCAATGGCAGCCGATTACGCCATCGACAAGCAAGGCCAGCACGCCTTCGTCAATTTCAAGATCAGCCACCTGGGCTACAGCTGGTTGTACGGGACCTTCAAGGACTTCGACGGCAGCTTCAGCTTCGACGAGAAGAACCCGGAAGCCAGCAAGGTCAGCGTCACCCTGAAGACCGAAAGCGTCGACACCAACCACGCCGAGCGCGACAAGCACATCCGCAGCGCCGACTTCCTCAACGTCGGCAAGAACCCGACGGCGACTTTCGAGTCCACCGCGGTCAAGTCCACCGGCGACGGTGCTGCCGATATCACCGGCAACCTGACCCTCAACGGCGTGACCAAGCCGGTGGTCATCGCCGCCAAGTTCATCGGTCAGGGCGACGACCCGTGGGGCGGCTACCGCGCCGGTTTCGAAGGCACCACCACCCTGAAACTGAAGGACTTCAATATCGACAAGGACCTGGGCCCGGCTTCGCAGGAAGTCGAGCTGATCATCTCGGTGGAAGGCGTGCGCAAGTAAGCTGTCGCCTCCCCCGGGCGGCGCTATGGTAAAAGGCTTACACGGCATGGCGCTGGTCGGCTCTGGCGGCCGGCCCGCGTGGGGCTTAATCTACCCCCACTGCTGCAGCGCATGGAGGCGCTCAGATCAGGGACGATTGACCATGGCCAGGATGGCAGCCAACCAAGATGCTTGGCATTCATGGTCAGAAAAAACCCGCTTCGGCGGGTTTTTTATTGCCTGCCATCCCTGGCAGCCACCCTTCGGGCCGTCGCAAGCGACGTTAAAAATAGCTCCCGGCCATTTTTTATTGCCTGCCATCCACGCGGGCCGAAACCAGCGCCGTGGCTGTTCAGTCCCGCCCACCGGGAAGGGGCCGGGCGCGGTCCGGTTTCGAGTAGCGGGAGGCGCGGTCGTCGCCAAGTAGCGTTCGTAAGACTGCAGACCCGGCGAGCGTTGCTGGCGTCGGAAACGAAAACGCCGACCCTGAGGTCGGCGTTTTCCTGTCCGCAGCAGGATCAGCTGTCGCGATTGCGCGTCAGCAGAGCCGGCTTCTCGCCGCGGGGACGGTTGCTTTGCAACTGATCGAGCTGTTCGGGCGTCGGCAGGCGGTCGCTGCGCGAGCTCTTGTGCACGATGATCGGCTGCTTGCTGTCACGGGGGCCGCGCACGGCAGGCTCCTGGCGCGGCAGTTCGTCACGGTTGAGCGAGGTGGTGGTGTCGCGCTGCTGGCTGCGTCCACGATTGTTCGCGCCGCCGCGGCCCTTGCCGGCCTGGCCCTGACGCTTGCCGGCGCCGCTGCCGCTGCTGCGGGGGCCCTGGCCCGGACCGCGTGGGCCCTGGCCGACACCGTTGCTGGCGCTCGGGCCGCTACCGGCGGCGCCGGGGCGGCGGCCACGGCCCTGGGGCGCGTTCTGGTGCGGGCTGACGTAGTCGGCACGGTTGCCGAAGTTGTCGATCTCGTCGTCGCGGAACTCATCCGGCGCGCGGTCGGGAGGCAACGTAGGCACGCTCGGCGCGTTGGCGCGGGCCGACCCGCGGGGCTGCTGCGCCGCGCGGCCAGGCTTGGCCTTGGCTTTGCCGCCGTCCTTGCCCTTGTCCTTGCGACCGCCGCCATGGCGTTCGCCATCCGCCTTGGCGCCGCGTGGCGGGCGTGGTTTCTGCGGCTCGCGAACTTCCGGGCGCTCGGCCTCGACCTTGCTGGCATCGAAGCCGAGCAGATCGCCGTCCGGGATCTTCTGCTTGGTCATCCGCTCGATGCCCTTGAGCAGCTTCTCCTCGTCCGGCGCGACCAGGGAGATCGCCTCACCGCTGCGGCCGGCGCGGCCGGTACGGCCGATACGGTGCACGTAATCTTCCTCGACGTTGGGCAGTTCGAAGTTGACCACGTGGGGCAACTGGTCGATGTCCAGGCCGCGGGCGGCGATGTCGGTGGCGACCAGGATGCGCACCTTGTTCGCCTTGAAGTCGGCCAGGGCCTTGGTACGGGCGTTCTGGCTCTTGTTGCCGTGAATCGCCACGGCCGGCAGGCCATGCTTGTCCAGGTACTCGGCGAGGCGGTTGGCGCCGTGCTTGGTACGGGTGAACACCAGGATCTGTTCCCAGGCGCCGGCGGTGATCAGGTGCGCGAGCAGAGCGCGCTTGTGGCTGGCCTGCAGGCGGAACACGCGCTGTTCGATACGCTCGACCGTGGTGTTCGGCGGCGTGACCTCGATACGCTCGGGGTTGTGCAGCAGCTTGCCGGCCAGGTCGGTGATGTCCTTGGAGAAGGTCGCCGAGAACAGCAGGTTCTGTCGTTTGGACGGCAGGCGGGCGAGGACTTTCTTCACGTCGTGGATGAAGCCCATGTCGAGCATGCGGTCGGCTTCGTCGAGCACGAGGATTTCCACGTGGGACAGATCGACGCTGCCCTGACCGGCGAGGTCGAGCAGGCGGCCCGGGCAGGCGACCAGGACGTCGACGCCCTTGGCCAGTGCCTGTACCTGCGGGTTCATGCCAACGCCGCCGAAGATGCAGGCGCTGACGAATTTCAAATCGCGGGCATACAGCTTGAAGCTGTCATGCACTTGGGCGGCCAGTTCGCGGGTGGGGGTGAGCACCAGCACGCGCGGCTGTTTCGGGCCGTGGCGTTGTTCGCGATCCGGGTGACCGTTGGGGAACAGTCGCTCGAGGATCGGCAGGGCGAAACCGCCCGTCTTACCTGTACCCGTCTGGGCCGCCACCATCAGGTCGCGACCTTGCAACGCGGCGGGGATGGCCCGCTGTTGCACCGGAGTGGGTTGGGTGTAGCCGGCAGCTTCGACCGCGCGGACCAAAGCCTCGGAGAGACCGAGGGAGGCAAAGGACATGTGAAATCCTGTCTAGTGAGGGCGAGGCCCTATAGGTGTATTGCCTGGCTTGAATCGCACGTGGGGCGCGCAATCCCGTCCGGTACTGCTGACCACTGGGGGCTAGCATCCGGGCGCAAGCCTGGCGGGAAGGCCCGAGTGTAACAGGATTGTCGGCTTTGGACAGCGTTTGCCCGCTGACCGGTTCCCGTATGCCTCGACCGGCCTGCCGAGGCACCGGCGAAATACCCGTGCCTGCGGCCAGTGGCGGCGTGGATCATTCGCCCTGGGCGTCGGCATCCTCGCGCTTGGCCACCTTGTGCTGATCCTCGCTGCTGTCGAGCTTCCAGTAGCTGGAGATGTACAGGTTCTGGCGCTGCACCTGGCGTTCTCCCCTGAAGAACTGGCGCAGGGCGCGCATGCTGGCGAACTCGCAGGCGGCCCAGATGCTTGGCCGGCCCGGTAGCCAGTCCAGGGCGCGGGCATGCTCGACCAGCAACTGGCTGTCCTCGCCCGGGTGCGGATTGACCAGCCAGTGCAGGCGGATACCGGCCGGGTGGCGCAGTGGCTGGATGTCGCGTTCGTCGATCACTTCGATCAGCGCATGGCCCCGGGCGTCGGCCTGCAGTTGTTCGAGGTTGACGCTGAGCGCGGGCAGGGCGGTCATGTCGCCGACGATAAGGAACCAGTCGGCACTGTTGTCGACCAGTTTCTTCGGGCCGGGGCCGCCGACGACGATGCTGTCACCCGGCCTGGCGGCCTTGGCCCAAGCGGCGGCCGGGCCGGCATCCTCGTGCAGCACGAAGTCGACGTCGAACTGGTCGGGACGCTGGTGACGCACGGTGTAGGTGCGCATCAGCGGCCTGTCGCTGCCCGGAGCGGGGAAGATCAGCTTGATGTAGGCGCTTTCCTGGTCGGCGGGGAAGCTGTCGATTTCCGCGCCGCCCAGGGTGATGCGCAGCATGTGCGGGGTGACGGGGGTCGATGAGATGACCCGCAGGGTGCGGGGAGCAGGGCGTGGCATTGAACTCTCCTGGTCTCGGGCGGCGCTGATCGCTGCCGATTGATCTGAGAATTATTATCACTTAATGCCTGCGCCTGCCAGCAGAGGGGCTGGTGAGTCGGTCATGGCCGCGTCAGCCAACCTGGGTATCGCTGCGCTCAACCCAGGCTACGCGCTCGCGCCGTCCCCGCCAGGCCAGCTTGCAGCTGCCTCAGCTGACCACCCGGTAACAGGGCACATAGGCGCTGCCGCCCGGCAACTTCATGCGGTGCTGTTCGACGAAGGCCTGCAGCAGGCGGTCCAGCGGCTGCATGATGCTTTTCTCGCCGCGCAGCTCGTACGGGCCCTGTTCCTCGATCAGGCGGATGCCCTTGTCCTTGACGTTGCCGGCGACGATGCCGGAGAAGGCGCGGCGCAGGTTGGCGGCCAGCTCGTGGGCGGGTTGCTCGCGGCTCAGGTCGAGGCTGGCCATGTTGGCGTGGGTCGGCTCGAAGGGGTGCTGGAAGCTTTCGTCGATCTTCAGCAGCCAGTTGAAATGGAAGGCGTCGTTGTGTTCGCGGCGGAACTGCTCGACGGCCTTGATGCCACGGGCCATCTGTCGGGCGACTTCGGTGGGGTCGTTGAGGATCAGCACATAGCGCTCCTGCGCCTGCTCGCCCAGCGTCGCGCCGATGAAGGCGTGCAACTGCTGCAGGTAGTTCTCCGCCGCCTTGGGACCGGTGAGGATCAGCGGGAAGGGCAGGTTCCGGTTGTCCGGGTGCATCAGGATGCCGAGCAGGTAGAGGAATTCCTCGGCCGTACCGGCGCCGCCGGGGAAGATGATGATGCCGTGGCCGACGCGCACGAAGGCTTCCAGGCGCTTTTCGATATCCGGCAGGATCACCAGCTCGTTGACGATCGGGTTCGGCGCCTCGGCGGCGATGATGCCCGGCTCGGTCAGGCCCAGGTAGCGGCCGCCGCTGATGCGCTGCTTGGCGTGGGAGATGGTGGCGCCCTTCATCGGCCCCTTCATCACGCCTGGGCCGCAGCCGGTGCAGATGTCCAGTGCGCGCAGGCCGAGCTCGTGGCCGACCTTCTTGGTGTACTTGTATTCCTCGGTGCTGATCGAGTGGCCGCCCCAGCACACCACCATCTTCGGCTCGACACCGGCACGCAGGGTGCGGGCGTTGCGCAGCAGGTGGAAGACGTAGTCGGTGATGCCCTGGGAGTTGGACACGTCGACGCGCTGGTTTTCCAGTTCGCTCTGGGTGTAGACGATGTCGCGCAGGGCGCTGAACAGCATCTCGCGGGTGCTGGCGATCATCTCGCCATCGACGAAGGCGTCGGCCGGGGCGTTGAGCAGCTCCAGGCGGATGCCGCGATCCTGCTGGTGGATCTTCACTTCGAAGTCCGGGTAGGCCTCGAGTATGGTCTTGGCGTTGTCGCTGTGCGAGCCGGTGTTGAGGATCGCCAGGGCGCACTGACGAAACAGCGAATAGACGCTGCCGGAGCCGGTTTCGCGCAGTTGCTGCACTTCGCGTTGCGACAGGGTTTCCAGGCTGCCCTTGGGCGAGACCGAGGCGTTGATTTTTTGACGAGTGAGCATGCAGGCATCCCGTGCTGGCGCGACGACTCGAGGCGGTCCTGGCCTGTCGCGCGATAAAGAATTTTGCTCCCGGTCGTGCCGACCCATGAGGGGGCGGCCGGGTAAGGCGGCGTACTTTCGACCAGCTTGGCGGCTCAGGTCAACCGACCCGCTCTGCAAGCGAACCGGCGAACGAGGTTCGAACCCGTCCGCCGACGTTGTCGCACAGTGTGAATTAGGAGATGGGCGGGCCACGAAAGTTCTGCCTTTCGCGGCCCGCGCCCGGCGCCGTCAGCGTGGTAGCTGCAGGTTGTTCCAGATCGCCAGGCTCGGCGCCGCCTGGTTCAGGGTGTAGAAGTGCAGGCCGGGGGCGCCGCCTTGCAGCAGGCGTTCGCACATCTCGCTGATGACCTGCTCGCCATAGGCCTGGATGCTGTCGACGTCGTCGCCGTAGGCTTCCAGCTGCTTGCGCACCCAGCGTGGCAGTTCGGCGCCGCAGGCGTCGGAGAAGCGCGCCAGCTTGCTGTAGTTGGTGATCGGCATGATGCCCGGCACCACCGGGATGTCCACGCCCAGCTTGCGCACGCGCTCGACGAAGTAGAAATAGCAGTCGGCGTTGAAGAAGTACTGGGTGATGGCGCTGTTGGCGCCGGCCCTGGCCTTGCGTACGAAGTTGGCGATGTCGTCCTCGAAATTGCGCGCCTGGGGGTGCATCTCCGGGTAGGCGGCGATTTCGATATGGAAGTGCTCGCCGGTCTCGGCGCGGATGAACTCGACCAGTTCGTTGGCATGGCGCAGTTCGCCGCTGGCCATGCCCATGCCCGAAGGCAGGTCGCCGCGCAGGGCGACGATGCGCTGGATGCCGTTGTCCTTGTACAGGTTCAGCAGCTCGCGCAGTTCGGCCTTGCTGTCGCCGACGCAGGACAGGTGCGGCGCGGTCGGCACCTTCACCTCGCCATCGAGCTGCAGCACGGTGTTCAGCGTACGGTCGCGGGTCGAGCCGCCGGCGCCATAGGTGCAGGAGAAGAAATCGGGGTTGTAGCCCGCCAGCTGGCGCGCGGTGGCCAGCAGTTTTTCGTGCCCGGCTTCGGTCTTGGTGGGGAAGAACTCGAAGCTGTAGCGGCGTTCGGGGGAACTCATGAGCGAATCCTGGGAGCTTTCGGGTCAGTAGTTGCCCGGTGGTCCTTCAATCGCCGAAGGCTGAAGGCTGAAGGCTGGACGAAAAGGCGGCTCGGTGGCGTTCTTTCGTCCAGCTTTCCAGCCTCTAGCCTACAGCGGCTTTTTAGTAGCGGTAGGCGTCCGGCTTGAACGGGCCGTCCTGGTTCACGCCAATGTAGTCGGCCTGCTGCTTGGTCAGTTGGGTGACCACGCCGCCGAAACCCTTGACCATTTCCAGGGCCACTTCTTCGTCGAGCTTCTTCGGCAGCACTTCCACGGTCAGGCGCTCGGCCTTCTTCTCGGCTGGCAGGTCGGCGTACTTCTGCGCGAACAGGAAGATCTGCGCCAGCACCTGGTTGGCGAAGGAGCCGTCCATGATCCGGCTCGGGTGACCGGTGGCGTTGCCCAGGTTGACCAGGCGGCCTTCGGCCAGCAGGATCAGGTAGTCATCGTTGTGCGCGTCGAAGCTGCCGGCGCCGGTGCGGTGCACCTTGTGCACCTGCGGCTTGACCTCTTCCCAGGCCCAGTTCTGGCGCATGAAGGCGGTGTCGATCTCGTTGTCGAAGTGGCCGATGTTGCACACCACAGCGCGCTTCTTCAGGGCCTTGAGCATGCCGGCGTCGCAGACGTTGACGTTGCCGGTGGTGGTGACGATCAGGTCGATCTTGCCCAGCAGCGCGGCGTCGACGCTGGCCTCGCTGCCGTCGTTGATACCGTTCTTGTACGGCGAAACCAGCTCGAAGCCGTCCATGCAGGCCTGCATGGCGCAGATCGGGTCGACCTCGGAGACCTTGACGATCATGCCTTCCTGGCGCAGCGACTGGGCCGAGCCCTTGCCCACGTCGCCGTAGCCGATCACCAGCGCCTGCTTGCCCGACAGCAGGTGGTCGGTGCCGCGCTTGATGGCGTCGTTGAGGCTGTGACGGCAGCCGTACTTGTTGTCGTTCTTGCTCTTGGTCACCGAGTCGTTGACGTTGATCGCCGGGACTTTCAGGGTGCCGGCCTTGAGCATGTCGAGCAGGCGGTGCACGCCGGTGGTGGTCTCTTCGGTGATGCCGTGGATCTTCTCCAGCATCGCCGGGTATTTCTTGTGCAGGATCTCGGTCAGGTCGCCGCCGTCGTCGAGGATCATGTTGGCGTCCCACGGCTGGCCATCCTTGAGGATGGTCTGCTCGATGCACCATTCGTATTCCTGCTCGGTTTCACCCTTCCAGGCGAACACCGGGATACCGGCGGCGGCGATGGCCGCGGCGGCCTGATCCTGGGTGGAGAAGATGTTGCAGCTCGACCAGCGCACTTCGGCGCCCAGGGCGATCAGCGTTTCGATCAGCACGCCGGTCTGGATGGTCATGTGGATGCAGCCGAGAATCTTCGCGCCCTTGAGCGGTTGCTCGCCGGCGTACTTGTGGCGCAGGCCCATCAGGGCGGGCATTTCCGATTCGGCGATGATCAGTTCGCGGCGGCCCCAGGCGGCCAGGGAAATGTCGGCGACCTTGTAGTCGGTGAAACCGGCAGGCGTCAGTACAGCGCTCATAGAATGAGTTCTCCATTCGTTGTCTGCGAATGGGCGCCGTTGATGCGTATGGGTAACGCCCCGTTCGAGCCTGACAGGCGGTCATCGCACGGGATGAGCCTGCTGCAGCGCCCCTCGAACGGGTGGCGGGCACGCCGCGGCGGTGCCGGGCGCGTGAAACCCGGCGATTATAGCCGCGCGCGCGGGCCAGCCCAAGTCTTTCCGTCGCCGGCGGCCACCCAGGTAGCGGACCTGTGGATCGGCTCGGCCCACACCGATCGCCTGCGAACCCGAGTCGTTTTCGCGCGTCGAACTAACGGGTTATGGCTGATGCCGATCAGATACGTTTTTTGAGGCGCAGGGGCGCCGACAGGAGAGCGGCCACCCGCCGCCTATGTAGATACTCTGTTAGTGGTCAAGCGTTTTTCAGGTGTTCATTGCTGAATAGCTCGGATGAATCGAAAGGCACACCGAGCTTCAGGCAAGCCCAGACGCCAGTCAGGTATTTACGCATGACTGCAC
>NZ_QJUM01000023.1 GCF_004327355.1 Phytopseudomonas dryadis
GTATCTGCAGGGTACGACTTGCCCCGTAGCCTGGCGTTGAGCGCAGCGATACCCAGGGTGGGCTTTCCCGGGTGTCGCTGCGCTCGACCCGGGCTACGCAAGGATCGCGTTCCTGTCGAGACGTTCGTCGGGCTCAGCTCTAAGCGCGCAGAATGGCCACATTCCTGTCCTGTGGGAGCCGCGCCCTCGCGGCGAATCGTGGACATACCGCGATTTTCGCAGCATGACCGCCCTCGCCTCGCGCCGGGGGCGACGCTCCTACTGGTCAACCCTGACTGTGAACGGGTTCTGGCAGGCCAAGGATCAAGACGGTATCTACGCGCTAGAAGCGAGGCAGCCTGTAGGATGGATGAAACCCATCAATTGCCGATGGGTTTCACCCATCCTACGTCCGCTATCGCCTTGCATCTGCCGCCCTCATAAAGCGGCTGCTCCTAAACCATCTGCAAATGCGCCTTGCGCGTCGGCGCCGGATAGGTGCTGTCGATCGCCTGCAGATCGGCGGCGCTCAGTTGCACGTCGGCCGCCGCGGCGTTCTCGGCCAGGTGCCGGGCATCGCTGGCCTTGGGGATCACCAGCACCTCGGGGTGGCGCAAGGCCCAGGCCAGCGCGACCTGGGCGGGCGTCGCCCCCTGGCGTTCGGCAACCTGACGCAAGGCCGGATTCGCCAGCAGAGCGCCGCCCTGCCCCAGCGGACAATAGGCCATCAACGGCATCCCCTGGCGTTGCTGCCAGGGCAACAGGTCGAACTCCACGCCCCGGCTCTGCGGGTTGTACAGCACCTGATTGGTGGCGCAGCCCGGCTCGCCCAGTTCCTCGAGATCGTCCACATCGAAATTGGACACGCCCCAAGCGCCGATCTTGCCCTGCTCGCGCAAGCGCTCGAAGGCCTCGACCGTCTCCTCCAGGGGGTACTGGCCGCGCCAGTGCAGCAGATACAGATCGAGGTGATCGCTGCCCAGGCGTTTCAGGCTGCGCTCGCAGGCGGCAGCCACACCGTTGCGGCTGGCATGGTGCGGATAGACCTTGCTGACCAGGAATACCTGGTCGCGCAGCCCGGCGATGGCCTCGCCCACGACCTGCTCCGCACCGCCCTCGCCGTACATTTCGGCGGTATCGATCAGGCGCAGGCCGAGCTCGATGCCTTCGCGCAGTGCCGCCACCTCGCTCCGTCGCTGCCCGGGCACCTCGCCCATGCGCCAGGTGCCCTGGCCGATCACCGGCACCGTCTTTCCCGCCAGTTCAAGGGTTCGCATGCTGTTGTCTCCTCTCGGTTGGCTTGCCTGTCATCACAGCTGACCGCCCGTCGCGTCGACCGGTTCAGCCACGCTGGCGTACCCCTCGCCGCGCCACTGGATCAGGCAGAAGCCATGACCGAACGGATCGCTGAGCAGCGCCAGCGAGCCCCACTGCGCCTCACGCACCTCGCCTTCCTGACGGGCGCCGGCGTCCAGCACTCGTCGCAAGGACGCCGGCAGATCGTCGACCACCCAGTCCAGGTGCTGTGGCGTCCAGTGCCGCCGATAGTCGCGGCCCTGGCTACTGCCCGCAAAAGGCGGGCTGCCGGCGGCCTGCTGCAGCAGATAGATCGGCACCTGCGCACCGAGCAGCTCGAGCACCTGGCCGCCGAACAGCCGGCGGGCGACCTTCAACCCGAACGCCCGGCTGTAGAAATCCGCGGCGACCGTCAGGTCCGCCACGTCGATATTGAGCAATGGCTGCACGCGCTACCTCCCGTCCTCGGAATCCGTTGGCGTTTCAGCGCAAGCCGCGGCGCAGAGCGATGGCAGCAAGGCCTGCATTCACTTCACGACACAAGATTTCTGCACCTTTGCCGAAACGGCCTGTTTACCAGCGACTAAGCTAAGAACAAAGGACAAGCCAGGGCCAACTCGATCATGGGCGCAATATGGCGATCCGACTCAGCGGTTACCCACCCCGTGCCTGAGGCCGCCGCAGCGGTGCCTCTCGGCCCTCGTCGGCACCCGCGTCTGGTGCGCCGGGGCGTCGCAGTGATCCTGTTGCTGCTGGTGCTCGGCATCCTGTTGCTCGCCTACGAATGGCGTACCGCGTTCTTCCAGTCCCGCGAGTTGAGCCGCTATGCCGCTCAGCTGACCTACCGGGTCGAGCCCGGCCCGAGCGAGGCCATCCACTATCCCGGCAACGGCCCCTTCGACAAGCGCCTGGGCTACAGCGACCTGCCCTTCTTCGTGCAACGCCTGCAGCAGCGCGGTTTCGAAGTGCTGCAGCAGGCGCGCTTCTCGCCCGCCCTGCTCGATTACAGCGAACGCGGCTTCTTCCCCCCATACCCACAAAAGACCCAGAACGGCCTGAGCATCCAGGACTGCCGCGGCACGCCGTTCTACAGCGTCCGCTACCCACAACAGCGCTATGCCAGCTTCAGCGCCATCCCGCCGCTGGTGGTCGGCAGCCTGCTGTTCATCGAGGATCGCCAGTTGCTCGCCAGCGAGCCGGCCGAGGCCAACCCGGCGGTGGACTGGCCGCGCTTCCTCAAGGCGGCGCTGTCCCAGGCCGGCAAACTCATGGCGGTGCAGGATCAGTCCGCTGGCGGCAGCACCCTGGCCACCCAGCTGGAGAAATACCGCCACTCGCCGGACGGCATCACCCACTCGCCCACGGAAAAGCTGCGGCAGATGGTTTCCGCCAGCGTGCGGGCCTATCAGGGCGGGCCCCAGACCCTCGAGGCCAGGCAGGGCATCGTCCTCGACTACCTCAACAGCGTGCCGCTGTCGGCGGCCCCCGGGCATGGCGAGGTACACGGCCTGGCCGATGGCCTGCGCATCTGGTACGGCGCCGACTTCGCCGCCAGCAACCGTCTGCTCGATCCCGCGCGCTCCCCCGAGGCCACCCTGGCCGAACGGGGCCTGGCCCTGCGCCAGGTGCTGTCGCTGATCATCGCCCAGCGCCGGCCCTCCTACTACCTGGCTCAGGGCCGCGCCGAACTGGCGGCGCTGACCGACAGCCACCTGCGCCTGCTGGCCAGTGGCGGCATCCTCGATGAGGCGCTGCGCGATGCGGCCCTGGCCCAGCAGGTGACCTTCCGCGACTGGCAGAGCGCCCCGAACCTGCAACTCGTGGAAAGCAACAAGGGCATCAGCATGGCCCGCGCCCGTCTCTCGGGCCTGCTCGACCGGCCCTACTACGACCTCGACCGGCTCGACCTCAGCGCCCGCTCGAGCCTCAACCAGGACCTGCAGCAGCAGGTCAGCGACTACCTTGGCCAACTCGCCGACCCAGCCTTCGCCGAACACATCGGCCTGTTCGGCGACCGCCTGCTGTCGCCGGCCAAGACCGCCGATGTGCGCTACAGCTTCACCCTCTTCGAGCGCACCCCCAGCGGCAACCAGGTGCGGGTGCAGACCGACAACACCCACCAGCCCTTCGACATCAACGAAGGCAGCAAGCTGGAGCTGGGTTCCACCGCCAAGCTGCGGGTCATGGCCACCTACCTGGAGGTGATCGCCGAACTGCACCAGCGCCATGCCGGGCAGACGCCCGACCAGTTGCGCGCCGTGGAGGTGGCCGACCAGGATCTGCTCAGCCGCTGGGCCATCGACTACCTCGGCCGCCACCCGGGCGCCGACCTGGCCAGCATGCTCGAAGCCGCGCTGGAGCGGCGTTACTCGGCCAGCCCCGGCGAACGCTTCTTCACCGGCGGCGGCCTGCACAGCTTCGGCAACTTCCGCCGCGAGGACAACGGCCGCCTGCCCACCCTGCGCGAGTCGCTGCGCGAATCGATCAACCTGCCGTTCATCCGCCTGATGCGCGACCTGGTGCGCTACAGCACCTACCAGGCCCCGGAGAACAGCGCCGAGCTGCTCAAGGACGACAAGGACCCGCGGCGCCTGGAGTACCTGAGCCGGTTCGCCGACCGCGAAGGCACCACCTTCCTGCTGCGCTTCTGGCGCAAGTACCAGGGGCAATCCGCCCAGCAGCGCCTGGACACCTTCCTCGGCGGCCTGCGCCTCACCGATACCCGCCTGGCGGCAGTGCACCGCTACCTGATGCCGGATGTCGACCAGGCGACCTTCGCCGCCTTCCTCAAGGCCCACCTGCCGGGCGTGAAGCTCAGCGACAAACGCGTCGCCGAGTTGTACACACGCTATGGCCCGGGCGCCTTCAGCCTGCCGGATCAGGGCTACATCGCCCGGGGGCATCCGCTGGAGCTGTGGCTGCTGGGCTTCCTGATCGAGCAGCCCGGAGCTGGCTTCAGCGATGCCGTGAACGCCAGTCGCGATGAACGCCAGGAAGTCTATGGCTGGCTGTTCAAGAGCCGTCACAAGAGCGCCCGGGACAGCCGTATCCGCATCATGCTGGAGGTCGAGGCGTTCCTCGACATCCATCGTCGCTGGCAGAACCTGGGCTACCCGTTCGAGTACCTGGTGCCGTCGCTGGCCACCGCCATCGGCAGCTCGGGCGACCGCCCGGCGGCGCTGGCCGAGCTGATCGGCATCATCCAGAACGATGGCATCCGTCAGCCCACGGTCAGGATCGACAGCCTGCATTTCGCCGCCGATACCCCTTACGACACCCTGGTCGGCCACGTGCCGGAAGCCGGGCAACGGGTCATGGCGCCCGAAGTGGCCGCGGCCCTGCGCAATGCCCTGTCGCAGGTGGTGGAAGGCGGCACCGCGCGGCGCCTGCAGGGCAGCTTCAGCCTGGCCGATGGCAGCGCGCTGACCCTCGGCGGCAAGACCGGCACCGGCGACAACCGCCTGACCAGCGTAGGCCGCGGCGGCCAGGTGATCAGTTCACGGGTACAGAACCGCACCGCCACCTTCGTCTTCTTCCTCGGCCCCGACCATTTCGGCACCCTCACCGCCTTCGTGCCGGGGCGCGCGGCGGAGAACTTCCGCTTCACCTCGGCGCTGCCGGTGCAGGTACTCAAAGGCATGGCGCCGATCCTGACGCCCTATCTGCAACCGGGCGCCCACACCCTGTGTGCGCCGCAGCCACAGGCGACGACGGCACAACGCTGAGCCGCAGTCAGGCACCTGTTACGCCGCGCGGCCTTCTGCACCGTAACCCACCATGGCTCCCGCCTAAGATGCCCTGCGGGCCGTAGGAGCCGGCTTGCCGGCGAAGCGATCCTAGCCGCAACGCAGGCATGACCTTCGCCACCGCTATCGCCAGCAAGCTGGCTCCTACAACGGCGTATATCCTCTGAATCGGCAATGCCGCACTAGTGTCGTGTCTGTCGGACTTCCCTGGATACCGTCTTGATCCCTGGCCAGCAAGAGCCCGTTCGCAGTCAGGGTTGGGCAGTAGGAGCGTCGACCCCGGCGCGATACGCTGGCGGCCATGCTGCAAAAACGCGCCATGGCCACGATTCGCCGCGAGGGCGCGGCTCCCACACGAATGTGGCCATGCTGCACGCTTGTTGCCGAAGCCCGTTGCGACCGACATTTGATCTGTGTCGCGACACTAGCGCTTGAGCTGCAGATACAACGCCTCGACCCTCTCCCGCGCCCAGGGCGTCTTGCGCAGGAAGGTCAGGCTCGACTTGATGCTCGGGTCGCTCTTGAAGCAGCGGATATCGATGCGCTGGGCCAGGCCGTCCCAGCCCAGCCTGTTCACCAGCTCGGTGAGAACGGCCTCGAGGGTGAGGCCGTGCAGCGGGTCTTTCGATGTATTCATGGCAGTCTCCCTATTGCGGCGCGGCAGCTTAACAGACGCCACGAATGAAAAGGCCCGGACGATTGTCCGGGCCTTTGCTGGAACGAGCTACGGATACGCGATCAGAGATGCGCGTCCTGGTACTCCTTTTCGGCCGCGTCGAAACGCTGAACCATCGCAGGCGAAGCCGGGCGACCGATCTTGCTGAAGATGACGATGGCCAGGGTGGCGAAGATGAAGCCCGGGATGATCTCGTACAGCCCCAGGCCGACGAAGTTCTTCCACAGCACCACGGTGAAGGCACCGACGACCATGCCGGCCAGGGCGCCGTTGCGGGTCATGCCCTTCCACACCAGGGAGAGGATCACCACCGGGCCGAAGGCGGCGCCGAAACCGGCCCAGGCGTAGGACACCAGGCCCAGGACCTTGCTCTCCGGATTGGAGGCGATGAGGATAGCCACTACCGCGATCAACAACACCATGCCGCGGCCGACCCACACCAGTTCGGTCTGGCTGGCGCCCTTGCGCAGGAACGCCTTGTAGAAGTCTTCGGTCAGGGCGCTGGACGATACCAACAGTTGGCAGCTCAGGGTACTCATCACCGCTGCCAGAATGGCGGAGAGGATCAGCCCCGCGATCCAGGGATTGAACAGGATCTTGGTCAGCTCGATGAACACGCGCTCGCCATTCTCGCTGACCGGGCCCGCCAGTGCAGGATTGTTGGCGAAATAGGCGATACCGAAGAAACCCACCGCCACGGCGCCGCCCAGACACAGGATCATCCAGGCCATGCCGATGCGGCGCGCGGCCGGGATCGACTTGACCGAATCGGCTGCCATGAAGCGCACCAGGATGTGCGGCTGGCCGAAATAGCCCAGGCCCCAGGCAAGCAGGGAGACGATGGCGACGAAGGACAGGCCGCGGAACATGTCGAAGTTGGCCGGATTGGCCTGCTCGATGGTGGCCATGGCCGCGTCGAAATCGCCCAGGGCGAGGATGACGAATACCGGAGTGATCAGCAGGGCGAAGATCATCAGGGTGGCCTGCACGGTATCGGTCCAGCTCACCGCGAGGAAGCCGCCGACGAACACGTAGAGGATGGTCGCCGCCGCACCGACCCACAGGGCGGTGTCGTAGGACATGCCGAAGGTAGACTCGAACAGGCGAGCACCGGCCACCACGCCCGAAGCGCAGTAGATGGTGAAGAACACCAGGATCACCAGCGCCGAGAACACGCGCAGCAGCTTGCTGTTGTCCTCGAAACGGTGGGTGAAGAAGTCCGGCAGGGTCAGGGCGTTGTGGTTGTGCTCGGTGTGCACGCGCAGACGACCGGCGACGAACAGCCAGTTCAGCCAGGCGCCGAGGATCAGGCCGATGGCGATCCAGCTTTCCGAGATACCGGCGACGAAGATCGCCCCCGGCAGGCCCATCAGCAGCCAGCCACTCATGTCCGAAGCGCCGGCCGACAGCGCGGTGACAAAGCTGCCGAGGCTGCGGCCACCGAGGATGTAGTCGGAGAAGTTCTTGGTCGCACGATAGGCAACGAAGCCGATCAGCACCATGGCCAGGATATAGACCACGAAGGTGACCAGCATGGGAGTACTTGCAGTCATTTGGGGAATGCCCCTCTCGTTTGTTTTTATTCAGGCCGGGGGATAACCCCGGGCCCGGTTGGCTCATCACGACCCTGGGTCACGGCCGTGTTACGGGTACACCACTTCATGAACGCCGGTGGTGCGACCGGTTCTGGGGATACCCCCATATGAAAACGGGTGGAAAGCTGTTCGATTTCCACCCGTCGTCGGTTACTCGTCGCCCAGCGACAGCAGCGAGGCGTTGCCGCCCACCGCCGTGGTGTTGACCGAGGTCGTGCGCTCGTTGACGAAACGCAACAGGTAGCTCGGGCCACCGGCCTTCGGCCCGGTGCCGGACAGGCCGCAGCCGCCGAACGGCTGCACACCGACCACGGCGCCGATCTGGTTGCGGTTGACGTACAGGTTGCCGACCCGCGCCAGGGCTTCGATACGCGCGGCAGTTTCCTCGTTTCGGCTGTGCACGCCAAGTGTCAAACCGTAGCCGGTGGCATTGATCGCCGCGACCACCTGCTCCAGATCCGCCGCCTCGAAACGCACCACGTGCAGTACCGGGCCGAACTGCTCTTTCTTCAGCTCGTGGATACCGCCGATCTCGAACGCCACCGGCGCCACGAAATGGCCGTTCAGATCCGCGGGCAGCGTGGCTTCGGCGATCAGCTTGCCCTCGCCCTTGAGCTGCTGGATATGCGCCAGCAGACCTTCGCGGGCCTCGCCATCGATCACCGGGCCGATGTCGTTTTCGCGCAGGTGGGTCGGGCCGATCTTCAGCTCGGCCATGGCGCCCTTGAGCAGGTCGATCACCCGCTCGGCGATGTCGCTCTGCACGTACAGCACGCGCAGTGCCGAGCAACGCTGGCCGGCGCTGGTGAAGGCGGAACCGACGGCATCCTTGACCACCTGCTCGGGCAGTGCGGTGGAGTCGACGATCATGGCGTTCTGGCCACCGGTCTCGGCGATCAGGGTGGCGATCATGCCGTCCTTCTCGGCCAGTTGACGGTTGATGATGCGGGCGGTGTCGGTGGAGCCGGTGAAGCACACCCCGGCGACCCGCGGATCACGGCAGAACACGCCGCCGAGGGTGGCACCGTCGCCCGGCAGGAAGGCGATCACGTCCTTGGGCAGACCGGCTTCGAACATCAGCTCCAGGGCGCGCGCGGCGATCAGGCTGGTCTGCTCGGCCGGCTTGGCCAGCACCACGTTGCCTGCCACCAGGGCCGCACTGATCTGGCCCAGGTAGATGGCCAGGGGGAAGTTCCACGGGCTGACGCAGACGAAGATGCCACGGCCTTCGTGGAACAGCTCGTTGCGCTCGCCGGTCGGGCCCTTGAGTTCTTCGCGGCCCAGTTTCAGGCGCGCCTGCTGGGCGTAGTAACGGCAGAAATCCACCGCCTCGCGCACTTCATCGATGCCGTCCTGCATGGACTTGCCGGCCTCGACGGTGCACAGCGCCATCAGCTCGGCGCGGTTGTTTTCCAGCAGGTCGGCCAGGCGCTCGAGGATGCGCGCGCGCTCGTCGATGGCCACCGCGTTCCAGCGCGGCCAGGCCGCGCTGAGACCATCCAGCGCCTGGGCCGCCTGCGCGGCGGTGGCGAACTGGGCCGTGCCGACCAGCTTGTTCAGGTCATAGGGGCAACGGACTTCCTGGGCAGTGCCTGTCAGCGTCTGGCCATTGATCACCGGGGCCGCCTGCCATTGGCGGTCGAGTTGCGGCCGGTAGGCGTTTTCGAGCTCGGTCAGGGATTTCTGGATGTTCATGTTGATGCCTTGGGAGTTTTTCCGTGTCGCCCCGTACAGCGCTGGCGGGAGTGGGATTTTGTCGTTGCCGATGCTTTTGAACTGGCGCAGTTGCGTCACCGGGTGATCGAGCAGGGACTCGATCGGCGTGCTCGGATCGACCAACTGGTGGACGAAGGACGAGTTGGCCCCGTTCTCCAGCAGGCGCCGCACCAGGTAGGGCAGCAGATCCTTGTGCGCGCCGACCGGCGCGTAGATGCGCACGTTCTTGCCCTGCTTCTCCAGCACCGTGTCGTACAGCGCGTCGCCCATGCCGTGCAGGCGCTGGAACTCGAACTCGCGGGGCGTCTTCTGCTCGGCGGCGATGGCCAGGATGCAGCTCACGGTGTGAGCGTTGTGACTGGCGAACTGCGGGTAGATCACCCCGCGGGTGAACTCGCTGAGCAGGTAGCGGGCGCAGGCCAGGTAGGAGGTATCGGTACCTTCCTTGCGGGTGAACACCGGGTAGCCGTCCAGCCCCTGCACCTGGCATTGCTTGATCTCGCTGTCCCAGTAGGCGCCCTTGACCAGGCGCAGCGGCATCTTCTCGCCGAGTTCCCGGCCCAGCAGGGTCAGCCAGACCAGCACCGGCAGGCAACGCTTGGAATAGGCCTGCACCACCAGGCCGAACTCGCCCCAGCCTTTGAGCGCCGGGTCGCGCAGCAGCTTCTCGTACAGCTCCAGGGACAGCTCCAGGCGGTCGGCCTCTTCGGCGTCCACGGAAATGCCGACGTCGAGCTTGCGCGCGCGGATGGCCAGTTCGCGCACATTGGCGAACAGCTCGGTGAGCACGCGCTCGCGCTGGGCCACTTCGTAACGCGGGTGCAGCGCCGACAGCTTGATCGAGATCGACGGCCGCGGCCCCGGGCCGACCTGCGGTTCGGCGCCGACGGTGTCGATGGCCTTGCGGTAGTCGGCCATGTACTTCTCGGCGTCCGCGGCGGTCAGCGCCGCCTCGCCGAGCATGTCGAAGGAATAGGTGTAGCCCTTCTGGCGCTGCGGGCGGCCGTTCTTCAGCGCTTCGCCGATGCTGCGGCCGAGCACGAACTGCTTGCCCATGAGCTTCATGGCCTGGTTCATCGCCGCGCGGATCACCGGTTCGCCGGAGCGCTGGATCAGCCGACCGAGCACATTCTTCGGCCGGCCATCGGCGGTCTGCGGATCGACCACCTTGCCGGTCATCACCAGGCCCCAGGCGGCGAAGTTGACCAGCACGCTGTCACTCTTGCCCAGGTGCCGCTCCCACTCGGCGGCGTTGAGCTTGTCGCGGATCAGCGCATCGGCGGTGGCGGCATCCGGCACCCGCAGCAAGGCCTCGGCCAGGCACATGAGCATCAGCCCTTCCTGGGTGTCGAGGCTGTACTGGCGCAACAGGGCGTCGAGGGTGTCCACGGCGTTGTCGCGGCTGCGCACGTCCTGGATCAGGCTGCGCGCCTGCTGGCGGATCGCTTCGATCCCGGCTTCGCCCGGATCGGCGAGCTGCAGCAGCTCGGTGAGATAGGCTGCCTCGTCAACGCTGTAGTTGGCGCTGATGAGCGGAAAAAAATCGGCGGCCTTGGCGGCAGAGATCCGGTTCAGGAACTCGTCGTGCAAGACGTGACTGGCTTTGAACATCACGCCCATCCTCTTCTAGGGATTGTGTAGGAGATACCACTGCTATCGGTCTAGCCCAGACAGCTCGATCTGGCGATGAGGTAACGCAAGTGGATGGCGGAATGTAGTGGCAGAGCGCCGCCGGCTTCTTGCAAAAAGCTCTGGAGTTTTTGTGAAAACCTCCAGAGCGCGGAACTTTCACCATGCCCGAACCAGACGATTGGCTGACCGTCGCATCGGCTTGCGCGCCAGGGATGACGTGTGAGGGCCAACGAAAACGCCGCCATCCCGTTGCCGGGAGGCGGCGTCGTGTCAGCCTCGCCGTGGACTCAGGCGGTCAGCCTGACCAGCGCTTCGCGGTACTTGTCGGCGGTCTTCTGCGCCACCTCGGCCGGCACCGCCGGCGCCGGCGCCTGCTTGTTCCAGCCGGTGGATTCGAGCCAGTTACGCACGAACTGCTTGTCGAAGCTCGGCGGGTTGCTGCCCTCGGCATAGCTGTCGGCCGGCCAGAAGCGGCTGGAGTCGGGGGTCAGCACCTCGTCCATCAGGGTCAGGCGGCCCTCTTCGTCCAGGCCGAACTCGAACTTGGTGTCGGCGATGATGATGCCGCGGGTCGCCGCGTACTCGACCGCCGCGCTGTACAGGGCAATGGCCGTGTCGCGCACCTGGGCGGCCAGGTCGGCGCCGATGATCGCCGCGCACTGCTCGAAGGAGATGTTCTCGTCGTGGTCGCCAACGGCGGCCTTGGTCGACGGCGTGAAGATCGGTTGCGGCAGCTTGGCGGCCTCTTTCAGCCCGGCCGGCAGCGCGATACCGCATACGGTGCCGCTCTTCTGGTATTCCTTCCAGCCGGAACCGACGATGTAGCCACGCACGATGGCCTCCACGGCGACCGGTTTGAGACGCTTGGCGACCACGGCCCGGCCTTCGACCAGCGGCAGTTCGGCAGCCGGTACCACGTCCTCGACACGGTCGCCGGTGAAATGGTTGGGCACCACCTCGGCCAGCTTGTCGAACCAGAAATTGGAAATGGCGGTGAGGATCTTGCCCTTCTCCGGAATCGGCTCGGCGAGAATCACGTCGAATGCCGAGAGGCGATCGCTGGCCACCATCAGCATGCGCTTGTCGTCGATCTCGTAGAGGTCGCGGACTTTGCCCGAATAGATTTTCTTCAGGCTCAGGGTCGAGGGTGTGGTCATGTCGAGATTCCGCCTTTAGCGTGAAAGTCGCGCCGCAACGCCTCCCGCAGTCCAGCAAGCGTGCGCAACGCCGGCCTGGGGCAGCCCCGACGGCCTGGTGAGTGCCGGCAACGCCACGACGGCCTGCCGGCGAAAACAAAACAGGCGAAACCCACCGGGTTTCGCCTATCGATGTCAGGTTCGGGGGGGCGCAGCCTTACCCGAGGTTTTCCTGGATCATGCCCAGCAGACGGCGCGATACGTCGGCCGGGGCAATGGTATTGAGGTCTTTCTCGACGGTCACCTGCACGCTGTCGCCCACGCTGGTCAGGCGCACCTGGTAACGCTCGGCACGGGCCTCGATCTCGTCCTTGTCCGGCGCACCGCCGAACAGACGGCGGAAGAAGCCCGGCTTGTCGTCCTGGCGCTGCGCACCTTCGGCCAGGTTGACGTAGTACACGCCGAGGCTGCGGTTGATATCGTCGACGCGCAGGTCGGCCATTTCCAGGGAGCGGCCGACGCCGGACCAGGCGCGATCGAAATCGGCACTCAGGTTCAGTACCGGGTTGCCGTTGCCATCCTCGGACAGGGTCACGCGGCTCGGCGCATCGAAATCACGCCCGGCCAGCAGCGACACCGACCCGCCCTGCTCGGCACTGCGCGACATGCTGGCGAGCATTTCGTCGAGCAGCGCGGCATCCAGCGCCTGGTTGGCGCCACGCTCGGTGAAGGCCACCTCGGCACTGCTGCCGGCCGCACGCTGGGCGCTGACCACGAAAATTTCGCTGGTGTTGCGTTGCACACCCGGCTCGATACGCACCCGCACCCGGGTCTCGGCGCTGCCGTCGAGGCCGGCCACACGCCCGTTCAGGCGATTGACCATGCTGCTGGAGAGGGCATCGAAGCGTTGCCAGTCGGTACTGAACTCGCCGGTCTGCGGGCGCTCGTCGACGATGCGAAAGCCGCCGTCCTCGAAGAACTGGCGGGCCACCGGCCAGACTTCGGCGGGTACCCGCTGAGCCACCAGCCAACGCGAATCCCCGCTCCTCTGCAGGCTGAACTCGCTGCTGTCGGCGCGTACCGCCAGAGGCAGCGGACGCGGCACCTCGTACTCGCCCCGGGCGGTGCTGTCGGCGATGTGCGGCGGGATCGGCAGCAGCGGATCGAGGCGCTTGGCCTCGGCATCGGCAGGCAACTGCATCGGTGCCGTCTGCTGCGCCGTCAGGTAATCACTGCCGCGATCACGAAAGTAGCCATTTTCGCCCCAGACCCAGCCACAGCCACTGGTGCTGGTGATGATCAGAGCAAGTGCGGAAAGTCCGGCCAGTCGCTTCATGCGTAATGTTTCCTCGATTAGACCAATACACCGGACTGGCGCAGGGCCTGACGCAGCGGTTCGTGGCAACGCGGGCTGAGCCAGGTCAGCGGCAGGCGAATCCCGTCGGCCATCATGCCCATTTCGTTCAGCGCCCACTTCACCGGGATCGGGTTGGACTCGATGAACAGGGTTTTGTGCAGGGGCATCAGGCGGTCGTTGATCGCCCGGGCAATGCCGGCCTCGCCGCGCATGGCCGCCGAGCACAGGTCGCTCATGGCCCGCGGCGCGACGTTGGCGGTCACCGAGATATTGCCCTTGCCGCCCATCAGCATCAGTTCCACCGCGGTGGCGTCGTCGCCGGAATAGAGCATGAAGCTCGCGGCGACGCGGTCGAGAATCTCGCGGGCCCGCTGCAGATCGCCGGTGGCTTCCTTGATCCCGATGATGTTGTCGATCTTCGACAGGCGCTCGACGGTCTCCGGCAGCATGTCGCAGGCCGTACGGCCCGGCACGTTGTAGAGGATCTGCGGGATCGCCACGGCCTCGGCGATATGGCGGAAGTGCAGGTACATGCCTTCCTGGGTCGGCTTGTTGTAGTACGGCGTCACCAGCAGGCAGGCATCAGCGCCGGCGGACTTGGCGTTTTCGGTCAGCTCCACCGCTTCACGGGTGGAGTTGGCGCCCGTACCGGCGATCACCGGGATGCGCCCGGCCACCTGATCGACCACACGACGGATCACTTCGATGTGCTCACCGACATCGAGCGTCGCCGACTCGCCGGTGGTGCCGACGGCGACGATGGCGTTGGTGCCCTCTTGCAGGTGGAAATCCACCAGTTTGCTCAGGGCATCCCAATCGAGACCGCCTTGCGCATCCATGGGCGTGACCAGTGCCACCATACTGCCCGCAATCATGCAACCGCTCCTGCCGGAAAAAGAGAGCGTAATGGTACTGGCGCCACCTGCCTTGTACAAGCGAAGTACACCGCCGCATGAGCCGGCCTGCTTTCGCGCCGCGCCGGCAAACATTCGACCGCAGGGCCCACCATTGGCATTCCCCTGGCCGGCGCTTTTCGCTACCCTGCACGTTTGCTCGGCTTCGTGTTTCGGGCCGACCGCTCATCGTTTAGGAAGGCTGCATGTCCACCCCTCAAGTTCGCGAACAATTCCTCGTCATCAGTGCGCTCGGCCCCAATGCCATGGAGCTGACCAACGTGCTGTGCCGCGCCAGCCACGAGAACCGTTGCGCCGTGGTCAGCACCCGCCTGAGCCGTCACGGTGAATTCAGTGCGCTGGTGCTGCAGATCTCCGGCAGTTGGGACGCCTTGGCGCGCCTGGAGTCGAGCCTGCCGACGCTGTCCAAGAAGCACGAGTTCACGGTCAACGTGATCCGCAGCGGCGCCTCGGAGAGCCGCCCCCAGGCCCTGCCGTATGTCGCCTATGTCAGCTCGGTGTACCGCCCCGACATCCTCAACGAGTTGTGCCAGTTCTTCATCGACCACCGGGTCGAGCTGGAAAACCTCACCTGCGACACCTACCAGGCACCGCAGACCGGCGGCACCATGCTCAATGCCACGCTGACCGTGACCCTGCCGGCCGGCACCCAGATCAGCTGGCTGCGCGATCAGTTCCTCGATTTCGCCGATGCCCTGAACCTGGATGCCCTGATCGAACCCTGGCGCCCACAGACCCCATAAGGAGCCTTGCATGGCCGTAGCCCTCGACACCCCGGTCCCCGACTTCACGGTTACCGCCACTGGCGGCCGCGACGTCAGCCTGGCCGAACTGCAAGGCCGCCAGGTGGTGATCTATTTCTACCCCAAGGACAACACCCCCGGCTGCACCACCCAGGGCCAGGGCTTCCGTGACCGGCACCAGGCCTTCGCTGACGCCAATACCCTGGTGTTCGGCGTATCGCGCGACAGCCTGAAGACCCACGAGAACTTCAAGGCCAAGCAGGGCTTTCCCTTCGAGCTGATTTCCGACAAGGACGAAAGCCTCTGCCGGCTGTTCGACGTGATCAAGCCGAAGAAGCTCTATGGCAAGGAATACCTGGGCATCGACCGCAGCACCTTTCTGATCGACAAGAACGGCGTGCTGCGCCAGCAATGGCGTGGCGTGAAAGTGCCGGGCCACGTCGACGCGGTTCTGGCCGCCGCCCAGTCGCTGAACAAGTCTTGAAACAATGCCGCTCTCGAGCGGCATCGTGGTGACGGCTGCCGGTATCAGGCCTTGCGCAGCCAGTAACGGTAGACGCCGTCTACGACCTCCTCATGCAGCAGCGCATGCCCGGCCAGGCGGGCGAAGGTGCGCAGGTCACGCTGCGAACCGGCATCGGTGGCCAGCACCTTGAGCACTTCGCCGCTGGCCAGGCCGTTGAGCGCCATCTTCGCCTTGAGCAGGGGCAGCGGACAGTTCAATCCGCGCGCGTCCACTTCGCTCGCATGTCCGCCCTGCCAATCCTGTCTATCGCTCATGGGATTCCCCTGTTGTCAGGCCGACAGGATACCTGCCAGCGCTGGTCAGGCAAGCATCGGCCCGGCTACAGTACGGCACTGATCAGACAAGAGCTCCACGCATGAATGTTTTGCGCCCGATTACCCTGTTGACGCTCGCCTGCCTGCTGGCGCAACCCGGCATGGCCAACGACCTGCCGTCGCTCGGCGACGCCAGTTCCGCACTCGTCTCGCCGCAACAGGAATATCAGCTGGGCCGCGCCTGGCTGAGCATCGTTCGCGGCCAGGTCAGCCAGCTGTCCGATCCGCAGCTCAAGGACTTCGTCGAAAGCAGCGTCTACCGACTGGCCGAAACCAGCCAGGTACAGGATCGGCGCCTGGAATTCGTGCTGCTCAACAGTCCGCAGATCAACGCCTTCGCCGCCCCCGGCGGCATCATCGGGGTCAATGGCGGCCTGTTCCTCCATGCCCAGACCGAAGGCGAGTACGCCTCGGTGCTGGCCCACGAACTGGCCCACTTGTCGCAACGCCATTTCGCCCGCGGCCTGGAAGCGCAGCAACGCATGCAACTGCCGGTCATGGCCGCCATGCTCGCCGGCATCGTCGCCGCGGCCGCCGGCGCGGGCGATGCCGGTATCGCCGCCATCGCCTCGACCCAGGCCGCGGCCATTCAGGAACAACGGCGCTTCTCCAGGCAGAACGAGCAGGAAGCGGATCGTATCGGCCTGGTCAACCTGGAAAAGGCCGGCTATGACCCGCGCTCGATGCCGAGCATGTTCGAGCGCCTGATGCGTCAATACCGCTACGACCGCATGCCGCCGGAGTTCCTCCTGACCCACCCGGTTTCCGAGTCGCGCATCGCCGACACCCGCAACCGCGCCGAGCAGTACCAGGCCGGCGGCACCCAAGACAGCCTGCGCTACCAGTTGATGCGCGCCCGCGTCCAGTTGATCTACGAAGAAACCCCGGGCATCGCCGCCAAGCGCTTTCGCGCCATGCTCGACGAGAACGACAAGCTGGAAGCCGCGCGCTATGGCCTGGCCATCGCCCAGATCAAGGGCAGCCAGTATGACGGGGCGCGCGAAACCCTGCAGCCCCTGCTGCAGAAGTCGCCGAACGACATCACCTACAACCTGGCGCAGATCGACCTGGACACCGCCGCCAACCGCCTGCCCGATGCCCAGCAGCGCATCGATCGCCTGCTCGAGCTGTACCCCAACAACTATCCGCTGAATCAGGCGCGTATCGACCTGATGCTCAAGCAGCGGCGCATCCAGGACGCCGAGCGCGCCCTGGACGCCCTGCTCAAGCGCCGCATGAAAGACCCGGACGTCTGGTACCAGGTCGCCGAAGTACGCGGCCTGAGCGGCAACACCATCGGCCTGCACCAGGCCCGCGCCGAATATTTCGCCCTGGTCGGCGACTACAACCAGGCCATCGACCAGCTCGACCTGGCCAAACGCCGGGCCAGCAACAACTTCCAGCTGGCGTCGCGAATAGACGCCCGGCAAAAGGAATTGGCCGAAGAAAAACGCATGACCGAGCAGATGCTGCGCGGCTAGCCGCTTCAAGCTTCAAGCTTCAAGCTTCAAGCTTCAAGCTTCAAGCTTCAAGCTTCAAGCTGAGAAACCCGAGCACTCACGAACGTTCTGGATACCAGCGCCTCTACTTGCGGCTTGTGGCTTGCGGCTCGAAACTGCCCTCAGGCATTCCCCGCCAGCTTCAGGCGCGCCGCCTGGGTGAAGTCCAGCATGCGCTTGAGCGGCTTGATCGCCCGCGGAATCAGCGCCGGGTCGACGAAGATCTCGTTGCCTCCCTCGCGCAGGCACTGCAGGGTACGCTGCAAGGTATTCATCGCCATCCACGGGCAATTGGCGCAACTGCGGCAGGCCGCGCCATTGCCGGCCGTCGGCGCGGCGACGAATTCCTTGTCGGGACACAGCTGCTGCATCTTGTAGAAGATGCCGCGGTCGGTGGCGACGATGAAGGTCCTGTTCGGCAGGCTCTGCGCCGCCGCGATCAACTGGCTGGTCGAGCCCACCGCGTCGGCCAGTTCGATCACCGCCGTAGGCGACTCGGGGTGCACCAGGATCGCCGCATCCGGGTACAGCGCCTTCATGTCCGCGAGCTGCCGGGCCTTGAACTCCTCGTGGACGATGCAGGCACCGTCCCACAGCAGCATGTCGGCCCCGGTCTTGTTCTGGATATAGCGACCCAGGTGCTGATCCGGCGCCCAGATGATGCTTTCGCCGTTGTCCATCAGGTGCTCGACGATCTCCACCGCGCAGCTGGAAGTCACCACCCAGTCGGCACGCGCCTTCACCGCGGCGGAGGTATTGGCGTAGACCACCACGGTACGCTGCGGATGCTGGTCGCAGAAGGCGGCGAACTCATCCACCGGGCAGCCCAGATCCAGCGAGCAGGTGGCCTCCAGCGTCGGCATCAGCACGCGTTTCTCGGGGTTGAGGATCTTCGCCGTTTCGCCCATGAACTTGACCCCGGCGACCAATACGGTCTGCGCCGGGTGCTGGTTGCCGAAGCGGGCCATTTCCAGGGAGTCGGACACGCAACCACCGGTCTCCTCGGCCAATGCCTGCAAAACCGGATCGCAATAGTAGTGGGCGACCAGCACGGCGTTCTGGCGCTTCAGTTCGGAAGCGATTTCATCACGGTAAAACGCTTCCTGCTCCGCCGTCAGCGTCTCTGGCTGCTTGGCATCGAGATGAGCTTGGACAAGAAGTCGTTCGGAAATCTGCGTCATGTCATCAGGCCCTGTTAAGGTCTATCAGCACGGAATTGGGAGTATACCCGCCAAGTTGACCGTACGAGCGCAAGGCCGGGCAGGAACAGGCAGAGAAATCGCGCGTACGGCGGCGGACACCCGCCTTGCGCGGGCGCGCATGGTAAGGGCATCGATACGAGCTTTTCAACCGCGTACGCCCTCTTCTGCCCGTCTGTCGGTTGATCGCCGCGATAAACAGCCTCATCATCGGCACAGGGACAACACTGCTTCAGTGAGCGATAGCCGCCCGCCGAGCCAGGAGCAGCCCCGCCTGGATGCCATATCCGGCGCCGCGGGATTCCTGCTGCGCTCAATGCCGCACCAGTCAGCGGTTACCACTATATTTCGGAAAACACCCGTCGCCCGCGAACCCGGGCGGCCGTTCAGCGATTGAGGATGTCATGGCTTACGAAAGCATCGAATGGGACAAGCTGGGTTTCGACTACATCAAGACCGACCAGCGCTATCTGTCGCACTGGCGCGATGGCGAATGGCAGCCCGGCACGCTGACAGAAGACAATATCCTGCACATCAGCGAAGGCTCGACCGCCCTGCATTATGGCCAGCAGTGCTTCGAAGGCCTCAAGGCCTACCGCTGCAAGGACGGCTCGATCAACCTGTTCCGCCCCGACCAGAATGCCCAGCGCATGCAGCGCAGTTGCGTGCGCCTGCTGATGCCGGCGCCTTCGACCGAGCAGTTCATCGAAGCCTGCAAGCAGGTGGTGCGCGCCAACGAACGTTTCATCCCGCCCTACGGCTCCGGCGGCGCCCTGTACCTGCGTCCGTTCGTCATCGGCGTGGGTGACAACATCGGCGTACGCACCGCCCCCGAGTTCATCTTCTCGGTGTTCTGCATCCCGGTCGGCCCGTACTTCAAGGGCGGCATGAAACCGAACAACTTCGTCATTTCCGACTACGACCGCGCCGCCCCGCACGGCACCGGCGCCGCCAAGGTCGGCGGCAACTATGCCGCCAGCCTGATGCCGGGCTCCCAGGCCAAGAAGAACCACTTCGCCGACTGTATCTACCTGGACCCGCAGACCCACAGCAAGATCGAGGAAGTGGGCTCGGCCAACTTCTTCGCCATCACCCACAACGACGAGTTCGTCACGCCCAAGTCGCCGTCGGTGCTGCCGGGCATCACCCGCCTGTCGCTGATCGAACTGGCGCAGAGCCGCCTAGGCCTGAAGGTCATCGAGGGCGACGTGTTCATCGACCGCCTGTCCGATTTCAAGGAAGCCGGCGCCTGCGGCACCGCAGCGGTGATCACGCCGATCGGCGGTATCGAGTACCAGGGCAAGCTGCACGTGTTCTACAGCGAGCAGGAAGTAGGCCCGACCATTCGACGCCTCTACAACGAGCTCACCGGCGTTCAGTCCGGCGATATCGAAGCGCCGCAAGGCTGGATCGTCAAAGTCTGAATCGATGAGCCAGGGGGCTCCTGCAAGCCGCCTGGGCCATTGCGGAACCGCGAATGGCGCGGGAACGAAAAAGCCCGGATATCGTTGAAGATATCCGGGCTTTTTTGCGCCTTCACCTGGAAGGCTGGAGATGGTGGGTCGTGTAGGATTCGAACCTACGACCAATTGGTTAAAAGCCAACTGCTCTACCAACTGAGCTAACGACCCGTTGTGCGAGCGGCATGATACTGATTTGATTCAGAAATTCAACACCCGCCGGAAAATATTTTATCGATAGCGGGTCGGATCGGTCACACCGGCCGCCACGAAGCCCGCCGCCCGCAGGCGGCAACTGTCACATTTGCCGCAGGCCCGCCCCTGCTCGTCGGCCTGATAGCAGGACACGGTCAGCCCGTAATCCACACCGAGGCGCACCCCGGCCTGGACGATCTCGGCCTTGCTCATCATCTGCAGCGGCGCGCGGATGCGCACGCCCTGCCCCTCGACCCCGGCCTTGGTCGCCAGGTTGGCCATGCGCTCGAAAGCCTCGATGAACTCGGGACGACAATCCGGATAGCCCGAGTAGTCCACCGCATTGACCCCGATAAAGATGTCCCGTGCGCCCAGCACTTCGGCCCAGCCCAGCGCCAACGCCAGGAACACCGTGTTGCGTGCCGGCACATAGGTCACCGGAATACCGCTGGTCGGGCTTTCCGGCACGTCGATGCGGCTATCGGTCAGGGCCGAACCGCCCATCCCATCGAGATCCAGGCCGATCACCTTGTGCTCGACGACCCCCAACTGCCGCGCCACACGCTCGGCGGCCTGCAGTTCGGAGCGATGGCGCTGGCCATAGTCGAAGCTCATGCTGTAGCAGCTGTAGCCCTGGGCCTTGGCCATGGCGACCACGGTCGCCGAGTCGAGGCCGCCGGAAAGAAGGATGACTGCTCTGTTGTCGTTCATGCTCAATGCCCCGGCTCGTCGTTCCACAGAATCTTGTGCAGCTGCAACTGCATGCGTACCGGCAGGTTGTCGGCGATCACCCACTCGGCCAGTTCGCGCCCGCTCACCTGCTGGTGGCTGGGCGAAAACAGCAACTCGCCGGCACGCTCGGCCAGCCCGTACTGGATGATCTTGCTCACCGACCACTCATAGTCCTCGCGCGAGCAGATGACGAATTTGACCTGATCGCGCGGCTGCAGGTACTGGATGTTCTCATAGCGATTACGCGCCACTTCGGCCGAACCCGGTGTCTTCAGGTCGATGACCTTGCTCACCCGTCCATCGACCTGGGAAACATCCAGGGCACCGCTGGTTTCCAGGGAAACGTCATAGCCGGCATCGCACAGACGCTCGAGCAAGGGCAGGCAGTTGGGTTGGGCCAGGGGCTCGCCACCGGTCACGCAGACGTAGCGTGGGCGGTACTTCGCCACCTGATCGAGAATGGCGTCCAGCGTCATGATTTCACCGCCGCTGAAAGCATAGGCGGTATCGCAGTATTGACAGCGCAGGGGGCAGCCGGTCAGGCGCACGAAGACCGTCGGCAGGCCGGCGGTTCGCGTTTCCCCCTGCAACGAGAAAAAGATCTCGGTAATGCGCAGGGTATCTTTCATAGGGGCCACGGGCGTGACGGCGAAACAGGCCATCCGCCTCCGTTGCGAAAAAGGACGGCGATTCTAAACGAAAAAAATGGCCGGGAGTCATTTTTGACGGCGCTGGCGACGGCCCGAAGGATGGCCGCCAAGGACGGCAGGCTACAAAAAACCCGCGACAGGCGCGGGTTTCATGGAAGCTGCAAGCTGCAAGCTGCAAGCTGCAAGCTGCAAGCTGCAAGCTGCAAGCTGCAAGCTGCAATTAGCGTGGCTTGGCCGCAGAAAGACCGTCAAGCTTTCGCTTTAACTTGAAGCTTGTCGCTGCTTTCCTACTGCAAACGCTGCAGATCGCGCTGGGACAACTGCGCGGCAGAGGTACCCGGGTACTGCGCGATCACCTGCTGCAGGATGCCCTTGGCCTTGTCGTTGTTGCCCAGACGGATTTCCACGTCGGCCAGCTTGAACAGGGAATCCGGCACCTTGGCGTGCTGCGGATACGCCTGGCTGACCCTGGCGAAGGCCTGGCCCGCACCCTGTAGGTCGCCCTTTGCCAGATTCACCTCGCCCAGCCAGTACTGGGCATTGCCGGCGTACTGGCTATCGGGGTAGCGGCGCAGAAAGGCGCTGAAAGCCTGGCTGGCCTTGTCGAAATCCTTGGCCTTGATCAGATCGAAGGCGGCATCGTAAAACAGCTTTTCCTTGGCCGGATCGGCAGGCTCGCCGGAGGCTTGCGCCTGCCCCGCATCGCCACCACTGGCCGTGGAACCACCGGTGCCGGAGGCACCCGCGGCGGGAGAATTCTGTGTGGCTGCCGCACCTGCGGCCGCACCGCTGCCCAGACGTCGATCAAGCTCCTGGTATCGCTCCAGGCCTTCCTGTTTCAAACGCTGAACTTCGTTCTGCTGCTCTTCCAGCATACCGCGCAGTTGAGCAATCTCTTGCTGCATCTGCTGCAGTTGCGTGAACAGCATGCCCTGCGCCGAGGTCGGGGTTTCAGCCCCTCCCCCGACGTAGGCGCCGGACGCGCCATAACCGCCTGATGGATAGGCACTACCGTTACCGGTACTGTCATCCTGCACGGGAATCTGAGCCCAGGCCGCAAGCGGCAGGCTCAGCGCCATAACGGTTACTACGCGGCGGCACGTTCGCATGACGAATTACTTACGCAGTTCGACGCGACGGTTCTGAGCCCAGGACTGCTCGTCGTTGCCAGTGGCAACCGGACGCTCTTCGCCGTAGGAAACCACTTCCAGCTGAGCCGGGGAAACGCCCTGCAGTACCAGGTAACGCTGAACGGCCTTGGCGCGACGCTCGCCCAGAGCCATGTTGTATTCACGAGTACCGCGCTCGTCAGCGTGGCCTTCCAGAACGACGCGAGCGCCGTTGCCTTTCAGGTCTTTGGCATGAACGTCCAGAGCGCGCATGGCTTCCGGCTTCAGGTCCGAGCTGTCGTATTCGAAGTAGAAAGTGGTGATGGCGCGCAGGGCGGCTTCTTCGCTCAGGCTGCCGTCGACAGCGCCAGTATTGGCACCGTAACCGGCGTTCGGATCTACGGCAGCGCCTTCACCAGCGGCATCACCGCCTTTGGAGGAACAACCTACAGCTACGGCGAGAGCCAAGCTCAGTGCAGCAAATTTGCCAAATTTCAGCATTTCCATGTGTAACTCCTAATGAACCCCAGTGTGTTAAGCATACAAACAGGTAAAGCACCGCGCATCAGTTCAGGAAGGGGGACCAGGAAGGCTCTCGAACTTCGCCTTGAGCGGTAGGAAGAGGGAGCCTAACGCGGCCATTGGTGGACGCTAACATCAGGACTCCCCGCCCCTGCTGGCGGGTAGCGTAGATTAGCATGGTGCCATTGGGCGCAACAGTAGGCGACTCATCCAAACTTGTATCTGAAAGAATGCGCAGATTGCCACGCTCGAGGTCCTGTGCCGCTACCTTGAACACGGTGTAACCGTCCTGACGATGAATCATCACTAGGGTCTTCTCGTCAGCGGACAGTTTCGGGTTGGCGTTGTAGTTACCGACGAAGGTCACGCGCTCGACCGCACCGCTGTTGATATTGGTCTTGTAGATCTGTGGCTTGCCGGAACGGTCGGAGGTGAAGTAGATCGTCTGGCCGTCCTTGCCCCAGAAGGGCTCGGTATCGATGGCATAGTGATTGGTGATGCGGCGCAGTTGGCGGGTGCCCATGTCCATGACATAGATTTCCGGGTTGCCATCGCGCGACAGCACGAATGCCAGGCGATTGCCGTCCGGAGACCAGGCCGGCGCGCCATTGAGGCCTTCGAAATTGGTGATCTGCTCGCGACGACCGGTATCGATGTGCTGGACGAAGATGCGCGGGCGCTTCTGCTCGAACGAGACATAGGCGATGCGCTTGCCATCCGAGGCGAACGACGGCGACAGGATCGGCTCGCGCGACTGCAGCAGCGTCACCGCGCGGGCACCGTCATAATCCGAGCGTTGCAGGGTGTAACGGGTGTTGTCGACGCCGAAACGCTCTGCCGTCACATACAGCATGCGGGTGGAGAAAGCGCCCTTGACCCCGGTCAGCTTCTCGAACGCCTGGTCGGCAATGTGGTGGGCCATGTCACGCAACTGGTCCGTGGTGCCGCCGACATTGCCGGTCATCACCTGCTGCTCGGTGGCGACGTTGAACAGGGCGAACTGCACCTGCAGGCGGGCGCCGTTGGGCACGATGTTGCCGACCAGCACGTACTGCGCGCCCAGGGCCTTCCAGTCGCGGTAGATGACTTCGCTGGCCTGGGTCGGCAGGCTGATCATGTTCTGCCGTGGAACCGGTTCGAACACACCGGAGTTGCGCAGATCCTTGCCGACGATATCGGCGATGTCCTCGGGCAGTACAGTGCCGCTCTGCCAGCCGAATGGAACCACGGCGATCGGGGTCGCTCGGTCGGTGCCGGTGCTGATCACCAGCGGATCAGCCGCCTGCACGGAGCCGACCAGCATGGCCAGGCCCAGTACAACGATACGCATCAGGGTATTCACAGACCTAAATCCTCCGGTTTAAAGACGGCACGACGCTGCCGGTAAAGCTGGTCAAAGGTGGCACGATCCAATTGCTGCATTTCCGCGATGCGTCCCACATTGCGCACCGCCTGTACCGCTGAACTGTCGAATGGCGCATCGCCGCTGGAACGACTGACGCTGGCATTGGTGATGGTGCCATCGGGCAGCATCTCGATCAGCACTTCCACGCTCATGCCATTGCGCGCCGAAGGCGGACGGCGCCACTGCTCGCTGACCAGCTTGACGATCAGATCGTCCAGATTGCCGGCCACCTGATCGCCGTGGGTGTCGGCCATCGCCTGCTGGCGCCCGACATCGTCGGACAACAGCTCGGCCAGGGCAGCGGCCTTCTTGTCCTCGATCGCCTTGCGCTCGGCTGCCTGTGCCGCAGCCTTCTTCTTGGCCTCATCGGCCGCTTTCTTTTTAGCGGCATCGGCCGCGGCTTTCTTCTTCGCCTCTTCGGCGGCCTTGTTCTTGGCATCCTCGGCGGCTTTCTTCTTGGCGGCCTCGTCCGCGGCCTTCTTCTGCGCGTCATCCGCCGCCTTCTTCTTGGCGGCATCGGCCAGTTTCTTCTGCTCTGCGGCCTTCTGCTCGGCTTCGGCCTTTTTCGCCGCGTCGGCCTTTCGAACCTCTTCGGCTTTCTTTTGTTCCGCTGCTTTGGCCTCCTGCTGTTTCTGCGCTTCGGCCTGGGCCAGCTTCTGCTCTTCGGCCTTCTTCTGCTCGAGCTGCTCGGTTTCGTACTGCGGCGCCGAGGTCTTCGCGGCTTCGCCGGCGATCTTCTGGTTGGTCTGCGTGGTCGCCTGGCTCTGCGACTTCAACTGGTAGAGCGTAGCCTGCACGATCGGCCTCGACGGCGGCAGTTCCGGGGCGAAGGCGAAACTGACGAACAGCATGCCGAACATGAGCACATGCAGCCCCACCGCCCAGACCACCGGCCAGAACAGGCTTTCCGAAGGAGAGCGTTCACGCTGCCGCATCAGGGGGCCTCGGTAATCAGGCCGACGTTACCCACGCCGGCCTGCTGCAGACCACCCATGGCCGACATCACGGTACCGTAGTCCACCGCCTTGTCGCCGCGCACGAACACCTGCACCTGCTTACCCTGGCCACGGCTCTGGTTGATGATGGCCGTGACCGCGCGGGTCATTTCGTCCAGGGTCAGGGCACGATCCTGAACGGTGTCGGTGTCCACTTCGGTGCCCATGTTCCAGTAGTAGGACTTGTCGGACCTGATGGAAATGGTCAATACCTGCGCGTCGTTGTCCTGCGGCAGGGCCTCGCTGCTGACTTGCGGCAGATCGACCTTGACCCCTTGATTGAGCATGGGCGCCGTCACCATGAAGATGACCAGCAGCACCAGCATCACATCGATGTAGGGCACCACGTTCATCTCGGAGACGGGCTTGCGTCTGTTGCGAATTCTGGCCATGGGCTCGAAACCTGTATTGAGTGCGCCTGAGGCTTATTCTTCGCTGCTGTGCACTTTGCGGTGCAGGATCGCCTGGAACTCGTCGGCGAAGGTGTAGTAGCGCGCGATCAGCATCTCGCCGCGCGCGGCGAAACGGTTGTAGGCGATCACCGCCGGAATCGCGGCGAACAGACCGATGGCGGTGGCGATCAGCGCCTCGGCGATCCCCGGGGCGACCGTCGCCAGGGTGGCTTGCTGTACCTGGGCCAGGCCGCGGAAGGAGTTCATGATCCCCCAGACGGTGCCGAACAGGCCGATATAGGGACTGGTGGAGCCGACGGTGGCGAGGAACGGCAGGCTTTGCTCGAGCTTTTCCTCCTCGCGGGAGATGGCCACGCGCATGGCTCGCGCCACGCCATCCATCACCGCATCGGGATCCATGCCCGGCTGCTGGCGCAGGCGCGAGAACTCCTTGAAGCCGGCGCGGAAGATCTGCTCAAGACCGGAGTCCGGATCGGGATTGCTGCCCGCCTGGCGGTACAGCTTGGACAGATCGATACCCGACCAGAAGCGCTCCTCGAAGCTGTCCAGAGCGCGCTTGGCGGCACGCAGCAAGGTGCTGCGCTGGAAAATCATGACCCATGAAGTGACCGATGCGGCCACCAGGGTCAGCATCACCAACTGCACCACCAGGCTGGCGTTGCTGATCAGACTCCACATCGACATGTGGTCAACGGCGTTGGCTTCCACGCTTACTCTCCTGCTTCAGATGTACCGGCACCACCCAGCTCGGCGAAGGCCGCACGCAGAGACTGGGGAATGGCCCGGGGTTTTAAATTGTCGGCGCGCACGCAGGCCACCATGAACTGCCCTTCGCAGAGCAGCGCGTTATCCGTGATCCGTCTGACCTGTTGACGAAAGCGCAGGCTGGCACGGTTCAACTCGCTCACCTCGGCGCTCACCAGCAGCTCGTCGTCCAGGCGGGCCGGCGCGTGGTAGCGCGCCTCGCTCGAGTGCACGACGAACAACAGGCCCTCACCCGCCAGCGTCGACTGGGCGAAGCCCAGGTCGCGCAGCCGCTCGGTGCGAGCCCGTTCCATAAACTTGAGGTAGTTGACGTAATAAACGATGCCGCCGGCATCGGTGTCCTCGTAGTAGACCCGACAACGATGGGCGAACGGCTGAACTCCGTCTTGCGCGCGCATACTCTAGTGCCAGCTCCCGCGCTTGCCAATCGGCAAGACAAGTATTTTTTTCATTCGTCACCACCGGCGAACAGGTCGGCGCTGGGCAGGTCGCCCATGCGCCTGGGCGCATTGAGGCCGAAGTGCAGGTAGGCATGCCGGGTCACCACCCGCCCCCTGGGGGTACGCATGATGTAGCCCTGCTGGATCAGGTACGGCTCCAGCACATCCTCGATGGTATGACGCTCTTCGCTGATCGCCGCCGCCAGGCTGTCGACCCCTACCGGCCCGCCATCGAACTTCTCGATCATGGTCAGCAGCAGGCGCCTGTCCTGGTGGTCGAAACCACGCTCATCGACATCCAGCAGGTTCAGCGCCAGATCCGCGATCGGCCGGGTGATCGCGCCCTGCCCGCGGACTTCGGCGAAATCACGCACACGACGCAACAGGCGGTTGGCGATACGCGGCGTACCACGGGCCCGCCGGGCGATCTCGAAAGCGCCCTGCGCCTCGATGGGCAGACCGAGGATGCCGGCCGAACGGCTGACGATGGTGGCCAGGTCCTCGGTGCTGTAGAACTCCAGGCGCTGGACGATACCGAAACGGTCACGCAGCGGGTTGGTCAGCATGCCGGCACGGGTGGTGGCGCCCACCAGGGTGAAGGGTGGCAGATCCAGCTTGATCGAACGCGCCGCCGGCCCCTCGCCGATCATGATGTCGAGCTGGAAGTCCTCCATGGCCGGGTACAGCACTTCTTCGACGATGGGCGACAGACGGTGGATCTCGTCGATGAACAACACATCGCCGGGCTCCAGGTTGGTCAGCAGCGCCGCCAGATCGCCCGGCCGCTCCAGCACCGGCCCCGAGGTGCTCTTGAGCGAGACATTCATTTCCTGGGCGATGATATTGGCCAGGGTGGTCTTGCCCAACCCGGGCGGGCCGAAGATCAGCGTGTGATCGAGCGACTCGCGGCGCCCGCGCGCCGCCTGGATGAACAGCTCCATCTGCTCACGGACAATGGGCTGGCCGATGTATTCGGCCAGCTTCAGCGGACGAATGGCCCGATCGACCTGCTCGTCGCGGTCGCGCGTGCTGGCCGTGATCAGCCTGTCTGCTTCGAGCATCTACAGCATTCCCTTCAGCGCGCGACGAATCATGTCTTCACTACTCAGCCCATCTTCTTTTACCGCGGACACAGCGCGACTGGCTTCCTGGGGTTTGTAACCCAGGGAAATCAGTGCGCTGACCGCATCATTCTCCGCGCTTGAGACTGCACCACCCGCGCGAGGTTCAACCACAAGGGTCGCCATACCGGGCACGCTTTCCCAGGCCTTGAAGCGATCCTTGAGCTCGACCAGCAGGCGCTCGGCGGTTTTCTTGCCGACCCCCGGGACCTTGACCAGCGCGGCGGTATCCTGCGCCTGCACGCAACGCACCAGCTCATCGACCTCGAGGCCGGACATCAGCGCCAGCGCCAGTTTCGGGCCGACGCCGTTGAGACGGATCAGCTCGCGGAACAGCTCACGCTCGCGCTTCTCGTAAAAGCCATAGAGCAGGTGCGCATCCTCACGCACCACCAGATGGGTATGCAGCGTCAGCGGCTCGCCCACTGCGGGCAAACGGTACAACGTGGTCATGGGCACTTCCAGCTCATAGCCCAGGCCATTCACATCCAGAATCAAATGAGGCGGCTGCTTTTCCGCCAGCGTACCGCGCAAACGTCCGATCATCGCGCCGTCCTTATCAGGGTCGAATCATCATTAAATGCCTGGCCACCCGCCATTGCCGGCGACCGCCACACAGGAGCCCGGTGCTACAAACGCAGACGCCCGGCACGTCGCTTGGCGCCCACCAGGCCGTGGGGAATCAGGCTCTGCCGATGATGGGCATGGCACAGGGCGATCGCCAGGGCGTCGGAGGCGTCGATCTGCGGCTTCTGCACCAGCTTGAGCAAATGCATGACCATCATCTGCACCTGCTCCTTGTCCGCCCCCCCGGTGCCGGCAATGGCCTGCTTGACCTGGGTGGCGGTGTATTCCGAGATATCCAGGCCCGCCTCGATGCCGGCAACCATGGCCACCCCACGGGCCTGCCCCAGCTTGAGGGCCGAGTCGGGGTTGCGCGCCATGAACACCTGCTCGATGCCCATGGTCACCGGCCCATACGTCCTGATCACCTCGCTCACCCCGCGAAACACCAGTTGCAGCCGTTCGGGCATGCTGCCACTCCCGGTACGGATGCAACCGGAAGCCACGTACTCGCAATTGCGCCCGGTATCGCGCACCACGCCGTACCCGGTAATGCGCGAGCCGGGGTCGATGCCCAGAATCAAGGTCATGCCTGCTGCCTGCCTAGCGACTGCGCCATGGCGCGCCGTACTGTCTATTTATCCAGGCTGCGAGTATAGGGCCGCCCGCTGTCGCCGTCACCAGACAAAGATGGCCGAAAGCGTTTTCACGCCGGGAGCGGCGGCCGCAGGAGCGTCGACCCCAGCGCAATACGATGGCGGCCGTTCCACAAATCCCCAGTGCGGCCACCAATCGCCGCGGGGGCGCGGCTCCTACGGGATCGTGGCAAACCGCCGACCGTGCAGGAGCGTCGACCCCGGCGCGATGCGATGGCGGCCATCCCACAACATCCATAGTGCGACCGGCAATCGCCGCGGGGGCGCGGTTCCTACCGGATCGTGGCAGACCGCCGACCGTGTAGGAGCGTCGACCCCGGCGCGATGCGATGGCAGCCATCCCACAACATCCGTAGTGCGACCGGCAATCGCCGCGGGGCGCGGTTCCTACGGGATCGTGGCAAACCGCCGACCGTGTAGGAGCGTCGACCCCGGCGCGATGCGATGGCGGCCATCCCACAACATCCGTGGTGCGACCGGCAATCGCCGCGGGGCGCGGTTCCTACGGGATCGTGGCAAACCGCCGACCGTGCAGGAGCGTCGACCCCGGCGCGATGCGATGGCGGCCATCCCACAACATCCGTGGTGCGACCGGCAATCGCCGCGGGGGCGCGGCTCCCACACAAGCGTGGCCGTCCTCCACGGTTATCGCTGACCAGCCAACGGCAGCCGCCTACGATGCGCCGCAACCCGCCGAGCGACAGCCCGGTCGCCAGGAATGGCGGGCCACAAAAAATCGTCAGGAACGATTTTTGACGTCGCTGGCGACGGCCCGCAGGGTGGCCGCCAGGGATGACGGGCCACAAAAAAGCCGGAATCGCAGCGCCCTGCGGATTCCGGCCATCGTTCCTTCACACCTCGAACGCTCAGCCGAGCTGCTCCATCAGCTCATCGGGAATCTCGGCATTGTGATAGACGTTCTGCACGTCATCGAGATCCTCGAGCATGTCGATCAGCTTGACCACCTTCTGTACGGTTTCCAGGTCATCCAGCGGCGCGCCGATGGACGGAATCATCGACACCTCGGCCTCTTCGCTCTTGAAACCAGCAGCGCTCAAGGCTTCGTTGACGGAAATGAAGTCGGTGAAGCTGGTGAACACATCGATGGAGCCGTCGTCATTGACCACCACATCGTCGGCACCGGCCTCCAGCGCCGCTTCCATCAAGGCATCCTCGTCCGTGCCGGCGGCGAAGCTGATCTGCCCCTTGCGCTCGAACATGTAGGCCACCGAGCCGTCGGTGCCCAGGTTGCCGCCGCATTTGCTGAACGCGTGACGCACAGCGGCCGCGGTGCGATTGCGGTTGTCGGTCATGGTCTCGACGATCAGCGCCACGCCGCTGGGCGCATACCCCTCATAGGACAGCTCTTCGACGCGCTCGCCCTCGTTCTCACCGGTGCCGCGGGCGATGGCGCGGTCGATGGTGTCGCGCGTCATGTTGGCCGTCAGCGCCTTGTCCACGGCCAGGCGCAGGCGCGGGTTGTCGGCGGGAATGCCGCCGCCCTGGGACGCCGCCACGGTGAGTTCGCGGATCAACTTGGTGAAAATCTTGCCGCGCTTGGCGTCCTGACGCCCTTTGCGGTGCTTGATGTTGGCCCACTTGGAATGACCTGCCATATTCCACTCCACTTCACACAGATATTCGGGTTTCACAATGCACAAGCCCAGGTTTCCCTGGGCTTGTATGCCACGTACGACCTATTCGGCCTTGGGCTGCTCGCGCAGGCGAATGTGCAATTCGCGCAGCGCCTTGGCGTCGACCACTCCGGGCGCCTGGGTCATGACGCAGGCCGCACTCTGGGTTTTCGGGAAGGCGATCACTTCCCGGATCGACTGGGCACCAGTCATCAGCATCACCAGGCGATCCAGACCGAAGGCCAGGCCACCGTGGGGCGGCGCACCGTATTTCAGGGCGTCGAGCAGGAAGCCGAACTTCTCTTCCTGCTCCGCCTCGTCGATGCCCAGCAGGCGGAACACGGCCTGCTGCATTTCCTTGCGGTGGATACGGATCGAACCACCGCCCAGCTCGGTGCCGTTGAGCACCATGTCGTAGGCACGCGACAGCGCCGCGGCCGGGTTGGCCTCCAGCTCTGCCGGCGAGCACTTGGGCGCGGTGAACGGGTGGTGCAGAGCGGTGAAACCGCCGTCGTCGTTCTCTTCGAACATCGGGAAGTCGACGACCCACATCGGCGCCCATTCACAGGTCAGCAGGTTGAGGTCATGGCCCAGCTTGATACGCAGCGCGCCCAGGGCCTCGCTGACGATCCTGGCCTTGTCGGCGCCGAAGAACACGATGTCGCCATCGACCGCGCCCACGCGATCGAGGATCACATTGAGGCTGGCCTCGGGAATGTTCTTGACGATCGGCGACTGCAGACCTTCGACACCCTTGGCCCGCTCGTTGACCTTGATATAGGCCAGGCCCTTGGCGCCATAGATGCCGACGAACTTGGTGTATTCGTCGATACGGCTGCGCGGCATGCTCGCCCCACCGGGCACGCGCAGTGCGGCCACACGGGATTTCGGATCGTTGGCCGGGCCGCTGAAGACCTTGAACTCGACGTCCCTGAGCTGATCGGCGACGTCCACCAGCTCCAGCGGAATGCGCAGATCCGGTTTGTCGGAGCCGTAACGGCGCATGGCCTCTTCGAAGGTCATGTGCGGGAACTCGCCGAACTCCACGTCCAGCACGTCCTTGAACAGCTGGCGCACCATCTTCTCGGTGATGGCGATGATCTCGTCCTCGCCCAGGAAGCTGGTCTCGATGTCGATCTGGGTGAATTCCGGCTGACGGTCGGCGCGCAGATCCTCGTCGCGGAAGCACTTGGCGATCTGGTAGTAGCGGTCGAAGCCAGCCACCATCAGCAGTTGCTTGAACAACTGCGGCGACTGCGGCAAGGCGAAGAAACTGCCGGCATGGGTACGGCTCGGCACCAGGTAATCGCGCGCACCTTCCGGCGTGGCGCGGGTGAGGATGGGCGTCTCCACGTCGAGGAAGCCATTCTCGTCCAGGTAGCGGCGGATGCTGGTGGTGATGCTCGAGCGCAGCTTCAGCTTGGCCGCCATTTCCGGCCGGCGCAGATCGATGAAGCGATAGCGCAGACGGGTTTCCTCGCCCACGTCGGAGTATTCGTTGAGCGGGAAAGGCGGGGTTTCCGCCTCGTTCAGCACCTGCAGGTCGTAGCCCAGCACCTCGATGGCGCCCGATGTCATGTTCGGGTTGACCGCCCCGGCCGGACGCAGGCGCACCTTGCCGACGATCTTCACGACGTACTCGCTGCGCACCTTGTCGGCGGCGGCGAAGGTCTCGGCGCGATCAGGATCGAACACCACCTGCGCCAGGCCTTCACGATCACGGATATCGAGGAAGATCACCCCGCCATGATCGCGGCGGCGATGAACCCAACCGCAGAGGGTGACTTCCTGGCCATCCAGGCTCTCGTTCAACTGGCCGCAATAGTGGCTGCGCATCATGGTCGTTATCGCTTCTCTTGAGTCTGAAATTCATTGAACCGCGAACCGGCTGTACCTCACCAAGCCTGCAGCGCGACTGCAGGGGCTCGTCCAGCACACGCGGACGGGTCGCAGCAAAGCGCGAGATTATATATGGTTAAACCGCACCGCGCAGCCGGCCACGCTGACAGCAAACCCGAACCGCTGTGGCATCATAGCCGCCAACCATCACTTCCATTGACATAAACACGGCTCAAGCCCGGCAATAGCCGTGTTAGGCTCTGTGCCATCCGCACAGGGCCGCCAGTTCCCGACCATCAACAGGAGAAAAAGCCATGGAAATCAACATCGGAATCGCCGAACAGGACCGAGCCGCCATCGCCGAAGGCCTGTCGCGCCTGCTTGCCGACACCTACACCCTTTACCTGAAGACCCACAACTTCCACTGGAACGTCACCGGGCCGATGTTCAACACCCTGCACCTGATGTTCGAAGGGCAGTACACCGAACTGGCCCTGGCCGTCGACCAGATCGCCGAGCGCATCCGCGCCCTCGGCTTCCCGGCGCCAGGCACCTACGCCGCCTACGCACGCCTGTCGTCGATCAAGGAAGAAGAAAACGTGCCGGCCGCCGAGGACATGATCAAGCTGCTGGTTCAAGGCCAGGAAGCCGTGGTGCGTACCGCGCGCGGCATCTTCCCGCTGCTGGATAAAGTCAGCGACGAGCCGACCGCCGACCTGCTGACCCAGCGCATGCAGGTTCACGAGAAGACTGCCTGGATGCTGCGCAGCCTGCTCGCCGCCTGAGCCCATATCCCGTTGCACAAGTGCCCGCCAGCCGGCGGGCACTTGCCTGTTACGCGACCGGCCGTAGCCCGCCTCGGCAGACCCGTGACCGCCACCCCCGCGCCATACGCCCGCGCTGATTTGAGTAGCCCTCCTCTTTGCTGTTAAATACGCCCCGTGCCGTCACCCCGAGCCATCGGGTGGGCGCATAGGCTGGCCCTCCTCGTATCTCCATCGCCCTTACGTCACGGCAAATCGCGCGAGACCAGCTCTTCCTGGTGATCCTTTTACAAGTGAGCTCGTTGAACATGTTGAAAATCGTCCACCTACTGGCGGGCCTGTCGGCCCTGCTGCTATCCGTCACACCCAACCTGAGCAGTAACGCCCAGCCCTTCCTGCAGCACCCGGATGCCCTGTGCCTTGCGCTCTTCGGCCTCCTCAACCTGCTGCTGGCACCTCAACTCCCCATCTGGCACACCAACATTCGCCAGCAACTGCAAAACCTGGTCTCGGCCCTGTTGATCCTGGGCACACTGCTGCAAGCCCTGATTCTGCTGGCACCACTGCCCCTGATCGCCGAACAGCCAGCCCTGTTGTTCAGCCTGCTGATCATCGGCGTCGCCGTCGCCCTGCACCTGGCCACCAACCTGCGCCCCAGAACCCGCAGCAACCCGATCCCGCAGGATCTGGGCGACCGGGAAACCGGTACGGTGAAGTGGTTCAACACCTCCAAGGGGTTCGGCTTCATCTCACGCGATATGGGTGACGATATCTTCGTGCACTTTCGCGCCATTCGTGGCGAAGGCCACCGCGTTCTGGTGGAAGGACAACGCGTGGAGTTTTCCGTGATGCAGCGCGACAAAGGCCTGCAGGCCGAAGACGTGATCGCGGCCCAGCCCACACGTCGCTAGTGTTGCGACAACGGTCATGTGTCGGCCTGGGGCAGATGAACCTGCTGCGGGGGGGGATGATAGCTATAAGGTGGAAGGGGCTTTAGCCGCGAGCTCTTCGCGCCTTTGACGGCCCAATCGCGGCTAAAGCCCCTCCCACAGCCACAGGGTACGTAGGGTGGATGACGCTCTTTTCATCCACCATTGCGATTGTGGAACTACGGCCGCTTCCGCCTTTGAGCAACGCTCGGATGCGACATTTGATCTGCACCAGACGTCGCCTGCGACGATCCGCAGGGGAGCTGCCAGGGATGGCAGGCTACAAAAAAGCCCGCAGCGATTGCGGGCTTTTTTCATGCGGGGCATTCAGTAGTGCGGCGGTGGCGCCTCGTCCTGGGCGACCCCGGACGTCCCGGCCTCTTCCTGACGCCGGGCCAGGGCCGTCAGTTGCAGTTGTAGCCGCTCGATACTGCGCTGCTGCACGACCAGCGCATCGTTGAGGGCCTGAATGGTGTCGTCCTGAAAGGCCTGGCGGCTTTCCAGCTCGACGATGCGTGCTTCCAGCGCCTTCATCTATAGAACACCGAACTGGAACTGCCCCGGCATCACCGAACGCAACTTGTGCTCGATGGCCTCGACCTGCGCCTGCTCGTAAGGCAGGGCCGGATGCGCGCCCCACACCGGAGAGGGCCAGGCCGCATCACCGCGATAACGTACGATCACGTGCATATGCAGCTGGCTGACCACATTACCCAGGGTGGCGATATTGATCTTGTCAGCCTTGAAGACATCCTTCAGCAGCTCGGCCAGCAGAGCGGTCTCGCGCCATAGCGCCTGTTGCTCGTCCACACTGAGCTGGAACAGCTCGCTGACCTCTTCCCGACGGGGCACGAGGATGAACCAGGGATAGCGGGCATCATTGCTCAACAACAGGCGGCTCAGGGGGAAATCCCCCAGAACCCGGGTGTCCTGCTGCAGGCGGGAATCCAAGACGAACATGACCTTTACCACTCGCTGTCAGACGACAAAGAGTCGCAGCATACCCGCCATCCCCCCGGAAATTAACCCCTGCACCAGCCTCGCACCAACAGGTTGCACAATTACCGCCCCACCCCAGGTTTTACGCACCATTTTGTTTCCCGAAGTAAACAGTACCGGCAGCTCATCACCCTATAATCAAATCTCATTATCAGTAAGGACGCTTAAAATCTGCTAGCTATTAATAAGCGGGCTAATCAGAGCGGATAGGAATCGGCCCGCCGCTACTGGAGAAAGACGCCCGGCTCCAGGAAATGGCCTGGCAGAAAGCCTCCAGAAGCCCCGTAGCGCACTGATTTCACAGCCTTGTGCATTTTGAGCACGACTCTTGCTTAGTCCTGAGCAATGCCCGGTATGCCGTGCAGCGCAGTAACGGAACACGGTTGCCAGTAGAACCGAGAGCGTCGGCGCACTGGGCGCAAGTGGAAATCTACGAAATTGCGACACACTTCATTGGCTTTGCGACAGTGCCGTGTGGAGCGATCAATGGATAGATTGAAACTATCGCCAATATTGGCGGCGTGCTATAAGTTAGCGCCGACACAAAAAGAAATAGGGCTGCTCACATAACAACCAATTGAGCAGTGCAACTCTTCTAAACCAAAGGAGCAATCACGATGCAAGTGATGAAGTGGAGCGTAATCGCCCTGGCAGTTGCCGCGGGTACTTCTCAAATGGCAGTGGCGTCCAGCCAGTCCGAGTCCAACGGCTTTATCGAAGACAGCAGTTTCAATATTTTCAACCGCGCGTTGTACTTCAACCGCGACTTCCGTAACGCCGCTCCTGGCTCCCAGAGCTACGCCGAAGAGACCGGCCTCGGTATTCGCCTGCTGTACGAGTCCGGCTTCACTCAAGGTACCGTTGGCTTCGGTTTCGACGCTCACAGCCTGAGCAGCATCAAGGTCGACAGCGGCCGTGGCCGCCACAGCACCGGCCAGTTCGGCACCACCAGCGACGGCCGCGGCGAAGACACCCAGACCGAAGTCGGCGGCGCCATCAAGCTGCGTCTGTCCGATACCGTTCTGAAATACGGCAACCAGTTCACTTCGAGCCCGGTATTCGCCACCGACGACAGCCGCATTCTGCCGGAAGTCGCCACCGGTACCCTGCTCACCAGCAACGAAATCGAAGGCCTCGAGCTGACCGCTGGTCGCTTCACCGCAATGAGCAGCCAAGTAGGCAGCGGCCGTGATGGCATCAACGGCAAGGGCGAGCCAGGCCTGACCTCCGCCAACATCGTTGGTGCAAGCTACGCCTTCACCGACAACTTCAGCGGCGCGATCCACCACTCCGACGTCGAAGACTTCTTCAAGAAGACCTATGTCAACTTGAACTACAACCTGCCGCTGAGCGACGAGCAAGCGCTGAACTTCGACTTCAACGCCTATAAGACCAGCGGTGACGGCGAAGAGCGCTATGGCGAAGTCGACAACAAGATCTGGAGCTTGGCAGCAGCCTATAGCCTCAGCGCCCATACCTTCACCGTTGCCCACCAGCGCTCCAGCGGTGACGCTGGCTACGCTTATGGCGTCGATGGTGGCGGCACCGTCTTCCTGGCCAACTCCGTGCAGATGCGCGACTTCAACGGTAAGGACGAGAAGTCCTGGCAGGCTCGCTACGACCTGGATATGTCGACTTTCGGCGTACCCGGCCTGAGCTTCATGGCGCGCTACATCACCGGTAGCGACATCGATGTTGGCCCTGGCAGCGATCTGAACCGCTGGGAACGCAACCTCGAAGCCAAATACGTCGTACAAGACGGCGCGGCCAAGGATCTGTCGTTCCGCGTTCGCCAAGCCACCTACCGTGCCGATTCCGGCTACGAAGGCGGCAAGCTGGACGAAGTTCGTGTGATCGTCGAATACCCGCTGAGCGTTCTGTAAATACAGGCACTACGCGTACCCCTGAAAACACCCGGCCATTGCCGGGTGTTTTCTTTTGCGCAACACGATGACGCACCGCGCCCAGCCAGGCGCCTTCTCCAGCCCTTCTCACCGCCCAACCAAATACGGCTATCGGCCAGCCTGCCCGGATCCGTGCCAGCCCCGCAGCGGCATCCTGTACGCAACAGGACAGGCGCCGTACAATGCCGAGCTATCCAAAGCCCTTGCAACCGACAGAACGGCCAACCATGCGCACCAGTCAGTTCCTGCTCTCGACCCTCAAAGAAACCCCTTCCGACGCCGTCGTCGTCAGCCACCAGCTTATGCTGCGCGCCGGGATGATCCGCAAACTCGCCTCCGGCCTCTATACCTGGCTGCCCATGGGGCTGCGCACCCTGCGCAAGGTGGAAAAGGTCGTCCGCGAGGAGATGGACGCCGCTGGCGCCCTGGAAGTGCTGATGCCCGGCATCCAGCCCGCCGAACTCTGGCAGGAGTCCGGCCGCTGGGAGGAGTACGGCCCGGAACTGCTGCGCATGAAGGATCGCCATGGCCGTGATTTCTGTGCCGGCCCGACCCACGAAGAAGTCATCACCGATCTGATGCGCAACGAGCTCAGTAGCTACAAACAGCTGCCGCTCAATCTGTATCAGATCCAGACCAAGTTCCGTGACGAAATCCGCCCGCGCTTCGGCCTGATGCGCGGCCGCGAGTTCATCATGAAGGATGCCTACTCCTTCCACGCCAGCCAGGATTCCCTGCAGCAAACCTATGACCGCATGCACCAGGCGTATTGCAACATATTCACCCGCCTGGGCCTGAAATTCCGCCCCGTGGAGGCCGACAACGGCTCCATCGGCGGCGCGGGCTCCCATGAATTCCATGTACTGGCCGAGTCCGGCGAGGACGATATCGTCTTCAGCAACGCCTCCGACTACGCGGCCAATATCGAGAAGGCCGAAGCCATTCCCCGGGAATCCTCGCGCCCGGCGCCCACGGAAGAACTGCGCCTGGTCGACACCCCCGACGTGAAGACCATCCAGCAACTGGTCGACGGCTTCGACCTGCCCATCGAACGCACCATCAAGACCCTGATCGTGCATGCCGAGGAAGCAGGCAAGCTGATCGCCCTGATCATCCGCGGCGACCACGAGCTGAATGAAATCAAGGCCGCCAACCAGCCAGGCGTCGCCAGCCCGCTGGTGATGGCTTCCGATGCCGAACTGCGCGCCGCCATCGGCGCCGGTGCCGGCTCGCTGGGCCCGTTGAACCTGCCCCTGCCCTGCATCATCGACCGTTCGGTCGAACTGATGAGCGACTTCGCCATCGGCGCCAATATCGATGACAAGCACTATTTCGGCGTCAACTGGGAACGCGACCTGCCGCTACCGAGCGTGGCGGATCTGCGCAACGTGGTGGCCGGCGACCCCAGCCCGGACGGCCAGGGTACCCTGGAGATCAAGCGCGGCATCGAGGTCGGGCACATCTTCCAGCTCGGCACCAAGTACAGCGAAGCGATGAACTGCCAGGTACTCGGCGAGAATGGCAAGCCGGTGACCCTGAGCATGGGCTGCTACGGTATCGGCGTGTCCCGGGTGGTCGCCGCGGCCATCGAACAGAATTCGGACGAGCGCGGGATCATCTGGAACGACGCCCTGGCGCCCTTCCATATCGCCCTGGTGCCGCTGCGCTACGAGACCGACGCCGTGCGCGAGGCGACCGACAGGCTGTATGCCGAGCTGACTGCCGCCGGCTTCGAGGTTCTGCTCGATGACCGTGACAAAAAGACCAGTCCGGGCATCAAATTCGCAGACATGGAACTGATCGGCATTCCACACCGTATCGTGGTCAGCGACCGCGGCCTGGCCGAAGGCAACCTGGAGTACAAGAGCCGGTTGCAGAGCGAGGCCCAGGCCGTGCCGGTAGCCGAGATCCTGTCGTTCATCCAGAGCCGTATCCGCCGCTGATCCCAGCCTTTTGCCAAGAGCCGTCATGTTCAAGCGAAGCACCTTGCGTCTGCTCAGCGCCACGACCTGTGGCGCTCTGTTTCTCAGTGGCTGTGCCAATCATTTGCCACAGCGCAGCGAGCACGAAGAACGTATCGAACGCAAACTGCTGAGCCACAGCCTGCAGATCGATGTGGGCGAGCCGCAGGTGCTGGAGCTGCCGCAACGGCGCGTACGCGTGCACGAGCAAAAGGCCTTCGAGGTGACCGCTTTCGAGGTCACCCGCCGCTATGATCGCTATACGCCCTACCAAGCCTGGCGCGAGCTGTACGAAGTGCCGCTGGGCGCGGTGGCCATCGTCGGCGGCGTCGGTGCCAACCTGTTGAACGTGGTACTGCTCGGCCGCCTGCCCGATAGCGTGACCAAGGACTGGATCAGCTATGGCGTCGCCGGCATCAACCCGTTCATGAACGCCGAATCCAATGGTCGCTCGCAGCAGAATTTGGCCACTGTTGACGAAAAACGTCAGGATGCCCGTACCGAGTATTCCAGCCTGCCATGGGCCGAACGGCCGGTACGGGTGCAGGCCGGGGGCCAGACCCACGAATTGCTCACCGATCGCAACGGTGTGCTGCGCCTCAACCTGCTGGACGGGCCATTCGCCGACCAGGACATTGGCCGGATCGATACGCTGCTGCTGAGCGTCGAGGATGGCCAGGGCTCGGCCAGTGCCGATGCGACCCTGCTGGTCGGGCGCAGCTTGCGCGGCAAGCTGCGTGAAGCCCATGACCTGATCTATGACGACCTCGAAGGCGCGGAAATCGAGCAATGGGTGCATCGCGTCAAGCGCCTGTCGGAGCTCGGTCTCGAGGAAGAAGCCAGCGAGCTGGAGCAGAGTCTTATCGAACTGACCCGCAACGATCCGGAACTCCAGGCAGCCTTCCTGCAATCATTGACCGATGACGCCGGCAGACTGGTCGCCGACCCGGGCAACGACTGAGAGAAACAGGCGTCAGGGCCGCACCACGAACCCGGCGATACCCTGCCAGGCATGTTCCTGCAGCTCGACAGACGCCACACGCGCCGCACGCGGTCCGGTTTCCAGCCAGGTCGCCATCTGCTGCACCGCCGAGTCGTCCCCTTCGAACAATAACTCTACCCGCCCATCGGCGACATTGCGCACCCAACCCGACAGCCCCAGGCTGTCCGCCATGCTGGCCGTGCTCTGACGAAAGCCGACACCCTGCACACGCCCACTGATATAGCCATGCACGCACCGATGCGCCATATCCGCCACCTCAGCCTTCGGCCCGCAACGCCTGCAGGCGGGCGCTCAGCCCCTCTGCGCTCTGCTCACCCAGCAGGCGCTCACGCACCTTGCCCTGATCGTCGACGATATAGGTCACCGGCAGCGCCTCGCTGGGCGGCAACTGATAGCGCTCGGCAGGGTCCTGGGCCAGCACGGTGAACTCGATGCCCAATGCCTGTGCCGCGCGGGCCAGTTCGTCCCCCTGCAGACCGTCGAAGTTGACCCCGAATACACCGACCGGCTGTGTTTCCAGCTGACCGGCCAAGGCATTCAGCTCGGGGATCTCGGTGCGGCAGGGACCACACCATTCGGCCCAGTAATTGATCACCAACCACTGGCCATCGAAGCGCTCAACCGCTACCTTTCGCCCATGCTGGTCGACGCCGAAGTCCTCGCCGCAACCCGTCAGTAACAGTCCGGCGGCGATCACTGCCATTATCCGCGTGACAACCCGGAGTCGCTTTACCATGGAATCGATCCTCATCCCCGCAGGGCTACCATGACACTGGATGTCCTGCACCTCGAAGTCCCCGATGCCCTGCAAACGGACTCGACCAGCCTGGCCGAACTCAACGAGCAGCTGAGCCAGGCCCGCCAGCAGCCGCCCGAGCAGGGATTGCAGCAGGTACTCGATATTCTGCTGCGCCTGAACCGCAGTGCAATGACCTTACTCGAAAGGCAGCGCGCGCTGCAAAGTTTCAGCGATGAGTACCGCCACTACGCCGCGGCCTATCGCAGCGACCAGTTGACAGCGCCATTTTTTCTGCGCCTGTGCAGCGAGCTGGCCGTCGGTTTCAAACGCCTGCTGCTGCAGATACACCTGGGTCGCCAGCCCTCACGCCCGCACCTGGCCTGGTGCCTGTACATGGCCCAGCACTTTCTGGCCCAGACCCTGATGCGCCATTACCAGCAGTACCAGCAACCACCTGCCGGGCTATGGCGCGACAGCCACCTGTTGTACTGGCAAGGCGAACAGCAGGACTGCCTTGACGAACCCGTGGCCGCCGCGTTCCAGCCAGCGCCCGCCAGCACCCTGCGCGGCCTCTACCAGCAGATGCTGCTGCTCGCCCTGAGCAATCCCTTCCACCTCGCGGAAGGTGAATGCGCCCTGCTGTTCGGCGCCCTGGCGCCCCTGGCCGGCATTGCCCGCCTGCTGCCCTGGGATGCCGAAGACGAGCGCGACGGCCCGCTGGTCGATCTGGCCCAGGCGCAGCCCTGCCTCAGCTATGCGCAGAAACCGCAAGGCGAGCCGGAACACCTGCGCCGCTTCGAAATCGGCGCCTTGCTGGTCGCCCTGAACGAACCGGCGCCGTTGCAAAGCAGCGCCGAGCGCCAACTGCTCGAACGCGTCCAGCCACACTGGCTCGGACGCGAACAACGCCGCCATGGGCGCAGTGCCCAGAACAGCGCCTGCAACCTGGCCATAGGCTTGCCGGCCATTCACGCACAGTTGCTGGAACAGCGCCCCCGTTGCGCTGCCGCGCAGATTCTCGATAACGGTTCCGGGGGTGCGCGCCTGTTGTGCAGCGACGAGCCCGTCGCGCCACTGGTCGTCGGCCAGTTGGTACTGTTGATGACCGACAGCCATGTCCTGGCTCTGGTCTGCTGGCGACACCGGAATGCCCAGGGCCTCCACCTGGGGCTGCGCTACCTCAAGGGCCTGGCACGGCCGGCATGGCTCAGACGCACACCAAGCGCACAGACCCATCCCGGTATCCTGCAAAGCACCCCGAATCCGGGTAATGGCTGGCACCATGGCCTGTGGCTGCCCCATGGCCAGTTCGTCGAAGCGGAGAACCTCTGGCTGCAGTTGAGCAACGCACCGAATCAGTTGCCCCTGCAACTGCCCGCTGCCAATCTGGCCAGCTCGTCAGTGAGCCGACACCCGCTCGAACTGCCGTAAATGCGAGACAGGTCACATCAAACACCGCCATAGCGCACAGTCTCGGTGCAATAAGCCTGCTTATAATTTCCCGATGACGCTCTTTGCACTCAGTCGGGAAATGCGACCATGTCCAACGCTCACGACACGCTGATCGGCCAGGTGCCCTCGCATCTGGTCAAAAGCGCCCATCTGCAGCTCACCGCCTACGAAGGACGGGTGGCCGAATTCAACGTCGCGGCCTGGCTGCAACTGCCCGGTCAGGCCAACAACCTGGTATCGCTGCTGGTCAGCTACCTCGATGGCGGTCGGCGCCGGGAAGTCAATCTCGACCATGCCAAGGTCAGTGCCCATGGCAAAATCCTCCTCTCGGGCATCGCGCGCCTGCCGGTGAAGCAGAGGATCGAAGACATGCAGGTACGCCTGCGCGCAGCAGCACCCAAGGTCGAGGTGGTGGTGGAGGAGTTGTTCGTGCAGGCCGTCGAGCCGGCCCAGGCTCAGGACGACTCCCGGCAGGCCAACGGCTGATTGTTGGCCAAGTGCCTCGCGTTCAGGCCGACGTCGGCCACGGCCGCGCTTGCGGCTCATCCTCACGCTCTTGCGCTACCGCCGGCAACAGCGACTCGGGCCAGTGGCTGAACTTGAGGCCGGTGATGCGGTTGAGGTTATCCAGTGCGGTCTGCGGATCACGCTGATGCAGGGCGACGACCTTTTCGGCAGTTTTTTTCATGGCGTCTTCCTGAAAGCCATCGGGGCGTACGGGCCAATATAGCCGGAAGCATAGCCAGAAGCGTGCCAGCATAGTGACGTCACTATAAAGTCGCTACAGCGCTCCCAGCTACCCAGACGGCCACCAGCCGACCCTGCTCCTTCGGCTCGGCCGGCACGCCCACTTGGCGCTCAATCTGCCCTTTTTTGTCGCCTGCCATCCCTGGCGGCGACCCTGCGGGCCGTCGCAAGCGACGTCAAGAATCGCTCCCGACGATTCTTTGTCGCCTGCCATCCCTGGCGGCGACCCTGCGGGCCGTCGCAAGCGACGTCAAGAATCGCTCCCGGCGATTCTTTGTCGCCTGCCTTCCCTGATGGATCACCCTGTAGGCCGTCGCCAGCGTCGTCAAGAATCGCTCCCGACGATTCTTTGCTGCCTGCCATCCCTGGCAGGCACTCCGTTGGCCGTCGTCAGCGATATCAAGAATGGTCCCCGGCCGTTTTTTTGTCGTGGGCCGCCGGATCGAGCCACTGCGCGAGATCCTCGCCGAACAACACCGACTGCTCGTCATGCAGGCGTTGCAAGGCCTGGCGCAAGGCGGGGTACCAGGGCTCATCCAGATCGGCCGGCAACTGGCCGAGCAACGGCAACGGCCACGGGCTGCGCTCGAGCAGATGCTGCAGGCTGTAATGACTCAGGTCGCGGCTCAGCACCCAGCTGCCGCCGCCGGTCGAGGCCACCAGTTGCTGGCTTTCGAGAAAAGTCACCACCTCCGCCCACTCGTGCTCGGGCAACAGCCAGCCCTGGCGCTGCACGTCGCGGTGACGCACCTTCAGACCGGACTGCTGCCGCGAGTGGAACACCCGCAGAATGCCCAGCAGCACCAGCAGGCGTGGCAGTGCGCGCTTGCGCCACTGATGCGACACGCCCAGGTTGCACACCAGTTCCGCGCCAACCAGCACGATCAGCCAGGAGGTATAGATCCACAGCAGGAACAGCGGCACGGTGGCGAATGCGCCATAGATCAGTTGATAACCAGGGAACAGGCGCACATACAAGCCGAACAGCGCCTTGGCCAGCTCCAGCAGCACGGCGGTGAACAGCCCGCCCAGCAGCGCATGCCTGATCGGTACCCGCGCATTGGGGACAGCGGCGTACAGCAGGGTGAACGCCGCCACGCTGAACAACAGTGGCGTGAAACGCAGCAGCGTCTTGGCGCCGACCACCGCATCCGGCCCGCTCAGCAGCGACAGCGAAGCGACATAGGTGCTGACGGCGAAGCCCGCTCCCAGCAGGATCGGCCCCAGGCTGAGAATCGCCCAGTACAGGAGGAAGGTCGACATGCCCCGGCGCGGCTGGCGGACGCGCCAGATGGTGTTGAAGGTGCGCTCGATGGTGACCAGCATCCAGAATGCCGTGACCGCCAGCACGCCCACACCGATCCAGGTCAGTTGCCGTGCCTGATTGGTGAAATCACGCAGGTATTGCTGCAGGGTCTCCCCGGCCGACGGCACGAAGTTGTGGAAGATGAAGGCCTGGATCTGCTCGCCGGTGCCCTGGAAAGCCGGGATCGCCGAGAGCATGGCGAAGGTGACCGTCATCATCGGCACCACGGCGAACAGGGTGGTATAGGTCAGCGCGGCCGCGTTATCGGCCCCCCGGTCGGCGAGAAATCGATGCAGCAGAAACCGCCAGAACTCCAGCCAATCGTTGAAACGCTGCTGCATGCCACCTCCATCGTCATCGATCCATTGACATTCCCCTGTTCAGCGCAGGGCCTTGGCGCGGTTAGAATAACTGTCACCCGAGGCAAGATGCGACTCACATGACCGATCTGACGCTCTATCACAACCCGCGCTGCTCGAAATCACGCAGCGCCCTGCAACTGCTCGAAGAACGCGGGCTGCAGCCGACCCTCGTGCTCTACCTGGAAACCCCGCCCAGCGCGGCGCAACTGCGCGACGTGCTGGGCAAACTGGGCATCGGGGCGCGCCAGTTGCTGCGCACGGGCGAGCACGAGTATCGCGAGCTGGATCTGGCCCGGACCGATTTGTCCGAAGCGCAACTGATCGAGGCCATGGTCGTCCATCCCAGGCTGATCGAACGGCCGATCCTGATCGCCGGCGAGCGCGCCGTCATCGGGCGCCCGCCGGAAAACCTGCTGGAGATCCTGCCGTGAGCACCGCCTACATCCTGGTTCTGTATTACAGCCGCCATGGCGCCACCGCCGACATGGCCCGGCACATCGCCCGCGGCGCGGAGATGCAGGGGCTGGAAGCGCGCCTGCGCACCGTACCGGCCGTGTCCAGCGAGTGCGAAGCCGTTGCCGACAGCATTCCCGCCGACGGCCCGCCCTATGCCAGCCTCGACGACCTGAAGCACTGCGCCGGCCTGGTTCTCGGCAGCCCGACCCGCTTCGGCAACATGGCCGCGCCACTCAAGTACTTCCTCGACGGCACCAGCAACCTGTGGCTGACCGGTAGCCTGGTCGGCAAACCGGCCGCCGTGTTCACCTCCACGGCCAGCCTGCATGGCGGTCAGGAAACCACCCTGCTGTCCATGCTGCTGCCCCTGCTGCACCACGGCATGCTGATCACCGGCCTGCCCTATAGCGAATCCGCATTGCTCGAGACCCGTGGCGGCGGCACGCCTTACGGCGCCAGCCACCATGCCGGCGCCGACGGCAAGCGCGCCCTCGACGAGCATGAAATCACCCTGTGCCGCGCCCTCGGCCAGCGCCTGGCCAGCACCGCCCTGAAACTGGGGAACGACCGTGGCTAGAACGCTCAAGCCCTTGCCCAGCATCGAGTGGCTGCAGCCGCGCCTGCGCCTGAGCCGCTACCTGAGCCTGGCCAGCTTCCTGGCGCTGGCGGCGCTGCTGCTGATCTGGAACCTGGGTTATGCCGCGGTCCCCGGCTCATTGCTCTGGGCGGTGCTGGCGTTCCAGTTGCTGCCCTTGCTCCTGCTCGCCCCGGGCATGATCGCCGGGCATCCGCGCGCCCATGCCTGGGCCTGCTTCGTGGTCAACCTGTACTTCATCCAAGGCGTGCTGGCGGCGTTCGACCCGTCGAAAGCGCTGTTCGGCTGGCTGGAAATCCTGCTGAGCATGGGCCTGTTCATCAGTGCCCTGCTCTACACCCGCTGGTGTGCGCAGTACCAATACATCGACAGGCTCAGTGATAACACCGAGGGATAAGAACGGCACGCTGAAGGCGCCGATAATCCGCGTTAAACGGAGGATCAGGCCTTCGGCCCCGGATTACGCCTACGGCTAATCCAGGCTACGTTCTTGTGAAAAGAAATACCGCGTGCACCTCGTCCCTCTCCCCCGGCCCCTCTCCCGGAGGGCGAGGGGAGCAAAGCAGGCCTGCCTGAATCCGGCAGGCGAGGCATGCGCAAGCCTTGAGGCTGATACAAGCTCCGGAACCACCACGGTTCTGCTCCCTTTCCCTCCGGGAGAGGGCTGGGGAGAGGGGCTCTTCATCCGTAGCCTTTCGCAGGGTGAACCGGGGCACGTAGCTGAGGCTTCACCCTACGCGGCTGGAAGGCAGAAGCGGCCGTTCGTAGGGTGGACGACGCTTCACCCGTCCACCGCTCCGCAATAGCAATGGTGGATGAAAAGAGCGTCATCCACCCTACGCGCTTGAGGCTGGAAAGCTGGACGAAAGAGCCTGTGCGGCTTGCTTGTCGTTCAGCCTCCAGCCTCTAGCGCTCTTATCGGCCGTCCGCTTGCGCCTTGTTTCAGCCATTCCAGGCGGCGCAATCGAGCGCCGCTACCAGCCGAGCGTCTCTTTCAGGAAGGGAATGGTCAATTTGCGCTGGGCCTGCAGGGAAGCCTGATCGAGGCGTTCGAGCAGTTCGAAGAGCGCGCTCATGCTGCGCTCACCGCGGGTGAGGATGAAGCGTCCCACCTCGTCGCTCATGTGCAGGCCCCGGCGCGAGGCACGCAATTGCAGGGCGCGCAGCTTGTCCTCATCGGACAAGGACTGGAGCTGGAAGACCAGGGCCAGGGTCAGGCGCGACTTGAGGTCGGCAAGCTTGACCGGCAACTCGCGGGGCGAGGAGCCCGCCGCCAGCAGCAGACGCCGGCCACTGTCACGCAGGCGATTGAACAGGTGGAACAGCGCCTCTTCCCATTCACCCCGGCCCGCCGCCGCATCCAGGTCATCCAGGCATACCAGCTCGCACTGTTCCAGGTTGTCCAGCAGCTCCGGCCCGTACTGCACCACCTCGGCCAGCGGCAGGTAGACGGCGGGCTCGCCGCGCTGCTCGAAACGCAGGCAAGCGGCCTGCAGCAGGTGGCTGCGCCCCACGCCCTCGCCCCCCCACAGGTAGATCAGGCTCTCCGTCCAGCCGGCATCCGCTTCGCACAGGCGCTCGACATACCCCAGGGCAGCGGCATTGGCGCCCGGGTAGTAGTTGGCAAAGGTGGCGTCGTCGCGCAGACGGACGCCAAGCGGCAGTTGAATAGGCTTCATACTGGACGGGGAGGCTCGTCGGAGCCCCCTGAAGGCTCTTGATAAAGGTCGGAAAGTTTATACAAATCATGCACATGACGCAGCAAAACCATGATCACCGCGGCCACCGGCAGGGCCAGCAGGATACCGGTGAAGCCGAACAGCTGACCGCCGGCCATGATCGCGAAGATCACCGCCACCGGATGCAGGCCGATGCGGTCGCCCACCAACAGGGGCGTCAGCAGCATGCCCTCGAGCATCTGGCCGACCATGAACACGCCGGCAATGGCCAGTAGCGGGTAGAAGTCGCCGCCGAACTGGAACAGCCCGGCGATCAGGGCCGCGCCGATGCCGACCACCACCCCGAGATAGGGAACGATGCTCGCCAGGCCGGCGAGCAGGCCGATCAACAGCCCCAGTTCCAGGCCGATGGCCATCAGGCCGACGGCGTACATCACGCCGAGCGCGAACATCACCAGCAGTTGTCCGCGCAGGAAAGCGCCCAGCACCTCGTGGCACTCGCTGACCAGCTTGACCACCAGCCCTTCGTTGCTGCGCGGCAACAGACCACGCAGCTTGGCGACCAGCAGATCCCAGTCACGCATCAGGTAGAAGCTGACCACCGGGATCAGCAGCAGGTTGGCCAGCCAGGCCATCAGCGCCAGACCCGACGCCGTGGCCTGGGCCAGGATCAGCCCGGCGATATCGGTGGTCTTGCCCAGGTGCTCGGAAATCGCCGATTTCATCTGGTCGAAGCGCCAGAAGCCCTCGTTCAAGCCGAGCTTCAACTGGACCCAGGGCAGCGCCTCGTGCTGCGCCCAGTCGAGCATCTGCGGCGCCAGTTCGTAGAGCCGTACCATCTGCTTGCCGAGCATGGGGATCAATACCAGCAGCATCAGGGTGATGACCAGGGTGAACAAGGCGAATACCACGATCACGCCCCAGGTACGCGACAGCTTCAAGCGCTCCAGGCGATCCACCAGGGGATCGCCCAGGTAAGCCAGCAACACGCCGATCAGGAAGGGCGGCAAGATCGGATGCAGGACATAGACCAGGCCGCAGAGCAGCAGCACGGCAATCCATAGCCAGCGAGACGAAACGGTCATGCTCAATCCTCGGGAACAACGGCGAATAAAGCGCAAACAGCGCCGACCGCGCCAGTGCGGAGTGATCCGCCGGAGTCGATATCAGTGCGGCCAGCGCGGCAGTCTACCAGCGAAAGCGCAGCACATCGCCACGCGGGACGATGCGCGGCGCGGGCTCTTGAGCAGCGGGCTCGAGCGGCGCCTGAGTGGCATCGATCGGCAGTGTCTCGTCATTGGCCGGCGCGGGCTCGGGCAGGGCTTCATCCGCCGGCACCTCGTGCAGTTGGGCCAGGGCCAACTGCGCGCGCAGTTGCTCGGCGCTGGCGTTGACCCGGTAGACCAGGCGGTCGGCCTCGACGGACTGCAACTGCGCAGCGAAGGGTTCGAGCATACGCTGCAGTTCGGCATAACGTGAAAGATCGGCGCCGATGACTTCCAGGGTCAGCGTCGACGAGGTGCCCGGGGTGACCACGAAACGCGGCGCCAGGCGCTCGCTCACCGCCAGCAACACGGCATCGGCCAGGGCCGCCTGGTCGGCACCTTCGGCCTTGCCCTGCTCGTGTTCCTCGCCCAGCCACATTTGCCAGTCGGCCTGCCACTTGTCGTCGGTTTCGCGTGCATGCACCGCCAACAGGGCATCGGCGCCATAACGCTCCGAGGCCGAACGCAACGCCTCGGGATCGCTGGCGCCGAGGTTGTCCGCCGTCGCCAGCAGTTGCTCGTCGAGATCCGCCAACGGCAGACGCAGCGGCAGCCCACGATGCTGCGCCGCCAGACGCAGGGGCTCGGCACTGGCCTGACCATCGCCGACCATGTTCGAGCCGGCCGCCGTGTCGCTCAGCCACCAGGTCAGCAACGCCGGGCGGTTGACGCCCCAAAGCGGCAATCCGGCCTGGCGCAGCGTGCGATCGGTCGATACGGCATCGAAGTCGACCAGCAGGCTGTCACCTTCATAACCGTACTGACTGACGATCTGCTGGGGGTCCTTGCGCAGTTCGGCCAGCGCCGAGCCCTTGGCCGCGTCGCGGTTACCGGTCAGGCGCAGCACCAGGGTTTCCAGGGCACGCTGCATGGCGGCATCGCGCTCTTGCGGCTGCTGGCTGGCGACCTTCTCGCGCACCTGATACAGGTCGCTGACCGTGGCAGCGGCGCTCGTCAGGCTGAGCAGCGACAGGCACAGGAGGAACACACAGGAGGTCGGGCGCATGAATAAAAGCTCTCTGCAGACAGGAGGCGGCGCAGCTCAGGCTGCCGAATCGCTATACCTTATGGGTTGTTGCGCTTTCATCGCAAGCCGCGTCGCTGCCGCCAGCGTGCAAGCGTGTCGCTTGCCTGCCCCGTGCAGGCCGTGCCCGGCGCCCCCGGCAGAGCGCCGCACGGCGCTGCGGCTGGCCGCTGCACGGCAAGCCTGATAAAATCGCGCGCCTTCGCAGAGCGGCCGTCGCAGGCCGGTGCAATTCCGACTTCCCCCTTCCAAAGGCCTGGATCTATGAGCAAGCAACCCTCCATCAGCTACAAGGACGCAGGTGTAGATATCGACGCGGGCGAAGCCCTGGTCGAACGCATCAAGGGCGTGGCCAAGCGCACCGCCCGTCCTGAAGTCATGGGTGGCCTGGGCGGCTTCGGCGCCCTTTGCGAGATCCCCGCCGGCTACAAACAGCCCGTGCTGGTATCCGGTACCGACGGTGTCGGCACCAAACTGCGCCTGGCGCTGAACCTGAACAAGCACGACAGCATCGGCCAGGATCTGGTGGCCATGTGCGTCAACGACCTGGTGGTCTGCGGCGCCGAGCCGCTGTTCTTCCTCGACTACTACGCCACCGGCAAGCTCAACGTCGATGTGGCCGCCACCGTGGTCACCGGCATCGGCGCCGGCTGCGAACTGGCCGGCTGCTCCCTGGTCGGTGGTGAAACCGCCGAGATGCCCGGCATGTACGAAGGCGAGGACTATGACCTGGCCGGCTTCTGCGTCGGCGTGGTGGAAAAGGCCGAGATCATCGACGGCTCCAAAGTGGCCGCCGGTGACGCGCTGATCGCCCTGCCCTCCTCCGGCCCGCACTCCAACGGTTACTCGCTGATCCGCAAGATCATCGACGTGGCCGGCAGCGACATCGACAGCACCCTGGTCGACGGCAAGCCGCTGGCCGATCTGCTGATGGCACCGACGCGCATCTACGTCAAACCCCTGCTCAAGCTGATCAAGGACACCGGCGCGGTCAAGGCCATGGCCCACATCACCGGCGGCGGCCTGCTCGACAATATCCCGCGGGTACTGCCCGCCGGCGCCCAGGCGCTGATCGACGTGGCCAGCTGGACCCGCCCGGCGGTGTTCGACTGGCTGCAGGAAAAAGGCAACGTCGACGAGACCGAGATGCACCGCGTACTCAACTGCGGCGTGGGCATGGTCATCTGTGTCGCCCAGGAGCAGGTCGACGTGACCCTCGAGACCCTGAGCGCCGCTGGCGAGCAGCCCTGGGTCATCGGCCGGATCGCCAGCGCCGCCGACGGCGCGGAACGGGTCGTCCTGAACAACCTGAAAAGCCACTGATGCCCCCAGCCTGCAATGTGGTGGCGCTGATCTCCGGCGCCGGCAGCAATCTGCAGGCGCTGATCGACAGCGCCGGGGCCGCGGACAATCCGGCACGCATCGCCGCGGTGATTTCCAACCGCGCCGATGCCTATGGCCTGGAACGGGCGAAGAATGCCGACATCGACACCCGGGTGCTCGAGCATGGCGATTTCGCCGACCGCGAAGCCTTCGACAAGGCCCTGATCGAAGCCATCGACGCCTTCGAACCGCACCTGGTGGTGCTGGCCGGCTTCATGCGCATCCTCAGCCCGGCGTTCGTCCGCCACTACAGCGGACGCCTGCTCAACATCCATCCCTCCCTGCTGCCCAGGCACAAGGGCCTGCACACCCATCGACGGGCGCTGGAGGCCGGTGACCGCGAGCACGGCTGCAGCGTGCACTTCGTCACCGAGGAACTCGATGGTGGCCCTCTGGTCGTACAGGCTGTAATCCCGGTACAGTTGCAGGACTCTGCCGCCAGCCTGGCGCAGCGGGTTCACGTCCAGGAACACCTGATCTATCCGCTGGCCGTCCGCTGGTTCGCCGAAGGACGTTTGCGCCTCGACGCCTCGGGCGCATCGCTCGACGGCAACCCCCTGCCGGCCACCGGCTACCTCATCAACACCTAGGAGACACCATGCGTCGTGCCTTACTGTTCGCCCTGGCGTTGCTCAGCCTGCCAGCCGTCGCCGAAGAGCTGAAGCCGTTCTCCGCCAGCTACACCGCCGACTGGAAGCAACTGCCGGTCAGTGGCTCCGCCGAACGCAGCCTGCAGGCACAGGACGATGGACGCTGGCTGCTCAGCTTCAAGGCTTCCATGCTGGTGGCCAGCCTCACCGAGCAGAGCACCTTCACGGTCGATGGCAACAGCTTCCTGCCCCAGACCTACAAGTTCGAACGCAGCGGCCTGGGCAAGGGCAAGGAAGTCGAGTTCGACTTCGACTGGACGCAGAAGCAGGTGATCGGCAGCGATCGCGGCGACCCCGTGCGTTTCCCGCTCAACCGCGGCATGCAGGACAAGTCGACCTACCAGCTCGTGCTGCAACATGACGTCGCGGCCGGGCAGAAGAGCATGAGCTATCAAGTGGTCGATGGCGACGAGGTCGAAACCTATGATTTCCGCGTGCTGGGCGAGGAAGTGGTACGCACCAAGGCCGGCCTGATCGATGCGATCAAGGTCGAGCGCGTGCGCGACCCGACACAGAGCAGCCGCAAGACCATCCTCTGGTTCGCCAAGGACTGGGGCCACCTGCTGGTGCGTCTGCATCAGGTGGAAAAGGACGGCAAGGAATACCAGATCATGCTCAAGTCCGGCACCGTCGACGGCAAGACCGTGGAAGGCCGTCGCGATTGATCGACCAGCCGGTCGCCGTCATCATCAGAAAGCCGGGCATGCCCGGCTTTTTCTTGGCCGCAGGCTGTTGGCGAAGCAGCCATTTGCAGGAGGGGCTTCAGCCACGACCGGATGGAGCAGGCCGTAGGATGGGTGAAACCCATCGGCGATTGATGGGTTTCAACTGCGTGGCCCGACCCCATCTACGGATTGCCCCCCTGAAGAGCCCCTCTCCCCAGCCCTCTCCCAGGGGGCGAGGGAGCCGATCCGTGCTGGCTCCGGGGCTTGTGCCAGCCCGTAGGGTGGATGACGCTCTTTTCATCCACCATTGCGATCGCAGAGCGGTGGACGGATCGGGCCGCGCAGGCAAGCGTCGTCCACCCTACGAAAGGCAGCTACCGCCTCGCGGCAGTGATCCCGATGCTGGCGGCCAACCACGGCACTGCCATGCCGCGGAACTTGTAACCAATCGTTACGGTCACAAATGGCATCGTTTGCTTAGCAAGCTAAGCATGAACGACCCATGTATTGCGCCGCATTGATCCGACAGACTGGAGATATAAGAATGAGCGTAGTAGTTGTGTCCGAGCGTGACGAGCAGCACATGTCCCACGAAGCCCAGGCCATGGGCAAGCGCGTCTGGGACGTGCATCAGAACGACCAATTGGTCGGTATATTCCCCTCTCGGGAAGAGGCCATCGCCTACCAGGCGGAGCTGGAAACCTCAGCCAGTCCGCATACGGAATGATCGGACGAAAAAGCCCGCGTAATCGCGGTGCACTGCCAGCCATGCGCGCATGAGCGCGTTTACCACATCAGGTCATCGGGAACCTGGTAGGCGGCATAGGGGTCGTCCGCATCCGGTGCTTCGGTCGGGGTATTGAGCAATACCACGCGGCGCGGATCGCGCTCCTGGATCTTCAGCGCGGCCTCGCGCGGAATCACTTCGTAGCCGCCGCCGTGGCGGACGATGGCCAGCGAGCCGCGGCTGAGCTTGTCGCGCATCAGGGCGTTGACCGACAGGCGCTTGACCTTCTTGTCGTCGACGAAATTGTAGTAATCCTCGGTGGTGAGCTTGGGCAGCCGGGAGACCTCGATCAACTGCTTGACCTGGGCGGCGCGGGCCTTCTGCTCGATCTTCTCCTGCTGCTGCCGGTTCAGCTCCTGATCCCGGGCCGCCTTTTCGGCCATGGCCTGCTGGGCGGCGAGCTTCTGCGACTCGTCCTTCTCGGCCTGCCCTTTCTGTACCAGGCGCTGCTGCTTCTGCTGTTGCTTGCTGACCTGCTTGGCCTGCTTCTCGTTGACCAGCCCCGCCTTGAGCAACTGGTCGCGTAATGAAAGAGCCATAACCTACCTATCCGCCGAACAATGAATATGGTGGTGAGCCGACAACCCACCGGATTTCAGCAGCACGATCAGGGCTGCCTCTCGCGTTTCTTCGCTTCGCCCCACAGGGCGTCCAGCTCGTCCAGGGCGCAATTCTCGATGGGCCGCCCCGCTTCGCGCAATGCCTGCTCGATAAAACGGAAGCGCCGCTCGAACTTGGCGTTCGCCGCGCGCAACGCCGCCTCGGGCTCGACCTTGAGGTGGCGGGCCAGATTGGTCACCGCGAACAGCAGGTCACCGACCTCCTCGGCGATTGCCGGAGGATCGTCGGCACCGATGGCCTCGAGCACTTCATCCAGTTCTTCACGCACCTTGTCCAGCACCGGCAGCGCATCGGGCCAGTCGAAGCCGACCCGGGCGGCCCGCGACTGCAGCTTGCTGGCCCGGCTCAGGGCCGGCAACACGGTCGGCACATCGTCGAGCAGCGACAGTTGCTCGGGGGCCGCCGCGCGCTGTGCACGCTCCTCGGCCTTGATCGCCTCCCAGCGCTGCTTGACCTCGGCCTCGCCGAGGCGCGGCAGATCCGGCGCACCGTACAGATCGCCATCGGGAAACACGTGGGGATGGCGGCGAACCAGCTTGCGGGTGATGCCATCGACCACCTGGGCGAAGTCGAAACGCCCCTCTTCGCGGGCCAGCTGGCTGTAGTACACCACCTGGAACAGCAGGTCGCCCAGCTCACCGGGCAGTTCGGCAAACGCCTCGCGCTCGATGGCATCGGCCACTTCGTAGGCTTCTTCGAGGGTATGCGGCACGATGCTCGCGTAGGACTGCTGCAGATCCCAGGGACAGCCGTGCCGGGGGTCGCGCAGGCGCGCCATCAGGTGCAGGAGGTCGTCGAGTTGGTACATGGCAAATTCCGCTCAGTGCAGGAGGCCAGCCGCCGCGCGCCACGGGCAAGGCCGCGGCGTGCGGCCTGCCGGTTCAGGGCGCCCGGTGGCGACGGGCCTCGATGATATTGGGCAACTGGGAAATGCGCCCGAGCAGGCGCCCCAGGGCATCCAGACCGGGGATCTCCACGGTCAGCGACATCGATGCGGTGTTGTCTTCCTTGTTCGAACGGGTGTTGACCGCCAGCACGTTGAGCTTCTCGTTGAGCAGCATCTGGGTGACGTCGCGCAGCAGGCCGGAGCGGTCGTAGGCGCGGATGATGATGTCCACCGGGTAGGTCTGCGCCGGCACCGGCCCCCAGCTGACCTGGATGATGCGCTCCGGCTCGCGGCCGGCCAGTTGCAGCACCGAGGCGCAGTCCTGGCGGTGGATGCTCACGCCGCGGCCCAGGGTGATGTAGCCGACGATGGGGTCGCCCGGCAGCGGCTGGCAGCAGCCGGCCATCTGCGTCAGCAGGTTGCCGACGCCCTGGATCTGGATATCGCCGCGCTTGCCCGGCTTGAAGCCCTGGGCCTTGCGCGGAATCAGCTCGAGCTGCTCGCTGCCGCGCTCCGGCTCGACCAGTTGCTGCGCCAGGTTGACCAGTTGCGCCAGGCGCAGGTCGCCGGCGCCGAGGGAAGCGAACAGATCCTCGGCGGTTTTCAGGTTGGCCTTCTCGGCCAGTTTCTCGAAATCCACCGGTGGCAGCGCCACCCGTGCCAGTTCGCGCTCGAGCATGGTCTTGCCGGCGGCGACGTTCTGGTCGCGATCCTGCAGCTTGAACCAGTGCACGATCTTGGCCCGCGCCCGCGACGTGGTGACGTAGCCCAGGTTGGAGTTCAGCCAGTCGCGGCTCGGCGTGCCCTGCTTGCTGGTGATGATCTCGACCTGCTCGCCGGTCTGCAGGCTGTAGTTGAGCGGCACGATACGCCCGTTGATCTTGGCGCCCCGGCAGTTGTGGCCGATCTCGGTGTGCACCCGGTAGGCGAAATCCAGCGGCGTGGCGCCCTTGGGCAGGTCGATGGCATGGCCGTCGGGGGTGAACACGTAGACCCGGTCCGGCTCGATATCGACGCGCAGCTGCTCGGCCAGCCCACCGATGTCGCCCAGCTCCTCGTGCCACTCCAGCACCTGGCGCAGCCAGGAGATCTTCTCTTCGTAGTGGCTGGAGCCGGATTTGACGTCGGTGCCCTTGTAGCGCCAGTGGGCGCATACGCCCAGTTCCGCTTCCTCGTGCATGCCCGAGGTGCGGATCTGCACCTCCAGCACCTTGCCCTCCGGACCGAGCACGGCGGTATGCAGCGAACGGTAGCCGTTCTCCTTGGGGTTGGCGATGTAGTCGTCGAACTCCTTGGGAATGTGTCGCCACAAGGTGTGCACGATACCCAGGGCGGTGTAGCAGTCGCGCACCGCCGGCACCAGCACGCGCACCGCGCGCACGTCGTAGATCTGGCTGAACTGCAGGCCCTTGCGCTGCATCTTGCGCCAGATCGAATAGATGTGTTTCGCCCGGCCGCTGATATCGGCCTTGATACCGGTGGCTTCCAGTTCCTCGCGCAGCTGCTCCATCACTTCGTTGATGTAGTGCTCGCGATCCAGGCGGCGCTCGTGCAGCAGGTTGGCGATCTGCTTGTACTGTTCCGGCTCCAGGTAGCGGAACGACAGATCCTCCAGCTCCCACTTGATATGGCCGATGCCCAGGCGGTGGGCCAGGGGGGCGTAGATGTCGAAGACTTCGCGGGCCACGCGCTGACGCTTCTCGTCATCGGTGTCCTTCACCGCGCGGATGGCGCAGGTACGCTCGGCCAGCTTGATCAGCGCCACGCGCACGTCGTCGACCATGGCCACCAGCATCTTGCGCAGGTTGTCCACCTGGGCCTGGGAGCCGAGCACCAGGGAGTCGCGCGGATTGAGGCTGGCGCTGATGGCCGCCATGCGCAGCACGCCTTCGATCAGCTTGGCCACCACCGGGCCGAAGCGCTGATGCACCGCGGCCAGGGTGATCTTGCCTTCGCGCACGCCACGGTAGATGACAGCCGCGACCAGTGAATCCTGATCGAGCTTGAGGTCGGCGAGAATCTCGGCGATTTCCAGGCCGGCGCTGAAGCTGGAGGCGCCCTCCGTCCACAGGTTCTGCGCCGCGTTGGCCTGCTGCTCGGCGGCACGGGCGAACTCGCAGGCATCGCGCAACGCATCGCGATCGAGGGCGGGGTCGACGCTGGTGACGTGCTCCAGCCAGGCCTCGAGATTGATACTGCCATCATCATTGATCGGCTGGTGCACTCTAACCTGAACCATCTTGCTTACCTTCCCTACCGCGGGGGCATGCCCCGCCGAATGTCGCCGGGCTTCTGCGAGCCGGTCGGTTTAACCACATCAGGCGCAATCCCTGTGCGCCACTGCAATTCGTCTGGCCGAGCCGTCAGGCGTCGCCAGTCACCCTCTCAACGCTCGAACAGGGCCATCGCCTCGACATGCGCCGTCTGCGGGAACATGTCGAGAATACCGGCTTTTTTCAGCCGGTAACCCTGCTGCAACAATTCGCTACTGTCGCGTGCCAGCGTCGCCGGGTTGCACGACACGTACAGCAGGCGCCTGGCGCCGAGGCTGGCGATCTGTCTGACCACCTGCAATGCACCATCGCGAGGCGGATCGAGCAACACCGCCTCGAAGCCGCCTGTGGCCCAACCGGTCTCGACCAGCGGGTTGGACAGATCGGCCTGGAAAAAGTGCGCATTGGCCAGCCCGTTGGCCCGGGCGTTGTCCGCCGCCCGCTCGACCATGGCCTGCACACCTTCCACGGCGACCACTTCGCGGGCCAGCCGGGCCAGGGGCAAGGCGAAATTGCCCAGGCCGCAGAACAGATCGAGCACCCGCTCCGACGCCTGTGGCGCCAGCCATTGCAAGGCCTGGGCCACCATGGCCTCGTTCACCGCCGCGTTGACCTGGACGAAATCACCGGGCCGGTACGCCAGTTGCAGATCCCAGGTCTCCAGGCGATAGCCCAGGCTCAGGGTCGCGTCCAGCGGCTGCGGATCGGCCTCGCCCTGCAGCCACAACTGGGCCTTATGTACCGTGCAGAACGCCTGCAGGCGGGCCAGGTCGACTTCGCCCAGCGGCGCGGTATGGCGGATCAGCATGGCACTGGAACTGCCATGGAACAGCTCCACATGACCGATGGCACGGGGCGCGTGCAGACCTGCCAGCAGGCTCGGCAAGGCGCGCAGAATCGGTTGCAAGGGCTGTACCAGCACCGCGCAGTCTTGGATGGCGATGATGTCCTGACTGGCCGCGGCACGAAAACCGACCTCCAGCCTCTTCTGCCGCGGGTCCCAGCGCACGGCGATCCGCGCGCGGCGCCGATAGCCGAACTCGGGGCCGCTGAGGGGCTCGGCCCAGGCCTCGGGTTGGAGATCGGCCAGACGGCTGAACTGCTCGGCGAGCAGGCGCCGTTTCAGCGCGAGCTGCTCGCCATGGGCCATGTGCTGCAGGCTGCAGCCACCGCATACGCGGGCATGCACGCAGGGTTCGCTGCGGCGTTCGGGGCGGGCCTGCAAGACGCGCTCGCTGCGCGCCTCGACCACCTGGCTGCGCGCGCCCAGCACCCGCGCCTCGACCTCCTCGCCCGGCAAGGCACCGCTGACGAACCAGGTACGCCCTTCGACGAAGGCGATGCCGCGGCCATCGTTGGCCAGGCGCTCGATCCGCAGGCGCTGCTTCTTGCCCACCGGCAGTTGCGGCGCACGGGCCCCGCCACTGGGCTGGAAGCGCAGACCGCCGTGCTTGCGGGCCATCAGTTGGCCGCTGCGTCGTACACGCCGGTGGACAGGTAACGGTCGCCACGGTCGCAGATGATCGCCACCATCACCGCATTCTCCACTTCGCGCGACAGGCGCAGCATCGCCGCCACCGCGCCGCCCGAGGACACGCCACAGAAGATGCCCTCTTCACGCGCCATGCGTCGCATCACGTCCTCGGCTTCGCTCTGCGCCATGTCGACGATCCGGTCGACGCGCTCGGCCTCGAAGATCTTCGGCAGGTATTCCTCGGGCCAGCGGCGGATACCGGGAATGGCGGAACCTTCCATGGGCTGCAGGCCGATGATGCGCACCGCGGGATTCTGTTCCTTGAGGTAACGCGAGACGCCCATGATGGTGCCGGTGGTGCCCATGGAGCTGATGAAGTGGCTGATCCGGCCATGGGTCTGGCGCCAGATTTCCGGGCCGGTGCCGGTGTAGTGGGCGACCGGATTGTCGCCGTTGGCGAACTGGTCGAGCACCTTGCCGCGCCCTTCGGCCTGCATGGCCAGGGCCAGGTCGCGCGCGCCCTCCATGCCCTCTTCCTTGCTCACCAGGATCAGCTCGGCGCCATAGGCGGTCATCGCCGCCTTGCGCTCGTCACTGGAGTTGTCGGGCATGATCAGGATCATCCGATAGCCCTTGATCGCCGCCGCCATGGCCAGGGCGATGCCGGTATTGCCCGAGGTCGCCTCGATCAGCGTGTCACCGGGGCCGATGTCGCCGCGCAGTTCGGCACGGTTGATCATCGACAGCGCCGGGCGATCCTTCACCGAACCGGCCGGGTTGTTGCCCTCTAACTTCACCAGCAGGGTATTGCTGGTGTCGCCAGGCAGGCGTTGCAGGCGAACCAGGGGGGTATTGCCGACGCAATCGGCAATGGTGGGGTATTGCAGGGTCATGGCGTCGATCGAGTCCAGACGGCTGGAAGGGGCGATCATGATACGGCAAAAGCAGCCGCAAGCTCCAAGCTTCAAGCGGCAAGAAAAAGCACGAACCGACCGCCAACGGCTTTTACTTGTGGCTTGTGGCTTGCGGCTTGCAGCTACCTCCGGGTCACCCCGGCGATCAGCGGCGTGCCGCTGACCGGATCGGTCATCAGCGTGCAGCGCACCTCATACAGCTCTTCGACCAGCGCCGGTGTGACGATCTGCGTCGGCGCGCCCTCGGCGATGATGCACCCCGCCTTCATCGCCACCAGGTGGTCGGCATAGCGGCAGGCGCTGGACAGGTCGTGCACCACCATGACCACGGTCTTGCCGACCGAGGCCAGGTCACGGATCAGCTCGAACACCTCGATCTGGTGCCCCAGGTCGAGGGCCGAGGTCGGTTCGTCGAGCAGCAGCAAGGGGGTCTGCTGGGCCACCGCCATGGCGATCCAGGCGCGCTGGCGCTGACCGCCGGACATCGACTCCAGGGGGCGTTCGGCCAGCGTCTGCAGATCCGCCACGCGCAAGGCTTCGTCGACGATGGCCTGGTCTTCCGCCGACCACTGGCGCAGCAGGCTCTGGTGCGGCTGGCGACCGAAACGGATCAGTTCGGAGACGGTCAGGCCGTCGGGCGCCGAGGCGTCCTGGGGCAGCAGGGCCAGTTGCCGCGCCACTTCCTTGGACGGCAGGCTGCCGATGGCCCGGCCATTGAGCAACACCGCGCCGGCACTGGGCTTGTGCAGTCGCGACAACCCGGCCAGCAGGGTCGACTTGCCGCAGCCATTGGGCCCGACGATGGCGGTGACCCGGCCCGGCGGAATGCGCAGCGACAGCGACTCGATGATCGCAGCATGGGGGTAGCCCAGGCTCAGGTTCTCGGCCTGCAGGGTGACTTCGGCGTCAGGCCGGGTGGCGAACAGATTGGAAGTGGTCATCGGGCGTCTCGTCTCATGTCAACCTGCGCGATGGCTGACGCAGCAGGATCCACAGCAGGTAAGGTCCGCCGACGACGGCGGTGATCACGCCGACGGGAATTTCGATCGGCGCCAGCCAGGTACGCCCGACCCAGTCCGCGCAGGTCATCAGCAACGCCCCGGCCAGGGCCGAACACAATACCGGCACGCCGCGATGACCGCTCAGGTAACGGGCCATTTCCGGCGCGGCCAGGGCGACCAGGCCGACCGGGCCGGCGACCGCCACGGCCAGCGCCGTGAGCAGCACGGTGGTCACCAGGGTCAGCATGCGCATGGCCTGCAGGCGCACGCCGAGGCCGATCGCCACGCTGTCGGAAAAGCGCATCAGGCTGAGCACCCGCCCCAGGTACTTGACCAGCGGCAGGCACACCAGCAGGCCGACGCCCAGCAGCCAGATCGCCAGCGCCGGACGGGCGTTGAGGCTGCCCACCGTCCACGGATAGGCCTGGTTGGCGGCGTCGATGTCGGCGCGCGCCAGCATCAGGTTGGTCAGCGCGCCGAACACCGCGCCCACGGCGATACCCACCACGATGAAACGATAACCGCGCGCACCGGCTCCGGCGCTGAGGCCGAAGGCCAGCACCGCCGCCGTGGTGGCCCCGGCCAAGGCCAGCATCGAAGGCGCCAGGCTGGTCGGCACGGCGACGATGGACGCCACCGCGAACGCCGTGGCGCCATCGTCGATACCGATCACCCCGGGGGTGGCCAGGCGGTTGCGCGCCAGGGTCTGCAGCAGGCAGCCGCCAATGCCGAACGCCGCGCCGGTGAGCAGTCCGGCGATCAGGCGCTGCAGACGCAACTCCTGTACCAGGAACACGTGCATCGGCTCGCCCTGGCCGAAGGCCGCCGCCAGGGCCGTCCAGGGTGCCAGCCCGGCGGCACCGGAGGCCAGGCTGATCGCGGCGATCACCAGCAGCGCAGCGGACAGGCCCAGCGCGGTGAACAGCCCACGACGATGCAGCAGCACGCGCCAGGGGCCGCAGGCCAGCAGCCAGTGGCCCGCCGGCGCCTTGAGAGATGCATGATTCATAGGGTCGGCATCCTGTGCCCGCGGACCACGGCGATCAATACCGGCGCACCGATCAAGGCGGTCACCACGCCGATCGGCAGTTCATAGGGGCTGACCAGCAAGCGCGAGAGGATATCGGCGAACAGGATGATGCTCGGCCCGAGCAGCAACGACAGGCCGATGGTGCGGCGAATGTCCGGCCCCACCAGGCGCCGGGCCACGAAAGGCACCACCAGGCCGACGAAGGCGATCGGCCCCGCCGCCGCCGTTGCCGTGCCCACCAGCACGGCGACCCCGAGCAGCGCACCGAGGCGCGTGAGCGCCGGGTGATGACCCAGCCCGGTGGCCATTTTCTCGCCCAGGGCCAGGGCCGACAGCGGCCGGATCAGCGGCAGCAGGATCGCCAGACCGAGCAGCAGCCCCGGCGTACTCCAGGTCAGCACGTCCTGTGGCCTGCCGGCCAGCGCGCCGATGATCCAGAAGCGGATTTCGTCGGCGCTGCGCTGATCGTGCAGCAGGATCAGCGTGCTGATGGCGGTGAGAATCCCGGAGAACGCCGCGCCGGCCAGCACCAGGCGCACCGGGTCGTCGCCGACGCCGCGGACCTGGGTCACCAGCAGCACCAGCAGGCAACCCACCAGGGCGCCAGCGATGGCCACGCCGAGATTGAGGGTCGCCGCGCTGGCGCCCAGGCTGATCGCCAGCACCACGGCAAAGGAAGCGCCGGCGCTGACGCCGAGCAGGCCCGGCTCGGCCAGCGGGTTGCGCGTGGCCGACTGCAGCACCACACCCGCCGCGCCCAGGGCCACGCCCGCCAGCACGCCCAGCAGGGTGCGTGGCAGGCGCAGTTCGAAGAGCACGAAACGGGCCTCGCCATCGGCCGTCGCAAACAGCGCCTGCGCACTGCGCAGGACACCGACCTCGCCCGCACCGATCAGCAGGCTGGCCAGGCACAGGGCCAGCAGCAGGCCGACACAGAGCGCCAATGCCCGCGACAGCGGCAGGCGCGCGCCCTTCCCCGCTGCAATCATTGACCGGACAAGGCCTTCTCCACGTCATCGAGGATGACCTGCGCGGCCAACGGGCCACTGCCGCTGCTCCAGATCTGCCCGTCGACGCTGACGGCATGGCCACTGCTGACCGCTTTCAGGCGCGCGAAGGCCGGTTGCTGACGGGCCTGCTCCAGCGCCTTGGCGCCATCGGGGTTGAGGGTGGCGAGGAACAGCCAGTCGCCATCGATGCGCGACAGGTTCTCCAGGCTCAGGGCATCGCTATGGGGTTTCGTGGTCAACGCCTCGGCCATCGCCGTGCTCTTGAAACCGAGCTGCGCCAGCAACTGGCCGACGAACAGGTGGCTGGACATCACGCCCGGGCCCTGGGGATTCCAGCGCACCACCGACGCCACCTGGCCCGGCTCGACCTTGCCCTTGAGGGCGTCGATGCGCTGGTCGATGGCGGCAATCGCGGCCTTGGCCTCGGCGCCCTTGCCCAGGGCCTGGCCATAGAGCTCGACGTTGACACGCCAGTCCTGGAACGAATTGCCCTTGGGCACGATGGTCGGCGCCATCAGGCTGAGTTTCTGGTACTGATCCTTGTCCAGCTCCGGCGACGCCAGGATCAGATCGGGTTGCAGGGCGAACACCGACTCCAGGTTGGTTTCACGGGCGGTACCGACCACTCGAATGGCCCCGGCCTTGTCCTTGAGATAGGCGGACACGTCATTGCCGCCCCGGGTGGCGACGCTGCCCAGAGGCTGCACGCCGAGGGACAGGGCGACGTCCAGCGGATTCTCGCCCAGGGTGATCACCCGCTGCGGCGTCCCCTGCAGCTCGACCTCGCCAAAGGCGGTATCGATCGTGCGCGACTCGGCGACGGCCAGCCCCAACGGCGCCAGGCTGATCAGACCGGCAACGGCCAGCGTGCGCGCCAGGCGGCGGGTGCAAGTGGAAATCGTGAAATTCATGAGCATATCCTTCTCTACCTATGAGCAAATGCCGGCCAACAAACCGGCGCAATCAGCTCCGCCCCATCGCCCACGGGCTGAGTGGCCCTGTCACGACAAAAGCGGATTTTCGCATGTTCCCCATCAGGGCTGCACGCTCGTCATTTGTTACCGGACACTGCGATCACAGCAGCAGCGCCAGGCCCAGCGGCATGGGCAACCCCGCCAGGTTCAGCGCCAGACGCGGTCGGTAGGGCAGCAGCAAGGCGACCAGCAGGCCGCCCAGCGAGGCCAGGCCGCACCAGGCCACCGATCCCATCGCCCAGCCCCAGGCCTGCGCGCTGGCGCAGAAACCGAGCGCCAGCGCCAGCCATCCGCCGATGCGCAAGGCGCGCAGCAAATGTGCCGGCGGCGCCTTGGCCCCGATCTGTTTGTAATGACGGGCCAGGCCCAGGCACAGCAGCGCCATGCCGCTATAGTTCAGGGTCAGCGCCAGGGCGAGCATGATCATCCGTTCACCTGCGCCACGCGCGGGGTCTCCCGCCCCCTCGGCCTGCTCTCGCCAGCCGAACGCGACATGCGCCAGGCGCAACCGGCCAGGGCCGCGCCCAGGCCGAGCACCGCGAGGTCGAGCCAGAAACGCATGCCATCGCCGGCCAGCAGATCCAGCCAGGGCGAAGCGCCGAACGCATCCAGCAGCGGCAGGGCGGCGCACAACAGCGCCGCCGCGATCAGTTGCTCACGCCAGGCCTGTAGCGGCGCTCGCCACAATGCATGGGGCAAGCTCAGCAGCCATACGGCGAAGAACACCCGCACCTCCCAATCGGCACGACCGATCAGCTCGGCCGGTACCAGGCGATTGGCCCACAGCAGGGCCACGCAAGCCAGGCCCAGACCCGCCACACAGGATACATTCAGCGCCTCGATCAACCGGTAGGTCGCCGGGCTCAGTTCCTGCTGCCGACGCCGGCGCTTGACGGTGAACAGCACCAGCCCGGTGGCGATCATCGCGCAACTGGCCAGCCCGCAGAGGAAATACAGCCAGCGCATCGGGTAGCCGCCGAACTGGGCGAAATGCAGGCCGGCCATGACCCGCTGGGTCAGCACGCTGGCACGCGAAGGGGGTGGCGCCTGTATCAACTCGCCGGTCACGCCATTGAACAGCATGCGTTCGCCCTTGGTCAGCTCGATACGATTGCCCAGCACCGGGCTGACCGCCACCTGGGCATCGGCTCGGCCAGGATTGCTGATACTCAGCGAACCCAGCGCGCCCTTGCCGTAATGAGCCTCGCCCGCGGCGATGAAGTGCCCGATGGGCAGCATCGGCACGGCAGTCGCCGGAGCACGCTCGGCGCCGCCCTCGCCCCGGCCACGCCCTTCGCCCCTGGCCTCGCCACGCTGCTGGAAGCCCATATCGGCGAACAGCGCCTGGCGGTCGTCCTGGTAGAGCGCCTGTACCCCGGCCGGCATATAGACGAGGTAGAAGATCGCCAGGCCGGTGTAGGTGATCATCAGGTGGAAGGGCAGCACCAGCACGGCACTGGCGTTGTGCGCATCGAGCCAGGAGCGGGCGCCCTTGGCCGGGCGGAAGGTGAAGAACTCCTTGAAGAACTTCTTGTGGATGACGATGCCGCTGACGAGGGTCGCCAACATCGCCATGGCCGCCAGCCCGACCAGCCAGATCCCCAGGTTGCGCGGCATGTTGAGGGTGAAGTGGAAGCGGAAGAAGAAGTTGCCCCCCGCCGTCTCGCGCGGCTGCAAGGTTTCGCCGGTAAGCGGGTCGAGCACCTGTCCGCCACCCCGTCGCCCCTCGCCACTGGATACCTGCAGGCCCGGCGAACGCTCACTGGGCAGGCCGATGTTCCAGGTTCGCGCCTGCGGCGCCGTCTCGCCCAGGTAGGCCAGCGCGACTTGCGCCGCCTGCGCCTGATCGACCCCGGCGGCACGCCGCTCGGGTTGCATCCAGTAGCCGATTTCCTTGTCGAACACCGCCAGGGTTCCGGTGAGGAAAATGGCGAACAGCAGCCAGCCGAAGATCAGCCCGGCCCAGGTGTGCAGCCAGGCCATCGATTGGGTAAGGGTCTGCGCTTTCATCCGTTCAGGCTCCAGCCCATGGCCAGAAGCCGATAGCCGCCAACGGCAACGCCACGCCCATGCCCGCCCAGGCGCGCCAGGCACTGGCCGCGCAGAAAGCCCAGAGGATGGCCAGGGTATAGATGGCGAACGACAGCAGGCTGGCGACGATCAGCGCATCGACCTTGGCCAGCGGCAACAGCCGGGCCAACGCAGCGGTGAAGGCGTAGGCCACGGCATAGCCGCCGAGAACCGCCGCGAGAATGCGCAGCACCACGGCTCGCCATGCCCCCGTGGGAGCGGAAGATTTTCTAGCGGCCATCGGCGGTATCCTTGTTATCGTTCGGTACGGCGCCCGCAGCGCTGCGCAGGGCCTCGAAGAGCGAGACCGGCAACATCGGGCCATGACTGAGATCGGCGAACTCGCGATAGCTCACCTGCATGCCGGGATAGGCCGCCAGCCGCTCGGCCATGCGCGCGGCCGCATCTTCCGGCACGGCGGCGACGGCCTTGCGCCTGGCGGCGGTCACTGCATCGTCCTTGGCGCGCGGACGTTCGCCCAGGCCTCTCAGCAGCACCAGCCGTACAGCCTCGGCCGGCGCGCTGAAGGCTTTCTCTTCGTCGAGGATGAAACCGTCCTGCCACCAGATCGACGGATCGGCGACGATATAGTTCTGAAACGCTTGTGGTCGGGTGAACAGGCAGTGCAGCGCCAGCAAGCCGCCATAGGAATGCCCCCACAGGCTCTGTCGCTGCGGGTCGATGGGAGCGCGCGCCTCGACCTGCGGCTTGATCTTCTGCTGCAACAGATCGAGGAACAGCTCCGCCCCGCCGCCCCGGCGTTCACGGGCGAGGTCATCGATCACCGGCTTTCCACCCGGTAGCGGCGGCGTGTAATCGTAGGCACGGGCGGTGACATCGAAACGCAGCTCGGTGGCATAGCCGACGAAGACCAGCAGCGGCGGCCCACGCTCATCCAGATCCGCCAGTCGCTGTTCCTCCAGGGCGCCCAGGGCGGCATTGCCGTCGAGCAGGTAAATCACCGGATATCCGCTAGCCGGCGCCGCGCGTTTCGGCGTGGCGATCCAGATACGGTACTGGCGCTGGCCGTCCAGGGAGGCCATCTCCAGGGTTTCGAAACGGTAGAAGGCCGAACCGCGGTCGGCCACGGTCGGCCCCAGCGGCTCGGAAAGGTCGGGCCGGGCAAACGCCGGGCCGGCGCACAGCAGCGCCATCAGACAGAGGCAACACAGGGAACGAAGCATGATGCCCACCCGGGACGATTGCGAAGGTATACGCAGAAACCGCAGGCCCTGCCCGCGGTTTCCTTGCAGCACAGTGCGTCCATCACTCAGAAGTCGATCGTCAGCCCCACATTCAGGCGGCGACCGTCCAGAACCACGTCGTAGTCGGAGTTGGTGACTTCCTTGTTGGTCACGTTGTACAGGCCGGCCTTGACATCCACGCTCTCGGTCAGCTTGTACACCGCCCCCACGTCGACGAAGCCATAACCCGGCGTACTATCGCTCATGCTGGTGCGGCTCAGGTAGTCGGAGGTACGACTGCGGTAGTTGTACTGGGTCCAGAGGTTGAGCCGGTTGCTCGCCGCCCAGTCCAGGTTGGCATTGAACATGTGCCGGGGCTGCTTGTTCAGTGGCTCGCCCTTGAACTCCCCGGTTTTCTGCTCGGATTCGGTGAAGGTGTAGCTGGTGCTCAGTTGCAGGTCCGATGTGAAATCGTAATCCAGCGTCAGCTCGACCCCCTGCATCACGGCCTCGTCGATGTTCTTGGTCGTGCTGAGGAAGTAGAAGGTGTTGCCGCCAAAGACACAGCTGTAATTGGCCACGTCGTTATTGTTCGCGGCACCAGTGCTGGTGCAGTAACGATCTTCCGCGAGCTTGTCCTTGAAGATGGTGTGGAAGACCATCAGGCTGGCTCCCAGGCCGACAGATGGATCGTTGTAGACGAAGCCCACCTCATAGTTGGTGCTGGTTTCCGGATCGAGATCGGCGTTGCCGATGCTCAAGGCGCGTGGCAGGGGTTGGCCGGTGGTGCTCACGTTCGGCGAGCCGCCGCCCCCTGTACGCCCACCGAAGCCCTCCGTGGATTGGCTCAGGGTCGGCTGCCGGTAACCGGTGGACACACCGCCCTTGAGGGTGAGGGTCGGCATCAACTGGTAAACGCCGTAAATCCGCGGCGACAGGTGCGCCCCGAAGAACTCGTCATCGTTGTAGCGCAGGCCGGTGGTCACCGACAGATCATCGGTAATCGCCCAATCCACCTCGGTGAATACCGCCGCGATCCAGCGATCCGCCTTCCTCACCCCGCCCGGGATGTTGTCGTTGAACAGGACGTTCTGTCCGTTCACGAACTCCTCCTCCTTGTACTGGGCACCGAAGGTAACGGTGTGCGAGCCCCAGAAGTAGGTGCCTTGCGTGTTGAACAGGTTGATCGTTTCTTCCATGGGAAGATCCTGCACCCGCTCGGAGTAATCGCGCTGCAGATAGCTGTTGATCAGCAGGTCGCCATAGTTGCCATCGTGCGACAGCGTCCATATTTCCTTGTCGAAGCGGCTGGTCGATGCCGTGCCCGCGGGAGCGGTCGCCGTCACTGGCGTGCTTTTGCCCGCGGTATGCGTGGTTTCCTGAGTCGTGTCGCGATAACCCAGCGAGATGCGATCGCTCTCGGTCGGGGTCAGGCTGAACTCCAGGCCGGCATTCTTGCGTTTGGTTTCGGGATTACTTTCCGAACTTTCGCTGCCACCAACGAAATCGCTTTCGTCGACGCCGGTGTAGGCGCCGTTGACCTGCAGGCTCAAAAGACCGGGGATCAGCGCACCGCCGGCATAGATCTCGGTATGCGCTTCGTCGTTGCTGATGTCGTTCAGAGAGGAGGTGTATTCGGTACGAACGGTGCCGTGCCATTCATCCGTGGCTCGGCGCGTGATGATATTGATCACACCGCCCATGGCCTCGGAACCATACAGGGATGACATGGGGCCGCGAATGACCTCGATCCGCTCGATCATGGCCAGGGGCGGCAGGGAAACCTGCTGCTTGCCGGCACTGGTACCATTGGTTTGAACCGCGCGACCGGCAGAAACCGGACGGCCGTCCACCAGCACCAGGGTGTAGTCGCTGGTCATGCCGCGGATGCTGATGTCCTGCGAGTTACCGCCACCGGTCACGTAGACGCCCGGAATGTTTTTGACCGCATCGATCACGCTGGTGTAGGACTGCTTCTCCAGCTCTTCGCGGGACACCACGGAAATACTGGCCGGCGCATCGGCAATGTTCTGTTCGAAGCCGGCAGCACTGACCACCCTGACGCTGTCCAGCTCGAGGGGATCGGTGTCAGTAGCGGCCTGTGCGACGGTGTGCAGGGAAGCACTACCCAGAACCAGCAGGGCAGCACTGATCGGGTTCATGGAAAACCTTTTCGAAGTCATGGCGCACTCTCATTATCGTGTCGTGTTGGCATGGCGGGGGCAGACTGCCGACGAAGATGATATGCAGACTCAAATGAGAGTAAATTTCATTTACAAACTATACACTTTGTAACCGCAGCTTCAGGCGCAATCCGGGCCCGGCGTTCTCCGCCCACAACTGGCCGCCCTGCAGCTGCACCCGGCTACGGGCGATGGCCAATCCCAGGCCGAAACCATCCCCACCGGGACGCGCGGCGCTGAGACGCGTGAACGGCTGGAAGATGCGCTCCAGTTCGTCCGCCTCGACGCCGGGCCCCTGATCCTCGACCCACAGCTGCCAGTACTCGCCGTCGCGGCAGCCGCACAGACGTACCACGCCATCCTCCGGGGAATGGCGGATAGCGTTGCGCAGGACGTTCTCCAGGGCCTGCGCCAAGCCGTTCAGGTTCCCCTTCACCCGGCAGTCGGCGGGCAGCTCGCAGGGCATGCGCTCGACCGGCCAGCCCGTTTCGAAGCAGGCATTCTCCCGCAGCACCTCCCACAGCCGTCCCACATCCACCGGCTCCAGCGGCAGGCTCGGGCGCTCGGTATCCAGCCAGACCAGTTCCAGGGTGTTGCCGATCAGTTGCTCCATGCCCTGCACTTCCCGCTCCAGGCGCTGGCGCAGGGCTTCGCCATCCTGCTCGCGCTCGCCGGCTATGCGCAGGCGGCTCAGGGGGGTACGCAATTCGTGGGACAGGTCGCGCAACAGGCGCCGCTGATAGGCCACCGTCCCCTGCAGCCGCTCGGCCATATGGTCGAAGGCACGCCCCAGTTCGCCCAACTCGTCCTTGCGCGCCACCACCGGCGGGCCGACGCGCGCCGCCAGGTCTCCAGAACTCAGGACATTCGCCTGGCGCCGCAGGATCACCAGCGGGGCGATGAACATGCGGTACAGCAGCAGCCCAAGCAGTATCGCCAGAGACGCGGGCAGCACCTTCTGCAGCAGGACGTCCCACAGCTCACGGTATTCACGGGGATTGAAGCGCTGGGGTAGGTCCATCACCAGGCGCGACGTGCCGTCACTGAACGGCATGGAGAAGGTCGGCAGGCCGCCGGGGCGCCCCACCGACCAGTCGAGCTGGCGGACGAAGTCCAGCCGCTGCCGCTCGGAGCTGCGCAGCGGCTGCGAAGACAGCGAACGCTGATGCTGGTCCACGACCACGGCCCACACCCCCTCACGTTCGCGCAGGGACTGGAGAAAGGCATCGACACCCGCCGCCCCGCTCTCGCGCCAGGCGGCCTCGGCTTCCCGCGCATAGTTGGCGAGGCTCCGCTTCGCCGGCTCGGACAGCCGCGAAGTCGCCTCGTTGACCCGCCTGCCGAGATCGACATGCAGGCTGACCACCAACAGGCAGAACAGGGCGAGCACGGTTGCCAGCTTCCAGAACAGCGAGTGTCGCCCCGGCACTTCAGCTCTCCTGCCCGGTCAGCACGTAGCCCTTGCCCCACACCGACTCCAGGCGCATGCCGGTGTAGCCGACGCGCTTGAGCTTGCGGCGCACGTTGCTGACGTGCATGTCCAGGCTGCGATCGTGCTGGGCATAGCCGCGGTGCAGCACGTGCTGATAAAGGAAGGCCTTGCTCAACACTTCCTCGGCGTGGCGGGAAAAGGTTTCCAGCACGCGGTATTCGGTGGGGGTCAACCAGGCCCATTTTCCTTCGTAGCACACATCCGAGCGCGCCTCGTCGAAGGTCAGCGTGCTCTCTCCGAGCGGCGGCTGCTCGCGGCGCTCGTAGGCCACCCGGCGCAGGATCGCCTCGATGCGCACGCTGAGTTCACCCAGGCTGAAAGGCTTGGGCAGGTAATCGTCGGCGCCCTTGCTGAAGCCGGCGATACGATCCTGCTCGGCGCCCAGGGCCGACATCAGGATCACCGGCACGCTGCGGTGCTTGCGCAACTGCTGCAGCACTTCCAGGCCATTGCTGCCGGGCAGCAGGATGTCCATCAGAATCAGGTCGAAATCCTGCTCCTGGGCAAGAAGCAGCCCCTGACGGCCATCCTGACTGAGGGTGACGTCATAGCCACTGTCCCGCAGGTGAGCCTGCAGGTGAGCCGCGAGCGAAGGATCGTCCTCGACCGCGAGGATACGGGTAGCAGCACTGGAAGCGGACGGCATGGTGATGTGCCTCTGAAAGCAAATGCGAACAATTCTAACCATTACCCAGCTTACAGGTAAGCGCTGATCGAATTATCCACACCGGCACAGGGGGCAAGATTCCGCGGCGCCGAGTCGCTACACTGCCTGCATCGCTGAGGGGGAGACACCGCGTGTTCAAGGATATTGGCATCAAAGGCCGGGTACTGATGCTCACCCTGCTGCCGACCAGCCTGCTGGCGCTGGTACTCGGCGGCTACTTCATCTGGATGCAGTTGTCCGGCCTGCAGGCCCAGTTGCTGCAACGCGGGCACATGATCGCCGAACAGTTGGCGCCCCTCGCCGCACCGGCTCTGCTGCACAGCGATGCGGCCTTGCTGCAGCGCATCGCCACCCAGGCCCTGGAACAACCCGATGTCCGCGCGGTGAGCTTTCTCGCCGTGGAAAGCAGCCGCCTGGCCCATGCCGGCCCGAGCATGCTCAACGACAAGCCCAGGATCGACGGTGATACCCTCGGCGTGGCCCTGCGCAGCAGCCAGGACGCCACGCGCTTCCTGCTGCCGGTCATGGAACAGCACCTGAGCCTCAGCGGCGAGGAGCTGGCCGCGCCGAGCGGTCGCCTGATCGGCTGGGTCGAACTGGAACTGTCGCATCACAACACCCTGCTCAGCGGTTACCGCAGCCTGCTGACCAGCCTGCTGCTGGTGATCACCGGGCTGATCATCACCGGCTTGCTGGCGCTGCGCATGAGCCGCAGCATCAATGGCCCGCTGCTGCGCATCAAGCATGGCGTCGCCCTGCTCAAGGACGGCCATCTGGAAACGCGCCTGCCACCCCTGGGCAGCCACGAGCTGGACGAACTGGCCTCGGGCATCAACCGCATGGCCGAGTCCCTGCAGAATGCCCAGGAGGAACTGCAGCACAGCATCGACCAGGTGACCGAGGATGTCCGACAGAACCTGGAAACCATCGAAATCCAGAACATCGAACTGGACTTCGCCCGCAAGGAGGCGCTGGAGGCCAGCCGCATCAAGTCGGAATTCCTGGCCAACATGAGCCATGAGATCCGCACCCCGCTCAATGGCATCCTGGGTTTCACCAACCTGCTGCAGAAAAGCGAGCTGAGCCCGCGCCAGCAGGACTACCTGAGCACCATCGAGAAATCCGCCGACAGCCTGCTGGGCATCATCAACGAGGTGCTCGACTTCTCCAAGATCGAGGCCGGCAAGCTGGTGCTGGAGAACATTCCCTTCAACCTGCGCGACCTGCTGCAGGACACCCTGACCATCCTCGCTCCCGCCGCCCACGAAAAGCAGCTGGAGCTGCTGTCGCTGGTGTACCGCGACACGCCGGTCGCCCTCTCCGGCGACCCTCTGCGCCTCAAGCAGGTGCTGACCAACCTGGTGAGCAACGCGATCAAGTTCACCCACGAAGGCAGCATCGTCATCCGCGCCATGCTCGAGGAAGAGAGCGCCGACCGCGCGCAACTGCGCATCAGCGTGCAGGACACCGGTATCGGCCTCGCCGAAGAGGACCTGCGCGCCCTGTTCCAGGCCTTCAGCCAGGCCGACAACTCCATGTCCCGCCAGGCCGGCGGCACCGGCCTGGGACTGGTGATCTCCAAACGCCTGATCGAACAGATGGGCGGCGAGATCGGCGTCGACAGCACCCCGGGCGAAGGTTCCGAGTTCTGGGTCAGCCTGAGCCTGCCCAAGGCCCGCAGCGATGCCGAGGACCAACCACGGGCGCCACTGCTGGGGCGCGCGGCCGCGATCCTGGAAAACCATGAACTGGCGCGCCAGGCGCTGCAGCACCAACTGGAAGACTGCGGCCTGCAGGTCAGCACGTTCGGCGACCTGGACAGCCTGTGCGCAGCGGTCGCCGCCGCCAGCCGTAGCGGGCAACCCTTCAGTTGCGCCGTGCTCGGGGTCACCGCCGGGCAACTACCGCCGGAACGCCTTGGCCAGTGCATCTGGGATCTGGAACACCTCGGTTGCAAGACCCTGGTCCTGTGCCCCACCACCGAACAGGCGCTGTATCAGGACTGCGTGCCCGACTGGCACAGCCAGTTGCAGGCCAAGCCCGCCTGCACGCGCAAGCTGCAACGCTCACTGGCCGAACTGATAGCGCCGCGCCAGGCACGCCTGGAAACACCGCGCGCGGCGATACGCTCGCCAGCCATTCTGTGCGTCGACGACAACGCCGCCAACCTGTTGCTGGTACAGACCCTGCTCGATGACATGGGCGCCCAGGTCAGCGTCGCCAGCAGCGGCTTCGAGGCCCTGGCGATGGCCCAGCGGCAGGACTTCGACCTGGTCTTCATGGACGTGCAGATGCCCGGCATGGACGGCCGCCAGACCACCGAGGCGATCCGCCAGTGGGAAAGCGAAAACAGCCGCACGCCCGTCCCCATCGTCGCCCTCACCGCCCACGCCCTGGCCAACGAGAAACGCAACCTGCTGCAAAGCGGCCTGGACGATTACCTGACCAAGCCCATCAGCGAACGCCAACTGGCTCAGGTGGTGCTCAAGTGGACGGGGCTGGCATTGCGCGGTGCCGGCCAGGACAGCGCGGTCAATATCGCGGACGGCCCCGATTCCGCGGTACTGGATAACGAGGAAGGCCTGCGCCTGGCCGCCGGCAAGGCCGATCTCGCCGCGGACATGCTGAGCATGCTGCTGGCCGGCCTGCCGGGCGACTTGCAGGCCATCCGCCAGGCCCGTGCCGATGGTGATCGCAACAGCCTGATCGAACGCATCCACCGCCTGCATGGCGCCACCCGCTATTGCGGCGTTCCGCAATTGCGCGCCGCCTGCCAGCGTAGCGAAACCCTGCTCAAACAGGATCAATCCATCGTCACCAGCGGCCTGGACGAGCTCGAGCAAGCCATAGAACGCCTGCGCCAAGAGACGCAGCTCAATCTCTAATGTCGCGACAACGGTCATATGTCGACCTGGGTGTTCGCGGCGAACGGAACACGCGTAATGGGGATGGCAGCCGTAGATACCGTCTTGCCCCCTGGTCTGCAAGAGCCCATTCGGAATCAGGGTTCGCCTGTAGGAACGCCGACCCCGGCGCGATGCGATGGCGGCCATGCTGCAAAAAGCGGTATGGCCACGATTCGCCGCGAGGTCGCGGCTCCTACGCGAATGTGGCCATGCTGCGCGCAGATACCGCGCGACCAACATTTGATCTGTGTCGCGACACCAGTGCCGCAGCGCAGATCAAATACCGTACCCGGGCGAACCGGCTGAGGGGTTGCTCAAAGGCGCGGGCGGCCGGTAGATGATGCCTGGAAGTAGGGTGGATCGGGGCGCGTAGCCGACGCTCTTTTCATCCACCATCGCGGTTGCAGAGCGGTGCACGGGTCGGGCCGCGTAGGTGAAGCGTCGTCCACCCTACGCCCTGTGACTGCAGGAGGGCCCGGGCGGCGATCCGCTTTGGCCGCGGGCTCTGCACGCCCTTGACGGCCCAATCGCGGCTAAAGCCCCTCCCACGAAAGCCATCATGCCTACTGTCCGCTCTCGCCGGCGAAAGCGGCCGGCCGGTAGGAGCGCTGAGGCTGGAGGCTGAACGACAAGCAAACCCCATGGGCTCTTTCGTCCAGCTTTCCAGCCTCGAGCGTTTTTGCTCGAAGGCCGCTCTCGCCGGCGAGCACGGCATGATGCTGTCCCCAAGCCGCCCAACCGGCCTCGAGCAAACACGTCAAATACCTTACCTATTTCTCTCGGATCTCATATAATGAGAATCATTACCAATAGAGTTAAGAATTCTTAATCCCTACCAGCCCGGCACGCTTGCTAGAAAGGCGCCTGTCTGGAAAGGACTGGGGAGAGGATGTGTGCATGCGTGTGCTCGTAATAGAAGACGACGTTTCCGTTGGCCATTGGATCAGCAGCAAATTGCAGGCATCGGGCCACAACTGCAGGATGGTCGATAACGGCGAAGGCGCACTGCAAATGATCCAGAACGAGGCATTCGATGTGGTCGTGCTCGATCGCATTCTGCCGAAGATGGATGGCATCGAGGTGCTCACACGCCTGCATGGCCGCCCCCACCCGCCCATACTCATTCTCTCGGCCAACGACCAGACCGCGGATCGCATCGAAGGATTGCGGGCGGGTGCCGACGACTACCTGGGCAAGCCATTCGACTTCACCGAACTGCTGCTGCGCCTGGAGCTGCTCACCCGTCGCCGACCCCAGATGCAAGCGGGCGAAAGCCTGCATATAGAGGATCTGTGCATCGACCTGAGCCGGCGCGAAGTCTCGCGCTCGGGGCAACGCATCGACCTCACCGACAAGGAGTTCAAGCTGCTCCAGGTGCTGGCCGAACACCGTGGCCAGACGGTTACCCGCAGCATGCTGCTGGAGAAGGTGTGGGGCTATCACTTCGACCCACAGACCAACCTGATCGACGTGCACCTGTCGAAATTGCGCAACAAGATCGACAAGGATTTCAAGCCGGCCTTGCTCCGCACCATCAGGGCGATCGGCTATGTCCTTGGTTAAGCATCGCGCCCTGCATCAACTGCTCAATACCAGTAGTTTTCGCCAGGCCGCCACGGTGGCCTTCATTTCCCTGCTGATCGCCCTGGCCTCGATCATCCTGAGCAATCACCTGCTCGAAATCGTCATGCGCAGCCATGTGCGCGACATGATCCTCACCGACATACGCACCCAGCAACTGCACGGGCGTCTGGCGCAGGCGACACACGTGGCAATGGCGCTGCGCTACACACTGCCGTTCGAAATGCGCAAGGATCGCCACTCCCTGGTCATGGACGGGCACAGCAACATCCTCTATGGCGATGCGACACTGCTGCCCGGCATCGACTGCCCACAGCCCTGCAACACCAAATGGCGGCATGCCGAGTTGCTCAATGCCCAGGGTAAACCGACCGAGATACTGGGATTGGTGGTACCGCTATCCGACGGCGGTCAGTATTTCAGCGCCTACGACCTGCAGCCGATGCTGGAACGCACACGCATCATTCCGCTGATGGCTGGCGCCGGTCTGCTGATCATCCTGCTGTCGATCCTCATCATCAGCCTGCCCTTCAGTATCCGTAACCTGTATCGCATCAACCGTATCCGTGACGCACTGGCGCGCTACGCCAGCGGCGACCACAGCATCACGGCGCCCCATGAGCGGCTGGACGATGAGTTCGACCAACTCGGCAACGACATCAACCAGGCCCTGCAGCGCATCAACCGGCTGATGGGCGAGATACAGAACATCACCAGCCATATCGCCCACGAATTGCGCACCCCGCTGACCCGCCTGCAGAACAGGCTGCTCAATGCCGCCGAGATGCTCGAAGGCGAACCCAGGGAAGAACTGCTGCGCGCCGTCCAGGACGGCGAACGCATCCAGAACCTGTTTCGTGCGGTGATGCGCGTGGCCGAAGTGGAAACGGGCCGTTGCGCCCATCAGTTCGCCCCGGTTTCGGCGCGCCAGCTGCTCGAAGACATCTGCGACTACTACCTGCCGCTGGCCGAAGAACGGGCCTGCACGCTGCAGGTGAATGGCAGCGACCTGCAGCTCTACGGCGATCGGGCACTGCTGTTCCAGGCGCTGGCCAACCTGATCGACAACGCCCTGAAGTATGCGCCCGTTGGCCAGCCGGTTCTCCTCAGCGCCTACCAGCAACGCGACTGCAGCTGCCTGTGCGTGGCCGACCGCGGACCAGGTATCCCGCAGCAGCTCAACGACAAGGCCATCGAACGCTTTCAACGCCTGGACACCAGTGGCGACATCCCCGGCAACGGCCTGGGACTGACACTGACCAAGGCCATCGCCGAACTGCATGGCGGCGAGCTGCTGCTCGAAGACAACCAACCGGGGCTGCGCGCCGTGCTGCGTATCAGGACAGCCACGCTGCCCGAGCGGCATATTCCTTAAGCATTCTTAATGAAGCGTCGCTTGAACGGTAACTGATAATGAATCCTAATAACGGCCGATCCCAGGCTCTTCCAGGCCCTGTCCAAACCCACCTGAATTCAAGGAGTTGCCACATGGCTAAGCACTTCAAACAGTTCCTGGCCGACGAAAGCGGCGTCACCGCGATCGAGTACGGCATCCTCGCCGCCGCCATGGCTGCAGCCATCGGCGTGATCTTCGGCTCCGACGGCGTGTTCGTCACCGCCCTCAAGGAACGCTTCTCGTCGATCGCCGACCAGATCACCAACACCAACAACCCTGGCAGCAGCAAGTAGGCATCCGGTCTGGAGCGCGGCATGGACACGGATACCTTCAGCCTGATCGTACTGCTGCCGGCACTGGCTTTCGTCTGTGGCTCCGACCTGCTCTACCGGCGTATCCACAACCTGCTGATCCTGTTGTTGCTGGCACTGTGGCTGGTCTTGCCGGCATGCGCTCCATTCGGTCTCGGCCCCTGGGCCGAGCTGGGCAGCGCCGAGTTGTTCCAGCGTATGGCCCGCAGCCTGCTGGGCGCACTGCTGGTACTGCTGGTCGGCTACGGCCTGTTCCGCCTCGGCCGCGTCGGCGCCGGTGACGTCAAGCTGATGGCGGTCATCTGCCTGTGGATGGGCCAGGACAAGCAGATGACCTTCCTCATCGTCACCGCCCTGGCCGGTGGCCTGCTGGCACTGGCGCTGCCCTTGCTGATACCGCTGGAAACGGCGCTGGCCAGAATCTGGCAACGCGCCGCCCAGTCCTGCCCGAGGTTGTCGCTTGCCGTCCCGACGGTGCTGACGGATCAGCGCCCAGCCGGTATTCCCTACGGCCTCGCCATCGTCGCGGGTGCCCTCTACACCCTGTTCGGCCCCATTCACTCCTGAGTGCACGGTTCACCCATGAAAACCCCTTCCATCCTTCTCCTGGCCGGCACCCTGCTGGTTGCCGGTAGCGCCGCCCTGCTGGCGCGGGTCCTGCTGACCCCGCCGCCGCCGCCGACAGCGGTGGTCGAAACAGCGCCCCCCGTCGTCGAACCCAAGCCCGTTCATCCCGCGATTCTGGTAACCAGCCGCGACCTGCTGCCCGGCGACTTCATCGATGCCTCGGCGCTGCGCTGGCAAGCCAGCGAGACGGCGCACGATGAGCGCCTGTATTTCATCGAAGGCGGCGAGGAAGGCAAGCAACTGACCGGGGCCAGCGTGCGCCAGCCGATCAAGGCCGGTGCCGCGTTGACCAGCAACCTGGTGGTCAAGGCCAACGAACCGGGCTTCATCGCCACCGTGGTCAAGCCCGGCATGCGCGCCATCGCCGTGCCCACCAGCAACAGCGCCAGCCTGTACAGCATGCTCAGCCTGGGCGATCGGGTGGATGTGCTGGTCAACCTGCAGCGCACTCAGGAACAGGCCCTGGTGAACCCCGTGAACCAGGAACAGATCCCCCGTCTGGCCGCCCAGACCTTGCTGCAGGACGTGCGCGTGCTGTCGATCAACAACCGCATGCGCAGCCCGCTGCAACCGCTGCCCACGCCGGATCCCAAGGCCGCGAAGAAGAATCCGGACGCCTACCCGGAGTCGTACCCGGACATCGTGACGCTGGAAGTGCCGCCCGCTTATGCCGAGCGCCTGGCCCTGGCCAGCCAGATCGGCACCCTGCATCTGGTACTGCGCAGCCGCCTGGAAGAGAGCGACGGTCAGGTCAAGCCCGGCAGCGACCGGGTCACCACGCTGGCGCAGACCACCGGCGTCTACCAGGCCTCGGCCCCGGCCAGTGCGCCGAACGTCAATACCTTCCGTGGCGATGCGGCCACTGCCGTGCAATTTGGCTCCCGGTGAGCCGGCCAAGGCCGCTCACTCAGCCCAACCGAGATACCGAAAATGAAGTTCGCGTACAACCCTCTCGCCCTGTCGCTGGCCTGCCTGCTTACAGCGGGCAGCCTGACTCCCGCACTCGCCCAGGCGGCCCAGGAAGACGACCTGCCGGTGGCAGAACCTGCCGACTACAACCCGGACCTGGACCTGGCCTTCGCGCGCGAGTACTACGCCCAGAACGGCCTGGCCGCAGCCGCCGAGCCCAGCGTGCCGACACCGCAGCCGGCGCCACGCAAGGTGCGCCGGAAACTGGTGCAGGTCGAGGAAACCGAGACCGTGCAACTGATGCTCAACCAGGGCCGCCTGCTGCAGTTGCCCCGCGCCGCGGCCAACATCATGGTGGCCAATCCGGAAATCGCCAGCTACCAGGTGCCCACGCCGGGTAGCGTCTTCGTCTTCGCCAAGGCCCCCGGCACCACGACCCTCTATGCCCTGGATGCCAATGACGAGGTGATCTCGGCGATTCGCCTGGTGGCCAGCCAGGACATGGCCGCCCTCGGCCGCCTCAGCGAGCAGTTGGCCAACGAAATCCCCGGTTCCCAGGTGGAGTTCGTCCCCTCCGGCAGCAGCCTGATCGTGCGCGGCAGCGTGCGCACGCCGCAGCAGGCCAAACAGGTCATGGACAGCGTGGAAGCCAACCTCGGCGCCGAATCCAGCCGGGCTGGCGCCAATGGCGCCGCCGGCGGCGCGCCCGCCCAAGGTGCCCAGGGCCGCGCGCCGAGGGTGATCAACCAGTTGAAAGTCGAGCTGTCCGCCCAGGTCAATATCAGCGTACGCATCGTCGAAGTCTCGCGCAGCCTGACGTCCTCACTGGGCCTGAACTGGGATATCGCGCTGAAGGATGGCAACTACTTCCTGCGCAACGGCACCTCGCTGTTCGACGCCACTACCGGCGCCTTCAGCGGCTCCAGCGTGACCAATGCCGTGGCCGGCGGCTTCCACCGCAACGGCTCGACCACCGTGGCCGGCCTGCTCACGGCATTGTCGAACGACGGCCTGGCCACCGTGCTGGCCGAGCCCAACCTGACCGCCATGTCCGGAGAAACCGCGGGTTTCGCTGCCGGCGGCGAGGTACCGATCGTCATCGTCACCAACAACCAGGTAACCATCGACTTCAAGCAGTACGGGGTGATCATGCGCATGACCCCGACCCTGCTGTCGCCCAAGCGTATCAGCCTGCACGTCGCCCCGGAGGTCAGCGACCTCTCCGATGAAGGTTCGGTGACCCTGGAGGGCTTCACCATTCCCGCGTTCAAGGTACGTCGCGCCGATACCACGGTGGAACTGGCCAGCGGCCAGAGCTTCGCCCTCGCCGGCATGCTGCGCAGCAACATCAGCCAGCAGGTCAGCAACGTTCCCGGCCTGAAGAGCATTCCCGGCCTCGGCAGGCTGTTCGAGACCGAGACCAGCGACCAGGAAGATACCGAACTGGTGATCATCGCCACCGCCTACGTGGTCGAGCCCACCGCCCCCGGCGACCTGCAGACCCCCGGGCGTGGCATCCGTGCCCTCGACGCCCAGCTGCCTGCCCAGGCCACTGCCGGCTATCTGTTCTGAGGAGAACCGCCATGCCCCTTCGTCCCTTGCTGTCGCTCCTGGCGCTGGTCCTGTTGGCCAGTGGTTGCGACCGCCACGTCAACCAGTTGCGCGAAAGCCGCTTCGCGCCCTATGACACGGCGGCTCAGGCCAGGGTGGCGCCGTCCGCCCTGGTGGCGTCGCTGCAGGCCTCGGGTAACGGCAGTTTCACCGCCGACTCCCTGGCCAACCTCAACACCCTGTTGCGCGCCCAGGGCCGTCTGTCACGGCAGACCCTGACCCTGCAGCCCTACACCCCCACCGGCGAACGCCTGGCCGCACGCCTGGCCGACGTGCTGCGCGAACAGGGCGCGCCAGCCGATCAGGTAATCGTCATGCCATCGCGGCTGGAAGCCGCGAGCGCCAGCGACTGGGACCTGCAGGTGGTCTCCGAGGCCCTGGTGGTCACGGTGCCGGACTGCAGCATCGCCGACCCGAAAGCCTGGACGGTCAAACCCTATGAGGCGGTCGGTCCCCTGGGATGCGCCAACCGCGCCAACATCGCCCGCATGGTCTCCGATCCCCGCGACCTGATGCGCCCGCAAACGCTGGACGCCGGCGACGGCATGGCGGCGGTGAACGCCGTTGGCCGCTACCACGATGACGAGATCCGCGAACTGCTCGACATCGACTTCCAGGACTAAGCCCACCGGCTGGCGCAAAGAGAACCGCGACATGAATGACACCTCGCTGAACACACGCCAGACTCCGGCGGACCTGATGCTGTTCGCCGCCGACGGCGAGCAGGCCAGCCACTATGGCCAGCACCTGGCCCGCCTCGGCAGCACGGCCGCTCAGGCCCGTGCCGGCGGTCTGGCCGCCGCCATCGACTGGAGCCGCCGCCATCCGTCCCCGGAGATACTGCTGGTCGACCTCGATGGCGACCCGCTGCCCCTGCAATCGCTCGCCGAATTGAGCGAAGTCTGCGACCCGGCCTGCCACATCATCGCCCTGGGCGGCAAACAGGATGTCGACCTGTACCGCAGCCTGCTGCACAGCGGCGTATTCGACTACCTGCTCAAGCCGGTATCGCTGGATCTGCTGGCCAGCACCCTGGCTCGCGCCCGCGGCGTCGGCCACGGCGATCCCCACGGCGTGCGCAGCGGGCGTACCATCGCCGTCACCGGCAGTTCCGGCGGCTGCGGCACCAGCACCGTGGTCGCCGGCCTCGGCCTGCTGCTGTCGCAACAGCGCCACACCGCCACCGCGGTGGTCGACTTCGACCGCAGCAACGGCGACCAGAACCTGCTGCTCGGCTACGACGGCGAAGCCGGCCTGGCCGGCGCCCTGTCCAGCAGCGAGATCGACACCCGCCTGCTGCAACGGGCCATGGGCCGGATCAACGAACGCCTGCACCTGCTCGCCCAGGCCCCGCTACTGCGCAACGCCGCAGCGTTCGACAGCGAACACCTGCTCGACCTCGGCGGCAACCTGTGCCGCCTGTTCAATCAGGTGATCTGGGATCTGCCGGCCGGCTGCCCGCCCGGTAGCCTGGAGGTGCTGGCCCACGCCCAGACACGCATCCTGCTCACCGACCTGAGCGTGCAGGACGCGCGCAACCTGCATCGCCTGCTGCGCGAGATCGGTGACGAAAGCGAAGGCCAGCAACTGCTGGTGGTGGCCAATGCCGCACGCGACCATGCCGCGCCGGTGGTCGAACGCGCCCAGTTCGAGGACTTCATCGAGCGTCGCATCGACCTGCTGCTGCCGCATGCCGGCAACGCCCTGGCCACCAGCCTGCTCGCCGGGCCGCTGCGACTGGAGGGCGCGCCGGCCTTCCAGAATGCCCTGCTGGAGCTGGCCGACCTGGCCACCGGGCACACGCCGAAACGCAACGCCAGCGTCTCGGGCAGCCTGATCGCCCGCCTCAAACAGGCCCTGAACCGTCAGCGGCCCGCGGCCTGAGAGGAACCTGCCCATGCTCATCCGCCACCCCAACAGAATCCGCGAACCGCGCAAGCCCGTCGCCGCGCAGCCGGCCGTCGAATCCACCCAGGAGATTCGCGCCACCAGCGTGCAGCGCAACGCCCAGGCCCGTCCCGGCGACAGCCTCGGCGCCCAGCATCGCAAGCTGATCCGCGGCTACCTGTACGACCAGATCGACCCGCTGAAGGCGGCGGCCATGGGCCGCGACAAGCTGCGCGGGCAGATCGAGACGCTGATCCGGCGCATCTGCGACGACAACCGCCTGCAGCTGTCGCGCCAGGAAGAGGAAACCATCGCCGAGGAAATGCTCAACGAGATGGTCGGCATCGGCCCCATCGAGCCACTGCTGGCCGACGATTCGGTGAACGACATCCTGGTCAACGGCGCCGGCCAGGTGTTCGTCGAACGCTTCGGCAAGCTGGAACTGTCGTCGATCACCTTCGTCGACGAAGAGCACGTGTTCAACACCGCCCAGCGCATCGCCGCGGCGGTGGGCCGGCGCATCGACGAGAGCCACCCGATGGTCGACGCGCGCCTGGCCGACGGTAGCCGGGTCAACGTCATCACCTACCCGCTGGCGATCGACGGCACCACCATCTCGATCCGCAAGTTCATGCGCCGCAACATGTCCCTGGAGAACCTCGCCGAGCGCGGCGCGTTGTCCATGGAGATGGTCGAGGTGTTGCGCCGGGCCATGGTCGCCAAGCTCAACATCATCGTCTCCGGCGGTACCGGCGCGGGCAAGACCACCCTGCTCAACGCCCTGTCGCAGAAGATCAGCGATGAAGACCGGATCATCACCATCGAGGACGCCGCCGAGCTGCAACTGCAGCAGATCCACGTGGTACGCCTGGAAACCCGCCCGGTCAGCGCCGAGGGCACCGGCAAGGTCGACCAGCGCGACCTGGTGCGCAACGCCCTGCGCATGCGCCCGGACCGCATCATCCTCGGCGAGGTGCGCGGCGGCGAGAGCTTCGACATGCTGCAGGCGATGAACACCGGCCACGACGGCTCGCTGTGCACGGTACACGCCAATACCCCGCGCGACGCCATCATGCGCCTGGAGAACATGGTGATGATGGCCAGCATGCAGTTGCCGCTGGAAGCCATCCGCCGGCAGATCGCCAGCGCGGTGAACCTGATCGTGCAGGTCGAGCGCATGCGCGACGGCGGCCGCCGCATCGTCTCGATCACCGAGGTCTGCGGCATGGAGAACGACGTGATCCAGAGCCAGGAGCTGTTCGCCTTCAAGACCAGCAGCATCGACGCCCAGGGCCGCCTGGCCGGCCAGTACCTCGCCAGCGGCCAGCGCCCGCAGTTCTACGCCAGCCACGCCCACCTGTTCGAGGGCCAGCACTGATGGACGCGGTACTCGACCTGCTGACCCTGCTGGTATTCGTCGCGGTGATCCTCGCCGTGCTCGCCGCGCGCAGCCTGTCCGGCCGCGGGCAGAACGACAAGGCGGTGACGCAGCGCCTGCGGCAGCTCAAGGAAGCGCTGGACGGCCCGCGCCAGCACACGGGCGACCGGCCAACGGTCGAGGGCATCCTGCTCGATATGCAACGCACGCCGTTCGCCGAGCTGCCCGTGCTCGGCCCGCGCATCGCCCGGGTCTGGCTGGGCCTCAGCGTGCTGGGCTGGCAGAACAATCTGGGCATGCGCGTGGCGCTGACCGCCCTGGCCAGCCTGATGATCGGCGTGCTGCTCGGCCGCGAGACGCCCTTGCCGTTGCTCGCCGGCCTGCTGCTGAGCCTGCTGGCGTTCGTCGTGCTGGCGATGCTGGGCTATCGCAACGGCATGGCCAAGCACCTGCGCGAGCTCAGGCAGAGCCTGCCGGAGGCCATCGACGCGGTGACCCGCACCGCACGGGCGGGGGTGCCGGTGAGCAACGCCTTCGCCCTGGTCGGGCCGAACCTGTCCGGGCCGCTGGCCCTGGAGTTCGCCCTGATCGACAACTGGCTGCGCCTCGGCGTACCGCTGCGCCAGGCCATGCAGGATTCGGCGCGGCGCATTCCGCTCAACGAATACCGCTTCTTCGCGGTGATCCTGATCATCAACCAGGAAGCCGGCGGACGCCTGGGCGAAACCCTGGACCGGCTGTCCACCACCCTGCGCGACCGCCAGGAACTGCACCTGAAGATCCAGGCCAAGACCTCCGAGGCCCGCGCCTCGGCGAAGATCGTCGCCTCCCTGGTGCCCTTCGCCCTGGGCTACATGTACCTCAACTCGCCCAAGGACTTTCACTTCCTGCTGAACGATCCCACCGGCAACGTCGTGCTGTTCTACGCCTTCGGCAGCGTGGCCCTGGGCCTGACGCTCACCCACCTGATGGTCAGGAGGGTGTCATGAACAGTTGGCTCGACGAGCCCATGGCCAGCGTTGCCCTGGCCATCCTGCTGGCCGGTGTCGGCCTGCTGCTGATCGCCCTGCATCAGCGGCGCCGCCCGGTTGCCCTGCGCGAGCGCCTGCAACCCGGCACTCAACGCACCACCCGGCAAGGCGCCACCCAGCGGGGTGCCGCCCAGCGGGATGCCGCCCAAAGCAACGATATCCTGCGCCAGCAAGGCCTGCAGTTGCCGCCGCGCCTGCTGGCCCTGCTGCTGCCGTTGGCGCGCTTCGGCGAAAGCCTCTCCGGCACCGAGCACGATCGGCACACGCTGCGCCGCCTGCTGGCCATGGCCGGCCTGCGCAGCCAGGAAGCCCTCGGCCTGCTGATGGTCGGCAAGTATGCCCTCGGTCTGCTGCTGGCCGGCGTGGTGCTGTTCGGCGTCCTGGAACCCGGCTCGCGCCTGGGTCTCAACGGCCTGGCCGGTGGCCTGATCGCCCTGTTCGTCGGCACCACCCTGCCGGAGGTCTGGCTCAAGCTGCGCAGCGCCCGGCGCGGCGAGCGCCTGGAGCGCAGCCTGCCGGACGGCCTCGACCTGATGGTGATCTGCGCCGAGGCCGGCCTGCCCCTGGGCCGGGTGCTGCAAGTGGTGTCCAAGGAACTGACCCTGTCCGCCCCGGAGCTGGCCGACGAACTGCGCTACACCTACGCCGAACTGCAGATCCTCAGCGACCGCCCGCGCGCCCTGCTCAACCTCGCCGAACGCACCGGCGCCAAAGGCATCGAGAGCATGGTCGCCACCCTGATCCAGGCCGAACGCTACGGCACCCCGCTGTCCCAGGCCCTGCGCACCATTTCCGAGGAAAGCCGCAAGACCCTGATCCTCACCCTGGAGGAACGCGCCGGCAAGCTGCCCGCCCAGCTCAGCGTGCCCCTGATGACCCTGATCCTGCCCCCTATCGTGGCGATGATGGGCGCACCGGCCATGGTGCGCGTCATCCGCCTGCTCAGCCAATGACACGAGAATCCGCCATGCCCGCCTATCGTCCCGTCCTGCTGCCTGCCCTGTTCGCACTGCTGCTCAGCGGCTGTGCCGGCATCGCGCCGTTGTCCTCACAGGCGCCCCTCGGCAAGGAGGCGCGCGAGGCCCTGAAACTGGCCCACACCCTGCGCGACAACCAGCGCCTGCAGGCAGCCCACGAGGTCTATGCGCGCATGGACGAACGCGGCCAGCTGGATGGCAGCTACCTGCTGGAATACGCCACGGTCGCCGCCGCGGTGCGCCCGCCCCAGGAAGCCCTGGCGCTGTACGAACGGGCACGCCTGAGCCTGGGCGGCGACATCCAGGCCATGCCCGCCGAGCAACGCCTGGCACTGTGCAACGGCGTCGGCCGCGCACACCTGGCGCTCGGCCGGGCGCAGCGGGCCGAAGGGGATTTCCGTTGCGCGCTCGAGACCGACTCCGCCAACCCGCAGGCGCACAACGGCCTGGGCGTGGCCCTGAACCTGCAGGGCCACGACGAACAGGCCCGCCAGCAGTTCGAACAGGCGCTGCACAGCGATCCCGGCTACAGTCCGGCACTGAACAACCTGGCCCTGTCCTGGCTGGCCAATGGCGACAGCAGCCAGGCCATCGGCCTGCTCAACCAGGCACGCGGACAAGGCGATATCTCGCTACAACTCAACCTCGCCCTGGCCTATGTGATTGCCGGCCATGACGACACGGCCAAGCGCGTCCTGCTCGACAACCTGGAAGAGGAGTACGCCACCCGGATTCTCGACGGATTCCGCGCCGCCCGGGAGCGGATTCAGGGCGGTGCGCCCCTGGCCAGCGAACTGCTGGCCGCCAGCCAGCAACCCCTGGCCCTGAAAGAGCGGGATTGAGCCATGCACCCGGCCAATCCCCGTGCGCTGCTGCGCCGACAGGACGGCGTCACCGCGGTGGAGACCGCGCTGATCCTGCCGGTGCTGCTGTTCGGCGTGATGATGATCTTCGAGCTGGCGCGTATCGCCCTGATGATCGGCGTCGGCAGCCTGTCCCTGGAACGCGCCCTGCAGGACTTCCGCCAGGATCGCGCGTTCTACCAACAGAGCCCGGACACCCTGCAGGAGGCCATCGAGACGCGCCTGGTGGAAGGTTCCTACGGGTTGCTCGACGAGAGCGAGCTACAGGTTGACCTGCTGGCCTTCGACAACCTGCGCCAGTTCGGTGGCGGCGAAGCCGATGCCGAACTCGACGCCGCCGATGCCTCGCCTCCGGTACTCAGCGTCACCGTCGACATGAGCCAGCGCTTCATCACGCCGCTGCCGGCGCTGTTCGGTCTCGGCGACGCCTTCCAGTACCAGTACCGGCAACTGCTCGGCAACCTGACCAGCGAAAGCGAAACGGAGTCGGAAGAATGAGAGCGGCACCCGGCAAGCAGCGCGGCAACGCCCTGGTGGAAAGCGCCCTCTCCCTGCCACTGCTGATCGGCGCGGCGCTGTTGATCGGCGACTTGTACAACATCAGCCTGGCCCGTGCGCATCTGGAGCAGTCGGCCACGACCATCGCCAATACCCTGTCCATGCAGAACCGCCTGGACCGCGACGGCCTGCAGGCCCTCATCGACCAGGCGGCAAGCCCCGATATCCTCGGCGACTACGAATTGCTGATCAGCAAGGTCGGCATCGACCGCAGCATGTCCTGGAAACCCTTGCGCCGCGGCAGCGCGGAAGGGCTGTGCCCCGAATACGCGGAAGGCGATCGCTACACCGGCGAATTGCCGGAAGAACGAACGGCCGCGGACGATGACCAGACACTGCTCGACACCTCATTGCTGGTGGTGCAGCTGTGCCGCAACAGCGACGACCTGGCGCTCAGCAATGGCCTGCTGCAGGACAAGGACATGCAGGCCATCGCCTTCGGCCGCATGCTCTACAACACTGTCGAACTGGACCAGGCGCTGAGCGAGGAAGCCGGCGTGGACGACGAAGAGTGAGCACTGGCCGCCGGCGAACATGAAGACCTTTTAACTTGCTGGCCGCTGCCCCTGCCCTTTTACTGCGCGCTCGTTCCAACGGACCCTCAGCATGCCTGCCCATCCCACTCAGCACCCCGGCGACCCCAGCCAGGCCAACGCGTCAGACCGTCTCAAACGCCTGGCCTACCTGCTGCTGGCCTACCTGAGCCTGGGCTGCGCGATTCTCGGCGTGATCCTGCCCGGTCTGCCCGCCACCGAATTCGTCCTGCTGGCCGCCTGGGCCTCGGCCAAGAGCTCGCCGCGCCTGCATCACTGGCTGCAGCGACATCGCCTGTTCGGCCCCCTGCTGCGCGACTGGCGGGCCGGCCTGGTGGCGCGCCGCAGCAAGTGGATCGCCAGCCTGAGCATGCTGCTGTGCTTCAGCCTGCTGCTCTGGCACCAGCCACCGCTGTGGCTGCTGCTGTCGGCCGGCGCCGGCATGGCATGCGGCGCCGGGTGGCTGTGGTCGCGGGCAGAACCGCCACGACCGGCCGATGCAGGCCTGGAACGCAGCCGCTAGGGCAATGCTGATCGGATAAGGTTTTTCGCCAGAACAGGCTTTTCGCAGGGGCAGCAGGCGTGCCTGCAGACCAGCGGCAAACCGCCGCCCCTGCAGGAGCGTCGCCCCCGGCGCGATGCGATGGCGGCCATGCTGCAAGAATCGCGGTATGGCCACGATTCGCTGCGGGGGCGCGGCTCCTACAGCCCGCAAGGCGTACTCCGGCAGCAGGCTGCATGCAATGGCCGCGGCCATGCCGCGCGTTGCGTCGAGGCCGCATCGCCGTCTGACGCAGCCCCTCATTAAGCATTCTTAATGAAGCGGTGATTGCTGGATATTGGGAATTATTCTTATCTTTGTTCGCCTTTGAAATCCCATGCTCCGATACAGCCTACGGTAAGGTCGAACCCGCTCAATGACACAGCATTTGCCACCACGTCCGTCGTTCGGCCTGTCCCTGGGTGAGCAATCATGATCCGCCGCCGGCAGCAGCGCGGCAGCGTCGCCCCGTTCATGGTGCTGGCCATCGGCGGCGCCCTGCTGGCCACCGCCTATACCCTGGATACCAGCCGCATGACCAACAGCGCCGGGCAGGTCAAGCGCGCCACCGACGCCGCCGCCATGGCGGTGGGCAACGAGCGCCTGATCAACGGCGACCAGCCGCTGGAAACGCTGCAAGTGCTGGCCGAAGGCTACGTGCTCAACAACCTGGGCATGGACAGCACCCTGGGCGAGCAGATCGGCCGCGAGAACATCGTCCTCAGCCAGACGAGCGACGACCAGCAGCGTCTGCGCTACACGGTCGAAGTGACCTTCGAGGCCAACCCGGAGCTGCTCGGCGGCGAGGTGAAACGGATCAGCGTGCACTCCACCGTCGAGGTGGTCGCCCGCGCCACCGAGATCGCCCTGATGCTGCCCAACACCCTCTCCGAGAATTCGACCGAACTGGCCGCCCTGCGCCGCCTGGCCAAGGATTTCGCCGTGCGCATGCTGGGAACCGACGGCGACAGCGACCAGCGCGTCTGGATCTCCCTGGTGCCCTACGGCCAGGCGGTCAACGTCTTCGACATCGAAGGCGGCCGGCAGGCCAGCATCGCCAGGCTGCGCCGCTGGGCGACGGGCCTGGCCATCAGCCCGGTGGAGCTGACCTCGCTGTTCCGCACGGGCAAGGCCAGCAGCCTGGCCGACGCGCGCATGCCCGACCTCGCCTCCGACCTGATGTGCATGAACCGCGGCCTGAACCCTGGCCAGAACTATTTCTGGGATCAGTCGCCCAGCGGGCAATTCACCCGGGTCTACTACCGCGCCGACCTGCCCGAAAATACCCCCGGCGCCAAATGGCTCAGCTGGGTCGGCCCCAATCCGACCTTCGGCCAGGCCAGCGGCACCAACGACACCCGCTTCATCGTCGCCGACAAGGGCTGCCCCACCGCCGCCGTACTGCCGCTGACCAACGACGTCGACGCGCTCGAGGAGCGCCTGGCCCTGATGGACACCGGCTTCAACGTCAACTACGCCATCGGCATGGGCTGGGCCGCGCATGCCCTCTCGCCGGAAATGCGCGGCAGCAACGGCTGGGGCGACGAGGAACTGCCGCTGGACTTCGCCGAAGGCGAGCAGCAGAACGCCAAGATCATCGTCATGCTGGCCAATACCACTGGCGACTGGTTCGACACCGACAGCTACAACAGCGCCGTGGTAGGCGAGGCCATCGACGGGACGAGTGACTCCATCAGCATTGCCGCCCGCCGTTTCGAAAGTCTCTGCAACAGCTTCCGTCAGCGCAACCTCAAGTTCCACTTCATCGGCGTGCGTCCGGGAGACCCGATGGACTTCGGTCGCACCTTGTTCGACCGGGTCGCCGGCCCCGGCCTGCAGATCTGCACCCAGGGCACCGGCAGCATGACGTTCGCCAATGCCCCTACCTTCAACGAGGGCGAGGCGCAGATCGAAAACCTGCTCGCCGCCATCGCCGAGCAGATCAAGCACGAGTACTACGCCCGCCTGGTCGAGTGACCCGGGCCGTTTCCGCATTCCCTGACAGGACGCCACCATGACCACCACCCCGAACGCCCGCAAACGCATCAAGCGCACCGGACTGGCGCTTGCCCTGGAACCGCGCATCCTGCTCGACGCCGCCGCCGTCACCACCGTCGCCGATGTCGCCGCGCAGGTCGACGCCAGCGCCAGCGCGCCAGGCGCCAGCGCGACGCCGGTCGACACTACGCTCACCATCACCGACGGCACGGACAGCTTCCCGGCGGTGGATCTGTTCCAGAACGTCGCGGTCACGCTCGCCGGCGACAACGAGGGACTGGCGGACCTGGTGATCAGCGTGGATGCCAGCGGCGGCAACCAGGCGCTGGTGATCGACGGCACCGAGATCAGGCTGGAAACCGGCGCTGGAACCACCGAGAACTACTATGCCTACCAGGTCTCGGTCAGCGGCGGTACCACCACCATCACCCTGAGCATCGCCTCCGCCGCCGGCACAGCCACGGACGTCGAGACGCTGATCGACGGCATCGCCTACCGTGCGCTGGACAACACGGTGGCCAGCGGCGCCGTCACCGTGACCCTGCACAGCCTCAGCGACGAAGGTGGCCAGGTCGCCGACCTGAGCGCCATCAGCGCCAGCGTCAGCATCGACAACCGGATCAACGTCGCCCCGGTGCTGGACAGCGACGGCTCGCTGGAGGCGCGGGAAACCATCAGCCTCGACGAGCTGGGCATCGGCGACGGCAACGAAGTGGTCTACTCCGCCGACGGCCAGTACGCCTACGTGGCCGGCAGCAACGGCATCCAGGTGTTCGCCGTCAGCGATTCGGGCGCCTTGAGCGCCCTGCAGACCTTCACCAGCGACGACCTCGGCAACATCAGCCACATGGTCGTCAGCGGCGACGGCAAATCTATCTATACCCTGTCCGGTAATGGCAACGTGGTGCAATTGAGCCTCGCCGAGAACGGCGAGATCGTCGGCGCGACCACGGTCTCCACCCAGAACGGCAACGCCACCGGCGGGCTGGCGATCTCGGACGACGGCGCCTATGTCTATGTCAGCACCGAGTGGAACGACGTGGTCATCTTCGCCCGCGACACCGCCACCGGCGCCCTCGCCTACCTCGGCCGCGCCAGCGGCAACGGTGGCGGCCGCAGCGGCCTGATCGCCACCGCCGGCGACTACGTCTACGTGCTCTACTCCGGGGCCGGGGTCGTCCTCCCGGCCACCCTGGTGATCTACCAGCGCAACGCCGACGGGACGCTGAGCGAGCTCGGCAACGTTTCCGCCAGCGGGCTCAGCGTCAGCGTGGTGAACGCTAGCCTGGCGACGTCGGCGGACGGCCAGTACCTCTACGTCGGCGACCCCGGCACCGGCACTCTCGGCATCTACCGTTTCAGCGACGGCTCGCTGACCCTGCTCGACACGCTGGCGCTCGCCGGCGTCAGCGGCATCGCCCTGGACGACGACGGCGGCCTGCTCTACGTGGCGACCGCGGACGGCAGCGTCGTTATCTACCAGGTGGCCGACAATGGCAGCCTGAGCCTGGTCAGCAGCATCGCCGTCGACAACGCGGGCAGCGCCATCGCCGTCTCCGCCGATGGCCTGTCGATCCTGCTGGCCGGCAGCAGCGTCAGCCGCTACACCAGCCTGCTGAGCCTGAGCCAGGACAGCCCCCTGGCCTTCGCCGACGGGCTGACGCTCAGCGACGCCAACTACGCCGTGCTGAACGGCGGCGCGGGCAATTACAACGGCGCCAGCCTCACGGTCAGCGCCAGCGTCGCCACCGGCAGCTTCGGCCTGGAGAGCGGCAACGGGCTGGCGCTGTCGGGCAACAGCATCACCCTCGACGGCAGCGCCATCGCCAGCTTCAGCGCCAGCGGCGACACGCTGACCGTGACCTTCACCGCCGACGTCACCTCCGCGGTCGCCAACCAGGTGCTGCGACAGCTCACCTACGCCAACGCCAGCGCCGCCGCGGGCAGCCTGATCACCCTGAGCGTGCTCGGCAGCGACGGCAGCCTGAGCAGCAACGCCCAGACGCTGATGCTGCGCGTCAACGGCACGCCCCAGGTGAATGCCGAGGTCGCCAGCGACTATGCGCTGGACGCGGCCACCAGCGAGACCGGCTACAGCACCACCCTGCCCGCCGGGCTGTTCAGCGATGCCGACGGCGACAGCCTGAGCTGGAGCGTCAGCGGCCTGCCCGCGGGCCTCGCCTTCGACTCCGCCACCCGCAGCATCAGCGGCAGCACCACGGCCATCGGCACCTTCAGCCTGACGGTCACGGTCACGGACCTCTATGGCGCCAGCACCTCGCTGTCCCTGGACCTGGTGGTCGAACAGATCGCCAACCGCGCGCCGGAGGTCAACGGCGAGGCATCCACCACGCTCGCCCAGGCCACCGAAGGCAGCACCTACAGCGTCTCCCTGGCCGGCCTGTTCAGCGACGCCGACAGCCACTATGGCGACAGCCTGAGCTGGAGCATCAGCGGCCTGCCCGAGGGCCTGAGCTTCGACGCCGCCAGCCTGATCCTCTCCGGCACCACCAGCGCGGTGGGCGATTACACCATCAGCGTGACCGTCACCGACGAGCAGGGCGCCAGTGCCGAGCGCAGCCTGACGCTGCGGGTGATGACCCAGGCCGAAGCGGATAACAGCGCGCCGCAGCTGGGCACGGACGACATCGACCTGACCTATACCGCCGAAGGCGACCTCAGCGGTTTCAGTCAGAACGTCTACAGCCTGGAACTGTCATCCGACGACAGCACCCTGCTGATCGTAGGCAATGACTCAGGCGGACACACGGTGACGCCTGGCGGTAACAGCACGCTGTACGTCTACAGCCGTGACAGCGAAGGCAACCTGACACTGGTGCAGAAGTTCGTGCAGGGCACGAGCAATGACGGCGACGACAGTAACGGCATCGAAATCGACGGTCTGGACAGCGCCTCCTCGGCGGTGTATTCCGCCGACGGCCAGTACGTGTACCTGGTGGGCAAGAACAGTTCGGGCACCTACACCGTCACGACGCTGCAGGTGGGCGCGGACGGCACCCTCGCCGCCACCGGCCTGAGCGTCGAGATCGCCGATTCGTCCACCGTCCGGCAGATGGTGGTGTCGGACGACGGCAAGGCGCTCTACGTCGTATCCAACAGCTTTCTCTACGCTTATTCCACCGCCGATGACGGCTCGCTGAGCCTGCTCGGCAGCTACACCGACGGCATCAGCAGCGCCAACGCGCTGGCCATTGCCAATGGCGTGGTCTACGTGGCCGGCAGCTCCCGGGTCGCCATCTACACCGTCGGCGACGACGGTAGCCTGACCCATGCCACCACCTGGTCTGGCGGCAGTACCTTCATGCGCAGCATTGCCGCCACCGACAGCGGCTACGTCTATGTGTCACTTGGCACGAGCGGCATCCAGGTGCTGCACTACGACAAGGACAGCAATACCGTTACCAGCGCCGCCACCTACAACCCAGGACAGACCTGGGGCCTGTCGCTCTCATCCGACGGTTCCGCGCTGTATGCGGGCCTCAACGGCGGCAACATCCTCATGTTCCGCGTCAACGCCGATGGCACGCTGACGCCGTCCGCTACGCTGGGCACCAGCGGTGCGCAGGGCTTGCGCTACGCCATGTCCTCGGATGGTTCCTCCCTCTACTACGGCAGCTTCTGGAACGGCAAGGGCCTGGGCCAGATCAGCACCGCGGTGGTCGTCGCCTACACCGAAGGCACCACCCTCACCCCCGCCACCGGCCTGAGCCTCGCCGACGCCGACTACGACGCCCTGGCCGGCGGCGCCGGCAACTACAACGGCGCCAGCATCACCCTTGTCCGCGAAAACGGCGCCAACCCGGACGACAGCTTCGGCCTCGCCGAGGACAACGGCCTGACCCTGGCCGACGGTGTCATCTACCTCGACGGCAACGCCATCGCCACCTTCGCCAGCGAAGGCGGCGCGTTGACCATCACCTTCACCGCCGACGTCACCAGCGGTGTCGCCAACGCGGTCCTGCGGCAGATCAGCTACACCAATACCAGCGGCAACCCGGGCAGCGCCATCACCCTGGTGGCGTCCATCGCCGACCAGTACACCGCGTCCAGCATCGCCTTGCAGCTCGCCGTCACCGAGATCAACCAGGCGCCGCTCGCCAGCGGGGAAAGCTACGACCTCGCCGCAGCCAGCGCCGGCGAGCGCTACAGCGCGACCCTGCCGGCGACCCTGTTCAGCGACGCCGACGGCGACAGCCTGACCTGGAGCGTCTCCGGCCTGCCCGCCGGCCTGAGCTTCGACGCCGCCAGCCTCACCCTCTCCGGCAGCATCGCCAGCGCCGGCAGCTATACGCTGACCGTCACCGCAACCGATCCCTCCGGCGCGACGGCCAGCCGCGAACTCACCCTGACCGTCAGCGGGGAAGGCGGCGAGGACAGCGGCGATGGCGATAGCGATAGCGATAGCGATAGCGATAGCGATAGCGATAGCGATAGCGGCGACAGCGGGCTGACCTTCCCCGAGGTCGAACCGGCCGACGTGGACAGCAGCGAGCTGACCCTCGACAGCGTGATCGGCGACACCGGCGCCCGCGCCGCCGCCCTCGCGCCCGACGACAGCCAGCTCTACGTGGTCGGCGACGGCACCCTGCAGGTCTATGCCCGCGACAGCGCCAGCGGCGCCCTGACCCTGATCGACAGCCTGACCCTGAGCGACAGCGCCCTGGCCTCCGCCACCTCCATCGTGGTCTCCGCCGATGGCGGCCTGGTCTACGTCGCCGGCGACGACGGCAACAACATCGTCGTCTACACCCGCGACGCCGACAGCGGCGCACTGAGCAAACTGGCAACGCTGGACAGCAGCACCAGCGGCGACCTCGGCGGCATCACCGAACTGGCCGTTTCCAGCGATGGCCTGTCGCTCTACGCCTCCACCTCCGCCGGCAAGGTACTCGCCTTCCAGCGCGACCCGGCCGACGACAGCCTGACCCTGGTCGGCGCCTACGCCACCAACTCGAACGGCTGGGACGGCGGCTACAGCGTCACCGTCTCCGCCGACGGCAGCGCCGTCTACATCAGCGTGGGCAACGGCTGGCGCGTCTACGCCTTCACCCGCGACGCCGCCAGCGGCGCCCTCGGCGACGTGCGCGAGACCAGCAACAGCGTCGGCGGCAACGCCAAGGACGCGGCCGTCTCCCCCGACGGCAACTACCTCTACACCGTCAACTTCAGCCAGGGCTCCAGCAAGGTCGTCATCTACGCCGTCGGCAGCGACGGCAGCCTGACCGAGCTGGGCAGCATGGCCGCCGGCGTCAACCTCACCGACATCGCCGTCTCCGCCGACGGCCAGGCGGTCTACGCCCTCAGCGGCATCGGCGGCAACACCCTGATCGTCTACAGCCGCGACACCGCCACCGGCCTGCTCACCGAGGTCAGCCGCATCGCCAGCGAAGCCTTCGGCTCGACCCTCGGCGGCGCGTCCAACATCACCGTCTCCGCCGACGGCCGCTCCGTCTACGTGACCGACTCCGACTCCGGCGCCATCGTCGTGCTCTCCGCCCGCGATACCGACGAGAACAGTGGCGGCGGCGACACCACGCCCGTCGAGGTCATCCTCGAGGGCACCACCAACAGCTATACCGTGGGCGACGAGCCCATCCAGATCGTCGGCGACAGCAGCATCAAGGACAAGACAGGCACCTACCCCAATGCCGTGCTGACCATCGTGCGCGAGGGCGGCGCCAGCGCCGACGACGTCTTCAGCTACCGGGTCGAAAGCGCCGAGGAGAACGACTGGGGCTGGAGCTACGACAGCGCCACCCGGCAGTTCTCGCAGAACGGCGTCGTCGTGGCCACGGTCGACGACAGCGTCGCCGGCCAGTGGGTCATCACCTTCAGCGACAGCGCCACCTGGCCCCAGGTCGGCTCGGTGCTGCACCGCGTCGGCTACGCCAACACCGGCGACGGCGGCGACGGCGGCGACGGCGGCGAGAGCGTCACCCTCAGCGTGTCCTACAGCGATTCCGACGGCAACGGCGGCACGGCCACCACCACCATCGCCATCAACGCCGCGGAGGCGGGCAATAGCGTGCCGGTCGTCGGCGATAGCGACTACGCCCTCGCCGGTGCCAGCGCCGGCGAAGCCTACAGTGTCACCCTGCCCGAGACCCTGTTCAGCGATGCCGATGGCGATACCCTGGCCTGGAGCGTCGAGGGCCTGCCCGAGGGGCTGAGCTTCGATCCAGTCACGCGCAGCATTGCGGGCACACCGACCGCCGCCGGCGAGGTCGTGCTGACCCTCAAGGTCACCGATCCCGCCGGTGCCAGCGCCGAGCGCAACCTGACCCTGAGCGTGGCCGAGGCCGCCGCCGAGAACAGCGCGCCGGTCACCGGCGATGGCGACTACGCGCTGGCCGAAGCCAGCGCCGGCGAAGCCTACAGCGTCACCCTGCCCGAGAGCCTGTTCAGCGATGCCGATGGCGATACCCTGGCCTGGAGCGTCGAGGGCCTGCCCGAGGGGCTGAACTTCGATCCGGCCACGCGCAGCATTGCGGGCACACCGACCGCCGCCGGCGAGATCGTGCTGACCCTCAAGGTCACCGATCCCGCCGGTGCCAGCGCCGAACGCAGCCTGACCCTGGTCGTCGCCGGCGCCGCTGCAACGGAATCCGGCGATCCGGCAGCACCGGAACTGAGGACCGGCTTCCAGCCTCGCCCCGCCATCCCGGGCGGCTCCGGTTTCGGCGGCCCGGCCCTGGCCCCCGACCTCTTCGCGCTGGAAGGTTCGGCGGCGAACGAGCCGGCCCTGCTCCGCGCCAGCGGCAGCGGCCTGAGCGACGACCGCACGTCGCTGGCCCAGCAGCTCGCCGGCGCCGACCGGGTGCTGAGCGACAGCGGCTACCCGGGCTTCGACGGCGGCAGTTTCAGCTTCGTCGGCGGCACCCTGCGCGCCAGCGTCGAGCTGAACGGCGGCAGCGGCCGCAGCGTCAGCCTGAGCCTGCCCGGCGCGCTGCCCGATGGCGCCACGCCGCAACGCGTCACCCTGGCCAATGGCCTGCCGCTGCCGAGCTGGGCCGCGTTCGACGTGCGCAGCGGCGAGCTGCGCATCGACAGTGCGCGCCTGCAACGCGACGGCGTGCTGCGCCTGCTCCTGATCAGCCGCGATGCGGACGGCAGGGAACAGCGCACGCCGGTGGAAATCCGTGGCGAGGGCGTGCCCGACAAAGCCGCGCCGCCAACCGCGCCACAGGCCGAGTCGCTGCCCGAGCGCCTGCGCCAGGACAGCTCCGGCGCCCTGCTCAGCGAGGCCCTCGATCTGCTCGAGCAACTCAGTGACCTGGCTGGGGAGCCGGTCGCTGTCACTCCACGCCACATTGCCTGAACACTGCCAAGGATCTTCGATAAATGAACTGCAACGCTTTCAACCGCTCCACCCTGCGCCTGGCCATCGCTTGTGCCGCCATGGGCCTGTCCGCCTGTGCCATCACGCCGGAAGCACTCACCCCCGAGCAGCAACTGGCCGAAGCGCAGCAGGATCGCCGCGCCATGTTCGACAGCCAGGAACCGGTGACCCGCGCCATCAGCCTGGACGAGGCCATGGCCCGGGCCGTGAAGTACAACCTGCAGCAGCGCCTGGGCCTGATGCAGCGTGCGCTGGAAGACAACAGCCTGGCGGTCAGCAACCTCAACCTGCTGCCACAACTGGCCGCCACGGCCGGCTGGCGCGGACGCGACAACGTCGCCGGTTCGTCCAGCGAGTCGGTCACCACCGGCCAGGAGTCCCTCGAGCCGTCCACCAGCAGCGACCGCTCCAGCCGCGACGCCAACCTGCGCCTGTCGTGGAACGTGCTCGACTTCGGGGTCAGCTACTTCAGCGCCAAGGCCCAGGCCAACAAGGTGCTGGCCGCCGAGGAGGCGCGGCGCAAGGTGGTCGCCGACATCGTCCAGCAGGTGCGTGAAGCCTACTGGCAGGCGGCCAGCGCCGAGCGCCTGCAGCCGGAGGTGCAGCGTGCCCTGAGCGACGCCCGCGGTGCCCTGGAACAGGCGCGGCAGACCGAGCGCCAGCGCCTGGTGCCGCCGCTGGAATCGCTGCGCTACCAGAAGAGCCTGCTGGAAATGATCCGCCAGCTGGAAGTGGTGGAAGGCGAACTGGCCGTGTCCAAGGCGCGCCTGGCCAGCCTGATGAACCTGCCGCCAGCCACCCCGTTCAGCCTGGTACTGCCCAGCGATGCCAGCTACACCCAGCCGGGCCTGGCCTACAACCTGGCCGACCTGGAAGTCACCGCCATGACCCAGCGCCCGGAAATCCGCAGCGAAAGCTACCAGGCGCGCAACGCCGTGCTGGAAACCCGCGCCGCCATGCTCAAGCTGCTGCCCGGCGCCAACCTGTTCGTCGGCGCCAACTACGACAGCAACAGCTACCTGGTCAACGACAACTGGGCCGACGCCGGCATGCAGGTCAGCTGGAACCTGTTCAACGTGCTGGCCTACCCGGCCGTGAAGAAGACCGGCGAAGCCCGCCTGCAAGTCGCCGAACTGCGCCGCCAGGCCATGCGCATGGCGGTGCTCACCCAGGTCAACGTGGCCTGGCGCGAGTTCGAGCGCTCCAGCCAGGTGTTCGCCCGCTCCAACGAGCTGCAGCAGGTGCAGCGCGGCATCCTGCGGCAGAGCGAGAGCGCCTTCTCCAGCCAGGCGCAGAGCCGCCTGGAACGCGTGCGCACCGCCACCGAGACGGTGCTGGCCACGCGCACCCGCGACCGTGCCTTCGCCGAGCTGCAGGTCGCCCACGGCGCGGTGTACCAGGCCGCCGGCCTCGACCCGCTGCCGCAGCGCATCGCCGGCAGCAGCGTCGATGAGCTGACCCGCGCCATCGCCGGCAACGCCGTGCGCCTGAACCAGGGCCAGGGCGTGGTCCCGGCCGGCATCGCCGCCGCCCAGCAAAACGCCTACGGCGTGGCCACGCCCCAGGTCAGCGCCGCAGCGGCCACGCCGCTGGTCGCCCAGGCGGTGCAGGCGCAGCCCAGAACCCTGCGCCTGGATATGTGGGAAAGCCTCGGCTCGCTGCGCGGTGCCGAACTGGTTCCGCTGGAGCAGGTCAATGGCCGCTGACCGGGCGCTTGCCAGGGAGGGCCGCTGGTCCTCCATCCTGGCCATCCTGATCGCCACCGCGGCCAACTTCGCCCATGCCGATGAGCCGGGTGGCGAACTGCGCGTGCAGCTCAGCCCGATCCGCCAGACGGTGCTGTCCAGCGAGATCAGCGGCAAGCTCACCGAACTGACGATCAAGGAAGGCGAACGCTTCAAGGCAGGCCAGCGGCTGGCGGCCTTCGACTGCTCGGTGCAACGCGCCCAGCTCACCCGCAGCGAAGCCGCCCAGCGCGGGGCGCAGAAGAAACTGGACGTGGCCAAGCGCCTCGATGCCCTGGAATCCATCAGCCAGGCCGAGGTCGCCCAGGCCCAGGCCGACCTGGCCGTGGCCCAGGCGGACAGCGGCGTGGGCCGCGCCATGCTCGGGCGCTGCACCCTCGATGCGCCCTTCGCCGGGCGCGTTTCGCAGCGCATGGCGCAACGCTGGCAGCATGTCGCCGAAGGTACCGAGCTGCTGGCGATCTACGACGACAGCGCCTATCAACTGGAATTGATCGTGCCGTCGGCCTGGTTGTCCTGGCTGAAGGCCGGCGTCGATTTCGAGGTGCAACTGGATGAAACCGGGCAACGCTACCCGGCCCAGGTCGAACGCCTGGGCGCGGCCATCGACCCGCTCAGCCAGTCGCTCAAGGTCTTCGCCCGCATCACCGGCGACAGCGCCGGTCTGTTGCCGGGCATGAGCGGCGTGGCGCACCTGCAAGCGCCGACGGACGGCCCATGAACGCCAGCGTCGCGCCCCTGCACGACAAGCGTGCCGAACGCATGGCCGTGCTCTTGCAACTCGAACGGCGCGCCCGTGCCCAGGACGATGCCGCCAGCCTCGGCTTCCTGATGGTCAACGACACCCGTCAGTTGCTCGATTATCGGGAAGCCTTTCTCTGGCGCGCCGACAGCGGCCGCATCAGCGCCTGCTCCGGGCTCGCCCAGGTGGAGGCCAATGCGCCGCTGATGCTGTTTCTCGGCCGTCTGTGCCGGCACTGGGATCAGCAGCCCTGGGCCGGCGAAGTGCGCGAACTGGGCGTCGCCGACGCAGCGCCAGGGGCGCACGCCGAGTGGCAGGAATACCTGGCGCCGCAGCTGCTGCGGGTACCGCTGCAAAGCCGCGACGGCCGAGTGCTCGGCAGCCTGCTGCTCAACCGCGAACAGACGCTGGCGCGTTCGCAACGGGCCCTGCTCGAGCTGCTGCAGGACGCCTATGCCCACGCCTGGGCCAGCCTGCTCGGCGCCCGCCAACGCACGGCCGGCAGTCTGCTGCGCGTGCGCCCACGCCGGCTGCTGCTGGTGGCGGCAGCGCTGGCCCTGCTGCTGGCCCTGCTGCCGGTACACCAGACCGTCCTGGCGCCGGCCGAGGTCATGCCCCGTGAGCCGGCGGTGCTGCGCGCGCCCCAGCAGGCGGTGGTCGAACGTATCCTGGTGCAACCCAACCAGGCGGTGAAGAGCGGCGAGCCGCTGGTGCAACTGGACCGTCGCGAACTGGAAAGCCGTCTGGAATCGGCCCGGCAGACCCTGGCCGCGGCCGATGCGCAACTGCGCCAGACGCGTCAGCAGGCGCTGTTCGACGAGCGCGCCAAGGCCGCCCTGGCCGAGCTGATCACCCGCCGCGACCAGGCCCGCGCCGACCAGGCCTTCCTGCAGGACAGCCTGCAGCGCAGCCTGATCCTGGCGCCGCGCGATGGCGTGGCGATCTTCGACGACCCCAGCGACTGGATCGGCCGCCCGGTGACCCTGGGCGAGCGCATCATGCAGGTCGCCGACCCGCACGACACGCGCCTGGAAATCCAGTTGCCGGTGGCCGATGCCATCGCCCTGCAGCCCGGCGCCGAAGTGCTGCTGTTCCTCAACAGCCAGCCCGGCAGCCCCATGCCGGCCACGCTGCAGCGCTATGGCTACCGCGCCTCGGCGAGCGCGGACGGCAGCATGGCCTACCGCCTGCAGGCCGGTTTCGACCAGGCCGACCCGCGCCTGCGGGTCGGTCTCAAGGGCACGGCCAAGCTGTATGGCGAACGCACCCTGCTGATCAGCTACCTGCTGCGCCGGCCTTTGGCCGCGTTACGCGTCCACCTGGGCTGGTAGATGAGCCCCGCCCCTGTCTCTTATACACCTCT